>CAWFVW010000007.1:0-353658 GCA_963819395.1 uncultured Acidobacteriota bacterium
CCTGCTAGTGGGGTATCCATTTAACCGGACTAGACTGCGGGGATCGCCGGTCCCCAGACCGAAAAGCACTACCCGCGCTCATTGGGCGAGTTTCAGGCCTGGTTTCGAAGTGATGCCGACTGCCTGGACTACCTTGAGTGGCTGCGCTGGCCGGGGGGGTTCGTGTGCCCGGGCTGCGGGCATGCGGGGGGCTGGTGGATCGCCGACGGTCGGTACAAGTGCTCGGGCTGCGGTGAGCGTAGCTCGCCGACGGCGGGCACGATCTTCGACCGCACGCGAACGCCGCTGACGGTCTGGTTCACGGCCTGCTGGCTGTTCGCGACGCAGAAGGACGGGATCTCAGCGCTGAGTCTGAAGCGGTCGCTTGAGAAGAGATCGGCTCCTACCAGACCGCGTGGGCGATGCTGCACCGCCTGCGCTCGGTGCTTGTGCGCCCGGGCCGGGAGCGGCTGCGAGGCCGCGTGGAGGTCGACTGGACCTATATCGGCGGCGAGGAATTGGGGCTCCGCGGGGGCGTCAGAAGGGCAGGAAGGTGATGGTGGGCGTCGCTGTCGAGCGGATCGACCCCACGGGCTTCGGCCGCTGCCGGATGGCGCCGATCAGCGATGGGTCCGCGGATTCGCTGCGGGAGTTCCTGACGGACAACGTCAAGCCGCCGGGCGCGACGGTCATCACCGACGGCTGGCAGCCCTACCGGCCAGCGACTCGGGAGATGTACGTCCATCAGCGCCACGCTGGCGCGTCGGGGCCGGAGGCGTTGAGGCTGCTGCCAGGCGTGCACAAGGTCTCCTCGCTGGCCAAGCGCTGGCTGCTCGGGACCCACCAGGGGTCGGTCGACGACGCACACCTGCCCAGCTATCTGAACGAGTTCGTCTTCCGCTTCAACCGGCGCCACTCGCGCAGCCGCGGGCTGGTCTTCTACCGCGTGCTCGAGCTCGCCGTCAACCACGAGCCCGTCCGCTACGGCGACCTCATCGCCGCTCCTCGGCCAGGGACTCGGCCACGCACCCCACCGGTCACCCGCGGGCACCCGCCGAGCATCGAGCGGCCGCCCGCCGAACGCCCGTGGCGGTCGGGTTAATGGATACCCCACATGCCTGCTAATGGCGTGGTACCTGGGGCTGCGGTGGCCTGACGCAGCGCCGCTGATTGAGACACGAAGCCGATCTCGTGTCTCAGTGACTGGTGATCGGGCACGCCGCCGCACACCCAACCCTCTACTGGCCCAGTTTTCAACGGGCGCCGCGGGCCTAGTTTTCAACCGGCCTTGACAGAATCGTCGTGCGATGGGACTCGAACCCGGCACGAAGAGGCAGGGCTGACGTCGGCGCCGCGCGCCGCATCTGTTCCCGGCGTTGCGCGGCCGAACCGCTGGCCCGTGGTGATCGAGATGTCGCCAACTCGATCGTGAGCTCGGCGATGTCGGGCTGGCCGAAGAAGCAGTCGTCGGTCGCGATGGTTATATGCGGCTGGTGGCGGGCGGTCTCGATTCTCGGGCCACCGACGTGACGGTCGCTGAAGGCTGCGCCGATGCGGGAGGCAGGCGTTGGGCATCTGCCAGCGCTCGCCCGGCCGTTGGGTCGCGAAGGCGAAGACGAGTTCGGCGCATTTGGCGGGCGCGTGATGATTCGTCGCCGCGATCGTAGTGTTGGTGTCAGCGTATTGACTGGCGGTCGCGGCGCGCGTAGCGTCGGTGCCATGAGACCACACCGCGTCGCCGTTGCCCTCTCCACCCTGCTGACGACCGCCGCCCTGGCCGTCGCGGCGTCGCCGGCGCAGGCGGGCCTCAGCAAGTGGACGCAGCTGCAGGGGCTGGCCGCTGTGTCGAGCCCGGGACCCCAGCATCGACCCCGAGTGGGTCACGGAGTTCGCCATCGGCACGCCCCCGACGACGGTCTACGCGGCCACCGACGGCGCCGGCGTGTGGCGCAGCCTCAACGACGGCCTCACCTGGTTGCAGTACTCAGGCGGTCTCAGCTCCGGCGACGGCAGCGGCAGCTCGTACTCGGTCTATGCGCTGCTGCTCCACAGCGGCAACGTCCTCGCCTCGACCTCGGGCGGCCTGTTCTCGGCGCCGGACTCGCTGGCGGGCAGCTGGTCTCTCCGCTCGCTCAGGGCCCCGAGACCGACCCGCAGAACCCGACCAAGCTCAACGACGCGGTCGAGACCGTCGCCTCGGTGAGCGGCAGGCTGTTGGCGGGCGCGTACTCGGAGGGTGTCTACACGAGCACCGACGACGGCCAGACGTGGAAGCCGCCGTTGGCCGACAACGGCATGCCGGCGGGGACCACGGTGTGGAACTTCGCCAGCATCGGCCCTGTGGTCTGGGCCGCGTCCACCAACGGCATCTTCCGCTCGACCGACGGCGGCTCCTCGTGGACGCTGGCCGACGACGGCATCCCTGTGACCGCGACGACCTTCAACGTGGTCGAGGACAGCGGCAACCCGCTCCATCGTCTACGCACTGACCACGACCAACGGTATCTACCGCTCGTTCGATGGCGGCACGAGCTGGCAGTCGATCAACGGCGATCCCAACGGCGAGCCGCTCGGCAACACCCAGGTCCGGGCGCTCCAGGAGTTCTCCGCGTCGGGTTCGACGCGGCTGTCCTTCGCCACCTATGACGGCGTGTGGGTGGGGACCGTCTCCGACGTGATCATCCCAGGCACCGGCGGCAAGTCCGCGCAGATCGGCGGGACCCCGATCTGGCGCCACGTGACCGAGCAGGGCCTCGGCGGCCACACGATCGTCTGGGCGCTGTCCAGCTTCACCAGCGTGCCGGGCACGATCTTCGCCGGCACCGCAGGCGGCGGCGGATTCTCGCTCACCCTGCAGCCGCCGGCCAACGACGGCACGCCGGCCGACCGGCCGAGCTGGGCCAAGGCTTCGACCCTGCCGCTCGACGTCGGCACCGAGCTGGTCGGCACGCCTGGGATCTGGACCGGTACGCCCCAGATCGACTACACCTTCCAGTGGCAGCGCTGCCCAACGTCGTCGAGCTCGAGCTGCACCGACATCGACGGCGCCACCGACCCCGAGTACTCGCTGGCGAGCGCCGACCACGGCAAGTACATCCGCGAGGTGGTCACGGCGACCAACGACTTCCCGAGCTTCCCGAACGTCCCCTACACCGCGAGCTCGGTGGTGGCCGGGCCCGTCGCGGCTGCGCCGGCCGCTCCCGGCGCCACCCAGCGGGAGCCGCCGCAGATCGAGGACCCGGCCGGGGAGATCGCCCAGCCCAATGAGGGCGACAAGCTCACCGCGCCGCCCGCCGACCCGAGCGACCCGACCGGAGGCGGCTGGTACTACAACCCGCCGGCCAACACCGTTCTCTACCAGTGGCTGCGCTGTGACTCAAACGGCGACCACTGCGCTGCGATCCTCGGCGCGACGTCCGCGAGCTACCGGGTGACCGCGACCGACGGCGGCGACGAGCTCGAGGTGCAGACAACCGGTAAGAACGACAACGGCCTCGCCCAGCCGCTCACCTCCTCGCCCACCAACCCGATCATCCCCCTGCCGGCGAAGGCGACCAGCCCGCCGACGATCGCCGGCAGCGCCACCGTCGGCTCCAGCCTGGCCGGGAGCGTCGGCACCTGGGCCAGCCCGCAGACCTATTGGTCGCGCCAGTGGATGCAGTGCGAGGCCGACGGAACCGAGTGCGAACCGATCTCGGGCGCGACCAGCGCCGAGTACGTCGTACAGCCCGGCGACCTCGGCTCGACGCTCGAGCTCGAGGTGACCGCCGACGTCAACCCGACCGACCAGCTGCCCTACGCGGTGACGGTGGACTCCGCCCCCACCGCGGTGGTGACCAACCCGCCGAACCCCAACCCGCCGAACCCCTTCCCGAACACCTCGACCGGATCGTCACCGTCCCAGCCCGTCCCATATGGCTGATTTAACTCTGGCCTTCAATGACAACAATTACGCAATCTTAAAACTCGATAACCCATTGCCTCGGGCTTTTACGGTTAAAGCCAATAATTTAACCGATTTAACCGCCAAGCTGGCTGATGCCCAGCAAGGTAAGAATCTGGCTGTTATTACCCCGGCTTTAGGCTTTACCATTTTAGAAGACGGCACGGAAAATATAGTTTATAATGCGCCTAGCGGAGGATACCTGGTGACGACCGATAACTATTATCCGGGCTGGTTTGCGGAACTCGGCAGCCAGCTCGTGCCGGCTCAAGACGCCATGGGACTTAGGGCTATTCCTGTTTTGGCCGGAGAAAATTCAATATCAATCCGTTATCACCCAAATAGCTTTGCCTACGGATATGGGTGGAAATTATCTTTAGCTGCGGTGATGGTTTGGCTCTGGCTATATTTTTGGTTTCAAAAAAAGGATGCCGGCAAACCCCGTTAATTATTTTGTCATTATGGATTATTTATATTTTTTTCTTTTAACCTTTATTTTATCCCTGCTTATTACGCCGGCTGTGAAAAAATTTGCGCGGCGAAGGAAAGTTTTAGATTTGCCCAACCAGTCCCGCAAGATGCACCCGGGCCCCACGCCGCTTTTGGGAGGGGCGGCTATTTATCTGGGATTTTTGATATCTCTCTTAACTTATATCAAATTTTTGCATCCGGATTTTAATATAATCCCGATGAGATTTTTTTACGGGATTATTTTTGGCGGGCTGGTGTTAATAATCGGCGGGGCCTTTGACGACAGCCTTAACTTGCCGCCAAAAATTTTATGGCTGTTCCCGGCCCTGGCTTCGCTGATTGTAGTTTTCTCGGGCATCGGCGTAGGCATTACGCAAATCAGCAACCCCTTTGGCTCACCGGTATTTATTGGCTACAACTACTCGCTATTCGCCGTTCGCTATTCGCTGTCTGCGGTGCTCGTCTGGTTATGGATGATGGGCATGATTTTTACCACAAAACTTTTAGACGGGCTGGACGGGCTCTGCAGCGGCGTCGGACTAATTGGCGCGCTAACCATGTTCGCGCTATCGCTAACTTACAAAGTCAACCAGCCGATTACCGCCAGCATCGCCGTAATATTTGCCGGCAGCATTTTGGGATTTTTGGTTTATAACTTTAACCCTGCTTCAATTTTTTTGGGCGAAGGGGGCAGCACCCTGATTGGTTTTATGCTCGGGGTATTGGCCATTATTTTGGGAGCCAAAATCGCCACGGCTTTATTGGTTATGGGGATCCCGATTCTGGACGTTGCCTGGGCAATAATTCGCCGTCTGGTTTATCACCGCAGCCCCTTTGTTGGCGATCGCCAGCACTTGCATTTTAGGTTGCTTGATATCGGCCTTAGCCAGCGCCAGGCTGTTTTGGTGCTTTACGCGATTTCCGCGGTTTTTGGCGGCGTAGCCATATTTTTGCAAAGTTACGGCAAGCTTATTGCTCTTTTGGTTTTGTTTGCGCTGATGATAATAATTGCCTTAATTACCGTAATTTTATACAAAAAACAGCATCCTCATGTGCCGGATCTGTTTGATTTCGCCTCTGAGAAGGGCGTTGACGAAAAACCTAAAGTTTGATAAACTAAGCAAAGCAGTTTTATTGCTATTAATCTCAACTCACTAAGCACCTTTGACTATGTTATCAATCATTGAATCAGGCGGAAAGCAATATTTGGTTAAAAACGGCGACAAAATCCAGGTGGAAAAACTTGCCCTTGAAGAAGGTAAAACCGTTAACTTTGATAAAGTCCTGTTCCAGGACGGCAAAGTCGGAAAGCCCTTTATTTCCGGCGCCGCCGTTACCGGCAAAGTCCTTAAGCAGGGAAGGGGAGCCAAAATACAAACTCCCGGGGGAGACGCACCGTCCGATGCAACGGCAAGTCTAATCTCTGCACCCTTCACAGCCGATTCTTCAGATCCTACAGATGGCGCACCTGATCCCTCCGGCGGGGTAAACCCTAGGCCAACCGGTTGTGACATATCGCAGCTTAAAGTTTGTCTGAAAGATTTTTTGGGTGATCAAGCCGGTATCTGGACGAGCCCCTTACGTCTTCATCCACGGGACGCCCTATGGCTTCTGCCGCTCGCAGGCGCGACTGCAGTTTCCTTACACTATGATGTTCAAACCTTACAGCACGTAAGTACCTCACCTAATCGTATTCGGATCAGTAGTGACCTGTCGAACTTGGGCGCATATGGAGCCATCGGGGCCGCTGGAACTGCCTACCTAATTGGCAAAATAACGCGGAATGAAAATGCCCGTGAGACGGGTGTGCTGTCGCTAGAGGCTATAGCGGACGCAAGTGTGGTTACGGAAGTTCTCAAGCTCGCGACTAACCGTGAACGTCCTTACACTGGAATGGGGCTGGGACGTTTTTGGCCCGACGGTTCGACAATATACACAATGAACGGTTCGTTTCCGTCTGAACATGCCACGATCATTTGGGCGTTTTCGCATGTGGTCGTGGACGAAACACCCGGTCATCGGTGGCTTCATCTTGCCCTTTATGCTGCTGCTACAGGCGTAAGTGTAGCGCGCGTAACAAGCAGGAATCATTTCCCGTCGGACGTGGTGGTTGGTTCAGCAATCGGATACTTGGTTGGTGGATACGTGTACCGCCGACATTCGGTGTTCGATGATAACAATAACTTCAACAACCCAGTCACGGTTATCCCCGGCCTATGACCCGGCCACGCGCTCCTATGGGGTGGGCGTTACTATCGATCCCAACGCTTTGCATCCCGCCCGCTTGAAGCAGCTCTGGTCTCGTGCATCCTTCATCAATGAGCATTAGAGGAGAACCTCTCATGAATCCGATGTCGGCGAAGTTCGCATTTGGAGCAGGAATTCTGCTGCTTTCTTTCTTACTCTCAATTCCATCGCGGGCGCAGGAGGCTGGCGCCACACTGTCCGGAACGATCACCGACCAATCGGGAGCGGCCGTTCCCAACGCCAAAATCTCGGTCAAGAATATCTCTACTGGTCAATCGGCGGAGTCCCAGACCGATTCGGGCGGCATCTACACTGTGTCGAACCTCACGCCCGGGGATTATGAGATCTTTGTCTCAGCCGAAAAGTTCAGCACGAACGAATCCAAAGTGACGATCACCGCAGCAGCCAAGCAAACTATGAACGTGATATTGGCTGGAGTGCTATCGCTAGGAGACCTCGGTTTTTCTCCAACTCAGACGCAAGGAAATGCGCAAGATCAGGCACGGCTCGATAAGCGGTCGCACATGCTGAAGATGCATCAGCGATTCGGACTGATCGCTGCTGTTCCGTTGATCGCGACGGTTGCTACTTCTTTTGGCGCCGGGGGCCGGAGCACCAGCACGGCCGACCGCTGGACGCATTTGGCTCTTGGCTCGGCGACGGGGGATTTGTATTTCATCAGCGCATACTATGCGATTCGCGCTCCCAGGATTCCGGGGACACAAAGTCGCGGGCAGATTCGTGTGCACAAGGCGCTCGCCTGGATTCACGGGCCGGGCATGATCCTGACTCCGATCCTCGGTGCCATCGCCTTCGATCAAAAAAGCAAAGGTGAAAAAGTTCATGGGATCGCGAGCGCGCACGGCCCCGTGGCAATCGTAACCGCGGCGGCTTACTGCGCGGCAATCGTGTCCGTGTCATTCAAATTCTAGGACTGACTTAAGGGATGGATCGTGAGTAAGAAATTAATTTTGGCGTTGTTAGTCCTGGCGATTCCGCGGCTCGCCGCCGCGGACAACCAATGGATTCTCGAGGAGTCCACGCTTACCTACCACGTTTCTCACCCACTGCACCAAACCGAAGGCGTAAGCCATACGGCCAAAGGGAAAGGCGTTTGCCGTAGCGGACAGTGCGATTTCCTGATCGCTGTCGCTGTCAAGTCGTTTGATTCGGGAGACAGCAACCGCGACCTTCACATGCTGCAAGTGGTGCGCGGCGGCCAATTTCCTCTGATCACGGTGCGTACGCGTTTGCCCGAAGACGCTGGCGCCCTGGCAATCATTCCGGCGGATTTGGAAATTCAATTCGCCGGCCAGACGGTGCAATACAAGCAGATTGCCTTTCAGCATGTTACGAAAGGAAGCGATACGCTGATTACGGGAACCATCCCTCTGACGCTGGCGGATTTCAAAATCGATCCCCCCACGCTCCTCGCCCTTCCCGTGAAGAATGAAATTCCCGTTCACGTGGAAATGAAATGGCGGCTGGCGCAATGATCTTGCCGCGGGACACGTCCAAACAATATGTACTACACAAGACCCGCTTTCTCTTGGGTTTACCGACAGGGCGAGTGCTTTGGTTAACGAAGCCATCGAACATCTCATAAAAGCTCTATCCCATCTCAAGCCTGTTCAATTGCACGATTCCGAGGGAATGCCCCTGTTGACGCGTCGCGAGGAGGATGTGGTCCGTCTCGTCGCCGACGGCATGAAGAACCGTGAGATCGCTCAGAGGCTGAGAGTGAAGGAACACTCGATCCGGAATTATATTTATCGCATCTTCGAGAAGTTGGGAGTCTCCAGCCGCGTCGAGCTCATCCTTTATATATTTAGAAGCCATCTCATAAATGCCTCAGGAGGATTACAGCGCATGCGAGCTGAACCATCCCGAGGAAATTCTCTGGGTAGTACTCCCAGCGAGTGACGATGCGACGATAATTATGGAGCCAAGCGAACAGGCGCTCGATTTTCCAGCG
Organism: uncultured Acidobacteriota bacterium; assembly: GCA_963819395.1. Lineage (GTDB taxonomy): Bacteria > Acidobacteriota > Terriglobia > Acidiferrales > UBA7541 > Palsa-360. Next base: position 8,616 of record CAWFVW010000007.1, read on the forward strand.
ACGACGGTATCGGCGCAGAACCCGGCCGTCTTGAGTGACGGGCCTGCTCCGGTTCCAACGGTGCGGCGCGATCAATTCCACCTGGAGATGTTGGCGCACGCGCTGATCCAGCGGATCGCTGTCGTAGGCTCTATCGCCGATCAATCGCTTCGGTGTTTCGCGCAGGAAGCGGCGCTGGAGCGTGGGTTCGACGAGCGTGGCTTCATGCGGCGAAGCGCTGACCACGTGCACGGCGACAGGAAGACCATGGCGGTCTGCGATTGCCATGATTTTGCTGCCTTTGCCGCGTTTTGTAGGGCCGACACCAGAGCCCCTTTTTTCGCCGAACTGAAGCTGGCATCGATGAAGGCTTCGCTCAGATCGAGCTTTCCTCGGTCGCGCAGGTCTTCGGCCAGGGTTTGCAGCAAACGCTCGAACAGCCCCGCGCGCTGCCACTGTTGGAAGCGTCGATGACAGGTTTGGTAGGGCGGATAACGAGAAGGCAGATCGTGCCAAGGAGCACTCGTGCGTAACACCCACAACACCCCGTTCAACACCGCACGGGTATCCTGCCACGGTCGGCCCCGCCCATCCTTTCGCCGCTTCGGACGAAAGTGCGGTTCCAGAAACGCCCACTGGGCGTCGGTGAGGTCCATGCATCTGATTTACTCTGTTTCGCATAACTTGCAATCGAACAACGGCTTAAAAGTGTTTATGAGATAACTTCTAGTCACCGGGATAGTGGTAGCTAGCGGGTGGTTTGACACGAAGTGGCCCCAGATGTTATATGAACATCGGCCGCAGACACGGTCCCGGCTCCCACCCAGCTGTCGATTGAGCGAAAGTGGGGTCAAATGTTCATTTTCAATCCGGGATTAGGCCAGAGTAAAGACGATCGCTGTGACCGCAGTTATCTCATCGCTCGATTTTGCCGTGTGTGACTTCCTTTTCGTCCTCGAGCCCCGAAATGTCAGCTTCTCAGGTCAAGGCGCCGGCCAATGGAATGGTCCGCCGGAACGACTTGCGCCACACCCCTTCTCAGGCACTGGCTCGCCGGGGGATGGTGATATTCTCTGCCCCATGACCGATACAACTTGTTCGAGCGGATGCGAAGGGATTCCCAGGAAACTCCAGAGGTATAGGAACGATCGTTTGCACAATTCCCCTAAGTATCGCTCCGATGCAGTAACACCTGCGGCGGGATTGAAGGTTGGTGGGTCGGCCATCTTCTCTCTAGTTCCGAACCCCATCCAAATCTACAACGGCTTGCTCTGGAAGCAAATTCGTTATATCCAAGGCAGCCGAAGCCTACGATACACAAGCCAAAGGCATCCATCGGACATTTCGGGTGAAGACCAATCGTTTGGCTGATCCGTTCGGTTTGCAATGTAAAACCGCCCGGGTATGCCCCGGCCGGACGTTCATTTCGAGAAGGAGAGTTCACTCCATGAAGCGATTCCGCATACTGTCTTCATTCTGTTTGCTTGGCGCGGTGAGTGTCGCAGGCGTGCTCTTGCCACAGCAGGCCCAAGCTCAGATTTCCACTAAGGAGCAGATTGCCCAACAAACGGAGCTTGAAAAAACCATTCCAAAAATGCAGATCACTGACGAATTCCTTGACCTCCTCATCCCCGACATGACGATGGGCGAAACGATGGGGGTTTCCACAAATTCAAAAGGCCACCTGTTTGTATACTCGCGCACGAACCCTCAGGGAATTGCGCGCGGGGGAACGGCCGCCATGCTGTTCGAGTTCGACCAAAACATGAAATACGTTAAACAGTGGGGCCCCCATAATTATGCCGCGTCCTTCGCACACTCCGTCCGCGTTGATAAAAACGACAACGTGTGGATGGTAGACGAGGGCTCCGGAATGATCATCAAGTTTGATCCGCAGGCCGTGCCTCAGGCGCAGTTTGGCCGGACGCCGGAGGCCATCGATTACCTCGAGGAATTTCTCGAACACGGGGGCACGGGCTTCAACAATGCCGGCGGGAGGGCCAGGGACCCACATCCGGTCGGAACGATCGGCACATTCAACCGTCCAACCGATGTGACCTGGGATTCGCAGGGCAATGTTTATGTCTCCGACGGCTACGGCAACTCGCGCATCGTCAAGATCACGCCGGGCGGCCATTGGCTGAAGGAAGTGGGAACCTACGGCACCGGCCAGGATCAGTTCAGGATTCCGCATAGCATCGCCGCGGACGCCCAGGACACCATTTACGTCGCCGACCGAAATAACAGCCGCATCCAGGTTTACGACAGCGACTTAAACTATAAGACAACCTACACCGGGATGGGTTCGCCGTGGGGCATCTGCGTAAGCCCAGGCTCTCCCCAATATCTGTTCAGCGCCGACGGAACCACGGGCAAAATCTACAAATTGAGTATGGATGGAAAGGTGCTCGGCTGGGCGCAGACCAGTCTGGGTCGCGGCGAGGACGACAATGGCCGCCTGGTCCACGAAATCACTTGCCCGTCCGCCAACCTTCTCTACCTGGGCTCCGCCGTCCTGTGGAATGTCCAGAAAGTCACAATTCACTAGAGCTGGCATGGCTGGATTCGATCAGTGGGACAGGGACGTCTGGAAATAAATTTGTAATAATTCCTTCGGTGCGCGGAATTTCATTGACGTTCCGGCGTGGTCGCGTGGAGGACGTCCCCAGTTATTCCATACGAATTTGCGCTGAGTTGGAATTTTCATGGAAAATTCCCGCCCCACGGGTGAAACCCGGCATCGCTTTGCGGCCGAGCTCCGAGAAGTCGCTTTTCGGGACTTGACGCCATACAGCGTGCGGTGTAAAGGTCGCCAGCTGCTCGAATGCAATTCCGTCGTATCGAGGCGCTTATGAAAAAGTTTCGGCTACTTTTGACGTGCTTTCTTTTTGCAGGATTAGGGTTCGGCTCGTTATATGCCCAGACGGCGCCCCAGACCCCAACGGGAATCCTCAAGATGGATCCGGGGATGGATGAGTTGATTGATACGAACGCGCAGGTGGAACCAGTGATTAAAGATTTTTTTTATTTTACTGAGGGGATTGTTTGGGTGCCGCAGGGGAAGGACAGTGGACACTGGCTATTCGCCGAGATGGCGGCGAACAAGATCTTGAAGCTGACAATGGATGGCAAGCTTTCCTTGTACTTAGATAACTGTGGCTATACCGGATGGGACACCTGGAGGCACGGGTTTATCCAGACCAATGGGAAACCGCCGACAGATCCGGATTACAAGAGATTTAACTTGCCCGGGTGCAATGGCCTTGCACTCGACAACGAGGGACGATTGGTCATAGCCACCTGGGGCGGCCGGAGCCTTGACCGGATCGAAAAGAACGGTAAACGCATCCAACTTACCGGAACCGTGGACGGCAAGAAATTCAACAGCACGAACGATGTCATCGTAAAGAAGGATGGCGCGATTTACTTCACCGATGGGCCTAATTGTGGCGGCCTGCGCCTGCAATGCAAGGACCCTGAAGTGGGCATTGATTACCCTGGTGTTTTCATGTGGAAGAACGGCAAGACCATAGCGATTGCCAAGAATGTCGAAGGCGCGAACGGACTCGCACTTTCTCCCGACGAAAAGTATCTGTATGCAAATGGCGTACGCCTTGTCAGGAAATATAGAGTATTGCCGGACGATACCGTCGACGTCAAAAACATGGAAGTGATCATGGACAAAACGAAGGACCCGCTTCCGGGGATCACCGACGGGATGAAGGTCGACGCCAAAGGTAATATTTGGGAATCGTGCTGCGGCGGAATTGTGATACTTACGCCCGAGGGTAAGCAGCTTGGAATAGTCTACACGCCTGAAGCGGTTGCCAATCTCAATTTTGGCGACCCTGACTACAAATCCCTTTACATCGTGGCGCGCACCAGTATTTATAAAATTCGGACAAAAGTTTCCGGCATCCCTGGAAGGTAGCGTTTACTTCCCCGCGCGGCGAGTTTTTTGGAAATTGCGCTGCAATCCGAGTCGGATTCGCTTCAGGAGATATTTTGAAAAGCAATCCAACACTCGATTATTCTTCGGATCGGAATCTGGCTTTTTGACTTATGGCGAGGATTACCACATTTTGGCAAGCCACGGTGGACGGGGGAAGAGTCAGGCAAGCTTCTCCTTGAGCCACTGATTCACCATTTCCCCAACGGCCCCTCTCTCCTGACTTCCGCGTCCCATGTGCTTTGCGCCGGCCATGATCCGCGCCATCTTCGGCTCTCCAGTGGATAGCAGTAAGGGGATTTCTTGGGGCGAAATCCATGGATCCTTGTCGCCGTTGACGCAAAGCATAGGCGCATTGGGCTTGCTCAGCCAGCCCTCCTCCATTAGCGACATTGCCGGAGCGGTCCGGACGAGTTCGTCGAAATCCTTAACGCCGTTCGCGTAAATCATTGAATCGGTTAGTGGCCAGAAATATTCCTTCTCGTCAGTCAGCAGATACATCAGCCAGTCCTTCTGCCAAGAGTAGTGAATCGGTCCGCCATATTCGACGCACGCCTTCAGCCGCTTCGGCTCAACGTAGGCCATCTTTCCGCCGTAGTATCCGCCGTAGCTTCCTCCAACAAATCCGATCCGGCGCCCATCCAGGTCCTGGCGGGTTGTAAGGTAATCGATGATAGCGACGTAGAGCTTCGTCGAATCGGGCTTATTGAAAATTGGGCACTCGCCGGCGCCCGGCATGTCGACCTCAAACCCCGCCGCACCAATGGCGAGGGTCTCGTTCAAGTTGCGACCTTCCTTATATTCGTCCACGCCGCCGGTTCTGATTACAATCGGAGGCCGGGTAACTCCCTTCGGCTTCCGCAGATGGCCGATGATCGTCTTGCCCTCAAAAGGGATCTCAACAATCTCAAGCGGAGGATCCCACGACCGGATCGCCTTCCGGAAATTTTCGATGCACTTGCGATAGGCGGCCTGTTTAGCCGGATGATTAATCACCGGGAATCTGGCGACTGCGTAATACATTGAGGCCTTCTCATAGGCCTTGTTCGCCTCAGCCATCTTGCCCTGCGACTCAAGTTCGGCGCCCTTCTGCTCGAACGGCACGGCCAGCTTGGTCCACTCTGCCACCCATGGCTCGGCATCGAAACTCGTCATCTTCGCGAATATTGCCCGCGTTGCCTCCGGGTCGGCACCCCCGCCAATAAACTGTTGCATGCGCTGCCGCGCACCTTCGGCGTAGCTCGGATCTTTGAAGGGATTCACTCTCGATGTCGACGAAGACGGTAGATTTGACGAACTCTGCGCCATTGAACTCGGAGTTTTGAGCGCAAATGCCCCTGTGATCGTCGCCGCGCCAGCCACTCCAGCTGCTCGCAGCAGTTCTCGACGCGAGGACTGGACTTTGCTTATCCCCGGAGCAGGGAGGAAAGTTTCTGCGCCCGTTGCTTGCGTGTTTCGGAGTTCATCTGCGTTTTTCATTTTGCGTTGACCTCACAGGAAGCCTCTATCCCTTGGATCAGAATTACAGCTGTGAATGTTAAGGGAGAACACCAATTCGAAGGTTTAACCCAATTGCATCTTTCCGTCAAGAATTTCGCAAACCGGGGCAGGCCAAAGAGGGCAGGCAGGCGGTGCCGGGCAGGCGCGTCCGGGTGACGTCGTCGCGCCGCTGTTCTTGAAGGTGGAATGGGTGCGACCGCCGATCCAGACCGGCCAGGTTCCCACGATTCAGGAAACATTGCCGATCCGAACGTGGAGGTCAAATGGTATGGTGCAGCGGCCAAGAAGTTGCTGACCACAGGCACGCCGGGGAGCGACGTTGCACCGTTTGGCGTCTGGTCGGGGGAATGCGATGGTCCTTTCGCCATCACCTTCCGATTGAAGAACAACAGTTCCGCCGACATGACCGGCCGTGCCAACATCCGCTGGTACGTCAAGACATCCGGGTTTCACGAAGTTCGGCGCGTCATCGTGATGCCCGACGGGACCATGCTCGTCGCCGATCTACCCTTTTCCTCTATTCCCATGCTGACCCAGACCGAATTCTCATTATTGGGGTTCCGCTGGCTGAAACTCGATAAAGACCGTGTGGTTACTCTTGGCCGAAACCCCGCGCCGGCCAACGAAATCTGGGTACCCTTTCCGATCTGAGCAGAGTCGACGAAGTAGGTTTTGTTGACTTGATGCCCAGCAGCGGTCACGGCACAGGAGGATACATCCAACTCGGCCAGATCGAGGTCTTTGGCAAGGCCGTCCCGCGCGACGCCACGACCAGCAACAACAATCACTAAGACAGCAGCATCATCTCGAGGTTTCATCAACAGGTTGGGCCGGCTGTATAGACTTGCTCACTCCAACACCCGGATCCTCGTTTGCTCGGACATTATTCTCTGAGCAGAATGCTGGACAGGTCCCCAGAGGTTCTCTTATCTGGACTTGGCCAAAAAGTATGGTCTGGCGAACTGCCTGGCGCTTGAGACCACTTGTTGACGTTTCGCTTTGCGCGAAATAAACTCCGCGCCACAGGCCTTTAGGTCGGGGGAGTTGGTCTGACAGAGGAGCAGATTGCGATGAAAACGTACAAATGGATCTGTGCTGCTGCACTCGGCTTTGGCTTCGCCTTTTTCCTGGCGGATGCGCCGGGCGCGCAGATGCAAACTGTTCCAAAGTTCAAAGTCGATGTGAGCTGGCCCAAGACCCTGCCGAACAAGTGGAAGATGGGAGGCGTCACGGGATTAGCCGTGGACAAGGACGATAACGTTTGGGTGTACGACCGTCCGAACGATCTGACATCCATTGAAGTCGAAGCGGAGCTGAACCCTCCGATTGCCGATTGTTGCGTCCACCCTCCGTCGATGATCCACATCGCGGGGCATGATGGCCCCGGCTACAAGGATGGGGAGGTCATCAATTATTTTGACGCGCCGCAAGGTCACGGCATGGCGGTGGACAAGGAAGGATTCGTTTACCTTGGGCAGAACACGGTCCGCAAATACGACCCGAAGACCGGCAAGCTGCTGATGACCGTGCCTCACGTACCTGAGACGCCTGACGGCAAGCCATTTACCGAGCCGACCCTTCCGAAGCGTGCCCCGGGTGAAGGCAGCGCCGGGCCGGTGGCCGGATTTCTCACCATCCCCGGCGCTCCGGAGCGGGCTCGCGGGGAAGCAGCGAACACTGCAGCTGCATTAAGACAGACTGCTTTCATTGCCAAGTACCCGCCGACCACGCCCATGATCGTGGGAGGAATCGAAGAGATCCGCACGGACGATGCAGCCAACGAAATTTACATCGCGGACAACGCCTTCGGCGGCCGCGTGATGGTGTTCTCGCTGGACACCTTCCAGTTCAAGAGGGGCTGGGGCGCCTATGGACACAAACTCTCGGAAATAAGCACCAACCCCGCCGACCACGCTTACACGCCCAACGGTCCGATGGCAAAGGAGTTCGTCGGTCACCTCACTTTTAATTTCTCGAACGACGGGTTGGTCTACGCGGCCGACCGCGCAGGCAACCGGATTCACGTCACCGACAAGCAGGGCAATTTCAAGCAGGAAATCAGGATGGCCGAATGGACGGGCATAGGCGGCGCGGCCGGCGGCGTAATGTTCTCGAACGACAAAGGGCAGAAGCTGCTGTACATCTCCGATCTCACCAACAACCACATATGGTTCCTCGACCGCGAGTCTGGCAAAGTGCTGGGCACGATGGGCAGCATGGGCCAAAACGCGGGGCAGTTCTTCGGGGTTCATATGGAGGCGACCGACTCGAAGGGTAATCTCTATACGGGTGAGGTGTTCAACGGCGAGCGAGTTCAGAGGTTCTTGCTCGCTAAGTAGCCGAGAAATCGTCCGGCACCATTTATCTGGAGTTGGCGATCAGAGCCTCAATGTCCGCTGGCCCAACTTCCTTGGCAAATTCGTTGTGCCCGGGGCAGCAGAATCGCAGTATGCGCAAACGAGAAGACCAGATAAGACTTCATGCAATCTTTGCACACTACAATTTATGAATATGGTATGGCGTTTCAAATCGTCTATTTTCAATCGAAGTTAAGGCGATTTTTGGTAGCAGAGGTGTTCAAAGGACCTATCCAACTTGCTGTGCGGAGGGTCGATCCGAGAATGGATTTCAATTGGCCGACGAACCGCACGGAGCGCGCCAGCGCATCGCAACTTTTCCAATCGAATTTCCCAGGGCGCAGGCGAACATGGGTTTTTTCCTTCTTCGATCCGCAATCGTGCAACCAACTCGGCGAGGTGACGTTGTGCGGAACTACCTACGGAATGTGTGCGGAAAGCCAGGCCGACCGAGGCGGCGGGGAGAAGCGATTGCTTCGCCCCACCGCTGTTCTCGGCGGCATCAACTGAAGGCTACTTACCTCGCACTCTGTTCTGTTGGCATGGGCAGGGCGGTCATGCGCGGAGACGCCTGAATCGTAGTGTGATAGCTCTGCTCCATCTTCCAGAGGCCATTGTGGTTGGCGAAAATACGGCTGGACCAATACGCTTTTCCGCCATAGGTCGGTTGAAGCATGATTGCCACGACCGAGTCACCGAAGTCCCAGGTGCGCGCCCACAAGACTGGAGCTGCCCCGACTGGCGGTCGATTCGCGCCGGCCGTGGGAGCGTCCCCAGCAGGCCTGCCCTCGGCCTGCGCGGCGGCGCGTGCCCCCCCTTCCGAGTTGGAATTGACCCCAACCACGTTGTCGCCAATGTGCATGTCGTGATGCCCCGTTCCTGACTCCTGATCCTGCCAGTTCGCAAGGGCTGCTTTCTCGCTGTCCGAAATCGGCTTGTAGGGCACTTCCTTGCACGGATTGATGCATGGCACAGCGAAGTTAGGCCGCACGTTTGCACCCCGTTCGGCGGGTTGCACTGCGATCTCGTTCGTATGGAGTAGCCGCCAGCCCTCAGGACGCTGCACCCAAAAATGTGCGGCAAATTTGTTTCCCTGATTCTCCTGAATCCAGATCACCTTGCCGTACTTGAACTCGGTGATCTTCGTATCGCCTGTCATAGGCACGAGCGGCTTGAGGCCCGCTCGGAAGACATCGGGTTTTTCCCACATGATCCCATCGGTATCGATCCAAGTGAAGTCCGAATCCAGCAGATCCTTCAAGGCCGCCTTGTCGCCTTTTTCGAAGGCCGCCACAACCGCCCGGTCGGACTTAACCACCGCATCATCGGCGCTAGCAGCCGGCTTGCTGGTCTGTGCAACCACGAAGCCTGCCGATACAGCACACGTCACGAGCGCTAAAACCAAGTTTCGTTTCATATGCAATCTCCTAAAGGTGGGTGTCTCCCTGCGCGCATCTTACACCTGGAACAGACAAACACAGGTGAGAATTAAAGGAACATTGAGGGCAAGCCCAGAGAAACGGGGCGGTCTCAATGGGTCGTTGCAACACTCGCTCGCTGTCTTCTCGCCGAAGTCTTAAAAAACAAAGTCTTTCGCGGACTCAAGCACATTAATCTAAACAACTCCGAAGGATTACTCTGTATACGCGCCTAGAGGAAGATGTGGTGCGTCTGGTTGCGGATGGGATGAAGAACCGCGAAATCGCCCAAAGGCTCAGGGTGAAGGAGCATTCGATCCGGAATTACATCTACCGAATCTTCGAGAAGTTGGGTGTCTCCAGCCGCGTCGAACTCATCCTTTATATGTTTAGTCACCGGGATAGTGGCAATTAAGCGGGGCTACAGCTTAATCGACTCATTTGTCTCCGGTCATAAGCAATTGTTGTACTATGTCTGTGTAAGCAGACCACCCATGGCGAGGGCTCGAAACGGACCGAGGAAGCAAATCGCCGCTCGTCGCGATTCAAAAGTTCGTGAGAGATCACGGGCATCCTGATCCTTCTCAAGTCAAGCAACTATCGCAAGAGGTCGCGCTTCCAGAAGCGACGGTTCGCGGCGTACTCTCTTATTACTCCGATCTGCACCAAAGCTCAGAAGCCGTCCGCATCTGTATCGGAACATCGTGCGTTCTGGCCGGTTCCAAAAACCTGCTTGCCGCGGCCAGCCAGCAGATCGCATGTCGAGGTGTGTATTGTGTCGGTTTCTGCGACCGGTCTCCGGCTGCGTTGAGAACCGACGACCGTGCGTTGGCATTGAACGGCCACTCCACGGTTGAGGCGCTCCTCGACCCTGCCATTGCTGAGCCAACCCGCCCGTCCATCCGGAGTATTTCGAATCAGACGATAGTGACCCGCCGTATCGGCAGGGGCGACTTTTCCGACGTCGCAGCTGCCCGGGCCGACGGTGCTTATGAAGCTCTCGCCAAAGTCCGCCGCATGCGGCCCGAAGACATTCTCTCTGTCATGGAGCAGTCCGGCGAGCGTGGCCGCGGCGGCGCTGCCTTTCCCACGGGGATGAAGTGGCGCCGGTGCGCCGAAGTGGTTTCGGACTCGAAGTATGTCATCGCTAACGGAGATGAGGGCGATCCCGGTTCCTTTATCGACCGCGTCCTCATGGAGGATGATCCGCACTCGATTCTCGAGGGCATGGCTATCTGCGGGCATGCGGTCGGGGCACAAGAAGGCATCGTCTACATCCGATCCGAATACCCCAAGGCAATGGAACGGATGAAAGTAGCAATAGAAGCCGCAAGTACTGCCGGCCTCCTTCAAGACTTCACGCCCTACATCGTACCGGGAATGGGCAGCTATGTTTGTGGCGAAGAGACGGCCATGCTGAACGCCATTGAAGGTGTTCGAGGCGAAGTTCGCCTCCGACCTCCGTATCCGGTTGTCGAAGGTTTATACGGTAAACCCACTGTTGTAGACAACGTGGAAACACTCGTCAACGTGCCATGGATTCTTGAACACGGCCCGTCGGAATATGCCGCTCTTGGCACAAAAGCCTCGCCCGGCACAAAAGCTCTCTGCCTGAACCATGGATTCGCCAATCCCGGCATTTTGGAAATTGAATTTGGCCGCTCTCTGCGAGATGTAATCGAACGGGACGCGGGCGGCGGCGCACATGGCCAAAGGTTGGAAGCCGTTCTCATTGGCGGACCCATGGGCAGCGTTGCGCTGCCCAGTCAGTGGGACATCCCCATTTGCTATCAGACGATGGCGCAGGGCAACCTCAATCTGGGCCACGGGGGATTGGTCGCAGTCCCGGAGGGCACGAACATCAGAGCACTCTTTCTCCACTGGCTGGAGTTCATGGCCGAGGAGTCCTGCGGCAAGTGCGTCCCTTGCCGTCTGGGTTCTAGACAAGCGTTGGAAGTCGCTCAAACGGCAGGGGCTTCGCAGTCCCTTCCGCAGCTCGAAGTACTCTTCGACGTCATGGCCCACGGCAGTCTGTGCGCCTTCGGGCAACAAATGCCAGGCCCCATGTCCGAAATGCTCAAATATTTCGGCAAGCGTGCTCTCGAATGACACCGCAAACCGTCACGATCGATGACCAGACGGTTTCGATCCGTCCAGGAGAAACCATCCTCCAAGCTGCTCGCCGGGCAGGTTTCGATGTACCGACGCTCTGCTATCACTCCGACCTTGCGCCCGAAGGCGGCTGTCGCATTTGTCTGGTGGAGACGGATCGACACGGGCACATTCATGCTGCCTGCCACACGTCTGTACAGCGGGGGATGGAAATTCGCACGCGCTCCGCTCATATCGACTTGCTGCGTCGTGAGATTCTGTCTTTGTATCTTTCCGGGCATCCTGCCGACGCCTTCCGCGCGAGAGAGAATGGAACCGAAATTGAAAAGTTGATGTACCGCCTCGGAGTCCAGGCCTCTGCGTTCAGTCACGCACGCGAAATAATGCCCGCCGAAGAGAGCCATCCTTATCTTCGGTTCAATCCGTCACTCTGCATCAACTGTCGCCGATGTCAACACGCTTGCGATGAAATTCAAGGCCAGTTTGTTTATGGGCTCGCGGGCCGCGGCTCTTCAACGCACCTCATCTTTGGCCCTTCCCAGCGTTTTGTAGACAGTCCATGCGTGTCCTGCGGCTCCTGCGTGGATCACTGCCCTACGGGGGCGATCACGGACATCGACCGCATCAGCGCGGGTCCACCCGATAGCGTCGTGCAATCCACCTGTGGCTACTGCGGCGTCGGCTGCCAGCTGGATATTGAAGTCTCCGGGAGCCGCATCGCTCGAATTCGCGGTGCGCCCCTGGCACAGGTCAACCACGGGCATCTTTGCGTCAAGGGACGCTACGCCCACGGCTACCAGCACTCCCGCGATCGGCTGAGCGCGCCATTGTTGCGCACCGAAAGCGGCTGGCGGGAAATTGCCTGGCCGGAGGCAATGTCATGGTTGTCTCGGCGGCTGCTCGAGCTGCGCGACCGTTACGGCCCCCAGGCTCTTGGAGCGTTTACCTCTTCCCGCTCCACGAACGAAGCTGCATATCTGCTCCAGAAACTGTTCCGCACTCAAATTGGAACGAACAATGTCGATTGTTGCGCGCGCGTCTGCCACTCCTCCACCGCGCTTGCTCTGCAAACTGTCACCGGGACCGGCGCGGCTTCCGCTTCCTACGCGGATATTCCGCTGGCGCGAAACATTTTCCTGGCGGGCGCCAATCCGACCGAGGCGCATCCCGTGGTTGGCGCTCGCATAAAACAGGCCGTGCTCCGCGGCTGCTCGTTGATCGTCGCCGATCCTCGCCGAATCGAACTCGCCGAATATGCCGATGTCCATCTTCGACCGAAACCCGGCACCAATGTGCCGCTGTTCAATGCTATCGCCAAAATTTTGATCGAAAATAATCAAATCGATGAATACTATGTTCACTCCCGCACAGAAGGCTTTGCCGAACTCAAGGAATTTTTGAGTACACGTTCGCTCGCGCGGATGGAAGAAGAGACTGGAGTGCATGAGGAAGAAGTCCTTAAAGCTGCTGCCCTGCTCGCAAGAAACGGGCCGGCCCTGTTTGTTTCCGGGTTGGGTCTCTCCGAACTCACGCAGGGAACCGCGTCAGTAATGACGCTCTGCAATCTGGGGATGTTGACAGGCAGCATCGGGAAATCAGGGGCGGGCATGCTTCCACTGCGCGGGCAGAATAACGTTCAGGGAAACGCCGATATGGGCGGGATGCCAAACCAGGTCACGGGATACCAATCCCTTACTGACCCAGCCGTGCGCGGGAGGCTTGAGCAGCTCTGGGGAACTCCCCCGCCGCGCGAAGCGGGCCTCACCATTTCCGAAATGCTCGAGGCCGCTGCAAACAAAAAAATCAAAGCTCTATGGATGCAGGGAGAGGATGTGGCGCAAAGCGATCCAAACCAGTCCTACGTGGTCGAGGCCCTCGAAGCGCTTGAGCTCCTTGTTGTCCAGGAAATGTTTTTTTCGGAGACGGCCCGCTTTGCTCACCTTGTGCTTCCTGCGGCCGGCGTTTTCGAACACGAAGGCACTTTCACCAATGGCGAGCGGCGTATTCAGCTGGTCCGGCCCGCCGTCCCTCCTCCAGAAGGCGCGCGCGCCGACTGGGCAGTGATTCGCGACGTCGCAAACGCCATGAGTGCGCACTGGACGTACGAATCTCCCTCAGATGTAATGAGCGAAATTGCCCAAGCCGCTCCGACGCTTTTTGGGGGTATCAGCTATGCCAGGCTGGAGCCCGACGGGTTGCAGTGGCCCTGCCCTTCGGCCGACCATCCTGGCACTGCCACCGTTCATTCGCAGGGGTTTCTTCGCGGCAAGGGCAAACTCGTTGCTATCGACTTCGTTCCGAGTCCAGAGCATAGTCAGGGCGACTATCCTTTCTTGCTGATTACGGGACGTGCTCTGGAGCATTACAACGTTGGAACGATGACTCGACGAACGCCTAACTCCATCCTTTTGCCCGCGGATTTCCTCGAAATTCACCCGGCAGATGCGGCGAGTTATAACATTAAGGACGGACAAACGGTGCAACTGCGAAGCCACTGGGGTTCCACACAGGCTCCCGCGCGTATCACTGAGCGCGTTTCGCCAGGCTCATTATTTCTCACTTTCCATTTCCCGGAAACGCACACGAATGTCTTGACCAGCCACTATGTGGATCCGCAATCCAAGTGCCCAGAATACAAGGTGACAGCGGTCGCCATTGCGCCGCTTAGAGACGGTGGAAACTAAGTCTTCTTGAGCCCGTGCGACGAGCTTTCTCTTTATTTTGCCTGGCGAGACTTAATGTAGGCAGTCAGAGTAGAAATCCGCGATTTGACCTGAGTCGCATCTAATCCGTCCATCTCCATAAAGTCCGTTCCCCAGGCCGGCATTTGAGCGGGGCCATGTGCGGGCATGGTTATCCCATTCCGGAGCACGTCTGCGACATAAGCATCAGGGAATATGCCGCCATGGCGACGGCTCAACTTCGTCAAGTCTGGCGGCACTCTGTACGGCGCTGGGGCAGGGCCGACTCCCTTCAAATCATTGCCATGGCAGACCGCGCAATGCTGCCGGTACAGTTCTGCACCGGATGGAGAATTCGGAAGCGCGAACGAAATCTTGCCGGGGTGGTCTTCTTGGGCGGCTTGGACCCCGGTAGCTGTTCCAAGCAGAACACATCCAACAAACGCAACGCGAATAGAACGAACCAATGCCAAGCGCCTCAGCGCAGGGCTCTTGTAATCTCGCCACATTAGAAAAATTTGCGCCCTTTCTAAATTATGTATCCCCACCGCACTAATCTCAGTGCCAACTCAGCCGTGGGTTGGATTTCTCCCTCCATACCCAAATTATAATTTACTCGTATCCAATTCATAGGTATGTGACCGGAGTCACGACTGCGCGTGTTCAGTGTCGTTAGAACGAACCTCTCCCACTTTTCCTACGAGTACTGCCCGCCATTCGTTGCTGGGGATGAGCCTGTATCGCCATCACATGGTTGCGTGACGTCGATCACTGAACTATTGCGCAGGATTCGCGATCCTTTCCAGGAATTGGCTCGGAAATAAGTCGCGAAGGAGAATACATGAGCACATCGATAAGCACTATCCGCGGAATTAAATCGTCTGTAAATGAAAGCGGCCTTCTCGGACGTGTACCGTCAGCTGAACCTGCATTCCATCCACAGGTGACTGTTGCCGAAACCTACGACATGAGTCCGCTTACGCGGAAGATCGTATATCTGTCCCTACTGGCAGGCGTCTTGTTCCTTGTGAGCGTAGCAGCCTACGTCTGGTACGGATTTTACCAATGGCAAAATCTCCCGTAAACCTCCCTGCGCCCGGATTTTCGATGGGCGCGGATTATAGCGATCAGGGGGAATCGAAACAGGTTAAATCCATTCATTAGGATTTGATACTGTCCTTCTCCGCTATTGATTCACGACATCCCGCAAATCTGGATCGGCTAGAGAAGCTTATCCAGCGTAATTGGGAGGCTTGTCACTCTCTTGCCGGTGGCGTGGTAGACGGCGTTTGCGATGGCCGCCGCGACACCTGTTATTCCAATCTCCCCGATCCCGCGCGCGCCCATCGGAGTCAGTGGGTCCGGAATATCGGTGTAGATAACGTCGATGTGCGGAACATCCGCCTGGACCGGCAGGTGATACTCCGCCAGTGTCGGATTCATGATGCGCCCCGTGCGATCGTCAAACATCGTTTCTTCGGTGAGCGCCATGCCGATTCCCATGATGATGCCGCCGCGGAATTGGGAGAGAGCGGTCTTGGGGTTCAGAATTCGTCCGGTGTCAAAGGAGCCAAGCCAACGGCTGAGGCGCAGTTCGCCTGTCTGCTCGTGCACGCGCACCTCGCAGAATTGCGCCGCGTAGGAGTGCATCGAGTGCTGCATGATTTCGACGGGCGGGCCGGTCTTGTGCTCTGCTTCCACATAATCCTTTTTCGCGCGCTTCAGAATTGCAGAAAATGTTTCTCCAACAGCCGGCTGCTGCTTGCGGAAAATGCCTTCGTTCGCTATGCAAACGTCAGCGATCTCGGCGTCTTTCAGAACCGACGTCGGCTCCTTTTGCGCAAGCGAAAGAAGTTCCGCTACGAGTTTCTCCGAGGCCTGTTGCACGGCGAGCGCGATGCTTACGGTTTGTGACGAGCCGCCGGCCACGCTTGCCCACGGCAGCGTGCTGTCTCCGTAGTCGAATCGCACCTTTTCCATCGGGAGCCCCAGAAGCTCGGCGGCGTACTGCGTTTGCACGGTAGCCGTACCCATGCCCATCTCTTGCGCGGAACTGGCGACTACCGCCGTGCCGTCCGCGTTGATCCGCACGCGCGCGGCTGTAATCATGCGGTACATCGGATACGTGCCGGTGGCCACGCCTTGCCCGATCAACCACGACCCGTCGCGCTGCGAACGAATTGACGCGGGACGATTCTTCCATCCAAACTTTTCTGCGCCGAGGCTGTAGGCTTCGCGCATGTGGCGGCCGGAAAACGGATTTCCGCTGACCGGATCTTTCTCCGGCTCATTCCGCATACGAAACTCGATCGGATCAAGGCCGGCCTCGTAGCTGAGCGCATCCATGGCGCTTTCCACAGCGAACGTGCCGATTGATTCGCCCGGTGCGCGCATAAAGGTGTTCGCGACGCGATTGACTTCGCATACCAGCTGCCCAATCCGATATGCGGGCATCGAGTACAAATGCCGCGGTGGAAAGCTGAATTGTTCCGGAAAATCGTTGTCAGTGGATTGCGCGGTCACGCCTTCATGGATGAACGCCGAGATGTGGCCCGAGGCATCCGACGAAATTGCGACGCGCTGTTGAGATGGCGTGCGGCCTCCGACAATCCGGAAAACGCCCTCCCTCGTGAGCGAGATACGCACGGGCCTGCCAACGACGCGTGCGGCTGCCGCCGCGAGTTGAATGTAGGGCCACAGACTTCCCTTCCCGCCAAAACCACCGCCGACAAAAGTGGATATGACGCGAACATTTTCCCTTTTCAATCCGAAGATTTCAGCGACGCTGCCCGCCGTGCCAACCGTGAATTGGCTGGTGTCATACAACGTCAGCCGATCGTCGCCATCCCACACGGCGATCGCCGCATGCGGCTCAATCGCATTGTGATTATGGGGCGGCGTGGTGAATTCCAAGTCCACGCGGTGCGCTGCGGACTTGAAGGCAGTGTCGGGATCGCCTTTGCTCACCTCAGGGCTCTCCCCAAGGATGTGTTTTGGTTTCTTTGCACCGGGGATTGCTGCTTCAAACGAGTTCATTCCCTTATTGGCGGCGTAAGTCACACGGATGAGGCTCGCGGCGTGTTCGGCCCTGTCCTTCGTGTCGGCTACTACAACCGCCACTGGCTGCCCATTCCACGAGATTTGATCGGTGTTGAGAATTTTGACGACCGTGGCGCCCGCGCTGGGATCGTCCCCGATCGAAATCGGCTTCGGTACCTTCATCGCCGGGGCGTTGAGATGAGTGATCACTTTCAACACGCCGGGCACTTGTTCCGCTGCGCTCGTGTCAATGCTCTTGATCACTCCTTTCGAAATCGTGCTGTACGCGAGAGCCGCGTGGAGCAATCCTTTGACCGGATACTCCGCGGAAAACGGCGCCGCGCCTGTTACTTTGGCGCGACCGTCGAGCCGGTCGATGGGCTGTCCGATGAAGCGATACTGGCCCGCGAGCCTCTCGCGGCTTCGATCCGTAAGGACATGCGCAGCAGGGTCAACGATTTTCTTTCCCATGCTCATCGCGGGCCTCCACCGTCGGTCGACAGCTCGGAAAGAACGAGCGCGATCGTCCGCTTTGCAAGCTCGATCTTGAATGCGTTGTCTCTTCGCGGGATCGCCGGCTCCAGCTCCGCAGCCGCAGCCTTCGCGAAATTTTCGGGCGTCGGAGCGCTGCCCCGCAGTGATCGCTCCGCCACCGAGGCGCGCCACGGCTTGTGCGCCACACCGCCAAGTGCGAGGCGGACGTCGCTAATCACTCCCTCCTTGACAGTGAGCGCCGCAGCCACCGACACCAGAGCAAATGCGTAACTCGCGCGGTCCCGCACCTTGCGATAGGCGGAATGAAGTCCGGAAGCCGACGCCGGAAGATCGATCGAAGTGATCAGCTCACCTGGAGAGAGATTCGTATCGACTTCAGGAGTTTCGCCGGCAAGGCGGTGGAAATCGGCGAACGCGACGCGGCGTTCTCCAGACGGGCCGAGGATGTTCACACTCGCATCGAGCGCGGCGAGCGCCACGCACATATCCGACGGGTGCGCAGCAATGCACCGCGGCGAGGTTCCGAGAATGGCGTGCATCCGGTTGAATCCTTCGATCGCATCGCAACCGCTGCCGGGGACGCGTTTGTTGCACGCCGCGGCCCTATCGTAGAAGTAATAACAGCGAGTGCGCTGCATCAGGTTGCCGCCGGTGGTCGCCATGTTGCGGAGCTGAGCTGAAGCGCCCATGAGAATCGCCTGCGAGAGCAGCGGAAATTTCGTGCGAATCAACGTGTGCGCTGCAAGGTGGCTGTTGCGCACCATCGCGCCGATCCGTACTCCTCCATCGGGAAGTTCCTGAACGTCGGCGAGCGGAAGACGCGTGATATCCACAACCGATCGCGGCTGTTCAATCCCCTCGCGCATGAGATCGACTAGGTTCGTGCCACCCGCGAGAAAGCGCGCCGCGTTCCGGTCCGGGCCTTCAGAAAGCAACTGGAGGGCGGAGTTTGTGTCTGTTGCGCTCGTGTAGGTGAAGTTGTTCATGGCTTCATCTCTCCGTATACCATCTGGATGGCTTCGCGAATACCCACGTACGCGCCGCATCGGCACAGATTGCCGCTCATGCGTTCCCGCAATTCCGCTTCGGTGAGTTCGATCGTATCCACACCGTTTTTCGTGACCGCGCTGGGCATGCCGCTGCGAAGCTCGCCGAGCATGCCGACCGCGGAACAGATTTGTCCCGGCGTGCAGTATCCGCACTGAAAACCATCCCGATCGATAAATGCCAGCTGCATCGGGTCCAGGCCGCCCGCCTGCTCGAGTCCTTCAATGGTGATGATTTGCCTTCCCTGATATTGAATCGCCAGTGCGAGGCAGGAATTGATGCGTTCGCCGTCCACGAGCACCGTACAGGCCCCGCATGCACCTTGATCGCATCCTTTTTTGGTGCCGGGAAGTCCCAGATAGTCGCGCAGCGCATCGAGCAGCGAGACACGCGGCTCAATCGCCACACTTCGCTCAACACCGTTCACGTGAAGAGTAATCGTTTGAGATTCTGCGGTCGGAATTTTCACACGAGCACCTCAGTGGCACTTGCCTAACGCCCTGAAACTGCGCAGGCGACAATCCACGCACATTACGCGAAAGTGCCGGAGAATGTCTACAACGTCATTCGTTATATGGCCATCGAACGCAGGACGACAATACAGTATTCCCATCAGGGAATGCGGCTCGGGGGAACGACCACACCTCCAAATCCCTCCAAGACGATGTGTTTCCCGCTCGTCGAGATCTGCAAGTTTGTCGAGAACGGCAACGAAGACTGCACCTGCTTTTTTGCCCGGGTGATTCTCAAAGACCCCGGGCTAGCAGGGGCCATCTGTTAGTGGAGATAATTTCAAAACGGGCCCGAGCAACTCCACGGTGAACCAACTACAAAGGAGCTGTCTCCGCGAATTCGCCGAAAGCGACGCGCGCCAGAACCGTGATCTCGGTTGGTCTAACTCTGTCGCCAAATTTATTGTGTCCAGAATGGAAGAAGCGTACGATGCGTATCCAAGGCGTCTAACTAAAAAAGTGCGGTTGAGTACACGTAAATAGGTCGGGCGCGGTCCTCAAGGAGCCCTGAAGCTATGCGAAAAAACTGGACCCTCGTTATTTTTGTACTCACCGTGGCGTCGTTCGCTTCCGCTCCTCTCTTCGCTCAGGATCAAGCGCAAGCTAATCCGCCCCAGCAAGGTGGCGCTGCACGGCCGCAAATGCGCGGCCCTGCACCACCAGTGCCCGGCCCTCCCCACGATCCCCACGATTTGACGGGAGTGTGGGACGGTCGCCGCGGCTACGGCGGCGCCACGTTCCGCGGACCAGCGCCCGAGCTCACCGAATGGGGGCAGCAGCAACTTAAATTGGCCAAACCTTCCAACAATGGCGCGTACAGCCTCAAGGAGACGAACGATCCAATCCTCACCGCTTGCTTGCCTACGGGAACTCCCCGCATCTACCTCCAGCCGGTTCCGATGCAGGTGATACAGACTCCCAAGGAAGTCATCTTGCTCTACGAGCATGATCATACGGTGCGCTACGTTTTCACTGACGGACGCAAGCATCCCGACGATGTATTGCCAACCTATATGGGCCATTCCATCGGCCGCTGGGACGGCGACATTTTCGTTGTGGATACCGTGGGCTTTAACGACAAGACGTGGCTCGATCGCAGTGGACGTCCGCACAGCGATCAACTTCACGTCGTCGAGCGTTTTCACCGGATCGATCAGAATAATCTGGAACTCGACATCACGATGGAAGACCCGAAAGCCCTGGCCAAACCCTGGAATGTGCACTTCGGGTTTGCCTTACATCCGGATTGGGACATACTGGAGTCCGCGTGCCCCGACAACGCCTCGTTTGTAGATTTCGAGAAATAGCGAAATAACTCCATTATTTCTGACTCCAAAATCACAAGGCTGAACAACCAAAGCAGCTTCGTTCTTACTACGGCGGGATCGATCCCACGTACGCCGAGATGGGTGCGCCGATCAGGGATGCGTTTATTCTAGTGCAACGTGGATCGGGAAAAGGAGATGTCACTGCCGAGCTGGACGAGCAAGGCCGATTTCGATTGCCGATTACAGCAGGCTTTTATGACGTCGAGGAGCGCAGAGCCACTCCCCCTGTGTGGGCGGAGAACAATCAATTGCTTCTCGGAATGTGGCCTGTTTGGGAGATTCACACACGAAGGGAGTAAGGACCGAGGTCCTCACGCGGCCTCGTTGCTTATGCCAAAGTAATTTCTCAGGTCAGATAAACCTGACCAAACAGGGTTGCTATGAGGATGGACAGAAATAGGAACAGCGTGGATAAAACCAACATTCGTGCTTCGCTCCGTTGCAGTTCGATTCGTCCGGCAGCGAAGGCTTTTGTTCTCATCGCCACCCTCGCGTGAAGAGCGATCAAGAAGAGAACAAACGTCAGCTTGATATGTAGCCATGGCGCGTGAAGGTAATAGTGAGAATTCGTCATGATCAGGCCAGCACCCGCCAGAATGGCCAGCAGTGCTCCGGGATCGGCCAGTCCACGCAGGAAGATGCGCTCCAGGCGAGCCAATGCCTGCCGGGCTTCCGCCGAGGCCTCCTGGGTGTGTCGTGTGAGCGCCATGGATGTCGCCAGCAATCCGCCGACCCAAAACACCAAACCGAATACGTGTCCAACTAGCAGCGCAGAAATCAAATTGTTCACCTGCTGAAGTTTAACAGGCTGACAAAAAACCCGACAGTTATTTTGACTTAGCGTTGGGAACTGAATTTTCCATCGTGTGAGGACAAGGTCGGAGCCCTCGCCACTCCGTCGCAATTCCCATTAATTCACATATGCATTTTTCTCATCGCGGTTACTGGCTTTTTGCTACATGCTCTTGGCTACAATTGGATAAGCGGATTCTCATGACTTGCCCCCCGTTCCGGTGACTCGTTGTAATTTCATAGTTACCTGGAAGGAGAAAAAAACGAAGACTTCATCTAACCGGCGCGTCGTAAATCCAGTTTCGCAGTCGATTTCCAGGGGCGGATCACGGGGGTAGACTGATCGAGCAAACTGATGGCGAAGATTCTATTGGATGTTTCCTTTGCCAGTTCTCGGAACTTAAGTTCGACGTTCTCTATTCCGAACACGCATGCCCGCCAGACGGTAGAGCCATCCGGCAAATCCTCGAATATGTCGTAATCGCGATTCGTTGTATCTTCTGGAAACTTATGATGCGTGGGACAATCGGACATTGAGGACCTCCTTCTGAGAGCCGGGGCAATCGCGGAGGTAGGATATATAGCATCGGGATTCGGAACCTGCAAGTTAGGACATTTTAGCTAATCACGGTTTTTCAACGCGGAAGAGAACTGGGTTGCGAACAACGCGACGCGGCCGAATCGGACTGTCTGGCTGGTTTTGAGCGCAAGGTCAAGACCTGGCGCTGAACCATCCAAACTGCGCCATCATTCAAGGCCAGATAATCGCGGCCCACAATGCACGCGCCACTAACGAGGAGGAAGCACATGAAACAATACCGATGGACAATAATTTCAGCCATAGCGGCCCTTGTAATCCTGGCTACACTTCCGGTCAGGGCCGAGGTTCTCGACAAGACCAAGACTGTCGGGGGAACCACCGTTCATTACAAAGTCGTGCTGCCAAAGAACTACGATGCCGGCAAAGCCTATCCCGGCGTCCTTGCTTTTGGCGGCGGACCGCAGACCATGAACGTAGTGGACAGCGTCATCGCCAGGAATTTTCGTGATGAGGCCGAGAAGCGCGGCTACATCGTCGTAGTCCCCGCAGCGCCGGACGACCAGTTGTTCTTCGAGGGCGGTGAGCGTATCTTCCCCGAGTTTCTGAAACAGATTCTGGCTGACTACAAAATTCAAGACAATAAATTCCATATTGCGGGGCCGTCGAACGGCGGCATTTCCGCATTTCACGTGGCCTCGTTGAATCCTGAATACTTCCTTTCGATCACTGCGTTCCCAGGGTATCTGTGGGAGGAAACTCCAGCGCATGTCCAGGCCATCTCCAAAATGTGCATCAACATGTTTGTCGGGGAACTGGACCCAATGGGGTGGCAGGACTTGATGCAGAGGCAAGCGTCGGAGTTTCGGGCCAAAGGCATGACCGCGCAATATACCGTCGAAAAAGGACAGCCCCACCGTTTGGACACCCTCGCGGGGCCGAACGCAGGCCGGTTGTTCGATCTATTCGAAAAGGCCAAGCACGGTTGCGGCAAATGAAGCGATTACTCCATTAAACTGTGAGGGTGCTCGATCGCCAGTGGGCTTAAACCGGACGACCAATGTGCTCATGGTCTCGGTTCCATCATGCATACAGAGCGTCTTTTTTCGCGTGAGCCTAGCACTATTTCTTCAGCACAGGATTCACATACCCGTGCTGCAAGACCTTTTTCAAATCCGGCCGTATGCTCAGGTATGTGATGTGCTCGGGGATAGCGGAAAATCCATGCGGCACACCCTCCGGGATAATGACAATGTCACCGGTCTTGACTTGCCGGCTCGTGTAACCGACCATGACCCCACTGCAAGACGGGCCGTTCAGAATCGTGGTCACTTCACTGTCCGGCGCGGATCGCCTTCCGTTGACGATCGTGCCTCCGGTGATAATGGTCGCGCTGCCTGAAATTACAACATAACTTTCTGCCGTATCGTCATGGAGGATGCCGGACGGACCGGTCGCGCCGGGACGCTGCTCGCCGCAAGTTGGCGGGGCGTTTGCCGCCGCAGTGGCGGCCGGCGCCGCACTGCCTCCCATCGCCCCGCGGTGGATGACAGCGACCCCCAGCTGATACTTATTCATATCAATCACCCTGAGCGTGTTATCCGGTATCGCGCGTTTGGTATCGGCCGAGTGCTTCAACACGGCCTTGATGTCTTCGTCGCTGATGTACACGCCATCCTTGGGCGCTTGTGCCAAAGCAACTAGCGGAGACGCCGCAATCCACATCGCTATAATCAGCAGGGCCTTGTTTTTCATGTGTCCCTCCTTAACGAATTCGCGTGATCATTTCACTTCGACGATCTCAATCGCAACTCGATCAGGCCCCTCAATCATGGCCGCCCGCGTGTTGCCCCATGCGTGAATCTGTTCCAGGAATTTGATCCCCTCGCTCTTCAACCGGGCCACCGTCGAATCCAAATCCGAGACGCTGAGGGCCCAGTGATCGACGATATAGCCTCGCGGGCTGACGAGGCCCCCACCGGGCCAAGGGCGGATCAAAATGTTGATGTCGTCAAACAGGACGCTTCCCGACGGCTCGCGAACAAAACCCGGAAACTTAAAGAACGAGGGCCATGTCGGCGGACTGTACAGCTGTTTGCAATCCCCACCTTCCATTGCCACGGGCGCGCCACCGGTACCCAGCGGACTGGTCGCACCGAGGTGGGTCACGTACCACCGGATCGCGCAAATCGGGTGCTCATGGTACATGTGGACGTGGTTGAAGCGTTCCACTGTCCCACTTTGAGCGTTCTCGATCATTGCGTCGTCCGGACCACGCAGATACCCGAAGCCCCCTTTCCTGCTTGGCTGCACGCCTTTGGCTCGCATTTCGAGTATCTGTTCCTGCGTTGGCAGACCCGGCAGCACGTCGCTGGACATGTCGACGAGCTTGCCGTCGGCGGCGTCCCACATCTGCGCGATTTTCAGGCCTTTTTTATGGAACTCTTCATCGTATTTGCGCGAATCCGGCGTGTTCCAGCCGAAATGCCACACCGAGGATTGCGGTCCGTTGAGCTCCGTGAGAGGAGGGTTATCGACCTTCGTGAAAAGCAAATAGACGTTGCCGGTCTTAACCGCCTCGTAGCCATTAAAAGTCGTCTTAGTGGTTGACAACGGAAACGGCTTCAGATAGTACTCGGCCGCAGCCTTTGGATTCACGGAATTCAGGTGGACGTGATGAAAATGCATCGGCGCGACTTTGGCGGGCCCCTGGGCGAAGACCGGTCGATACGTTGCCGTGCAAAGCGTCGTTAGGACGAAGATCACCCTAAAAATGCGATTCCGCAATTTAATACTCCCTTCATAATCCATTTGTTCCTGAGAACATTCCGCAAAACCCCAGATGAGGCGCATCCTACCACAGGTGTTTCCGGAATCTCCGAATATGAGCAGCGCGAATTGCCGTGGTGGGAAGCATTGCGTGTTACGGTACCTCCAGAATCGAAGGTGCCGTGGAGTTGACGCCTTTCGGAATGCAGCAACGAATCCGATTTCGCTTTGGTGAAAATGCAAAACACCGTGGGCGGCAATCGCCGCACCACGGTGTTTTCCGAAAAATCCGCCCTATGATTCAGGTGGTTGATCTCAGTGGCTGTTCTGCGCGGCCTGAAGCGCAAGATAGACGTCCAGCAATCCATGGCTGAGGTTGGGAGCCAGCGGTTCCGCGTTTGCGACGTCTCCCGCTGCTCCCGTCGGGCTGGCTTGTCGTTGGATGTTAAGGATCAGGGCGAACGTGACCCGGTACTGAAGGCCAACGAATTCTTCCCAGTTACAAATTTGAGAGGGAGACCCCCCAAAAGTCTTCATCCAGCGGGATGCAAATGTCGTTGTTCTGGCCGACCGCAAGGCAGATCTGGGCCGTCCGGCCCGTTTCGTATTTCAGGCTGAACTCACCAAAACGATTGGTCATTGTGCGAATCGGCTCCTCCGGCCCACAGCGCAATCGAACGGGAACTTTATCCAGTTGCGAAGTCCCGTGCTCCGCGTCTGACACCTGGCCGGCCAAGACATAGCTACGAGATTCGGGCGCAAACTCAAAACGCAGTTCAATCAGAAGCGAGCCGGCCCGATAGAGCAAGTAGCGGGCAGGATTGGAAGCCGAGCGCACGCCGCCGGGCGACGGATCACGGAAGCTGTCAAAAATCAGCTCGGCGATTATCTCGGTTTTGCTGCGATTGGAATCGCTCAGCTTGGAGGGCATGGCTGCCTTTCTTTAGCGCGCTAATTTAAATGTTGGCTGAGCCATCGACGCTGGCTCCGGCAAGACACGAAATGATTTTCGCTTCTGGATTTTAGATTACTAGGATGATTTTATTCGAGAGAGGGAGACGCAAGTATTTATATTTCCGGGGTGGTACAGAATCGTGCACTAATACCGCCATGGCGCTTGCCACCCGCGCCGGACAAGCCGCTCGCGACGCAAGGATTGGTTTCGTCACCGCTTAACTCCAATCGAAAGTCAGGTGAATCCCCCTTCCAATCTAAAGGGCGTGTTCGAAAACCGGCTCGGGGTTCAGCGTCGTTTCGGTTGTGTGCGCATCCTTCGTTCCAACGATCACCAGAGGGAGCAGAAGCACGAGCGGAACGGCGATCAACGTGGTTGCGGCATTGGCGAGGACCAGGGTATTAAAATGCAGATGATAGGCGTCGAGAAGCTTGGACCCGAACAAGTCGCTGCCCATCAGAGTAAAATTCCGCACGCTGACCATCAGTGAGAACTCCAGCTCCTCACTGCCGGTGGGAGTCGCACGGGCTGGCACTACCCGGCCGTCCCTGGTATTGCCCATTAAAATGATTTTTTCGCTAGGAACTTCGATGGGAGGATAATGATCCGGGACTCCCTATTCCAAGGCAAGGAGATAATGATGCAAAACAAGCGAGCCTTGCGCATCGCATGCAGCGTTTTTGCTGCGATCCTTCTTCAAGCCGCGCTCTCACAACTTCGCTCGCAGCCTCAGGCCGCGCCCGCCTTAAGCGGGCAGGTCACCTCTGCCGAGGAAGGTCCAATGGAAGGCGTGGTGGTCAGCGCCAAAAGGGACGGCTCGACCATCAGCATCAGCGTTGTCACGAGCGCCACGGGCCGTTTTACGTTTCCTGCCTCGAGGCTCGAACCCGGACACTACGCATTGAGCGCGCGCGCGGCCGGCTATGAGCTGGACGGCGCAAAAGCCGTAGATGTCTCCGCAGGCCAGGAAGCAAACGTTGAGATCAAACTCAAAAAAGCAAAGAACTTGTCCGCCCATCTCACCAATGCCGAATGGTTGATGAGCATGCCCGGCACGGACGAACAGAAAACCTTCCTGCTCAATTGCACCGGCTGCCACACGCTCGAGCGAATTATGAGGTCGACGCACGACGCCGACGAGTTTCTGGAAGTTTTCCACCGCATGAGCCTCTATTATCCCGGCAGCACTCCCCTGAAACCGCAGCGGCTCACCGGCAATGCAAGCCGCGATGTGGAACGCGGCGGCAACGGAAGAAAGACCGCCGAATGGCTCGCCAGCGTCAACCTGAGCCAGGAACCGACCTGGACTTTTCCTCTGAAGACCCAACCGCGGCTTACGGGCAAGTCCACGCATGTGATCATCACAGAATACGATTTGCCGAATCCCTTGATTCAGCCGCACGACGTGGTGCTCGATCGCGAGGGCAACGTCTGGTACTCGGACTTCGGCCAGATGTTCCTCGGCAAAATGGACCCGAAGACCGGCAAGGTGACGCAATATCCGATCCCCGTCGTTAAGCCGGGATGGCCGGAAGGCACGCTCGATCTGGAATTCGATAAGGACGACAATCCCTGGATCGGCGTGATGTACCAAAGCGCCATCGCGAAGTTCGACAGGAAAACCGAGAAGTTCCAGATGTGGTCCACCCCCAAAGAATGGGACACCGACGGCGGCCAGCTTGGCCACATCGCAATCGAAGGCACTCCCACCGACAATAAAGTGTGGATCAAAAACTCAGATGGCAGCAACATCTACCGGCTCGACCTGATCTCCAACAAGATGGAAAACCTCGGCAGCTTCAAGGATCCACGAACCGGCAAGCGCATCGGGCCATACGGGATCCACTCAGATGCGCAGAATAACGTCTATCTGCTCGATTTTGCAGCCGGCAATATCGTCAAGATTGACGCCAAAACGAAGAATGCGACCGTCTACCAGACGCCGACTCCGGACTCGCGCCCGCGGCGCGGCCGCGTCGACGGCGATGGCCGGCTGTGGTTTGCGGAATATCAGGGCAACGCGATCGGCATGTTCGATCCCAAGACTGAACGCATTACCGAGTGGAAGGTGCCGACGCCGTGGAGCGCTCCGTATGACGCCGTGCTCGACCGCAATGGCGACGCATGGACCGCATCCATGCTGACGGACCGCGTGGCGCGCCTCGACATCAAGACCGGCAAGTATACGGAATACATGCTGCCGCGCCCAACCAACGTCCGCCGCGTCTATGTCGACGACGCGAAGAACCCCGGCACGCTTTGGATCGGCAGTGACCACGGCGCATCAATCGTCAAGGTCGAACCGCTCGACTAGCCGGAATTCCTCACGACATGAATAGCAAATGCTTTTTTTTCCTGCTAGAAGGGACGTGAAAATATCCCGCGGCAAGGTTTAAGTGGAACAGGCTTCAGCCTATGAGGTTTGGGCCATTTCGCACTGAACCCCACGGGCTGAAGAGTCTGTGTGAGAACTAGGTTTTGTGGCCACTAATTGGAAGATGCTTTTCGCCTTCCACAATATATTGTGGTCACAACCATCAAAAACTTAGTTCTCACCCACACTCTGAAGCCTGTTCCACATAGGCTTTCCTCTTATTGGAATCAGCGGCAAGAGATGGGATGCGAATTCTGTATCAACTTAATTGAGAGCTCGCCGCGAGCACGCCCTACTGCACCTGGCTCGTCATGGGCACGCCCTTCTTGAGAAGGAAAGTCGCGATGACTTTGACGGGCGTTTTGCCGTTGTTGATGCCCTCATGAATTTTGTCAGGCTCGACGTATAAACTGTCTCCAGGATGGTAGGTGGCTGTCGGCTTTCCTTCGTAATCGAAAGTGAGCGTTCCCTCCTCGACGTAGATGATCACCGAACCAGGATGCGTGTGTCTGCCCTCCCGTCCTCCCGGCGGAATCCCGACCAACACCAAGTCTTGCTCGTAGCCGGGGATTTGCGAATCTTGTTTCAGCAGGATCTTGCGCGTCACGGTCGGCTGCTGCGCGGCCCGCGTGACCAGCAAGACTGACAAACTGGAAAACAGCAGGACAACAAAAGCCAGCGCCGCCATTTTAATTAAATTCTTGATCATCGCTCCTCTTCCCGCATGCCAAAGATCGGCAGGCTCGCTGAAAGTTCGCAGCGCAATTCTCAACCTGTCCGTCCGCACAAGCCTACTTCGATTAGCCCGTTTCGCACAAACCAATCTTTGGGCCGCCCGCAGTCCACGACGCGGCTGAGAGATTGCTAATTAGCTAATATTCCGGCCACCTCGTTTGTCATGACTTCTCTCACCACGCCTGATTAGAGTATCGACAGCCTGAGCAACCGCGTGCCATATTCATCAGGTGCGAGAATCAGTCGGCGCTTCCCGCGACACCCAGGAGAAATTGCATGCAAGCTGTGGCCGTTATTCACCAGCTTAGGCGGTACCCGGTGAAGTCCATGCAAGGCGAGGCGCTGCCTTCCGCTGCGCTGACTCTTCAAGGTTTCGAGGAGGATCGACGCTACGCATTCGTTCAGGCGGCCTCCCGAAGTTCATTCCCGTGGCTCACCGCCCGCGAGTTGCCGGAATTGCTTTATTACCGAACCAAAGTTGAAAATTCGGGCACGCCGGAGGTGGCCGTGACAGTGGCGACAGCCCATGGAGAGAATTGGGCCGTTGATAGCGATGACCTGCGCAAGGCCCTCGAGGAGAGATCGGGAAGGCCGCTCTTTTTGATGCGCGACCATCGCGGGTTGTACGATGCCGCGCCAGTCTCTCTCATCAGCCGGCAAACAGTTGCGCGCATCGCGGAAGAAAGCGGAACGAAGGAAAATTCGTGGCGCTTTCGTCCCAATCTGCTGGTTGATTTGAAAGACGCCGGGCCTTTCGACGAGCTGCATTGGGTCGGCAAAATTCTTCGAATTGGAAGCGCAGCGAGAATCGCCGTCACTAAAGCCGACCAGCGTTGCGTGATGATCACTCTCGACCCGGCAACCGGCGAGTCGAGTCCGGAAATTCTGAAGTGCGTCGTTCAGCAGCATGGGCAGAACGCGGGAATCTATGCCACGGTCCTCACATCCGGCGTAGTGCAGGTTGGCGACGCAATTGTTCTTGAAGCATGACAATGGACAATGTGAGTCTCGCAAACGTTTGGGAGCTTAACCAGAGGAAGGCTCGATCAATGTATAGGAAGATGTGAGCTGGATTGCGTTGCGCAGTGTTCGAAATAAGGGACACCGCATCGCATAAATTCCGTGCACGCGCTCGACAACTTCGCGGTTTTGTTCCGGACCAATTAACCTCATTTCAACGTGAATGCGGCGGATAACCAGAACTCCTTCGTCTGTTTCCACTTCGCCCGTGACTTCCGCAACGAGCTTGCCATTGCTTGCATCAATGTGACGCGCTTCCAGCGCGCCTCCGAAGGTCCCCAACATTCAACCGGCGGTCGCGGCAATCACGTAGTCGATGGTCGCGGCGTGCGTTTCCTTCAGCTTGGCAGGATCGACTTTGTAGTGTTCGGCAATCGCACCGTGGACGCTGAATGGGACAGGCTGCGATTCGCCGGGTAAGTACGCCATGCGAAGCGGACCGGCGATGCGCTCGATGCGCACCTTGGAAACGTAGACTACATCAGACATAATCGGCTCCTTCCGGATCAGGCAGCCATCCGACGCGATGCGCCGTCAATCCTAGAAAAAAGTTCCGTCAAAAATGCGGCTAACTCCAAGTCGCTATTTATGCCGGATATCTTCTGGCGCTCGCTGCCGGTCGAGCGGCACGACTTGCAACTGCCACTGCACCGGAACTGAGGCCGGCAGGTAGCAAATCTTGCTGTCACAGGCCTGATATTCGATGCTTCCGGTGATCGTGATTATTTTTCCGTCCGTGCCAAGCGAATTGCTGAAGTCCGCGGCCGTGGCGACTTGCAAATCCTGGCTGATTCGGAAAGTGTTCTCGAAGACGGGCACGCGCTCCTTAATCGCCGGCAGGAAAAGAATTTTCGAGCGCGGGTAGACCACCGGCTTGAGCTGCACTCCTGCGTACGGGCTCAATCACCATGCTGATCGTTTTGTAGCCTTTCGTCCCCGGCGCATAAACATGGACGTCCTGCGGCAGCTTCACTTCCGCTGTCAGGGTTATGTTGCTGCCTGGATAGCCGATGCGATCGGACTGCTCCACCGCGAGCTGCAGGTGGGGGGCTTCTACCGTGTCCTGTACTTCTTGTCCGAGTTCCGGAAAGAGTCTCGCAATTACGTTGTTCCCGGAGAGCCGCTCCCGGTACTTCGCCTCGAAAAACTTTTCTCGAATCACGCCCTGCGTATCGATGAAGAAGTATCCGGGACGCGCCATGCCCTTGTACTGGCCCACGGCCTCGGTATTCAAGACCTCGTAGGAACGAAGGATCTTGGAGTCCGGGTCAGAAAGCATGGGGAAATCGATTTTTTTACGGTCCGCGAAGGATTTCAATATAGCTTCGCTGTCATAGCTGATTGCAGCGAGCTTGATTCCCTGCTTCTCGAATCTTGCCTTTGCGTTTTGCAGCTGGACCAGCTGCCCCTTGCAGTACGGTCACCAGTCCGCGGAACGGAAAAAAAGAAGAACCGTCCCGTGAGTCCCCTTCAGACTCCCCAGCGTATGTTCCTGGCCGAATTGGTCGCGCAAGGAAAAGGAGGGCGCCTTCTGCCCGACGGGGAGGCCGATCGAAGTGAGTAGTTCCAACGACGAGACGTGGATGGTAGTGCCCTCCAGCGTCCCTTTCACCGTTACGCTGTTTCCCAGTTTTCCAAGAGCCTGCGTTTGGGGATCCAGGTCGTAAATTTGCCGGGTGGTGTCATTGTACAAAACCTGCTTTGCCCCCGGGACTTTCTCCGTGCACTTGGCGGCCTCGGCAAACGCTTCGTCGGCCGTGCAGCCGGTATTGATGATGACTCCAGACCACGATCCCGAATTAGTCACGCTATTTTGCCCGGCGAACGCAGGATTGCACACCAAAAGGATGGCCATTGCAAGCAACCAGGAGTGCTTCGTGATGCTCCATTGGCTGTGAACCACGCGCCCCCCAGCTTTGGATTGCATTCGGCCTTCGTATAAATTACCACGCATGATAGCTTTTCACTAGGCGCGACCGGAGCTTGGTTGCGTTGGAGTCCGGTCCGCCGAAATTGAGGAGCGGTATGCCGGCGGGCGATCAGATGTATAGTAACGGGCCGTCGCAAATCAAAGCGCGGCAGCACTGTGAGCAGCCAATGAGCGTGGAAATCATCATCAAATATTGCAGTATTTGAAATTACGAGCCTAAAGCCGTCGGTCTGGCGGGTAAACTTCTGGCTCTGAAAGAGAACATCAAATCGCTCAGCTTGATGCCCTCAAGCCGAGGCGCGTTTGAAGTTGTCGTGAATGGGAAGACCCTTCATTCCAAGCTTAAGACCGGGGATTTTCCCGACTTCGACGCGATCCTCAAAACCGTCAAGTCGATGTGTTGAGTTCCGTCACTTTGAAATTTTACGTAAGCAATCTCGCCATTTCTTCCTGACGTTTGCCCGGAGAGTGAAGCGTGCCTGGTGGTCGTCGCGGCCTTCAAAGCCGTTGCCCCGACACTTTGTGCCGGGGGGTAGGTTCGATTCCTACCCTCTCCGCCAATTTTTCATCATTCGAAACCATGTTCGAAAGGAGGTGATCGCCCTTGTCGCGCGAGCAGATTCTCAAGCTTACCGCGCTGTCGTCCTGCGCCGGTTGAGCTTCCAAACTCAGCCAGCAGGCTCTGGCGCAGGTTCTGCGCCAGCTACCGGTCCTCAATAGCCGCAATCTCCTGGTCGGCACGGCCACGGGAGATGACGCAGGGGTGTATCGTATCGACAGAAATCGAGCATTGGTGCAAACGACTGATTTCTTCACGCCGATCGTCGACGACCCGTTTGCCTATGGACAGATTGCGGCGGCAAATGCCATGTCCGACGTTTATGCCATGGGCGGCCGCCCATTGACCGCGCTGAACCTCATGGGAATCCCGGCGGATCTGGTGCCCCCGCGCCTCATCAACCTGATCCTTCGCGGAGGCGCTGCGAAAATAAAGGAAGCAAAGTGCGTTCTGATCGGTGGCCACACAATTCGAAACCCGGAACCTATATACGGGCTTGCCGTCACAGGCCTGGTGTCGCCTCGGCGCATGCTGACCAACGCGAAAGCTCGTCCGGGCGACGTCCTGGTGCTCACGAAACCGCTAGGCACAGGTATCATCACCACCGGAATCAAGCGCGGCCTCACCAGCCGTTCGGTGGAACGGAAAGCTATATCCTTTATGACAAGGCTTAACAGCGAAGGTCCAGAACTGGCCGAGAAAGGACTTCTCAGGGCTGCCGTGGACGTAACTGGATTTGGGCTGCTCGGGCACTTGGGCGCCATGTGTCGCGCCAGCCGTGTTGGCGCGGAGATTTCTGCCAGCGCTGTGCCGGTGATCGATGCGGAAGTCTACCAACTCATCTCTGCTGATTGCATCCCCGGCGGCAGCCGTGACAACCTTGCGTTCGCTGCCAAATTCACGGACTGGGGCTGCGCCACCCCCGCTCAAAAGTTTCTGTTGACGGATGCTCAAACGAGCGGCGGTCTTTTGCTAAGCGTGCCACGACGAAATCTGGGTACGGTTATGAATCGCCTGAAGCGCTATCATGCAACCTGCTCTGCCATAATCGGTCACATCGTGTCGTCCAACAAGCCGAAGATCCGAGTGACGGCATGAGACGCGCCGGACTGCGGGGAATCCCCTCTGTCGACAAACTCGCCCAGGAATTGGGCGAGGCGGGATTGCCTCATCCGACGGTCGTGGCGACAATCCGGCGGGAACTTGCTGCCCTGCGCAAGCATGGGACGATACCTGGCTACGAAGAAATCGTCTCGCATCTTCGTTCCGCGTTGGAAACCCTCCGCGCGTCCCGCATCCAGCCGGTGATTAACGGCACCGGCATTCTCGTTCACACGAACTTTGGTCGCGCGCCGCTGGGGCGGGCCATCATGGAAGCGGTGTCCCGAATTGCGTTGCGATACAACAACTTGGAATACGGACTTGCAGAGGGAGGCCGCGGAAATCGCGGGGCGTATCTGGAACAGAACCTTGCCTTGCTGTGTGGCGCGGAAGCTGCAACAGTCGTGAATAATAATGCGAGCGCGCTCGTTCTGATTCTTCGCCATTTCTGCCGAGAAGCATTTCCCATCGCTACTCGCAGGACAAGGCGCACGCGTCAGCGAGATCGGCTGTGCAGGAATCAGGTCGTGATTTCTCGCGGGGAACTGGTACAAATCGGTGGTGGATTTCGGATTCCGGAAATTCTAGAGGCCAGCGGGGCGGAACTTCGCGAGGTCGGTACAACCAACAAGACCTCATTATTTGATTTCACCCGCGCGATCACTCGCGAAACCGCGCTGATCTTGAAAGTGCATCGCAGCAACTTCTTCATGGATGGCTTCGTCGACTCTCCTTCGACGGAGGCCATCGCGAAGCTGGCGCGCGGCAAGCGAGTTCCGTTCGTCGAAGACCTGGGCAGCGGCGCGATGATTCAAACGGAAGCCATCCCCGGCATGGAACACGAGCCTACGCCCGAGGAAGTGCTTCGTAATGGAGTGGATCTAGTTTGCTTCAGCGGGGACAAGCTATTAGGCGGTCCACAAGCGGGGATTATCGCGGGGAAAGCGAAACTGCTCGCCGCGCTCAAGCGCGAGCCTTTGTTTCGCGCCCTGCGTTGCGACAAGATGATCCTGGCCGCACTCGAGGCGACGGTGGACATTTACCTGCGGAATTCGGCTGGCCTCGCGAATGTAAACATATCTCGAAATGCACCGAATCAGAATGACATTCCCCTCCTTGCGATGCTGCAAACATCGAATGAGGAACTACAAGGTCGCGCGGGAAAGATCGTTGCGGCCCTTAATGGACTGCCGCTCAAAGCGGTTGTGGGCAGCGGCCGCGCTCAAATTGGAGGAGGCGCGCTGCCTCGCTCCATCATGCAATCCACAACAGTCGAGATAACTCACGAAACCTTAAAACCGCAGGAATTGGCTGCTCGCCTGCGTTCGCATACCCCGCCCATCGTCGGCTACATTGAACGAGGCCGGCTTAAGCTCGACCTGCGAGCCGTGTTTGCCGATCAGGACGCCGAAATTGTCGCGGCGCTCCGCGCTGCAATTTGACGCAGGTAGTTCAAAACTCATTACGAATCGCAGCGGTACGGACAAAATTTCCATGGCGGACCCTCAACATTTCATCGTCGCGACCGCGGGTCATGTAGACCACGGCAAGAGTGCGCTCGTCAAAGCGCTGACCGGAACAGATCCGGACCGCCTGCCCGAGGAGAAATCTCGAGGGATCACGATCGACCTCGGCTTTGCACATTTGGAAATTCCCTCCAACAAGCCCGGGAATCCGCCCTACCTGCTTGGCATCGTGGATGTGCCCGGCCACGAAGATTTCGTGAAAAATATGGTCGCGGGCGTCGGCTCAATCGATTTGGCGTTATTGGTCGTTGCAGCGGACGACGGATGGATGCCTCAGACGGAAGAACACCTGCAAATCCTCACCTACCTTGGAGTCACCCGAGCCGTTGTCGCATTGACCAAAATTGATCTGGCCCCGGACGAACAAGTCGCAAGCCGTGCGATTCGAGAAAAGTTGCGAGACACGCCGTTCACCGGCGCTCCAATTATCCCGACCTCTGTGATTAGCGCCCGAGGTTTTGACGATTTAAAAGCCGCTCTCGCAAACGTTCTGGCGGAAACGCCTCCTCCTGCAGACATCGGCAAACCGCGCCTGCCCGTGGATCGCGTCTTTAAACTGCAGGGCATCGGTACGATCGTCACAGGCACGGTGACGGGAGGCACACTGCGCCGTGGCCAAACCGTCGTGATCCAGCCCTCCGGGAAAAAGGCGCGCATCCGCACGATTCAGTCCCACAATCGCGAAGTCGACGTCAGCGGTCCCGGCACGCGAACGGCCCTCAATTTGCCCGACTTGAATGCGCTTGGGGACGTTCAGCGGGGCGACACGGTCACGCTCGATGCATTTGGCGGGCCGAGCAGAATCGTCGATGTGCAGCTGGAACTCGCGCCGAGAGCCGCCCGTGCCCTCAAAGACGGTTCCCGTGTGCGGATTCATCATGGCAGCTGCAATGTGGCTGCGCACGTGGCTCTCTACCAATGCAAGCAGTTGGGAGCCGGAGAATGCGCCTTCGGGCAACTGCGGCTGGAGAAACCATCGTTCGTATTTGCTGGTGACCGTTTCATTGTCCGCGACTGGGCCGAACAAAACACGCTGGCGGGCGGCATCGTCCTCGATCCAGACGCCTCCCGGCAATTATTCCGCAGTGAAACCCGGCAGAAATTTCTCAGAGCACGTGCGCAATCCCAAGAGGACGTCCGGCAATTTGTATCTTCCCAAGTCGCGCGCGACGGCGTGGGGCGGCGGTCACAATTGCTGTTGAAGTCGCGATTTAGCGCGGGCGTGATTTCCGGCGCCATATCGCAACTTGCCGCCGAAGGCAGATTCATTCTTAGTGGAGACTGCGTATTCGATTTTGCAAAATGGCAAGAATGGAGTCACCGCGCAGCCGATGCAATCGACGCACAACATCAGGCGCATCCTGAACAGGCGGGATTGCTCGTCACGAACCTGCGGAGAATTTTCAGAACCGATTTGCCGGTCGAGGGATTCTTCAATACATTCGTTGAATCTCTCTGCGCGGGTGATTTTGTGTACGCCGGCGCCGCGCTTCGCAGGGCAACGCACCGGCCCACTTTGCCGGCCCAGCTTCAGGCGGCTGGCGCGAAGCTGCGTTCCGCTCTGGCGGCCAAACCATTCGATCCACCCTCCCGCAAGGAACTCGCCCCCGATCCCATCTCACAGCAGACGTTGCGGTTCTTGATTGCGACGGGCGAAGCCGTTGAGATCAACGCGGAATTGGTAATGGCAGCAGAGAGCGTAATTCGCGCAACCGAGTTGATTCGCCAATTCATTCGCGAGCACGGACCTGCGACGGTGAGCGAGTTGCGACAGGCGCTCGGCAGCAGCCGGCGTGTCATCATCCCTTTGCTAGAGCGCCTCGACCGCGATGCGGTTACCCTGCGCCAGGATGACCGGCGCACCCTGCGCCAGTGATTTCGGTTATCGCCGCGCCGTTACGGCACTCTTCAAGAGAACGCCTGCCTCAGAAGGTGAATTTTGCCGCAATCTGCAGCTGCCGGGCGTTGAACATCGTCCGTGGCAAGCCGAAACTGGAGTTCGGTTGGTACGGAATATAAAGCACTCCGCCCGAAGCGCCACCAGGAGTGGGGGCAAGATATCCGACCTGCGGGGGCGCGCCCGGGAACGGCGGGCTGGTACCCGCCGATGGACAGACTGTGGATGCTGCACCGTGTTCGATAGCAATCGTCGTCGCGTCTTCGTAGTGGCCGGGGACGGTGGGCGTTGTCCCGCAGAAGACGGGCGAACCATACACCGAAGTCACCTCATCGACGTTCGGCCGATTGAAGAGGTTGAATGCGTCCACGCTCAATTCGATCTGTCGATTCTCGGGTAACTTGAACGCGCGGGACACCCGCAAATCCAAAGTCCGCAGGCCGTCGCCATAGTACGTGTTCCTGGGAATCATCGTGTTGCACTGAGTGACCGTAGGGCAAACGGATGTCAAGGGCGCGCCACCCACGCGGTCCGTTGCAACTCCGGCTACGTCTCCAAGGGTATCGTTCCCGTAGAAAATTGTAAACGGCCGTCCCGTTTCCAGCGTGACAATGCCGCTCAAGGTGAAATTCCGGTACCAGCCCGTGGTAGGCGCCATCAACGTAAAGTTGGTTACGAAGCGATGGCGCAGGTCCTGGTTGGAGTTCGCGCGCTCCGCGCTGTAGTCGAACTGGTTGACTGGGAGGTTGATGAACGTGGTGAAGTTGCCGTTATCAATCGTGTGCGACCAGGTGTAATTAGCGGTCATGCTGAAATATTTGCCGACCCTCTCGATTCCCGTCACGTTCAGGCCGTGGTATACGGCGTTGGCCACGTCATTGTTGTAGTCCATGAGTCCGGCGCTGAGCGTTTGCAAGCCGGAGCCGAGGGCGCCCCCAAAAAACGGGGCCAGACCGGCGATGGCGCCTGTACCGGGGGTGGGAGTACCCGTGCATGGAGACATCGAACCGTCGGCGTTTAAAAGTCCTGGCATCCATTCCGGCAGGGGATCGGGTCGGTGGGGCCTGACTTCGTCGTGCCTACCGGGCAAGGGATATTGATATTGTTGCCGCGAACCAGATGATGCGCTCCCACGAAGAGGTAACTAAGACTGAGCGCAAAGCCGCCGCCGAATTGCCGGTCAATTTCCAAGCTTCCCTGGTCAGCATACGGCAGCTTACTGTTGTGCTCCATGCCTCCGGAGCCGACGCCACAGGCGTTGGTGCTGAAGCAAGTGCCCGCCATTTCGATCGATCCCCCGTCGATGCCGTCGTAGCCGCCGGTCGCGATAATGTTGGCTGCGATACCCGCAGCCCCTTGCGAAGCTGGGAATCCAAAGAGTTGGTAGCCTTGGGTGGCTTGTCCTTGATTGGACGCAATCCCGGTGAGATTTTGCGGAAGTATGCCCGCAGCCTGGCAGGCGTTGGCAACTGATGCCGGCGCATTATTGCCGCACAGGTACCCCGCAACGACCTTCTGGGTATTCGGGACGAAGAAGAAGGTCATGTCGTAACGGTCATAAAAAATACCAAACCCGGCGCGAATGACGGTCTTATTGTCCGGCGAATAAGCGATCCCTACCCTGGGCTGCCATCCACGGTAATCGTTATTCACATATTGGGAGAGGCCGGTCTCAACATCCCAGCGGAGGCCGTAATTCAGCGTCAGTTTGGAAGTGACCCGCCAGTTATCTTGAACGAATCCGGCCCAGTATCCGTGATTGATCTGATGGTCGTAATTCCCGAACAGGGATGGCGGATACGCGTTGGCCCAAGTCGAAGTGTTCAGCGGATTGCCGCCAGCAACCGTGACGAGCGGCGCGCAGGGTGTAGCATGGTTGCGTTCCCGGAGCAGGCCGTTGGACTCGTTGGAAGGGGAGTTCCGGCATACGTGAATACAACGCCGTTATCCGCGAGGACCGGGCATCCCCTGTGGGCGCCGCGGCGGCAGCCACGTCAGCCGGGACGGGCTTATGCTGCCCTGAGGGTAGCTGCATTGTAATACTGCGCGAAGGCCGCAAAGCAGCCCAGCCCAGGCGAGCTCGGGATGATCGCGCGCACCGGAGTGAATCCCGGGAACGCGTCCGAATCCCAAATGTAATTTCCGTCGAAACCAAATTTTATAACGTGGTTGCCCTTGATCCAGGAGAGCGAGTCGGCAAATTGAATGCGGCTCTCGTATTTCTGGTCATCCGTTCCGAAGTTGTGGCCCAGTTCGAGGTCGTTGGTAATGCTGAAATCAGGCTGCCCGGTGGCGCCCAGGAAGTTGTAATGCCTGCGGCCCCATTGCACGAGGGCGCTGTTGATCAAGTTGGGCCTCAGGGTCGTGTCGAGAGTCCCGAACAACGATTGATCGCGGATGAGGAGGTTGCGCCCGCCGCTCGGGACGCCGATGCCGCCGCCATCGAGGGTCTGGCCGACCAGCTCGCCGGTGCCGCGCGTGTCACCCGCGTTGTAGCGGATCCCCAGGTGGTTGTTGGCGCCGATCTGGTGGTCGAGTCTGGCAAAGCCCGTGTCGTCATTGTCCGTCTTCAAAAAACCGTTGAGGTAACTCGAATTGGAGGCGGTGCAAGTGCTTAGGCCGGTGTTGCAGCCCTCCGGCGCGAGGCCCATCAGCGCCTTCGCATCGTCGATGAGTTGAAGATTATTGACCAAGTCCGGCGGGTAGGTCGGAGACTCAGCGCGCCGCTTGCCCTCGTAATTCAGGAAGAAAAAGGTCTTGTCTTTCCGGATCGGTCCGCCCAACGTCCCGCCAAAGGAATTTTGCCGCAATTCATGCGGCAGGGGCGCGGGCTGCAGGAGCGAGCGCGCGTCCATCGCGCTGTTTTGGAAATATTCGTACACGGAACCGTGGAGAGTGTTGGTGCCGGACTTGGTCACGATGTTCACGATCCCGCCCGCGGCGCGGCCGTATTCCGCGCCGAAGCTGTTGTTCACCACGCGAAATTCCTGTACCGACTCCTGCGGGGGAGTGACGCGCTGCACGCCGGTGTGCATGCTGATGAAATCCGCGCCGTCCACCATGACTTCATTGCTGAACGACCGCATGCCGCCGAAGGAAATTTGCGTCGTTTCAAAATCCGTGAAAGTGGATCCCAAGCTGGTGCGGCTGGTGGCCACGCCGGGCGTGAGCAGGGCGAAATCGGTGAACAGGCGACCGCTGATCGGGAGAGATTGGATTTGCTGCGGCTGAACGACTTGGCTGATTTCCGTCTTGGTCGTCTCGATCACCGGCGTCTCGGTGGTCACCACCACATTTTGCTCGCCGGAGGCGACTTTCAACGCGACATCCGCGTTCGCGGTCTGGCCGACGGTCAACACAATTCCGGACTGGACGGACTTGGAAAAGCCGGTGGCTTCCACTGTCAAGTCGTAGGTTCCCGGCGGCACGCTCGCGAGAATGTACAGGCCGCTCTCATTGGTGGCTGCGGTGTAAGCGCGGTTGGTTCCCAAGTCACGAAGCGTAACCGTCGCCTTGACAACCGCGCCGCCGCTGGCGTCCTTCACGGTACCGGTCAAGGTGGCGCCGGTGGCGCCGACTTGGGCGAACGAAGGTGCCGACACAATTCCAAGAAGCAGAACTACGACGATCGCCATCGTGCAAGAACGTCGAGCCATGTTTTCACCTCTTTAGATTTGCTACGTGTCGAGGCCGAGAAAGCTAATAAATCGTTTTTGGAATCCACCCAGATTCCTGATGCAGGGACGTTTACCGGGTCGTCTATCTATTGTCAAGCATAATTTTGCATGCAGCTGTGTACATTCGACAGCTCACGGCAATTCCGGATTGCAAATTCGAATGCAGTCCGCCCGTTGCGTCCCGGACAGAGCGCTCAAAACGCTTTTCGCGAGTATTAGCCGGGGCTGCGCGGTCAGAGGCGAAGGAGAGCTCGAGATTCCGGGGCCAGCGAGTTTCATCCGACCAGCTGTCTTAACGATCCAACTGGCGGCGGATGCCGGGGCTCGCAAACAACCTTAGCGCGGTGCATCGCGAGGATGGATGCGCAGAACCCTTTCATCCTGCTTCGTCAAAGAGAATATTGAGAAGTTCGGGGCGATTCCGCTGCAGCGCGCGACTGTTGACCGTACCCTTCTCGGTCAACTCCCCAGCCGCATGAGACGGCGGAGATTTCGACGAGCAAGGCCGCGACAATCCGATTGGAACTCCCGGTTCCGCGCGCAGCGAGCTTGTTCCAATCGGTCCTGCAACTCCGCTCTTAATGCCCTGGTTTGAGGCGATCTGCGCCGGTGGAGCGGCACGATCCAGGCCAGCGGTCGCGGCGCACAACTCCCAGTCAGGAAAAACAAGAATACGCACATCATTGCGGTCCGCGCCCACGACTACAACGTCGGTGGCAAGCGGCCGCATGGCATCGAGCGCGTCCAGCCGCAATTTGCCGGCGCTCACTTTCGTGCCGGAATTCAGCTTGAAATCTTCCTTGATCCGGCCATCGAAGCGCAGGCCAGCCTCGGGGACGTCGCGGATCAATAAAACTCAGCAGGTCGCCCGAGCGGAAGAAACCGTCTTCATCGAACGCCAGCTTGGTGGCCTCTGAATCGCGCCAATAACCGGGAGTGACATTCGGCCCGCGATAGCCGACTTCAAAGCTATCATCATGCGGGTACGAGCTTGAGGTCCAGTCCGGCCACCGGAATGCCGACAACGCCGGGACCGTTCGCGTGCGCGTTGCCGAAGAGTGCGATGGGGCTCGTTTCGGTCATGCCGAGACCGGTGACCGTTAGAATCCTCTGTCCAACGGCCTCGACCGCCAGTTTTTCCAGAGCATACCAGGTCGCCGGCAGCATCGAAGCCGCCGCATACCAAAGAAATTTGAGCCTGCCGGAAAAAATGTTCGCGCAATTCCTGGTCGGCTTCGAGGTGGGGGATCAAGCAGCTCATAACCCCTAGGAACATTGAAGTAAATCGTCGGCGATATTCGGCGCAGCAGATCGGACGCTCGAGCCGAAAAGTGCGGGCGTAGGTTTTCCCGGATCGATGTAGAGCGTGCCCCCGTTGTGAAGGATGATGTTGAAATTGCTGTTTCCGCCTGCGGTGTGATTCCAAGGAGCCCAATCCACCATCACCGGCGGCTCATCGGCGAGAACGGGCGCCACCTGCCGCTTCATCTGGGCATTGGCACAGAGCATGCCATGCGTGTTGATGACTGCCTTCGGCATTCCGGTCGATCCGGACGTGAATAAGTACTTGGCAACTGTATCTCGGCCGACGCGGGCTGCCGCTGCCATGACGGAATCGCGGCGGCTTCCGTCGCCGCGCAAGGATGCAAGAGGAATCATGTTCGATGACGCCGAGGCATTGCGCAGAGCGGCAATGGGAACGCCGGGCGCAAGGGCGTGCTCGATCGCCTGCTGATACAGCACGCCATCGTCGACGACCACCATGCCCGGAGTGAGGAGATGGAAACTGTGCGAAAGCTTGGCAAAGTCGGCGCTCTGGAGCGCATAGGCAGGCGCGATCGGAGCGACGGGGATACCGACGTACAGCGCTGCCAGCATGATCAGCGCATGGTCGATCCCGTTGGCGGCGACAATCGCGAGCGGCCGATCCGGACCAAGTTCGTAGGTGAGCAGATTCTCGGCCAGCGCCAGCGCCGCCTCGCGAGCTTCGCCGTAGCAAATCCTCCGCTCGCCTTCGGCCGTCTGCTCGACGATGAAGTCACGGTCCGGGGCTTCCCGCGCCCAGCGATCCAGCCAATCGCCGATCCGGATTGTCGTAACTCGCCAGCGGCTCGACGGATCGCATGATGAGAGAGCCATCCGGCTGGCGGGTCAGCTCAACGTCGGGCGAGAAGAATCGTACTGGCCGCAAAGGCGCATCAAGTACGGATCGCCTGTCGTTAAGTGTGCTCAATGCCCGAAGCTTAATAGATGAAATTCCTCGCCGCAAGGGCTGTGCTAAGCTCCTCTTCGGAATGGAAGGAGAGCTTCTCTCAGGATACCAGCCCCATGGAGAAAAAGTGAATCGCCGCGTCAAAACTTGCCTCGAACCGTGCCGCCAAACGCGATGCACGGATTGTTCATCGACGTCTATGATGAGCCAGGCCACCTGATTCGCCGCGCTCAACAGATCGCCGTGTCCATGTTCCACTCGACCATGCGCAACGGCGTAACGCCAATCCAGTATTGCGTCTTGCGCGTTCTTCAGGATCATCCCGGCATTGACCAGGTCACACTGGCGAAGCTTGTGCGCCCTCGATACCTCCACCGCCGCGGATCTGGCGGTGCGGCTCGAAGAGCGCGGCCTCGTCAGGCGGATGATGCCGATGAAGAGCAAGCGCTATCGCTTGCTTCAGCTCACGCCAGAGGGAGCCGCGCTTGTGAAGCGGCTTGTTCCAAGCGCGTACGTGTTAAGCCGCCGCTTGCTTCGAGCCTTGAACAAAAAAGAACAAAGAAGTTTTTCTCCGCCTCCTCAAGAAATTCGTCCATCTGAACAACCAGGAAGCCGCGCGCCGCTCGACCGCAGGTTCAGCCGCTTGCGAAACAACAACACGAATTTTCGAGTCCAAACGCGCCTGAGGTGAGACTTCCGAAGAGAAAGGCAGAGGATGAGCAATTCGGGCTGCGGCAGCTATTTGCGCGATTCATGCCTTTTGCCGGCCCCAATCCTCCAGACTTATGCAGTTGCATTCGTGTTTCTGTCTATCGGAAGATATTGCAAAATGTCCCCGATGTTCCGTATGCTGAACCACAATCTGCGCCTTACAACACGCGAGCCAGTTCGTTTGTCAGGACCAGGCATTTGCGCCACGAGGAGAACCGCGATGAAAGAGAAGAGTTTAGAAGACCTGCTGCAAACCGTTGGAAATCCGGTGACCCTGTTGCGCAATTCGCAGATCGGGGCCTACGTGTATCCGGTTGTGCCTGCCGAATACTCGAATTGGCGTGACGAGCAGCGCGCCTGGCGGGATACCGCCGTCCTGTTCGACCAGTCTCATCACATGGCGAACGTTTATGTGGAAGGGTCCGACGCGCTCAAATTGTTTTCGGCTCTCGGTACCAATAGCTTCGCGAATTTTCCCGTCAATCGCGCAAAACAATTCTCGCCGTGCAGCTATGACGGCTACGTGATTGGCGACGGCATTCTCTTTCATCTTGAGGAGAACCGGCTGGTTTTCGTCGGGCGTGCGCCGGTTGCAAATTGGATCCAGTTCCATGCTGAGACGGGCGGTTACAAGGTCAAGGTCGAAAAAGACGATCGATCGCCCTCAAACCCGCAGCGGGAAAGCGGTCGTTCGCACATGTTACCGTTATCAGATTCAGGGCCCCAACGCTCCACAGATCATTGAGAAGCTGAACGGCGGGCCGGTTCCAGAAATCAAATTCTTCCACATGGGCGTCATCAGCATCGCTGGGCGCAAGGTTCGCGCGCTGCGGCACGGCATGGCCGGTGCGCCTGGGCTGGAAGTTTGGGGGCCGTACGAGGAGCGCGAAGAAATTCGGTCCGCCATCGTGGATGCCGGAAAGGACTTGGGGCTGCGTGAAGTCGGCGCCAGGGCCTACGCCACAAACACCCTGGAGTCGGGATGGATTCCTTCACCCTCTTCCGGCGGTCTATACCGGCGAGAAAATGAAAGCCATACCGGCAGTGGTTACCGGCGGCGAGTTATGAAGGCACGGGTTCGCTTGGAGGCAGCTTCGATTCCAGCAATATCGAAGACTATTATATGTCGCCGTACGCCCTGGGTTACGGGCCCTTCATCAAGTTTGATCACGAGTTCATCGGAAGAGAAGCCCTCGAGAAAATGGCTGGAAGACCGCAGCGCAAAAAGGTGACGTTCGCCTGGAGCGCTGAAGATGTTGCCAAGGTATTGGCATCCATGTTTGAACCTGGCGACCCCTACAAGTATATCGACTTGCCCCTATCGAATTATGCTTCCGCGTCCTACGACCGAGTGTTGAGCGCGGGAAAAACGGTCGGCTTTTCCATGTTTAGCGGCTACAGCTACAATGAGCGAGCCATGCTGTCGCTCGGCGTGGTGGACCCGGACATTGAAGTGGGCGCCGAGGTCAGGATCGTGTGGGGCGAAGCAGGCGGCGGTTCGCGGAAAACGACAGTTGAACGCCACAAACAGATGGAGATACGGGCCGTCGTCAGCCCGGTTCCGTATTCCAAGGTTGTGCGGGAAACTTATGCCAAAGGCTGGCGCGCGGCTCAGCCCTAAGCGAAGACCGAACTACTGCCGCGC
Organism: uncultured Acidobacteriota bacterium; assembly: GCA_963819395.1. GTDB lineage: Bacteria > Acidobacteriota > Terriglobia > Acidiferrales > UBA7541 > Palsa-360. The sequence goes on from CAWFVW010000007.1 coordinate 53,474, forward strand.
GCGGCATTTATCCATTCGACGGTCTTATTGAACCCACCAAAGACGAAGAAATGTAGGCCAGCGATGTCAAAGGGCATAAGTGTTGCATTCCCCAGCTTCTGCTGCACTGGCGACACCCCGAATGATGGGCTCAGGGCCCTTTTCCACCAGAAGCTTCGCGAACGACGGATTTTCGGTCAGCACGCGCAAAGAGTTGCCGATTCCGCACCGCACTGCGTAGCGCGCCAGCGTAATGAGTCCCGCCGGGCCCGCAAGGCCAACTCTTATGGGTACGTCGATCCCTCTGGCGCGAATTCGGCGCAGCCATTCGACGATCGGTTCTGCTTCGAAGCAGAATTGCGTAACAATCGACAGCTCCAGCCCAGCGCTGCGCGCGAACATCAGTTTTGAGCTGAGGGCCTCATTCAGAGCGCTTTCGGATATGCAGGGGTTGCCTTCAGGGAAGCCGGCGATCGGCCATGCGGACGATTCCCGACTTCTGAAAGATTTCTGTTTGCATCACGGCCAGGCTGCAGTCATAGGGCCCGGCCGGCGTGGCGCGATCACCGCCTATGACGAGAACGCGGTCGACACCCGCTTCACCCACGAGACGCGCCGCGAGCTGCTCGAGCTGGGCGGCGCTCTGGATGTGACGCGCGCCAACATGGGGTACCGGGACCAGACCTGCGCGCCGCAACCTCGCCGCAGGCCCGATTAGATCCATTGGGTTTGCGCCCGGTATCCAAGTCAGGAACACTTCAGTATCCGGATCGAGACGAGCGAGCGCGGCATCAACGACCTTCGGGTCGTTCGGATTCACCTCGATGGAATAGCCACGCAGCATCTCGGCGATGCTCGTGGAAGTGGTTGCCGTTTCCATCATGTCAGCAGCACCAAGAGTCTAACTCGTCCGGCGCCATCGTCCCATGTGACAACGCCGGTTGTGGGACGCTGCCCTGTTTCATTCGAGGGGGATTCGATGTTCAGTATACTGAATATTGAGCGCATTGTCTTCGTTCCTTTGAACGATTGTCAACGGCGCAGTTTCCCGTGCGCTGAGGTTGCGCGACGGTCGGAGTGTTGCAGAGCGCGAAGAGGGCGCCGGGCTCGCTGATGCCGCCAGCTCCGGAAACTAGCCCGCGAAATCGCGCCTCTTTCGGAATGAGCCGGAGTCAATAGCGAACGAACAAACTTTTCGCGAGGAACGTTCAGACTTTTCGGGATGTTCCCATTGCTTTGGCGAAAGGCAGGCCATCTGCATTCGCCGCGCCTGATCGCGACGAAGTGCGCGTCATGTTGATGCTTTCCTTCGCTCCCGAGGCGTGCTCGAACATCAGCGCGGCCACCCTGGCTCCTTCGCCGTTCTCGAGGGCCTGAACGATGGCATGATGCTGGCGGTTGTAGTATTTCAGCGACTCGAACATCTTCGGAAGGTCAACCCGATCGAATGCAATGGCGTGCGCGGCCGCAAAGGGTATCCTCCCATTGCGCTCGATCGCTTCGGCGACTACCTTGCTCCCTGCTCCTTCGACGATGAGGGAATGGAATTGCCTGTTCATGTCGCCGTACCGGGCTTCGTCCGAGTGAACCAGATGGCCTTTCGTAAAAATCTGGTCGCCTTCCCGGAGGCACTCGCGCAGGGAATGTAAAAGCCGCCGCGGCGGTCCTTGCTCCGCGAGCATCCGGGCCGCAAGTCCTTCCAGGACGCCCCTGACATCAATTGCGTCCATGATCTCCTGCGGCGTGAAGGCGCGCACAACGAAACCGCCGGTGTCCAGCTGGGTAAGCAAACCCTTCTTGCGCAAGCGTCGGCAAGGATTCCCGAACGGGGGTTCTGGAAACTCCGAGTTTGCCTGCCAATTCGACTTCCCTGACCCGCTCTCCGGGGGGAAGCCAGCCTTGCAGGATCATCTCGCGAATTTTTACGATGACTCTTGAATTTTTTCCGGCCATTTTGTATGCAATCTATTTCAATACCAGATTCACATCCGGGAGCCGCAGCATCCAAATTAACCGGAGGCGAACAGGAGCAGGACTTCAAGCGTCGAATCCGCAACCGATTTCAGCAGGCTCAACAGTGCGACGCCCCTCGGTCATCCCGGATGTTATCAACTCCATTGGACGCAAGCAATTGCTCGAGTCCTTGGGGACCATTACGCGAATACCCCCGTTCTCCGAGGAGGCATCGGTCTTGACACGATTGCATACACAGTGTATACATACAGCCGGTCAAGAACGCAATGGAGTTGGTGCGGTTACAGCGCACGGATGGCGTGCGACTCAGGCGTGATCCTATGAGAATCGCTACGGATCACGGCTCTAAGTGCGACGTCGTGTAAACTGATTCGCGCAGACCAACACCCTTTTTTTAAACGCGCCAGCGAGGCAGGCGCCAAAGCTTCTTGGACGCGGGAGGAAGTGCTTGAGAAACTCGGCCATTCTCTTGGTTCAGTGTCCGGACCGCAAAGGCCTCGACGCCACAATCGCCGATTTCATCTTCCGTCATGGCGGAAACATCCTTCATTTCGAGCAGCACCAGGCTGACGAGGAACGGTACTATCTGGCCCGCATCGAGTGGGATCTGAACGGTTTCCAACTGGACTTGAAGGACTTCCCGGAAAAGTTCGCTCCGATCGCGGAGAAGTTTTCGATGACGTGGCGCATCGCGCCATCCAGCCACCGGCCGCGCGTTGCGATATTCGTTTCGAAACATGACCACTGTCTCGTGGATCTGCTATACAGGCAACGCAACGGCGAATTGGCCTGCGAGATTGCGGTCATCGTGAGCAATCATCCGGATGCAAAACCTCATGCCGATTTTTACGGCATTCCCTACCGCATAATTCCCGTGACGAAGGAAACCAAGCCGGAGGCGGAACGTCAGGAGTTGGAGATCTTGAAGAGCCATTCGATTGGCCTGATCGTGCTTGCGCGCTACATGCAAGTTTTGTCGTCCGAATTTATTTCGCATTTTCCGCAGCGGATTATCAATATTCATCATTCTTTTTTACCTGCATTCGTGGGGGGCAAGCCGCACGTTCAAGCATACGAGCGGGGAGTCAAGCTGATCGGCGCGACCGCACACTACGTGACCGAGGTTCTCGATGATGGGCCTATCATTGAGCAGGGCATTGTGCGAGTTTCGCACCGGGATGCGCTCGAAGATCTGGTGGCCAAAGGCCGCGATATCGAAAGAGGAGTCCTTTCGCGCGCCGTGCGCTGGCACATCGAGAACCGGATTTTGTTATATAAGAACAAGACCGTGATCTTCGAGTGATGGACGAGCGGGAAGGAGGACTGTGAACAACGTTGGAAACATTGATGTGGATTCGATCGCCGCGATCGACGTTCACGTGCACATTGAGCATAGCGGCGAAGAATCCGCGACGGATCAGGCGGCGAAGAAATACTTCGGTGACAGTGGCGCGTCCCACGATCGCAACGCGCTGGCCGAATACTACCGCTCCCGCAAGATAGCCTGCGTCGTGTTCACCGTGGACGAAGCCCTTACCGGAAGGCCGCAAGTCTCAAACGACAGCGTCGCGGACTTTGCCGCGGCGAACTCAGACATCGCCATTGCATTCGCCAGCATCAATCCGCACCGCGGCAAGCAAGGCGTGGAAGAGGCTCGCAGGCTGCTGGCGACAGGCAGAATTCACGGCCTCAAGCTGCATCCGCCCATCCAGGAATTCTTCCCCAACGACCGGATCGCCTATCCCCTCTACGAAGTTTTTGCCGAAGCGCGTCTGCCGGTGATCTTCCACACCGGCCACAGCGGAATCGGCACCGGAATGCGCGGCGGCGGCGGCCTGCGGCTGAAGTATGGGAATCCGATGCCCATCGATGATGTCGCCGTTGATTTCCCCGATATGCCCATCATCATGGCGCACCCGTCCTTCCCCTGGCAGGATGAAGCCATTTCCATTTGTTTGCACAAGCCGCAGGTCTACATCGATCTTTCAGGCTGGTCGCCAAAATATTTCTCGCCAACCCTGGTGCAGTACGCGAACACTCTTCTGAAACAAAAAGTTCTGTTTGGTTCCGATTACCCGCTAATTACGCCCGACCGGTGGCTTTCGGATTTTGAGAAAATCAGCATTCGGGACGAAGTCCGGCCGCTGATCTTGAAGGAGAACGCCGCTCTCCTGCTGGGCTTGCGCAAGAGCGGCGAATAGGCGCCATCCGATGCGAGCGATCGATTATTTTGACAAAGCCGCGGAAGAGTACGCGGAACGAACGGCTCTCGTGGATGGTGGCATTCGCTACAGCTATGCCCAATTGCGCGACGCGACGCAGGCGCTCGCCGGATCCATGCGCGCGAACGGTCTCAATGCCGAGGACCGCGTGGCGATCTACTCGTTGAACGACGCGCGAGTTCTCGTCTGCATGCTCGGCATCATGCGCGCCGGCGGCGCATGGGTCCCCATGAATTACCGGAACGCAATCGACGCAAATATCGAATTCATGCAATACGCGGAGGTTCGCTGGCTCTTCTATCACAGCAGCTTCCAGGAGCAGGTGGAACAAATCCGGAAGCTTGTGCCCTCATCTGCGCAATCTGATCTGCATCGATGCTTCCAGTTGGAGACGATCCTTCCCTGGAACAATTCATGTCTCGGAACAAGCCCCTAGAGGAAGCGGATTGGGGAGATCCATTGGGGAATCCTGACCGTTTGGTCGGTCTCGTTCCCACGGGCGGCACGACCGGGCCGGCGAAGGGCGTGCGCGTGACGACCGGCTCCTGGGCAATGTTCACGGAGATGGTTGGGCACTATTGGCGCTGCGAGGGGATCGACCCCGTGTGCCTGAGCACCGCGCCGCTTTCCCATGCCGCGGGCGTCGTGTCGTTCGCAATGTTTACGCTCGGAGCGACAAACGTCGTCATGCCCCGATTCGATGCTGGAGAGGTTCTGCAAAACATCGAGCGATTCCGAGTCACACATCTTTTTGTTCCGCCGACGGCATTTTATGCCTTGCTCGATCATCCGCGCGTTCGCGATTTCAATTATTCCAGCCTGCGCGTTCTCCTCCTGGCCGCTTCACCGGTTTCGCCCGACCGTGTAAGGCAGGGAGTAGAGGTGTTTGGTCCTTGCATCTGTCAATGCTACGGACAAACCGAAGCGCCCATGCTGATGACCTGGCTGGACCAGAGAACGGTCGCTGCCGCGGCAGCGGGCGAGCATCCCGAGCGGCTGCGAAGCTGCGGCAAAGCCACATATGGCGTTCGCCTGGCGATCATGGACGAGGATGGCCATCTTCTGCCGCCGAACGAGACCGGAGAGATTGTGGCTCGCGGATCTCTCGTAAGCCCCGGTTACCACAATCTTCCAGAGGCCACCGCGGAGATTCGAAAATTTGGCTGGCACCATACGGGAGACGTCGGATACCAAGACGCGGACGGTTTTTTCTATATCGTTGACCGCAAGAAAGACATGATCATCACCGGCGGCTTCAACGTTTTTTCCGCGGAAGTGGAAGCCGCGATCATGTCTTTGCCGGAAGTTTTTGAATGCGCGGTCATTGGAGTCCCGGATGAGAAATGGGGAGAGGCGGTGAAAGCGATGATCGTGCTTCGCGAAAGACAATCGTTGACGATCGATGCGGTACTTGCTCATTGCAGAGCCACGCTCGGAGGAATGAAGTCCCCCAAGTCAGTCGAATTCATCGCTGAAATTCCGAAGACCCATGCGGGAAAAACCGACAGGAAACTCTTGCGGGCTCCGTATTGGGCGGGAATGACCCGGGCGGTGCATTGAAAAATATCGTGGGGAGAAAAATCCGTGCAAATTCTAATTCTTCCCTGCTTTGCTTTCCGCAATGCTTTGGTTCGCGCGGAAAATCACGTAGGAGCGGATCGCTTCCGCATCACTTCGAGTCAGTTCCTTCGAGAAAGAAACCATGCCCGCGGAACTGAGCGCGCCGTTGATTACGATATTCAGCCACTGCTCGCTGCCGAGCATTTTTGAGTACCGAAGGTCGGGCAACACACCGCCGCTCACAGCGACATCCCCATGGCAGGCGCCGCAGTAGCTTTGATACAACGCCTCGCCTCTTTTCACATTAGCCGGGTTGGGGGATTCATGCGGCGGGGTCAATGCTCTGAGGTTGTGCCTCCGGGACCGGCGGCAGACTGATATTGCCACCTAACTTGAATGCCAGCATCCGTGGCGTATTCGGAATCCGCGGGGATTGCAGCGCGATTTCTCCAGCGACAAGTGGCAGCACGCCGCCCCACCCGACTAGGACAGCGATATACTCCTCGCCATTCACGGTGTAGGCGATGGGGCCCGCTGTCACACCACTTTCCGTCGGCGCGGACCAAAGTTTTTCTCCGGACGTTGCGCGGAAAGCCTCAAAACGTCCGTACCCGGTGCCTTCGAATACCAGGTTGCCGGCTGTCGATAGAGCTCCGCCATTCCAGGGGCCGGGTCGCTCCGCGCGCCAGACTTCTTTTTGCGCAACCGGATCCCAGGCAACAAGATGGCCTCGAATACTTTCAAGAACCATCTTCTTGATCTTCGGATCCTGCGGCATGCCTGCCGCGACAAGGTCAATGCCGTTGTTCCAGGCGATGGAATTGTGACTGAAGTGTTCCGCTGTCTTATAAGGGAATCCGGCCTCTAGCACCGGAAAATAGACCAGCCCTGTTTCCGGATCGTAGGACATGGCTGCCAGGTATGCGCTCCTCCCGGGCCCGGAGAGACAAGGGCCGGATTTCGGCCCGCTTCATATTGCGCGCTCGGAGATTCGATGGGGCGGCCGGTTTGCGCGTCAATGCCCGTGGCCCAGGTCACTCGCGTAAAAGGTTTCGCGGAAAGTAGTTTACCGGTCGCTCGATCCAGTATGTAGAAAAAACCGTTCTTTGGGGCGTGCATAAGAACATGGGAGAGTTGCCCATTGAGATTCAGATCGGCAAGAACTATCTGCTCGTCGGAATCGTAGTCCCACTCATCCCCCGGGTTCTCCTGATAATGCCAAACGTATTCGCCCGTGTCCGGATTTAGGGCCACGATCGAGGACGTAAACAGGTTATCTTCTTTCCGAGGATCACGGATTTTGCGCGGCCACGGATCTCCGTTTCCCGTCCCGATATACATCAAATTCAATTGCGGATCGTAGGCCATCGAGTCCCACACCGTGCCGCCACCTCCGTTCTTCCACCACTCGCCCGTCCAGGTCTTCGCCGCCTTCTCAAGGGCTGGACTTTCAAATGGCTGCGAGGGATCGCCGGGCACTGTAAAAAAGCGCCACGCAAGTTTTCCGGTCTCGGCGTCGTAAGCCGAAACGTAGCCGCGCACACCCATTTCCGCTCCGCCATTCCCAATCATCACTTTTCCCTTGATCACTCGAGGCGCTCCAGTAATCGTGTACCGTTTCTCGGGTCTGTGGTTTGCGCCTCCCAAACTTTATTGCCCGACGCGGCATCCAGAGCGATCAGCCTGCCATCCAGCGTTCCCACAAACACTTTGCCGTTCCATGCCGCGACCCCACGGTTCACCACATCGCAGCAAGCGTTGACCGCCCATCCCGGGTCCACTTTCGGATCGAATGACCAGAGCTTTTCTCCCGTCGCCGCCCTAAGCGCGAAAACCTTGCTCCAGGCCGAAGTGAAATACATGACGCCGTCAATCACGAGCGGCGTCGCTTCCTGGCCGCGCCGCGTATCCAAATCGAAATACCAGGCCAGCCCGAGCTTCGCCACATTCTGATCGTTGATCTGCTTCAACGGGCTGAAGCGCTCCTCGCTATACGTCCTCCCATAGCTCATCCAATTCCCCGGCTCTTTGTCAGCGTTCATAATTCTTGCGCCGTCCACGGCAGTTTTCCCGATGCCCGATTGCTCGTCTTTTCCTTGCGTTAATTGTTTGGATTGATTCCCGCAGCTCAGAGTGAAAAAAATGGCTACGGTAAGACCCAGCGCGGACAACCTTGGCAGGAAACCCGCTCTTGCCGTTTTGGAGAGGCTTCATCAATTGCGTTCCTTTCCGAATGTATCAGCCCACGCTTCCTTAATAATTCAAAACGGGAAGCGTATTCGCGAGGAGTGATCTCGATTTGCATCTCTTATCTTTGAATTATGATTTCGTGTCAAGCGAGAATGGCTTGCCGTTCCGTGCGCCGCTCCATTTCCACCTTGAATTCATCATTTGCCTCGAGGGGTAAATGGGGATATTTTGTTCCTCGCCGGAATCCCGTCCATAACCCTGAAGCATCACGGAGCGAAAATGAGCAGCAAGAGGCCCGTTGTTTTATACGGCGCAAATGGATTTTCCGGACGCCTGGTTGCGGAATTCCTGCGGGAATTCAATGTTCCTTTCATCGCCGCCGGCCGCAATCGCGCCAAGATCCAGGACGTGATGAACCACGTCCCAGGAATCGAAACCGCGGAATACGAAATCGCCGAAACTGCCGGATCGGTGGACGATCTCGTCAAGCTTTTCACTGGTGCGCGAGTGGTCTGCAACACGGTGGGCCCATTCCTCTATCACGGCCCGCGCGTCATCGAAGCATCGCTCCAGGCAGGCTGCCACTATGTGGACATCGGCGGCGAACAGGCATGGCATCGCGAAGTGGAGGAAAACTGGAGCGAAAAGTTTGCGCGCCAAGGCCTTCTGGCCGGTGCAGGCATGGCCTATATGTCCGCGGCGAGCGATATCGCCGTACACCTTTGTCTCGAGGCGGGCGGGATCGACTCGCTTGAAGTACTTTCCATGTTCAACGGCATTCCGACGTTTGGTTCGACGCAAACCATCTTCGCGGCGATTCCCACCGACGCATTTTACCTGGAGCAAAACCGATACAAGCCGTGGCCCGCGCCGTTGCACATGAAGTCGCCGTGCCCGCGCTGCTCCAGACGCAACTCGCTTGCCGTGGGGCGGGTTTCCACACCCGGTGTGGTATAAGCATCACCCGCAGGTGGCCAATGTGCGCACCCTCGGAGGCTTGCTGAACCGGCAAATCATGGAAGCGGTTTTCGCCACGGAAAAGAATTTCGAGGAGAATATTCGTCCCTTACCGAAACAAGAGCAGGAAAAAAAGCTGGCGGAAATGGCGAACTCCGTGCAAGGCAGCACGCCGCCGCGGGAAAACACCCGGGAGCATCGCACGATCGACGTCGTCTACGGCGCGGGGCACAACGTCTTTCGCGCAGTGCATCATGCTCGGCACGTGCTGCTATCGCAAACAGGCCTGATGCAGGCCTACGCCGCGCACACCTTGATCCACACGCCGCCCCGCAAGACAGGTTACGCCTCGCCCTGCGCGGCCTTCGGGCATCGGGAATTACTGAAGGTACTCGAAAGCTACGGCCTATCGCGAGCGCGCGTCACGGTCTGAACGCAGACGGAGAAAGATCACAGAAAGCAGGAGGTTGTCATCGTAACCGCGCTCAGAGTTCCGAAAACGGGAGGGAATTCCCACCACCAAGGTGATTGTCGTGAAGTGGCTCAAGCGCAAGGGCCAGAAAGTGCAGCCAGGGAGAACCGCTTGTTGAGCTGCAAACCGACAAGGTGAATTACGAGCTCGAATCGCCGGCAGACGGCGTACTGCTCGAAATTGTTGCCAAAGAAGATTCAGAAGTTCCGGTGGGAGAAATGCTCTGCCACATCGGCCAGCCGGGAGAGGCTGTGCCAAAGTCCTGAATCCGCAAGGAGACAGCGATGCCAAAGAAACCGACAGGAAAGCTTGGGAAAGAACGGCTGATCTGGATGTACACGCAGATGTTGCGCATCCGCGAGTTCGAGGAGCGCGTCAAGCGGACATTCGTCGAGCATCCCGGCGTGATCCGCGGCCACACGCATCTTGCCGACGGCGCCGAAGCCTCCATCGTCGGAGCCCTGGCGACGCGGCAGGAAAACGATCTGGCCATGCCCAGCTACCGCTGCCACGGCTATCCGATCGTCCTGGGTACCTCCGTTAAAAAAATGATGGCGGAGATTTATGGCCGCAAAGACGGCCTGTGCCAGGGGTTTGGCGGCTCGATGCATCTTGCCGACCCGGCGCACCACTTTCCGGGAACCTCGGGCATTATCGGACAGGCCATCGCGCACGCCACCGGCGCTGCATTGACGGCGCAAGTGAAAAAGACCGGACAAGTGATCTACTGCTTCTTCGGCGACGGCGCCAGCAAACAGGGAGCCTTCTTCGAATCCCTGAATATGGCCGCGGTCTGGAAACTGCCGATCGTTTACATCCTCGAGAACAACGAGTACCAGGCCTACACCCACGTCAGTCTCGAGGACGCCAACAGCGTGGCGGGCGACCAGCTCTCCCAGAAGGCCGAGGCCTTCAGCATGCCGGGCGTCACTGTCGATGGAACCGACGCGCTCAAAGTCTATGAAGCCGTCGGCAAAGCAGTGAAGCGCGCCAGAGCCGGCCAGGGACCGAGTTTGATTGAATCGAAATTCTACCGTTTCAGCGCCCACGGCAATGCCATCACCATCCCTCCGGTGCCTACGCAGTTTCCGAAGCACGAAGCGATCGAAACCTACGGCAGGAAGAAGGAGTACGCCGCCGCGAGGGCCAAAGATCCGATCCAGCTGTTTCGCAAGAAATTGAGGAGCCGGGGAATTTTGTCCGAGCCGGACGCCAAGCGCATCGAGGACTCCGTTCGCGCGGAGTTGGAAGAAGCCGTGCAGTTTGCCCTGGCGAGTCCCTTCCCGGCGCCCGGAAGAAGCCACGAAGTATGTGTTCGCATAGAAGAAGGAGCGCTCATGCCGCGTGAAATGATGTACGCCGAAGCAATGGCCACCGCAATCACCGAAGAGATGAAGCGCGATTCCGACGTCATCTTCTACGGCCAGAATCTGGGGATGACGGATCGCGATCCCATGGTCCGCATGTTCGGAAAGAATCGCGTCCGCATCACGCCGATCTCGGAGACCGCCGAGTTGGGAATCGCCATCGGCGCGGCGATGACCGGCTTGCGCCCGGTCGTCGAGTTGTGGATGAGCGAATTCATGCTCGTCGCCATGGGCCAGGTGCTCAACGAGGCGCCGCGCCTGCGCTACATGTCCGGCGGGCAGGTGAAAGTGCCGGTCGTTTTTAAGGCGGGTTACGGCTTTGCCGCAGGCTGGGCGGGCCAACACTCCAATTGCATCTATCACATCATGATGGGCGTTCCGGGCTTGAAAGTGGCGATGCCGTCCTGCGCCGCCGACGCCAAAGGACTCATGGCTGCGGCGATCCGCGACGACAATCCGGTTATCTATCTCCATCATTACATGCAAATGCTGGACAAGGGGCCGGTGCCGGAAGGCGATTACGTCATTCCGTTCGGCGTGGCGGATGTAAAGCGCGCGGGAAGCGACGTCACGGTGGTGGCAACGGGCTGGATGGTATCGAAGTCGCTTGCCGCGGCGGAAGCGCTGGCCGAAAAAGGAATCAGCGTGGAAGTGATTGACCCGCGCACGATCGAGCCTCTGGATATCGAGACCATTGTCAATTCTGTGAAAAAGACCGGGCGGCTGGTGGTCGTGGATCAGGCGACGCGCCATGCTTCCGTGGGCGCGATCATTGCCGGCGAAGTTGCCGACAGGGGCTTTCAGCACTTGAAGGCGCCGGTCAAGATGGTTACAGCGCTCGACACGTCGATCCCTTATAGCGAGCCGCTCGAGAAGTACGTGCTGCCCAATGAGGAAAAGATCATTGAAGCGGTGAAATGTGTCCTCAGCTCAATGAGTAGAGGAGCCTGAATCTCGAGAAGAGTTCTTGACCGAGGAGGTTCATCGTGTCCACGTACGTTCTGGTTCACGGCGCCTGGCGCGGCAGTTGGATTTGGAAACGAGTTCGCCGGTTGCTTCAGGCGCGAGGCCACGAGGTGTTCACGCCGACTCTTACCGGAGTGGCTGACCGGAGCCATCTGTCTTCGCCAAACGTGAACCTCGACACGCATATCACCGACGTCGCGAATCTGATCCGCTGGGAGGAACTTTCGGACGTGATCTTGTGCGGCCATTCCTACGGCGGCTGCGTGGTGAGTGGCGTGGCCGATCGAGTTCCGGATCAAATTGGCGCGCTGGTTTATCTCGATGCATTCGTTCTGGAGAATGGCCAATGCTTGAACGACATGATTCCGCCGGAAGTGAGAAGCGCAGCGCCTCGCGCAGGCAAAAGAAGTGGGCGAAGGATGGAAATTGCCGCCGATTCCCGCGGAAGAATTTAACGTCAATCCCAGGGACCGCGATTGGGTGAACCGGCAAGGCACCATGCAATCGATGGCGACGTTTGAACAACCGCTGCACCTGACCGGAGCCATCAACCAGATCAAAAATGTCACTTACATCCTGGCGAGCGGCTGGTCTCCCTCACCCTTTCCTCAGTTCCATGAAAAGCGAAAGCGAAGGGCTGGAAGACAATCACAATCGATTGCGGCCATGACGTGATGCTGGACCGACCCGAAGAACTTGCTGAGCAACTGCTTGCAGAGTCTCCACGGAGCGCTGCCTCTGCAAATTGAGCGCGAGCAGATCCCGCATGACAATCGAAACGTCAAGAAGATCGACTATCGATTTACTGTCCTGATTGTAAGGAATTGATTGGGTTTAGGAGGGCCGAGCTCAGCCGCGCGCGGGCGCCTAACTTATTGATTATTAATCTTGAAAAGAATAGGATCGGCAATATTTCCCGTCGTGGATTCATGACCACTGAGGATTGAGTATCAATTGACCTGTTTTCTAGTGTATAATGATACCTCCTTGGAGAAGCCATGATTGAAGCAAAGCGTATCGCCGAAGTGATGGGGGGAAGGCCGGTTCTCGGAAAGGCTGTTACCTCCATTGGGGACTTGGAGGAAATCGTAGGCGAGGGACTGCCAAAAACAGCGTTACGCCTCACCGTCCGGCGCATCTTTCTTGTGGCTCCGCGAAGCCAACCGCCACCTCTATCGCATTGTGCCTGAGGCAACATACAAGCGCCGAACTGGAAAACTTCGAGCAGTGGAGAGCGAACGAACGGAACGGATGGCTCGTGTCATCGCAGCCGCTGAAGCAGTCTGGGACGATCAGGCCGACGCGCGGGAATGGCTAACGAGGCCACATCCTGAATTGGGCGATCGAACTCCGATCGATTGCGCACTAACCGAATTGGGTGCGCGCCAGGTTGAGTCACTGCTGGACCGACTCCAGTATGGCCTCCCGGTATAAAGGGCCGCTGCAGGCGTTCCGAATCGCTCGCGCCAAGCTTACTCTGTTTGATGGGACGGGTGCCGCCATCGCCGGTGCACGCTGGAACGTTAAAGGCCAGCGTGTGATCTATGCGGCTGAGTCTTATGCCACCGCCCTCCTTGAAATTCTCGTGCATAGCAACCTCGCTCGCGTGCCGCGAGGATTTGCCTTCATCGAAATTCAGATCCCTGCAATGATTGATATCGAAGAAATTACCGCGGACGATCTTCCCAAATGGGATGCATCGGATTGCGCGGCGAGCCGGGCCTTTGGAAGCCGCTGGTATAGCGAAATGCGCAGCGTGGTTCTGGTTGTGCCTTCGTTGGCGGCCAGTGGGCGCCAGCGCAACATCCTTATCAATCAGGACCACCCGCAATTTCAATTCCTATCGGCTTCCCCGCCAAAACCAGTCAAGTGGGATCGACGACTTTTCCACCGTAAGATTAAAAAATAACGCCTGTACCTGGGCAGCGAATCAAATTTTATGCGCCTTCATTTCGCGGCTGATGTATTCCGCCTGCCGCAGCGCCAGGGCCACAATCGTCAGAGTGGGATTGGCTGATCCTGCAGTGGGCAAGGCGCTGCCGTCGGAAATAAAAAGATTCTTGATGTCGTGCGTCTGTCCCCAGGCGTTGGCTACGCCTTCGCGCGGGTCGGCGCTCATGCGGGCGCTGCAAGTGTTGTGCGTCGCGGGCGGAACCGGACCGAGCACCACCCGCTTGGCCCCGACCGCCTCGTACATCCGGGACATCTGCGTCTGCGCGTGCTTGCGCATCGCCTGGTCGTTCGGATGTTCGTCGACGTGGACATTCGCGACCGGCAAACCGAAGGCGTCCTTGACGTCGCGATTCAGCGTAATGCGGTTCTCCGCGCGCGGCATGTCCTCGCCATTGATCAGCATGCCCGCCATATTCCGATAATTCTCGAGGATGGACGCGAAATCGCGGCCCCACCCATACGGCAGGCCCACCAGCGGGAAGGTCGGCAGATCGAGCGTGCACAGTTCCATTCGATAGCCGCCCACGAATCCGCGGCTCGGATCGTTTTTTACTTCATCTTCGACCACTCCCGCCAGCGTCGCGCCGCGCCAGGAAGATACCGGTTTGTCGAAGATTCCCCAGACAAATCCGATAATCTGGTGGCAGTAGTTCCTCCCCACCTGCCCCGCGGAATTGGCAAGCCCCTGCGGGAAATTTCGAGGAGTCCGAAAGCAACAGGAGCCGCGGCGTTTCGATGCCATTGCCCGCCACGCACACGACGCGCGCCTTCTGCCGTTGCTCGCGTCCCTCGGCATCGCGGTAGATCACCGCGTTGACGCGCCCGTCGGCGCCATGCTCAATTCGCGTGGCCGTGCATTCGATGCGCAGGTCCAGATTCCCGGTGGCCTCGGCGCGCGGGATCGAAGTGTACAGCGTGCTCCACTTCGCGCCCATCTTGCACCCTTGCACGCAAAAGCCCTGCTGGATGCAACTGGCGCGCCCGTCAAATGGGCGCGGATTGATCGCCATGTGGCCCGTGTGCACGCGCTTGTAGCCCAGCTTTTTCGCGCCGGCGTACATCACTTTAAAATTATTGGAGGCGGGCAGGCCCGGAACTCCGTTGCGCCGCGTCACTCCCAGCCGGCGCTCCGCCAGCAAGTAGTACGGCTTTCAGCTCGTCGTAAGAAATCGGCCAGTCGATCAGCGAAGTGCCGGGGATATTGCCGTAAGTGCGTTCGTGCCCGCAATTCCCACGGTTCGAAACGCGGCGTGGCCGCCGTCCAGTGAACCGTCGTTCCGCCAACGGTCTTGCAGTGCCACACAGGAAGCGTGGGAAAATTCTTTGCCACGCCCCAATCCCCGCTCTGCGTGCGCGGATCAAGCCAGGTCAGTTGGAGAAAAGCGGCTCCGGGGACCTGGGAGAAGCTCGCCGTGGACTGCCGCTTGCCGGCCTCCAGCACCACTACCTTGATTCCGCGGCGCGTCAGTTCGTGCGCCAGCGTGCCGCCCCCGGCGCCAGATCCGATGATGACCACAGCGCTTTCGTCTTGGAATTCGATGCGCGCCATGCCACTCCTCTCCGCTGGTTACGCGCCATCCGGAAGCGGACCACTGTCTTCGGCAGGAACTTCCGGCAACCAGCGCAAGTCGTTGAACCCGCGAAACAAATAGCCGCCTTTGGAGAACGCTTCGCCCTCATATCCAAAATAGGCATAAGCGATCGGGCTGGAGTAAAGGACCTGCAGAGTTTTCACGCGCATCGTCTGGAAGAATGTCGAGGACTCAATCTTCTTTACCGCCGCGACCCGCTCGGTCTCGGATGCCGCGGAAAAATCAGCCCCGAGCGCTGCCAGGCCTTCCTGGATCATTTTGCGCATGCCGGCGTCTTTCGCGGCATCGCTGTCGATCGCTTGGACGACCAGCGCATACGCGGCGTCATCCAGCTTGTCGTGCGGCGCAATCGTGCGCGCCAAACTCATGAGCGTGGCGCCTTCGGAGCTGGTGAGGGTCGTAAGATCCACAGCCCACGCGCGCCCCGGTGCGATCAGGGCCAGGGGGCTTCCTGCGACCACCCATCCAGTCAGCAGTCCGGTTGTGGTTTTCAGCAGCTCTCGCCGGTTCAGGGTAACAAGCTCGTCCATCGGTTCTCCTTCCAGGACGGAGTATTACTAGACGAGCGGGAATCCAGAATTGCGGGAAACAATAACACGAATTCCCGCCATCACTGCGCCTCTTGGACCCATTAAATGCAGTAGCGGTAGGACCTAGGCATATGCTGAAGCTCGCGGCCAGAAAAAAAATCGGCGCAGGGCAACAATTTTTTGCTTCCTGTCCTCTCGAATTCGTGTAAAGTGCCGACGGATGCCATCGCCATTTGAGCGCCGGAAGCAGAGCACTGTTATGAAGAACAACGTCGAACTGATCGCTTCGTATTGGACGCTGGCGGGTGGCGCCGAGCCACACACCGATCACGAGTACAGCGTCTTCGATTTCAAGGATCGCGTCGAAGCATGCGCCAAGGCAGGTTTTCGCGGCGTCGGCATCTGGCATGCCGACCTGCTCCACACGCTCAAGCGCCGATCCCTTGACGGAAATCAAACGCATCCTCGACGACAACGGCATGAAACACATCGAGCTCGAGTTCCTTGGCGATTGGTTTCTCACCGGCGAAAAAAAGCAGAAATCGGATCTGGTAAAGCAAGACTTGTTGACAGCCGCGGAGGCCTTGGGCGCGAGGCACATCAAAGTCGGCGATTTCTTCCACACGGACACTCCCATGCCCCAGGTGATCGACTCCTTCGCCGCGCTTTGCAAAGATGCTGCCGCCTATGGCACAAAAATTGTCTATGAGCTCATGCCGTTCGCCATGATCGACACCCTTCCGGACACTCTGGCGATGCTGAAGGGCGCCGGCGAAAAAAACGGCGGGATCATCTTCGACCTCTGGCACGTCGTAAAGATGGGCATCCCTTACGAGGAAATCTCCCGCTTTCCCATTGGAGTATTTCTTCGGCGTCGAAATCAACGACGGCACATTCACCGCCCCCTGGAGCCTGCACGAAGACACGATCAATCACAGAAGGCTCTGCGGCGAAGGCGAGTTCGATATTCGGGGTTTTCTCGATCAAGTTCGAAGGCGGGATACCACGGCCCGATTGGCATCGAAGTCCTTAACAAAGAACTTCGCAAGCGCCCATCTGGATGAATTGGCTACGCGGTCGTTCAACACGACCATCGCTCAATTCTCATAATAATCTTCGAGCCATGGCCAGGATCGCCGCCCGGTCCATTCCTCAGGCGTGCCAATGAAATTCAGGCTTCGAATATCACTACTTCTTCATACTTTTTGGCCAGAGCACGCCCTGATCTTCCTTGGTGACCGGCCCCAGGCCCTTGTAAATGAATTTCTGCACCCGTTGCCCACGATAGGTTTCCGTCACATAAATGTTGCCCTTGGAATCCGTGGCGATGCTGTGCGGCCCGTAGAATTCGCCCGGCTGCCGTCCACCTTCGCCAAATGTCGTCAACACTTCGAGCGTGTCGCGCAAAAGAATGTGAACGCGGTCGTTCTCGCCATCCGCCAGGTAAATGTACTTTTGCTGCGGGTCCTTTGAGAATGCGATGTCCCAAGCCGAACCCGAACCCAGCGTTCGCTTGGCAATGAAGGCTTCCTTTACAAACGTCCCATCCGGCTTGAACACCTGCAAGCGGTCGTTCACGCGGTCACAGACATACACCAAACGATCGACGGACATATCCGCACAATGCACCGGATTGCGAAACTGCTGGGGAGGCGGCGCGTCCGGATCATATTTTCCGAGGTCCGTGTCGTCGGGCTTGTGCCCGTAGGCGCCCCAGTGGCGCTTGTACTGGCCGGTGTCGGCGTCGAACACGATCACGCGATGGTTGCCATACCCATCGGCGACGTACACCTCATTCGTCTGCTTGTCGATAAACGTCTTGGCCGGCAACCTCAAGTTCTCGACGTCGTTACTGCCCTTGCTGTGGCTGGGCTTGCCGATTTGCATCAGGAATTGCCCGTCCTGCGTAAATTTCAAAACCTGATTGTCCAGGTAGGACGTGGTTGCCGACGCAGCCGATTCGTCCGGCGCGCCGCCAGCCGCAGGCCGGGCGGCGGGTCCCCGTCCGTTGCCCCCGATCCAAACATTCCCTTTGTAATCGATCGTAATCCCATGGTTCGAATCCGGCCAGTCGTAGCCGTTTCCTTTCCCGCCCCAGTGGCGGAGCAGGTTGCCCGCCTGATCAAATTCCAAAACCGGCGGGGCCGGAGCACAGCACATGGCCGTGGGTGGATTCGTGGTGGCGTGAAGCTCTCCCGGTTCCAGCGAGCCCTGGCGGTGAATAATCCACACGTTGTCCTGCGCATCCACGGAAACGCCGATGGTCATTCCCATCAGCCAGTGGTTCGGCAATGGCTTCGGCCACAGCGGATCCACTTCAAACATCGGCGCTTGCACCGTGGCGGCTTCGACGGCGGCCCGCTTCTGGAGCACAGTGATTCCCACCGCGAGCGCAATGATCAGCGCCAGAAATGTCGCCCCGACATAAATGTTTCGCTTCATACGTTTGCTCCTTTGATCCTGGCGGAAGCCCCGCGCCGTGTTGCGGAGACTATAGCGCGTCGTGCCTGCCGGTCAACATCTCTATTCGAAAGAAAAATGTTTTGTGCCCTGCAGACGACCCTTCCGTGCTTCGCAACTAACCGCAGACGAAAGATTTTAACGGCACGGTGCTATTTTTGCGGGGGTGAGCCGCCCCCAGCAGGTTTCCTAACTGACTGGTCGTAGCCCTCAGATTCGTCCGCGATGCAAAACCACTCCCCGAATTCCCAGGTCGGCTCCAATTTGTGAAGCTTCGGCGGGCTTACCCACACTTTGGTGTAAGACTTCGGGTCATCAATCGTAATCGCCATTTCCAAAGTGTCATGATTCAATCGCCGGTAGCGCTCCGTGAGATGCATCTGATCGCTGCGCGGATCGCCATAGGGATCGGCCCATATCCTGTCGTTAAATCCAATCGTCTCCACAACGAACGTATCTCCTTCCCACTTCCCTACCGAGTACCCCAGCCAGCTAGGGTCTGGATCCTTAGGAAGCGGTCGCCCGTCCGTCCAAATCGTCCGCCAGATGTGGTACTCCTCGAAAAGCATCAGCACCCTGCCCGGAATTTGGATGATCTCAAACGGGTTGGGAAGAGTGAGCAGCCGCGGAGGCCCCGTCGGATCGCAGCGCAAGACTGGATCATTTTCCTTCCCCGGAACAGCCCTCGGTCCGATTAAAGGACTTGCGGCATCGAATCGCGCCTGCCCCCACGGGGTGAGCGGCGGACGAAATTTTTCGTTCACGGCATCCATGCCCAGCGATCCCGGCACATTGTCGCGCGGATACTGCATCCATATTCCAGACAGATCGCGTGACAGAGCGGTGCTCCCGGCCGGCGCCTTGGAAGGACCAGATGCCTCACTGGTCTGAGCCAACGCCGCTGGTGAAAACGCTATCAGTACAATGGAGATAGCGATCAAAACAGCGACGCGGTATCGCATCTGAGCCAAAATTTCCATGATCGATTTGATGTCTGGCCGATAACTTACTCCTGACCGCCGCTGAAAGCAATTATCTTACCGCGTAGCAGTCCCACCCTACGGCGCGAAACTTGCATTGCCCTCGGACGTGGGCTTGCTGAATTTCGCGTTCGCCGCGCTTACTAATGTGATCTCGTTTGCCGGCATGCTTTGCGACATGCCTGTTCCCCGGCACTTGTCGTACAATGTATAAAATGGATGATTGATCGGCGATTTTCGCCCGATTCGCGCACCGCGCCGCGACGCCACATGAAAGGAGAAATTTCATGGCAACGTCTCAAGCAAAAAATCGAGCCTTTCCGGCCGCCAGCAGGCTTCCGGCTATTTCGGCGATTGCCGCGATTCTATGCGTTGGCACAGTTGTCTGTTCGTATGCGCAAGACGTCCAGCCGAACAACCCCAACGGATCCTGGACGGCTACAACTCACACTTCCATGGGCGACGCAACTCCGTTGCGCAGCACGGAAAGCCACACCACGTCCGGCAACCGGAGTGTGGATACGCTTCGCATGGACAATCTTGATCTCAATGGCCGCTACCAGCCCGTTTCCGAAACCGAAACGGAAACAGTGCAGGCGGATCCCGCGACGACGCGCAAAGTTGTGCGCACCTACCGCTGGGACGAGAATGGACAGAGAAATCTGACGCAAGTAACGGAAGAAGAGGCGAGAAGCTCGGCAGGCGGCGAGACCCACGTCGTGCGCACAACCTCGAATGTTGATCCGTACGGAAATTTTCAGGCGATGGAGCGTGAGATCGCGGACACTACGCAAACGAATCCGGACACGCAGGAGACGAAAACCACGTTTTACCTTTTGGACGCCGACGGCGTCCTGACTCCTTCCTGGCAGACGGAGGAGGCCAAAAACCGCAACGCCGATCATATGGTCGCCATGACGAAGACGACTCTCAGACCGGATGCCAGCGGCATCTGGCAGGTGAGCGATGTTAAAGAAAATATTGTCAAGAAAGATGACGTGAACCGGACGAGCGAAGAACGCATCTGGGATTCCGATTCGGAGGGCAGACTTTCAGAAGTATTGCACACGATTGACAGGGAGGAAGAAACCGCCTCCGGTGAAAAAAGAAATACGGTCGAGACTTATTCCACCCAAATTCCCGGAGTGGCCTCCGACGGCGGCTTACATCTGAGTGAGCGAGTAACCACCCTCCAGAAGAAAGATTCCGGCGCGGAAATTACTCAACAGCAAATCGAGCAGCCCAACCCCGGCGATCCGACCGAAGGTCTGCAAGTGAGCGCGAAAAAAGAATCGATTGCGCACTCCGGCAGCGCCAGCGCGCAGCAGCCACAAATCCTCGAAATACGAGACGTCAACGGAACTTTTAACGTGGTCTCTGTCGAGGCGCGGAAATTGGACCAGATCCCCGCCCAGTAATTAGGGCAGGCATCCTCGAGTTAGCTTCAACTCAGGAAAATCCGCGCATCGTTTCCGCGCGGGTCGCGTCCCTCAACTTGTCGAAACCGTCCCTCCTCTCTTTGGAGCCCGCCGATTCGGATTTTCCGCAACGCCGATTCGAATTTCGGACTGACAGTGGAGATCCTCGCCGGCCCCTCTGGGCTCTTCGATAGTTGCGGTTTCATTGTGTCTCGGGCGGGAGAGGCGTACGATGCGCAGGCAAGAGGTCAATGCCCACTTCTGGCCAATGGCGACCCGCATTCGCGAGAACGCGCGATGCTAAAAAACTCCAGCGTGATGTGGCACAAAAAGGAACGGAAAGGTCGACAATGAAACCGAAAAAGGCGTGTGTCGAGAACCGCGATGGTAACTCTCGTCGCGGCTTCCTGAAAGGGAGCATGGGGCTCGCCGCGGGCGTCGTAGCGGCCCAATGTCTGCCCGGGCGCGCCGCGGCCCAGCAAAGCGCGGCGTCCGCTGTCACCCTGGAAAATCTCAGAAACGCCAACGGCCGGCCGATTTTATTGAAGGGCGGCATCGTCCTGAGCATGGATAGCCAGGTAGGAGATTTCGAGAAGGGCGACGTGTTGATCCAGGGAAAGAAAATCGTGTCTGTCGGTCCAAACGTCGCCGCGCCCGCGCATGCCCTGCTGGTGGATGCCACTGGGATGATCGTGATGCCGGGTTTTATCGATACGCACCATCACCAGTTTGAGACTCCTCTGCGCAGCATTCTTTCCGATGGTTTGCTCGGCGTTGCCGGAGATCATGCAAGTACTTACCAGGGAGTGATCCTCGGCACATTCTCTCCCGCATATCTCCCGGAAGACGCGCGCCTCGGTGAGCTAGTCGCTTCGCTCAGCCAGATGAACGCGGGCGTTACCACAACGGTGGACACCTCGCAGGTTTCTCTCACTCCCGAACATACCGATGCCTGCATCGCGGGCTTGAAAGAATCAGGCCGCAGGGCGCTGTTCGCCTACTCCACGGGGCCGGGGACTAAGAGTCAGTATCCGCAGGACATCGTCCGCCTGCGAAAACAGTATTTTTCTTCCGACGATCAACTGTTGACTCTGGCCCTCGGCGATGAAACCGATGCCGAGCGCTGGAATCTGGCGCGTTCGGTGGGCGCGCCCATCGTCTCCCACATCGTCAGCATGAGCACGCTTGAGCCACTGGCCAAAGCTGGACTCATGGGCCCGGACAATGAATACATCCACTGCACACGGGCCGGCAGCGAAACGCTGTGGAAGACCATCGCGGATACAGGCGGCAAAGTCTCCATCGCCCCGGCCATCGAAATGCAAATGCGGCACGGAATGCCTCCCATTCAGGCGGCGCTCGATCATGGGATTCGCCCGAGCCTGAGCGTGGATGTCGAATGCAACATGACCGCGGATATGTTCTCGATCATGCGCACGGCCTTCACGCTCCAGCGCGCACTGATCAATGACCGTGCGCTCGCCGGTGAACAGAAACTGCCTGCGCTCGTGACTTGCCGCGACGTCATCGAGTTCGCCACCATCTCCGGCGCGCGCGTGGCCCACCTGGACAGCAAAGTCGGCACGCTAACGCCGGGCAAGGAAGCCGACATCATTCTATTGAACACCGAGCGGATCAACGCCTTCCCGCTGAATAATGTGCCCGGCACGGTTGTGACGCTGATGGACACCGGAAACGTCGAACACGTTTTCGTCGCCGGAAAAATCATGAAGTGGCAGGGCAAGCTCGTTGGCGTTGACCTGGCGCGCCTGAAGCGCGATATCGAAAAATCGCGCGACGGCCTCTTGGCGCGGACCAACCAAACGCGCAACTTCTTCGGAACTTGCTGCGCGGCCGTTTAGCAATGGGGAAACGTGCCCTCTCTGTCCCGAAGAGCACGGGACAGAGAGGCTTCTACAAAACCGTAACCCATATGCGCCGTGGGTTTTGTAGAGGCCGCCCGCCTTTTGGGCGGGCAGCTTTTCGCGACAACTGTCATTCAAACTAAAACAACGCCTTCTCACGTAGCCGCTTGACATGGCGTTCCTGCAGTTCTAATCTCTGCGCCAAAGGGTAAGGAGCACTTTCAAACTATGAGCCTAACCAACATGAAAAAGTATTTCTGCGGGCAAAGGGGCGTGCGACTGCTTCTCGGAATGCTCATCGCAGCGGTCCCTCTCGCGGCGGGCACAGCCAGGATCTATGTCGCGAACCGAGGCGGAACCACGATCGATGTGATCGACCCGGCGACCAACAAAGTCATTGAAGTGATCAAAGGAATTGAATCGCCCGAGGTGATCCGATTCTCTCCCGACGGCAGCCGGCTCTATATCACCAGCCGGAGCGAGGACGTCCTCGATGTTCGAGACCGCAAGACCGGGAAGATCATCAAGAAGGTGCCCCTCAGCGGCTGGGCCAACGATGCCGGAGTCACGAGCGATGGAAAGCTGATTGTCGTCTGCATCCGAAACACCAGCCAGGAAGCAATCGATGTCGGGGCGCTCGACATCATCGACTCCAAAACACTGACGAAGGTCAAGAGCATTCCCGTGCGCCGCGGCTTGCACGACGTGGCTTTGACGGCCGATGGCAAATTCGCGGCCGCCGGATCCCCGCCCGGACAATTTATTACTGTATTCGATCTAACAAAGATGGAAATCGCCTGGGAAGTTAACTTCGACCAGGGTGTGCTCCCCGTAATTATCGATAGTAACTCTGACGGCTCGGGCAATCGGATTTTCGCGCAACTCAACGGAACGAACGGATTCGTCGTGGTGGATTTCGCGACCCACAAAGAAGTGGCGCGAATCAAGAATCCCGACGAACCCAAGGGATTCCCTCCAGGTTGCGAGGGCATCAGCCACGGGATCGGCATTTCGCCCGATCATAAGACCCTCTGGACCAACAGCCGCCCGGCCAATGCTGTCTTCGTTTACTCCCTCCCGGACCTCAAGCTGATGGGGCACGTCTCCTTGCCTGAAACCGAGGTTCCGGGGAAGTCTCCCCGAGGCGGCGGACCTGCGTGGGTCACCTTCACTCCCGACAGCAAGACTGTTTACATTTCCACTTGCGGGACCAAACAGATCACCGCCATCGATGTAGCGTCAATCAAAGAACTGACTCGCATTCCCGTGCACGAGATGCCGGACCGGATCAGCACGCTGGTATTACCTTGAAATGTTGACTCGTTTCTTTCTGCTAGTGCGCAAATGCGGGCTGTCGCGCAAACCTTGAGCGAGCAGGTGTGAGGTGATTATGATTTCAAGGATTCTACCGAAGATCATTTGCGTCGGTTTTGCGCTGGCGACCGCCGTTCTGCTGTACGTGTTTACCCCCTTCACGACTACGAGGACTGCGGCAGCGCAGATGGCGGGGGTCGGCGACGCGCAAACTCCGCAATTAGACTACGAATTTTTCAAAGCGCGCGTCGAGCCGATCTTCCTGAAGAAGCGCTCGGATGAGCATGTCCGATGCTACGTCTGCCATCAGATGATGCGTCACGGCGGCGGCCCCCTGAGCCTGCAGATGCTGCCTTCGGGGGCGAGCTTCTGGACCGAAGAGCAGTCCCGCCAGAACTTCGAGACCGTCTCGAAACTGGTGGTTCCCGGCAAGCCGGAGTTGAGCCTGTTTCTTCGTATGCCTCTGGCGCCGGAAGTAGGCGGCCTCGCCGACACTCACCAGGGAGGGAGACAATTTGGCTCCATGGACGACCCCGACTGGAAGAATATGAAGGCGTGGGTGATGGGGGAAAAAGCGGGAAGCTCTTTGAAGCCCTAGGTGAAAGAACCCACTTTTCTCCTCTGGCGCTCGCAGTAGTGACGCATGTAAGAAGGAAGCGATAGGGATTCGACTCGGATTGAGGTTATCCCTCTACACGCTTTTGGCGGCTAGCTCGTCCAGCAGTCCGGCTGCCTTCGTCAGGTTGTCAACTCCAAAAACGAGAAGGGCCAACGGCGAGCCTGGTTCGAATCCGCTGTATGAGTAATCGATATTAATCTGCCCTTCGCCCAGCCTTGCCGCTGCGCGCCCCAATTCGCCGGGACGATGCGGCAGCCTGACTACGGCGACTTCCGTCTCCTCGAAGATCATGCGCAGGCCCCCCAGCACCGCTTTAGCCTTGGCCGGATCATCCACAACGATTCGGACCAGGCTCTCGCGTTCCTCCACGTACGATTGAAAAGCCAGGACATTTACACCACGCTCCGCCAAAGCGAGAAAGCATTTTCCCAAGGCGCCCGGTTTGTCTTCGATCGATACTGTAAACTCTTTTGACTTCGCCATTCCCCTTTACTCCCTTCCCTGCCTGCCCCCAGCCATGGGCAATACGCGCCTTGATTTTACGCCCTGACTCAAGCCTCCCATAGATTTAAACTTCAGGATGCGGAATCGGCCAGTGAATTCGCCTCGCGTCACATTCCAACTGACATCGGCGAAGTTCAAGAGTATCTTTCAATGCGCCGAAATGCCGTGGATTGAATCTAACCTAAATGTGAGACATCTCCTTGAGAGCTGCGCCATTCCATTCGAAACCTGAGAGGGACTTCGACTGAAACCGGCGAAGGCCGTAACATTTTATGGATAACATTCGAGAAAGAATCGTCATCGTCGAAGCGGACGAAGCCAGCCGCGCTTCCTTGGTATCGATCCTGGAAAGCGGCGGCTACGAAGTCACCGCCTTTTCCACCGCCCGCGAGGGTCTCGATACCCTGCAGCATGCCGGCGCGAACTTGTTTTTGTTGGACACGGATTTATTGTGTGCAGGCACGCTGAGCGCCCGTGAAACGCTGGCCACGATTCGCGGTTCCGCCCTAACCGCTGCTGTTCGCGTGATCGTCCTCGTTTGCTCCGGGGCTGATAATCGGGCCGTGGGCCTGGACCTCGGAGCCGATGACGCCGTCTCGCGCCCGTGGGATGCCGCTGAGCTTCTGGCTCGCATCCGCGTCCAATTGCGCGCCCATGCGGGCGGACAAACAGCTCTTGGAACAAATGCGCGTCTGTCACCGAGGGTCAGCAGATCGCGCACACCGCATTTGACGCGCTTGCCGTCACCGAACGAATGGTCAGCAATGCGGACTCGGTGGATAAGCGCCTGAAAATCGGACTCGCCGCCATCTTTGCTACGGTCGTGGTGATGGCGGGGATCTATTTCCTGTTTGCCCGCACCGCTCAGAAAGATCTCAGAAATACGACAAGCACGATTGCCCGTCTCCAAGGCGGAATTCTGCACCAGCAGCAGCTTGATTGCCGACGCGCGAAAGCTGCACGAAGAACAGGGCGCCGATGAAACTGCCCTCGGTCTCCCTGGGGAAAGACGAGTTACAAAAGCAAGCGCAAGGATTTAAAGGCCAAGATGGCCAGCGCCGGTTCCGGCGAGGGAGCCACGCTGCAAAAACAGTTGGACGATACCAATGCTCGCCTGCAGCGAATTGAGCAGCGAAGGCGATTCCGCGCAAAAGCTGATTCGGGACGACGTGCAGAGCGTTTGTCTGCTGCATATTTCCGTCGCATTTCGGGATCAGCAGAGCGGCCAGCGGCTGCGCTATGCCGGCTTGAACCAGCAAGGCGAGCCTTTGCAGGATAGCGACGGCAATCCGATACTCACTGTCGGCGGCAACGGCCCCGAAGTGAAGGTGGACATATTCGGCACGGGGTTTCCGGTGGGCAATTCCGGGCGCATCGTCACCAACCGGCACGTTGCCGAACCTTGGTGGAATAACGACGAGCTGAGTCAGATGGCGAGTCAGGGTTTCTTGGCTGAAATTTCCTCAATTCATGCTTATTTCCCGGGCGACCCCCGCGCGTTCGCCGGCGAGATTCAGGAAATTTCGAAGGACGACGGACTTAGCCACCATGCGGATCGACATTCAGGACTTGAAGCGCCCATTCCTGTCGATTGATTCCGGCAAGGGAGCTGCAGTGACAGGCGAGCCGATCGTATTGATGGGCTATGCGACGGGGCTTGCCGGCATCCTTGCGCGCACCGACGAAAGCTACGGCTCAGCAGATATTGACTCAGAGTGGCGGCGACGTTTCGCGAGTCCTGGCGGAGTTGGCGCGCCGCGATCTTATTCATCCGATCATCACGCAGGGCCACATCGGAGATATCCTGCCCGACAAAATCGTCTTCGACGCGCAAACCACGTCGGGAGGTTCCGGCGGGCCCCTTTTCAATCATCAGGGAAAAGTCATAGGCGTCACTTATGCGATCCTGAAAGGTTTCGGAGGCTCGAATTTCGGAATTCCGATTCGATTCTCGGAGCCGTTGCTCGGGCCATCGATTGCTTCCTCGCCAACTCACGCGGCAAATTGAATCCCAGTGGGCGGACGGTTGGCTCTGCGTGAAGGCACACCATTTTGAGTAAGGTCACCTAACCATCTCATTTCAATGGGCATATAAAATATTCTGGCACCATATCGAATCATTTCATGTCACCTAAACCCTGGTTCTCCTTGCGGCCCCGCTGGATTTTCAGCGAGCATCCATTACCCTTTCATGATTCTCCACCCCGAAATCCAATGTTTGAGAGTCATGTGCGCGACACTATTCCCAACATGCACGAAATAAATGGGTTACTGACAAAATCCAGGCAATCTTGACTGGACTCCGAATTGTCATCTTTCCGCTTCTCCTTTCCACCAAAAGCCTGGGTCATTAGCCTGATTTAGCCCTCGAAAGAATGAATTGTCCAAGATAGGGAAAATACTTGCACATCGGGTAATAGGACTAAGCAGACCCACTGAAACTAAATGACTTATATGTGCCTTGCTGGCCTGGACGTGCATTTGAAATGGTACCTCAAATGCTCCCCATCTCTGCGGAAGAGTCTCTTCGACTCTTGCCCTCGTGTGGGGGGGATTCTCGTGCTACCCGTTGGCGAAGCCGACAGTGATTGCAAGAACATGCACTTTATCGCCATGACAGCCACTTTCACGGCCGAGCCGGTGGAAGAGCCGTTGAATTTCTGGATGCACGAGTTGGAAATCCCCTGCATAGTCAAATTCAGCCCCTACAACCAAGTGTTTCAACAATTGCTGGATCCCGCCAGTACCCTTTCCACAAATCCCGCTGGTTTGAACGTGGTCCTCATTCGGTTGGAAGACTGGTGGCAAGGGGCGGGAGATTTGCACTCCGGCCCGAACGGAAGGGACGATATCAAGGAGCGCGTTGAGCGCCATGCCAACGATCTGTTCGACGTGATGAAATTCTCCTCGGGGGACTCCAAAGCCCCTTACTTGCTTTGCTTCTGTCCGGCTTCGAGGCGAATTCAATCCGACGAAACCATGGCGGGATTTTTTTCCACGATCGAGTCGCAAATAGCCGAACGGCTGAAGGAAGTCAGCGGGACCTATGTGGTCACGTCCGCGGAAATCAGCGCGCTTTACCCGGTGGCTGAATTTGAAGATCAAAGGGCCAACAAAGCTTCTCACGTGCCGTACACGCGCGAATTTTTCCACGCCCTCGGCACGATGATCGCCCGGCGGTTTTATCGAATCCACACGCCTCCCCACAAGGTCATTGTGCTGGATTGCGACAACACGCTCTGGCAGGGCGTATGCGGCGAAGACGGAGCATTGGGAGTGAGCGTCGGGCGCGGTTATCAGAGCGTTGCAGGAATTCATCGTCGCTCAGCGTGACGCGGGGATGCTGTTGTGCCTTTGCAGCAAGAATAACGAAGAGGATGTTTGGAGGGTTTTCGAGAAAAACCCCGGGATGATTCTCAAACGGGAGCATTTCGTTTCCTCCCGAATCAACTGGCAACCCAAATCCGAAAATCTTCGATCGCTCGCCGCAGAATTGCAACTTGGAATGGACAGCTTCATATTCCTGGACGACAGCGCGATGGAGTGTGCGGAGGTTGAGGCTCGCTGCCCGGAAGTGCTTGCCCTGCAATTGCCCGGGCATGCATACCGACTTCCGGAAATTTCTATCTCATGTCTGGGCCTTCGATCATCTCAAGATTACAGAGGAAGATCGCCAGAGAAGCGATCTCTATGCTCAAAATGCCGAGCGAGAAGCAGTTGCTCGCGCAATCCCGTGCGCCTCGAGGATTTTCTTGCCGGGCTAGAACTTCAGGTCGAATTCCTGCCAATGACGAAAGCGGAAGTGCCCCGCGTCGCGCAACTCACCCAGCGAACGAACCAGTTTAATTTTACAAGTGTCCGCCGTACGGAAAGCGAAGTCGAACAATTGTGTTTATCGGGGAATGCGGAGTGCCTGGTGATCCGCCTTCGCGACCGGTTTGGCGATTACGGACTGGTGGGCGCGATGATCTTCGCAGGCGTCCAGGCCGTCTGGATGTGGACAACGTGCTGCTGAGCTGCCGGGCCCTGGGGAGACGGGTCGAGCACTCGATGCTTTCGCATTTGGCGAGAATCGCGCAAGTGGAAGGACGCGAAACGGTGCGGATCAATTTTGTTCCGACTCCAAGGAACAAACCTGCGCGAGAGTTTTTGGAAAGCATTGGCGCCATCATCGAGGCGGAAGACGGCATCGCGTGTCAGATCGATTTCGAATCCGGGCGCGTCGCGGAACTCTCATCTCCGCTGCATGGCAAACATGGAGTGGCAGGCAGCCTGCCCAAAGAGGCGCCCGATGCGATTCACCAGGTCTAAGGAAAGCACGGCATTTCGGGGGAGCAAATGAAGTCAAGGATATTCAACCGCATTGCGACAGAACTCACTGACGCGGAAAAATTGTCGCGCGCGATTGATGCGCGGAAACCCGTCCAGCACAGGGAGACAGGACGGATACATTGCCCCTCAAACCGAGTTGCAGCGGTCGTTGCGTCGCTGTGGGCTGAGTTCCTCAAGGTTGACCTGGTCGGGCTCGAAGACAACTTTTTCGAGCTGGGCGGCCATTCCTTGCTGGCCATGCAAATTGGTTTTCAGATTCGCGAGAGGTTCAACGTCGATTTCCCTCTGGAAGCGTTCCTGATGGCTCCGGTTCTCAGGACGCAATCCGAGAGAATCGAGCAGAAGCTCATCGAACAAGCCAGCGAGGGCGAATTGGAACTGTTGCTTGGAGAAATCGAGCAGGAAGATCGCGATGCGAATTCGAGTTACTCGCCAGGTGAAAATCGTGCGGGGAACAGCGCATGAATCCGAGTAACAACCTGGAATTAAATAAAAGGCTAAGCCGGCTTTCGCCCGAGCAGAGGGCGCGGCTTGCCCTGAAACTCTCAAATTCCGGGCGGCGGGACAGGCCCTGTGAAAACCGTCGCCCTTCCAAAGACTCCAGCCGGAACCGCAGAATCGCTTTGAGCAGTTTCCTTTGAGCGATATCCAGCAAGCCTACCTGATCGGGCGCGAGGAAGGCGTGGAACTCGGAAACATCGCCTGCCACAATTATTTCGAAGTGGACCTCGCGGATTGGGACCAGGCGCGCTTCGAAGCGGCCCTCAACAAATTGATCCGCCGGCACGAAATGCTGCGTTGCATTGTCCTGCCGGAAGGGCGCCAGCAGATCCTCAAGGAAGTGCCTCCATACAAGGTGAAATGCGCGGACCTGCAAGGGCATCCTCAATCCTCCGTCGAGGCGCATCTCGAAAACGTCGGCGCGAAATGGCCCAGTATGTCCATCCCACGCGATATCTGGCCGCTTTTCGAGTTCCGCGCCACCACGCTCGGCCCCGAGTGCACGCGCTTGCATATCGGGTTCGATCTGCTCAGTCGCGGATGGCCGCAGCTTCGAAATTATTTTTGGCGAACTCGCGGCTTACTACCGGGATTTGAATCTTGATCTCCCTTCCCTGGATTTGTCCTTCCGCGATTACTTGCTTGCGTTTAACCGGCTGGAGGAGACCGACGATTTCCGCGCGTCGCGGGACTATTGGATCAAGCGGCTCCCCACGCTGCCCGCGTCCCCCGATCTTCCGTTCGCGGTAAATCCCGCGTCCATCTCAAAACCGCTCTTCAACCGGCGCCAGGCTCGCCTGGATCGGGCGTCCTGGGAGTCCGTGAAAGAAAAGACGACGCGAGCCGGGCTGACTCCCGCCGGTATTTTGCTTGCCGCGTATGCGGAAGTGCTCGCCATTTGGAGCAAGAGCCCGCATTTCACGATTAATCTCACCTTGTTCAATCGATTGCCCCTGCACGAGCAGGCGAACGACATCGTCGGGGATTTCACTTCCGTGAATCTCCTGGAAGTGGACAACTCGAAGCCGGAAAGCTTCCAATCGCGCGCTCGCCGCACCCAGGAACAGTTGTGGCAGGACCTCGATCACCGCTATTTCAGCGGCGTTCAAGTGATCCGCGAATTGACAAGATTTCAAGGCGTGGGCCTGAAAGCGATCATGCCTGTGGTATTCACAAGCCTCTTGAACCTCGGAAGCGCGAGCGGAGAGACGACTTGGGCGGGCCGCCTGGGGGAGACGGTTTACACCGTGGGCCAAACCCCGCAAGTGTGCCTTGATTACATGGTTCAAGAATCCGCCGGAGAACTTGTAATCAACTGGGACGCGATCGAAGACCTTTTCCCGGCGGGGCTTCTGGACGATATGTTCGAGGCGTACCAGAGATTGCTGCAGGATCTGGCCGCAGACGATTCCGCCTGGCAGCGTTCCCTGGCCGAAAATGCGCGACGGCTGATCCCCGCAGCTCAAATGGCTTGCGCGATGCCGCCAACAGCACCACGGCGCCGCTCACCGCCGACTTGTTGCACACTCCCTTTCTCAAGCAGGTTGCTGAACGTCCGGAACAGTTGGCTGTGTGCACGCCCACGCGGCGTCTCACCTATGGCGAGGTTTACTGCTACGCCTCGCGCATCGAGCAGGAATTACTGCGCTGCCGGGTGCAGCCGAACGAACTCGTCGCCGTCATGATGGAAAAGGGCTGGGAGCAGATCGTCGCCGTTCTCGGAATACATTTTGCCGGCGCGGCCTATCTCCCCATCGATCCGGAGTTGCCGGCGGAACGCCAGCGATTCCTGCTGGAACACGCCAAAGTGAGAGTGGCGCTGACTCAGTCCTCCGTTCGAAACCGGCTGAGCGTGCCCGCGTCCGTCGAAGTGTTCGAAGTCGATCATCTGCAGCCCGCGGCAGCAGAAACTACTGCCCCGGAAGACCGCCGGCGGCAGAAGCCGGAAGATCTCGCCTACGTGATTTACACTTCGGGCTCCACGGGCGTCCCGAAAGGCGTGATGATCGACCACCGTGGCGCGCTGAACACCGTCCTCGACATCAACGAGCGATTCGGAGTCGGCCCCGAAGACCGCGTCCTGGCCGTTTCCCGGCTGAGTTTCGATCTTTCCGTCTACGACGTGTTCGGACTGCTCGCGGCCGGCGGAACGATCGTGATGCCGGCCGCGGACCTCGCCTATGACGCCAATCACTGGGCCGAGTTGATCTTGAAGGAGAAGGTCACCGTCTGGGATACGGTGCCCGCGCTCATGCAATTGCTCGTGGATCAGGCCGGCAAACCGGAACGGCTCGGCGATTCCCTGCGGCTCGTGATGATGAGCGGAGACTGGATTCCTCTGGGCTTGCCGGACCAGATTCGCCGCGTCCTGCCCAAAGCGAATGTCGTCAGCCTGGGCGGAGCGACCGAGGCGTCCATCTGGTCGATCCTGTATCCCATCGGGAAAGTGGATGCGAATTGGAAGAGCATTCCCTACGGCAAGGCCATGCGCAACCAGAGTTTTCATGTGCTGAAACAGGATTTTGCGCCCTGCCCTGCGTTGGTGCCGGGACAGCTTTTCATCGGCGGCGTGGGCCTCGCCAAGGGATACCTGCACGACGAACAAAAAACGAATGCCAGCTTCGTCGTGAATCCCGCAAACGGCGAACGCTTGTACCGCACGGGCGATCTCGGCCGGTTCCTGCCCGACGGCAACATCGAGTTTCTGGGCCGCGAGGATTTTCAAGTGAAGGTGCAGGGCTACCGGATCGAGCTCGGAGAGATTGAAGCGCGGCTGCAGGAATGCGCGGGCGTGGATTTGTGCATCGTGACGGTTCGCGAGGATACGCCGCGGGAGAAGCGGCTCGTCGGATACGTCGTGGCCAAGGCGGGAATGCGCGTCGATCCGGGCGAAGTGCGAGAGCAGCTTCGCGCGAAGCTGCCGGAATACATGGTTCCCGCTGCAATCGTCACGCTGGACCGATTTCCGCTGACGCCCAACGGAAAAGTGGATCGCAAGGCGCTTCCCGCGCCGGCTCGCCCGGCCTCGGTAGAGGATCAAACGCCCTGCGCGTCGCGGGATTCGCTGGACCTGCAGCTGATCAAACTGTGGGAAAAGGTGCTCAACGTCCGGCCCATCGGCCTGCGGGACAACTTCTTCGATCTGGGCGGGAATTCGCTGGGCGCCGTGCGCCTGTTTTCGGAAATGAGGAAATTATTCGGCCGCAGCTTCCCGCTGTCGGTATTGTTTCAGGCGCCCACGGTGGAAAAGCTGGCGGACATTCTTCGCAAGGACGGCTGGACGCCGCAATGGACTTCGCTCGTGCCGATCCAGGCGGGAGGAAGCAAGACCGCCGTTCTTCTGCGTGCACGGAGGAGGCGGCAACGTCCTGATCTACCGCGAACTGGCGCGGCATCTCGGAACGGACTATCCGTTTTACGGCCTGCAGGCGCGCGGCCTGGACGGCACCAACGATTGCCTGACGACGATTGAAGCGATGGCGGAGAATTACCTCTGCGAGTTGCGCGAGTTGCAGCCGGAAGGGCCCTACTACCTCGGCGGATTCTGCATGGGCGGGCAGGTGGCATTTGAAATGGCGCAGCGGCTGGTGCGCGACGGAGAGCGAGTCAACCTGCTGTTCCTGATCGACACGCACAATTTCAATGGCGCGCCCGCCCCGCTCCCCCAAACGGAAAAAACGGGCCCGCAGGCACGCAAGAGCCGGACGGCCCGAGCCGCGGAAAAAACCAAGGTCGCGCTGCGAAGGGAAATCGAACGATGGCGCATCCGGATGGTCCACCTCTTCCATCTGAATCCGGATCGCGACGTCCTGGGCCCCCAGGAACGCGTTCTCGAACGCATCAACGATCGCGCCTTCCTGGCCTACGCCCCCGCCGTCTATCCGGGAAAAGTGACGATCTGCAAGCCGCAGAGAAAATACGCCTTCCTGCGCGACCCGTTCAACGGCTGGAGAGAAATCGCCGCGGGCGGCCTGGAAATGATTGCATTGACCGTCGAGACGAAAGATATTTTCACCAAACCGTTTGTGCAAACGCTTGCAGCCAGGCTGCAAGAAACCCTGGAGCTCGCATTCTCTGGCCGGACGAAGGCGGCCAAAAACGGCGACCTACAAATTAAGTGGCGCGTAGTGCATGAACCATTGAACGCGAATTCCGAAAAGGCGGGACCGAAAACACGTCTCTATGAAACAAACGCTTAAAGCGAATGCGCACGCGGTGAAACCGAGATGCCCCTCGTGTGGGTCTGAACTCGTGAGCGATGCTGTAACGCATCACGAATCGACCGTTTGCGCTCACTGCGGGTATCGAGTGGATTCGGGTGACGGTGCGGCAAACGGCGTTATGAGGGACTCAACAGCGCCCAAAGATCGCATCTCCGTTCTCGTCGTGACGGCGGACAATATGACGAGCGAACTGTTGAAGAACGCTTTTGCAAACGGCCGAAGAGGCTTCACGGTCACAACTTTAACCGGCACTTCTCAGATGATCATTGGCCAGCTGGAAGAGCACAAAGCGGACGTTACATTGATCAGCGAAGAACTTCAGGACGGCCCGGAAGCCGGCATCAAAGTCCTGCAGAAGACGCGGGAGACCAATGGCACTTCCGCCATCATGCTCCTGCAGAGTTCCAAACCTGAGCGAGTCGTGAACGCTTTTCGGGACGGCGCGCGGGGCGTCTTCTACCGAAGCCATTCCCTGAAGTCCCTCTCAAAATGCATCCAGACGGTGCACAAGGGACAAATCTGGGTGGGCAATGAAGATATCGAACATCTCTTGAACGCCCTGGCTCATGTGAAGCCGATTAATATTGACGACCATAAGGGAATGCCCCTTTTGACGCGCCGCGAGGAAGATGTGGTCCGTCTGGTCGCCGACGGCCTGAAGAACCGCGAAATCGCTCAAAAACTCAAAGTGAAGGAACATTCAGTCAGAAATTACATATATCGGATCTTCGAAAAATTGGGAGTCTCCAATCGAGTCGAGCTCATTCTTTATGTCTTCAGTCACCGTGATAGCAGTAGTTAGAGGGTAGTTCCATTCGCTGGACGCGATTGTCTCCGATCACTCAAGAATAAACTAAGTCAATAAGGTAGGCACACAACGACTTCGCTTGCAGTGACCGCGATCCCGGCGTCGTGAGTGTCCTGTCTGCCGCCGCAAGGTTTAAGGCACCGAGTATCACCAAAACCGTGATGGTTTCGCTTGCACTAGAAAATGCAATCTGCAGATTCCACACGGTTTAGGCGAGTTCGTTTTGCAAAATTAGATTCTTGTCCCATGGCCGGCCTGGCCTTGCCCATTGGCGCGAAACTGCTTAAGCGAACGCTGCCGGCGCTAGTGCACACCAGGTACTCTGCGTCGTGGAATTTAGGGTGCGTTAATCTATTTCGCGAAACGGAAGGGGACTGCGTGGAACGCCATACCTCGAGGCATACAAGTTGTGCCCCACCACGGAAACGGAATCACTGATTCCCTGGCCTCGGGATCAGGAAATCTTGACGTCCACCTGGGCGGCAGCGGTTACCGCTTGCGCACCTGCTGCAACCGCTCGAGGCGGTTCAGAATCCTATCGATTTCATGGTCAAGTGCGCATCGCAAACATTCGGTAAGCGCTTTTGAGAAAC
Source organism: uncultured Acidobacteriota bacterium (assembly GCA_963819395.1). GTDB lineage: Bacteria > Acidobacteriota > Terriglobia > Acidiferrales > UBA7541 > Palsa-360. The sequence goes on from CAWFVW010000007.1 coordinate 88,853, forward strand.
TTGTCAACATAACGAAACAGCACTTCCGCCGTTGGGAACAACTTTCCCCGCTCTATCTTTGGAATTTGCCCGGAGCTGGAGGCCTTCTCCAGGTGTTTGGCCGGGGCCCTCCGAAGGACGTGCACAACGTGCACGATGTACACGTTGTCCACGGGCTGAATTATGGGGTGCCCGTGTTTGTTTGTCGGGTTTTTTCGCCCGGCAGTGTTGCTTCCGACTCCGCAGGCTTCGGCAGAGGCCTAGTATCGTAGTTTCTTATGTCCCTCTTCGGGTCACATAATTCACACAACTTGCTCATTGCCAGGTAAGGCAAGTAGGATTCATTATCCAATCCATAAGCTTCAATGAGCTTGTGGATTCGCTCCTGTTGCTTTCGATCAATCCAGACGAACCAGCCTCGATTTGTTCGCATTCGATTAGTGATTCCTAGGGACGACAGAGCCGCACCCACACCCCGGGGATTAAGGCGGAAACATTCGCCTGCCTCCTCGAGGTCGGCATTCACTAAAAATGTTAAGCGCACTATTTGGTATATTCCATAATTCGGTATTCGGTGGATCGCCTTAAAGAGGGTTTGCAGAACGGCAGCTTCCTTGGGCGGCAATGGTTCCCGATTAGCCCGGTGTTGGTCTTGACAGCACAAAAACAACCACTTGCGATAATGGGTGTTTGCTTCCAGCGCCATTGCCAACGCCTCATATAGATCCCGGGCACGGGCGTGCAATCCTTCATCACCCGGCATTTTGGTTTGTCTCACAGTCCTAAGTTTCTCTAGTCTGAAGCGCAAAAGTTGCTTCTGAATATCATCTGCCGCGGCGACAATTTCAGGATCGCCTGGCCTCGCTAGGTCAGAGCGAGCGGTCTCATGCAACGGAATCACGATGCACCGACTGTTCAAAGCAGAATCATTAGGGAGTTCGTTCCATGCCACTACCTTCGCCGCGTAGGCACTGAAGGACTGACCCTTGCGAAGTGCAACCACGTCGCGTGAATTTCCGGTGCGCAGCAGGTGAAATAGCTCTCGGGTCTGGCCGGCTGTCGCGGTTTCATCGATGAGCAGGGTCGGCGTAAGTCGCTCGCAAACGCTGTAGAAAGCGGCAGACGAGATGTCTGCGGTAAGCAACCCACGTCGGCACAACATTCTCAGAATTCTAAGCACTCTTGACTTTCCGGATCCAGGCAGGCCGATAAGTGCAACGTAGGGGGCTACCGGCAAGTGTTCGCAGTCAATCAACCAACTACTCAAAACGAAACAGCCGAGAAGCAACTTATAATCGTCCTCAAGATCTAAACACCGGGAAAATATTTCATTTTCCATGCGCCACAATAACGAGTCCACCGATTTGTAAGGCCGAACTCCTCGCGGCAGGCGAATGTGCTTTACGATTTCGGAATTCCTCGGAATCGGCCTTAGGATTCGTTCCCCCAATTCATGCTGGTTAATCAAACTGACCTCGCCATCTTTGAAGATAACGAAGGCCGTTCTAGCAGGATTGTCCGGAGCCTCAATCATTTCGACCAGCGATCCGTCTTCGAGTTCCACAAAATCCGTCTCTACGATCGGGGGTAAAATCAGAGTCGGTTTCGGCTGACTTTCGAGGACGAGTTCAGACTTTGAATCTCTTTGCCCCCGTTGCAATACGCTCGGCGAACTGGTTGTGGGCTTAGGATCTGAATTCCGCTTCTTTGTTATATTGCGCATGATTTCTCCAAATTCGCCCCCTTAAAATAAAAGGGGCAAGCACGAACGCGCTTGCCCACCTCAATCTGGGTCCCTCACTTTGTTATCGATCAGCAGTTCCAGATTAGGTCAGCATGTCGCATTCGCCTCGCCTTGTTAGCCATGCGCCCGGTACAACCAAAGCTAACTTTGATCCCTATCGCCCAGCGTAATGCAACACCCAGAACTGTTCAAGAAAAAAATGCATCCGGTTCTCGCTCGTTTCGGGGCACGAGTCCCCCATGTCGTCGGGTCGTATTCTTGAAAAACGGGGTTGGAACCTCTCCACTCTATTAGAGGGCAATACAAGGCTGCTTCAAAGCGTGGGAACCGCACAACTTGTTCGATGGGGATATGGCCAGCATCGGCGATTCAGCCCTGCCGAAGGCTTCCAGGCTCGTCTTAGTTTGCGTTTTTCTTCTTGTGCTTGGCCCATCGAGCGAGAACGGCTTTTCGGGCAATCTCACTGCGCCGTTCAGGCGTTAACTTCTGGAGCCGAGCCTTTCCACCTTTTTGGCCCAAAGCCACAGCGTGAGGATTCTTTTCCTTCTTTGTTGTCATCTGGAACTCAGACCTTATCTCTCGGCGACTCGAAAATCAATGGAAAGGCTTGACTATACTAAGCGCTTCGTATATACTAAGCGCTTAGTATGGAGATGCCCCATGAAGCACAAGCAAGATTTTGTTCGATCAGAAATTAGCCTTGCAAAACGTAGATGGTGCGGGATAGCGCCCTGAAAAACTTAGCGGAATTGCGAGCATTGGTGCGTCGATATCGACTGTCGGTGGCACTTGGAGACGTACAGTTTATTGACACTGGGTGGTACGTCACACACGCGGGGCTGCTCCGATTAGCTCATCGGAACCATTGCTCGGGCATTAAGACGAGCTTGGAAAAACGGTATTCTGACCCCTCAGCGACCCGATGGGTTTTCAAAGCGATTGTCTACACCTCAGCACTCTCAAAGGGTTTCGTCGGCTACGGCGACGCCGATCCCTCCAACGTCTCTTCCCTGGTCCACGGCGCCGAAATGCGTGTCGCTGAAACTCGCGCCGTCAACCGCGCCCTCCGCAAGGCTTACGGCATCGGCCTCTGCTCGGTCGAGGAACTCGGCTGGGCTCCTAGATCTAACGCCCCGGCACCGCCCGATCAGCGCAAGGCTTCCACGAACGGAAATAACGCCCACCAGAACGGCCAGCCTCGCCTCCGCGACCGCCTCTGCCTGCTGATCCGCCAGCACCACCTCGATGCCGGCCTCGTCAAGGCCTATGCCGCCGACTACTGCGGAACCTCCTCCCTGCGAGAGGCCAGCAGGGAACAGGTCGAAGCTTTCATCAACGATCTGGCTGAGCGCGCTGCCAAAGATCGCGACGGCCTGATTTGCCAGCTCAACAGCTATTCCAAATCGCAGGAGGTTGCTCCATGAAGCGTCATATCCCAGGTTTGCATGGCGAAAGACCCAACTCCGAAAGCATCTTGGAGGGCGTCTTCCTCGTCCGCGTCGATCGGGTCTTCTACCGCTGGCATCCCGAGCGACCGTTCTACGTTCTGCGGCTCATCATTCTCGAACCCAGAGAACATCAAGGCCGTTCCCTCAACGGTCGTCTCTACTGCACTCCCAAAGCACTCTGGAAACTCCGCTGGTTCCTGCGCGACTTTGGCTATGACCCTGATCTCATGGGCCGAGACGAAGTGGACGAAAAGGCTCTCCTCGGCCTTCGGGGAATCGTGCGGATTTCCCGCACCACCCTGAACGGCCGCTCGTTCCTCAATCTCGGCGGGTTTGCCCCAGCCAGTGAATGGGAAGAACTCTCCGTGTCTGCGGCGAATAACCAGGAGGTGGCCCGTGACGTTTAGCTACTCGCAGGTTTCGCAATACCTGCGCTGTCCGAGGAGCTACCGCTTTCGGTATCTGGACGGCTGGAGGGAGAAGGACTCTCGGGCGGCGCTGTGCTTCGGTCGCTGTTTCGAGAAGGCCATCGCTGCGTTCTTCGAGCGCGAGGATGCCGGAGCTGTGTTGTTTAAGGAGTGGGGAGCGTACCGCGAGGTTCCGCTCGAATACTCCCACGGTGACGACTGGGAGCGCCTGCTTCGCCAAGGGATTGGCCTCCTGGAACAGTTCGCCCGAGACAACCGCATCCGCATTCGCCAACCCAAACGCAATATGCAGAAGAAGATTGTCCGCTCGCTCTCAAACGGCAACGAATTTGTGGCCTATGTCGATGCCATTGGCCACTTGGACGGCACGCGGCGTTTGCTCGAATGGAAGACCACCAGTGCCCGTTATCCAGATCAACCCGAGGGACTGACTTCCCTTGACCTTCAGCTCGTCTGCTACTCCTGGATCACAGGCATCTCCGACGTCGCCATTGTGGCCTTTGTGAGGAAACGCGTTCCGGAGATTCAATACCTACTGGCTTCGATCACAGAGGAGCAGCGTCAGGAGTTTGGCCAGTTGGTCGAAGCAACCGCTCGCCAAATCGAAACAGCCCAGTTCCCTTCCCACCCAGGAATCCGTTTCCCGCAGAACGGGTGCGTCAGCTGTGCACACCTCGGGCTGTGCCTCGGAAACGAGTCGCTGGCCACAACCAAACTCATTCGTCAACCAGGAGCCGCCGAGCTTGATTGGCTTGACTCTATTGACGACTAACGGGAGGCCTCTCGTGGCTCCGAAGCTCAACCGCCGGCGTGCTGTGTTTGTGCTCTCGAAGATCGACGAGATCTTGGCATGGGAGAAGGCCACGGACCGCGAACGGGATTCGAAGTTTGTTGAGCTGGGTCGCTATCTGTGCGAGGTTCGGGCGGGAAAATACTGGAGGGTGGACAACGTCCGATCGTTTGATGAGTTCTTGGAGAGGAAGTTCCCAGAATCCAGGCGCAAGGCCTACTACCTGATGGCGATCCACGAGCAACTGCCTTGCATTCACAAGGTAGAACTGCAGCAGGTGGGGTGGGCGAAGGCGACAGAACTAGCGAAGGTGGCGCGGAGGGACGGTCAGAGGTTCGATAGTGCAACCTGGTTGCACAAGGCTCGGGAATTACCGAAGGAGGAATTCAAACGGGAGGTGTCGAAGCACCTGACCGGGAAGGAAACTGAACCCTGGGAGATTCTCTATTTCAAGGCGTACAAGAGCCAACTTCCGGTAATCGAGCAGGCTCTTGAAACAGCGGGTCTGATGCTCGGAAGCGACAAATCACGAGGCTACTGCTTGGAGATGATCTGTGCGGATTTTCTAGCGGGAGTGAGCTTGGAAACTGGGAACCAAGATGCCTTATTGCCATGCCTCATCCGATTGGTGATCGGTCTACCGAAGCCGCAGAGGAAACAACTCCTTGAAGAAGTGCAGATGACGTTTTGAAGGGAACCCGCGCAAAACGACCACGTTTGCGGCTTGATCCTGAAGCTTATCGCCTGCTCTGCCGCGAGATCCTGCACCGAGATGGCTGGCGATGCCAATCGTGCGGGAGCATGGAGAATCTTCAAGTCCATCACATTCAGTGGCGGAGCCACTTGGGGGATGACACGGCAGAGAATCTCATCGCTCTTTGCGCCAAGTGCCACCAAGACACCCACCAAAATCCGACCGCCTCGAAAATCTCACGCACAAGGCTTATCGTTTCGTGACAGCTGGGCTTAAGGTTAGAGGTCAATCCCTGATGCTTGGCATTTGATAATTCTAAACTGTTAGTTTATTATTCTCAAATGCGCTACATCCCTCGAAATTTGGCCGAAATCATTCATCAAGCGTCACGACATTTTCCGGCCTTGGTCGTGACGGGACCTCGCCGAGCCGGAAAAACTACTCTCCTGCGCCACTTGTTCCCCAAGGCCCAGTACGTGCTCCTTGAAGATCCAGACATTCAAGGAAGGATTCGCAATGACCCGCGTACTTTCCTCGAAGAATTGCGACCGCCCGTTGTGTTTGATGAAATTCAGAATGCTCCTGAGCTCCTCAGTTACGTCCGCACGTTGGTCGATGCGGCACCCGGCCGGATGGGGCAGTGGCTGTTCACTGGATCGCAAGAAGCGCCGCTCATGCAAGGAATCACGGAGTCGATGGCCGGCCGAGCTGCCATTTTGCAGCTTCTGCTCTTCAGCGTATCGGAAACTCCGAAGGTGAATCTGCTTCACGGCGGCTTTCCGGAGGTACTTGCCCGCCCGAAGTCTCGTGGACTGTGGTTCGCTTCCTACCTCCAAACCTACTTAGAGCGTGATGTCCGGGCAATCACGAATGTGCGCGATCTTGTGACATTTCGCCGATTTCTAGCGCTTCTTGCAAGTCGACACGGCCAAATTCTCAATAAGACTGATCTTGCAGCACCCCTTGGAGTTTCTGTCCCGACTATCAGTGATTGGCTGCATATTCTCGAAGTTACAGGCCAGATTATGGTTGTCCCTCCCTATTTCGAGAATTTTGGGAAAAGGCTCATCAAGTCACCGAAGATCTACTGGGGCGATTCAGGATTGGCGTGCTACCTTCTGGGAATCATGTCGGAGGCTGAGCTTCAGCGCTCGCCCTTCTTGGGACAGATCTTTGAAGGCTTTGTCGCTGGGGAAATATTCAAGATTCAGGCGAACCAAGGCGCGAGGAAAGAGCTCTACTACTTTCGCGATCAGCAAGGCCTAGAAGTTGATTTTTTAATACCGCGGCCGAACGCTGGACTGTGGCTGATCGAATGCAAAGCTGGAAAAACCGTCCGGCCCTCAATGGCCTCTCCACTTCTTTCATTACACCGCGCACTGGGAAAACGCTCTAAGCGCCTGATCATAGTTCACGGGAGGCCCCTTTCAACCCTGTCTACTAAGGCCATCACCAGCGGAGTGGAAGCTCTTGATTTAAAACAATTCGTCTCGAATCTAATCCACGCCCACTAGCGGGTACGCCGCCGAGTAACAGCCCTTGGCAGTTTGGCGTCAGTTCAACTTATTTCTGGAAAGGAAGTTTCCAGAGTCCAGACGCAAGGCCTACTACCTGATGGCCATACACGAGCAGTTGCCTCGTATTCACAAGGTAGAGCTGCAACAGGTGAGCTGGGCGAAGGCGACAGAATTAGCAAAGGTGGCGCGGAGGGACGGGCAGAGGGACTTGAGGCGATATCTTACGAATCGAGGAGCCGCAAGCAACCCCTCAAGAAATGTCTTCCCGCTCCACCAGGGTAAGCGTGAGCGGCGAGCGCCGCCGCACGGCTGGAGCAATTCCGCAATGCTGCGCCAACTTAAATTGAAGGGACATATGGTCTTTGCCGAAGGCTCGTCCAATCTCATGCAACGATTGTCCCGCCTACCAACGGCTCCACTTGTCGGTTCGCTGTATCGCAGAAAGCTTTACGCCTATCCGTTGCGTCTTGAACACCACCTTATAGAGAAAAGATTTATATCAGATGTTGTTGTATCGACCGGTTGAGCCGGCACGACTTCTCGGAATGTAGCTTGGGTGTGGCATATCGTGTTGCCCTGTTTTAGGGAGGCTACGCGCTTTCGGCGCAAGCTGCCCCTGACAACGGGTTCGAACAGTTTTTTGGGAGTTTGGTCTCAGGTGGAGGCGAAACAGATCTGCGAAACAAGGTCGCTGAGTGTAAACTATACAGTCTTCAACCCACAACGTTGGTATGTGCGAAGAAGTTCCGACAGCGTCTTCCCGCCCGTCAGAAGAAGGAAAGTCCCCCAGAATAGAGCGGCCAAGAGTGTGGCAGGCCGCCGGAGCCGTCCTCGCAAAAGACGTTCAAATATCGCCATGGCAAGGGCGCGAGAACCGGCGATCAGAATTTTCCGAATAGTTCCTCGATAGGGTTCTCGTGCCCGGAGATCTTCGTCACCTTCGGGCAAACCCCGGTTGCACCGGGTCCGCCCGAAACTTCACAGGCGTTGGATTCGAACGCGTTGGAGCCCGCGGCATTGTAATCATAGATGTCGAAATACGACGTATTCCCGAAAATGATGTTGTTACGAATAACGTTGCCTGTCGTGTTGAAGCAATAGCTGGGAGCGAGTGTCGCGGACGCGAGAAGTATCCCTTCGCCATTGTTCCCGGAGATGTTGTTTCCCTCGATCAGATTATTTTTCGTTGGAACTCCGGCGCAGAAATTGGCCGATCCAACTATGATTCCGTGACCGCTGCCAGTGCCGGGAGGCATGGCGCCGTGAGCGTCAGGTCCCGCGGCCACGATTTCGTTGTGCCGAACCACGTGCATGCCGGTGCCGCTCACAAATATGCTGGCCCAGAACTTACCATCCAGGGAGGCTCGCACCACAGTGTTGTCTATCGCGGTGTTGTGGCTGCCTTCGAGGTGAATCCCCTCGGTGCAGCCGCTCACGATCGTCACGCCCTCCACTTCCGTGTCATCCCCGGTTACAAAGACGCTGATGTCTCTGAAATTCGTGATCAGCCCCGGCCCTTCAATCGATACATTGTTTTGGCCGTTGGTGGAAATGCCGTATTCGCCGAACACAGGCGCGGGGCAAACGTCCCGTGCGCCCTTGCCAGTTAGGCTGTGACCGTTCATCTTCAATTCAATCCGTGGCGCCGCGAAAAAAATGCAAGGGGTGCCGTTTGCCACATTGCAAATCACGTCCCCGGTCAGACGGCTGTCTTGTGTGATGACCACTGTGCTGAAAATCGTGCCGGAAATATCCGTGGCCTTCGCTGGACTCACGCCGAGAATCATTGCAGTTAAAACCACAATCACCGCAAAAGTAATCGTGCTGTTCTTCAAGGGACCCTCCCATAGCGCGTTTTCTTTTTTTTGACCTCACGCAGGACGGCGGGCGTGTCGACCGGAGGTTCTACTCATTGGAACAAATTGGGTTTCATCGCACCATCTTAAACACCGAAATATTCGAGCTTGAGTCTATTGCGAGGTATTAAGTTTTAGATAACAAGAGCCGGCTCGCCCGGCGCACCTGTGCCCCTCTTTTGCATTCGAGCCTGGATGAGAAGCGCTAGTTAAGAGGCTGCTCCGCCGCAGTAACTCTCGAAGTGATTAAATCTTCTGCGCCCCTAACTCCTTTAGTTTCAGAGTGTCTTCTCTAAGGCCGTGGGCATTGATGCGAGCGATCAAAACCTAATTCAAAGGGGCGCCCGTAGGCATACAGTCAATCTTTCAATTACCCACAAGTGGGGCGTTGAGGGTACTTCTGTCCGTGCTGTTGCTGATTTGGCCTAGTGGAGTGAACCGGGGCTCCAGGCACGGAATATGGGTGCGGTGGATTGCCGCTATTACGAATCGGAAGGAGTTGCAACGCTCACGGAAGGTTGATCACGGCACTGCTTCCCAAACCAATACTTGGATTGATCGCGAACTCGCCGGCAGCGGACTCCGCGACGTCCGACTCAACAAGCGCTTTCGAAAACTATTCGAGCAGCTCTCCGAGGGCACCGGCGAGAGCATTCCGTTGGTTTGCCAAGACTGGGCAAACACAAAGGCAGCGTACCGTTTTCTTTCCAACCCGCGCGTCAGCGAAGGGGACATTTTGGCGGGGCACTTTCAATCCACGCGGGATCGGTTTGCCGCAACCGACGCCACTGTCTTAATCCTTCACGACACGACAGAATTCAACTACCACCGTGAAGATATCCAGTCTGTCGGCATCGTATAGCGGACTCCCCTTCGGAACCGTTTCGATCAGAGCCCGCAACACTACGTTGTCTGTGGCATCCTGATGCATTCCAGTTTGGCGGCGACCATGGGGGGACTCTCACAGGGACTGGCAGCAATGAAATTTTGGACCCGGAAAAGTTCAAAGGTTGCAATGCGCTCAAGAAGAAAATCAATCCAACCGGGGTGCCGATCGAGAAAAAAGAAAGCATCCGCCGGCTGGAGAACCTGAGGCAGTCCACAGCGTCCTTCCAGGACCCGCGGCACTGCGTCCACATCGGCAACCGCGAAAGCGATTTTTATGAACTCTTTCGCACCGCACAAGCGGCGGAGACCCACTTCCTGGTATGCACCTGTGTGGATCGCCTGGCCGGAGACGGAAAGCATACGATTGCGCATGCGATGAACGAAGTGCATGGAAAGAGCCCGCGTCGGATCGATGTCCGAGATAAGAAGGGCCATCTGTCAAAAGTGATTCTGGAAATCAAATACCGCCGCATCCGCGATCTTCCTCCGATCAACAAGAAGAGGCGATACCCAGAACTCACTTTGACCGTCATCCAAGCTCAAGAAAGAGGGGCGCCACAAGGACGGGAGAAGACTGACTGGAAGTTGATTGCGGACTTGCAGGCGAGTTCGAGGGAAGAGGCAATGGAGAAACTCTGGTGGTATCCCATACGCTGAAAAATCGAAACCTTTCACAAAATTCTGAAATCGGGCTGCAAGGCCGAGAAGTCGCGGCTGAGAACAGCGGCGCCGCTGGCCAATCTGATCGCGGTTTTCTGTATCCTCCGTTGAAGGATTTTCTGGCTGACGATGGTGAACCGCACGCTGCCTGCTGCTCCGCCAAAGCTGGCATTTTCAGCGCTGGAAATTCATCTATTGGATCAGCTGGCTAAAGCAAAAGATCCGCAGCCACTCCGGAGAACTTCCGTTTCCACCTACCTCGTTCAATTTTCGCGGCTGGGAAGCTACCTTGCCTGTGCGGATGATTCTCCACCAGGGAGCAAACTCATCTGGAAAGGACTATCCGGTCTCACTGACATCCAATTCGGATTCCTCATCGGAGCTAAACTTGTGGGTAATTGAAAGCAGGTTCGGACGCTTACTGAGAATTTCACAAACTTGTAACTTCTAGAATGCCCTCTCAATTTCGTGAATCGAGGGATTCAAGGAGGAGGGTCTCGCCACATCTTACCGGGGTGCAAAACAAACGGCGGGAGATTCCATATTTCCAACGGGGCAGGCGGGAACTGCCAGGAATGGGGGACGAGCGGGAATTTGAAGGCTAAATCAGGGGCGCCAAAATGCCGTGGGTCGTTACTCGGGAACAGCTCCGCGCCAATACCCCCGCGCGAAGTAAAGTGGATTCCCGGACTGAACTTCTCGCGAAGGGAAATTAGAGCCTGGATTTATCTAAGCGCGCGATGAGTCCAAATAAAGCATTCGATCGGAATCCGCGATTACATGGTAGTCCGGTGTTTTCGCCTGCTTCGTGTTCTCAAGAGAATCTTTCAACTTTTCAGCGAGCACCGCCACATTCGGGTCGCGGAGCATCCCGATATGGTCCCCCGGAACATCCAGGGTTACCGAGCTGCCCGTAAGGAATTTTCGCCAACCGAAATAAGGATCGCCGGCCGAAAGCATGGGCCAGTCTTTACAATGGAAGATGATGGTGGGGCACCCGAGTGGTTTTGGCTTATAGGAACTCGCCGCAACGAAGACGATCTGGTCCAGGTCCAGGGTATTCGCCTGGTTCTTCAGAACCCGGAACCGCGCCGAATTCCGCCACAACGCTTGCGTCAGCATCGTTCTGAAACCATTCCAGCGATCGCGAGCGTATTGCGGGAATCCGCCGATTCCCGTCTGTCGCAACTCGCGAAGACGAAAACCGGACCGAAAAATCAATCGCTTCAACCAGCCGGTAATTCGGCCCATTGCACTTACATTCGGCGTGAACGGCTCGACCATAACGAGCAGGCCAATCTCATGGCCTCGCATCGTCAATTGCCTTGCGACTTCATAGGCAAATACTGCATCGCTACAGAACCCTCCCAGGTAATACGGGCCCTGCGGTTGCTCCTCACAGAGCGCCGAAACCATTTGGCCGGCAAGCTTTTCCAGGGCGTTCGGTTTATTCAGTAGTTCAATTGCGCTTGCCGGGTCCAGCCCGACGTGCAGAATCGGCTGGTGCGGCCCCAGGTGTTCCGACAGGGGGCGCCAGAGAACTCCTCCCCCTATGCAAATAAAGAGGGGCTTTTCACCATCCGATTGTATGGCCACCGCGTTTGCTTTCCGGTCCCGAGACTTGCTTTTTTGAACCGCAGCAGCAAGCTTTTCAATCGTGGGCGCGCCGAGAATGACGGAAAGCGACAGCCGCATGTGAAACACTTCTTCGATTTTGGCGAAGACGCGCACCGCCTGAATGGAAGTGCCTCCCAAATCGAAGAAGTCCTCCTGGATCCCGATGGGCGCGGACCGGAGTACTTCCTCCCAGATTCGGACAAGCTCCCTTTCTACATTAGTTCGTGGAGCGATGGGGGTGGGCATGATTGCTCCTCCTAGAGCTGATAACGGATTGACCGTACCGGACGACTTTCTCATTCAAAATACACCGCAATTGCTTCAAAATATTTCGAGAGGGGTACACCTGTACCTTACCTACCCCATGGGCCAGTAGAGCCCGCTTCCCGGGGGAATCTAAGATGGAGTCGTGATGAAGCGGCTGACTCCGATCTTTCACATATATCCTGGATACCTTGGCGACTAACATGAAAAAATTCGCGCTGATCATCTTATTTACTTTATTTACCGCGCCGGCTTGGGCCACCAATTATTTCCTCGCGCCCGCATCCGCCGGGGGAAATGATTCCAACAATGGAACCTCCGCGAGCACTCCCTGGCTGAGTCCGAATCATTCGGTCAACTGCGGCGATGTGATTACCGCCGCGGCCGGCAGCGTATTCCGCTTCCAATTTCAATGTCGGCAATTGGGGAACAGTGAATTGTCCCGCTGGCAACAATGTAGCTTGGATAAAATGTGCAACCTTCGATGCCTGCAAGATCAGTGCGTCGGGCCAGGACGGAATGCACGTAAGTGCTGACTATTGGGGTGTGCAAGGATGGGAAGTGACGGCGACTAGTGGGGAGCCTGTTTCACGGCGAAACCCCGCAGGCTCCTCGACGATTCATCACATCATCTTTGCGAACAACATTGCCAACGGCTGCTCCTCAAATGGTTTCAACACCTTCAACAGAGGGAACGCCAGCGTGGATTACATTGTTATCGTGGGCAATATCGCGTACGACGCGGCCCAAGGCAGTTCGAATTGTTTCAGTGGCATTAGCATTTACCAGCCGGTTCAATCGGACTCCCTGGCGGGAACTCATATCTTCGTTGCCGGAAATTTCTCGTACAGGAACATCGACCCAAGTACCTGCGCTGGCACTAAACCCACGGATGGCGAGGGAATCATCCTTGATACCCTTGACGGCAGCCAGGGGGGCTTGCCAACTCCGTACGCCGCGCAAGCTGTGGCGGAGAATAACGTCCTCGTCTCCAACGGCGGGCGAGGATTCGAGATCTTTAATAATCGAAGCGGATCTTCGCACGCAACCGTCTACGTTACTCACAATACGCTCTGGGGAAACAACAACGACAAAAACCAGAATGCCACCTACTGCGGCGAGGCTTTGATTAGCTTTGCGCTCAATGTCCAAGCTGAATTCAACATGGCCATGACCAACGCGTCCGCCGGCTGTGGAAACAACCCGATCTATGCGTATTACGTTGGAGCCGGCAATGCCACCGATATCGTCAGTAATTCCGTTGGATATAGTGCGAGCGGAACCAATGATGGCGTGAACAACAGTTCCGGATTTTCTTATAGTCCGAACAACCTGTTCGGCACGAATCCCAGTTTTGCCAATCCGGTGGAACCACCGGCGCCAAGTTGCGGGGGTTCCACGAATGTCCCCACTTGTATGGCGACAGTGATCGCCAACTTCAAGTCCACAGCCTCAAATATGAATTCATACGGATACCAGGTACCGAGCACGTCGCAGGCCTCCGATCCTCTGTTCCCGCAATGGCTGTGCAATGTAAACCTCCCGCCTGGCCTGGTAACGATGGGGTGCGCCTCGTCATCCTCATTGCCTGCGCCTCCTACCAGTATCAATGTGACGGTACAATGATCGGTAATCGGATTTTGCTATTGAAAATGATTGGCGAGAATACATTATTCAACGCTCAGACGGTAAGAGTGTGGCCCGGTCTGCTGGAATGCCTGATTCGCAATTCAATCAGCCTTCCTCGAATAAACCACTTCTCGTGAAATGCTCCAAATTGCGCTTGGGATCGTCACGAGATAACGCCGCCACAGCCTTCGAGGCTCGGCCAAAAGCCGAAAGAGCCATTCCAGACCGCACTCACGCATCCAGGTCGGGGCTTGTCGAAGCCTCCCGCTGTTCAAATCGAAGGCAGCTCCGACTCCCAGCAAAACTGGGACGCGCAGCCTCGTACGATGATCATGCATCCATCGCTCCTGTTTCGGAGTGCTCAAACCTACCCAAAGAAGATCCGGAGCAGCCTCATGTACTCGACCCACGATTGCCTCGTCTTCTTCTTCCGTAAGGTCACGAAAAGGCGGAGAGTACGTCCCCGCCACGACTATGCCAAATCTTTCCCGAAGACTCGTGGCCAGGCTTTCCGCTACGCCAGGGGCGCCGCCATAGAAAAAGTGACGATATTGGGAACGCGTTTCCCTGCAAAATGTCTCCATCAACTCCGGGCCATATACACGCCTGCCTAAAGAATGCCCGTGCAGGCGGCCAAGCCAGACCAGGGGCATGCCGTCGGGAACTACGAGATCGGCGGCATTCAAGATGCTTTTGAATTGTGAGTCTTTATTCGCTTCGGATATTCCGTGCAGGCCGGTAAATGCAACGAAATGGCACGTTTGACCGCTTGCGATCCAGTCTTCGATCTGCTTGATGACGTCTGGAATCTGCTTAGCTGCAACTGGCACACCGAGCACGCGAAATGATGATTCCTTGCCCATGATTCGTTTTACGTGCCTCACGCTTTCATCTCCCAACGCCTAAAAGACTCGTTGCTCGTATGTTGTCCGGATCGGCCTGGAACTCTTGGCTGGCCGCTCACCGCTGTTGCTTCGCTGGGATTACGGCTTGCGTCCGATTGGCGCCGCGCGGATCATTGGCGAGGTCTTCGTATAGGCCTGTTAGCTTTTTCATATAGGTGTCAACACTGAAGCGCGCCGCTGTCATCCGTGCTTCTTTCCCAAGACGAAGGCGAATTTGAGGGTCCTCCGCCAATGTGCGCAAAGCCGCCGAAATATCGTGGATCACTCCGGGTTGAACGAGGATACAGTTGAGATCCGAAGCGAGGAATTCATCCGCGCCGCCACTGGCAGTGGTCACTACGGCAAGCCCCCACGCCATGGCCTCTAAGAGCGCCATTGACATGCCCTCGCCGCGGCTTGGGAGCAAGAAAACGTCAGCCTCCGCAAGCAATCGCTCCGTCACCTGCCGTTCGACCCACCCCAGAACCTTGATTTGATTCGAGCAGCCCAAGCTCTTGGCGAGTTCGCGGGCCGCTTGCGCTTCTCCGTCCCCTGCAAGGGTAAGACGCGACCGTTTGCGAATTTCATCCGGGAGCGCCGCGAAGGCCTGGATGGCTTCGAACGCCCCCTTGCGCTTGCCGATGCGACCAAGAAACAAGAAATGAAGCGCCTCCCGGTTCGTCCGGTTTGGAAGGAAATCGGGCAAAACCGCCGGATTCGGCAGCCGCAGGAATTTATTCGTGGGGAGACGCAACGCACTCGCGTAGTAGTCGCCCCAAAACTGCGTCAATACAATAAAGTAATCGGCGCCCCGAAAGCCCCAGAGCAGAATGCGCCTGACCGGCTCGGGGACCCACCAATGAAATAAGGAATCTTCGGCCGCGTGCGCGTGAACCACGTAACGACACCGGAGAATGCGAAGGGCAACGCAGACCAGCCCCTTGCGCAAAGTGCTTCCCTTCACGGCAAGATGGACATGAAAAATCGTGCCACGAGAGAAGATGCCGGCGGCCAGAATGCGCGCAAACGCATTCAGAAAGACCCATCCTTGAACAATCCTGCTTCCCGGTTCCGGATGATCGCTGCCTGTGTAGCGCGAATACGTGGGAATAATTCGAAATTGGATATGTTCCGGAAACCGGTCCCTGATCTTTTCGATCATGCCGGAAATGCCGCCGCGCACCGTTTGTGCAGGCCCAATACATAACACTTTGATTCGAGGTCGCAAAGGCTGGCTCTCTAATCCCTTCCGAGTCCTTCAGGTTTCTAGGACCCGATGAAATCTGATTATTCCCAAAGGCCGGTTTCGGCTTGCCGTGTCGCGGTTACTCAGTTCGTGTCTCGAGTTGCGGATGTTTGTGCGATCAGGAAACAGTTTTGCCGGAATAGGCCAGTAGACAGGAGAACAGCGGAAAGACGGCGACGCTTTCGAGGATCGTGGAAACGTGCCAGCAGAGACTCAAACGCACACATGAAAAACAGAATGATCTTCCCAAGGATAACTTCGGTGCGTTTTGACCATATCCTGGCCGCCTTCAGGATGGCACTTAAGCGGCCTGGAATTGGGCAAAACACAGTATCGAAGCCCGCGCTTTTTACTATGCTGACCAGCTCGCGCCACTTGTATTCCTTCAGGTGGAGTCCGATTGCTTCATCACATCCAAATACACGGGATACATCGGCTGGCCCTGCATAGATGTGCGGACAGCAAACGATATACCTGCCTCCCGGGCGCAACATACGTCGTACCGATGCGACATGTTTTTCAATGTCTTCCGGGTGCAAGTGCTCAATGACCTGGTCGGAAAGGACCCGGTCATACTCGCCTTCGCCAGCGCTCCCAATGGAAACCGCATTGTCCAAAACCGACTCCAAAACTTCATTCTGAGGATCCCCGGTCGCTGCAGCCCTTTCCACCGTTACATCCGACCCCGTGCATTTATGGCCAAGGCTCGCCAAATATCGCAGCATCCTGCCCTGCCCCGCTCCAATTTCAAATATTTTCATTGGCGGAGGCCCGATGGCGGCGACCCACATCGCGTATCTGGCCGAATCCGGCACGCCTTCCACGGTGTTGGTGAATTCGTTCAGCCATGGCAGCTGGCTGTACAGTTCTGTATAGCACCGGGCATATGTTTCCCCTCTGTCTAAGGCGTCCGAATTGAGCAACTCGTCCCGGAGGCGCCTTTCCAAGTCCCAATGGTAAATGACCATCTCGTAGGTAACAGGGGTGCTTTCGACCATTTTGTAATTCTCTTTGTAGCGAGTGACGAGTTCTGTTTGCCCGGATCCCATTACCATGCTCCTCTTCTTCCATTCCAAGGAAGTTAAGCGGGTCCAAAGGCGCTAACACATTGATCAGTTGAGAGGTGGTTAGCGGTCAATCCTACGGCGAGGATTGCTACGGATATTCGGTGACTCTCTGGTGCATGTTTTGGATCGATGGATGGGTCCGGACCAGGGCTTCAAGATAAACGTTCCGCGTTTTTTGCCCCACTAGTCCGGGTCCGCACTCCGCGCTGATTTTTCGCCTGCCGTTCTCACCCAGCTGGAGTCGCAGTTGCCGGTTGTGCAAGAGGAGCACGAGCGCGTACGCTAAGGCACCCGCATTGCGCGGGGGTACCAGATAGCCGGTTCGGCCATGTTCGACCATATCGGGCAAGCCCCCCACCTCTGTAGCGACCACGGGTTTCCCAAAGTGGTAGGCAATCGGAATGACGCCGCTTTGTGAGGCTTCGATATAAGGCAGAACCACAACACTGGCCCGCCGGAACAACTCGGCGCGCTTCTCATCGGAAACGTACTCGTTGTAGACGACGAAGCGGTCGGGATGCACCATCATCCGGCGATACCGGTCGAAATCTTCGCCCCGGCCGGCGATTACGATTTTCGCCTGGGGCACTCTAGACGTAATTAGGGGTTCCGCCCGGATTAAGTACTCCAGCCCCTTGTATTCCCAAATTCTTCCGAAAAAAAGGACCAGATTTTCTTTATCGGAAACGTCTTCCCCTTGGGCATTGTCCCCAATACCAATGTGGGGTATCACGTGAACGGTGCTGCTCGGAATTCGCAGCCTCTGAAGGAGCGATTCCTTGACTTGCGGGGCGTGCACAATCCGCTGCTGGGCTCGATAGCAAGCACGATCGTGTATCCACTGAGGTGTCTTGCCTGAATCCGCGTCACCGACGTGAGCTGATGGATCGTGTACCGTGAGAACAAGAGGACAGTCGCCCAACAGTGGCAGCGCCAAATTGAACCACAGATGTCCCAATTGGTAATGGATCACGTCTGGGTTAAGTTTTCTGATTTGCCTGACAAGACGGGCTACCATTTGAGCTTGCCTGACAGGCTGGCGTAATCTCGGCTTCTTGAAAGTCTGCAGTTCCACTGACTTGCTCAGGAGGTGCAGGTAAGGTTTAACTTCGCTGTCAGGAAGGAAGAGAACCACTCTCACATCCGGGTCTTGAGCGAGGCCACCAGCCAGCCGAACGCAATATTCTCCGAAGTCGAACGAAATGAGCGCCACTTTCATACGTTTCCAGCCATTTCTCCTGCGGTCGTGCATGGCAGCAATGGGCGGACGAAAGCCAACTGAGCTAATGCGATCGTGCTGAGGAACATCGGAAGCGAAGCATCAACAATGGCCGACTCGAGAAATCCATCCAACGCGCAGAATACCAAGACCGCTCCAACAAAAGCGAACGCCGATCCCCCGGTGAGATTGCGGAATTGAAATGCGCGCCTGATTCCGGAAAAGAATAATGCCACGTAAAACAAGAGCCCCACTGCCCCCAGCATCAGAAAATTATCGAGATACGCCGAGTGGCTGTTCGGAATTCCCCATTTTTCTCCTTCGGATATCTCGCTGATATGCGATGGGGTCCAGAAACCGCCGTAGCCGTACCCCAGAATCGGGCGTTGTTGAACGTAAATTCCGATTTCATCCCAAATCCCTGCCCGGCCGTTGAATGTGTCAACGGTGGAATCGTCCCGCCCGAGCATGATCGCAGCCTTGAGGTTGGGCAGGGCGCCGTTTGCCAGAAACAGCAGCAAAATACTGAAAATTATGCTGAGAGCATACGCCATGGCGATCTTCGTTCGCTTTGAACTGACCGCACCCAGGTACACAACGATGGCGAGAAGGACTGCCGCAAACGCCGTCCTGGACGCGGTAAGGATCAAGAAAACGAACCCGGCGAGCGCGCAAATCCGATAAAGGGTTCGCCTATTTTTCTCCAAATCAGCGGCGGCTATCCCCGATAGGATAAAAAGGGCGCAATTAATTCCCTGCATGTTCGGGTGGAGTGTCCCCGCGAAACGATATCCGGACGCGAAGAGGATGGAAATTTCCGAACTGAACCTCGGCAAGGACGCCAAGCGCCAGATAGGCCCCGCTCGTGAAAAATGTCCACAGGATAATTTCGCGCAGCGAGAAGAGGCGCACGATGGCGACGGCAGCGACGCAAAGAATCGCGAAAACCGTTACCCTCGTGAGAGTCAGCGCGCGATCCTCGGCCCATAAGGGGCTGACGATCGCCAGGGCCGCGTAGCTAAGCAGAATCCATCCCAGCGAACCCTTGATTCGAAGCGCGCCGCCCGCGCGGTGATGAATCAAAGTGACAATCGCAAAAATTGCCAACGATACGAGGGCGATGCGTCGCGAAACCGAACCCTCCGCGACTACCCCGGCGATCACATCTTCCGCAGCATCGTAATTCCCAATTCCACTCCTGGCATTCGCGAAATCGTGGTAGACGAAGAAGAGCACAACCGCGAGGAACAGGAACACGAGCCACGGGATTCGTCCCGCCTGGAGCGCCGGCTTCGCAAGCGAATGAGGGTTGGAACTCATCTATGCGGCTTCCTGAACTTTTGTGTTGCGCCTCGGCAGCCTGAGAAACGCTCCCGCCTTCACCGCTGAAGTGATAAAGGTTGCCAAAAGCAATCCAATCGCGGCCCCGACCGGGCCGTACGCCCGCACCAGCCAGAATCCCACAGCGACCATGATGAACAGCGCCGCAAAGTTAAGCAGGAAATCCAGGTCGGCGCGTTCAATCGACATCAGGGCGCGAGAAAACGCGAAGGCCACCGCATACACGAGGAAGTTCAACGCCAGGATCCCCACAAGCAAATTGTTTCCGGCATACTGCCGCCCGTACAGCAGGCTGACGAACCGCCCTCCCCAGAAGATCAAGACGAGACAGAGAACAGAAACCGGAAGTGAGATGGCCGCGGTGATTCTGAGCACCAACCGGCGCAGTCCCTTCGAGCCGGATTCCGCATAAGCATGCGCGATTTTCGGTCCCACGAGGTTCTGGATTCCCAAGAGCGCGGGATTGCCCACCGACACAACTCCCAGGCACGCAGCCCACACCCCGGTCGAGGCGGGGCCGTGGAAGTACGCCAGAAACCAGGGATAAAGATTCATGGCCACGGCCCAGACCAGGCCGCTGGCGAAAACCCATTTTCCAAACACCCAGTTTTTTTTCAGGTCGGCAAGCGCTTCGCTCATTCTCGGGTGGTAACACTCCCGATCCGACCATAGCCACCCCATCACCGCGACCCCGCAAACCGTTCCAACGATCCAATACGCGCGGCTCGCCGATAGCAGGCCGAAATGCGCGAAGAGCAGCAAGCCGCCGATTTGTCCAATCGCAATGGAAGTATCGAATAGAAATGCGGTCATCAGCCTCAGGCGGGCGAAACTGACGCGGCGAGCATGCTCCCGCAGCATGATCAGCGCAATCACGACGCACAAGGCCCACAAGACCGGGCCCAGGCCCCGGGGGCCGATTCCGTAAGTGACCGCGACCGCGCCGCAGGCTACGCCAAACATCGTGATGAGACAAAATGCCAATTGATGGATCAGGGTGCTTCCCGTGTACAGAGCGTGGGCGCGCCCCTTCAGGCGCGGAGAATAGACCATGTAAGGCGTCGTGATCAGCGAAGTCTGAAAGTCGGTCATCAATAAAATCAAGCTGAAGCCGAGCATGTACAGGCCGAGATCTTCTTTGGAGCAGGCGCGCGCGATGATGATGCCGGTCGCAAAATTCGTGGCGCTGGCAACGGCTTGGTCGGCCAGGGAAATAATGCCCTGATGCAGCGTTTTCCCGGGAGATAGAACCAGTCCGAAAGGCAGCACCATGCGCGATGGTTTTGCGATGGATTTCGGCCTCGACGGTGCGGCTCCGGCGCTTCCATCAAGGATGTAATTCCGGACTTTGAGGAAGCCATCAATTCTTCCGCTTTTCGCGAAGCAGGCCCTATGTTTAGCCCTGTGCTCATGCGGCTCCTACGCCCTTCAATACCGCGGGAATTGTCTTCGCGAGAAGCTTCACGTCCAGCCAAAACGACCAGTGATCGATGTAGTGCAGATCCAACTCTCATCCATTCCTCGAAAGAAACCGAGCTTCTGCCGTTGACTTGCCAGAGACAGGTAATTCCCGGACGAACGCTGAACCGGCGGCGCAGCCAGTCCTGGTCGAATCCCTGATAGTCGCGAATCGGAAGAGGCCGGGGACCGACCAGGCTCATGTCGCCCTTCAAGACATTCAGCAGTTGGGGCAGTTCGTCGATGCTCGCTTTGCGGAGATATTTTCCCAGGCGAGTGACCCGCGGATCGTTCTTGATCTTGAAGACCGGGCCGTCGGCTTCGTTCAGGGATTCCAGTTCAGACTGCTTTTTCTCCGCGTCGCCGACCATGGTCCGGAATTTGTACATTCGGAAGCGCCTCTTGTTCAGGCCCACGCGGTCCTGGGCGAAGAATACCGGCCCGCTTCCATCCAATTTGATCAGGACGGCGACGATCAGAAATACCGGCGCGAGCAGGACGAGCAGGAGCGAAGAAACAAAAATGTCCAGCAACCGCTTGCAGACCATCGGCCAGCCTTCGGAGGAATCGGGGCTGACCGTCGCCACATCCATTCCCGTCGAAATGGCTGTTGTTCACCCTTCCCTTTTGCATGTCAAAGATGTTCGCCAGGACGCGAACGATGACTCCCTGCTCCTGGCACTGGGCCACGATGCGGGCGGCCTGCGAGTAGAAGGACTTCATGGGAAGGGCGATGGCCACTTCATCGATGACGCGCTCGCGCAGAAAATCGGGGAAGTGTTCCAGGTCGCTGACGATGGACTTGCCGTTCTTTCCAAACTCCCGGTTTCCAATCCATTCTTCGTCCGCAAAACCGACCAGTTGGTAGCCCAATTCGGGCCTGCCTTCCATCGCGCGGGCAAATTCCACGGCGCGAGGATTCGTGCCGATGATCAGCAAATGGCGAAGATTGCGTCCGTGGATCCGCGCCCGTCGGAGAAACTCCCGCAAAGCCAGCCGGGAAACAATAATTGTGGAAGTGGCGACGATCCAGAACACGGCGATGAAGGCCGGCGTGATCATTCGCACCTGGAAGAAAGCCGCGACAAAACCGAGCAACAAGCGCCCCCGCCGAAGTGGCCTTCAGGACGACGACCGCTTCTTCTCTCCGGTCCGCGAGCCGCCTGGACCCGTACAGCCCGAAGGCGGAGAAAATGACATGCCAGAAATAGAAGAGGCCGAGAAACACAAGAAGATTCAACAACTTGATGCGCATGGAGAAGAACGCGGCGAAGGAAGTGAATTCCGTCAGATGCCAGATCCGGATCGGCGGCTACCAGGTAGGAAATGGTGAGCAAGCCGGGGTCGAGGAGCATGAACATCTTCAGCAGGATTTGCCGGCGGAAGTTTGTCATACTGGGACTGCGTCTAAGATGAATGTCATGTGCGCCAAGAGTTTGATAAATGACATCTGGCGAAGCGGGCGAGAATCCCAAAGATGCGGATCGCTAAAAATCCTTGCGTGGGCCTGTGGAATTGGAAAGCAGGTTTCGGCCGAACTGGTGTCCGGCTGCTGGAGCCCTAGAGCCTCTGATACAGCTTCTCGGGAATGGGAAACGTGCGCTGGTCCAGCACCGCGCCAAGGAGTTGTACTCTGCGCGCTTTCCAGTTGTTCTTTTGCGCGCCGGACCGATCTCGCGCCTGGTTTGATTCGCTTCGACAATCAGCACGACTCCATCCGCCAGTTGTCCGATAAACGTCGCCTCCGTCTCACGGCTAAGCGCGGGCGCGCTGACGAGGACGTAATCAAATGCCTCGCGCAGTTCGGCGAAGCGCTCTCGATAACGCTCCATCGAAGGGTGAAAGCCCGGCTTCACCAAACCCGAGGGGATCAGCCACAGATTCTGCCCGCAGAGCGGCGTTGCAAAATTCCGAATGGGACCGGTGACCGGTGAGCGCCTCCGCAAGCCCGATTTGATTCGGCGGCGGACAGTTGCAAGTGCAATTGCGGCGACCAGAGGTTTGCGTCAACCATGCAGACGGAAGCCTCGGCCTGCTCGGCCAGCGCCTCCCCTGCCCGCGCGCAAATCCAGCTGCTTCGGTCGTCGCGCGCAATCCCCGAGAAAGACACGACTTTGGGCCCGCTGCCCTTGCCGGCCTGTGAGAACAGCCGCTGAACGAGTTTCGTGATCTCGTCGTCCGGGGGTTCTTTCCTAAACGGAATCGCGGCGAGGCGCCTTCTTCTGGGCAGGCGGGGCGAGGCTCCTCCGGAAGATCGAAAAATTGATCTTTCGCGACCCGCTGCAACAATTCAAAATTCTTGCTCATTCGATGACCGTTCTTTTCTTCCCGCGGCTGCCGGCGCGCCGGCTGTCGCGGGATCAGCAGCGGCGGCAGACCCGCGGGAATCGAATCGCCTGGCCCGCTTCGAGGTGGCCGAAATCGGCAATGTCGGGGTTCAGCCTTTCGAATCTGCTCGATCGTGTCGCCGTTGTATAGTCTCCCATGGTTCGGAGAATCACTTGCCGCAGCTTCTCTCCCGGTTGCACGATGACCGTATCAATCTCGGAATCGTTGTCCGTGGGAGTGGCCAGCCCGGCATTCGGAATTGGGAAGTCCCGCAGCCTGAACATTCAGAGGCGAAGAGGCCGGCACCGAATCGGATTTCCCTGTCAGGAAGCCCTGAATCGACGCGATGCCGTTCCGAACGGCCGTCCAGGCTTCGGAAGGACTGTTCGAGGGACCGATCGATTCCGCCGGGAGAAAAGGAAAGAATTCCGATCCCGATCGCCACGCTTAAGGCGATGGTGGCGGCGCCCAGCGCCCACCCGCCAAAGCTCTTCCTGGGCTGCGCCTGATGCGAGAACATGGCGGGACGCGAAATCATCGGCGAGGACAAGATGGGACGCTGCGCCATGGGCGGGGACGCAACGCGCGCGGCGGCTTTCGGCCGCTGCAAGGATTCCACATCGCGGTCCGCAATCACCTCTTCCATCATCTCGGCGTCAATCTGTTTGCGGTCCATCGCGCAGCCGAGAGAAAGCGCGCTAAAGCACAAGCTATTGATTTTCCGCGGAATTCCTTGCGATTGTTCCGCGATCATCCGAAGGGCTCCGGGAGAGAACAGCGGACCTCCCTCGTACCCCGCGACCTTAAGGCGGTGGGCAATGTAGCGGGCAGTGTCTTCAGAATCCAAACGGCTCCAGCCTGGCAAACACGGAGATCCGCTGCTGCAGTTGTTCAAGTTCCGGGCTGGCCAGTTTTCGAGCCAGTTGCGGCTGCCCGATCAGCAGGATTTGCAGCAGCTTGGCCTGAGAAGTTTCAAAATTCGAAAGCAGGCGGATCGATTCGAGCACTTGTGGTTCGAGATTTTGCGCCTCATCAATCGCCAGGATGAACCGGCGGCCGGCCAGCATTTCGCGGGAGAGGATTTGATTCAACTTGTTGTGCATGGAAACCAGTTCCATGCCCTCGGCGTCGACTCCCAGGCCGTTCAGCAAATAGTGAAAAAATTCCTTGGAGTTGCATTGCGTCTGAAACAGGAACACCGTGCGGGAGGCCTGCTGCAGTTTCTCAAGCAGCTGAAAGGTGAGCGTCGTCTTGCCCAGGCCCGGCGGCGCAATCAAGGCCACAAAGCCGCGATCGGACTCGATCCCGTAATAGAGCGACGCCAGCGCCTCGCGATGGCTCTTGCCGAGATAGAGAAAACGAGGGTCCGGCGTCACGCCGAAGGGCTGTTCCTTCATTTTGTAGAAATCAAGAAACATGTCTATTTCCTTTCTCCTTTGGCAGCGCCGCCAGCACCGGAATTTGCAGAACATCGCGAACTTCGTCCGGGGTTCGCAGGGACGGGTCAAGAAAGTCCGCGACAAATGCAACTCCAGGACTGACGAGGCAGGCCAGCAAAAGCCCGGCGAGCAGAGTCAGCGCCCAGTGAGGATGCGCCGGAAGGGCCGGCACGGTGGCCGCCTCGGCGATGGCCACGTTCACGATTCTTTGACGGTCCAGGGCGTCGCCAATCCGCGCCTCTTCGCGCTTCTGCTTGTAGAGCAGATCGTTTCCTTCGGCTTCCTTGACTTCGCGGAGAAGATTTTCCTGCTCCGCTCCGTTCACATCGATCACGCCAAGCCGCGCGCGATACTGCCGGATGACGCTTTCGGTCTCGGCGGCGCGCGCGTGCAGGCTGGCGAGTTCCGCGTTGGATTTGGTCAGTTCCGACTGCAGCCACTCGTACGAAGGGTTCCGGTCCGTCGTTTCCTCGCGGTCCGGCGAATTCTGCGCTTTGTTGATGGTGGCGATCGTTTCCTCGATCTGTTTCTGCACTTCCTGCACGGGGCGGTAATTGGGCTCGAATTTTTCGAGAAGCGCCGTGCGCTTCAATTCCAGGTCCAAGAGCGTGGTCTTCAGTTGCTGCATGAGGTAGGGGTTTTCCGACGAACGCACCTGGGAAACGGTTTGCTCGGGCGTGGACGCGAGTTGATCTTCCACCACCCGGGTCCGCTTTTCCGTTTCCTTGATGGCCACCTCGGTGGAACTCAGCGTGGCCTCAAACTCCGCCAGTTTCTGGAGCGCGATTTGTTTTTCGAGTTGCGGGTCGGCCACGCCCTTGTCGTGGTCGAACTTGGCCAGCTGCGCGTCCGCGGCCTGCAGTTGCTGATCGTAGTGCTGGGATTCGGACTGGAAAAACTCGAACGCCCCCGGAGGCCGGTGGACCTCGACGGTTTTTTCGAGGTAAAGATTGCCGAGCGTCCGCAGGACGAGCGCGGCCAGCTGCGGGTCCGGCGAGTCAAAGGTGATCTGGATCAGGTCCGTCTTCTTAAGCGGTTCAATCGTCAATTTATTTTCGAGCGCCTGCACAGCGAGTGAGATTTTTTTGTCGCCGTCCTGCGCGCCGCCGTTTTCGTCCGCCGCTGAAGAGGGGAGCAACCCGCTCCAAAAATGGCTGCTGAGCGATTTTTCCAGGCCGCAGGTGACCACCACTTTTTCGAGCAGGTCGCGGCTCTTCAACAGCTCCACTTCCGAGTTCAGCTCTTCTTCGGTGACCCCGCCGGGGTTGGACATCACCGCGTCGCGGCCCGGCGTGACGGCCTCGTCCACGCGCTCGCGCTTGACCAGAATTTTCATTTTCGATTCGTAATCCTTCGGGCTCACAACGATCCCGAGGATGGTTCCCGCCACCAGGACCAGAAAAGTCACGAGCACGAGCCTGGGGCGGCGGAAAATAGGCGTCGCGATGTCCCTGAGCGTGGGTAGCCGGTCAGTTCGGTTTGCGCCGGATTGGAGTTCGTATCCGTCCAT
This sequence comes from uncultured Acidobacteriota bacterium, assembly GCA_963819395.1. Classification (GTDB taxonomy): domain Bacteria; phylum Acidobacteriota; class Terriglobia; order Acidiferrales; family UBA7541; genus Palsa-360. The sequence goes on from CAWFVW010000007.1 coordinate 114,859, forward strand.
GTTCAATCATCCTTAAGCTTCTAAAGCTTCCTAAATCTACAGAACCCTTGGCTGGCGAAGGCCCCTACGGAAGTGGTCGGCAGGAAGGGCTTGATCTTGGAGAGCGCGTTCTTGGGAACGAACAGCATGTCTCCCGGCTGCAGATCCGGATCTTCCGTGCAGATCCCGCGCGTTGAACATTTTCTTCACGTTGATGATCCTGGCTTCGGTCCACTGATCCGAAACGCGCCGGAAAAGAAGCACTTGCGAGTGCTTGGAGGCGTCCGTGAACCCGCCGGCGATGGCAATGGCCTGCGTGACCGTGACGTCGCTGCGCAGGTCGAATTTTCCGGGTTTTCCCACCTGGCCTCCCACAATGAAGTAGGGCTTCTCGAAATCCTTGGGATCCACCGAAATCTCCGGGTCGTGAAGAATTTTGGAGTAGGCCGCTTTCACCGCATCCGTGAATTCGGAAAGGGTTTTCCCGGCGACCTGCAGGTCTCCCACGTCGCGCAGCGTGATGTAGCCGTCCGGTTGGACGATGACCGTCTGATTAAATTCCGGCGTCAGCGAGAAAGTCAGCTCCAGCGTGTCGCTTGGGTTGATCCGGTAGCGCCAGTTTCGCCTGTGGTTGGCGAGATCGTCGTCGCCGGGCGCCACTTTCGGGGCTTGCGCCGCATCGCCGGGTTGCACGCCGCTGGTTGCGCTTGACGCCATCTGCTTCTGTCCGGCCGCGGGAAGCGCCCCGGAAATCAGGATCAGGCAGGAAAGCAGGATCATTAATCTTGAGTTCAAAATTTTCATTTCCAATTCTCCCGCCCCGAAATCATTCCAACTTTCATTCCGGAGCGATATTGCTGTTTGCGTCGCGATCGCCGGGTTCGGAACCTGGCTAAAGCGGCTCGATGTTGTACCCTTCGACCCGCATCGAGATGGACCGCTGCAACAGTTCCACCGATACGACCAGGCTCTGATCCGCGCCATGCCGCACCAGAATTCCCTCCACGCCGTCCAGCGATCCTCCGCGAATCCGCACCCGCCTCCCGGCGCTTAAGAAAGCGTGCGGGTAACAAGGAATCTTTTCCCGGATCGCGGTCCTGAGGGACTCGATCTGTTCCTCGGGAATCGGAGTTCCTTGCCGCTCGCTGCCCACGAATCCGAGCACTCCCGGCGTTCGCAAAACCCGCAGCCGCTCTTCCGGCGTCGGCCCGATGCGAACAAAGGCGTAGCAGCTGAACATGGGAACCTGCACCTTGCTGCGCCGGTCGCTCCACCGGTGAACTTGCTCGAGGAGCGGAAGAAAAGTATTCACCCGCTTTTCCTCAAACTGCGCGGCAACGCGCTTTTCGTGGCGCGCCATGGTGTGAACCGCGAACCAGTTCGGTTCCTGCGGGCTGATGTTCAGGCCGACAAGACTCTTGTTCGATTCCAGGCTTATATGCGTACTGGACACAGCTTCGCCCTCTCAGTCCCATCGCTCAGTCTAAAACCAGTGTTTCCAGCATCTCGTCCTGCAAAAAAATTAAAGGCGGCCGGCGGCGTTCCGGTCCGCGCCGCTTATTTCTGCCCCTTCAGGGACTCTTCGGAATCCTTGATCAGGCCGTCCACAAGCCGCGAGGCGCGTTCCGAAAAAGTGCGCAACGAAAATCCCTTGCCCACCGCCGAAAATCCGCTTCGCTTGTTTCCCGCCACATCGTGTTCCACGCGCAAGACCATCATGTCCGCCTTCATCAGCGCCTTGGAGCCGCCATCCGACAGAGGAAGAAACACTTCCATCTGAACCACGGAATTCGGCGGGGGGCAGGTCGATGTCAACACAAACGCCCCGGACACGCTCATATCTCTCGTTACGCCTTCTCCCTGGTAATGTCCGTCCTCAGGGCCGTTCCAGCGAAACAGGACCGAAGCATTCATTCGATAGCGAATGCCTTTCCTTCGTTCGACTGAATACTCGGATCGGTGTGCGATGGCTACTTCTCCGCTTCTACCGGGAAGATGGAACTTCCCAGTGTCGCGAAGAATAAGGCATAGAGGAATTGTCCACAAGTGGCCTTAAGTCTTGAGTAACGACAGTCCACTTTCCATGCGAAAAATACTCCATGCAGTGCAAATCAAATCTCATTTTTATGTGAATCCATCCGGTGGCGAGTGGACAAGCCAGTCATCCATTCTGACGGCTTTTGTTGTCACCATCTGTGGACAATCGAGAAGTGACTAATGTCCATAAAGTCGGTCAGGGCAAACAGGATTTAATCCTCTGGAAAGGCGGCTGCGATTTGCTCACCGGCATCGCTGCATATCGCTGTATTTAAATGGTTTACTGGACCTTGAGCAGGGCCGGAAAGGCCAGTTCCCTCGCGGTGATGAGCTGAATCTGCCGTAATTCCGGACTCGAAATTGCGGGGCAGTGTACGTATACGCAAATCGTAAATGTCCTGCAATCATTGATAGTTGTTTGCTCGGTAGAGTACTGATGTTTTTCATTCCAATGACGAAGTTCGTGCTTGTAATTTTACCGGGAGGTTCAGTATAATTAGTGGATCGTGTCCTTGAATCTCAAGCTTGCGAAAACTAAAAGAAACAAATTTAACTGTTTAGAAGCATTGCAAATTTTTCATTAAAGTTTTCTGACTGGCATCGTTCATGCAGGAATTACAGCGCTGGCCGTCATAAAGGCCGGCGGTGGAAGACCGGTTCGGCCTCCCCCCGAACATGTTATTTCTAAAGGTGTTGGAGGTAGTTGCGTGCCCAGGTCCCTCCCCCGACCCAAAGATCGCATCTCTGTGCTCGTAGTCACGGCGGATAACATGACGAGCGAGTTGCTGAAAAACGCGTTCGCAAATGGCCGAAGGGGTTTCACGGTCGAAACCTTGACTGGCAGTTCCCAGGAAATCATAGGCGCGATGGATGGACACAAAGCGGATGTCACGCTCATCAGTGAGGAGCTTCAAGATGGGCCCGAGGCGGGCATCAAGGTGCTTCATAAGGCGCGGGAATCCAATGGCACTGCCGCAATCATGCTCCTGCAAAATTCTAAACCTGAGCGTGTTGTGAACGCCTTTCGTGACGGCGCTCGGGGCGTTTTCTACCGAAGTCATTCCCTGAAATCACTGTCGAAATGCATTCAGACGGTGCACCAGGGACAAATCTGGGCCAGCAACGAAGACCTTGAGCATCTTCTGAACGCCCTGACCAATCTCAAGCCGCTTCGCATGGACAACCACCAGGGATTGCCATTGTTAACGCGCCGCGAGGAAGATGTGGTCCGCCTGGTCGCCGACGGGTTGAAGAACCGCGAAATCGCTCAGAAGCTCAAAGTGAAGGAACATTCGATCAGAAATTACATCTACCGAATTTTTGAAAAATTGGGAGTCTCCAGCCGGGTCGAGCTCATTCTTTATGTCTTCAGCCATCGCGACGGGGGCACGTAGGCGGCGCTCTCACATCCAGAATGCAATCTCGCCTGATGCTCGATCGTAATTCTCACCGATAACCCGCCCTTCCAAGATTGCGATTTATTTCCATCAAACCCGCTCTTTCCCCCTTCGTCTTAGTACGCAAAAACTGTCCGCATGCAGCTCGTTGTCGGCATCGCCAAGACTGGCTACCACCGGCGCTTCTTTCAGTAGTACAATCTCGGCCGTCTCGTGGCCCACGTCTCCGCCACCAGAGTGGTTGTATAAACCTTATTCACATGTTACATGCTATTTGTGATTCGACGGCTGAAGGGATAGGTTTCGTGCGCTGACGCGCGGCGAGGCCGCGTTTCTTCCGGGAATGCATTCTGGGCGGCGAAAATGAGTGTCATCTCCGCCTGGGATTCGGGAAATTTTCCGCCTGCTTGCGGGCCCGGCGCCATGCGAGGGAATGAGTGAAGTCTCCGGCATGCATTGGAAAGCGCCAGCCGGCGGCTGCCGTCAAAGGACGGGGAAAGCTGAGGCGAACTTGATTGAAGTAAATGAGGAGACGCGGAACGGCTGGAGAATAGTAACCGTGACGGGTCGCGCGGATTCCGAAGGGGCCGAGGCGCTGGAAAAGGCGCTGCGATCCGCCGTGGAAGGACACGACCGGGTCGTCGCCGATTTCAAAGGGGTCAATTACATTTCCAGCGCCGGCTTGCGCTCCGTGCTGCAGGCGGCCCGCGCAGCACAAACCCGCGGCACAGAGTTCAGCGTGTGCGGTCTGACCGAATTCGTTCGCAAGGTTTTCGCTACCAGCGGCCTCAATCAACTCCTGCACATTCACGGAGAATTGCCTTGCTGACCATGCTCGAGGAAGTGGTGCTGCTCGCTGTGGATGAGAATTCCGGGGGCCTGCGTTCGACGCGTCCTTCGGCCACCGGCTATGCTCTGGTCGGCGCGGTGTTCTTTGACCTGGCGCTGGCTCGCAAAATCGATACGGATACAGAAGCCATTCAAATTATCGACCGAAGCCCGACTGGCAGCCCCACCCTGGATCGCGTGCTGGCCGCCATGGCGGAACGCGGCGAAATGACTTCGGTGCGGCAGTGGATCGAGGAAATTTCTTACCGGCGCGTCGACCTGGAAGGTGAAGCGCTCGCTTCGCTGATCCGACAGGGGATCCTGCGCCACGAAAAATCCAAGCGCCTGTGGATTATCGATGTCGAGCGTTTCCCGATGGTCGACGACCGCCCCCAGCGGGACGTCCGGTTGCGTCTTGCGGAAGCGATCCTCTCGGATAAAATTCCGGACACGCGCGACATCATGCTGGTCAGCATTGCCGAACCCTGCGGGCTGCTCGAATACGTGCTCCCGAGTGGACAGCTCGCAAGCCGCCGCGAGCGCATTCAAACACTCTGCAATCTGGAAACGATCAGCCGCAAGGTGACGCACGCGATCAATGATCTGGAGATCGCGCTCCACCAGAATGTTCCGAGGATCATGTGAGACGGCGTGGCGCATCGACTCAATGGTCGATGTGAGCCGCCGATTCGACATTGACAAGCGGCTCGGCTGCCGAGAATGGAAACGAACCGTCGATGACAGCGGAAGCTTTTCTTACCGCCAGAAACGACCTGTCAGAACTCGGGCGCTTGAACGAGTTCCTTTCGCGCTTTTGGGCTGAGAACCACCTGCCTGAAGATCTGGCACTCGATGCAGGCGTTGCCTTGGAAGAAGTTTTTGCCAACGTGGTCATGCATGGTTACAACGACCGCGCCGCGCACGAGATTCTGGTGCGCGTAGCCGTCGAGAACAGCGAGGTTGTTCTGATGGTGGAGGACGACGGAATCGCTTTCAATCCGCTCGAAGCTCCTCCCGCGAACACCAGTTTGCCGGTGGGACAACGCTCGATCGGGGGACTTGGAATCCACCTGGTCCGTTCCTTGATGAACGAAGTGGAATATGCGCGGCAGAATGGCCGCAACCGGCTGGAAATGAGAAAACAAATCGCGAAGGCTGAGTGATGGAGTTTACCGTGAAAACGCGCTGCATGATTTGTCGCCGTGGCCCCCGGCTCCAACCGGATTTCCTGATCAAAGAAATATTTGAATCATTCCGCGTCCGAGTTTCCCCCGAAGAAACGCCGCAGACATTGGACAAGGCCGAATGAAAATCCAGGAAGTGGTCCGCCGGCTCTGGCTGGGCGTTGTTTTGATTGCCGCTGCCTCCAGCATTTTGTTGCTGTCGGATTCGAGCCAGCGCAAGAGCGGCCATGCGCTGCCTCGCGTGGCCGTGTTTCAACACTCCTCGCAAACGGCATTGGATGACAGTGTCCAGGGAATTCTGGCCGGCCTCGCGGAGCATGGCTTCATCGACGGCAAGACCATCTCCGTGCAGCGGTTTAATGCGGAAAATGACATCGGGACCGCCAACGCCATCGCGCGGCAGATTGCCGGCGGCGGATTCGACCTGGTGATCACCTCCAGCACGATTTCCATGCAAGTGATGGCCAACGCCAACAAGGCTGGAAAAGTAAAGCACGTATTCGGAATTGTTACCGATCCCTTCCATGCAGGCGTGGGCATAAGCCCGGAGAATCCGCTCGACCATCCTAAATACATGACGGGCATTGGCAGTTTAGTTCCGCCGGAACTGGCATTTGCGATGGCGAAAAGGATGTTTCCCGCGTTGAAGACCGTGGGGTTGGTTTGGAACCCGTCGGAATCCAACTCCGTAGTCTTCACCACGGCTGCGCGCTCGGCGGTTCCTCGCATGGGCATTACCCTTCTCGAAGCCAATGCGGAAAGCTCCTCCAGCGTGCAGGAGGCGGCAGCATCGCTGGTGGCCCGCGGAGCGGAAGCGCTGTGGATCAGCGGAGACGTGACGGTCCTCGTGGCGGCGGAATCCGTGGTAAAGGCGGCCACCAAAGGGCACATCCCTGTTTTTTCAAGCATTCCGCCCAACGTGAAGCATGGAACGCTGTTTGACGTGGGTGCCAACTATTATCAGATCGGCGTAAAGACAGGAGAACTGGCAGCCCAGGTTCTCGGCGGGGCCGATCCGGCAGGCATCCCGGTAGTCAATCTGGTTCCCGAAGAGCTTGCGTTAAACACTGTGGCCCTCGCAGGGCTGCGCGACGCCTGGAAAATCCCTCCGGAGTTATTGCAGAGCGCCCAGATTCTCATCGACACGCAAGGTCTGCATGATCGAACGAAACCGGTGGAAGCCGCGGGCCCTCCACCTGGCCGTACTTACAAACTAGGAGTCGTGTATTTTGCGCCGGAGGAGGGAGCCGACCTGGTTTTGAAAGCACTGTTTGAAACGCTGGCCAAGGAAGGATTCGTCGAAGGCAAGAATCTGGAAGTGAAACGCGCGCACGCGCAGGCCGAAATGTCGAATATCCCGGCCCTGCTGCAGAATTTCGACAGCCAGCAAATGGACCTGATCGTGACGCTGACAACTCCGTGCCTCACAGGGGCTTGCGCCATCGTCAAGCGCACGCCCGTCGTATTCACCTATGTAACCGATCCAGTCGCTGCCGGAGCAGGCAAGAGCCTGACGGATCATCTGCCGCGGATCACCGGAGTCGGTTCCTTTCCTCCCATGGAGGATACAGTTGACATGATTCGCAAGCTCGTGCCCGGCGTGAAATCCGTGGGGACGATTTATAACAGCTCAGAAGCGAATTCACGGAAGGTAATCAGCGTGGCGCGCGGGCTTTTCGCGAAGAATGGCATTGGCCTCGAGGAGGTCACGGTCACCGGAAGCAGCGAAGTCTTCCAGGCCGCGCAAGTTCTCACGCACAGAAACATCCAGGCCATGTGGGTCGACGGCGATAACACAGTTATCCAAGGTTTCGACGCCGTCGCCAAAGCAGCGCGCGACGCCAAGCTCCCGTTGATCATCAATGATCCTGAATTCGTCGATCGAGGCGCGTTGGCTTGCGTGGGTCTCGGCTGGTACCAGGCTGGTGAAGCCGCCGGGAAACTCGCAAGTCGCGTCTTGCGCGGAGAGAATCCGACCAACATCCCCTTTGAGGAAGTTGCCGTAAAGAAGGTGGTTCTAAACCAAGCTGTCGCCAAGACGCTGGGAATAACTTTCCCGCCGGAAATTCTTAAAGAGGCGGCGCAATGAGACAGGTTCGACCGGCTCGGCCAGGGTCAGAGGCGATCTCAGGCGAACGCGTGAACTTAATATGGAAATAACTTCGCAACGAATGGATGGCTTTATTGAATTGCGGGCCAAGGGCCGCCTGGACGGCTATTGGGCGGATCACCTTTCCAAGGCGCTCGATGATGTCATGCGTCAGGGCGATCACCGCATCCGCCTCAACCTCAGCCAGGTGGATTACATCAGCTCGCTTGGCATCCGCGTGCTCGTCCAGTATTACCAGAAGTTGGCTTCGATTGACGGCAGCTTCTCCGTCACCGAACCTTCGCCCAACGTCAGAAAAGTAATCAAGATGGTCGGCCTGGAAGCGACGCTGATGCCGCCCACACCAGTCTCCGGGCCGGCAGGTACGGCAGCTGAAACCACGCGGCACATGGATCGTCAGAATGCCGGGTTCGAGGTATACGAACTCGGGATTGCCGGCCGAGCGGGAATGAAATGCCGGATCGTCGGGGATTCGAGCCTCCTCAATGGGTGCCGATTCAGTGAAGCGAATTCCCGCAGCGTGCAATTCCCCGAATTTTTGTCCGCCGTGGGTTTGGGAGCATTCGGCAACAGCTTTGAGGAATGCAGCGGCCGTTTTGGGGAATTTTTGGCGGTGGCTGGGGCAGCCGCATACCAACCTACCGACGGGTCGAACGTGCCGGATTATCTGCTCTCGGCGGGGACATTTGTGCCCGAGTTGCAGGTACTGTATGGAGCCGTTTGCGAGGGAGAATTTTCCAGGCTGATTCGATTCGAGGCCAAGCCCGAATCGCAAGCCGTGGGCTTATCCGAGATTGTTGAGACGGCGTTGGAGGTCGCGGGAACGGATCATGCCTGGATGATCTGCGCTGCCGAGTCCGCTGGCCTCGTGGGAGCGAGCCTGCGTCGGCCTCCAGTCGGAGGCGCTTCCAGCGGCGCGCCCTTCGAACATCCTGAGGTCCGAAAATGGCTTTCCTTTACGACGGAGCGGGCGTATCCCCGTTCACTCGTGCTGACTGTCGGCATCGCTTCAAGATCTTCCACGGGCGGACTGGGGAAATTTCTTCGGCCGCTGCGCCGCGAGGCTTTTCCCGCGGGCCATTTCCACGCCGCTGCTTTTTCCTACCGGCCGTTGCAGCGCGGCTTGATCGGATTGACCAAAACAGTCCAGTCGCTGTTTCAAACCGAAGACTTGCTCGGGCTTTTGCACCTGATCGGCGACGATCGCGAGGCGGTCGGAGTCTCTGAAAGCGAGTTTGTTCGAGGGGCCTGCTGGATTGGACCCATCACTGAAATCGACGCGAAAGAGAGCTGAGATGACGCTTCTCATCGGTTCAATGACCATCGGCTTCATCCTGTCCCTCCTGGCACTGGGCATATTGATCAGCTTTCGTATTTTTGATTTTCCAGACATTACCGCGGAGGGGTCCATCACGCTGGGTGCGGCGGTCGCGGCAACGCTGCTGGTCCACGGCGTGGGTCCCGTGACGGCCACGTTTACCGGTGTCATCGCGGGGATGCTGGCAGGGGCGGCAACGGGCGTCTTGCACACCAAGTTCAAGATCAATGGGCTGCTCTCGGGAATCCTGGTGATGACGGCGCTGTATTCAATAAACCTTCATGTGATGGGCCGGAGCAATGTTCCCTTGTTAGGCACCACGACCTTTGTGACCCAGGCTGAGAGCCTCGGCGATCGATTCCTGCATGGAGCTGAAAATTTCAACGTTTTCGGGTGGGAAGTGGGCGGGCGCGACCTCTCCGTGCTTTTCTTTTCTTTTCTGATCGCCATGGTGGTGGGAGTCGTCCTCTACGTGTTTTTTCGAACGGATTTGGGAACCGCGATGCGGGCTACCGGCGATAACAGCCAGATGATTCGCGCACTCGGCGTCAGCGACGGCAACATGATTATTCTCGGTTTGGCGGTTTCGAACGGGCTGGTCGCGCTGGCCGGGGCGCTTTTGGCTCAGTACCAGGGATTCTCCGACGTGCAAATGGGCATCGGAATGTTGGTGTGGGGGTTGGCGAGCGTGATCATCGGGGAAGCCCTCGTTGGCGTTCGCCAACTCGGTTACACCATTACAGGCGCGGTCATGGGCTCGGTCCTGTTCCGCTTGCTGGTCGCCATTGCCTTGCGGTGGGGGCTGGATCCAAACGACCTGAAGCTGATCACCGCCATCTTTGTATTTTTTGCATTAATTCTGCCCGGAATTTTGACCAAGCTTGGGACGAGGAAGGCGGGCCCCGCCCATGCTTGATGTGCAAAAGGTCAGAAAAACATTCAATGCCGGGACGCCGAACGAGGTGCGTTCCCTGCAGGGCGTAGACCTGACGCTCGACCAGGGCTCCTTCATGATCATCATCGGGACCAACGGGTCCGGCAAATCAACGCTGCTGAACGCCATTGGAGGAACGTTTCTCGTGGATTCCGGAACCATCCGCCTGGATGACAAGAATGTGACCCGCTGGCCCGAGTACCGGCGGGCCGAAATGATCGGCCGCGTTTTTCAGAATCCATTCAGCGGAACGGCTCCGAACCTTTCGATCGCGGAAAACCTCGCTCTTTCGGCGCGGCGCGGCCAGAACCGCAATCTTGGGTGGGCCCTGGCTGGGAATGTCCGTGAAAAAATGCGCGAAAAGGTTCGAACGCTGAACATGAGCCTTGAAGATCGCCTGGACTCCCCCATTGGAACCCTTTCGGGCGGCCAGCGCCAGGCTCTGACGCTGCTGATGGCCACGTGGCTGAAGCCCAAATTACTTTTGCTCGACGAGCACACGGCTGCACTCGACCCCAAGAGCGCCGATCAGGTCATTCAACTCAGCGAGCAAATTATTTCGCGCGATAGTCTGACCACATTGATGGTCACGCACTCGATGCACCAGGCTGTCAACCTTGGAGACCGGCTGATCATGATGCACCGCGGACAAATCCTTCATGATTTTCGCGGGGCGGACAAGCGCCGCCTGCGCGTGGACGATTTGCTCGGGCGCTTTGACGAAGTGCGCCGCGCCGACCTGCTCGACGAAACCGCCGCAGCGATGCTGCAGCGAAGGTACGTGTAAGATCAGCGTAAAGCGCTCCGATTCCCCCCAGTGTTCAGGCCTTATTCGATACAATTTCAATCTGACTTACTGGCGGCGTTCCCCGAAGGAGGTGTAATCCGTTCATGAAAACTCTCGCACTCTTCGCGATGGGCTGCCTGGCGTGGAGCTTGCCTTGCCTCGCGCAGGGTTCCGGCGCGGCGGCAAATTCGATCGTGAAAGTGGATTCGCTGGCCGTGTATTCCGAGCCGAGTGCGTCGAACAGTGTGGCGCGCGAAGTGAAGAAAGGCGATTCGCTTTTCGTCAGCCTCGAATTGAAAACAGGCGCCGAGAAATGGTGCAGCGTGAGGCTGCCAGGAGAGAAGGCGAGGATTGGCTACGTCTCGTGCGACGGGCTCGAGCGCACCGATCACCGTTCGGGCGACCTCGTTTCGTCCGCGGATGCGCCGCCGGCATCGGGCGGGCTTTCCTCCGGCGCGCCGCCCATCCTCACAGGAACCGCGCAGCAACCCTCGGCGATACGTCTCCCTCGCGCGCGCTCCGGCATTGAGTCCTCAGCGGATTACTCGAAGGCAGCCGCCGCGGTGGTGCGCGAAGATGTGCTCGACAACGGCAAAATCGCGGAGTTCGACCAGGCTGCCCAGAGCGGCTCAGCTGCGGCTATGTCGCGCGCCGCGCTGGCTCACATCGCCGCGGGAAATTTCGAGCTGGAGCACAATGACGCCGACCATTCCATTGAACATTTCCGCGCCGCTTTGCGGCTCGCCGCGAATCAGCCCAAAGTTCTTTTCGCTACGCTGATCGCGCTTTCGTATCTTCACCTTGTCCGCAGCGAATATTCGGCGGCGCTCGAATATCTTGGCCAGGCGCGGCGCATCACGCCCGGTTCCGGAACCGTGGCCGAGCTTACCGGCTGGGCGGACTACGGGCTGAACCGGCTTGACGACGCCATCAAGGAATGGGAAACCTCGCAACGCACGAATCCGAGCCCGGAAACAGCGGCGCTTCTCGAAAAAGTCCGCCGCGACCTGGGCGTCGAGCAAGGAACGAACTCGGGCGAGTCAAGTCACTTTCTTCTTCACTATCAGGGCGGCGCGACTCCCCAGCTCGCCAACGAAATTCTGCGCACACTCGAGGACCAATTCCGCACTCTTCAAACTGATCTGCGTTTTGCGCCCGCGGAGCCCATTGGCGTGATTCTCTACACCGGGGAATCGTTTCGCGATATCACCCGCGCTCCGGGCTGGGCCAGCGCATTGAACGATGGCCGCCTGCGCATACCCGTGCAAGGCCTGGATTCGGTGAATCAGGACCTTTCACGCGTGCTCAAACATGAGCTCACGCACAGCTTCATTCATCAAATGACGCTTGGCCATTGCCCCACGTGGCTGAACGAAGGGCTGGCGCAGTGGGAGGAAGGGCGCAGAAGCGCGGAAAACGCGCGCCCGCTGATCGCCGCTTTCGACCGCGGTTCATTCACTCCCCTCGACCGTCTGGAAGGCTCGTGGCTCCAGTTCCCCGCCCCGGTCGCCGGCTTTGCCTATGCGTGGGCGCTGGCTGCGGTGGAATCCATCATGGCCAGATCCGGACCTCTGACGATGAACCGCCTCCTCGCGAATCTCAGCACGGCATCGTCCTCAGAAATAGCGCTCCGGGAAGTGATCCAAATCGACTACGCGGAATTGGACAAGCAGACGGCGGACTATCTTCGCCAAACATACGGGAAATAACGGCGCAATCGCGGCGGAATTGAGAATGAAGTTGAAATCGCTGCAACCGAAAGGAACGTCTCGTAGTGATCCCAGAAAAAATTGTGCGAATCCCCGACTCTTCATCAAGGATTCGCACCGTGGTCTTTCCACTTTTTTCAGACTAGGGCCGGACACGGAGAACGGGCCGGCTTGCGGGTAATGGACTAGCGCCCGAAAAGGCCGACGTAGGTCGCTTTCCCAATCACATGACCATCCATTGCCTTTAGCAAATCGGCGCGGGCCGAACCTGCGGGCAGGTCGAGCTTCGTGTCCAACGCGTAAATTTCAAAAATATAGTGGTGCGGAGTGGCTCCCGGCGGCGGGCACGGCGGCTGGTATCCGTTCACGCCACGAATATTCTTCCCCTGCTCGATTCCACCGGGCATGGAATCCGGCTTCACCCCCGCCGGAACGGAAGTGGAGGTTGCAGGAATTCCCCAAAAGATCCAGTGCGTGACGTCCATCGTGCCTTTCATGGGAGCGGCATCGGTATCATGCATGACCACGGCAAAGCTTACTGCGGCTGCGGGCGCGTTACTCCAGGAAAGTTCCGGCGAAGCCGCACTGGGATCCGCGCACGAATATTGCGTGGGGATCATTGAACCTTCGGTGTATGCGGAGCTCTTCAATTGGAATTTGGACGGCGGGGGCGGGGTTGCTTGTGGTTGCGCGGCCACGCTGGCGATTCCCGCCACGACCACGAATGCCAGGACTGCGAGCAAACATGCGAATTTCGTTCTCATTGCTTTTCCTCCTCAGGTTGGGTTCTGCAGGAATACTATATATCGAAAATTTGGATTTTGCGTGAATTCTGATACTCCCCCCTCTTGGCTGCGTCCCGGCTTGTTCTCGCGGCCCCGCTCCAGAAGGATGGCCCCATGAATTACGCAGATCGTCTATGCCCCCCGAATCAACTCAAAAACCCGCGCGCCCACAAAAATGGTCGGACCATTGCAAACGAGAGCGTTTAGGTTTAATTTAACGCCCGTCGGAAAACACTCACATTATTTCCTTACAAGGAGGGAAACAGTATGCGCATGTTGCTGAGGGTATCGATTCCCATAGAGGCCGGGAACGCCGCCGCCAAAGCCGGGACACTGGGTTCCACAATTGAAAAGATTCTGGCCGACCTGAAGCCCGAAGCAGTGTATTTCTACGCGGACGACAAAGGACAAAGGTGCGGCTCCGTCGTGTTCGACATGAAGGACACCTCGCAGATTCCAGCCATCGCCGAACCCTGGTTTCTTTCATTCAATGCCGAGCTTTCCCTGCGGCCGGTGATGAACCTTCAGGATCTTGCAGCGGCAGGTCCTTCGATTGGCAATGCCGTCAAGCAATACGCAAAGTAGATATGCTCCGAGCGGTCAAGGCAAGGTGGGGACTGCCAATCGTGTGAAAACCAATCCGCCGGGATTCACCTTAAAGTGAACAATACATAATCGGCCATCAGCCGCAATCCGGTTGAGGGCCGATTTTTTATTTGCATGGCCGTTCACTCGGCCGGTCGGAACCTGCTATGAGAATCTGGGCGTGGAACGAATTTGAATTCAAGCCGGTTGAATTCGCATATCCTTAGGCCTATTGGTTCACTTGTTTGAGCCATCTTCCGGATAATTCCACGTTGCGATTAAGACCAGGATTGTTCCGAATAACAAAAGAAGCCCGACTGCCCTTTGTTTGCTTTTCTGGTTGTTCATGTGGACCCTCGATTCTTTGATCTCCCTTTCCCCGCAACAGGGTAAATCGGGAGGCGGATGCAAGATTCCGCCTCCCAATATTGATATATTGATAATTTCTAGGACTTTAAGCGGGGCGAGACATTTTCAAGCTGGCTGATCAAGCTGCTCGCGGCCGCGGGAGCATGCACTTCCGACTCCCTGATGATCTGCGAAGCCGTTATGGAGCGGCCGTAAAGATCTCGGTTGGCCCTGTCATCCGGGCGAAGGGATGATCCTTCTAGTGAGACTCCCGCGAATGCTCCTCGCGCTCGCGAGTAACTCAGAATTTCCGAGCGCAGGTAAGCGTCCGTGTCCGCGGCTGCGGTTCGTCCGACAGGTCCGGCAGCGATCGATGCATCGCCGCCCAGCTTGACCTTGCTGTGCAAGAGGCTGTTCGCTCCGTGGTCGTTCATGATCAGGAGAACGTAGTCCGTCGCTTCGCCGCCAATTTGGAATCCGATGCTGCCGCCTTCCAGGGCGTACATTGCCGGTGCGCCCCAGGCGCCTGAAAAGTCCTTGCCGGTACGGCAAACCATCGTCCCGCGGCCGTAGTCGCCTCCGACGATGAACGCCGCTTTAACAACCGAAGGAATTACGACCACGCATCGCGCCTTGTCGAGCAGGTCGCGTGGAATATCGTCAGGCACGCCCAGAATTTCATGCATGACGGCACCCGAATTTGCAATGCGATCTTCTTCCTTTTTCGCTTCACCGCGGTCTCTTCCAAAGGTAACCGGAGCAACTGCAAGAATTCCGGCCATTACCATTGCCCATTGTTTCCAACGTGTCTTCATTTTGCCCTCCTCTGGTTGCTGTATATTCCTCTGAACGCTTCCCCTGACTTCAGAGGTCTCATTTCTCACTTACATCTATCTTCCGGGATGGGGAGGTGCAAGATGTCGGCCAGGAGGGAAAATATCTCTTAAGTATTGCCAGTTCAGCCAGATAAGCAGGTGAGCCGCTGCCGGGCCAGCACAGTACTAGTACTGGTAATTTTGTCGCGCTTCGCGGCTTTTTTCGCCATCGGATCCCTCGCCCGCCTTTCTCTTTGCTTAATTCACGGATTCACCTGGGACAAGAAGTTGAAGGGGCAGGGCGTCGGCAAAAATGATGGAGAAAATGATATAAGGGGGGATTCATTCGATCGTGGCCGAACGGGCGAGTTGGCTTAAATTTACGGCTGAATTTATTTCTCGAAATTGCTGAAATCCAGGTAATCCCCCGAGCAGGAGATTTCCCCGAGCTCCCAGTTCGGCCTCAGTTCGTAATAAAAAGTGGTGGTCCAGGGTTTCACGAGCGCCTTAGGGTCCTCCATGGTGATGTCCAGTTCCGTGTGGTCCTTGTTCACGCGCCGGAAGCGCTCGATGACGTGCAGCTGATCGCTGTGAGGATGGCCGAGGCGGTCCAGCCACGTCTTGTCGTTAAACCCAACGGTATCCACGACTAGAGTCGTATCCCCTTCCCAATGACCGACCGAAGTTCCCATCCAAAGCAGATCCGGATCTTTTGGGATGGGACGGCCGTCGGTGTAAATGCGGCGCACCGTGTGATCGTACTCATACAGCATGAGCGTATATTTTGGCGTATGCACGAACTCAAATGGATAGGGATGGAAATAAACGCGCGGGACGCCGGGAGGATCGCATTTCGTAAGCACCGGGTCGTTGGTGGTCTTTAGAGTGAACGCTCCACCATTGGAGGCTTTTGCCTCCGCGAACTTTGCCTGGGCCCAGGGTGTCAGCTCCGGCGGATCCTTCGTAAAAGTGTAGTTGGTAAATCCACGGTTTGACCCGGGAGGATTGCGCATCATCCAGACACCCGTCAGATCGTGGACGGGCGCGGGTGCAGACGGTGCCTTGGGGGGTGCATTGCGTTGCTCCGCAGGGGGAGCTGTGGATTGCGCGTACAGAACGCACGAGAGAGCGGGCAGCGCGACGATTCCCAACACCAGATTCCTCAATCGCCATTGCACGTGGGTTCTCCTGTCCATTCCCGACTCATTCACATTATTTTCCATGCTTCGGAAAAAGTCGCTCCACCGTTTGTCATTCCGAGCGAAGCGAGGAATCTCTCTTTGTTTTAATGTGCTTAAACCGAGAGAGATTCCTCGCTTCGCTCGGAATGGCAAAATCAGCCACTTTATCCGCAGCCCCTCTCAACAATCGGTGCCGGCTATTCCTCAAAAAGATGGAGTGATTCTCCGTCCGGCCCGATCAGCTTGTTGATCCACATCGTGTGCGGATCGTTCTTGGAAACATACCCGCTGGCCGTGATGGAATCTCCGGGTTTCAGCGTGTGCTTATCCCAGCCCGCCCTGGAAAGCTTGTTCGGAGCGGTCAGTTCGGCCTGCCACTTTTCCATTTCGCCCTTGTCGTTTTTCACGTCAAAATAAAGCTGCACGTGCGGGTTAACAAAGCGGAACTCCGTCATCGTTCCCTCGACCGTCACGACGGTCTTCGTATCGTACGACGCCGTCCCGTGGTGCGCGAAAGCCGGCCACGATACGCCCAGCAAGATGACGAGACCAAGCATCCAAAAAATTATCTTTGCTTTCATAAGGCCACCATTGGCGCCGATTCTCTCACCGGTATCCGATGGTGTCAATTATCTGTTCAACATAAATATGGTTTCTCTCCCATCGTTCCCGTCGAACTCAAATCCGCTGCACGCCATGTGGCGCGGGCTGAGGATCGCGCGTTGACATCCTGTCATTTTCTCAATTAGACTCCGCGCAGTTGCCTGCCGAGTAATGCGCACCTTGATGGAGGAACAATTCATGCGGATATCCAAGAGATGGAACCATGCGTTTTCCGTCGGCCTCTCCGTTTCCTGCTTCCTTGCACTTGCTGCTGTTCCCCGAGCGCAAGCTCAGCAAGCACCGGTCTATGAAGTCGATCCGCACTGGCCCAAGCCGTTGCCGAACCACTGGCTCATGCAGGGAGTTCCGGTGATGGTGACGGATAAGGACGACCACATCTGGGTGTTCAACCGTCCGCGAGACATCAACCCCGATGAGAATGGCGCAGCCACAAACCCGCCGCGCACGGATTGCTGCATCGCCGCTCCGGCAGTGCTCGGAATTCGACACAGCGGGCAATCTTGATCAAGGGATGGGGCGGACCGGGCTACGTGCCCGGCTGGCCGGCCGAGGGGATCCAAAGGCCGGGCGCCGGCGCCGAGCACGCAATCCTTGTCGATCGCGAGGGAAACGTCTGGCTGGGAGGAAGCGCCCGCGGGGACAGCATCCAGAAATTTACGGGCGACGGGAAGTTTCTATGGGAATTCGGCCATCGCGGCCCCAGAACTCCGCCGGGACAACAAGCGCAACCTTTGAAGCAGACCAACCAGGACACCGACACTTTTCCGGGAGGAATTTTCTTCTTTGATTTGGACGAGGACGCCCACGAACTTTACATCGTCGATCAGAAACGCGTACTCGTGTACGACATGAACAGCGGCGCGTTCAAGCGCGGCTGGGGCGGCCACGGCATTCCCCTGAGCGAGATCGACAACGACCCGACTCCGCCGTATGACTGGAAATCCGGACCGCCTCCGGATCAAAAGCAATTTGCACCCGCGCTGCACTGCGTGCACATCGCGAATGACGGGCTTGTCTACATTTGCGAGCGTGGCAGCGATAGAGTTCAAGTCTTCACCAAGCAGGGCAAATTTGTTTCCAGTTTCTTCGTGCACCCCTCGACGCCATCTCGCGGCCCCGAGTGCGGCGGCCCTGGCAGCACCTTGTTTGGCATGTGCGGGACGATTTACAACCTCACCTTTTCCCATGACGCCCAGCAGAAGTACCTGCTGATTGCCGACGGCACGAACGACAAGGTCTGGATCCATGACCGGAAAGAGGGCACGGTCGTGGGCTCGATTGGCGACAACGGCCGCATGGCCGGGCAGTTTCATTGGATCGATGCGATTGCCATGGACTCCAAGGGGAACATCTACACTGGCGAAGTGGATACGGGAAAGCGCGCCCAGAAATTCATCCTGAAAAATGGGGACGGGAAATCCCGGCCGCATCCCCACGAGTAAGCGCCTGCGCAAGTCGCGAATTTTGAAAATGAAACGGCAAGAGAGAGGAGTCATTCTTGTCGATACGCGTTGGATGGACCCGGGCTACCGCTGTTGCGCTAGCCATATCATGTCTTGGAATTCTCGCCGCCGCTCCGGCGGCGCACTCGCAAAGTGCTCCGAAGTACAAAGTCGATCCCTTTTGGCCCAAGCCGTTGCCAAACAAATGGAGCATGCAACAAATCGTCGACATCTATGTGGACAGGGAAGACCACGTCTGGGTGATCAATCGCGCGTCCGACGCAAGGCCCGATGAACTGGGCGCGGCAACCACCCCGCCGCGCACCGAATGTTGCGTGATCGGACCCGAGGTATTGGAATTCGACACGGATGGCCGCGTGCTCCGGGCCTGGGGAGGCAAGGATTACGTTCCCGGCTGGCCGGGACGGTTGCAGACCATCGGCGTGGATCGGAGCGAAAATGTTTGGATTTCCGGAACGATGCCGGGCGACAGCATCATCAAGTTTACAAAAGACGGCAAGTTTCTGTGGGACTTCGGCCATCGCGGACCCAAAGTCCCGGCATCGGAAGTGAAACAGAATAACCAGCAAACGGATATCTTTCCCGCCGGGGATCGCCGCCTTCGAATTCGACGAAGACGCGCGCGAACTCTACATTCCCGACGGCTTTCTGAACAAGCGCGTGCTGGTGTACGACATGGATACGGGCGCGTTCAAGCGCGGCTGGGGAGGCAAAGGCACGCCTCTCAGCGAAATCGACAACGACCCCACGCCGCCTTACGATCCTTCCGGTCCGCCTCCGGATCAGAAGATGTTCGCGCCCGCGCTTCACTGCGCCCATCCTTCCAATGACGGATTCGTTTACGTCTGCGAGCGCGGCAGCGACCGGATCCAGGTGTTCACCAAGCAGGGCAAATTCGTAAAGCAATTCTGGATTCACCCGTCGACGCAGTCCCGCGGCCCGCACTGCGGAGGCATCTGGAGCATGACCGATCCTCCTTGCGGGACGATCTACAATCTGACTCTTTCCACAGACCCGCAGCAGAAATACATTTTGGTTGCGGACGGCACGAACAACATGGTGTGGATCCTCAATCGCCAGGACGGCGCTCTGGTGGGCTCCTTCGGGGGCAACGGGCGCTATGCGGGGCAGCTCCACTGGATCGATTCGATCGCCATGGATTCCAAGGGGAACGTCTACACCGGCGAGGTGGAAGACGGAAAACGAATTCAGAAATTTGTGCCGGTGAAGTAAAACACAATTACGTTTTCAATCTCGGGAGCAAATCCAGCGCGTTGTCGCGATCGATGGCGTGCAGTTCGCTTTCGGTGAATCCTCCATTGTCAATCAGGCCCTTGGCGACCGCCGCTGCTGAGCCGCCGCCGAGCGGGAAATCGGTTCCAAACAAAATGTGCGATGCGGGAACAAGTTTTTTGAAGGACGGCAACGTGTATGGATTAAAAGCCTGCGCGGTGTCGTAATAAAATTTCTGTAGCTCGTAGATCAGGCCTTTGGGAAGCTGCGGCGCGGCGCCGTTCAGGCGGCTGGTAATGTACGGCACCGTGCCGCCGCCATGCGACCAGATGAAACGAATGTCCGGGCAGCGCGTGACCGTGCCGGTGGAAAGCAAACTCAGAATTGTCCTGGTTGTATCGAAAACAAATTCCACGCCGCGATTCTGCGCATCGGAAAGTGTCGCCTGCGTCCCGCATGCCGCGCAGAATGGATGGCAGAACACAACTGCCTTCCTCCGGTTCAGTTCCTCCATCAACGGAGCGAATGCCGGATTGCCGAGGTATTTCCCTCCGTAACTGGAAAGCACGCAGGCGCCGGCGGCTTTCAGCTTGTCAAATGCGTATTCGATTTCAAGCAGGGAGCCGTCCACATCCGGGAGCGGCAAAGTGGCAAACAAACCGAAGCGTCCCGGATAATCGGCGATCAGTTTTGCAGCGTAGTCGTTGCACTCCCGCGCCAGCGCACGCGCGGCGGCGTTATCGCCGAACCAGACGCCGGGGTCGCTGATCGAGAGGATGGACGTGGCCACACCGCCCTTATCCATTTGATCGAGCGATTTTTGAGGAGTCCAATCCTGAAGCCCGGCCTGGTTAACTCCCTTGGCGACGCTTTCGGAAATCAATTTGGGAACGGTGAAGTGGTGATGAGTGTCAATGCGAAATGGGCGCGCTGCAGCGCCGGCTCCCATCTGCGCCGCGTAGCCAAGCGCAGGGATAGCTGCTCCAGCACCCAGAGCGGCCATTCCGAAAAGAAGTTCGCGCCGGGACAACGCGCAAGGATTTCCTCGGGAAACTTCGTCTTCAGTTTTGCCGACAGCATAGGGAGTCGCCAGTTTATTTTTGAATTCATTAGGAATCATGGTAACCATCCTTAACTGGTAGCGAGGGACCCGGCAATCCCGAGATCATACTTACGTGCGTCCACACTTACAACCATTCCCTTGGTTGACGGGCGGCTAAATTATTCCGGAAAGTTGGTGGCAGGAACAAGAAACATTGCAACCCGCAAACAATGTTCGATTTGATCTAGGAATCCGTGCAGCGAATCTATAGAATCTAAAAGCGAGGGCGGTTAGCTCAGCGGTTAGAGCGTCCGGCTTACACCCGGGAGGTCGCAGGTTCAAATCCTGCACTGCCCACCACTTATAATCCCCTGAAAATAAGATGTATTGAAAAACGTAGGGCTTCATTCGCGGTCAAGAAACGCGGGCTGCCCGGCCTCGTCCGCTCATCGCCCCAATGGAATGGTCAATGGCAGGATCCAGCTTGCGTGACGGAGCGAGCGCGGCTGCACGGCGAGGTCCACGTTGGGGTCAATCAACCTCGCCGGCGAACGATAATTGAGGATGGCCCTGGCCCGGACGTGAACTTCAATCGGCGAACCATGCGTGCGCGACCATTCACTGGCGATGTGGCCGGCCAGTTGCTGCACCATGTCGGGCTCGAAAGAGCACACGTCGAATTGCGATTCAGTCAGATAGTCATCTGGGGAGACGGTCCAGGACTTGCCGGTGGCCGGGTCGCGCGCGATAATTGTCAACCCGCCATCTTTGTCGGCCAATTTCATCCGCCATGCGAAACGGTGCCCTTCCTCCGACCATTCGGGGTTGCCGGGATAAAAAACCAGATGCCGGAGCGGCATGAAAATCTGAAACGCCAACCAGCCGGCCAGCAGAACGACGGTGACGCGTTGCGCCTGGCTGAATGCTGACCCGACAGGCGGGTGTTTCTCCGGGCTGCGCAGGTTCTCCCCACAGGCGTGGGAATGTCCGACGCAGCCAGGAGTAATCGGCAAAGAGCAGCACCGTCGAGCAAAAAGCCAGCCACGGGAAAATGCCGATGTGAAAGAGGCGGGGGTTCATCATGTTGAAGCACGCGGCCAGTATGAATCCTAACCAGCGCGTGCGGCGCCACAGGATCAGCGGCACAATGCTCAGATCAAAGCACAGCCCGCCCCAACTGAAGGCATAGACCATCCATTCCCTCGTGAAATAGCGGCCGAGGAGAGGAAAGTCCATATTGTCAGCCAGCCAGTGGCGCATGGGCTCGCCGTGCAGCCAGTCGCTATTCAGCTTGGCGATCCCGCCCATGAAATACACAACGCAGATTTGCGCCCGCATTACCCACAGGGACCATGCCGGCACATTGGATTTTCGCAGCTTAGGGCGCAATACCGCGTCCACCGAAAACGCGCGGTGGGCGGGCACCAGGGTGAGCAGGAAGCTGTAAAGGCAAACGAGGTAGAAATGATTCAGGTAATCGGTTTGGTCGAGCAGGAAAACGTAAGTGAAACCGAGAAAAAACAAAACCGTCGCCGCGCGATAACAAAGCCCCAGCGCGATGCACGCCGCGAGCGACACCCAGCACTGCGAAGTGGACATACATCCCGTTCCCAGGCCACGGATGCACCCAGCTGAAACCATAGTAGGTGAAGAAAAATTTCGGCCGGATGTAATAATCATAGATCCAGCCATGCTCGAAATAACGCCACATCTCCCACGCCAGGATGATGCCGAACGCGACGCGGAACCACACCAGCGGCGCGATATCAACCGGCGCGAAGATACGGCGCATGATCCACGCGGCAAGCGACTTCCGACCGGGCGAGGCGGGCAGATTGACTTCACCTGAATGGGGGCTTCCACACTCTGCGCACAAATTCAAAGCCTGTGCGACAAGCGAGCCGCAATATGCGCATTGGATTGCTCTTTCCCTGGCTGCGGGGAATTTCGACACTTTCCCGCAATTACCCGAGCATTCGCAATGCCACGATATTCAGTAAGAGGATCGCTTTATTTATCAAGAAGATGGCAATACTTGTGGCCTGGGTGGCGTCATCAGCGTCACGGTAAAGTGACACCGAATTGAAACGCCTTGCGCTATAAGATCCACTGCGCCCCTTGTGCCGCTTGCAATTTCTTTGCGCCTCGAAGCGTCTATCGACGCCGATCACTAGTTTTCACAAGCGGCTGAAATGAGAGACGCTTATCAATGTCGCGCTGCTATGCTATATTGCTCAGGGCCGGTTTACACCCGGAAGGCCGCGTGGTCAAATCACGCACTGCCCACCAATCAAGAATCAATTCAGCGGGGCCGTAGTTCAGTCGGTTAGAACGCCTGCCTGTCACGCAGGAGGTCGCGAGTTCGAGTCTCGTCGGCCCCGCCATTTTTTCTTCGGTTTCCGCCACGCAACAGAGTCTGCGTAAGAGCACAAAATGGGCACGATTTTGTAGCGCCCGCCTTCAGGCGGGCATCTGCTTGGCTCCAAAGTACCCGCCTGAAGGCGGGCGCTACATCTGCCGAACCTGAGTTCTCGCACAAGCACCTTAGCTCCTCCTTGAAGTTGATTTCCCCCAGCGGCGGTCATAAAGCGTGGTATATACTTTCGCCGAGTTCGAGGCAAATCCGCATATCCGGCAGAATCTTGAAAGGCGGCAAGCCGATGAAACCATCTGCAGGAAAAATATTTATTTATTTGGCAGCGGCCCTCGGGCTATGGGGCGCGCTGGCGCTGGCGCAACCGCAGAACCAGAATCCGGGCGCTGCAAAGGCGCCGCTTTATAACACTGCCAAACAGAAACTCCTGGATGGCAAGCAGGTGTTCAGCTTCACCCAGGCGACTTTCGATATCGACGGCTATTGCGAAAAGGCTAAGCATTATGACTTCACCTGGTTTGAAATGCAGCACAGCACCCTCGAATTCAAGGATATCGAAAAAATGATCGCCGCGTGCCCGCATGCCGGCGCGACTCCGATGATCCGGTTGCCGGACGCTCAGGAATGGCATATCCAGCACACCACCGACATCGGCGCACTCGGCGTCATCGTTCCCACGGTCGATGATGTGGACCGCGCTCGGGAGGCAGCGAAATGGTCGCGGTATCCTCCGGTGGGGCGGCGCAGTCAGGGCGCGGGACAGGCTCCCACCCTGTGGGGGATCAACGGCATCAACTATCGCCAGACCATCAATGAAAATATGCTTGTGACGGTCATGATCGAAACTCCCACCGGCGTTGCGAATGCGTATGACATCGCGTCCGTGCCCGGCATCGATGTTGTTATCATCGGCAACAACGATATGAGTTCGTTCTCAGGATTCTCGCAAACTGACGACCGTTACCATCAACTGGTCCAGAAAGTTCACGACGACACGCTGAGGGCTGGAAAAATCTTCGGGCAGGCAAACGCCATGTATGCGACGGGCCCGTACAGCAAGGATTCGATGTTCTTCCAGAATGGCCCGTCAAAGGATGGCTGGACGCCACCCGCCAGCAAAGGACCGGGCGGGGTCAATCCGAGCGCGCCCCCGAAGGGCGAAGAGCCTTAGCCCGGACTTCTCACGAGCTTTCCCGTGCGGTTCTCGGCAGGCCTTGTGATAGAGAGGTCGATCCCTCGCGCAGGACCCTAGTGGAACAGGCTTCAGCCTGTGAGTCTTAGAGCGAAATGGCGCAAACCTCACAGGCTGAAGCCTGTTCCACTTAAGCCCTGCCACGTCGATGAAAAATTATTGACAAGCTAACCGGCGCGGGCGGCTCTCAGGCTATCGATCCCGCTGGGATCGGTTTCTGCGACTACGCCATCGCGCAATGCAAAGGAACGTCCCGAATTGGCCGGGATCCGCTCCCCGGGGAGGATGATTCCGACGAGGTTCAACGGGTCCGCGGCCGCGATGTGAATCGTCTCGCCAGCCGGCTCCTGGGATCGCGAGGCACGCAACGAGTCGGCGGCAACGGGCAGCGCGAACTGCTCGCCGAGAAAACCGCTGACGAATCTGCCGCCGCGGATTTCACCGCGATCTTCAAGCCGGCGCAACGCGATGAGCACTTCACGCCAGGGGAGCTGTATCGATTCGCGCGTGAGCAGTTCGCGGAACACAATTCCGTAGCGTTTCAGAAGCATCCAGCAAGTCGACTCGATGGCCGGAGCCCGGTCGTCCGACCTTTTCCATAAAGAGCAGAGACCAGCGCCCTCCGCTGTCACGAGGGCGCAAGGCGCGTCCGCGGCCCTGGCCCGACCGGCGCTTGGGATCGATCAGCGCGCGCAAATTGTCGAAGCCATCCGCTGTGATCATGCCCGCCGCAACCAGTTCCCAAAGATCGGCTTCGACTTCGGATTTCAGTTTGCGCGTTCCCCGCACGATGTCCGCAAAAAATAAGGCGCCCCGGATTCGCAGAAGATCAAGCACTTCTTTCGCGCCTCGGCTCAATCCTCTCAGGCCGTCCGATTCCGAGCTGTGGTGGCGGCAAGCCATCCAGTCGGCGTCATCGCGCACAAAAAAAGTGATGGGAGCGATGCTGCTCGGGACAATGCGGCGGCTGCGTTCGCCCTGCTCCTGCAGCATTGCTGGATGCGGAGACAGCCGGCCCCATCCCACCGCGCCTCTCAGACAAAGATTGTCCAAAGTAGCCGGGTTGTAATCGGCGATGCGCCGCTTCAGAATTTCGCTTTCCCAGGCATTGGCCGGCGCTTCGAAGCCCTGCAATTGCCGCAAAACTTCAAGCGTTCCGTGTTCTCCGAGCGCCAGCGTGCCTGGAGCGACGTGCTGCCAGCGCGCGAGCCAGCGCATGAATTGCGCCGCCGTCACCGGTTCGATCTCCTTGCGGAGCTTTCCGACCGTGAGGCGGTGGATTCGGGAGAGCAACCTTCGCTCGCACCACTCAACGTCGTCAGAGCGAACGCCGGTAAATTGGCCGCGCAAGTATCGTTCCTGCCGCCTCGATTCGCAGAAGCGCATTGGAGACATCCGATTCCGGCAAATTAAATAGGCGCGCAAGAACGCGCGCGTGGACCGGGCCGGAATGTTGCAGCCAACCAGTCAGGAGCGAGGAAAGGGCTTCTTCTCTGGATGGAGCGGGCTGTTCAATTTCGGCGATGGACGAATCAAAAGTGATTCCGGGAAATATCGTTGCCGCGAGTTTTGTTCTCTCGGCCGTTACCCAGTAACTACGGCCGTTAATGCGCGGCTTGCCCGGCTCGGCCCTGCGAGACGAGCGCATCGAGAAATTCCCGCCATTGCGGGATGGATGCTGCAACGGCAAGTTCGAGCCAATCTGGCCGCGGAGAGTCGCTCGTGGCGTTCGATTCCGAGTGAAATCGTTCGGTCGGGTGCGGGCTCGGGCAAGACGACGAGAGTTTCCAGGGCGTCATGAAGTTCCTCGGCGTCGCGCACGTCGGGCCACGCATCCCTGCGGACTTCCTCGATGGCAGCGGGGTCCAGCCGGCCGATATCCGAGACGACGGTTTCGGGGAGCACGCGGCGCATTTCGACGGCGCGCGCGCGGCGCTCTTCTAGCGGCGCATCGTCGAGATAGGCATAGGGATTTGCATTGAGAATTTCGTGAGAGAACTGCGAGGGTACAGGCGTGTCGACAGCCAGGCATCGTATGCGCCCATCCAGAATCTTGCGGCAGCAGGTCCTTCAGGCCTTCGAGGTCCATCGCTTCCGTCAGCGCGTCCTTCATCACTTCGCGAATCAG
The DNA here is from genome assembly GCA_963819395.1 of uncultured Acidobacteriota bacterium. Taxonomy (GTDB): domain Bacteria; phylum Acidobacteriota; class Terriglobia; order Acidiferrales; family UBA7541; genus Palsa-360. Next base: position 140,912 of record CAWFVW010000007.1, read on the forward strand.
CGGATGATCCGGAATGCGCATCTCGCCTTCAATGTTCTCCTGGCACGCCGCCGCGTCGGGGAATACCGCGGCCAGCAAATCGTCCGCGCGCATGCGCTGAATTTGCGGAGGCACTTTGCGTCCGCCTTGAAAGCGAAGCAGCGCCAGCGCACGCGAGGCATCCCAGCGCCAGCGCGTGGTGAAAAGCGGCGAAGCAAGGACTGCCTGCTCGAGCACCTTTCCAACGGAGGCCGGATGCAGAAAACGAAAAACGTCCGCGAGCGGAAAGCTGTGCTGATCGGAAAGAGCAATATTGATACCCTCGTCCGTCGCAGCGGCCTGCAACTCCAGATTGAAGGATCGGCAAAATCGCTTCCGCAGCGCAAGTCCCCACGCCTTGTTGATCCTCCCGCCGAATGGGGAGTGAATCACCAGCTGCATGCCGCCGCTTTCATCGAAGAAACGCTCCGCGATAATCGTTGCTTGAGTGGGCACCGCCCCGAGCACGGACCGGCCGGCAACGATGTACTCGACAGCCTGCTCCGCGCCGGACCGGTCGAGCCCACATTCGTCCTCGAGCCAGCGAAACGCCTCGGTAGCTGCTTCAAAATCACGGAGCGGCGGACGATAGACAATCCCTTCCGTTATGTCCGCGATTTTCTGACGCAGCTCGGCCACTTGCTGCGAGAGTTCGCGTGTGCGCGCCGGGGCTTCTCCGCGCCAGAAAGGAACATTCGGCGCCGCGCCGTGGGCATCTTCAACGAGGACTCGGCCGGCCTCGACTCGACGGATTCGCCAAGAGCTGTTTCCAAGGAGCATGATGTCGCCGCGCAAACTCTCGACGGCGAAATCCTCGTCGACGGTGCCGACATGCGCCCCTTCGGGCTCAGCCACGACGGTATAAAGCGCATTATCGGGAATCGCGCCGCCGCTCGTGATTGCCGCGAGGCGGCTTCCCCGCCGCGCGTGCACCCGCCCATTCACGCGGTCGCGATGCAAATAAGCGCCGTAGCGGCCACGGCGTGCGTTGATTCCCTCGGAGAGCATCGCAATGACTTCGTCGAATTCGCTCCGCACGAGATTGCGGTAAGGAAAGGCGCGCCGCACGAGGGCAAAAAGATCGTCTTCGCTCCAGTCCTCGGACGCGCAAATGGCCACAATTTGTTGCGCCAAAATGTCCAGCGAATTTTCCGGGATGCTGATGCGGTCGAGTTCGCCGCGACGCATAGCCCGCACCAGCGCCGCGCATTCGATCAATTCACTGAGCGTTGTCGCGAAGATGCGTCCTTTCGGGATGGCTCCGTGCCAGTGGCCCGAGCGGCCGATGCGCTGCCACGCCACCGCGATGGCCCGTGGCGACCCGATCTGGCAGACCAGATCGACGGTGCCGATATCGATGCCGAGCTCCAGAGAGGCAGTCGCCACCAGCGCCTTCACTTCGCCGGCCTTCAATCTGCGCTCCGCCTCGAAACGCAGCTTGCGTGACAGGCTGCCGTGGTGCGACGCAACGGCCTCTTTTCCCAGCCGTTCCGCGAGGTGAAGCGCCAGTCTCTCCGCCAGACGGCGCGTGTTTACGAAAATCAGCGACGACCGATGCTGCCCGACGAGTTGCGCCAGCCGGTCGTAAATTTCGTCCCACATTTCATGCGTCGCCACGGCAGAGAGTTCGCTGTGCGGAACTTCCACGGCAATGTCGATCGTGCGCTGGTGGCCGACTTGCACGATCTCAGGATCGGGCCGCGAGCCGCCGGCCAGAAAATGGGCGACCAATTCGATCGGCTTTTGCGTGGCCGACAGACCGATCCGGACCGGCGGCTTATCGGCCAGCGCTTCCAATCGTTCCAGCGATAGCGCCAGGTGCGTCCCCCGCTTGTCATCCGCGACGGCGTGGATTTCATCCACGATGACCGTCTCAATGGTCCTGAGAATCTCGCGGCTCTTCTGCGCGGTGAGCAAAATGTACAGAGACTCCGGCGTCGTAACCAGAATGTGCGGCGGACGCTTCAGCATCGAGCGCCTTTCCTTCATCAGCGTATCGCCGGTGCGTACAGCCGTGCGAATCTCTGGCATGAGCAGGCCGCGAGCGCCGGCAATCTGCAGAATTTCGCCGAGAGGCTGCTCCAGATTTTTCTGGATGTCATTCCCAAGAGCCTTGAGCGGGGAAACATACAAAACTTGCGTCGTGTCGTTCAGCTCGCCGGCGATCGCTTTCCGGACCAACTTGTCGATGCAGGCAAGAAATGCCGCCAGCGTTTTCCCGGAGCCCGTCGGCGCGGAGATCAGCGTCGTTCTCTCGGCAAGGATATGCGGCCAGCCCTGTTCCTGCGGTTCAGTCGCGGTCCCAAACCGCCCCGCGAACCATTCCTGAACAACGGGGTGCGCCCAATGGAGAGTTGCGGAATTCATGCTGAAATCCTGGCCCTATATAAGCTTGCGCAAATTGGAAGCTCGGGCGGCAAAAAGAATAGTATACACCGTGGCGAAAGAGCGCCGAAGTTGCGGAAGACGAGGCTTCAGAGTTTGTGCGAGAACTCTGGGTTTGTGTAGCGACCGCCTTCAGGCGGGCATTTTTTGGATGCGGCCACAATGCCCGCCTGAAGGCGGGCGCTACAAAATTGGGCCAATTTTGAGCTCTCATACATATAAGTTCCGAACAAAGCAAAATCTTATTTTGTGACGCGCGAAAAATTTGTTCTGCTATGCTCACGAATACACTCATGATTGGATTGCTTTCATGCAAATGCAGGGCGCTCAAAGCTTTAATCTCATGCGCTCTTGGCCTCTCGCTCTTTGCGGCGAATTCATCGGGACAGCGCGACCGGGAAGCGGGACAGCAAGCTTCTCCGGCCCTGCGTCAGGCGATTTCCGACGCAGCAAAGAAATATAAAATTCCCGGCATCGCCGCCGCCCTGATCGAACACGGCCAACTGCGGGCCGTTGAAGTTTTCGGCGTGCGCGATCAATCCTCCAACAATCCCTTGTCGGCCAACACAATATTTGAAGCAGGTTCGCTGGGCGAGCCTCTCTACGCCTATGCGGTTTTGTTGCTTTCCGCCGATGGCCGATTCAATCCGGGCGCGCCGCTGCCGAGCTATCTCCCGCTTCCCTATCTTCGCTTGCTGGATCCAACATCGCCGTCGGCCGAAACGGAACCCCTCTACGATCCGCGTTTCAATCAAATTACGGCGATTCGCGTCATGAATCACACTTCGGGCATGCCGGACTGGGCCCGCAACCATCACTTGACCTTGCAGTCCGCGCCCGGCGAGAAGTGGTCATATTCCAACGAAGGCTATCTGTACCTGCAAAGCGTAGTAGAACATTTCACCGGCGAAGCCTTCGACGCTTTCATGACGCGCAGCATCCTGGGGCCCGCCAGAATGCCGCGCAGCAGTTTTGTCTGGCGAGACGCCTATGCCGGCGAGATGGCAACGGGTTATGGCCGCTCCGGCACGCCAGTCGAAATTCAGCATTACGCGCGCCCGGCGGCTGCAGCTACGCTCTACACGACGATCCGTGATTACGCGCAGTTCGTGACGTTCCTTCTCGCTTCCGCGGCGGCCCAGCGCGCACACGAATCGGCTGTCTCCCTCATGTTGAAACCCACGGTTTCGGTGGACGATCCCGCCCCTTTTTCCTGGGGTCTTGGCGTTGGCCTGGAAAAGGACGGCGATGATTTTTTCTTTTTTCACCGTGAAAACGGTCCCGGGTTTCAGTCCTTTATCATCGCCTCCCGCAAAACGGGCAGCGGAATCGTGATCTTCACGAATAGCGGGAGCGGCCTGGACGCCGTGCCCGAAATTGTCGCCGCAACGATAGGCGGAAATCATCCCATCCTCAAATCCGCATTCCTCCATTCCCCATAGAAGAGGGGAGCCTCCTCAAAATCTCGTCGAGCCGCGTCGGAAGAATCTGTTCTCGCCGGACGCTGCTGCCGGAAAGGTGGCGGCTGAGCATTGCGTCTTAGGCCGGGCTAGGCGGAAGGGTACCCGGGTACTGGGTCTTTTCTTCCACAAGTTCCCTGTGATATAGAGACGATGCCATTGGGGATGTCCATTGCCGGGGTCCATCCCTCGCCCCGGTAGTTTGGTCGGAAAAATAAGAAATTCCAGCAAATTATTGCTGGATTGGATTCTCGACGCGAATCCCGTACATCGAGCAGGCGTCGGATTACGCCGATTGCGAAGACCTCGATTTTTTCCGTAATTTCCCTGGCCGGTGGAGCACTTTTGCTCTCCGATAATTAAAAATAAGTAGATCGAGCGAACTTAGACGCATGGAGGCCCAGCCATGAGACGAGTTCTACTCCTCTCTGCATTCCTATTTTGTTTCGGCGCGAGCGTGCACGCACAGTCGCCGCAGCCCGCTTCAAAGGCCCACGCGGCGCAAGGGTCCGCCACGCCTCCCGCGTCCCCCGCCGCCGTGCAGGCCGCTCGAGCCTCTTTCGCAAAACTGCCTCTCTCTTTTGAAGAAAACGTGGGCCAGACCGACGCGCGCGTGAAATACACGTCTCGCGGCGCAGGCTACAATCTGTTCCTCACCCCAGGCGAAGCCGTCTTCGCATTGCGCGGCGGAAAAGCGCCTTCGGCTTGCGACGGCCTGGCAAAAAAGATCGAATCGGATTGCGTGAAATCACCGGACATTCGCCCCGAAGAGTCCTTCCTCTGGCTGAAAATGCGTGGCGCCAATGCTTCCCCTCAGGTAATCGGCACGGAACCATTACCCGGCAAAATCAACTACTACATCGGCAATGATCCCAGCAAATGGCGCACCGGAGTTCGTCAATATGGACGCGTCACCTACCCGGGAATTTATCCCGGCGTGGATTTGACCTATTACGGAAACCAGCAGCAACTCGAATCGGACTTCGTTGTAGCTCCCGGCGCCAACCCCCGCGCGATTGAATTCGAAATCAAAGGAGCCCGGGAAACCCGCCTCGATCCCCAGGGCAATCTCGTGCTGGTGACGAGCGTCGGGAACGTGCAGTTGCTCCGCCCCGGTATCTATCAAGAGAGCCATGGGCAACGGCGCGAAGTGGCCGGACGCTACCTGTTGCGCGGCAAAAACCGCGTGGGTTTTGCCGTCGGCTCCTACGACCGGCACGAAAAACTGATCATTGACCCGACTCTCGTTTTTTCGACCTACCTGGGCGGAAGCAACCTTTCCGGCGGGGATGAAGCGTTGTCCGTCGCCATTGATGCTGCGGGGCACGCATTCGTGACTGGTCAGGGTGAGTCGTCTGATTTTCCGGGAACGGATTCGAATGGTCCGCCGACGGAGTCTTTTTCCGGGTTCGCGTTCGTCACCGAATTCGACCCCACAGGCAGCAGCGGAAACCCGGGAGTGCTCGTCTACTCGACGTTACTGTCCGGATCGGATGGGGGGGACGCCGCTGGCAACGGAATCAGCGTGGACGGCTCCGGAAATGCGTACATTGCCGGATGGGTCTCGTCCAAAAATTTCCCGATGGTCAATCCGTACCAGTCGACATATGGGGACCCTTTTCAGAGCGGCTTCCTTGCTTCCGTGAAAAACGACGGGACGCTGAATTATTCCACGTATTTCGGCGGGCGGAACGCCGACGATACTTCCGTGGCGAACGCCATCTTTGCCGACGCTGCCGGAAACACCTATGTCACCGGTGAAACGGATTCTCAGAATTTTCCGACCATGAATTCTTTGCCGCTGTCCTGGGTCGGGACATACTCCTCCGCCACCAATGTCATCGTGGCGAAATTTAATCCGCAGGGCCAGCCGCTTTATTCGACTTATTTGAACGGCACAGGCACAAGCTCCGATTTGGGCGAAGCCATAGTCGTCGATGCCGGTGGCAACGCCTACGTGACGGGGCAAACAACTTCAACCGTTTTCCCCCTTCAACCGGCGTCCCCCGCACCATTTCAGGCCATGAGCAAAACTTATGAAACTGCTTTCGTGGCCAAGCTCGCTTTCAGCGGCTCGACTCTCTCGGTGGCGAATTTCACCTATTTGGGAGGCACGGGCACCGAATCGGGCATGGGCATTGCGATTGATACGGCCACTCCCCCGAACGTGTATGTGACAGGCCAGACGACCTCGACTAATTTTCCGACCCAAGGCCCAATCTCCGGGACATTTACAAGCGGAGTTTATTCAGGCGGGACGTACGGGGCAGGCATTGGCAGTCCAACGGATGCATTCGTAACCAAGTTGAACGGAACCTTCTCCGCGCTGACTTATTCCACCTACCTCGGCGGATCGGGCGCCGATGTGGGCTACGCCATCGGTCTCGACGCTTCCGGCAACGCTTACGTGACCGGGAGCACGGCCTCGAGCAACTTCCCAACCAACAAGCCATTGCAAGCCGCGCTCGGAGGCGCCGGGGCCACAAATGTCTTTTTGGCGGAGTTGAACAGCACTGGAAATTCGCTCACGTATTCCACTTTCCTTGGCGGCACAGGCTCGGATAAAGCTTTCGGCATTGCGGTGGACTCGACGGGCAATGCTTACATCGCTGGCAAAACAACCTCGGCGAATTTTCCTCTGATGAGCGGTGGAGCGGCAAACACAAATCCATTCCAGAGCCAGCTCGGGAGTTCTTCCGGCAACGCGTTCGTTGCCAAAGTTTCTCCAACTCCGGGCACTACGTTGTCCCTGTTTCCGAGCTTTTATAATTTTCATGAAGTGGGCGTCGGAGTGGCCGCGACGGAGGTCGTCACTCTCAGCAACAACACGGCGTCCGCCGTTACGATCAGCAGCTTCGCTTTTGGCGGAACCAACTCGGGCGACTTTACTCTTACAGCCGCGTCGCCGTCCCCGTGCTCGACTACTCCCGGGTTCAGCCTTGGCGCGGGTGCGTCGTGCCTCCTCACCATTCAATTTCTGCCATCGGATCAGGACGCGCGGTCGGGGACGTTCACAGTCAACGGCACCCCGACGATGAACCTCTCGGGTTCCGGCGGCGCGCCGCAAGTTAGTCTGAGCACTACCAGCATCACATTCTTCCCGAATCCCGATCCCCTGAACGTTCCGTCCACTTCGTCCGTGTCGATCACCAACACCGGTGGAGGCCCACTGCTCGTGGGCAGCGCGCAGCTTCAACCCGCCAGTGCCGCGCCTTTCTCTGTGCAATCGCTCTCGGGTTGCTCCGCACCCGTCCCTCCCTCTGGCAGTTGCACGATTTCCCTGTTGTTTCTGCCGACCACGGCCAATTCCGGCAATCCATTCAATGCCACACTCTTGATTAACGACAATGCCGCCGGAAGTCCGCAGTCCGTGTCCCTGACCGGGACAGCCAAACAGGAAGTGATTGTCCAGCCAACGTCACTTGAATTCGGCCTGCAAGTGATCAACAGCACTTCCACCAACAACAGCAATGAAGTTGGTCTCGTAAATGGATCGGGCGGCCCGATCACACTCACACTTACGGCGGGAACCGGTCCCTTCCAGACCGATTTCCACGTGAATAACTCATTCTCGTTTACCAACAATTGCACGAATGGATTGCTCCTGGTTGCCGGCGGGACCTGCGAGCTTTTCCTCGATTTCCAGCCCACAGGCGCCGGAAATACAGGAACGGACGGGCGGACCGGAAGCTATACGTTCGCCTGGAATGGCGCCATACCCGGCTCGCAGCTTGTGAACCTGATGGGGACGGCCGTAACCGGCATCTCGCTCTATACGAATACGCTCACTGCTGGGAACGAATTCGTCGGCTTTACCGACTCTTTCTTCGGAACCGAGTATCTGTATAACGGAACGAATACTGCCATCACGGTTACAGTCGCGCTCACCGGCAATAACCCCGGTGATTTCACCGCCCCCGTGGATCCCAGTTGCGCGCCAGGCGGCGTCGTTCCGGCCAACACTTATTGCCGCGTCGATGCGACATTTTCGCCATCCGCAGTTGGGTTGCGCACGGCTACTGCGACATTCAACTACACGATCGCGGGTGGGGGTAGTGGTCAGCTGGTTCTGAGCCTCTCCGGAACGGGAATCCCCGGTCCTGTCATCATCACCACCAATGCGTTTGGATTCACCGAACAGCTCAGCACTTTGGATTTCGGAAGCGAAATCATCAGCACCACCACTCCCGAAAAGGTATTTCAGGTCCACAACATTGCAACCATTCCGCTGACCATTCAGCCGATCGCAGCGCCCGGAAATGCCGATTTCAAATTCACCGCGGACAGCACCTGCCCGGTGCCTCAGAAATCGTTAGTCGCGATCACGATTCCCGGAGGCTCGAGCTGTTTCATTGGCGTCACCTTCACGCCCTCCACAACCGGCAGCAAGGAATCGACAACGTTCGTGGTCACCGATTCGTATGCAACGAACGGCAACGATTCAAGCTCCCCACATACCTTGACTGTGACTGGTACCGGCGAACTTGCCACCATCACGATTTCGGTGACGAGCGGCGCCAATCAAATTCTTGATTTTGGCAACGTGGCATTCAGTCCTTCGCCAGTCCCGCAAGCCGCAATTTACCTGACCAATGCGGGCAACACTCCCACGACGATCAACTGGACCGGAGGAGCCCCGTTCTTGTCGGCGACGGGCAGCTCCACTTTTAGCCTCATCACTTCCGGAAACGGGCCGTACGTCACCACATGCAACTCCGGAACGAAAGTTCTGCCCCAGGGCGGCAGCTGCGTGATTGGAGTGACATTCACTCCGCTTTCCACGACGGTCGGGGAGCAAACCACTTCCGTGACTTTCACGGACACCGTCAACGGCGGGTCTCCCACGACGCATACCGTTACGATTCAGGGAAACGGCGTCCCGCAAGGCAAGCTACAGCTGACCCCGCTCCTATTCGGTTCACCCGGTCTGAGTTTTGACACGGTGTCCGGCACGACGAGCGCCGCTCAGGCGATCACGGTGACGAACACAGGCAGCGGTCCGCTTACCATCACCAGCCTGTCGATTCCCACCTTCGGCAGCACCACGCCCTTCGCAATCACTTCCGGCGCCAATTCGTGCGCGGTAGGCTCCGTGGTCCCGTCGGGCACCAGCGGCAACACGTGCCTGGTCTACATAACGTACGCTCCTCAAACGACTGGAAGCTCTTTTGGGCAACTGAGCTTGCAGGCGTCGCTTGGAAACAACGTCAGCACCAGCACAAGCGCCGAACTGGAAGGGACGGCGGTCTCCGGCGGCCTTACGCTCTCACCAGTAGCTCCGATCAACTTCGGAGCGGTTGCAGTGGGCAGCAATGCGAGCAGCGCCGAATACACTCTGACCAACGGAAACATAACCTCAGTGACCATTGGCACCTTGTCGGTTCCCGCGGGTTACTTCCTGTCGGATGGATGCTCGCTCCAGGTGTTAACGTCCGGCAACGAGTGCTTCTTCTCGGTTTCATTCACGCCCACGAGTGCGACCAGCTTCAACGGAAACCTTTTGATTCCCTTCACGGGAGGGACAGGCACGTCGCCATTCACAGTGGCGTTGCAGGGGAGCGGCTCGGCCGCAGTGCTCGCGAATCCGAACCCCGTCGTGTTCCAGGCGTCCTTGAACTTCTCGTCGTTCGGTAGCGTGACCATCGCAAACGGGTCCGCATCGCAAGCAACTATCACCGCCGTGAGCGCGTTCACGGGCGCGGACGCCGCCGATTTCTCAATCCCCGCGTTTGGCGACTCCTGCTTCCAGAGCGGTGTAGGCGCCATTCTAACGGCCGCCGGCGGGCAGTGCAGCATATCCATCAACTTCCTGACGGCTACTCCTGGGAATTTCTCCGCCCAATTCACGGTCAGCTATTCGATCAGCGGCACGCCTCAGACACCGATTACGGTCAACCTGAGCGCCAGCATCCCATCGGCGCAGGCCGTCATCACGACGCCAACTCCTCCCGCTGCGTTAAATTACGGCAATCAGATCGTGAACACGCAGAGCCAGTCGCTGAATGTCGTGATCACCAACTCTCCCTCGGCCACCGCCCCGCTGACCATCAACACCATCACGATCACCCCCAACGATTACGCCTTGCTCGTTTCCGGAAACGGGGGCAATTGCTTTAGCGTCGCCGCGGGCGCGTCCTGCACGATCCCGATCATCTTCACCCCATCGGTAGCTGGCACGCGAAACGGCACGCTGACGATCACCGACAATTCAAACCCCACGATGCAGACGGTAAGCCTCACTGGAGTGGGCATCGCCGGAATCGTAAGTGCTACGCCGACCACCATGACCTTCCCGTCCACGAACGATGGCTCAACATTGACTCTGGCCGCTATTGTGTCCAACACGGGTGCAGCAGTTCCCCTCGGCGCCACGACATTCACCGGTCCCTATAGTCTCGGCACCGGGCCCAACGCCTGCGGCAGCTCTTTGGGGGCAATTACGGGTACCTGCGCGCTTTACATTACGTTCACACCGAGCGGTTCAGGCGCCAGCCCGGGAACCGCTGTCGTCCACTACGGCACGGGCGTCGGGGCAGGTACGATAACCATCACCCTGAATGGGAACTCTGCGAATCCTGCCGTCAATGTGAGTCCGACATCGCTGACCTTCGGCCCGCAAACCGTCGGCGTGGCAAGTTCGTCGCAAACTGTTACGCTGATCAATCCCACAAATGCCGCGGTCACCGTTTCGAGTACGGCTCCGACAATTACAGGCACCAACCTCAGCGACTTCTCAATCAAAACCAACAATTGCACGGGCCAGACTCTGCCGGCGATGACGGGATCGTGGACCGTTGCCGTGGTTTTTATGCCTGGCGCAGCGGGTGGAACTGCCCGGTCAGCAACTCTTACGATCTCGGATTCATCTCCGGCCGCTTCCTTCCCCGTCACACTCAGTGGGACGGCAATCGCTCCGGATGTGACCGTCACCAAAACGCACACCGGCACCTTCTTCGTCGGCCAGACCGGGACCTACACGATCACTGTGACCAATACCGGAACTCAGGCGACGACCGGCACGACCACTTCAACAGACACCCTCCCAACCGGATTAACATTCAACAGCAATACCAATTCCGGCGCCTGGTCCTGCATCGCGGCGTCGCAGATTGTGACCTGCACATCTTCGGCGGCCATCGGAGCGAGCGGCGGCGTGAGCGCGTTCAATTTGGTTGTGAACGTGGCCGCGGCAGCCGCGGGAACCCCAACCAATTCCGTGACCGTCACGACTGCCGGAGATACCGGATCAACGGGAAAAACAGCGACCGATCAGACGACGGTCAGTTTCCCCTTGCCAACCATCACGTCGCTTTCACCCACGAGCGCGACGGCGGGCGCCGCTGGATTCACGTTGACGGTCAATGGAACGAACTACGTTTCGGGATCGGTGGTGAATTTCAATGGTACGGCCACGACCACCACGTTTGTGAGCGCCACGCAACTCACCGCTTCCATCACCGCGGCGGAAATCGCCACGGCGGGAACTTTCAATGTGACCGTGGCGAACCCTGCTCCGGGCGGCGGCACGTCGGGAAATTCTACCTTCACAGTGAATAACCCGTCTCCGACTGTTGCGTCGCTCTCGCCTTCCAGCGCTACCGTGGGCGGAGCCGCCTTCACTCTGACCGTGAATGGAAACAACTTTAACCATTCCTCGGTTGCGACGTTCAACGGCACGGCTCGCGCAACAACCTTCGTCAGCGCAACACAACTCACGATTCAGGTTATGACGGGCGACATCGCTGCTCTGGGATCCCTCCCGCTGTTTGTCACAAACCCGGCGCCGGGCGGTGGCACATCGACCACGGTCAATCTGCCGGTGACAAATCCGCCGCCCACGATCACAACGATTTCGCCGACCAGTGCCATCGCGGGGGCTGCGGGATTCACGCTGACCGTGAATGGGACCGGCTTCGTGAGCGGCGCCACGGTGAAGTTCAACGGGAATTCCAAAACGACGACTTTTGTGAATTCCACTCAGGTGACGGCGGCAATCACAGCAGGTGACATCGCTGCGGCGGGGACGTTCAACGTAACTGTCACGAACCCGGCTCCTGGCGGGGGCACCTCGGGGAACTCTCCATTTACCGTCAACAACCCGGTGCCGACAATCACTTCCCTTTCTCCCACCAGCGCTTTGGCTGGAGGGGCGGGCTTTACCTTGACCGTTAACGGCACGAATTTCAATTCGTCGTCCGTGGTCAATTTCAACGGCACCGCCGCGACGACGACGTTCGTGAGCGCGACGCAGATCACTGCAGCGATCACGGCGGGGCAGATCGCGGCCGCGGGTACGTTGAATGTAAACGTAACCAACCCGGCTCCGGGCGGCGGCGCATCGGGGAATTCGCAATTCACGGTGAATAATCCCGCTCCCACAATTACGTCACTTTCGCCGACTAGCGGCACGAAGGGCGGGACTGCGTTCACGTTGACCGTGAACGGGACAGGATTTGTGTCCACATCGGTCGTGAATTTTAATAGCGCGGCCAAAACCACAACCTTCGTGAGCGCCACGCAAATCACAGCCTCGATTACGGCGGGTGACATCGCTGCGGCCGGGACAATCAACGTAACTGTGACGAATCTTGCCCCGGGAGGCGGGACTTCAGGGATTTCAACGTTCACGGTGAACAACCCGGTGCCTGCAATTACGTCGCTTTCTCCCGCCAGCGCAATTGCCGGCGGGGCCGCGTTCACGTTGACCGTAAACGGGACGAATTTTGTATCCGGTGCGGTGGTCAGCTTTAACGGAAGCCCCAAGACCACCACATTCGTGAGCGCCACGCAAGTGACCGCGGCGATCACCACCGGGGACATCGCAACGGCGGGAGCTTTCAACGTATCCGTGACGAACCCGGTCCCGGGCGGCGGCGCGTCCGGAAATTCTTCATTTGCCGTGAACAATCCGGTGCCCGCCATCACGTCCCTTTCTCCGAGCAGCGCGATCGTGGGCGGAGCCGCGTTCACGTTGACTGTGAACGGCACGAATTTTGTTTCTGGCGCCGTGGTCAGCTTTAATGGAAATGCCAGGAACACCACGTTCGTGAGCGCGACGCAAGTGACTGCGGCGATCACGACGGGGGATATCGCCACCGCGGGGACCTTTAACGTATCTGTGGCAAACCCTCTGCCGGGAGGCGGCGCATCCGGCAATTCGCCATTCGCCGTTAACAATCCGGCGCCGGCGATTACCTCGCTGAGCCCGAACGGCGCCACAGCGGGAGGAGCCGGCTTTACACTGACGGTCAACGGCACCGGCTTTGTGTCCACTTCTGCCGTGAAATTCAACGGAAACGCGAAGACCACTACATTCGTTAGCTCGACGCAAATCACCGCAGCGATTCTGTCGAGCGACATCACGACCGTCGGACCCGCCAACGTAACCGTCACGAATCCGGCTCCGGGCGGCGGCACAACCACGAATTTTGTGTTCACCATTGCGAGCCAGCCGAATCCGTCTCCGACTCTCACTTCCATCAGCCCAACTAGTGGAGTGGCCGGCCAGGCCGTGAACATGACGCTGACTGGAACAGGCTTCATTGCCGGATCGATCGTGAATTTTGGGAGTAATGGAGACACGGGCGGGACCGCTTCCAATGGAGGGACGACGATCACCATCACCATTCCGGCAGGCCAGTTGCCTGTCGGCGGGCCAGTCAATGTGTCGGTGACAAATCCAACTCCAGGCGGCGGGACCTCTTCGGCTCAGACCTTCACGATCGACAATCCTGCGCCGGCGATTACGACGATTTCCCCAACCAGCGCGACTGTAGGCGGAGCCGCGTTCACGCTGACGGTGAACGGGACCGGGTTCGTCTCGAGCTCGGTGGTGAACTTCAATGGCGCGGCCAGGACGACTACATTTGTAAGTGCAACCCAACTGACCGCATCGATTACGGCCCCTGACATCGCGGCCATCGGCACCTTCCCGGTTACCGTGACAAACGCGGCGCCGGGAGGTGGCACGTCGGCAAGTTCTTCGTTCGCCGTGAACAACCCCGCTCCGACGATCACGTCGCTTTCGCCGACCAACGCGACAGCAGGCGGAGCGGCATTCACTCTAACTGTGAACGGGACAGGGTTCGTCTCAGGCTCAGTCGTGAAATTCAACGGCGCGTCCAAGACGACAACTTTCGTAAACGCTACCCAGGTAACCGCGGCGATTACAGCACCTGACATCGCGGCGGCGGGGACATTCAACGTTACTGTCACAAATCCGGCTCCTGGCGGAGGCACTTCGGGGACCTCTCCGTTTACCGTAAACAACCCGGTGCCGGCGATCACTTCGCTTTCACCGACAAGCGCGTTGGCAGGTAGCGCGGCCTTCACCTTGACAGTGAACGGCACGAATTTCAATTCGTCGTCGGTGGTCAATTTCAACGGTACCGCCGCAACGACCACGTTCGTGAGCGCCACGCAAGTGACCGCGGCCATTACCGCACCGGAGATCGCCTCGGCGGGCACATTCAATGTGAACGTAACGAATCCCGCTCCGGGCGGCGGCGCTTCGGGGAATTCGGCATTTGCAGTGAACAACCCGGCCCCGACAATTACTACGCTTTCCCCGGCCAGCGGATCGGCAGGAGGTGCGGCATTCACATTAACCGTGAATGGCACCGGCTTCGTGTCCACTTCCGTCGTGAAATTCAACGGCACAGCCGCAACGACGACGCTTGTGAGCTCGACGCAGGTCACAGCGGCAATTACCTCGGCGGAGATCGCAACCGCCGGGACGTTTAATGTCACCGTGACGAACCCCGCGCCAGGTGGCGGCACCTCCGCGAATTCGCCGTTTGCGGTGAACAATCCAGTTCCAACGATTACTTCCCTTTCTCCACCCAACGCGGCAAAGGGTGGCGCGGCTTTTACGCTCACCGTGAATGGAACGAACTTTGTCTCATCTTCGACCGTAAATTTTAACGGCTCGGCCGCGACCACAACGTTCGTGAGCGCCACACAGGTGACTGCGGCAATCACGGCACCGCAGATCGCCTCCGCTGGGAATTTCAACGTCACCGTGACCAACCCTGCTCCGGGCGGCGGCACCTCGGGCAATTCGCCGTTTGCGGTCAATAACCCGGCGCCGGCGCTCACCTCACTTTCGCCTGCCAGCGCGGTCGTGGGTGGAGCGGGCTTCACGCTGACGGTGAACGGGACGGGCTTCCTTTCCGGAGCGACCGTTTCCTTCAACGGCAATTCGCGCGTCACGACCTTTGTCAGCGCGACGCAGGTAACCGCGGCGATCCTGGCGACGGACATTGCAGCAGCGGGAACATTTAACGTGACCGTCTCCAACCCGGCGCCGACAACCGGTGCTTCAACGGCGCTGCCTTTCACCGTGAATAATCCTCTTCCGGCGATTACGTCTCTCTCGCCAGCCAGTGCGACGGCGGGCGGAGCCGCATTCACGCTAACGGTGAACGGGACGAGTTTCGTTTCCACATCGGTGGTGACTTTCAACGGGACGGCTGCGACGACAACTTTCGTGAGCGCGACGCAAGTGACAGCAGCAATCACGGTGGCGGACATCGCGACGGCGGGAACATTCAACGTGACCGTGACGAATCCTGCGCCCGGCGGGGGGACCTCCGGGAATTCGTCCTATACGGTAAACAATCCTGTTCCGACGATCACGTCTCTTTCGCCCACCAGCGCAACAAAGAGCGGGACAGCCTTTACCCTTACCGTGAACGGAACGAACTTGAACTCGTCTTCCGTCGTGAACTTTAATGGCGCGGCGAAGACGACCACATTCGTCAGCGCAACGCAGGTGAAGGCGGCGATCACGGCGACGGATATCGCGACGGCGGGAACATTCAATGTAACCGTCACGAACCCGGCGCCCGGCGGAGGCACCACGGCCAATCAATCGTTCCAAGTCGTGGGCATTAGTCTCGCGCAAGACGCTTCAACGGCTGGAACAATCACAGTAACCGCCGGCACACCCGCGATGGTAAAGATCGATTTCATGAGTACTCCGGCAAACGCCCCGTTCCCGTCAGCGATCACGATCACGTGCACGCTGCCGTCAATGCTGACAGGTGCCACATGCGCGGCAAGTCCCACGACAATTGCGGCGGGCGCCACATCAGGCAGTACGACCGTTTCGATCAATGCGATTCCTGCCAAGAGTGGATCGTCGGGATCTTCCGCATCGGGCCCAAGGATAGGAGGGCAATCGCCATGGTCCACATACTTGCTGTGGCTCGTTGCGGCTGTTCTTCTATCCATGCTGGGAATGTTGGGCGCGGTCCGGCAGCGGGCGGCGTCCTTCCGGCGCGCACCGGTTTACCTGACGCTTCTGCTGCTCGTTCTTGCGGCGGGAGCGCTGGTCGGCTGCACCACGGCATCGGGTCCGACTCCAACGCCCACTGGTCCATCGACCATGACCGTGACGGCGACCACGGCGGATGGGGCGACGGTGACAACCACGGTCAATATCACGATTTCGAATTAAGCTTAGCCAATGTAAGCGCCGGCGGGTTCTTCGCCCGCCGGCAAACCAAAAGTTTCAATGTAGTTGGCGTGAAATGCGGAGCCTACGTGAAGGCTTGTTCCAGGTTCTTGTAGCGTCCGCCTTCAGGCGGGCACCTGCTGCATGCCAAAGTGCCCGCCTGAAGGCGGGCGCTACAGGAACTTACACAAACGATAGATTCCCCCTCAAATCCTTGCTACTTGTCTGACTTGAATGTCGGACGTCGTGGGTTGTCGCCACAATCCGTCAGCGGCCCCGCTTCTTATCCTCGAACCGCCAATAAAAACGGGAGCGAGCTCGAACTTACGAGCCGCTCCCGTTTCGCTGGGCTTGCCCGACCGTTAAAAGAGCAGTTTCAGGCCCAGCGGTATCGCGCGGTACCCGCCCGTACCGAGGACCGGATTACCGGCCGCCGAGTGGGGCGTTCAGTATCCAAGTCCAAAGTTGCGCCGCGAGCAAATCCAGTTATGAACATGTTCACTTTGAAGGCGAATAAAAAAAACCTCCGTCACTTATTCTTGTAAATCCTGACTGTCTTGATGGGCCGCTTGTAACATGGCAAAGAGACCGATGTCAATAAATTCCACCGCAATATCAGAAATGAGTCGAGGTGAATTTTGGGGTTGACCGCAATTACAATCTGCAGGCCGCGCTTGGCAGGCGAAGCATGAAAATGTTCTAATGCAGCGGGAGAAAACTCCTTGAAAGCCTACAGATCAACTGAACTCGGACTGCGGGAACAGCACAAGCTCGAGAAACGGCAGCGCATTCGGGCAGCGGTCCGCACGCTGTTCACCAGGCACGGCTATGAGACAGCGACACTACGCCAGATTGCAAAGCGGGCGAACGTGGGGCTGGGAACATTGTTCAACTACGCCCAGGACAAGCGCGATTTGGTATTTCTTGTCTTTAATGAGGAGCTTACAGAAGTACATGAGGCGGCGCTGAGGGCTTCGAAAACACACGAGCGATTCTTTGACCGGCTGATGGCTTTCTGCCAGCCTCGCTATGAGTTTTTTGGTAAAACCCCCGCGCTTTCCCGAATTCTTCTAAAAAATATGACTTTTTACTCGGAAGGCAAGCAAGCAGCCGAATATCTCCGAAATCGCAGCTACATGCTTACAGGACTTGAAGACATGGTCAGAGACGCGCAACGAGACGGACAGGTCAAGCCGGACGAAGACGCGTCATATATTGCGCGCTATATTTTCCTTGTTTATGCCGGGGCGGTTCGCTGGTGGATTGCCGGGCCGAGACCAAATCCCCGCGAGGGCGTGGCCGATTTGAAACGAATATTCGACCTACAGCTCAATGGGCTCAAGCCCGCATCCGCTCAGCGTGCGAAATCGGCGATAAAATCCCACGGCGCGGCAACCCGAGTCAAGCCAAAGATTCAGCTGCCAAAACGCGGTTAATCAGCGCGCCAGGCGCCCAAACAAGCGAACTGCGTTCTCGCGGTTAATCGCCTCCACTGTTTTTTCTGGCAAACCGGAATGCATCAAGTCGCTCGCTGTGTCCCCCGCGGAAAGAAACGGGAAATCGCTTCCAAAAAGAATTTGTGTATTCGGCACAACGCTCATCAGAGCGCCGAGAGAGGTTGGATTGCTGGCGCTGGCCGTGTCGTAATACTGGCGCTTTATTTCGTAGAGCACGCCGTTCGGGGCTTGAGCCGCCATGTCTTTGGGAAAGAGCCTGGCGATTCGCTCCGCCAGCATGGGCATGGCTCCCCCGCCGTGTGAAAAAATAAAGTGAACATTTGGAAACCTGGAGAAGGTCCCGCTCATGAGAAGGCTTTCTATCGTCCGCGTGGTGTCGAAAAGAAATTCCATGGTGGACGCCGGGACGTGGGCCTGAAGATTGGCGCAGCAATTCGGAGCGGACGGATGAACGAAGACGACGGCTTTGCGGCGGTTCAGTTCCTCGAACACGGGCGCGTACAGGGCGTCGCCGAGCCACTTGTCGCCATAACTGCTTAGCAATGCGATTCCGTCCGCGTGAAGAGTGTCAAGGGCATATTCCATCTCGGCCAGGCTGCCTTGCGGGTCGGGAAGCGGTAGCGCGGCCAGCAATCCAAAATTTGCCGGATGATCCTGGACAAGGTGCGCGCCGAAATCATTGCTCTTGCGAGCCAGGCTGCGCCCGGCTTCGCCTGCGTCGAATGTGACGCCGGAGACCGCGAGGGACAGCATGACGGTCGAAACGCCGTTTTTCTCCATGTCATCAATCGATTTTTCCGGTGACCACGTGGGCATTCTGCCAACGTCGGGTACCGCGCGGCGAAGGTCCATATAGAAAGGAGGGAGCATGTGATGATGCACGTCGATCCGTCCGCGCCTGGAATCGGAATCGACACGCGGCATTGCCGCAAGCACCGAGCCGGTTGAAAGAGCGGCACCCGCGCCGATTGCGGCCGCTTGCTTGAGCAAGGTTCTGCGCGAAACGCCGCCCGCGTAAAGAGCGGACCCTGGGCTGGATGTAATTTGTGGGTGACGCTTGTTTTCAATCGAATCGGCCATTAAAGGACTCCCTCTTTTACTGTGTGATAAAAAACTCCCTAGCAGGCTGCGAAAAAAGCACTTATTTTGTCATTCCGAACGAAGTGAGGAATCTCTCTTTGGTTTGAACTCAGGAAAGGAGAGATTCCTCGGCGCGCGGCGCGCCTCGGAATGACAAAAATTCGGGTTTTTCCGTAGCCCACTAATATGACTCACCAGCGTCGGAGGCTAGAAACCAAGCGTAGGCAACTCATCCGCCGGGGGGCAAGTCCAATTTTTTCCTTGGCGTCTCTCGGCCACAGCCAGCAGTTCACGGGCTAGAATTTTTCTCCACAGGATGATGGCCGTATCCGACCGGCCGAGTCGTTCGTTCCGGCGGTCGGCAATCCGGCCTTGTCCGGCCTGCACCGCAATGTCCTGAATAATTACCAGGTCCGGATGCTGCATCTCCGCAAACTGGTGCTGGCCTTCCATCAACTCCACCGCGAGATCACGAGCCGGGCAGGCCGCGGCGATTTTTGCATGATATTCGGCGCGTTTGGCGCGGTAAGCGTCGGCCTCCGGTCCGCTTACTGTCACGTTGCTGGTGATGAGCCACAGATGATTCTCGTCGTCGATTGGAGTGAAATTGAAAAATATTTCCACCCATCCGCCCACCCCATCCATGCCGGCCACGGGCGGCACGATCACTCGCGTAACGTTTGGCATGTAATGCAGGCTGCGCCGCACCTTGCCGTTCGCGCGGGTTCCGAGGCGCAGCATGCCCCAATCCGTCTCTTCCGCGCCAACCACCGGGAGATCCGCGATATTTTTGTGGGATCCGCCGGGGCGGTGCACGAAGGCAACGTGCGTTTCATCCATGCTGTTTTCAAAACACTGCAAATAATTGCAGGGCACGGTTTCGACGTTCCAAAGATCGACGATCGCGTCCGGCCTCTCGCCCGGATACGGCGGAAACTGCGGCGGATCGCCTTCGCCGAAATAGGCAAAAATGAGGCCCATGTATTCGCGCGTCGGATAGCTGCCGATCCTGACTTTGCGCGCGAAGCTGGAATCTTCGGCGGGCTGCTCGATGCACTGGCCTGTGCAGTCATACTTCCAGCCGTGGTAGATGCAACGGATGTCGTCGCCCTCCACCCAGCCAAGGTGCATTTGCGCGCCGCGATGAGGGCAGCGATAGTCGATGACCTGGGCGCGGCCCGATTCGCCGCGATACAGCGCATAGTCCACGCTCATGATGCGGATCGGTTTTGTCTGGCCTTTCGGAAGATCCTGGCTCCGGCCAACGGCCATCCAGAAACGCCTCATGAATCGCCCGCCGGGAGTACCGGGCCCCGTGCGCGCCAGATCCACATCAGGCAATTCGTTCGCAAATTCAGTTTCGCGATTTCGTTCCAATGGCTGCTGGTTTGTGATTGCCATGTGCCGCCCTCCTGAAACTTGCGAGCATCCCGGTGCGCGCTGAACTTCTTCGCATTTAATTGTCTAATTGTTCGTGACGATATGCCCGCGGCCCAATGCTGTCAAGGCTTGCGAGATCATCGAAAGGCGGCGTTACGCTTTTCGGTAGCGCGGCAGGATCCTTTCCGCGTTGGTGCGGTTAATGGCGCGCAGCTCTTCTGCGCTAAACACTTTGCTCGTGGTCAGGCCCCGCACGCTTTCCACGGCTGTTCTGTACCAGTAATCGGTGCCGTAGAGGATCTGAGAAACCGGTATGACCTTGCGCAGCGCTCCGAGAGCGACCGGGTTGGAAATTTGCGCCGTGTCGTAATACATTTTTCTCAGCTCACGGAGCACAACATCGCCCGAAGGCGAGTTCTTTGCAGGAGGTTCCTCCTGCCCTTTCGTCACGATGCCCGGGACAATTTCCGCTGAGGCTCCCCCCTGGAAAAAGCGCTCGATCAAAAAGGGCATGGTGCCGCCGCCATGCGCGAAGATCCAGGTGATATCTGGAAATTTTGTCGTCATGCCGCTGAAGATGAGGCCTGCGAGGGCGCGTGTCGTGTCCGTGCCGAATTCGATCATGGCGATTTCGTTGGGCACGCCATCCTTCGCGACGTTCAGGTTTGCACAACAGTTGGCGAGAACCGGGTGAACGTAGACCAGCGCTTTGCGCCGGTTCAATTCTTCATAAACCGGCGCGAAAGTCGCGTGGCCCAGCCAGACGTCTCCATAGCTGGAAAAGAGGGAGATGCCGTCCGCTTTTAAAGTGTCGAGCGCGTACTCGGTCTCGCGGAGCGCTCCCTCGGTGTCCGCCAGAGGAATCGTGGCGAAGCTTCCGAAGCGTCCCGGATGATCGGCGACCAGTTTGGCGGCGGCTTCGTTGCTGCCTCGCGAGACTTTTCTTACCTCGTTCGTTTCTCCAAAAGTGAATCCCGGCGTGGTGAGGGACAAAAAGGCCACGGCGGTACCGGCCTGGTCCATGTCCTCGAGGTCTTTCGCGAGGCTCCATTGATTCGTGTCAAAGCCTTTTCCGTGGGCCCTCTGGAAGTCGTAATAAATATCCGGTTGGAAGTGATGATGGATGTCAATGCGGCCTGGATTTGAGGCGGCCCATGCCGGGAAAGAAAAGCGCGAAATGAGCGCACCGGCGCCGATGGCGGACGCTGCGGCGAGAAAATTCCGCCGGGAGACATTCGACGCGCCACACCGCTTGGAGCCTCTTAAATCATGATAAGATTCGTAAAAATTGTTTGGGATCATCGGCGGGCAGTATGACGAAGAACAAATCGCGCCGTCAAGTTTTCCGGGGCACGTCGTGAATCATCGTGAGGGCAAAAATGTTGGAACGTATTGAACGTCCCGAGAAAGATTCATAGTCGGCGGAACCACCGGTTTATTTTGTCATTCCGAACGAAGTGAGGAATCTCTCCGAGGTTAGTCGCAAAGAATGAGAGATTCCTCGGCACTCGGCGCGCCTCGGAATGACAAACCTTTGGGATTATTCGCAACCTGTTAGACATGCAAATCAATGAAGCGATTATTTTGGAGAAATATTTATGACCAACACAAATATTGCCGACCGGTACTACGTCGCGATTTTGCTCCCTTTGACCGAGTCGTTCCAGGTCGATGAGCAGGCCTACCGGCACTTCATCCAATACTTCCTTCGCGAGCCGCGCTTTCTGAAGACCGGCGGGCTATGCATTAATCCCGAGGCGGGAGAAATCTTTTATCTCACTCGCGCCGAAAAGCGCCGCATCCTCGAAATCGCTATGGAGGAAGCCCACGGGAAAGTTCCCATCTTTGCCGGGACCTGGGCGCTGACGACCGAGGAAACTGTGGCCACGGCGCGGGATGCGAAAACGCTGGGAGCAGACGGAATTTTTGTGACGCCTCCCGGCGGCGCACAGGACGTCACTTCCTGCTGGGACGCGGACATGTACCCGGAAGTGTGGACAGACATGATCAAGGCACAGGACAAGGCCGTGGACCTGCCGATTATTACGCACCCGGTTTCCGGATCGCGGCCGCCGTTTTCTCCCGGCTTGCCGTTGAACGCCACTCTCCAGATCTGCCGCGAAGTGCCCAACATTGTTGGATGGAAGATGACCTACGGTTACGACGGATTTCGCATCATTGCGCAGGGACTTCGGTCGCTCGACCGCCACGTGGCCGTTCTGGGCGCTCTTGCCAGCCGCTTTCATGAATACAATGCCACCGGATTGTTTGACGGCACGCTGAGCGGGTTCTGGAATTTCGCGTTCGAACCGATGCTCGATCACCTGGACGCGTGGAAACGCCGGGACCTCGAAGGCGCCTGCAGGATTTGGGACAGCGGACTGGTGCAGTTGCACGAATACATTGCCGACATGGGGCGCCTGCATACACGGTATCAAACGGCCGCTTGGCTTCGCGGATTGATTCCGAATCCGTACATGCGCCCACCCATGCCGCTTCCCCGCAAGGTGGAGATCGATACGATTTATGATTTGCTCAAGAAGCTCGGGCTGTCGGTGATCGATAAGTCCGAGACGAATTTGTCAACTGTTCAGGCGCGAGCGGCAGGATTCGTGCACGTGTGAAAGACTCCCTAAACTAGATCAGCCACCTCGCTGCGAATCAGCGCGTGGGCTTGTTGGTCAATCACCTCTTTGTGGAAAAGAGTTTAGTGGCGCCGGCGTCCCGCCGGCGTTTTTCGTTTGCGCGAGGTGACGCAAAACCGCCGGCGGGACGCCGGCGCCACCTGACCCCGCCCCTCTTCCGCGATGAAAGTGTATTCGCGTCACTTCGATTTATCGTTTGCTCTTGCGAACCGCGAAATATAGAGTGGCGTTTCGTTCGGAACGGTGCGGCGCTCCCACCGGCAACACCGTCCGCATGCGGATGAATCTCCAACCAAGCGGGATTTGATGATGGCTCTTGCCTCAGATGACCGGCGAGCGGCTTTGCTGCTGGCAAGAATCGAGCGGACACAGGTCAGCGCGTTGCACATCCGGGCGCTGCTTGTCATGGGCAGCGCTACGTTTTTTGACGCGTTCGACGTGCTGGCGATCGCGTACGTGCTTCCGACGCTGATCGGAGTCTGGAAGCTCGCGCCTCGCACCATCGGCGTCCTGATCTCATCGAGCTTTCTCGGCCAGATTGTGGGAGCGCTTTTTTTCGGATGGCTGGCGGAGCGCATTGGCAGGCTTCGGTGCGCGAAGATCACGATCGCTCTCTATTCGCTGATGAGCCTGCTCTGCGCCGTCTCCTGGAATATTCCGTCGCTTCTGGCATTTCGCACGATTCAGGGGATTGGACTCGGAGGCGAGGTGCCCGTCGCGGCGGCTTACATCAATGAAATCCTGCGCGCGAAAGGCCGCGGGCGTTATTTCCTAATCTACCAGTTCATATTCCCGATCGGGCTGGTAGGCGCTTCCCTGCTGGGCTATTGGCTGGTGCCGCTGTTTGGATGGCGGACCATGTTTTTGATCGGAGGATTCCCTGCGATTCTGGTGCTCGCGATGTTCACCGGAAACTTTCTTCCGGAGTCGCCCCGATGGCTCGTCTCGAAGGGGCGGTTAGATGAGGCCGAAAAAATTGTGGCGCAGATGGAGAGTGCCGGAGGTTCGGGTCAAGAGATGATTCCTTCGACGCCTGAGCCGCCGCTATCAATTGCACCGGCCGCCCGGCGCGCAACTTCGTGGCTGGAGCTTTTTCGTGGGATTTATCGCGTCCGGACGATCGTTGTCTGGTGCATCTGGATCACCACATATTTTGTGACCTATGGCATCAACACCTGGCTGCCTACAATTTTTCGCACCTACTATAAATATAGCGTTGCGGACGCGCTGCGGATTGGCGTGATCATCAATCTGGCGGGGCTGGCCGGGGCTTTTCTCTGCGCCATGCTGGTGGATCGCATCGGGCGCAAGCCGTGGTTCATACTGGCCTATGCTTTGGGGGCTGCGCCGCTGATCGCGATTTGGATTCGCGGCGCCGGCAATCCGCGCGAAGTCATTTTGCTGGTGGCGATCAGCTTCATGTTTATTTCCGGGAATTCGATGCTGGTCTACTTGTACACGACCGAAATTTATCCCACGCGATTGCGGAGTTTTGGAACGGGCGCGGCGAGCGCGTGGTTGCGGGTTGCTTCGGCGGCTGGACCCGCGATTGTAGGATTCGCGCTTGCCGGCTATGGAGTGAGCGGCGTGTTTTTTATGTTCGGGTTGATCTCGCTTGCCGGCGCGGCAATTTCCCTGGGGACCGTGGAAACGCGCGAGCGAGCACTCGAGGAAATTTCGCCTTAGGAGTAAGCGATGAGAACAATGCTCGCGGCGCGCATGCACGAGATCGGCGGCCCATTGCTGCTTGAACAGATTCCGATACCGGAACCTCGCCCTACTGATGTCCTCGTCGCCGTCAAAGCATGTGGTGTAGTGCCGAATTTAAAGAACGTGCTGACGAAATGGCCGGAGTGGTTTCCAAACTTGCCGCTGCCAAAGCTTCCCGCAATTTTCGGATTGGATCCAGCAGGCATCGTTGCGGAGGTCGGCAGCCAGGTGCAGTCGATGCGGCCGGGCGACCGTGTTTACGTAAATCCTGCGCGGGGGTGCGGTTCGTGCCGCGCCTGTCGAAGCGGCGAAATCGTGAATTGCCGCGCTTTCACGTTTCAGGGTTATTTCGGACGCGGGCCGCTTTCGCAGGCAGTGTTCGAAGCCTATCCGTATGGCGGGCTTGCGGAGTTCATCACTGCGCCGCAAAGCGCCCTCGTCAAGCTGCCCGACAACGTCAGCTTCGAAGCAGCGGCGCGATTTGGATATCTGGGCACGGCCTACGCGGCGATCAGGAAGGCCGGAGCCGGCCCCGGGCGCACGCTTCTGGTCAACGGAATCGGCGGCGCGCTGGGACTTTGTGTCGCGCTCGTGGGATTGGCAACTGGCGTAACGAAAATATTTGGGACAGGCCGTAATGAAGAGCTGCTGGACCGGGTGAAAGCGCTGGCTCCCTCGCGGATTGAAGTGTTCGCGGTGGGAAAACGCGCGGTGCAGGAATGGGCGATGGACATGACCGGCAATGAAGGCGTGGATGCGGTGATCGATACCCTGCCGCCGGGAGCCCCGGCAAGCGCCATGATGGACGCGCTGCGTTCGTTGCGGCGCGGAGGCCGCGCTGTCGACATCGGCGGCGTGGCGGAAACGCTGCCGCTGAATATCCACTGGATGATGGGGATGAACATTCAGCTGATCGGCTCATGCTGGTTCACGACGGGCGAGGGGCAGGAACTTGCGGAGATGGCGCGTGCCGGGACGCTCGATCTCTCCGTGCTGCATCACAAGCGGGCGGCGCTGAAAGACGTGAATGAAGCGCTTTCTTCGCTGCAGGATGCCAACCGCGGTTTCAACAATTTCGTCGTGATGCCCTAAATGAAGCGCTCTTGCGAATTGATTTTGGAGCAAAGCGTTGCCAGCGCTTCATCCTGCTTTGTCGCAGCAAGGCAAACCTCCTCCAGTTCACACGCCGCGAGGTTTCCAATCACAGGATCGGCGAGGCGGTGAAACTTGGCCCGCACATCTACTTCGGAGGAACGCGATGGATCTCCTCTTGCGTCGAGGACGAGATTTGTTTCCGTGCGGCCGTCCTTCAACACAACTTCGACGCGGGCGGGCCAGCGCTGCGGATAGTGTTGCTCGAGCCCCTTGTCGGGAACGACCTCGACGCGGTCCATGAATGCCGCAATTTCAGGATCATCGGCAAGGTTGGGGCGCGCAACATTTTCAAGTTCGACGGGCCGGAAGGCGGCGAGGGCGAGCTGATACGCGGCGCTCGTGATTCTGGCGACACGGCTGCCGGCGGTATTGCGATGCCCAATCATCTCGGCATAAGCAGGCGGCACGGCCACACGCAAAGCAACAATGTCGCGGGGAGTTATTCCCTTGCCCATGAGATTTCTGAAGGCATCGATCGCCGCAATCGTTTGTTTCGCCGCGCAGTAGGGCTTGAGACTCAGCGCACCAACCGAGCCACCTGTGTGAGCTGCTGACACGAGCGGGCCCGGATCACACGAAATTCCGTGCGTGCGGATCATCCAATCGCCGTCGAGCAGGTCGCGATCGCCCGCATAGCCTTCCGCCGCAGCCAGAGCTGCGGCGCACCCAGAGCGCGCGGCCATGCCAAGCAGCAGCCACCTGGGCGATGCGCCTGCAGGTTTTCCAGCCGCGCCGCTGGTCATCGTCAGCGCGATCCCGAGAGCGTTGGCAGTTTTTTCGGAAGTGAGGCAAAGCAAACGGGACGCAACGGCAGCGGCACACACCGGAGCCGCGAAATAAGTTGGCCATATCCCGCGATTTAGAACACCAGGCCCATCAATCGCCATGCCGAAACGAGTCATCACTTCATATCCCGCAGACAAGGCCTGCGCGAAAGCCCGCGCGCCTTGCCGTTGCAAAGACCCGGCAATCACGAGCGCGGTCGGGAAGACCACCGAGCTGGGCGTCGTGCAAGACGGCATGTGTATGTCGTCGATCTCGGTGAGACGCGTCGTCGCGACTCCGAGCGCGATGCGATCGAGCGGCTGCCGGCCAAATATGGGAATCGGCTCGCTCGGACTTGCGGCCAGGCGCGAAAGCGTCTTGCCCTCTTCCGTCGCGCCTCCAGCGATCCATGCGCCAACTGTATCCAGGAGATGAATCGAGAGAGTCTCGCGGACGCTTTCAGGAAGCACGTCGTTCCCTCTCGCCGCAATCCGTTCCTCCATTTGCTCCAGGACAGTCATCGTGATCCTTTTGCGTTTTCCTCATCGCGTAAATGGTCTGGCGGCCACAGGACTTCGATTACAGTATCGGCTTACTGCGACCATCGCCGAAACAAGCGCATTGTCACCGCCTTCGCCGATGGCGCCGCAGCGGAGAGTGTAAACGCCGCCTTCTTCGAACTTCGCCATTTTGTCGCGGCCAAGAATGGGCGATTCTTCGAACGATAATCCAATGCCATTCCCGATTGCGGATTCAACGAACGGATGAAGCTTGTAGGGCGGCAGATGTTGCGCTGCGATGTGAACGAGATTGCCCGAAGTTGCGCCGGGCCGTGCTTCGCGCAACATCGCCTTGAGCGTGGCTCTGGCGCACGCAAGAGCCCCGCTGTGCGACGAAGTGGCCGTGACTAGCCCCTCAGCCCAATATCCTGCAAAACGCACGGCAAGGCACGCCAGGAGCGGAGCAACGCGGAAATCGTCCGGGCCGTCGAAGGGCAATGGCGGGCCGCCATTTTTCTGGCTCGCAAGGATTCGAACATCTTGAGCCCCGTTCGAATAGGCGGCGCGCTCGGCTGCCAGCGCGGCGGAGCGTGCGCCTAAGCCATCAACCGCGGCTCGTTCGAATGAATCGCACGCGACACTGAGAATGCGGCAGGCTTCGCGCAAAAGTTTCAGCTCAAGCGGGGATTTGCGCCGCCGCAGCACATCGAGTTGATCGTCCAATCCGACCAGCTTGCCAAAGGGTCGAATCGCCTCCGCGACGGCTGAATACGGACGCTGAGCCATTGTGTTTCCGCCCCACAATCCAATCACGGCCCGGCCTTCTGCGAATCAATGCTTCGGAGCCACTCGTTCAGAGCATTTCTCAGATTGCTCAGAGGGCGCACATCTTCTACCCACGTTAGACGCTTTGCCGAACTCACCATTCCCGGTCCACCCGAGGCGAGGACGCGAATCGGGCCTTCCAGCGGCACGAGAGCAAACGCCGGGCCAAGCTTCGGCATAAAGCCGGTGAGGTACGCGAGCGCGCCGTGGTCAACGCTGTGCCCGTGCACGAGCAATGCCGTCGCTCCGCTTTCGGCTAGCACGCGGCGCACGGCCGCAAGCCGCGCCTCGAATTCCGCCAGCGGCACGAGCTCTGGATCCCAGTCGTAGGGGCCCGTGAGCAGTGCTGTGCTTTTCATCCGCATGAAATGGCCTTCGGCCTAGCCTGCAAGGATAGTGAGCGCTGCTGTCTTTTTGGTGAGTGTCTCGACTCCAGTCGCAGTCACAAGGACAGGTTCGCCGCACATTAGATATCCAGTCTCGGGCAAATATTGGTTCGGATGGACAATGAAGATCATGTCCTCTTCCAGAAGCGTGTTGTTATTTGCGGCGACGTCGCCCGGCGCCACCGAACCGCAGCCGAGGCCATGCCCGCGGCGGCGCATGTGCGGCGGGCGGCAATATTCCGCATAGCCCGCCGCTTCGAGCACTCCATCGATTGCGGCGCAAACCTGCGACATCGGAATTCCCGGACGGATCGTCTCGATGCCTGCCCACATCGCACGGAGGACTAGATCGTATTTCTCCTGGAGTTCCGCTCGCGGCGGCCCGACGGCGACTGTCCGGCAAATCTGGACGAATTGGCCTTCGTAGCTCGGCGTAAGTTCGGTGACAAGAATATCTCCCCGCTCGATTTTTCGGTTGCTGGACGGCATGACTGCCGGATTATGCGGCGAAGCGCAGAGCATCAGGAAGTTGTCGTCGGCGCCGAGCGATTTCATGTAGCAGTTGAGTTCAACGGCGAGATCGCATTCGCGCATGCCGGGGCGCGCAAGCTCGAGCAGACCGCTCCAGGCCTTTTTCCGCAATGGCGGTCGCGCGCCGCGCTCTTGCGATTTCGGCTGCCGTCTTGCGCCCATTGGCGCGGTAAAAAGATCGTCAAAGGAAAGTATGGCGCCCTCACAAATCGCAAGCAGCGGCTCCGCCAGGAAATGCGGCAAGGCATCGATTCCAACGATGGCGACGCGTCCGGCAATTGTTTCTGCAGTCAGCCAGTTCTCGAGTGAGCGCGCCAATAAGATCGTCCGTCGCAATGCAGTGCGTGCGCGGCCTTTCCATGCGGACACGCGTTCCGCGTCAGCCGCAGGGGAGACGATCAATTTCGACAGCGCCATCGCGATGCAGGAGAACGAAACTTTCGCCGAGCGAACGATATCCGCTGAGATGGACCACCGGGTCGGGGCGATCCGGCATGTGCAGGCCGTTCGAGCACGCGATCAGCAATTCGATGCCGTCTTCGGCCATGCGCCGAAGGACTGCGTCGATCCTGGCATTAGAATCCATCGAACCGGACCTTAGATCCGCGTCTTATCGCCGATTTCTTCATCATCTGTATTCACAAATAACTCAGCGACGGGAATCTCGCGGCGGATCAATCCCTGCTGATGGGTGTAGCGGATCGCGGCTTCCAGATTTTTGCGGTTGGCCGGCCCCAGGCCATAGGCCCACGGATCGCGCCCCAGAATTTCGTTCTGCTCTTCCCAGGCGGCGCTGAACCAGGCCAGCGGCACAACGCGCGGATTGCGCACGCGCTCATAGGCGATGCGCTTGGCCTCATCGAACGCGCGCACAAGGCTCGCCGGAACCCATGGATGCTTTTCGACAATTTCCTGGCGAATCACGGTCACGTGCATGATGGGAAAAATTCCGGTGCGGCGGAAGTAGTCGGCCTCCACTTCCTTGTAGTTCGGGAAGAGCCGCGCAACGCGCTTGTCTCCTTTGAGGAATGGGCGCGGGAAGCTCGGCGAAATCATGGCGTCGAGTTCGCCTTCGACCAGCATTTCGTCGAGGGATTTTCCGCGAGGGATCATTTCGATTTTAAGTCCCGGCGGCGGCGTGAACTCGATGTCTTCGTCGCGCTCCGTGATCCAGGTCAGTTTCTTGTGCGGGACGCCGAAATATTCCTCGAGGATTCCGCGAGCCCAGATGCTGCCCGCCGGCTGAAAATTCGTGCCGCCGACCCTGCGTCCGATCAGGTCGGTTGGTTCTTTAATGCCCTTCGCCGTGTTGATGAAAATGAAGCCGTGGCGGAAGCGGCGATGCGTGTAGACGGGAATGGCCGTCCAGCGAACGCCGCGGTCGCGCGCCATGAAATAGGCGCAGGCGTTGAATTCGCAAATGTCATATTCATTGTTGCGCGCCATGCGCCAGTGACGCTCTCGCGAACCGGCACCAGTGAGCACGGTCAGGTCGATTCCATCGGGCTTGACCGCGCCCTCCATCAGCGGGCGGGTAATTTCGTAGTCGCCGCAGGCAAATGACAGCTCCAGTTTTTTAGACATGGCAGCTCTCCTCATGAATGTCGACAAGTATCTCGCCTCTCGCGTCACCGCTGGAATTTTTCAAATCTGGCGGCGTTTTGTGGCGCCGGCGTCCCGCCGGCGGCTTTGTCCAGCGACACGGATAAGGAAACCACCGGCGAGACGCCGGGGCCACAAAACCTTCCGTTCCGCATCTTCGCTCTTGACCACCGATGCAATCCTTTGAATCGTAGTGAGATATCAGCGCTATTCGCATCATGACTGCCACCGGCTAAGCCTTCTTTCAGACATACGGCAGAGCTCATTCAGCGCCACTGCAATTCCGGCGAGCACGGCAACGAGCGCGAATAAATTCTGTGGCTGGAAGGATTGCGTGAACATGCTCGTAAGATAGCCGACTCCCGACTGCGAAACGTAAAGCTCTGCGAGCAGCACTCCCAGCAAGACCGCGCTCATGCCGAGCCTCATTCCCGTGAACAGGCTCGGCAGCATGTGCGGGAACACAACCGACAACAGGACCTGGCGCCGGCTCGCGCCCATGGACCTGGCGCTCGTAAGCAGAATGGGTTTGATATTCTGCACGCCGGCCGCGACCGCCAGGATGATCGGAAACACTCCGTGGCTCACGCCGAAGGCGATCTTCGACGCGGCGCCGATTCCGAAGACAATCACGAACAGCGGCAGAACGGTCGCGAGCGGCATCGCGTAAAGCAGAAGGATGATGGGATAAATCGAGCCTCGCGTGAATCGGTTCATGCCGACGATGAGGCCAACCGACGAGCCCGATCAGCAGGGAGAGAACGAATGCTACGATCAGTTCCCAGCAAGTGAGCGTGACAGCGGCGACGACTTCTTTCTCGCCAGCGAGATGCGCAATCGCGATGAGCACGCGCGACGGCGGGCTGATAAAAAGTGGATCACCAAACAGGCGCGCCCCCGCTTCCCAGGCCGCAAGCGCCGCTCCCACGAGCGCAATGCGCGCGACGGCTGGACTGCAACTTTATTTTCACTTTACCCCGCGCGGTATTCTCATCTCTCACGGTATTCGCGGCGTTCAATCCGCCTTTCTGCCGGCCGCGCGCCTCGGCAAATGAAACCGCGAAATTAAGGAGAAACGCGATAAGCAGGACAAAAACAATATAGGCAAACATGCTCGCCGTATCCATATTTTCGGCAAGGCCGGCGATCTGATGGCCGAGGCCGGAAAAAGACGAAATCGTTTCCGCCCCAAGAATCGAGAGAAAGGCCAGGATGAGTCCCATCCGCAGCCCCGTCAGGACAATCGGAAACGCTGCGGGCAACATCACGGACCAGAACATCTGCGGGGACGACGCGCCCATGGAGCGCGCCGCAGTCACGTAGGCGGAATCGACCCGGCTCAGCCCGGAAATCGTATTGAGCACGATGGGAAAGAAAGCGATCGTCGCGCCCATCGCGATTTTCGATCCCGGGCCGAGCCCGAAAAAAAGAACGTAGAGCGGATAAAGAAGGATTGCGGGGATCGCAAAGATTCCGGCGAATAACGGGTCGAAGACTCGGATCGAGTAACGCGAGCGGCTCACCAGGTAACCGATCGAACTCCCGGCGATGGCGGCAATCGAAAACGCGACGGCCAACTCGTAGAGAGTGACTTTCAAATCGGGCCAAAACATCCCGCTGCTTAGCAAGGAAATGAATTCGCGATAGACCGCGGCAGGCGAAGGCAGGAGCAGCGGACTTACGCCGCCGCGAACCGCGGTGATCTGCCAGGCAACTTCCACGAGGATCAGGAATCCCAGTTGAACCAATCGTTGCGCGATTCGTGAGCGGCTCACGGCTTCCCGCCATCGTCCACTGTGAACATTTCCGCGGGAGGTGCGCCAGGTTCCCTCGCGGGTCGGTCCATCGTCTTGCGGATTTCATCGTGCAAAAGATCGTACAGCTCGTTGCGCAATTGGCTGAGCTTTTCGGAGGTCATAAAGCTGCGGTTGCGCGGATGCTTTTCGTTCACGGAAATTATCTTGTTTGATTCGCCCGGGCCGCGCGCTGAACACAGCGACGCGGTCGGCAAGAAATATCGCTTCCACCAGGCTGTGCGTGACGAAAACGATTGTTTTACCTGTGCGTGCCAGCAAAACCGAGAGATCCTCCCCTAAGATCATTCGCGTCTGTTCGTCGAGCGCGGCAAACGGTTCGTCCATCAGCAAAATTTCGGTTCGCAGACCGAGGGCGCGCGCAAGCTGCGCCCGCTGCTTCATTCCCCCCGATAGCTGGCCCGGATGATGGTCCGCAAAATCAGAGAGTCCGACCGCGGCAAGCGACTCGCGCGCCCGCGATTCCCTTTCCGCTTGCGGCACGCCTTGAAACGCCATGCCCAGCTTGAGGTTATCGAGAACGGTCCGCCATGGAAACAGCGCATTCTCCTGAAAAACAAATGCAACTTTTTGGGGCAATGGCCCGGTCACGTGTTCGCCGTCAATCAACACTTGTCCAGAAGTGGGCATGGCGAGACCGCCCATCAGGTTGAGGAGCGTGCTCTTGCCGCACCCGCTTGGACCGATCAGACAAACGAGTTCACCCCGCCCCACCTCAAGCGAAGCGTTTTCGAGTGCGATGACTCGGAGCGGATCGCCCGGCGCGCCGTAGGACTGGCTTACGTCCTCGACTTTTATTTCCGGCGTGGCGTCGGTCAAGATGCGAATGTCCTCTCGCCGCGGTTGCGCGGGAAATCGTTGAACTGTGAATGATTCATCACTTCGAGGCGGACGGCAAGAATTTCTCTGTGACCAACTGGCTCATATCGGGCTCGCTCGGCAGGATGCCCATCTCGACGTACGAACGCCGCAGCACTTCGAGCGCTTTTGGATTGTACCTTCCTGTCGCGTTGAACATCGGCATCAACTCATCGTAGACCCTGCCTGCAATGGCCGGAGAAACTCCCATCACGCGGCTGGAAATGTCGACTGATTTATTTTTGTTCTGGCGCATGAAGGAGATCGTCTCGAACCATCCGGCGAGAAATGCGCGCACGGCGTCCGGATTTTTGTCCAGGAATGACCGGCGCGCATAGATAATGTGAACGTGGAAATCTTTAAACAGAGTGCCGAAGCGCACGATAATTCGCGTCGACGCCCTCTTCCTCGAGGCGATAGGCCGCCGCCAAGTCAATAACACAACCGTCGATCTGATGGGTCTTCAATGCTGAAATCTGCGTAACGTCCGTGCCCACCGGCAAAGTCTTGATCCCGTCGGGCCCCCAGCCCAGCTGGCGCGACAACTCATGGACGAGCCATTCTGTAAGGGATCCTCTGGTGGAAACGCTGATCGTTTTGCCCTTCAGGTCACTTGCGGAATGGATCGGACCATTTTTGTCTACGACGAGCGTCAGAATGGACGGCGCATCCGCCATCGCAGCCACGCCGAGCACTGGTGCTCCCTTTACAATAAACGCGAGTTCGGGGCCTGAACCCAGGCCCATGTCGATGCTGTCCGCGGCGAGCGCCTGCTGCAATTTGGCGCTGCCGCCAAAATCGAATTTCTCTATCTCAATTCCGTGCTTCTTGAAAATGCCGGTTTCGATTCCGATGTCGAGAGGGGTGAAGGAAAATGCCTCGCCGATGGCTTTACCGACGCGAACTTTCATGGTCGCTTGAGCTGCTGCGCTGAATGTAAAGGTCGCCAATATCCACATCAGAATCACGGAATGGACCAGCATTCGATTTCCCTTCGAATTGGAGAAAAAGCGCCCACCTTTGTCATTCCGAGCGAAGCGAGGAATCTCTCTTTGGTTTGAGCGCAGGAAAAGAGAGATTCCTCGGCGCGAAGCGCGCCTCGGAATGACAACAGCCTGAGCTTTTCCGGAAGGTCCGAACACCATGCGTGACTTCATGATTATCTTTCTCCGGCTAGCGCATCTTGATTCGACTTGGCGGTTGCGCGAAGGCCCTTCGTCGCTGATGCATCCACGCCATGGGTCTTAGGATCGAGAACGACAGCGTATTCGCTCAGCGCTTTTTCCGCGCTCACGAAATCTTCGATCACGTCCGCTTTCACCATTTCTGGGTCGCGATCCAGCGGATCTCCCCACCCGCCTCCTCCGCCGGTGCGCACGATTACTTCGGAGTCGGCCGGGACAAGATGCTGGGCAGCGTCCATGCTGGTGAATTCGCTTTCGCCCGGAAGTTTGAGCATGTAGTTCGCTGTCCCAGCCGTCTTGCCGCCCCACAGACCCCAGGGAGGGCAATCGATGCGGCGGGGTCGGTGCAGGTTCCAGCGCCCTTCGGCCAAATTACGCACGCGCAGATCGATGCCGAGCCCTCCGCGAAATTTTCCCGCGCCGCCGGAATCGCGGCGCAACGACCGTTCTTCGATCAGCACGGGATTTTTGAGCTCAATCGCTTCGATGGTTCCATTTCGTACATCGCCCTGGCAAATCGTGACCGATCCCGATTCGCCATCTTCAAAGGGACGCCCACCCCAGCCGCCGCCTTCGATACTTTGTACGATGAACCGCTTGCCCGTCCTGGGATGAACGCCGAAAAAAACGACCGAGCCGCCCAAAAGTCCGTGATGCGCCGCAGGTATCCTGTCCGGAATTGCCGGCGCGAGCGCGGTGAGAATGGTGTCGACAACAGTTGGCACGACCAGGCTCCAGCCCGCCATGGGCGCGGGAAAGCATGCCATCATGATATTTCCCTCGGGGATAATTACGTCCACCGCGCGGAAAGCGCCCTCGTTCACGGGATCGTGCGGGGCGGTGAGCGCCTTGTAGGCGACGCGCGCTCCGGCCAGGGTTCGCGAATTGATGCCGGATTTTCGCTGGGGCGAGCAGCCCGAAAGATCGATCGTCATCTTTCCCTGAGCGACGGTGACGCGCGCGTGGATGCGCACGCGCTCGTTGCGCAGCATTCCATCGTTATCGAGAAAAGATTCCGCTTCGTACATGCCGTCCGGAATCGTGGAGACGATTTTGCGGCATTTCAATTCCGTCTCGGCGAAGATTTGCTGGGTTGCGGGGAGAATCGTGTCGCGGCCATATTTCAGAAACAGCTCATCGAGGCGGCGGAACGCGAGGCGGCACGCGGCGATTTGCGATCGCATGTCGCCGAGCGAAGCATCGGGATAGCGGATGTTGTCGCGGATAATCTTGAGCAGCACCTCATTGACTTCGCCCGCTTCATGAATCTTGAGCTGGTCGAGCTGCAGACCCTCCATCCAGGGATCGAGAACTTTCGCTTCGCCGCCGAAGCCCGTGCTCATCCCGCCGATGTCTATCCAGTGCGCGCGAACGATGGAGAACATGAGCAATTCGCCCTGAAAAAAATAGGGCATGTAGATGACCACATTATTCAGATGCTGGCCCGCCACAGCCTGATGATTCGTGATGATGACGTCGCCGGGTTTGAATCCGCCGCGTCCATAGCGATTCATTCCATCCACGATGATCACGCCCAGGTCCGCGATGAAATGCGAGACGCCGCCAACGTTTTGTGAAATGAGCGCGCCGTCCGGCGCGACAAGCGCCGTGCAGAAGTCGCGCACTTCGTAAATCATCATGTTGTACGAGGTGCGGTGGAGGTCGGCGGCCATCTCGTTGGCGATGGCGGGCAGCGCGTTTCGGATGACTTCAAGCGTGACGGGGTCGAGTTTCTCCGTCATGACTCCCTCCTCAGGGAGATGATGAGTTCTCCTGTGGCGGCGACGGTGAGATCATCGCCCGGAAAGAGCACGGTCGTCGAGCCGTATTCGCTCACGAGCGCCGGTCCGGTGAATTCCGCGCCGGTGGGCAGTTCGTCGCGCGAATAAACCGGGCACTCGATTTCGGCATCGTGCTTGTCGAACCGGACCAATCGCATTTCTTTCCGCGTCAAACGAACCACGCTTTCGTCAATGGCGGCAAGGCAAGCTTGGCGCGCCGCCCGAGCGCGACAAGCCGGACATTGATAATCTCGACGCGCTCGACGGAAGAATGATGAGCGTAACGCTGCTCGTGCAGCGCGTCGAACGCCGCGCGGATCGGCGCGGGATCCGCGGCTGCGAGTTGCGCCGCGCTAACAGGCACTGGCAGTGTAAATTCCTGACCGACATAGCGAAGATCGAGGAGGAGCTGATAGCGAGACGGCAATCCCCGGCGTCAGCAGGCGCTTTGACTCTTCCACCATTTCCTCGTGGATTTTCTGGAGACGCGGAAAGTCCGCGTCTTGAAGATCGCTGTAGTAAGTCCTCGTAAAATCGTGGCGCTCATCCGCCATGAGCATGCCCAGCGCCGAGAAGTGCGCCGGGAAGCGCGGCACAATCACGGTGGGAATGTAAAGCTCACGCGCGATGGCGGCGGCATGCAGGGGCCCCGCGCCGCCGGACGCAACCAGCACAAAATCGCGCGGGTCGTATCCCTTCTCGACGGAAACTTCGCGAACAGCGAGCGACATCTTGGCGATCGCGATCTGAACAATGGAACGCGCGGCCGCCATCGCGTCCATTTGGAGAGGCGCTGCGATGCGTTCCGTTATGCCTCGGATGGCGCCGTCACGATCGAGCCGCATCTCGCCGCCAAGAAAATCGGATACGCCGATCCGGCCAAGAATGACGTTGGCGTCCGTGATCGTGGGTTCCTGGCCGCCGCGGCCATACGCGATCGGGCCGGGATCGGCGCCGGAACTTTGCGGCCCCACTTTGAGCGCGCCAACTTCGTCGATCCAGGCGATGCTTCCGCCGCCCGCGCCGACTTCGACCACGTCTACCACCGGCATCATCACCGGATGTCCGCTCGCGTAGCCGCCCACGTAATATCCTTCGGCCATGGTCGGCTCGCCCGCTTGCACGAGGCTGGCCTTCGCCGTCGTTCCGCCCATGTCGAAAGAGATGACGTTTTTGTAGCCGAGCGTTTTCCCAATTTCCGCCGAGGCGATGATTCCGCCGACCGGACCGGATTCCATCATCATCACCGGCCGCCGAACCGCGGCTTCCGGCGTCATGACGCCGCCGTTTGACTGCATCATCGCAAGATCGCCGCGGAAACCGAGCGTTTCCAGCTGTGCCTGCAGATTGCGGACATAGCCGCCAACCTTTGGACCGATGTAAGCGTTTACGACAGTGGTGGACATGCGCTCGTACTCGCGATATTCGCGCAGTATTTCGTGCGACAAGGAAACGTAGCGTCCCGGCAGAACCTCCTCGATTATTTTCCCGGCGATGCGTTCATGCTCGGGATTCGCATAAGAATGAAGAAAGCAAACCGCCACGGCGTCAACGCCATCCTTCGCGAGTTCAGCGCAAGCCGCTTTGACGCTTTCCACATTCAGCGGCTCGCGAACTTCGCCCGAGGCGTACATTCTCTCCGCCACTTCGATCGTCCGATGGCGCGGCACGAGCGGCCGCGGCCGGTGAAAAAATAAGATTGTAGGCATCGGGGCGATTTCCGCGGCCGATGAGATAGACGTCCCGGGTGCCGCGCGTGACGATCAGGCCGACAGTCGCGCCCTTGCGCTCGATCAAAGTGTTGATCGCGATGGTCGATCCGTGGATCAAATTGTCGATCGACTTCGGATCCAGATCGGCTTTGCGGATGCAATCCAGGATGCCTTCGACCGGATCGCGAGGCGTGGTGAGGGATTTCGCATGTTCGATGCGCCCGGATCGCTCATCGAATGCTATCAAATCGGTGAACGTTCCGCCGATATCGACGGCGATCCGCAGGCTCATCCCTTCCATTCCTTTCGCAAATGGCTACTAGTTTGGATTTCCTGGAAACGGCCAGTGGTTCAAGTGGCGCATGCTTCCGCTTGCGGGGTTCAATACCTGCAAGCACCAACCCCCGCAGGCTGAAGCCCGCGCCACCAGGGCCCTCATGCATCAATCGGATATCTTACCTGTAACTTCCGCATACGTGCGGCGGACCGCGTCCGCGTTGCGATCTTCGTAGTCGGGCATTTTGGAATACTTGCTGAGATCGACGGACTTCACCGCGTCGTCAACCGACATTCCTTTCGCTGCAGCTTGTTTCACTCCGGCGACCAGGTCCTGCAGGTAGGCGATAAATCCGTCGATCGTTTCCCTGTTGCGCTGAATCCCGCCGTGCCCGGGGATGACAGTGTTCCAATCCAGTTTTTTAATCGACTCCAGCGCTGCGAGCCACTCGACCGGGTACGCACTGCGCATGATCGGGACTCCTGATTCGAGGTCGTCGCCGGTGAGGACGATTTTTTCCGCGGGCAGATAGACGATGGCGTCGCCGCGCGTGTGTCCGTACCCGTAGTAGTAGAGGCAAATATCGCGGCCCCCCTCATGCAACACCAGCGAGCGATCAAACGTAAGATTTCCCGGCACGAGCTGGATTTGGGGAATCTCCGCCACATATGCCTTTTGCAAGTCGAGGGCGTGCTGCAATTGTGCGCGGGCTTCCGCGGTCAGCGCCACGCCCTTTTCGTTCTTGCCGCTCGAGAGCAATTTTTCGAGCCGTGCAATTTCCTCCGGGGCGCGGGTGGCAATCTCAATCGGTTGATTCTTGATCTGGTCCTGCCGGGCGAAATCCTGCTGGATGATGG
This sequence comes from uncultured Acidobacteriota bacterium, assembly GCA_963819395.1. Classification (GTDB taxonomy): domain Bacteria; phylum Acidobacteriota; class Terriglobia; order Acidiferrales; family UBA7541; genus Palsa-360. The sequence continues at coordinate 179,751 of CAWFVW010000007.1, forward strand.
TCACGCCCGGCCCGAACGCGGCGATGTAAGCCTGGTTCCCCTGCACGTGGTCGCGGTGCCAGTGCGTGTTGATAACGTAGCGCACCGGCTTGTTGGTGACTTTCCTGATTTCAGCGATGGTTTCACGCGCCCAGCTTGGACGAAGATGCGTGTCCACAACCACAACATCATTTTCATTCACGATGAATGCGCCGTTAGCCGCGATACCGGGCTTGGCGATCACGGCATAGACGCCGTTCGCGATCTGGGTCACGTCAAAATCGGCGGACTGCGCGAACACCGGCACCGCCGATGCGAGGAATCCGAGCAGAACCAAACCCGCCGAACGAATGTGGCGAAGCATGAGCCTCAACCCCCACCATGCAAATTATCCGCATGTCGCAGGAAAGCGCGGAATGTAGCACAGGTTCCAGGCCTATTCAACGCGGCCCGAGTCGGCCGCGACATTTCTGATTAAAACTGAATTGCATAGGTCGCGCGCCCCAGGACTAGCCCATGGAATCTTAAAGCGGGGAGACAGGCGAATGTGAGACTCTTAGGGCGTGGAGCGGGACTGCTCTTTTTGTGGAATTCGGTGCGTCCATGCGGCGATCACTCATTAAATTTGGATTGTTGGCGACGGCGGCGGCATGGTGCGCCTGGGGCTACTCGACCTTCGCAAAAGACAGGGCTGTTTCCTGGAAGGCAATTGATGACGCGCTGTTCCGTGTGAATGACGCACCCGTGAAGGACTGGGGCGTCTACCAGACTGGGAAAAAACGGGATCCGTTGCTCGTCCAAATGGATAAGCGCTTCCTGCTGGTAAAGATTCGCGACCGCCAAATTTTTGAAATTGACCCGGCCCGGATCCAGCACAAAACAGACGCACTACTCTGGGATCCTTCCAATGTTCCGGCGCAAGCCCTGTCAACATCCAACTGGGACGCGAACGATACCGAAGCGGTTTTTCTGATTCGTGCGAAAATCAGCGAAGAAGACCGCCTGCTGGATATCGAACTTCCACACCCCTTGGACCTGAGCGGCATGTCTCCGCACGCCGCATCGCGCCGCAGATAGGCACAAGCCTCACGCTGATCCTGCCGCAACCCGTTATCGATCCGAGTAGTAGCCATCCCTTGTCTGGACGGTCATGTCCTTCTGCTTCGTAGTGAGATGAATTTTGTGATAGCCGGGGGCAAGGTCAGCCCCCGGACTGTAGCCGAGGCTGTACTGGTTGCGCAGCTCTTCGGCAATCGAGGCATAGATCTGGTCGATGGGCTGTTTCTTGGAGACTTCGAACAATCGGCCGCCTGTCTCCCTGGAGATGCGTTCGAGAATTTTCTTGCCGTCGGTGCGTTCTCCCTGAGGGTATCTGTGCCCGCCGCCATAGCCGCCGTGGCGGCCCATTCCCGGGCCTCCAAAGCCGCCGAAAGGACTTTGATTCTGCTGTTCATCGGCGAACAGGATCGAATAGACAACCGTGTCGGCGCGCTGCGCGGTCATGATGGCGTCCACCAGGGTTTCCTTGCTGCCATGGTCCACTCCATCGGAGAGCACAACGAGCGCCTTTCGGCCCTGCTGCTGTTTCGTGACCTCGTCGGAGGCCAGATAAACGGCGTCGTAAAGAAGCGTGCCGCCTCCGCCATATTGCTGGCGCGAGCCGCCGCTCCCTCCTCCGCTATTTCGAACCAGTTGGGGCGCGCCCACCAGATCCAGCGCGCTCTCCAGCTTCTGCCGCGAGGAAGTCAAATCCTGCAGGAGTTCCACCTCGTGGTCGAAATGAATCACAAAAGCCTTGTCCTTGTCGACGCGCAGCATGTCGTCTATGAAACTGCGGCTGGCGCTGCGCTCCTGGTCCAGGACCCGGCGCTGGCTCTCGCTCGTATCCACCAGTAGACCGAGTGTCAGTGGAAGGTCGGTTTCCCTCGTGAAATAGGTGATCGCCTGGGGACGCCCGTCTTCCTCAAGTTCGAAGTCGTCCTTGCCCAGGTTGGAAACAATCTGGCCATGCTTGTCCCGCACGGTCGCAAGCACGTTGACGACCTTGACTTCGACGTTGATCTGCGGCTGTTGCTGGGACCGCAATGCGCCGGCAGGAAGCAGCAAAGGACCGATCAGGAGCGCCAGCAAGCAGGCTCTTCCATACCGCACACCAGTGCATCGCCGAGGTTCCATCGTTCCTCTCCACAGTGAATACCCTGAAGTTGGCCTGGCCGTTCCCTTTAATAACAAAATAGGGATTCCCGTACGCGTCCAGCGGTTGCCTGCAGGCAAATGGCGGGCATGGGCTAAACCGAGATTCGTTTCACCAGCGGGCGGGTATTGCAATCGGAGGGGGGATCATTTCGAAGCAGGAGGATCGGGTCCAGCCGGGGGTCCCGTGAGTTTGCCATCCACCGAAGCCGGCGGCTCGGGGGGCGGGACTGAATCGGCAACCGGACCGTGATGAGAGGATCCCGTTCCTGTAATCCAGGAACGGTCCATTGGATAGACTTCGGGGTCGAAAACAACCGTATACATGTGCCAGATCAAGATGGACAGAGTCGCAAGAATTGCTTCGTAGTAGTGAAGGGCCGTGGACGCGTCCGTCACCCACTTGGGAAAATGCCGGAGAGAAAAACTGTTGAACCAGAGCAGAAATCCCGTGGCAGCCATCACGCAGGTGCCCCACATAAAAGCCCAGTATTCGATCTTTTCGACGTACGTGGCGCATCCGGAAAACACGGGCCGGGTTTTTGACAGTCCCAAATTGTAGAGAAGCGTTTCCTGCAGGTGGCGAAGATCGCCGAGACCCGGCTTCATGGACGCAAGCAGAGCGCGGTCGCGGCGCACCAGAATGAGGTCCGCGATGTGATAGACAATGGCGGAGACCAGCACCACCGCGGCCATTCGGTGCACAGTCCCGCGGAAAGCAAATCTTGTTTCCCACATCAGCATCGGCCGCGCCCACCAGGCCTCCGGAAACTTGAGCGCAAACCCGGTGATCACAAGAACGGGAAAACTCGCGACCACCAGCCAATGGGCGATCCGGAAATGCAGGTTCATGCGTTCCACTTTTTCGCGCGTATCACTCCCGCGCATCGCTCGCGCTTTCTGGAGGAAATCGGCGGCATGATGGAAAAACATGAACGCAATCGTCAGAGGGATGAGAATCCAATAGAGCCGCCGGATCCATTTCACCACCGCGTTCTCGCTCAGCGTAGCTTCGGCAACATGGACAGGCCCGATGGCGAAGGTCTGCCCGGCGCCGGGGTGGCAGTTGCCGCAGGTATGGGCGAGGTTGGCGGCGTTGACGGTGGAGCGCGGATCGCTTGACGGAAAAATATTGTGGACCCCGTGGCAGGAAGCGCAGTTCGCAACGGTCTGCGAACCCGCGCGCGAGGCAAGTCCATGAAAGCTGTCCGCGAACGTAGGCACGCGATCGGTGGGAAGATTGTAGCGAGCTTCAATCCTCGCGTCACTGTGGCAGCGCCCGCACGTCGCAACGGAAACGCGCGCGGGGTTTACCGTCGACTCCGGATCGGCGGGCGCGAGAATGGCGTGCTCTCCGTGGCAATCGGTGCAAACGGGAGCGTCTGGAGCTCCTTGCGCGGCCGCTTTGCCGTGGACGGACTCGTCATAGACCTTCTTGATCTCCACGTGGCAGGCGCCGCACGTTGCGGCGATGTTCCAATGATTTGTTTTGGAGCGGGGGTTGCGTCCGGGGAGGATGGAGTGGCTCGAGTGGCAATCCGAGCAGGACGGCGCGGACGAATTGCCGGCAGCCAGAGCGCGGCCATGGACGCTGAGCCGGAACGCTTCGACCGGATGAGCGAAGGGAATCTGGTATTTGGCCAGAAAATCCGGGTTCGAGTGGCAGGAGGCGCAGGTATTCGGCAGATTCTGTTTCGCGACGGGCGATTGCGGATCGCTCGAGGCCAGGATCTTGTGCGCGGACCCGTGGCAGGATTCGCAGGACGGACTGCCCGCCTGCCCCTTGGGCGCAGCAGTGCCGTGCACGCTGGAGCGGAAATTTTTGACTTCGTCGCCGTGGCAGGAAGCGCACTGCTTCGGCATCACTGTCGCCGCCGCCTGCGCATCATGCGCCGAGCCGTGGCAACTCGCGCAGGCATCGGAACCAAGCGCGTCATGCACGCTCTTCGGCACATCGGCCGCCTGATCCGCATGGCAGGAGGCGCATTCCACCTTTGCGATCCGCTTCGGGTGGGGATATTCCTTGATGTCCGTGTGGCAGGAAGTGCAATTCAGGACCGCGTGGACGCCGGCAATGTGTTTTGCAGGATCGACATAAAGGCTCTGCCCTGCGTCGGATTTCAAGTCTTTGTTATTGTGGCAGGCGAGACAATCCGCGTCGGGATTCGCGGCGGTTTTGTTCTGAGCGGGCACGGAAGAAACGGCGAGCAGACCAAATGCCAGCGCTGCCACGACCTGAAATTTTCCGCTCACTGGCATCATGCATCCCAATCCTGCCGGCCAATCAGAAAGCGTGCGCTACTTCAATCCCAAATCGCTCAGGACTTTCGGATTCGGCTCTTCCACGGCAAGCAAGGAGTGGCAGGTATCGCAATCGTTTGAAATCGTGCGGCCGTCCGCCGTGGCATGGCTGCCGTCGTGGCAGCGGAAACATCCCGGAAAATCCGCGTGCCCGAGATTGTTGGGATAGGTTCCCCAGGTCACGTTCATCTCGGGAAAAACGTTGCGAAGATAGATCGCCTGAATTTCCCGGATCGCGGCATCGATCGCGGGCCGTTTGTCGCGGTACGCATCCGGGTACGATGCCCGGTAGAAATCGCTCAAACTCGAGGCGATGCGCTGCGCGGCATCGTCGCGGCCTGCATAGCTTGCCTTCAAGGCTTCCGTAGCTTTTTTCTTAATGAACGGCAGGTCTGGGCTGATGAGGCCTTCGGACATGGCCTGGTCCACCGCCCGTTCGGGCAATTGAAATGTGTGCGCGGGGCGATTGTGGCAATCCACGCAATCCATGGAGCGCGATTCACCGGCCGCGAGTTGCTGTGGAGTGGGCTTGGCGTCCGTCGAGGTGAATTCAACTTTTTTGCCGTCGTCGTCCAGATAGGTCACGCGGGGCAAGACCTGCCTCTGCCGGTCCGTCGCGATGTACTGGACACGCGAGTTCACGTCCAGGTGCCGCCCGTGAATCCCCACGGCCATCTGTCCGTTGTGCCCTCCGATTTTCATGAGCAGGATGGTGGTCAGCGGCGTGTTTTTTTCATCGTCGGAGAATTTTTTCCGCACGATGAGCCGGTCGCCCGTAAACATCATCGGCCAGTGGCACTGCTCGCAGGTTTCGCGAGCCGGGCGCAACTGTTCGACGGGCGATGGAATCGGATGGTCGTACGTGTGAAACGTTACCGCCAGAACCTGCCGCACGCCGGAAAGTTTTGACTTCACGAACCAGCCCGCTCCGGGTCCGATGTGACATTCCACGCAGCTGACGCGCTGGTGGGGCGAGTTCAAGTAGGCGGTGTATTCCGGCTGCATCACGGTGTGGCAGGTCTGTCCGCAGAAGTTCGCCGAATCCATGTACTCAACGCTTCGGTACGAGCCCACGCTGAGGATGATGGCGTTGAAGATCGTCAAGCCGCCGACCCACGCCGTAGCCTGGCGAAAAAGCGGGCGATTGAAATCCAGTTTGGGATAGTCGGATGGGAGCTTGCCGGCTTGTCTGAGCTTACGGCGATGCCAAAGGGCGCCGATGGGCATCATCATCAGGCCAACCACGAATATACCCGGAAGAATCAGGATAAAAATGAGCCCGATGTAAGGATTGATCGTCCCGCGAGTCGTGAAGTCGTAGATCCAGAAGCCGACGATGGTGAATGCCGAGCTAATGGCAAGCACGGCGCCAACCATCGTAAAGGCGTTATAAGAAAGGTAGGCAGCGGGCCGAAACCATTGCGGAAGGCGCTCACGAAGAGTCATGAGGTCAGGAAAAACTATTCCTTTCGCGTGATGGCTTCCATCGATTCAAGAACTATCGAAACGAATTCCAAATTGTCACTCCTACCGCTTGGTTCCGGAAGAGAAGATTCCCGAGCGCGCGTTCGGGGCATTATTTCTTACCGAGTGAGCGTACATAAGCAACGAGACCTTTAATTTCAGCGTCCTTCAGTTTGTCGGAATACTTGGGCATCTTGTTCTTGCCGTTGGAAATTATGTCCGTCAATTCCGCGTCGGTTTCCTTCTGCACTTCAGGGGCGTGGAAGTCACGCACCTTCATGGCTTTCCCAGCCGCCGTGCTTCCGGTCCCGTCCGGGCCGTGACAGCCGGCGCACTTCGCCTTGTACGTCGCTTCCGCGGTTCCCTGCGCGCGCGCAGCCGGCACGCACAAAAACAGCAGAGTAACGAACAGAATGGATCCGCCAATGGATTTCGCGATCTTATTCATCATTAAATTTCTCCTCTCAAGAAGTTAAGCGCTTCAAAAGGCGTATCGAAACGAGAATGTGACGTTGCTGCCGTTGAAATCCTGCAACGGAAGCGGCGCAAGCCCGGCTGGATTCGCGACTCCCTTGTCATTGTACCCGTAATAGTTCCATGCCGTCTTGTAGGACAAGCCCTTGTAGATGTCAAACGACAGGCTCGCAAGCGGTTTGAGGTAGTTGAAATCCAGGGTGCCGGTGGGCGAGAGGGCGCTGAGGAAGGTGGTGTTGCCCCGAACGATGCTGCCGGCATATCCGAGCATGGCCGTCACTCGTTTGTAGGGTTTCCACATCACGTCGCCGTAGGCGTAATAGTCCTTGCTCGAGTACGAGGAAAGAGTTCCGAGCGGAGAGGTCGCACCGGGAATGGTGCAAAGCGCCGTGAAGACCGTTGAACCCGTATCCGGAAAGCAGATGTACGTCTGCGTGTAGATGTCCATGTAGGTGAAGCCGAAATCGACGAACAGTTTGGCGTTCGGCGAAAGGGTCGTTACAAAACCATACGTGCGGGCGTGCTCGACGTTATTCACCATGGATACGTTATCGCGATTCTCGTTGATGTCCAAGGTGCCGCTGACGACGGCCCAGGAAGCGGGCGTGTAGCGCGCTTGAATCTTGTAGCTTTGGAGCTGGCGCGGGCTGATGCGGGTGAAGGAATTATCGTTATAGCCGAACATCAAGTCCGCGGTAATCCGCAGCGCGTCGATGGGGCGCGCCGTTGCGCCCACGAGCCCCACCTGTTCATGAATTTCGTAGAGGTTTCGCGCGGTGTCGTTGCCGGCTTCTGCAACAAGATTCGTAGGCGAACCTTCTTGAATCGACCCGTCGGCGTTCTTCGTGCACGCGGAGGGCAGTACGCCGGAAACCAACGCGCAATCGCCGCGCGCGGCGAGAAAATCATTCCCCACAATGCCGGCGGAACCTCCCGGAAAGTAAATTTCGCCCGTATCGAAGATGGCGCTGAAATCAGCGATGGTGCGGGCGGCATACATATATCCGGCGTACACGCTGTATCTGCGCGTGAAATCGTACTTCAGCTCAATGGTGTTGGACCGCAGGTTCTGCGCCAGGTATTGGGAATCCAGTTCATTCGTCACATCCGCGCCGGAGCTTGAAGTGTGCTGCGGGCAAAGGGAGCCATTGTAAGGGGCCGTGGGGCAGATCGTGGCAAAGGTGGCGGGCGTCACCGTGGAAATCGGAAGCAGTAAGCCGGTCTGGCCCACGCCGGGAGGCGTGGGAAAAAGACTCGTCTCGGCGGTGGCCCACATCGATGGAATGCGCCAGTTGTCGTAACGGAATTCATCGACGATGCTCAGATGGTCCGTCACCCGGTACTCGCCCGACCAGTTGGCGTTGACGGAAATCCGCTTGGCATCGGCCGGGCCGCTGGTCGTGCCCCCACGCGTGGCCGTCCGGGAGACCCAGCCGTTAATGGCCTCGTTGAAATCCGAAATCGTATTGGTGCCGCTGCTGTAGCCCACCGATCCGGACATCGAAAGATTCTTGATGTAAGTCGACTGGAAACTGAACCGCTCGGTGGGAAACGATGACCTGGGGTTCTGCACCTGGCTGTAGGAAAGGTACCCGTTGCAATTGGCGTTGATCGTCGGCGGAGTCGTCAAGGCATTGCTAACCGGCTTCGCGCACGGCGAGCTTCCGTTAAAAACGAGGCCCAGGTCTACAGGGGTGCCGTTGGAGAGCTGATACAGGAAATTATCGTCCGTCGAGTTTATGTCTACCTTGGAATAGGTGAGCAATTCATCGAAGGAAAGCGTCGTTTTGGGAATGCCCCGGTAATCCACTCCCGCGCGGTAGGAATTCGTCGTGTACCGCGTGTTTTGGAGCAGGAGAGGTTCTTCCCCTCCTTCGATGGTGCCGAATTGCGGTCCGCTATCGACATTGTAGGAATACCCCAACCGGAAGCGGATCCGCGATTCCGGGAGAAGAGTCAGGTCGTAGTCCTGCATCCGGCGGGACAGATCCAGCGCGTGCGGCGAATTGACGATCGGAGTATGCCGGACTGAAACTTGTAGGATTCAGGGGATTCGCCATCAGGTTATAGTTCCACGTATTCTTGTCGCGGCGGAACAGCGCGCGGAAATCGTACCACTTGTTCTTTTCGATCCGCAGGCGCGAAAGGTCGTTCGGATCGCCTCCGTAACCAAAGTTGCTGAACGTCAGACTGTCGAAAAATACACCCATGTGGTTGATCGACCGCATGTCCACGGTGTAATCGAACAGCCGGACACCGGATTGCAGGTTGTCAAACGTATCGTAGTTGTTCAGATTTCCGCCGATCATGCTGTCTCGGTAGCCGAATTCGACGGTCTGCTGGATTGTGTAGTTTCCCGCGGTCTTCCCTTTGGACTCGTCCGCAGTTTGCGTAAGGGTTTGGTCCGGCAGGTTGGGCGACTGCGCCCTCGCTGAGACTCCGCACAGTAACACAAGAGCAAGGGGCAGAATCCACGCCCGTTCGCGCGCCCGAACCGGTTTTTCGTTCGCCAAATTCCGCGGCGGCTTGCATCCAGCTGTACGGATTGCCTGGCGTCTTTGTTCGTCTCTGAAATTCATCACATGCCCCCTATCGGAACAAAAAGCGGTCGACGCTGGAACCATGAATCGCGGTATGGCAGAGCGTGCAGGCCTGATATTGAGCGGCCTGGTTATGGAAGGAAGGGGCGCCGGGCGCATTGGCGAAAGAGGTGGTATGGCAGGACAAGCACAACAGGTTTACGTTGCTCACCTTCAGCATATGAGCGTTCGGCGAGCCGTGCGGCGTGTGGCAAGACTGGCAGCCTTCCACCTTCACGGGCTCGTGTTCAAACGGGAACGGCCCGCGCTTGTCGGCGTGGCAGGTGAAGCAAACCGCGTCCTGAGCCGCGGAGGCGCGCACTTGCTTGGCGCCAACCGTTCCGTGCGGGTTGTGACAATCGCTGCACTGCACCAGCCCTTCGTTCACGCGGTGGTGGAACGGCATGCTGAATTGCGGCTTTTGCGAAAGATGGCACGAGTAACAAAGCTCGGGCTGGGCTTTGACCAGCAGGAATTCCGGAGTCTGCGCGTGGTGCGGCGAATGGCAGGAGATGCAGCTGACATCGCTCTTGGCATGCTCCGAATTGATCGCGTTCATGTGCTGGGTTCCACTGGCATGGCAAGTCAGGCAACGGGCATCGATTTCTTTGGCGGAATGTTCCTTGAAGATGAAAATCTTGGTTTTGTCGCCGCCGCCCGCGACGTGGTCGGCCCCGGGACCATGGCAACCTTCGCATCCCTGGTGGGAGGGCCCTCCTTTGGTGTCGAGCGTCGTCTTCCAGTGCGGTGTCTTCTCCCAGCTGTTGTAGATGCCCTCATGGCAAGCCCTGCAGGTTTCCGCTCCAACGTAACCGGAATCCGCGGCCCCGCCCGAGGATTTGTCCTGGCTTGCCGCAGCTCGGGCAGGATTCGCGCTCGCGGACTGGGCATTTCCGGCGGCCGGATCTGCGCCAGTCACTTTCGCCGTATAGAGGATCATGGCCGTACAGGCCAGTAGGACGAGAGAACGGTTTGGACGATTCATCTGTCTCTCCAATGGAAACCTTCCCGCAACACTCCCCAATGATATCGGACACGGGCGGTGACAACTTTACAGGATACTCTGGCGCATGTGACAAACTTTAAAATTCATCGTCACAATTCAGTTACACCACACAATCGACGTGGATTGGAATTTACAGCAGGAAGGGGTTCTAATCTTCTTGCAACAATCGCTCTATCCCAAGTTTGTCCCTGATCGTGACACTCGATCCCTTGATTTGCAAGAGATTTCTTTTCTTGAAGTCGGCAAAGAGTCTGGTCACCGTTTCCCGGGACGCGCCGATCATCTGGGCGATCTCCTCGTGCGTCAGTGTCAGATTGAACCGGATGGCCCCGTTTTCGGACGGGTGTTGCGCGCTCCAGTCCAAAATGAAACGGGCCAGCTTCTCCCGCGCCGAGTGCGACAGGCCGATGGTGCGCATTTCCGCAAACGCCGTCTGGTAGGTTTCGCTCAATTCCTGAGCCACGCGCAGCGCCGCTTCGCCGTGGTCGCGCAGGAAATTCAGGAAATCCGTCCGGCTGATGAAATTGGCCTGCGTGGGCTCGATCACGTCCGCCGTAACTTCATAAGGCCGCCCGGAAATCGTGGCCGGCAGTCCCAGCAGGTCGCCCGGATCGGAAATGCGGAGGATCAGCGTCCTGCCATCCGCGGAGGATGTGGAAAGCTTGACGTGCCCCGCGCAAAGAATGAACACCCCGCGCGCGGGCTGGCCCTCTACAAATAGCGTTGCGCCCTTTGGATACGTGGCCGAGGAAGTAATTTCTGAAAGCCGCTGCAGCGCCGCGGGGCCCAGGTTGCAGAAGAGCCGGGACTCCTTGTGAGGGCAGGTCACGCAGTTCTCGACGATTTGCAGCCCGTACGGAGAACGGGTAGAAACACTGGTAGCCATCGCGCGCCCCCTGCCTCGATTCACGAAGCGGAACCTGCCGGTTGTAGGTACTGGTGTGTCGCTCATCATTCATCACCTGCCTCAGGATGCCCGTTCCTCGAATCCAAGGCCGTGATAGGCATCACGCGATTCCGTGATCCTGGTCACAGTCTCGACTGTCCCATCTGCTTATCATTTCTTCGAGAGTGGAGGAGGTAAGGCAATGCCAAAAGACGATCGAAATACCCTGGAAGTTCTGAAGGCGGAGCTGAATTTTGTGAAAAAGGGCGGATACGGCAGATCGCCGCGGGAGCCCTGGCGCGCGCAACTGGCTTTTGAAGACTCGCCCACCTGCATGAATTACGACACCAAGGAAAATCGAACTCCCTGCGCCGAATGCCTGCTGATGCAATTCGTCCCGGCCGACAAGCGCGGCGAGAAGGTTCCGTGCCGCCACATCCCCCTGACACAGTACGGCGACACACTGCTGCAGCTGTACCGAGGGGGAACGGAACAGGAAATCGAAGAGGCATTGGCCGTCTGGCTGCACAATCAGATTGCAAAATTGGAGAGCGAGGAAAATCCAGGATCGTCTCCGGCAGCGCAGCACTAAAAGCCGGCTGCGGGAACTGGAGGCGGTGGTGTGGCTTCAATAGAGCAAGAAATGGAGGGCTGCAATGGTTCTCAATCTTCATCCAAAATGCGCGAATCCGAGCTGTGCCGTATCCTTTGACTGGCTGGCGGGAGGAAAACTTTTCCGATTTCCGCGTAAACACCGGGGACTTGCTTCCAGTGACGGAAAGAATGCGGGCGCGAACGGCTCGCACCCGATCGGACATTTCTGGCTCTGCGAGCATTGCTCGAATGTCTACACGCTTCAACTCCAGCCGGGCCGAGGCGTCGTGATTCTGCCGCTGTGGCCTGAATTGCCCGCAGCGGAAAACCAAATGCACTTGCCTGCCTCCTGACCACTCTGCGGTAAAGGAAAGGCAAGGATTGCATCCGGCGGCCGCCACTACACCCAATCGCACGGCAAGCGCGGCCGCCGGCCTTCCTATTTCTGATCCGTGGTTCGTGACTCGTGATCCGTGAAAACTGAATCTCGCGGACGCCATCATCTAATAATTATCCCCTTCTGAGAAATGGGTCCCCGTAAGTGTGTGGCCCTCGAAGTGTTCCTAAACAAAACGGAGCGGGTGGATTTTTTCCGCCCGCTCCGAACGCTGCAGCTGGATTGTACTTCTGCTTTACGGCTTGATCGCGACTTTGATTACGCCGTCCAGCCGCCCGCCAAACAACTTGTAGGCGTCGACGATTTGGTCCAGTGAAAAGGTGTGCGTGATCAGCGGAACCAGGTCCAGGCGGCCGTGACGCACGAGTTCCATCAACCTGCGCATGCGTTCTTTTCCGCCGGGGCAAAGCGTTGTAATGATTTTCTGATTGGCCAGGCCGGCGGCAAACGGCTCGACCGGAATCGAAAGCTTGCCCGAGTACACGCCGAGGCTCGACAGAGTTCCGCCCGGCGCGAATCACGCGCAGCGCGTTTTCAAACGTGGCCTGCGTCCCCAGGGCCTCGATCGCCACGTCCACGCCTTTTCCGCCTGTCAGGCGCTTGATTTCCGCCACCACGTCGACTTCGTTCTGGTTCAGAACGATGTCAGCGCCCATTCGTCTTGGACATGCGAGTGCGAACAGGATCCGATTCCACGGCAATGATCAGGCCCGCGCCCTTCAGTTTCGCCCCCGCCGTGGCGCACAGGCCGATCGGGCCCTGAGCAAATACCGCCGCCGTGTCTCCGATTTGCAGATTCGCGCTTTCCGCCGCGGAAATTCCGGTGGAAGCGATGTCCGCGAGCAGCACAACCTGCTCGTCCGTCAGATCATCGGGAATTTTGGCCAGGTTTGCCTGGGCGCTGGGAACCAGGAGGTATTCCGCCTGGGCGCCGTTGATGGTGTTGCCGAATTTCCAACCGCCGATGGGGCCGCCGCATTGCGAGAGGTCGCCGCCGAGGCAGTAATTGCATTGCCCGCAGGGCGTGATTGCGCCAACGAGGACGCGGTCGCCAACCTCATATCCCGTGACGCCCACGCCGAGTTCATGAATGACCCCGACAGGTTCGTGGCCGATCACCAGGCCGGGCTGCACGGGGTATTCTCCTTTTAGGATGTGCAAGTCCGTCCCGCAAATGGTGGTCAGCGTGACGCGAATGACCGCCTCGCCCGGGCCGGCTTTGGGGATCGGAACCTGCTCGATGGCGATTTGATTGGGGCCGCGAAAAACCAATGCTCTCATCGTGGCGGTGGATTTCTTTTCCTTCTGCTCGGAAGGAAAAGTTGCAGTAGGCATGATGGCCTCCTATCTTTATTTTTGTTCGTCCCAAATATCGCAGGAAGACGAACCGCGGTATGTGACTCGTGTCACAGAACAGTGTAGTGGCAATCAACCCAAGGGAGGCATGTGGGGAATTGACTTTGAGCGCTGGGGCGCCCGCCTTCAGGTGGGCATCTTCTTGACGCTAAAGTGCCCGCCTGAAGGCGGGCGCTACAACCTCAACGCGATGCGAATCGCGCTCAGGTCAGGGTGTTTCACAACTTCGAATCCGTGGCGGGAGGCTAGGGCGCGCATCGACATATTTTCCGGGAGAATTGTCGCCGTGATCCGTTCGAGTTTTTCATCGCGCCCCACCTGGATCATTCGTCCCAGCAACTCGGAACCCAGGCCGCAGTGCTGGAACTGGTCGGCAACGAGCACGGCGACTTCCGCTTCCTTGGTTCCCGGCGCGCGAGTCAGCCTGCCCACGGCCATGATTTCGCGCTCTCCATTCGCCGGACTCACGCGCTCGGCCACCAGCGCCATTTCCCGGTCGTAATCGATGAAACATTTCCGCAGGAGCCGCGCGTGGGCGACACGCGAACTCAGTTTATCCATGTGAAAAAATCGCAGGTACACGCTGCGATCCGAAAGCGTCTCATGAAATTTCGCCATCGCGGGTTCGTCTTCGGGGCGGATCGGGCGGATCAACACCTGCATCCCGTTCTTTGATTGCCAGGGCGAAATATACCGCGCCGGGTACGGCCGGATCGCGGAACGCGGAAGCCGGTCCTCGGCAACTCCCGGGTCCTGCAAAACAATCCGCGCATCCAGTGCAATCACGCGGTCCGGCGTTGCCAGCAGCGGGTTGATATCCACTTCCTTGATCCAGCGTTGCTCGATCACCATGCGGCTGAAGCGGATCAATGTGTTCTCCAAAGCGGCCATGTCCACGGGCGCCCGGCCCCGCACGCCTTGCAGCGCCCGGTAGATTTTCGTTTGCTCCATCAACCGCGCGGCCAGCGTGGAATTCAAGGGCGGCAGCGCGAGCGCCTGGTCGCGATACACTTCCACCATCTGGCCGCCGGAACCAAATAGAAGGACGGGGCCGAATTGGGCGTCCACGCTGCTGCCCAGGATGAGTTCGTACCCGTCGAGCTTCAACATGGGTTGCACGGTGACGCCGAGAAAATTTTCCGCCCCGGCCTTTTCACGCACGGAATTCTCGATCTCACGATAGGCCTGCGCGACGGCTTCCCTGCTTTGCAGATTCAGCTTCACGCCGCCCACGTCGGATTTGTGCGTAATCGTTTCCGAGTTGAGTTTCAGCGCGACGGGAAAGCCGATAGCTTCCGCACATTCGGCGGCCTGGGATTCGCTCGACGCGAGGCGTGTATCGACGGCCGTGATTCCGTACAGCGCGATCACGTGCTTCGATTCCGCCTCGGTCAAAATTGTCCGCCCCGCCGCTCGAATTTTTTCGAGAAACGATTTCACCTCCGGCTGCGCCTGCCCGAAAGCATCCGCCGGATCGGCCAGAACGGGAATTTCGTAGAGGCCTCGCAGGTTGTAGGAATATTTCCACATGTAGGTGAAGGCGCGCGCCGCCGTGTCCGGATACGAAAATGTGGGAATATTCGCGGCGTTCAAAATGGCGGTGCCCTCCGCGACGGATTTTCCGCCCATCCAGCTGGCCAGCACGGGCTTGCCGTGGATGTTCGCGTGAGCCTTCAGACTTTCGGCGACTTGCGCGGGGTCCGTCATCCCCTGCGGCGCGAGAATGACCAGCATCCCGTCGCTGTTCGGATCTTTCGCCGCGATCTCCAGCGCCTTCGAGTAACGTTCCGGCCCCGCGTCGCCGAGAATGTCGATTGGATTTCCGTGGCTCCAGTGCGCGGGAAGGAAAGCGTTGAGCGATTCCATCGTCGAATCGGAAAGTGGCGCGAGTTCGCCCCCAACGGAGAGCAGCCGGTCGGTGGCGATGACCCCGGGGCCGCCCGCATTCGTGAGGATCATCAATTTCGGCCCGCGCGGCCGCGGCTGCTTGCTGAGCACCTCCGCCATGTAAAAAAGATCCGAGACGCTGTACACGCGCAGAACCCCGCACCGCCGCAGGGCCGCATCGAACACTTCATCGCTCCCCGTCAGCGCCCCTGTGTGGGAACTGGCCGCCTTGGAGGCTGCCGGCGTGCGCCCAGCTTTGATCACGATGATGGGCTTGCGCAGCGCCACTTCGCGTGCCGCGGAAAGAAACGACCGCGCATCGCCGACGGATTCCATGTACAGCAGAATGCTTCCGGTCGCCGGATCGTCCCCAAAATAGTCGATCAGATCGCCCCAGCCCACGTCGAGCATCGACCCGGTCGAAACGATCGCGCTGAAGCCGACCTGCTCCTCTAGGCTCCAATCCAGGATTGCCGTCAGGAGCGCGCCGCTCTGGCTAAGGAACGCGACATTGCCCGGGCGAGCAATGTCCTGTGCAAACGTGGCGTTGAATCCCGCGTGCGGATTCATCACCCCGAGGCAATTGGGCCCGAGGAACCGCATCGTTCCCCGGCGCAACTGCTTCTGAATTTCAAGTTCGAGCGCCGCGCCTTCAGGCCCGCGTTCCTTGAAGCCCGCGGAGATCACGACGGCCGCGCGGACTCCCGCGTCCACACATTCGCCAACTACGCCTGGCACGGTCTTGGCGGGAGTCACGATGACGGCGAGGTCAACTTTTTCAGGAACGTCGCCGATCTTCGGGTATGCGGGAAGCCCGAGAACGTCCCTGTGATTTGGATTGACGGGGAAAATGCGGCCGTGAAAGGAAGCGATGTGCAGCCGCTCCAGGACAGTGCGGCCCACGCTCCCTTCGCGGTCCGTCGCGCCGATCACCGCGACGGATTTCGGAGAGAACATGCAGTCCAGCGCGGACCTTCCTTCGCCCGCGAACTCCTCCGATTCATTCATTGCTGACGAGCCTTCTCTCTTGCGGAAATAGCATCTGTAAAACCGTTGAGAGAGGAATCATACGAAAGGCGTGAACCACATGCACGCTCAGAAATCCGTCATCCTGCGGAAAGGCAAAGCCGTGCGCACCGCGTTCAGAACCGCGGCCAGATCAATAATTTCCTGCGCAATCGCGCCACCGATGGGCGGAAGATAGCCAAACGCGGCGGCCACAATTCCGATTACGCTCAGTCCCATTCCGCCCACCGCGCTCAGCAACGCTATCGATCTCATGCGCCGGCCGATGTGCAACAGTTCGTCCACTTTCTCGAGCGATGCATCCAGGACAACGGCGTCAGCGGCTTCCGCGGTGATGTCACTGCTCATCCCGAACGCGACTCCCACCGTGGCAGCCTGCATGGCGGGCGCATCGTTAATTCCATCGCCCACAAACAGGGTTTTCGCCGCCGCGGTTTCCCGGCGGACGATGGAAACTTTTTCCTCCGGACTCTTACTCGAATGGATTTCCTGGATCCCCATCAGATCGGCCAGATAGCGGACCTCGGATTCACGGTCGCCTGAAACAAGAAGCACGCGGTCGACTTGATGATGCGGCCTCAGGTGATGCACAAAGCTGCGCCCATCGGCGCGCGGCACATCGCGAAACCTGAATGTCGCCGCGTATTCGCCGTCAAGAAACACGACACATTCGAGCCCGGCAACAATTTCCGGAAGCGGGGCGCCCAATTCGACAGCCTTCTTGCGCCCGGTAATCCACACCTGATGTTCGCCAACCACGCCCAGCAATCCTTCGCCCTGGCCCTCACTCACTTTCAAGACCGGATCGAGAGGAAGATTGGACCGCGAAGCGGCGTCCAGAATCGCGCGCGCTAGCGGGTGCCTGGAATACCGTTCCAGGCTGGCTGCGGCGCGGAGAACGCCATTTTCGCTGGCTCCCGCGGCGCACAGCACCTCCGTGAGCGCCGGGCGGCCGTATGTCAGCGTCCCCGTCTTGTCAAAAATCAGCGTCGTGCATTTCCCCACCTGCTCCAGCACAGCTTGATTCTTGATGATGATGCTGCGCCTGGCGGAGAGCGAAATCGCGCCGATGATCGCAACAGGGATTGCCAGCAGTAGCGGGCAGGGAGTGGCGATCACCAGAACGGCCAGAAATCGTTGCGACTGCCCGCTCGCGAGCCACGCGCACAAAGCGATGGCAACGGCCAGAGGCGTGTACCACGCGCCCAGCATGTCCCCAAGGCGCCGCAGCCTCGGCCGCCGCGCCTGTGTCTCCTGCATGACCCGCATGATGCGCGCGTATCGCGAGTCGATCGGCAGCTTCGTGGCGCGAACGGCCAGCGCGCTTTCGCCGTTGACCGCCCCGGAAATTACTTCCGCTCCCTCCGCTTTCGATGTTTCGAACGGCTCGCCCGTCAGATACGCTTCATTCATTCTCCCGTGGCCTTCCACAACCACTCCGTCCACCGGGCAAATTTCATGGGGGAACACGACGAGCACGTCTCCCACTGCGATCTCCGAGGCCTTGATATCCGCGATGCCGGCGTCCGTCTTTCGGTGCGCCGTCTGCGGCACACGCCTGGACAGCGCTTCCAGTACCGACGAAGCCCGCCGCGTGGCGAACTCCTCGAGGACCGTTCCCCCCGAAAGCATCAGGACCACAATCGACCCGACGAGGTACTGCCCCATGAGCGCCGAAGCAATAATGGAGATTCCGGCCAAAAGATCGGAGCCAAACTCGCGAGCCAGGCTTTTTTGAATCAAACGGAAAACAAGAGGAATGCCGCCAAACACGAGGACCACGTATAGCGGGATATTCTGCGCCAGGCCAGGATTGCTAAAACCGAACCGCATTGAAAGGTGGATTGCAATTCCCGTCACGGCGACAGCTGCAATCAGCAAATCCCTGGCGGAATTGCCCGTCGACCGTCCCGATAGACGAAAACCGGGGTTCAGGAGGGCCACTCGGGCTCTTGTCGCTGAAATGCTCCTGAACCCCGGGTTCGTCCGCCGCAATCGGCGATGGCGCCACATCCACCTCAATTGTCTTTCACGCCCGCACAGTAAGAACCGGGCACTCTGCTTTAACAACCACCTGATGCGCAATGGACCCGAGCAGATGCGTCGTTGCACCCACTCCTCCTTGCGGTGCGCGTACGCCGAGGACGATCAGGTCGGCACCAAGAGCTGTGGCCACCTCCATGATTTTCTCCGCCTCCGGCCCTTGCTCGACCCTGAATTTCGGCTCGCACCATAGGTCGGCTCCCGCCGGCACCAGGGCTTGCAGCCGGCGCAGCGTCGACTCCGTGTATTGCCCCGCATGCACCAGCTCTCCTTTTTCGGGTTTGCCGGTCACATTCAGCAACGTCAGATTCGATTGATGCTCCTGCGCGAGAGACACCGCGAACGGCAGCGCGGCCAGCGATTCCGGCGAAAAATCCGTCGCGAAGAGAATCTGTTTCATTGCCAGCCGGCGCTCCGTGTTTTGCGAAACGTGCGGCCCTACGGTAAGCACCGGGCGACGAAGCTTTCCGGAAAATTTCTTCCGCCGCCGATCCGAGCAGCGCACGGCTGACGCCTTTCCGCCCGTGCGTGCCCATCACGATCAGGTCCACTTTCTGCTGTTCCACGATTTCATTGAGAACGGGCCACAAGTCTCCCTCCATAATAGTTACTTCATGGGAAACGTCGGCCAGCATCTCATGCAACTGCTTGGCTTCAAATTTGGCTTGCTCCTCGGCGGCTTCGAGCACCTGCGGCATCGCCTCGGGCCCGACGATGGGATATGTTGCCGGAAACCGGACATGCAATCCATGCACTTTGCCCCCGTATTGCTTCGCCAGACCAATCGCATAAGGCAAGGCAGCTTCCGCGGCGGGAGAAAAATCCGTCGCGAATAGAATGTTATTTAGAGCGACTCGTGTTTTGGCTGCGACAGCGTTCATAAGTCACCTCCCCATGTATTTTGTATATTCCCAATCCGGAATACTGGATGTGACCTCCGTCACTTCGCGCGGTGAGCAGAGTCACTTCCGCAAGAGATCCCATAAGCGATCATACCCGTAGAAGTTAGGCCGAACTTGCAAAGGAGGGGTCGGATGCGAAATCTCCCGGAAATACGAAATTTCGCGTCGGAGGCGGGGCCTCTTAAATTCAACCACCCGGAGAGTTTCCGGTTTTCACTTGGATAGGAGCTTAGCCATGCCGCATGAAATCATTCCAATTTTGCCGGCTTCGGAATCGATCTACGACGAAGCGTCTCGTTCCGCATGGGTGTATTACCCGAAACACCTGCTTCAGGATCACCAAGCTGAATCGGGACAATCGTTGGAACAGCCTCTCGAAAAACCGCGTTCCCATGCGCATGAATGCACGGGAGCCAGTCGCGAGGGCGAGGACCAAATCCGAAGGGAAGATTTGGCATTAGATGAGGGGCCATCGCTTTTCCAGGAAGTGTTTTTCTTCTGTACCGTCAAGGAAGTGGGAGACGTTCCTGGAGCTGGTTGCATTTATGTGGAGACTGTCGTGGACCGCGGTTCCGGCATCGCCTTTGCCAAGGTTTATTCCGCGAAAAATGCAATGAATGCGGTGGATATTCTTGCCACCCGCGTCGTGCCCTTTTTTGGCCGTCAGGGAATCACCATCAAGGAAATTCACACTCGAAAAACAGGCGAGTATTGCGGCCTGCCGCTGGCGCACGCTTTTGAAACTTTCCTCGCCACCTCTCACATCCGGCACCTTCCCATGGACTTGCCCGGCCATCCCCACAACCATCTTTGCGAGCAATTCTACCGGTTCCTGCTGAAGGAATTTTTTTGCCGGCTCTCCGCAAAAACATTCAAATTGTCCCTGGACGGGTTGCAGAAGGACCTGGACACCTTTGTCGGAGCCTACAACGCCATGCAAATGGAGCAACAAAAGAGGAAATAAAGAACGCCCCTCAACCCTCTCGGAATTTCCCTGTTGACCTGTGATCTGGTTGTGATATTGCTTTGCCCTGACTTTTTAAGCGAACAAGACTGCCTTTTAATTCAGGCAGGGCAGACCCTGCCTGAAACCGGGTGCGCCTGCGATGCGAGCTTTAAATGCACCACATCCCAGGCGAAAGGAACATCGTCATGTTTGAGCAGATCCTCGACCCCACGGGACACCTGTGGCTCAGCGTATTGGTCTCCCTGATCCCGCTGATCGCTCTCCTGTTCATGCTTGCGGCCCTGCGCATGACCGCCTGGCTCGCCTCGATCCTCGTGGGCGTGATTACCATCCCGATCGGCGTCTTCGTGTGGCACGCGCCGCTTGCAGGGACCCTGAAATCCTACCTGTACGGCGGCCTGACGGGCTTTTGGGTGATCGACTGGATCACGTTCTGGGGACTCATTATTTTCAACACGCTGGTGCTAACCGGGGATTTCGAACGCTTCAAGAACTGGATGATCCATCACGCCACCGCCGACATTCGAATTCAGACCATCATGCTGGCATGGGCCTTTGGCGCCCTGCTCGAGGGCCTGGTGGGGTTCGGCTATCCGTGGGCGGTGGTTGTGCCCATTCTCGTTGGACTGGGGATCGCGGATCTCGATGCGATTCGCGTCGCCGCTCTGGCCAACAATGCCCCGGTATCCTACGGAGCGCTGGGCGCGCCCATCCTCGGTCTCGCCGCGGTGACGGGTTTGCCGGTGATGGCCTTGTCCGCTTCCATCGGCAATGTCGTGGCGATCCTTGCGCTCCTCCCGCCGTGGGTGCTCATTTACCTGGTGAGCGGCTGGGAAGGGGTTGCGGAGACCTGGCCGCTGGCGATCGTTGGCTCCCTTTCGTATATTTTAGGACAATGGCCCGTTGCCCACTTCCTTGGGCCGTACTTGCCCGATCTGAGCGGGGCTCTGGTTTCCTTCTGGGTCTTGTTTATCTTCGTGAAGATGTGGCGCCCCAAGACCATTCGCGGATTCGGAGGCAAGCCGCTCGCGTTATCGCCGGCCTCATCTGCGCAGGCCCTGGAAATGGGCAGCTTCAAGCAGGCATTCAACTCCTGGATGCCGTTCCTCGTTCTGATTTTAGTGGTCGTGGGATGGACAGGACCGTGGTCGCATCTGCCCGGCTTCAGTTTGGCCAAGCTGACGGTCCAGGCGGTTTCCTCCGTCACGCATAGCGCCATTTCCTCGACGTTCAACTTCGCTCCGCTCGGAGGCGGCACATCCACGCTGGTCTCCTGGCTCATTATTCTGGCGATCCTGCGGCCCACCCGCCAGCAAATTGGGCAGGTTTTTTCGCGCACGTTCAAGCAGATGTGGGGCGCATTGCTGGTCGCGTTTTTTATTTTTGCGCTGGCCTACACTTTCGTTTTCACCGGGATGGCGAACTCGCTGGCCTTCGGGCTTTCCAAAATCGGTTTGTTCTTCGTGGTTCTGGCGCCCGTCCTCGGCTGGATCGGCGTCGCGCTTTCCGGCAGCAACACCTCCACGAACGCGATGTTCGGCCCGGTGCAGGCCATGACCGGCAGGCTGCTGCATCTTCCGGTCTTGCTGCTGCCCACTTTCAATTCCGTCGGTTCCGAAGTGGGCAAGCCGATCGCGCCGCAGACCGCCAGCGTCGGCGTTTCCACCAGCAAACTCGTGCGCAGCGAAGGCCAGGTGATCCGCCACAACATGGGCTGGACGCTCATCCTCCTCGGCTACCTGATCCTGATCAGCATTCTTTTCTATTATTTCTTCCCGAATTCGATGTCGCTGTAGGACAGGCTTCAGCCTGTCTGCTTTTCCGCCGCTCAAAGCAAACCCGACAGGCTGAAGCCCGTCCTACCTAAAACACATCACGGCAGGACAGGCGGAACATAAGAAAACGTCCGCGCGAAGAACCACATGAAGAACAGCACCAGCACAAAATTCACCATGAAATAAAGCATCCCGTACCCGATCAAATCGCGCGCCTTCACCTTTAACAATCCAAGAAGCGGGAGCATCCAGAACGGATTGATCAGATTGGGCAGCGCCTCCGAAGTATTGTAAATCTGCACGACCCATCCCAGATTCACATGAAGGTCCTTCGCCGCCTGCAGCACGTACGGCGCTTCAATAATCCATTTACTGCCGCCCGAAGGCACGAACATCCCCAGCAGGGCCGAATAAACCGAGACCACGATCGGATACGAATTGGTCGAGGAAAAGCTCACAAAAAAATGGGCCAGCTTCGCGGCCAGCGTGGAATACGTGATGATCCCGAAAATCCCGCCGTAAAACGGAAATTGAATCAGCACCCCCGCCGTCGCCGGAACCGAATCGTTCACCGCGCGCACAAAAGAACGCGGCCGCCAGTGCAGCAACAGCCCGGTCATCAGGAACAAGAGGTTGTACGTATTCAAATCGAGCGCCGCGAGAGGCCCTTTCGCGGCGAGTACCTGCGAAATGTAAGCCAGGCCGAGAATTCCGACCACAATCGAAAGCGCGGGAGCATATTCCAGCCATTCGGCCGGCGATCTTGCGCTCCTCGAGGGTTTTGACTTCGAGTCCTTCCGTGACGCCAAACGATTCCGCATCTTTCGTCGAGTGCGCCGGTGTGGATAGATAGCCCACGGTCACGCCGGAGATGATGAGGATCGCCGCTGTGGCGGCGCTCTGCCAGGTATAGATCGTCAGGCTGAGCGGGATTACGCCGCTGATCTTGAGCAGCGCGGAAGGAATCGAACCGGGCGTTGCCATCACCAGCGCTGCGGAAGAAGACAGTCCCAGCGCCCACACGCTGCCATTTCCCAAAAACGCGGCCGCTCCAATCGCGCGATAATCGATGCCGCGCACATTTCTCACGATTTCCCGGACGAGGATGCCGCCGAAAATCAGGCCGAGCCCCCAACTCAGCAGCGACGTCATCATCGAAAAGAAAACGACAAAGGCGACGGCCCCGCGCGGCGTTTTCGGCACCTTGGCCAGTTTCTTGATCAGCTTGTGCACGGGCGGCGACGTGGCGACGACAAAACCTCCAATGATAATCATCGCCATCTGCATCGTGAACGGAATCAGCCCCCAGAATCCGTCCCCGAAGTATTTGACCAAATTTCGCGTGCCGACTCCGGCAAGCAATCCGGCCACAAAAACAATAATCAATCCCACGAGCGCAAACACAAATGCATCCGGAAACCACTTCTGGGACCAGTCGGCCAGTCCCATCCCCAATCGGGCAAAGACGCCCGCGGAATCTTCGCCGGCCTCCTGCGCCGCATTTCGCTGTGGAATCGATTCCATGCGCCCTTTCCGAACCGGACAGATTTCAAGCTCGCCCGCAAGAGCCCAGTCTCCTCACCTAAGAATTCGAATTGGCAGTTGTAGCGCCGGCGTCTCGCCGGCATTCTTGCGTGGCGTGATGATCAGAGAAACTGCCGACGAGACGCCGGCGCTACAAGACAACCGAGCCCCTTGGTTCGTCAATCGGATTGCGCGACGCCCATCAGAATTTCTTGAGAAATGAGTGAGATTCCCCGGCTCGAAGTGGCCGGCACTCAGCTTGTAAGTGCGGGCACCAGCTTGCTCATGTCCGCCAGGTTTTCCAATGATTTCACGGCGGAAATGACGGATTCCGCTTTGGCCGCGGGCCATTTCGCAAATTCGGCGCAGCCTCTGAATTTGTCGGCCACCTCGTCATAGCTCATGGGATTTGACGGGCTGCCCTTGGCAAATTCCGCGCGGCCGGAATACACCTTTCCGTCTTTCATCGTGATTTTCAGGAGGCTGGTCATTTTGTCCAGGCCCGCGTTTTCCGCCACCGGATCGATGTAGAAATTCACGCGCTTGATCATTTCCTGCACGTCGGGGCGCTGCACGACTTTATCCTGAAATTCAACGAGGCCGGCTTTGCGGTCAAGCAGCAGAATACTCATGCAGAATTCCATGCTGAATTTTCCCTGCAGGCCCGTCGTCGGGCGATGGTGCAACAGCGAAGTTGTCATCGCGTGATTTGCGCCGACATCCACTTTTTCCACGTCCGCGGCCTTGATGTCGTGCTCATGAATCAGGCTCAGCATTTCGCCCATCGCGGGGTGAGAAAGCGAACCGGACGGGTGCGGCTTGATCGAAACGCCCGGCGATGCCAGCGTCCACGGTTTTCCGAAGCGGCCCACGATCGCGTCCGGATCGAATCCGCCGCCTTCGGCCTGAAAAAATCCAAGCGGCGCTTCCAAAATATCCACGGCTGCAGTCCATCCGAGCGCGGCCAGATCGGCGGCGACGGTCCCATTTTCCGCGGCATGTCCCGCCTGAAACGGCTTGGTCATGGAACCGAAATTGTCGCGGAAGCCGCCGCCTTCAGTGGCGCCGATTCCCAGCGCGTAGATCGTTTGCTGCACATTCAGTCCGCGCAGCCTTGCGCAGGCCGCCGTGCTGCCGAACGTGCCGCACGTCCCGGTGGAATGAAAACCTTCGTCGTAGTGGCGCGGAGAAATGGCTTCGTTAATCTTGGTCTCGACTTCCACTCCCAAGTGATACGCGACCATAAAATCCTTGCCGGTGCGGTGTCCCAGCTCGCACATGGCAAACGCGGGTGGAAGCACGCTGACGGTCGGGTGCGTCAGAAGGCCGTAAATGCGGTCTTTCGCAGCGGAAAGTTGGGTGTCGTCATAATCATCCGCGTGGATCGACACTCCATTCACGAAAGCCGCGAAGCGCGGATGGGCTTTCATCGCGGTGCCGATGACGCTCGCGCGCAGTTCCCCTGATCCAAACGACTCCACATACTTCCGCGCGATCGGCCCCATCACCGACGCCGATCCGGCCAGCGCCAGCCCGAATCCATCCAGAATCGATTTCTTTCCCAGCTCGATCACGTCGGGCGGAATGTCCCCGTACTTCGTGTTGACGATGAACTCCGCAACGGATTTGGTGAGCCCGGGAGCCTTCGGAAATTCCGCCGCGGGCGCGGCGGCCGGCGAAGCATCTGTGCGCCGGCCTGTCAGTGCGAGGGCCGACGCCGCCAGCGAAGTCTTGAACAAATCACGGCGATTCATGAGTTACGTCCTCGTTTCCTTGCGGGATTCAGTTCTTCGCGGCGCGCAAAAAGGGCGCGATGGAATTTCCGTAAATGCGTGCGACATTTTCAGTGCCGATTTTCTTTCTCAAATCCGCGGGCAGTTGGTTGAACAGAAGAATGGTCTCCTGCCACCTCTTGTCCGCGTCCTTCGGTTCTGGATAATGCTGGTCGCTTCCGATCACGAAACGATCCGGAAAATCCGTGAAGAGCTTGAGCCACTCTGCCTTGATCTTGCCGTCGAATCCCAGCGGGTACGTCCTCCCGTGGGCGTCCGGATCGGTCTTGATCTCCATATACAGATTGGGATGCGCCATAAGCAGGCGGCGGTCAAGGTCGACCGTTCGAAAGCCGGTGAAGTCCGAGCCGAGATGCGCCCAGATAACCCTGGCGCGCGGATTGTGCGACAAAAATCGTTCGAACGCAGCGATGTTTGCGTGCAGCCGCGCTGCATTGGGAGGGGACTTCAGCTCCGGCGGAAGCGCCATATCCCGAGGCACCGCCTCCATGTGAAGGTCGATCGGAACGTTATGCTCCGCCGCCAGATCGGCCAGCAACATGTAGAGCGGATGATCCGGAGGCGCCGTCTGATATGGCGTGAAGCCGTCGAAATGCTCGGCGGTCATTTCGCCGAAACCGATTACGCCCTCGCGCAGCAGTTCTTCCGCGCGCGCCTTGAATTTTTTCTGGACTTCAGGGCCGGCATCGCCCGTGGCCACCGATTGCATGATCATGGCGTTCAGCGAACCGCCGCCGCCCGTCATCGCGAGCTTTCCCGGATGCTTCTTCACCTCGGCGAGAATAATTTCGGAATCGTACCGACCGGGATGCTCGAATGTGTCCGGCGAGATCTGAAACAGGATCATGGCCGCATTTTCGCGGCCCAGGGCGGCCATCGCCGCGCGCACCGATCCGGCTGGGTCTTTCTCGTCAAAGTGAGCGTGTTCTTCCACAAACGGGGTCAGGGCCGGCACGGGTTCCGTCATGGAGGGCTTCTTTGAGGCTTGCGGGGAGGTTTGCCGGGCGAGGGATACATGCGCGATGAACACTAGGGCGACAACAGCGATGACCGGGGCCGGCGCAATTTTTGCAAACTTTTCCGCTCGCTGCTTCATTGCGAAACCCTCATTTTGTTCATCATTTTCCCGCCCGATTTCTTGCACGATTTCATGCTTCATCGCGTCCAACTGCGCTCTCCGTTCCTGAGATTCTGTCCGTTGACCGCGCCCGATGGCAAGCGATTTCTTCCACCTTCCGCTCAATGTTAAGATGTTCGCGAGAGGCCCGACATGAGCGAAAAAATTCGCAAGAGCGAAGCCGAATGGCGCAAGATTCTGACGCCGCAGCAATACCATGTGACCCGCCAGAAGGGCACCGAGCCGCCCGGCACGGGAGAATACGAAGACACCGAGGAGCAGGGCATCTATGTGTGCATCTGTTGCGGGCAACCGCTGTTTACCTCCGAGACGAAATTTCATTCCGGTTCGGGATGGCCGAGCTTCTTTGCGCCCGTCGATGAAACGAAGGTAGAGATCGACCGCGACGTAAGCCATGGGATGACGCGCGAGGAAGTTTTGTGCAGCCGTTGCGACGCGCACCTCGGCCACGTCTTTCCCGACGGCCCGCGCCCGACGGGCCAGCGCTACTGCATCAACTCCGCGTCCATAAAACTTGTCGAGCCGGACGAATAATGCCGCGCGGCGCGGTGGCTCTCACCTCCCTTTCTGCGTTGCGCTGCAATTCCTTGCCGCGCGAGTTTTTCCATACCTTTATTTTTACGTCGCTTCTGGCTTTCGCAATAATTGGCCTGCCCGCACCGGCGCGCGCCTGGGGCTGCGAAGGTCACCAGGTGGTTGCGCTGCTCGCGGAAAAACATCTCACGCCGCACGCG
The DNA here is from genome assembly GCA_963819395.1 of uncultured Acidobacteriota bacterium. GTDB lineage: Bacteria > Acidobacteriota > Terriglobia > Acidiferrales > UBA7541 > Palsa-360. Next base: position 206,769 of record CAWFVW010000007.1, read on the forward strand.
CTCGAAATGGCGAATAAGATTCTGGCGGAAAGCCCCATCGATCCGAGCCTCAGCCGGTACTGCAAGCAGGGCGGCGCCGACGCACTGGCGGACGCCTCCACCTGGCCCGATGATATCCGCGGCATGCGCCCCGAAACCGCGCCGTGGCATTACGTCGATATCCCGCTCGGCACAACCCGCCGCGAAGTCGAGAAATTCTGCGATCCGAAAGAAAGCTGCGTTACTCGCGCCATCGCCGATCAGCTGGCGATACTGCGTTCCCCGGACGCCGACCCTCGTAAAAGGGCGGACGCGTTGCGATTCCTGATCCATTTTGTCGGGGACCTGCACCAGCCTCTCCACGCCGCAACGAATAACGATGAAGGCGGCAACTGCGTTCCCGTCGCATACTTCGATACCCTGCCCCAAATGAGAAATCCGCAAAACGAAAGCTACGCCCCGAATTTGCACGGCGTGTGGGATACCAACATCCTTGAGCGAGCCACATCGGGAAAAACCGTGGATCAAGTCGCGGGGGAGCTGGATCGATCTTTTGGGAAGAAAATGGCACACTGGCAAAAAGGCTCGCCGGACGTAGATGCGTGGGCCTGGGAAAGCTACCAATTAGCGGTGAGGAACGTGTACGGGAAATTGCCGGTGCTCGTCCCGGTGGAAGCCCCGCAACCTGTAATGTCCTGCGCAGCCGACAATCACATTTCCGCAAGAATGTTAAAATTGGACGAGCGGCTGACGGAATCCTATCAAGATAATGCGGTATCAATCGTCCGGGAACGCCTCGCGCAAGCCGGAGCGCGGCTCGCGCTGCTCCTCAATCGACTCTGGCCGTAGTGCGATCTTTGCTCGCATTCTGCAGCAGTTAGCATCGATCACGCCACTCCCCCCAGTTATTGGATGGTGAGCGGTATTGTCGCCTGGCTTGATGCGGGCCCGACGGTTATGCTGACGGTCATACTTCCTGCGGGGCCGGTCTGCACAACGGTCAGCGGGGTATGGACTTGGGAAGCGAGGTTTTTCGAATCGCCGCTATAGAGCGCCGTCATCGAGAATGCCCCCGGAGCGCCCAGGTAATATTCAAACTGCGCTCCTCCGTTCATCATCGTCGCCGTGTTGAAGCTGTACGATTCTCCGACTACTCCCAAACTGACCGAGCCTGTCGGCGAGTTCGTGCCGGTCACTTGCACAGTTGCCGGGAGGGTGGATGTTGCGGTCTTGGTGGCCGAAAAAGTTAAGGTCGTACTGGTCGGAGTGGCAGGGCCGCCTCCGCCACCTCCGCCGCCACCATAACCTCCGCTGCTAGCTCCACCGCAGCCCACGGCGAAGCTGATGGCGCCCAGAAGCAGGCAAGCATGCGCCAGCCGCCGCAGCCGCAATTGCATAGGCAAGAGCCATAAGGCAAATGCGAGAGCAGCAAGAAGGCCGCTGACTTTCCACCAGCTGTCCCGTGGCCCAAGCCTGGGCCATCTCGATGACGGAAAAACCTCCGTGGTCGAGTTAGAGGACGAAGGCGCAGGCACGTTGCACGTCAGCGTGGCGGACACGCTGGTTGCTCCCGATAATTGAATCTGGGCCGGATTGGTGCTGCAGGTTACGCCCTGCACGACCGGAAAAGGGAGCTGAAACTGGGCAGACCCACTCAGTGCGAAAGAGGGGGTCACGGTGATTGTCAAGCTCCCGGATTGTCCGGCCGTAATGGCCAAACCCGGCTGAGACATCGCAACATTTAGACTCGGATAATTCACGGATATGTAGGGAGAAGTCCCCGAGGTCGGCGAGTAGTTGCTGTCGCCGGAATAATTCGCCATGTAGTAATCGCCGGATACGGGTGTAATCGTGGCCGTTGCTTGCAGAGCGACGAACCCGTTAATCGTAGTCTGAGTGGTGGGTCCGACCGGAATGACTTGCTGCCCGTTCCCTGAGGTAAATGTGATTTCTCCCGTAATCGGCGGGCTCGTTTGGCTCGTGGTCAAAGTTGCGGTCAGAGTGGAGTTCGTACCGTAGTTAACCGTCGTCGTGACTGGCTGAACCGTCAGAAGCGTCGGATAGTCAGCCTGGACGTTTTGAGGGCTGGTGGAAGCAGCAGAGTAGTTTGCATCGCCCGTGTATGTCATCGTTAACGAATGGCTTCCCAGTGTCGCGAGCGAAATCGCTGTATCAAGGCCGAATCCCGCGGTTGCAGTCCCACCGGAACCGGAACCTGTCCCCCCGTAACCAATCCCTCCGCCTGATGCGGTAAATACCCGCGTTGAGCCGTCATAAACAGAGAGTGTGCCCGCCGGAGGCGCCCCCACCACAGAGGTTGTACCGGTCATGTAGATCACGAACGGAACGCCAACGACCGTGCTGGCGGGAAGTTGGAGCGACAACTGCATGGTCGCGGGGGTAACAATAATCGGATACGTGGCGGAGCTTGACTTGTAGCTGTTGTCGCCTGCGTAGCTGGCCGTCAGCTGGTGTGAGCCCCCGACAAGCTGGATGGACTGAAATTCAGCGTACCCTTCGCTATTTAGCGCGAAACTGCCTGTCGCGCCGAGAGCCACAGCCGGTGCTCCGTTTAAGGAGTCGGTCAGGACAACATTCCCTGTCGGGCAAGTCAGCGCAGCGCAGACCTGCTGCGGCGGATAGGTCAGCTTTGCCCCGGCGTTGCCTACGTCCACGCGTTCGATATACGGCGAACCGTAGGTCAACGAAGGCGGCGCATTGCCCGTCTCTCTGCCGGTGGTGGGATCAAAGACCGGAATCGAGATGAGAGTCGTGCTCGGTTCCGGCGCGACCGTTACAGTCACCGGTGCGGAATCGCTGGGAGCGTACGTATTGTCTCCGGCGTAGTGCGCCTTCACTTGATACGAGGTTCCGCCGGCCAGGGCTGTCGTCGAGCCGCTGACAGTGCCGTTTTGAAGAGTAAGGAACCCTCCCATGAGCACGGGATTGCCAGTTGAAGGAATGCCAATCAGGGAAACGTCGCCTGTGGCCGGTGCCGGGGAAACCGAAATATTGAAGGTTACGGCTTGGCCGTGCGTAATATTCACGGCTTTGTTGCTATTGAGGGATAACGTCGTCGTTGTCGAAATCCCCGGCTGCGCCCACGTGTGAACGAGATTGTATGCGTTCACCGAGCCCAGGCCCGTTGCCAGGTCATACCCGGCTGCGGCGCTGTATCCGGAGAGAACGCCATACGTGTCACCCGCATTCGACAAATTGCAGTTGAGGCTGTGAGCGGTGCAGGGCGTGGCAATCGTGCCGCTTGTTACGTCATTGAATATGCAGCTGCCGGCAGGATTCGAGGAAGCGTTGCAGCTTGCATTGGTCTGGGAAGCCGAAGCTGCCAGCTTGTACAGGACATGGTTGGCGTTTCCCTGCCCCGCCGACTGCGTGAATTGGTTGACCAGCGCCATGATGCCGGCGAAAGCCGGGGTTGAAGCCGAAGTCCCTCCGATGCCGAGAAAATCATATTCGGGGGTATTCAGGCCGCATGAGCCGTGAAATTGCGGTTGATCCGCTTCGCAAACAATGTACGCGCTGCCCAGAAACCCGGAACTTGCAAATAGGGAGACGTCTGGAATGTCTCTCGCCCCATCCGCGGGGACGCCCGGCGCGGATTGCCAGGACGGTTTACCGTAGCCGCCCGAACAGCTTGAGCCGCTTGGGGAAGTGCAATTGCTCTTGCCGCCGCCCGCCGCGACCGTTTCCACAAAGTTTAATGCACTGGCTATTATTGCAACTCGTTTCCGGTGACGTGCCATATTCAAAGACGATAAAGACATTGTTGGTGCACGTGCTGTTCCAGGTGGTCTCCGGAACATAACCCAGCGCGGACGCCTCGTGCGGATCATTCGTCTGGCTCCAGTATGGGCTCGGGGCATTTTGGTTGTAGGCTGGTCCGAAATTCAGCAAAGTCCGTGCCGCCGACCGCGACCCGTAAGGCGAGGAGTCGCAAGGCCATTCACGGCATAAGCCCATGAGTTGCGGGGTCCGGAGCGTTCCCCGAATAACAGTCGCATCCCGACGATCCCTGATCCCCGGAAGCGGTGAGGAATGTAATGCCCTGCGCGGCGGCCTGTTCCCGAATCGAGTTCTGAAAGCTGTTCCCCGCCGCCCCGAGAAACAGTTCGCACTGCAGGAAACTCTCGCTGATGACCGGCGCAATATTGTCTTCGACGGCCCGAACCGCGCGCGAGATCAACTCCCGAAGTAGACTTCGGTTGGCTGGGCGATCACCAGATTGATCGTCGCTCCTCTGGCGACAGCCCCGGACCATTCCACGTCCAGGTCGGCTTCTGTTTCCGGCCCGGATACCAGTCCGGGATCCGTGCCATCGATAATGACATTGCGGAACATTCGGCGGCAGGCCAAAAAGATTTCGGAAATCGGCCACATCCTGGAGATTGATATTGCTCTCCCCGAGGACTGCGATGTTCTGGCCGGTCCCGTCAATGGCCGCCGGAGTTGTCAACCAGAGCGGCAGAACGTTATAGATCGTCGCAAAATCATAAGGGCCTAGGAAATAGCAGGTAACGTCCCGCCACAGGCATTCGGGACAGTGTAACCAGGCTGAAGAGACGTGATGCGGCCCGTGGCCCTCGACCGGGAAAATACTCCGCCCAGATGGTACGCGGGCTGCTTCGGAAAATTGTTGAGGGAGCTCACACCTTCAACCACGGGAGCGAGAGCCGCGGGAATTTGCGGATCGCTCGCGTTGGCCCAATGGTCCTCACCGCTGACAACTGTACTTATGAATCTCGGTGTGAAACGCTTGCTGCACCTGCACAGCCGTGCCGGAAAATTCGATCACTGCCCGGCCCCGTGAAATGGGAGCTAGTTGAAACCCATGCGATTGAAGCCAGGAGGTTACCGCCTGGATGTCCTGATCGCTGGGGCCGAACTGCTGTCCAAATGCGTCCGGGGTGAGCCACTGATGATAGCTCGGTGAGTTTCGGTCCTGCTGTGCGTCCAGCAGAGTTTGCAGCGCCGCTTCCTGCGCGTCGCCCCTTTTCAAAACTAACAGCATGCGCGACATGGGCAGATCGGGTGGGGCCGCGCCCTGATCGAATTGCGGCTGGGCCAAGGGGTGCGTGTTTCCGCGAAGAGTGACTAACACGCTTTCGTTCACCGCTCCCACAATGCGGGAATCAGGTGTTGGAGTTTGCGCCCAAGCCGCGATGGGCATCAGAAAAAGACACAGGTGAAGTAAGATCAACCTGGGTTGGGACAGGTTGCTTCTCCGCATCGGACCGCCTCGTTAGGACTCCGGAATGTCCAATTGTTATCATGGAAGCAATACCTTTGAAAAGTTATTATTTTGTTAAAAGGGGAAAGCGGCCGAGCACTCAGCAAGGCCGGCTGGTACGCCCAGAACCATGCAAGGAGAGAAGTTCTTTCATTGCTTCCGTTTGCAAACGCAGAGGCAGTTCGCTTCCTTCTTTTTCGATCGTTCCCGGCCGGATCGTTGACTTTCACGTCCCGGCATGGACCTTCCGCATTGTTCTGCCCAGCCGCCTCGTTCAGAATCAGAAATTATGAACACGCAGTCCCAGGGCCGCCCCGATTGGCTTCGCATTTGTCTGATTGCCCTGGCTCTTAGTTACGCCTTTCTCGCCGGTTTACACACCGTGTCCGATCTGGATCTCGGCTGGCAGCTTGCGACGGGCCGCTACCTCGTCCAGCACCATCAAATACCGCGCGTCGAACTTTTTTCCTATACCGCGTACGGGAACGAATGGATTTACCCGCCCTTTTCCGGGGCGATTTTTTATCTCCTGTATCTGGTTGGCGGGTATTCCGCGTTGTCGTGGCTCAGTGCGTTTGCCTGCGTTGCGACCGTTGCATTCCTGTTGACCGCTGGCGGAAGGCTCGTGGCGGCGCTCGCGATTGTGGCCATTCCGGCCATCGCCTTCCGGACGATTCCGCGCGCCGAGCTTTTTACCACGGTGCTCTTCGCCGCGGTTCTCGCCATCATTTGGAGGAACTATGGCGGCGAGCCCGCGCGCCTGTGGGTCTTGCCCGGCGTTTTTTTCCTGTGGGCCAATCTGCATCTTGGCTTCATTTCCGGTCTCGGGCTCCTCGGCGCGGGTGTATTCTTTGCGCTCTGCGACCTGCTCTTCGCGGACCGGCGCGCGTCCGCACTGTTGCGATTGAAGCAAATTGTTCCGTGGATGGCAGCGTCCTTTGCGGCAACCTTCGTCAATCCCTGGGGCTGGCGCCTGTACGAGGCGATTTACCGCCAGAATAAAGTCATGCAGGTCCACAGCGCTCTCATCGGCGAATGGACGGCGGTGCATTTCAATTCGCTGGCGTTGCGGCAGGCGCTCAATGCGCGCGATCCTGCCAGTGCGGACTGGTGGCTTCTGGCGGTGGCTGCTCTGGCTATTCTCGCGGCCATCTGGAAGCAGCAGATTGGGCCTGCGGTCGTGCTCGCCGCCGGGATGTACTTGGCCATCGAACACATCCGTCTGCAGACACTCTTCGCGATTCTTGCGGTGGTCATCGGCGGTTCGCTGCTCAGCGATCTCGCCGGAGAAATTACGGCGCGCGGAAAAGTGATTTCAAAGACCGCGGAGGAAACTAACCGTGAGATTTCCGCTGGCGCTATCTCGCCGCGCCCAGCGTATATTCTCTCCGCAATTTTCATTCTGCTGGCCGGCGTGCGAATCGCGGACCTTATAACGGATCGGTATTATCTCGATGCCGGTCAAATCACATTGTTCGGCACAGGCCCTTCGTGGTGGTATCCCGAACGCGCCGCGGCTTTCGTTAAGCGCGAAGGATTGCCGGGCAACGTCTTTCACGATTACGGCCTCGGAGGCTACCTTACCTGGCGAATCGGGCCGGAATATCCGGACTTCGTGGACGGCCGGTACATCCCGTTTGGCAACGAATTATTCAGCGAACAAAGGCTGCTGGCTTCGCTTGGGCCGGATACGGCCGACTGGCAGCGGGCCGCCGACCGCTGGCAGATCAATACGGCCATCTTTTCCGTGGCGCGATATGCCGGTCTGGGATCGTTTGCCCTTCAGGATTTCTGTACCAGCAAGACATGGAGGCTCGTGTATCTCGATGATGTTGCCGTCATCTTCGTTCGCGATCGCGCGGAAAACGCCGGGCTGATCGGCAGGCTGGGCATCCGCTGCGAGAGTGCGCCGATTGCCGCTCCGGATATGGCATCTGGAAGCTCGTATCGCGCCAGAGCGGAACGATTCACGCATTTGATGAACTCGGCGTCAATTTACTTCCTGCTGTCGCGCGACGCGGAAGCCGCGTCCACACTCGCGCAGGCCGAGCAGATTTTCCCCGAGGATTCCAACTTGCACCTGGTGAAAGCGCAAATGCTCGCGGCCATGAACCGGCCGGAAGAGGCGGAGCGCGAATATCTTCGCGTCCTCAGCGACCACCCCAGCGACGCGGCCTGGTTCGCTCTCGCGCGTCTTTACTCGAGCGAACATCGCTATTCCGACGCGCTGCACTGCGTGAAAGAGGCATCGTCTCTTTCCATCGCCCCTTACGAAAGGTTACGCTCGATGGGCCTTCTTTACCTTTCGATGAATCAGCCGCAGGATGCGCTCCTCGCGTTTCAACAGGCTGAACGAGCCAGCCCTTATCGCGGCGACTCATCGGATCTGGGCAAGGATTTTAATGCGAAAGTCGCGGAAGGGCGGGCGCGCGCCTACCGGCAATTGAAAGACATGGATCGGGCGGTTGCGCAACAGAAACTCGCCACGAATTTGACACCGGAGAATCCGGCGAGCTGGACCGCCCTCGCGGACCTGTACGATGCGGATGGTCAGCCGGCCGACTCCTCACAAGCTCGGCTGCGGGCACAGTCGATTCAGGATGCCGCAAAAGACTCCGCAAAATCAGCTCAGGCCGGGAGCAGCCGCTGAGGCGCCGCGCGAGTGAAAAGTTTTCAGCCCGCATCCCTCTGACGCTCGCGCTTCCAAAACATTCAACCTTTTTATGCGACCCTACTGCGGCGAAAATGCCAGCAGCACGTTGCCCGGCAGCCCGTTATTGACTCCGACGTATCCCGAACCGACATAGAGCATGCCGCCCACGACCGTTGGGCCGGGCGCCCCCATCGAGCCGCCTTTGCCCGGCACTCCGTTTAACGTTGCGTAATCATGCGCCGTGTTATATTCCCAGATAACGCTGCCATTTCCCGCGGCGATCGCGCGCAGCCTGCCGTCCCAGCCTCCCGAAAACACCACGCCGGGAATCGCCGTCACGGCCGCGGATTGCCCGGGCTTGGGCGGTTCTCCAGGGATTTCCTCCGGGGCAAGCGGCGTAAACCACTTGCGCTCGCCCGTCAGCATATCGACTGCAGCCATGCCGCCAACCTGGTTCAGCGCAAAGTAAGCGTCTTGCTCGTCGGAGGCGCCGCCAAATACAATCAGCCCCGAAGCGAGCGGTGGCTTTTCAAACAAAGGCGTCTTCCATAAGACGGCGCCTTTCTTGTCCGGATCGAGCGCGAGGACGAAGCCGCTCTTCCCCGTCACCACGAGGAATTGCCGGCCGTTCGGCATCGTCCGCAGCATCGGAGAAACAGAAAAATCGTAGTCGGGTCCCAGTTCCTCCGGGCAGTTGCCGGTGACATGCTTGCCGTCACAGCCCACCGCCCAGGAATCATTCTTGATGTCCTGGAAAGACCAAAGCACCTTGCCGGTATCGAGATCCATGGCGAGAATCGCGTCCGACGTCTTCGCGGCCGGCTCGGTGTAGGCGTCTCCCGTGCCCACATAAAGGGCATGGCGCTTCACGTCAATCGTGGGCGAATTCCAGATCGCCGCGCCGGCCGCGCCGTACAACTGCGTACCCGCGGAATTTTTCCTGGTCGGCTTTGGCGCGTCGGGAATGGAATAGCTCTTCCAGATTTGCTTTCCCGTTTCCGCGTCCAGCGCCACGACACTGCCGCGAAACGTGCAGCAGGGATAAGAGGCATTCGCGGAAATCCCCTCCTCGCCGGAGGATACGGGCACGTACAATCTCCCATTGTAAAGTTTTGGCGCGCCCAGAATTCGCGAGAGCGGATGATCTTCGACGTGCTGCTTCCACAGCAATTCGCCGTTCGCCGCGTTGACAGCATACTCATTGGCACGCTGGTCGCCAAAATAGACTGCATATTTCGCCGCACCATGTGTTTTCACGGCGCCCACAGTTGGAGCCGTGCGCACCCCGGCCTGCGCCAGGAATGACCAGTAGACGCATCCGGTGGCGGCGTTGAGTGAATACACGTATCCCGAGTCGCCGCCGATGAAGATGCGCCCGCTCACAACGGTCGGCTGACTGTACATTTCGGTCGCGTCGGGGACTCCGAATGCCCATTTCAATTTCAGTTGCGGCACCTGATCGGCGGTGAGGCCCGCGGCTTGCGCGGACTGGAAGCGCGTGTTGGAGGGGTCATTGCTCCAGCCGTTCCAAATCGCGCCAGACATGGGATCGCTCAGCGGTGGATTTGTAGGGCAACGGTTGGACATCGCTCGGGCATCGCCCGCAGCCGCGACTCCGAACGGGCGTCCACCGAGATGCTGGGCAATCAAGCGCTTTTGGTCATCGGTCAAATCCTTCGATTGGGCGATCATGGAACCGGTCGTCATGGACGCGTAGATCGCTTCCGGAGACAACTTCATCAGATCTCCCCGCGACGCGGCGTGCGTCTGGGGATCGCCACTGCCGTGGCACTTCGAGCAGTTTTTCTCGAACTGAACTTGCGCCGCGACCCAGCCTTTGGGCTGCGCTTGTGGTGGCGTTTGCGCAGCAGCCATGCCGGCCAGTGGCAATAATGAGCACAAGGCGATCATGTAAACGAGTGCGATTTTTCGGTTCAAAGCGGATTCCTTTCGTCGATGCAGTTCATGCGATCTCGAGTTTGGCCTCAAAATTCACCTTGTTTTGACTGACGTTAGGCCAGCCCGCCCCGGGTGTCAAGATACGCCCGGCAAAGGACTGTACTTCGCTAACGGATGCCCGCCCAAAAGAAGGGCGGGCGCTACAAAACCTGCCTCCGGCGAAGGTGTAGGTATTGAGTTAACCTGCGAAATTCCCTCCGCCCGCCTGTATCGTTTCGTCTACTGGAATCAACAATTACACAAGTATTACAAAGCGTTTCGCCCCCTCATGCTACTTTCGATTCAGGCGGCAATGGGTGGAACGAGCAGTGACAGTGGGCCGCTGACAAAGGGGACCGGGACATGGCCAGCAACGGGAATCGCGACAAAACATTTTCTCAGCCAATCAACTGGGTTACGACTTCTTTCATGGTCGCGTTCCACATTGGCGCAGTAGTGGCACTTTTCTATTTTGCTTGGAAACCCGTCCTGGTGGCGCTCTTTCTCTGGTGGGTTGCGGGTAGCCTGGGAGTTGGAATGGGCTATCACAGGCTGCTCACCCATCGTGGCTACAAGACCCCGAAGTGGATCGAATATTTCCTGACCACCTGTGCGACCCTCGCACTCGAAGGCGGACCGATTTTCTGGGTCGCCACGCATCGCAAGCATCACCAGAATACGGACAAAGAAGGCGACCCACACTCTCCTCGCGACGGCGGATTCTGGGCCCACATGGGCTGGATCATGACCGGCAAGGCCATGCACAACAAGATTGATTCCCTTCTCCCTTATGTCCCCGACCTTCGCAAGGACAAATTTCATTCCTGGATCAGCGAGTGGCACTGGGTTCCTGAAGTCGTCGTTGGCATCCTTCTCCTCGTCTTCGGCGGACTGCCCTACTTGCTGTGGGGCACTTTTGTACGCACCGTGTTTGGACTCCATTCGACCTGGCTCGTGAACTCCGCCACGCACATGTGGGGTTCGCAGCGCTTCATGACCGGCGACGATTCAACGAACAGTTTCTGGGTGGCAATCCTCACTTTCGGCGAAGGCTGGCACAATAATCACCACGCCTTTCCGCAGGTCGCCCGGCACGGCCTCGCATGGTATGAAATTGATCTGAACTGGTACGGGATCAGCGCTTTGCGCGCGGTTGGCCTGGCCTGGGACATTTCCTTGCCGAAACTGGGACGCGAGAAGGCTATTAATCCGGCAGCTGTTCCCGAGTCGCCAGCCGCACTCATGCCACCGGCGACAGAGGTTGTTCCCCAAGAAGTTTCAGGAGATTAAACAAGTAGCACAGGCATCCGCCGCGGCGGATGCCTGTGCTACTTCGGCGGTATCACTACCAAGCCAGCCCCGGCCACTCTCCACTTCCCTTTATCCTTCACGAACATGCGCAGAACGCGCATTTCCCTCACGGGAACGATGCTGCCGCTCGCGTCGACGCCCTTGATCGTAGTGTGATCGGTCGCCAGCGCCACGTTTCCGTAAATCGCCCGAATCTTGAAATTATCCGGGAACGCGCCGGTGCCCGGCCGGGCATCGGCCTTGTTCATCATGTCCATCATTTCATGTTTGTCGACCACCACGCCGGTCGGAAGGACGTCGAAAAAGGTATCCACCCACATTTCATTCATGCTATTGGGGCCGTCCATGATTTTGTCGTGTTCGGCCTTCATCCACTTGAGCTCAACTTCGTAAAGTTGCTTTTCGAGCGCGGTCGGGCTGGCACTCTCAAACCTCTTATCCTGAGCCCGGACGCAGGCAGGAAGCGCAAAACCGGCGAGCACGGACAGAATCAACACCCATACAAACTTCATAGGAACGCCCCTCCTTTTTTCGGATGACAAAGTGCGACGAAACCTAGCTTCCTCAGATCAAGCTAAAGCAACATACGTTAATTCCGATCCCCTATAAACGCCATTCTTGGCTCATTCGGTTCACACGAACGGAGGACGCAGCCGCGCATTTTGTTTCGCCCGCGTCTCGTTTACTATAGTCCCATAGGGACCTGCGATGCGCATTACACGACGCGCCAAAAAAATCGCGTTTTTCGTAACAATGGGCGCCTGCCTGGGTGGCCTGGCCGTCGCGCTGAACGTCGCCTGGATTGTCCTGAAATGGCGGGAAGTCGTTCCGTTGGTCCTGGGCATCATTTTTTTCGGCCTGATCATCGCGGGAATCGTGGTCTACACGGTTTTCATGGTCCGCGAAATTCACAAGAATGAGCAGCAGGACAGCTTTTTGAACGCGGTCACGCACGAGCTGAAAACCCCGATCGCTTCGATTCGCCTGTACCTCGAAACGCTGCAAAGCCGGCAGCTTACGGAGGCGCAGCACAGGGATTTCTACCGGATCATGCTCGAGGATACGGACCGGCTCCTGGGGACGGTTGAGCAAATTCTGAAGGCAGGCGAAGCGCGCCACGCGAGCAGCAAAAAGAACTGGGAGAAAGTGGATTTCTCTGCCATCGTGGCGGAGACGGTGGACCTCACGCGGCTGCGACACCACTTGCCGGCCGGCGTTCTTCAGTTCGCCGACACCGCCAATGAAAAAATCTACCTGCGCGGAAACCCTCAGGAATTGCGCACGGCTGTGTTCAACCTCGTGGAAAATGCGGTGAAATATTCCGGGGAAAAAAAGGAAATCGAGGTCGACCTGTTGACTCCCGACATCGACACGATTTTATTGCGCGTGCGCGACAAGGGAGTCGGCATCCCCCATCCGGAATTGAAGCGCATTTTCAAGCGATTCTACCGCGTCGCAAGCTCCGCCAGCGGCCGTGTGAAGGGGACCGGGCTGGGCCTGTTTATCGTGCGCTCGATCGCGCGCCGGCACGGAGGCGATGCGTTTGCCGAAAGCGAAGGGACGGACCGCGGAAGCACGTTCACGCTGCGCCTTCCAAGGGTATATCCCGTATGAGCCGAATTCTTGTTGTGGAGGATGAAGCTCACCTCGCGGAGGGGCTTCGTTTCAACCTGGAGCAGGAGGGCTATTCCGTCCAGGTGGCCGGCAACGGCGAGGAAGCGCTCGATCGCCTTTTAAAAAACAAGGAAGATTTCGACGCCCTGGTGCTGGATGTGATGCTTCCGGGCAAGGACGGTTTCACGGTGGCGCGCACTTTGCGCGAGACTAAAAATTACATTCCCCTGCTCATGCTCACCGCACGCTCGCGCCCCGAAGACGTCCTGCAAGGCTTTGAATCCGGCGCCGACGATTATTTGCCCAAGCCATTCATCCTTTCCATCCTCATCGCGCGCGTGGGAAGCCTGTTGCGCCGAAAGACCTGGGAACACCGCCCGCCACAGCACTCAACCAAGCCCGCCGGCCGTGGCGCGGATTCTACGGATACGTTTCGTTTTGGCGATAAAGTCGTCGACTTTGAAAACCTGCGCCTGCAGGCCGGAAAAGAGACCGTGCAACTCACGCTGATGGAGTCGGAACTGCTCCGTTACCTAATCCAAAACGCGGGCCATCCCGTTTCCCGAAAAGCGATCCTGGAAAATGTATGGGACCTGCAAGAGGATACCGACACGCGCGCGATCGACAATTTCATCGTGCGCTTGAGAAAATATATCGAGGACGAACCCTCCGATCCGCGGCACCTCGTAACGGTGAGAGGGCTCGGCTACAAATTCATTCCCTTCCCGGATAAGAAATCAAAAAAATAGGCCGGGTGCCAGAGTCAGGGTCTTTCGCGAAGAGCGGGATTAGTGGCGCATGCTTTAGCTTGTGGAGATTTGATTGGAAGAGTCATGAAATCTCCACAAGCTAAAGCATGCGCCACGCCAATTCACGATCCCTCGACTTTTGCAGGATCTCCCACGGGGTGCCGCGCCACCGGGCGCTCCGCTTTTGTACTAGTGATGACAACCACGCTGGCCAAAACAAAGAGAGTGCCCAGTATCGTGCGCAGGCCCAGCGCTTCGCCACCCAGAAAATATCCCACGAGGACGGCTACAACAGGATTCACGTAGGCGTACGTTCCAACCTTCGTCGGCGATTCATGATGAATGAGCCACACGTAAGCCGTAAATCCGATGATCGAGCCGGCAACAATCAAATACAGCAGCGCGAGCCATGCGCCACGCGACACGGCTGACGGATGGAACCCTCGAAATTCGCCGAGGGCTCCGGCCGCAATCGCCAGAAATACTCCCCCGGCAAGCATCTGCGCAGCCGAGCTCATGGCTTTCGAAGGCGGCAACTCCACCTTGCGCGTCAGCACCGAACCAAACGACCAGCTGACCGACGCAACGATCAGCGCGAGCGCCCCCAACCTGTCGATCGGAGCGCCGCTGAGGTTCAATGAGCGGCTCATCAGCACCGCTACTCCGGCGATTCCAATCAATAGCGCCAGCACCAGGCGCGCGGAAAGCCTCTGCGTCCCCAGAAAAATGATTTCCAGAACCGCTATAAATACCGGAATGGTGGCCATCACAACCGCTGCAACGCCTGAGGGGACTCGCTGTTCAGCCCAGAAGAGCAATCCGTAGTCAAAAACGAAGATCAAGATCGCGATGAAGGATGCGGAAATCCACTGGCGGGCGGTCGGCAAGGGCTCGCCTTGCGTGATCGTCCACCCATAAAGGACGATCCCCGCGATAAAGAAGCGCAACGCCGCGAGAAGAAGGGGCGGAACTTCCTGGACACCCACCCGAATCGCGAGATAGGTGGTGCCCCAAACAAAATAAATAATCCCGAATGCCAGTAGGGTTTTCCAAGGCGGACGATGTTCCGTGGATTCCATACCTGATTCTTACTGACAGGCTAGCAGTTTTCCAGCGGGATTGTTTTTCTTTCACACTCCGGCACAATCCAAATTGGCACGCGCATCCACCCTGAGAGTTGTCCTTTGAATCTCAAATTAAGCGGGCCACAGACCCGGTGTAAGAACTTAAAGTTGGAGCCTTGTAGCGCCCGCCTTCAGGCGGGCATCTGCTTGGGGGTTAAGTGCCCGCCTGAAGGCGGGCGCCACAAGACTCAAAATCGAATCTTCACACCTATTCCAAAGCCCCAATCCCGCTGGTTACCATATCTGGCAGCGGATGGCGGAGGGCCTGTCCATCGCATTTCCCTCCTTGCAACCGAACGCGCGGGCGAATTCCGGCATGTTGGACGGCGAGGCGACGGAGCGGAATCGCGGCAGGGGATGCGGGTCCGTGTTTACCAGCAGGCGCTCGTATTCGGGCCGGTCGTTGGACGCCCAGATTTGCGCGAAAGAAAGGAAGAAACGCTGGTCCGCCGTCAAGCCGCCGATCGGCTCCGGCCTCTTGCCCTTCTGAGCCCTCTGGAGCGCACGATAAGCAAGATTCAGCCCGCCAAGGTCCGCGATGCTTTCCCCCAGCTCCAACTTGCCGTTTTCATGAATATCGTCCTGCACGACGTAGCTGTCGAATTGGCTCGATACGCACGCGGCGCGTTCGTCGAAATTCTTCGCATCCTCGGGAGTCCACCAATCGTGCAGGTTGCCCTGAGCGTCGAATTTTCTGCCCTCGTCATCGAAGCCGTGAGTCATCTCGTGGCCGATCACGGCGCCCATCGCCCCGTAGTTGGAGGCGTCATCGGCCTTCGGATCGAAAAAGGGCGGCTGCAGAATTCCGGCGGGAAAAACAATCTCGTTCATTTCCGGATTGTAGTAGGCATTCACCGTCGGGGGAGACATGTCCCACTCGGTGCGGTCCACAGGCTTCCCGATTTTGTTCAGGTCGCGCTTGAATTCAAATTGCGCGCCGTGCATTTGATTGAGCGCGTACGGGCCGCGGTCCACAGTGAATGCGGAGTAATCGCGCCACTTGTCCGGGTAGCCGATCTTGCGCGCAAAAGTGGCGAGCTTCTCGGTCGCCTTCTGCCGCGTCGCCGGACTCATCCACGGCAGCGTTTGCAGATCGTCGTGGAGAGCCGCCGTCAGGTTATTCACCATTTCCAGAGCGCGGGCCTTGGCCTCAGGGGGAAAATATTTCTGCGCATAAATCTGCCCGAGCGCCTCGCCAAGCTGGCGGTCCGTTGCCGAAGTGCAGCGTTTCCAGCGCGGCAGCAATTCCTTCGTGCCCTGCAAAATGCGCCCGTTGAAATTGAAATTTTCGTCCACAAACGGATCGGACAAATACGCAGCCGTGGAATTGACTACGTGCCAGCGAAGATAGGTCTTCCAGGTGTCGAGAGAAGTTTCCTTGATCGCCAGGCTCATGGTCTCGAAAAATTTAGGGGCGGACACGTCGACGGATTCGATATTCGTGTAGCCGATTTCCTGAAAATAATTTTCCCAGGACCAGTTGGGGGTCAGCGTCCGCAAATCGGCCCGGCTCATCTTGTGATACGTCTTGTCCGGATCGCGCCGGTCCACGCGAGTCATGGAAGCTTCGGCCAACCTGGTTTCGAGTTCCAGGATAGCTTTCGCTTCCGTTGCGGCCTTGGCGCTGTCATCCCCCGCGAGCACGAGCATCTTGGCTACATGCTCTTCGTACTGCTGGCGCAACTCCTTCGACTTGTCGTCCGTTTTCGTGTAGTAGTCGCGATCCGGCAACCCGAGGCCGCCCTGATCCGCGCCGCCAATCACTTGAGTGCTATTCTTCGCATCCTGGGTCGAGCCGAAATCAAACAGCGCACGGATGCCCATGCCTTGCAGCCGGGCGACTTCCGCCTGCAGTTCTCCCGTGCTCCGAATCGCGTTAATCCGCGCGAATTCCGCGTCGAGCGGCTTGGCGCCCTCGGCATTGATCTGCTTTTCGTCCATGCAGCTCGCGTAAAAGTCCCCGATCTTCTGCTCATTCGACCCGGGAGCCGCCTGCTTATTTGCCGCCGCGCTTTCCAGAATCTGGTGAAGCAGCTCACGATTTCTTTCGGCCAGCTCGTTGAAGCGGCCCCAGGCCGGGTACGCGGGTGGCACGGGATTCTTGGCCAGCCACTCACCGCTCGCGTAGTGGTAGAAGTCCTCGCAAGGCTTGCAGGTCTTGTCCAATATCGTGAGTTCAACACCGTGTGCGGCAGGACCGGAGGGTTTCGTGCCGACCGCCTCTTGCCCGGCGCTCAGGATTCCAATGCAACCACACGCGAGGAAAACAAAAACTGCAACGATCCCCATTTGCCGAATTTTTGTAGCTTTCCGGCGCCTGAATTCCTGCAAACTGGCGCGAATCTTCGTATCTGGTGTCACGAGATGGTCCTCCATCCTGGCATGGGCAGCATATACTAGGTCTACGATGATGGCGGGCAGGAGTCAAGACAGCTTACTGCACCAGGGAGGCAGTCTGCTGCATAAGAGATTTGGCTAGGGTTTGGGCGCTTCCCCGCTTGCCGACATCGAGCGCAAGTAATTGACGATCTGCCAAACCTGGTCGGAGGTCTCCCTGCCGGCGTAGGCCGGCATTCGGCCCTTGCCCTTCAGAATCAGGTAGGAAAGTTCTCCATCCGTGAAATGCGCCAGGGATTCCGGCTTCCTCCAGTCGTGGACATTCATATTAATGTCCTTGGCCAGGACTCCCTTGCCGTCTCCGAGTTTCCCGTGGCACAGAGCGCAATCGGTGGCGCCGTAGAGCCTCTGCCCTTCGGAAATGGAAGCTGGATTCGATTCGACGGGATTCTTGCGGTCCACTTCTTCCTGCGGAATTTTAACGTCGGCAGACGATTTTCCTTTGCAGCCAAATAGCCCGCAACACAAAAGCGCGCACAGGACCACGATTCCCCTGGCCATCAAGTCCTCCTCGATCTGGAAGCCTCACGAGGATCCACCGCGCCCAAACTGCTCTCCGCGCCCCCGCTGATTGTAAATCTTATTGTGAGGATACGCTGGATTCGAGCTCCGGCAGGACGGCCCGCTTCCATCCGCCGGCAACCGCGGCAACGAGTCCGCACGCCGCCGCGAACGAGAGCCAGAGAGCCGGCATGGCGCGATTGCCTGTCTCATGGATCAGATAAGTGCAAACAAAAGGAGTGAAACCTCCGAATACCGCCGTCGCCAGACTGAATGCCAGCGAAAAGCCGGAGGTGCGAATCTCCGGCGGCATGATTTCCGCGAGGTGCGGGATCATCGCGCCGTTGTAGACGCCGAAGAACATGGACAGCCACAATTCCACGATCAGCAGCCGCGTAGTCGACGGGTCGCTAACGAGCCACAGCATCGCCGGATAGGCAGTCAAGATCGCGGCGACGGTAATCAGGATCAGCAATGGCCGCCTTCCGAATATGTCAGAGAGCGCACCGCCCGTAGGCAGCCAGAAAAAATTCGACACGCCCACGAAGAAGGTGACCATCAAGCTCTGGCGGCTCGTCAAATGCAGCACTTCAATGCCAAAGGTAGGCGTGTACGCGGTAATCAGATAGAAGCTCACCGTGGTCATCGTGGAAAGCAATACGCCGATTCCCACGATTTTCCAGTTGGTGACGAGCGAGCCGAGAATTTCCGAAATCGCGGGATGATGCTTTTGCGCAAGAAACGCTTCTGTCTCATCGAGCGACTTGCGCAACCAGAACAGCAACGGCACGATCATGCAGCCAATCATGAATGGGACGCGCCAACCCCATTGCGCCATCCCCTCGGGTGGCACCACGGCACTGAGCCCAACTCCGAGTAGCGCGGCGAAAACGACAGCGACCTGCTGGCTCGCCGACTGCCACGCGCAATAAAATCCGCGATGCCCGGGCGTCGCCATCTCCGACAGGTATATGGACGCACCGCCTACCCCTACTCCCGCCGAAAACCCCTGCAACAGCCGCCCCACCAGCACCACGATGGGAGCGATGATCCCAATCGTTCGGTACCCCGGGGTGCAGGCAATCACAAGGGTACCGACGGCCATCAACGCCAAGGTCAGGATGAGGCCGGCGCGCCTGCCGTGACGATCCACATACCCGCCGAGAATCACGGCGCCCAGCGGCCGCATCAAGTAGCCCGCGCCAAACGTACCCAGAGTCATCATCAGCGACGCGTATGCGCTACTCGACGGAAATATCTCGCGCGCGATGTACGACGCGTAGTACGCGTACACCATGAAGTCGTACATTTCCAGAAAATTGCCGCTGGAGACGCGAATCACGTTGCCGAGTTTGGAGTGGCCCGGTTGAGCGCTCATAGGATCCGATTGTTTTCTATATTACCCTGAATTTCTCGATAAAGATTCAGAAACCGCCAGCCAACCAGGAACAGGTAATTGTGGCGCGGCCACGCGCTACTGAAGCGCGCGTGATATGTACTGTGTTCCTTACTTCCCCGCAGCGGGTGCGCCCGTCAAATAAAAATACCCGACTTTGTTATTGGAAGGCGAGCCGTACCACATCCGCCCCTCGGAATCGCGGAAGAATTCGCGGATCGTATTCTCCGAATGTGGGAACGGATACACGACAATTTTTCCAGTCTTGGGATCGAGCCGCCCGATCACGTCCAAATAGTAGGAGGAATACCAGATGCTGTGGTCCGTGCCGATTCCGATGGCATACGGAAAAGAATCCACTTCTCCGGGAACGTCATATTCTTTAAAGGCTTCCGTCCTGGGATCGAACCGGCCAATTTTTCCTTTTTGAAATTCGCCGAACCAAACCGTTCCGTCCGTATCCACGGCGATTCTGCGTTCATACGAGTTAAGGGTGGGCGGCATCCACTGCGTCACTTTCAGGGTCTTGGAATCGATTTTTCCAATCTGGCCTGTCCCAGGATTTGTGAACCACACATTTTCATCCTTGTCGAAATCCAGACTGTATGTGTGCGCCGCTTCCGGGAAATCATTGTATTTCTTGGTCTCGGGATCGAAGCGCGTAAACGGGTAGCCGCTCGACCAGACCATGCCCTTGGAATCGACTCGCACAGTATGCCGGGAGCCGCCGTCCTCTCTTCCCTCCTTGCCGGGAGCATAGGTGTCCTGATACTCAGTGATTTTCTCAGTAGTTGGATCCCATCGCCCCAGTTTGTCGGAAGCCTGCTCGGTAAGCCAAACCGAGCCGTCCGGCGCGGGAAAAGCGGAATGAACTGCCGCGGTTCCCTCATTCGGAACCGGGAAATCCTGCATTTCAGCGGTCTTCGGATTGAGCCGCGTAATCTTATTTCCAATTCCGAAATTCGGGATCCAAACCGATCCATCTTTTGCCGGCGCCGCGCTGAACGGCATGCGGCTCGGCCCGGGCATGTCATATTCGACGTACGCGATGTTCATGGCATCGCTAGTAAAAGGCCTGACGGTATCCTTGTACCCCGGTAATTCGGTGGGTGATTTAGCGAATGTCGAATCACTGCCATACAACTTGTTCAGGTATGCCGAGATTTCCGCGGCGTCCTGGTCGTTAACCCGGTAGCCCAGGCTGAAATGCATCGCGTCGCGCATGAACTGCACGCGGTCCGCCCAGCCGTCGGCATCCCGCCTCACCGAAGCCATGCGGGTCTGAAATCCATGGCAGATGAAACAATCCGTAAAAATCGTCTGCTTGGCCTTTTCCTCCGGCCAAAGTTTCTTGGCCTGGTAGATGGAAAGCTCGTTCCAGCGCAC
The DNA here is from genome assembly GCA_963819395.1 of uncultured Acidobacteriota bacterium. Lineage (GTDB taxonomy): Bacteria > Acidobacteriota > Terriglobia > Acidiferrales > UBA7541 > Palsa-360. Next base: position 227,062 of record CAWFVW010000007.1, read on the forward strand.
CGGCCCTGTTTGGAGCGCAAAATCAAACGGCATATTTTGCTCCGCGGTGAGAGTAATGCCGTTCTTGGTATCACCGCGCAAACCGGTGGCCTTGATCTGCAACCGGTAATCGCCCGCCGGCAAATTCTCGTCGCGATAGCGTCCCTGGCTGTCCGACAGGACAAAATAACTGATTTTCGTTTTCGTATTTTGGGCCTGAATAAACGCGCCCTGAACCGGCGCGCCGTCCGGCCCCTTAACGGTCCCGGAAACGCTCGCTGCATAACAACTGGCCGCGATGAAAACCGCCAAGCCTAGAAAAGCCAGAAATTTCGAAAGGGGCCTCATCTTTCCTCCCAGGTTCTGTCCTGAATCCGCCAAATCGATCTTTGAAGCTGTTATTGGCATTATGCCCCATAAATACAGAGAAATGGTATCCGGTCCGTTGCCGGAACATTGTGTGAGGAAGCGGGCCAGCGTATATTGTCACGCAGGACGAATTACACGATAAAGCCTTTGGCGCGGGAGATATCACAAATGAATCGCTTCGCTTGGATTTTTGCCATTCTGGCCGCAACCCTCTGCCTCGCGGTTTCTTCGAACGCCCAAACCACCAAGGGGGCAGTTGTGTTCGAGGAACATTGCGCCAGTTGCCATGGAAATCCAAGCGCCCCAACCGCCGCGCCGGAAGTCCTGTCACTTTGGAAGCTTACGCCGGAGGCCATTTACGCCGAGTTCGGCAAAGGCCCTCATGCATCTCTCAAGGGCCTCACGGACGCGGATTTTCGCGAAGTCGCCTTCTATCTCGGCCGCCGGAAAGTGGATATCGCCAAGATCACGGGCGCCAAACTCATGGTGAACCCCTGCCCCGGAAATTCCCCGATTGGAAATCTTTCCGCGAAGCCTCTGTGGAATGGCTGGGGCAATGATATTAGCAATGCGCGTTTTCAACCCTCAAAAGCAGCCGGTTTGACCGCCGAGCAGGTGCCGAACCTGAAATTGAAGTGGGCCTTCGGCTTCCCGGGCGCCGATGAAATGTACGGCCAGCCCACGGTCGCGGGCGGGCGCGTATTTCTCGGCGTGGACACTGGGGCGGTTTATTCCCTCGATGCCGAAAGCGGTTGCGTCTATTGGTCTTATCAGGCGGATGCGGGCGTGCGCACCGCGATCACCGTCGGCCCCCTGAAAGGAAAGGGCCCCGGCAAGTATGGCGTCTATTTTGGCGACATCAGGGCCAACGTTTACATGCTGGACGCCGGCACGGGCCAGGAAATCTGGAAAGTGAAGGTGGAGGACCATCCGGTTGCCAAAATTACAGGTGCCCCCATGCTCTACGAAGATCGGCTGTACGTGCCGGTTTCTTCACAAGAGGAGCGCGCCGCGGGGTACAGCACCGTGTATCCCTGCTGCACGTTTCGAGGGAGCGTCGTTGCGCTGGACGCCACGAATGGCCACACCATCTGGAAGACCTACCCCGTCGTGGACACGCCCAAGCCCACGACAAAAAATTCCAACGGCGTGCAGCAATATGGCCCGAATGGCGGCGCCGTGTGGAGCACCCCCACGATTGACGTCAAGAGCCATGCCCTCTACATCGGCACCGGCGATGCTTACACCAAACCTGTTTCCCCGAATACCGACGCCATCATGGCGTTGGATATGAAGACCGGCAAAGTCATCTGGTCAGTGCAGGACACGGAAAACGATGCCTGGATTTCCGGGTGCGGCGGCGAAATCAATTCCGAAAATTGCCTTCCGCCCGATGAGCTTGGCCCGGATTACGACTTTGGCGCCTCTCCCATCCTGAAGACCTTGCCGAACGGAAAGCGGATTCTGGTCGCGGGTCAAAAGAGCGGCATGGTGTGGGGCCACGATCCTGACCGCGACGGCAAGGTGGTTTGGAAGGCGCAGCTCGTTCAGAAACTCGCCCTCGGGATGATCACGTTCGGCGGGGCTGCCGACGATCAAGCCGCTTACTTCGGGCTGCGGACGGGAGGCGTGGCCGCCGTCGAACTCGATAACGGCCGGCCCAAAATGGTTCACGCCAATCGAGCCGCCAAAAGGCACGGGCCCGAAGGGTGAAAACGCGGCGATCACGGCCATCCCCGGAGCCATTTTTTCGGGGGGATGGGACGGCATGCTGCGGGCGTTTTCCACCACGGACGGAAAGTTGCTCTGGGAGTACAACATGGTTCGTGATTATGAAACAGTAAATCATGTCCCGGCCAAGGGCGGCTCGATGGCCGCCGCCGGCCCGACCGTCGCCGGAGGCATGCTCTTCGTCGGCTCCGGCTACCTCTTTGGCGCCGGCACGCCCGGCAACGCCCTCCTGGTATTTTCCGCGCAATAAAAGAAATCAATGCCGGGAATCGTAGGGGCACGGCATGCCGTGCCCCTACGATTCCCGGCCTGAACACCGCCGTTTCATATCCTTCCCATAGAAAAGTTGAAACGCAGTTTCGTCCGGCCCCGGAACCGTTTCCTGTATAATTTTGCGGGTATCGGTTTCGCCTTATCCAATGAACATTGGGCGTGGGAATGGCAAATTTCCGCGGTATAAAATTCCATGAGCATCCGAGTTGCACTGAATCACAAGACTCTCTATCGCTATACCAGGCCGGTATGGCTTTCGCCGCATGTGGTGCGCCTGCGCCCGGCGCCGCATTGCCGGACGCCGATTCCCAGCTATTCGCTTAAGGTCACTCCCGCCGATCATTTCATCAACTGGCAGCAGGATCCGTACAGCAATCATCTGGCGCGGCTCGTTTTTCCGAACAAGACCGACGGAATTTTCCGTCGAAGTCGATCTCGTGGCGGACATGACCGTCATCAATCCCTTCGATTTCTTCCTGGAAAAATACGCGGAGGAAATTCCCTTCCAGTACGACCCGGTCGTGACGCAGGGAGCTCATCCCTTACCTCAAGAAGCGCCGCGCGGGGCCGATGATGCAGGCCCTGATCGCGGAATCGCGGAAGGAAAAGATTCGCACCAACGATTTTCTCGTGGACGTGAACCAGCGAATCCAAAAGCGGATTAAATATTTGATCCGCATGGAGCCCGGCATTCAGAGCCCGGAGAAAACGCTGACGCTCGGAAGCGGTTCCTGCCGCGATAGCGCCTGGCTTCTGGTGCAATTGCTCCGGAATCTTGGCCTGGCCGCGCGGTTCGTTTCCGGCTACCTGATCCAGCTCACGCCCGACGTCAAATCGCTCGACGGCCCGAGCGGCACGGACAGGGATTTCACCGACCTGCACGCCTGGACCGAAGTCTACTTGCCCGGCGGCGGCTGGGTCGGGCTCGATCCCACTTCGGGACTGCTTGCCGGAGAAGGACATATTCCCCTGGCGTGCTCGGCCGAGCCCGTGACCGCCGCCGCAATCTCCGGCGGCTTTTCCTACGACGACGCGTCCATCGTCAACACGGAACCCGACACGGAAGAAAAGGAAGCCCAGAGGCAAGGACGCGTTCGAGTTTTCCATGTCCGTCACGCGCATCCACGAAGATCCGCGCGTAACCAAGCCCTACACCGACGAGCAATGGACCGCGATCGAATCGCTGGGCCATCAGGTGGATGCCGATCTGAAAGCCCGCGACGTGCGCCTGACCATGGGCGGCGAGCCGACCTTCGTTTCCGTCGACGACATGGATGGCGCGGAATGGACCACTGCCGCGGTGGGCCCGACAAAATACAAACTGGCGGATACGCTGATTCGCCGGCTGCGCGACCGCTTCGCCCCGGGCGGATTCCTGCACCACGGCATGGGCAAGTGGTATCCCGGCGAATCGCTGCCGCGCTGGGCGCTGGGCCTGTACTGGCGCAAGGACGGCGAGCCGATCTGGCGCGATCCGGCGCTCATCGCCAACGAGAACACTCCGGGCAAACTGACAAGCGCTGATGCGCGCGCTTTCATACTTAGCCTGTGCGGGCGTTTGGACTGAATCCGGAGCACGCCCTGCCCGGCTATGAAGACACCTGGTATTACCTGTGGAAGGAGCGGCGCCTGCCGGTCAACGTCGATCCGTTCGAAAACAAGCTGGAAAATGCGGAAGATCGCGCGCGCCTGGCGCGCGTGTTCGAACGAGGCTTGGATCACGTCGTCGGCTACGCCCTGCCCTTGCGGCGCGAATACTACACCGATGGAACGCAGCGACTGGGTGACCGGCGCGTGGTTCTTCCGGCCGGAGCGAATGTATTTGATTCCCGGCGACTCGCCCATGGGATTCCGCCTGCCGCTCGATTCGATTCCCTGGGTGCATCCATCCGAAGTTGATCACGTCGTCGAGCAGGATCCGATGGCGGCGCGCGGCCCATTGCCCGACCGCGCCGCGCTGGCCAGGCGGCAGCGCTACTGCAGGACGAAGTTGCCGAATATCAACCACGCGCAGAGGGATCGTGGAGCAGATCCTGGAAATGGCGTCGGCGCGGGACCGGTCGCGCCGGCGAACCCTGGTGCTCGATTTGCCTCCCGCGCCAGGGACAATCGGCGTCGCGGGTGGTTCGCACGGCGCTGTGCGCGGAAACGCGCGACGGCATTTTGCGCGTGTTCATGCCGCCGCAACGGTACCTCGAGGATTATCTTGGCCTGGTCGCGGCGGTCGAGGACACGGCCGCCGACTTGGGGATGCCCGTGCTCGTCGAAGGGTACGCTCCTCCGCACGATTCGCGCGTCCACACGATCAAAGTGACGCCCGATCCCGGCGTGATTGAAGTGAACCTGCACCCGTCCGCGAGCTGGGATGAACTGGTCAAGAACACGACGGCGCTGTACGAGGAAGCGCGCCTGAGCCGCCTGGCGCACGGAAAAATTCATGCTCGATGGCCGGCACACCGGGCACCGGCGGCGGAAATCACATTCTGATCGGCGGAGCGACGCCCGCCGATTCTCCGATGCTGCGGAATCCCGGATTGCTGCGCAGCCTGATCGGCTACTGGCACAACCATCCCGCGCTTTCGTATCTCTTCAGCGGAATTTTTGTCGGCCCCACCAGCCAGGCGCCGCGCATCGACGAAGCGCGCAACGATCAGGTCTACGAAATGGAAATCGCGTTCCAGCAGATTCCGGACCATGGCGGCGCTTCGCCGTGGATGGTGGACCGCATCTTCCGCAACTTGCTGGTCGACGCCACCGGCAGCACGCACCGCGCGGAATTCTGCATCGACAAGCTCTACTCGCCGGACTCGGCTTCGGGCCGCCTGGGCTTGCTGGAAATGCGCGCCTTTGAAATGCCGCCGCATTCGCGGATGAGCCTCACGCAGCATCTTCTGCTTCGCGCTCCTGGTCGCGCATTTCTGGGAGAAGCCGTATCGCCACGAACTGGTGCGCTGGCGCACGGAAATTCACGACCGCTTCATGCTGCCCTATTTCGTGCATCAGGATCTGGAAGATGTGGTCTCCGACTTGAACGAGGCCGGCTATCCGCTGCGCATCGAATGGTTCGATCCGCATTTCGAGTTTCGCTTTCCGCTGTACGGCACGATCGAGCAGCGCGGCATCGAACTGGAATTCCGGCAGGCCATCGAGCCCTGGCACGTGATGGGCGAAGAAGCCAGCGCGGGCGGAACGGCGCGCTACGTCGATTCTTCGCTGGAAAGATTGCAGGTGCTGGCGAACGGAATGGTGGATCCGCGCCACGTGGTCACCTGCAACGGCCAGCGCGTGCCGCTGCATCCGACGGGCACGAACGGCCAATTCGTCGCGGGCGTGCGCTATCGCGCCTGGCAGCCGCCCAACTGCCTGCATCCGACGATTGGAATTCACGTCGCCGCTGGTGTTTGACATGGTGGACACCTGGTCGGGCCGCTCGATCGGCGGATGCACGTACCACGTCGCGCATCCCGGCGGCAGGAGCTACGACAGTTTCCCGGTGAATGCCTACGCGGCCGAGGGCCGGCGCATCGCGCGATTTTTCAAATTCGGGCACACGCCCGGGCCCATGGCCGTGGGCGAGGAAAAAATCACCAAGGAATTACCGTTCACGCTGGATCTGAGGTTGAAGTAAAGTATCGTCAATAGAAAATATGCAAGGACCTACAACTCCGGGCGGCATCGAAACCGACCAGCCTCTGCGACGCGGCTTCGCCGACAATTACGGAATCGACTCCCCATTCCCCGATGAAATGATGCAGCCGGACCGGTCCCTGCGGCCGCACTGGCGGGAATTTGTTTCCCTGCTCGATGAACTGAAACCCGGCGAGTTCCGCCAGCGGCGCGAACTGGCGCGGCGGCTGATTCACCAGAACGGCGTCACGCACAACGTCTACGGCGATCCGAACGGACTGGACCGGCCCTGGAGCCTGGATTTTATTCCCCTGCTGATCCCGGCCGCCCAATGGGACAGCAGTCAGCGAAGGGTTGATCCAGCGCGCGCGGCTGCTGGACCGGTTGCTGGCGGACCTGTACGGCCCGGCGGAAACGGTTTTCAGCGGCGTGCTTCCTCCGGAATTGCTGTGGGCCAATCCCGGCTTTCTGCGCCCGTGCCATGGAATCCGGCTGCCGCAGGGCCGCTGGCTGCATCTTGTACGCCGCCGACCTGGTGCGCAACGAGAACGGGCAGTTCGAAGTTCTCAGCGACCGCACGCAGGCGCCCTCGGGCGCGGGCTATTCGCTGGAGAATCGGATCGTCCTTTCGCGCGCGCTGCCTTCCGTGTTCCGCCAATGCAACGTGCAGCGCCTCGCGCCGTTTTTCGTTTCGCTGCGGGAAACGCTGGCGGAACTCGCTCCGGCCAATCACGAAAATCCGCGCATCGTTCTGCTCACCCCGGGCCCTTACAACGAAACGTATTTCGAACATTCCTTCCTGGCGCGGTACCTCGGCTACGCGCTCGTGCAGGGAAACGATCTGACCGTTCGCGACACCATCGTCTACATGAAGACGCTGGGAGGATTGCAGCGCGTGGACGTCATCCTTCGCAGGGTGGACGACAATTTCTGCGATCCTCTCGAACTGTATCCGGATTCCTACCTGGGCGTGCCGGGATTGCTGCAGGCCGTTCGCCGCGGCAATGTGGCGGTCGCCAACGCCGATCGGCTGCGGCGTTCTGCAGGCGCCCGGATTTCTTCCCTTCCTTCCCGCGGTGTGCCGGTATCTTCTGGGCGAGGAATTGAAGCTGCCTTCCGTGGAAACCTGGTGGTGCGGCCAGCCGGACATTCTGGAATACGTCGTGCAGCACTTGCCGGAAATGGTGATCAAGTCCGCGTATCCGACGCAGGGGGAAGACCCGGTGTTCGGCCAGAACCTACGCGCGAGGAACTTGCGGCGCTCGAGCAAAAAATCAGGGCGCGTCCCGGCGCATTACGTGGCGCAAAAACAAGTGATGTCCTGCACGACTCCCGCGCTCATCGGCGAAGATGTGCAGCCGCGCCGGTTCGTGGTTCGCTCTTATCTCAGCGCCTACGGCGATTCCTACACGGTGATGAACGGCGGGCTTTCGCGCATCACGCAATCGAACGACACGCTGGTCGTGTCCTTGCAAAAAGGAGGCCGCAGCAAGGACACCTGGATTTTGTCGGACGGTCCCGTCAGCCCGGTAACGCTTCTCCCGTCGACGACCCAGCCCATTGCCATCAGCCGCGGCGGAAGCGATTTGCCCAGCCGCCTGGCGGAGGATCTCTTCTGGCTGGGGCGCTACTCGGAGCGCACCGATGCGCAGGCGCGCCTGGCGCGCGGAGCCATCGCGCGCATGATCGATCAAACCGGGCTTTGACAGCGCTCATGCCGTTCAGGTCCTGGCTTCCGCTTGCCGGAGCAAGCCGATTCGCTCGACGGGCGCGGAACTCGAACGCGAATTCATCGAAGCGATGCTCGGCAAAGCAAAGGGCGAGGGTCTGCGGGGCAGCGTCGCCAATCTTCACCGCCTGGCCAGGGTGCTGCGCGACACGATTTCCACGGACTGCCTGGCGCATCCTGCAGGAAATTTATCGCGCCGTTTCCAATTTCAGGGCCGGTCCCACCGATCCCGCGTCCGGCGTCCTCGAATTGCTCGACAATCTGATCGTGACGCTGGCCGCGTTTGTCGGGCTGGCCTCCGATTCGATGACGCGCGGCCAGGCGTGGCGATTTCTGGACATCGGGCGGCGCGTCGAGCGCGCGGCGTTTCGTTTCGCAATTCTTGCAGGATACGCTGGTGGAACCCGGTACGGATCCGGTGCTGCTCGAAGCCGTTCTGGAAATCGCCGACAGCTCGCTCACCTATCGCCGCCGGTACCTGACGCACCTGGAAACCCACGCCGTCGCCGATCTGCTTGCTCGCCGACGAAACCAATCCGCGCTCCGTGGCCTTCCAGCTCGCTTTGATCGACCAGCATCTTGCCGCGCTGCCGCGCGACATTTCGCATCCGGACCGCAACTACGATCAGCGCCTGCTTCTCAAGCTGCGCACTTCGATTCAGCTCGCCGATTTTGTGGAGTTGTGTTCGGTGGCGTCCGGCCGCGAGCGCGAGGAATTTCACGCTCTGCTTTCCGGCATTCTGGACCAGATCGGCCAGCTCTCCGAGGCCATCGCGCAATTGTATTTTTCGCACGCCGTCGGTATCGCAGGAAATCAGCGGCATTCGCGAGGAGCGCGACGTGAAATACCGCGTCACGCATTCCACGCGATACGGATACGAAGAAGCGATTCCCTTGTCGCACAATGTGGTGCGCATGCGGCCGCGGGAGCACGAGACGCAAACTTGCTTGCAGTACCAACTGCTCGTGCTGCCGTCGCCCACGGTGAAAAACGAAGGCTTCGATTATTTCGGAAATCATGTCACCTGGTTCAGCCTGCAGGAACCGCACACGGTCCTGCGAATCGCCGCGCAAAGCGAAGTGCAAGTCCTTCCCTCGGGGCCGTACGACATCGCCAAGGGACCGTCCTGGGAGCAGGTCCTGCAGATTCTGGCCATCGCGCCCGACCGGGAAACGCTGGCCGCCCGCGAATTCGTTTTCGAATCGCCGCACGTGCCCTGGTCGGCGGAACTGGCCGAATTCGCGCGCCATTCTTTCCGGCCGGGCGGCCGTTCCTTGCATGCGTTTTGGATTTGACCGAGCGCATCCATCACGACTTCAAATTTTTGGCGGGCTCCACGGAAATCGATACGCCGGTCGAGGAAGTTTTTCATTCGCACCAGGGCGTCTGCCAGGACTTCGCGCATCTGCAAATCTGCTGCCTGCGCTCGCTGGGATTTTCGGCGCGATACGTCAGCGGGTATATGGCGACTTCTCCTCCGCCGGGAAAGGAACGGCTGACCGGCGCGGATGCGTCGCACGCATGGGTCAGCGTATTCGTGCCCGGGTACGGGCTGGGTGGAATTCGATCCGACGAACGGACTCATGCCGAGCGACGGCCACATCACGCTGGCCTGGGGAAGGGATTACGACGATGTGGGCCCGTCAAGAGGAATTCTGATCGGCGGCCAGCGCCATTGGATGGATGTTTCCGTGGATGTTGTGCCCATCGAAGCTTCCTGAGTTTCTTCTTTCAACACTAGGTTCCGGCTGGACTTTCTCGTTGCGTCTGGCAAAACTTTCGTGGGCCGTTTATTGAAACCGAAAGGCGGGAAATTGCAGCATCTCGGGGCGTTTGTTGTCGGAATTATCATCGGATTTCTCGGGGGGTTATTTGGAAAGGGAGGCAGCGCCATTGCGACACCGCTCTTGAGCCTTATCGGATACCCGGGATTCATCGCGGTGGCTTCTCCGCTGCCTGCCACCATTCCCGGAACGCTTCTTGCTTCCGCGGAATATTGGCAAGCACCGGCTGCTGGATTGGCAGGTTTTCTGGTGGAGCGTAGGCGTGGGGGTTCCGGCGACGATCCTTGGTTCCGCTCTCACGAAATTCACCGGCGCGCGGACTTTGCTGGTCCTCACCGATGTCCTGGTGGCCGGGTTCGGGGTTTCCTTTTTGATTTGGCCAGGTGAAAAAGAATCAGGCGGAACTCTCCCGGACCCTCCAGCGGCAGAACCGGGCGCCATTCTCGCGGGTCCGGCTCGCTGCTGATTGCCGCAGGAGTCGGGTTCATCTCGGGGATGCTTGCCAATGCCGGCGGAATTTTGCTGGCGCCGGCTTACATCCGGTTCCTCAGGCTGCCTGATCAAGAAATCGTTTGCGTGCTCGCTCGCTGTTTCCGCCGTGCTTGCCGTGCCGGGGACTGTCATCCACACCTACCTCAATCATATCTCGTGGACCGTCACAGGACTGGTGGCACTCGGCTCAGTTCCCTTCTCGATGATCGGGGCGCGCGTTGCGATTCGATCCAGGTCCAGCAGCCTCGTGCGCATGTATGGACTTTTCCTCACCGCGCTGAGCGTCTTGTCGTCTTTCCATATCTGAGGGCAAAACCAGTGGCGCATGTTTTAGCTTGTGATGGTCCATCCCGGCGAATACCAAACCCCACAAGCTGAAGCATGCGCCACAAAAGGCCGCGTTCGGTGTTAATTTAGATTGAATTCTCAAGGGAGCGGGCGATGCCTCTGCACGCGGCAACTCCACTGAACCCGGTGTACTTTCTGGATCGCGCTGCGAAAATATTTTCAGAGCGTTCAGCCGTCATTGACGGCGAGCAACATTTCACGTATCGCGAGTTCGGAGAGCGGGCGCATCGGCTTGCGGGGGCACTGCGGACCTCAGGGGCGCGGCCGGGCGACCGGGTTGCCGCGCTGTGCACGAATAGCCATGTGATGCTCGAAATGCACAATGGCGTGCCCATGGCGGGCTGCGCTCTCGTGCCGATGAATATTCGCCTCTCCATACAGGAGATGTCTTATATCCTCGAAAATTCCGGCGCGAGCATCCTGATTGCCACGCACGAACTCGCGGGGGCCGCGCGAGCGTTATCCTCTTCGACTGGCGTGCGGCTCATTCTTGCCGGGGACCCTTCCAGCGAATACGAAGAGTTACTAAAATCTTCGGAACCCTGCCCTACGCCCCTGATGGATGAAATGTCGCTGCTGGCCATTAATTACACCAGCGGAAGCACGGGGCGCCCGAAAGGCGTGATGTATACGCATCGCGGGGCGTACCTGCAGGCTCTGGCGATGGCATTTCACTCACGCCTGGGACTGGACAGCGCTTATTTGTGGACGCTTCCCATGTTTCACTGCAACGGCTGGTGCTTTACCTGGGCCGTGACGGCCGCGGGCGCGGTGCACATCTGCCAGCGGCACATCAATCCGGCGGCGATCTGGTCGGCGATTTGCAGCGGGAGCGTGACTCACCTTTGCGCTGCGCCCACAGTCTTGACGATGATCGCGGAAGCTGCCGCATCTTCCGGCGGCGCAAAACACAGCCACCCGGTTCATGCGTTCACGGGGGGAGCTCCCCCTACTCCCGCGCTGCTGGCGCGGCTTGCCTCCCTGGATCTGCAAATCACGCATTTGTACGGCTTGACGGAAACGTATGGCCCCTCGGTGATTAACGAGTGGCAGCCGGAATGGAATGTGAAGTCCGAAAGTGAAAAGGCTAGATTAAATGCGCGGCAAGGCGTCGGAAACGTGGTCACAACGGAAATCAGCGTGATCGATGCCGCCGGACATGAAGTTCCGTCCGACGGCGAAACGCTTGGTGAAATCGTGATCCGCGGGAACAACGTGACTACCGGTTATTATCGCGACGAACCGGCGACTCGCGCGGCCCAGGCCGACGGGTGGTTTCGCACGGCTGATCTTGGCGTGCGCTTTCCTGACGGCTATATCGAGCTGCGCGACCGTGCCAAGGACATCATCATCACGGGCGGAGAGAATGTCGCCTCGGTTGAAATTGAGAAAGCCCTGGCCGAACATCCCGCGGTTTTGGAAGCGGTGGTGGTGGGAAGGCCAGATGAACGGTGGGGGGAAATTCCGGTCGCATTCGTCGTCCTGCGGCCGGGGATGACCGCCACGAGAGATGAGCTGATTGAATTCGTCTGCGGGAGGATTGCGCGCTTCAAGGCGCCGCGGGAGATTTTGTTTGAGGAACTTCCCAAGACTTCCACGGGGAAGATTCAGAAGTATATTTTGCGGCGGAGGTTTGGCGGCGGGTAGGACGGGCTTCAGCCTGTCTGGTTTTGCGTCGCGACGCTAAAAAACCTGACAGGCTGAAGCTCGTCCTACTGTTGCCCAAATTATGTGCGCGGCTGATCGTGATCGAATAGAATCCGGCTTCATACTGTGGAGGCGCTGAAATGGGTTTGCGAACTGCCGGCGAATTTCTTGCGGGGCTGCGCGATTCGCGCGAAGTGTACTACCGCGGCCGGCGCGTGCCGAGCGTGGTGGAACATCCCGAGCTGGGCGTCGCGGCCCGCCATGCTTCCATCGATTTTGAGATGGCGGAAAATCCGAAATTTCGCGAGCTCGCCGTGCACCGAGAAAGCTCTGACGAATATTCCGCCTACTACCGCGTGCCTCACAACTCGCAGGATTTGCTCTCGCGCTCGAAGCTGATCGAAGCCGGCACGGCCGAGGGCGCCACGCTGGTACTGTTGATCAAGGAAATCGGGACCGACGCGCTATTCGCGCTGAAGCGCGTCCTTGGCCGCAGCGGCGATGCGCAAGGAATTCAGCGCGTCGAGGCGTTTTACCGCCATTGCCGGGACAACGATCTGGCCATGGCGGTCGCGCAAACCGACGTGAAGGGCGACCGCAGCAAGCGTCCCTCCGAGCAAAGCGACCCTGACATGTATGTGCGCGTCGTGGAAAAGCGGGCCGACGGCATTATCGTCAGCGGCGCGAAGATCCATACGTCCTGCACTCCCTACGTGGACGAAGTGATTGTGCTGCCGAGCCGGTCCATGGGGGCGGGCGACGAGCCATGGTCGGTTTCATTCGCGATCCCCGTCGCGACTCCGGGGCTTCGCCTCTACGCTTCAGACTACCTGCATGGGACGGACGATCCCTTCACGCGGCCCATCTCGACGAATCACAAGATGGTGGAAACGCTGACGGTATTTGAAAATGTTTTTGTCCCGTGGGACCGTGTCTTTTACGTGGACCGCCCCGACCTGGCCGGTGCGACCGCGCTTACTTTCGTGGAGTTTCACCGATTTACTGCTGTGAGTTACAAACTCCCCTTGCTGGACGCACTAGTGGGCGCGGGAATCATGATGGCGAAGGCCAACGGCATCGATCGCGCGGGACATGTGCGCGATAAACTGACCTGGCTGGGCGGGTACGCCGAGACCGTGCGCGGGCTGACGGAACTTGCCGCGCTTCGCTGCAAAATGGAAAACGGCGTCGCTTACCCGGACGTGTTCACAACCAACATGGCCAAATGGACTTTCGCGCGCGAATTTCACCGGGCCATCGAGACCGTGCAGGATCTCGCCGGAGGCTTGCTCGTCACCGGGCCGGGCGGGATGGATTGGGATTCAGCAGAAGTCAGGCCCGTCCTGGAAAAATATTTGCCCGGCGCATGGCCCGCGGACCGGCGGATGGCCATCATGAATCTGATCAGCGATATGACCACACGTGTATATGGCGGGTATCAAGCGGTGCTCGCGGTGCACGCCGAGGGCTCGATCGAAGCCGAGAAACTGGCAATGTTCCGGGCCTATGATCCGTCCCGGTCCATCGCGTTGGCGATGAAGCTTGCGGGACTGGAAGCGAATTCACCTGCGAAATAGTTCTCAAGGAGTGGAACTATGGGCGCGCTAGACGGAAAGGTTGCGATCGTTACCGGAGCCAGCCGCGGGATTGGGCGCGCCATCGCGGAGGTTTTTGCGCGCGAAGGCGCTCGCGTGGTGATCTGCGGACGCAAGAAGGAAACGCTGGACCAGGCCGCCTCTGAAATCGGGCCATCCGTGAAGGCAATCGTCTGCCACGTCGGCCGCGCGGATCAGATCGAAAACATGATTGCGATCGCGGCACGCGAATTCGGCCACATCGATATCCTGGTGAACAATGCGGCGACGAATATTTCCTTCGAGCCGTGCCTCGAAATTGATGAAGTGCAATTCGATAAAATGGTCGAGGTCAACCTGAAAAGCGCCTTCCGTCTGGTGCAGGCCATCGCGCCCGGAATGTGCGAACGCGGCAGCGGGTCGATTATCAACATCGCATCGGTCGCGGGACTTCGACCGCAGCTGTACAGCCTGCTTTACAGCATGACGAAGGCAGCGCTCATCATGATGACGCAATCCTACGCGCTGGAGCTGGGAGCAAAAGGAGTTCGCGTGAACGCCATTGCGCCTGGCTTGATTCAAACCGTCCTCAGCGAGCACTACTGGAAGGATGAAGCGCAGCGGGAGGCTGTGATCGGCAAGCAGCCGATTCAGCGCCTCGGGCAACCGGCGGACATCGCGGAACTCGCGCTGCTGCTCGCCTCTGAAAAAGGTTCCTACATTACCGGCCAAACATTCACCGTGGACGGTGGATTCCTGCTCCCAGGTCTGTAGAATCTGTGCGAGAACTCAAGATCGGCACAATTTTGTAGCGCCCGCCTTCAGGCGGGCATGCGCGCGATACTCAAGTGCCCGCCTGAAGGCGGGCGCTACATGAAAAACCGAGTTCCCACACAAACTCTATTGTCCGAAATTCTCGCTGTGAATCCGCGAAGCTTCAGCAGAGCTATCATTTGGCAGGTTGGTGCCAGAACTTCTCAATTTCTTCGAGGGTGCGGCCTTTTGTTTCCGGCACATACGAGTAGGAGAAGATCCATGCTCCGACAGCAAACAGGGCGTAAAGGAAAAAAGTGCTGCTCGCTCCGAACCGCTGCACGAGCGTTAAGAAGGTGAGCGTGACCACGAGGTTGGAGGCCCAGTTGAAAGTTGCGGCGAGGCCCTCCGGAGGAGCTGCGGATTTTCAGGGGATAAATTTCAGCGATCATCAGCCAAAAAATCGGCCCCAGGCTGATCGCGAAGGATGCGACATAGGCCATCATGCTGATGACGGCGACCCAGGCGAGGGCGCCGTTTCGCATGGACATGTGAAATGCCAGGCCGAGTACGCCGAGCGAAACGATCATTCCTCCGATTCCTGTGAGCAATAAGGGCTTGCGGCCGATGCGGTCGATCAGCCACATCGAAACGATGGTCATCAGAACGTTTACAATCCCAATTCCCGCCGTCGCAAGGATCGCACCGGATGCCGAGGAAATTCCCGCGGATTGGATGATGATTGGAGCGTAATAAATCACCGTGTTGATGCCGGTGACCTGCTGGAAAATTGCCAGCCCGATGCCAACCACCAGGGCCGGCCGAAGTGATGGAGCAAGCAGTTCCGAGATCGTGCCTTTTTTCTCCTCCTGATCGATCGTGCTTTCGATTTCCTTCATCTCCGCATCCACATCGGATGTTCCTCGAATGCGCGTGAGCACAGTGCGGGCATTAGCGCGATTCCCCTTCATGGCCAGCCAGCGCGGGCTTTCCGGCAGGTAGAGCATTCCCAGCGCGAAGATCGCGGCGGGGATCACTGCCAGGCCAAACATCCAGCGCCAGCCTTCGATTTTCGCAAAGGCATAGTCCACCACGTAGGCCAGAAGAATTCCGAGAGTAATGGCGAGTTGGAAAAGGGAAACCTGCCACCCGCGCGCTTCCGCGGGGGAAACTTCGGAGATATAAACCGGAACGGTGCCGGAGGAGAGGCCGATTCCGAGACCGACGATGATACGTCCCACGATCAATACGGCAGCCGAAGTTGCCATTGCGCAAAGGATCGCTCCCGCCGCAAAAATTATCGCCGTAGCAATCAACAGCTTCCGCCGGCCGAACAAATCGGCCAGGCGCCCGCCCGCGAGCGCGCCCGTCGCCGCTCCCGCGAGGACTCCGCTTACGATCACCTCCAGGGCAAAGGTAGACAGGGTGAAGTCATTTTTGATGAAGAGAACCGCGCCCGAAATCACGCCTGTGTCGTAGCCAAATAGCAGGCCGCCCAGTGCGGCAAACGCAGCGGCAATATAAACAAACCTGGATCCCGGCGCTTCGGAATGCATGGCCATCGTTTGGGGAATCTTAACCTTAGCCGTGCTCATCGGTTGGCCTCTCTTTTGAGGGCTGGGTTGGCATTCGAACTGTCCCTGCCGGGCGCGATCGAATTCACTTTACCGTGCGTCATTGAGGAAATGCCTCTTGCCTGAGCCGGGCAATGGACTCCGGTGGAAGCCGATGGAGAAGTTCCAGAAATACCCCGTTCGTCCAGCCAAATCCGATTACGTTTTGCGCATATCCCGCGCTGATATGCGTTTGCGAGGATTCCGTGGTGACATCATACTTTTCACGGATTGTTCCATCGTGCGTGAAATTTCGCAGGACGGTAGTAAGAAAATTGTATGCGATGCGGTCGCTTTCCTTGCGATAGTCGTAGCGGTTTAGGCCTTCAACGGCGAGAAGTTGAATGGGAGCCCATCCGTAGGGATAGTCCCATTGCGCCTGAGTCGCGCGGCGGCTCATGGCAATCCCCCCCTGCTGTTCAAAGAGTGAGAGATTTTGCATCACGGCATGGGCCTGCTCCGGGGAAGCCAGTCCGGCCCAAAGGGGGTAAAAGGTGGTGGCATATTCGTACGAGGATCGCTTGCGATTCATAAAGTCATAGTCGAAAAAGAGACCACGCTTCTCATCCCAGAGATACTTCACAATCAGCTGTTTTCGTTCCAGGGCTTTCTTTCTCCATCGCTGAGCCTCATCTTCGCGGCCCAGAATGCCGGCCATCTTCTCCAAATCCTTTTCCGTCTTATACAGAAGGCTATTCAGGCAGACGGGCGCATAGTGGTGCGTGTCCGCGCCGAAGGGGCCGAAGCGGAAGGAAACATCGAAGCCCGACTCCCGCATGCTTCGATCGCCCTTATAAAAATCAGCCGTCAATGCCATGCGGTCCGGGGGGGCGCACATTGGACCTTCCAGGCTAACCGGACCGGGGTCGCAAACGAATGTTGGAAAAACCGGTCCGACAATATTCGCAGAAGTATTTGGCCCGTCGGAAAAAACCAGGTGAGGGCTTTCCCCTCCCTCATGGATCAGGAAATAATTTGCAACGCCGCGATAATAGTGGCTTGGATCGCCCATAATTTCGGGGACCGGGCCCTCGCCTTCGTCAAAATAGCGCGAAAGGCCGGTATTTCCGGCAAGGTGCGGGGGCTTGTTCCAGTATTCGTAATCGCGGCTCACCAATCCATAGGCTCTCTTCAGCCAATGGATATCCGCATGTCCTTGCTGCGCTTGCGCCTCATAAACGGCCAGAACCATGGAACTGAGAAAAGGTGGCTGTGAGCGTGTTAGGTAATACGTGCGATTGGCGTTCAGGACTCCACCATAATTTTCGATTTCAAAGAAGAAATTCTCGACCATTCCTTTTGCCAGGCCGACGCGATTTTCCCTAAGCAGGCCGCGAATGATGAAGTAACTGTCCCACCCGTACATTTCATTAAATTGGCCACCCGGAACCACATATGGTTTTTCAAGGTAGAGCAAACCTTCAGCTTTGTTTGGGCCAAAATTATTTGGCCCAATTCCGTCAATTTTAGCCGGGAGATGCTCGATGCGGAAGGGGCAGCGATTCTGCAAATCATGGATCGCCGGCGGGATCGGCATATCCGCTGGAAAATAAAGAATGGGTTCTCCATCTACCTTGACGTCCTCCAGCGTTTTGCAGTCGTCCTCGGAGCGCGTCAAGGAGTCCCAGCTGGAAGAGATATAACGAAGAATATTGTCGAGAGGCTCCGCACTCTCTCCCGAGCGCGGTTCATGAGTCTGACGCTCCGCATCCGATGCATCGCCTGAAGGAATAATCATCGAGGCTTCCAAAGCCAGAAGCAGGCATGTCGCGCGAACTGTTTTTCTTAATTGAGGCATAGTCAGCCTCCGGGGCGCAAGCCCCTCTCAAATTATTTGAAGCTATATCCCGGCTTTAGTTCACATCGATAGTCTTTTGATTGTTGTTTCCTTTCGGCCCTCACATTGCAATCCGCCCAGCTCAAGACAGGATCGGGAGCCAGCGGGAAAATAATTTGCGACCCATCCATTTCTGCTTCCAGGCTGGTGCCCTCGGCCTCCGCCGGCAACGTGAAATTCATGGACCGGCCGAAAATTACCGGATAACTCAAGCGGATGGGATTGTTGACCACGGATCGATATACCTCCGCCTGAAGCAGGAATGTAGTCGTATCCGACCAGTCGCGAACGGTAACTGAAATGATCCGCGCGGGCTTGGAAAAACCGTCGGAATCGATCCGCGTAAAGGGGCATGGCCCGGCAATGCAGGAAACCCTGGCATTCTGGAAAAGGTTTCCCTCGCCCGAATCGAGGGATTCGGAGCCGGTTGCCGCCTTCCATTTTCCATCGGGGGAACACGGCTTCTGGCCATTGCAAGGGATATTTCCCTGATTCGAGATCTGAAATGTCTTTACGCCGCTACCGACGATCTCTGATGACGTTGAGGTGGTCGAATATCGCACCAGGACGTTCGACACCATGATTTCTTTTTCGTTCAGTGCAGCTTCCACTTCGCCATGAACCGGCGCCATCTCGACCACATACAAATTATCCCCGACGGACGCCTGCAGCTTGGCCGGCAGGTAATCCGGGTGCTTGAAATCCAGAATGACGGATTGTCCCGGCTCAACTTGCGGAGAGAGCGGCAGCTTGAAAAACCCGGAAAAATCAGATTTGGTTTCCTGCGCAGCCAGGCCGTTTTCGGCGCTGATTGCAACACCCTCAATGGGGGATTCTCTCCTGGTGTCGACGTTATGCTTTACGATGGCGCCCTGGATCGTGTTGGGCAGCCGCTTGATTCGGCGGGAACGAATAACCATGAAAACGATGACCGCGATGACAGCCATCGCCATTATTCCAGTCACAATTTTTGTGATTTTCCGTCTCTGGTCCATGCATGATTCCTCGTCAGGTTGACGACTCGCAAGCAAAAGGGCTTGGGCTGTTGCTTAACTGGACCGATCGAAACTGGCGCCTCGAATCATTGCTATTAAAAGTTCTAGATCCGGGGCCCATTGATATCCGGTTTGCTCTTGGCTGGGGACAACGGCGTAACAATGAGATTATAATACACTTGATGAGCGGAAGACCAGGCATCGACAAAGGATTGTCACGCCGGGCATTAATCAAGCAGATTGCGTTGCCGATTGTTTCTGTCCCATGGTCAGGTCTGGGAATTTCTTCTGTCTTGCAGCCGCTACAGGCTCAGACAGCCCATCCGGCCGCGCCTCCAGCCCACACACCTCTCCCCGCAGGCGACGACGCTCTCCTCGAAGAGCTCGAGAAGGCGAATTTTCAATTTTTTTGGGAGCAGGCGAACCCCGAAACGGGCCTGGTGCGGGATCGTTGCAATGTGCGCAAGCCGGATAAGAGCGATTTGGGAAGTATCGCGTCGACTGGTTTCGGCCTCACGGCGCTGTGCATCGGCGACAAGCGCGGCTACATCCCTCATGCCGAAGCGCGCGGCCGCGCCCTGAACACACTCCGGTTCCTGTGGAAGAAAATGCCCGATCACCGCGGTTTCTTCTACCACTGGGCCAATGTGAATACAGGCGAGCGGCTCTGGGATTCGGAGGTTTCCTCGGTGGACACGGCGATTTTGCTTTGCGGGATCCTCACCTGCCGCCAGCATTTTGCCTATCGCGAAATCGAAGAGCTGGCGTCCGAAATCTATAACCGGGTGGACTGGACCTGGCTCTCGGAAGACACGCCCATTTTGCCGCACGGCTGGAGGCCTGAAACCGGTTTCCTGCAATACCGGTGGGACAACTACAGCGAAATGATGATGATGTATCTGCTTGGGCTGGGATCGCCGACCCACCCCCTGCCCGCCACCGCCTGGGATGCCTGGAAGCGATCAGAGTTTGAATACGACGGTATACGGTATATCGGTTCGTTCGCGCCGTTGTTCGTGCACCAATACTCTCAGGCCTGGTTTGATTTTCGCGGCAAACGCGACCAGTACACGGATTACTTTATGAATTCAGTGATCGCCACGGACGTTCACCGCCGCTTTTGCCTCGACCTGCAGAAACAATTCCCTGACTACAGCTGATGACCTGTGGGGCATCACGGCCTCCGACTCCGTGAAAGGCTACATCATATGGGGCGGTCCACCCGAAACCGGGCCCATCGACGGCTCGGTCGTGCCTTGCGCCGCCGGGGGCTCGCTGCCCTTTCTCCCGGAAGATACCCTGCGTGTTCTTCATACGATTAAAGATAAGTATGGGACGCGCACATGGAGCAATTATGGCTTCGTGGACGCTTTTAACCCTTTGATCAATTGGTACGACACGGACGTGGTCGGGATCGACACGGGCATCACCATGGTGATGGCGGAAAACGCGCGGACCGGATTTGTGTGGGAAACCTTCATGAAAAATCCGGAAGCCCGGCGCAGCATGGAACGCGCCGGATTGAAAGCCTACCAGGCCCCGCAATCCAAGCCCGGATGATTGACTCCTCTTCTTTCGCCTCCGCAAGCAAAGTTGGTTTATTCCGGTTTGAATTCGATGACAGAGAGCCCTTGCGGTGGAAGAGTGATTCTGATTTCCCCATGCGAAAATGCCTTCACTTCCGCCGGAGGCAACTCCGCGGAACGTCGAAGGTCGTCCAATTGCTTCGGAGTCGGATCGCTCGGGCTTCCCATTTCCGAAAAACGATGCAACGCCGATCCGTGGGTTGAATCAAGGCGATAAATCGTGGCGTGGAGCGTTCCCGTCTGCTTCATGATTTTTATAGTGACGTCTTTGGATTTTCCGGTTTCTTCGGGCAGCCACTCGTTCCATACCGCCATGACGATTGTCCCGTCCTGCCGTTTCGTGACCAGGGCCGATTCAGAGGTTGTTGCGATTCGCTCTTCACCGAACTTATGCAGCAACTTGAATGCATTGAAAGCAGGTTTTGGCACGCCACCTTCCGCGATCAGGCCATAGCCGCCATAGAACGGCTGCTTGACCACGCCCTGTTCCTCAAAAACGTCGGAAAATGTCCAGTACGAGAGCATGTTCACAAGGCCGTCGCATTGCCGAATCGTGTCCGCCAGCCACGGGCCCATGAATTCGGAATCGGTGACGTTCGTTTCGTTTTTGTAGCTCGCATTGTATTCGGTGAAGAAAATCGGAAGATCGGGTTTCTCCGAAGACTTGACCTGATCATGAACCTTCCGGGCGGCCCGGCAAACCATCCGCGTGCGCGGAATCGCTTCACTCGTGCCGAAAACATCGGTGGATAAATCGTTCCCGTAAACGTGAGTGGAAACAAAATCTGCGGGAACGTGATTCTCCGAGACGTGGCGAATAAAGCGATCGGCCCATGCGGCTTGCGCGGTGGCCGGCCCCCCGACGCGGAGCCGGGGGCTGACGGCCTTCAGGGCTCGCGCCGCCGCGTCGTAAAGTTGATAGTAAGTTTGCTCCCGCGGATCTCCGGCCCAGAAATCCAGATTGGGTTCGTTCCAGACCTCGAAATACCACTGGGAAACTTCGTCAATCCCGTAGCGATCCACCAGATGCTGCGCCAAATGGGAAATGAGATCGCCCCACTTTTCATAGGACTTCGGCGGGGAGACGATCGGCTTGTACCAAAACGATTGAAAAGTCTGGCTGGCGGCAAGTTTGCCCGGCATGAAACTCAATTCGACAAACGGGCGAACTCCGTTTTCAAGCAAGCCGTCATAAATCTGGTCGACGTAGGAGAAGTTATAAACGGGCTCGCCCTGCGCATCTTCGTCGTACACGCCCACTTCATCGTGCAGGATTGCGTGAAAGCGCACGTATTTGAAATCCGTGGCGCGCTTCACTTCCCGCATGTCCCGACGATAGCTTTCTCGCAAACTCAGGATGGCCCGGCCCGAGCCAAACATCTGCTCCCAAAAGTGCGGGAAGGGATGTTCAGGGGCGGACAAGTCCACGTTGATCGTTTCAGATGTCGCATCCGAAGTCGGCACGGATTGTTGGGGAAGCTGGCCGAAGGCAAGTGTCGGAAAAGCGTGGACAAAACAGGTAACAGCAGCGCACAGGCATAGCGCACACGCGAGGAAGCCATGTTTGCCCGCCTTCCCGTTTCATGGAAGGGTTGACACTGGATCGCGGAAGCCAAGTTGCGGCATTTGCTTCGCCAAATCAATCAGCGGATGCGCCGACTCCGAGATTTCCTCCGCACTTTCCTCGTAGGGGAGCACTCGCGGAGGCTTTTCGTGGAGCAGTCGCTCAATCGCAGCCACCCTCGGTTCAGCGTGAAATCGCCGCTGCATCGCCGAGTCGCATAGCACGTTCGCGGCCGCGACCAGGCTCATCGCCTGATGATGCGCCATCCAGTTCCGCACCACGATGTGGCCATGCTGTTCGGTATTCCGGCGGGGCGTAAAATCAGCCGCCTCATAAAATCCATACGCGGAGAGCCAGCCAAGTTCCTTCATTCTGCGAAGATTTCTCACGGCGCCTTCCGTGTCAAACATCATGCCCAGAAATGTAGCGTAGGGAGCTACGACGAGATCACCCGAGCAATCGTCCGTGTGACTTGCCAGGCCCGGCACGCCAAATGCGTGATACCGGTAGTGACCGTCGGGATTTCTCTCCGCGCAGGAAGATTCTGAAATCCCCCAGGGAATCCTGTTTCCTCGCGCAAACTTTTGTTGTGCCCGAATCGCAGCGCGGACGCCCCGCTCGAGCAATGTATTGGGATACGCCCGGATCCAAAGACAAGGCATCATGTATTCAAAGGCAGTCCCGCTCCACGAGAGCAGCACATCCTCGCGCAGGTAGTCGCGATAGGCGCGTTTCAAATGGAACCAACTCTCCAGCGGAGCCTCGCCTTTTGCCACGGCAACGAGAACGGCCGCCCGAGCCTCGGAGGCAAGCAGATCATAATTGTATTTGCTGATTCCGCCTTCGGCTTCTTCATAGCCGATCGAAAACAATTTCTTTTTCACATCGTAAAGAAATCCGAAATCCATTTCTTCCGCCATCGATTGCGCAGTGGCAGCGACGGCGGTCAGCTGCCGCACGATGCTCTCGGACAGGTGGATTGCTCTTTCCAGAGCAGATCGTAGATATTTTGCGGTTGCGGGCGAGTCCCCCGTCTCTTTTTCCGATCTGGCATCGATCTTCCTGCACAGATCTCCATACAGGCGGGGGATCGATTCCAGAGCCAGCTCCCTCTTAAGCCGTGTGATTTCGGAATCCGACATGAAGGAACCTTCAAATTGCGAGTCCAGCCAGGGCGCGAGCGTCTCCGTCATCCTAAGCAGGCTCGTTACGCGCTGCGATAATTCCCTGCCCCACCAGGATATCTCCTGGTTTCCGTTGGATTTCGCGATCCGATTGAAAACAATCAGCGCCTCGATTTCCAGGGCGCGCAATTCTTCGATTTGCGCCAAGTCTGCCGGGTCGAGCCGTTCCGTCGCTTCCTTCAATTCAAGAATGTCGGGAACAAGATCGCGGCTCGCAGGATCTTGCCTGGCGGCCTCGGCCAGCACGTCCGCGTGGTCGCGCAGCGATTCCCATAGAGCGGGGCGGAACAACGGCTGCTTGATCATGTCTAGGCAGCCTTGCTTCAAGGTCCACAAGCTGCAGAGCAAATTGCCGTTGTCCACGGTCGAGACAAAGAGGGGCGCGACAGGTTCCAGCGTGGCCGTCTCGTACCAGTTGTACAGGTGGCCTTTGTACTTCGCCATCCGGCTCGCGGTCTCGAGCGTTCTTTCCGTGTCCCTCATAAATTCCTGCGTGGTGAGGTAACCCAGATCGTGCGCGGCCAGGCGGGAGTTCAAAAGCAATCCAAGATTCGTCGGAGAGATGCGATGCGCGACGAGCGGTGGCGCTTCCTGCACGATATCGGGAATCAGCCAGTTCTCGTCGCGATTGCTGAACTCATGGAAAAATCGCCAGGTGCGCAATGCCGCATTGCGGACCACGCCGCGATCCCTGGTTTTGATCCGGCTGGCCAGCGGGCGCTGCGGCCGATTGAGCCATTCTCCGATCCAGGCTGAGGTCGCCCAGAGAAGCACGAACGGCATGGCAATCCCGAGGGAAGAAGGGTGAAGAAGAAAAATAATCGGACCGATCGCGACCGTGATCAGCAAGCTGTATTTCAGGTACTCATCCACCAGGGTGTTTCCGCAATCCGAGGTTTCAGCCTCGGCGGCGGTTTCCCACTCCAGCATCCTTCGATGGGTGAACTTCATGCGGACCATCGTGCGCACAATGGCGTCCAGGTCAATCAGGCTCTGATGACACAGAAACGCCAGCCGGACGCAGATGCGGGCGAGGGCCCCCGAACAATCTGAAAAAAGGCTTCTCCAGAAGTCGCCTCGAAAGAACGCTCTACCAGCCGTGAACGCCGACATCAGGAATTGGAAGAAGGTCGGAAACAGCATGAGTCCAACGGCCGCCAGCGTCCAGTGCAAGGCTTGTTTTGGCAGGAGGAGCCAGCCGTAAACGAAAAGCAGCAACGTCGCGAATTCCGTGAGGCTGCGGCGCAGATTGTCCAGGATTTTCCACCGCGAAATGTGGCTCAAAGGATTGCGCACCATTACGCCAAAGAAGTTCCGCACACGCGGGAGCAAGCTGAACATGATCTGCCAGTCGCCACGAACCCAGCGGTGCTTCCTGCGGCTGAAGGCGCTGAAATGCGACGGGTAGTCGTCGACAACTTCCACATCCGAGACCAGGCCCGTCCGAGCGTACACGCCTTCAATCAGATCGTGGCTCAGCACTGCATTGTTCGGGAAGCGGTGCTCCAGGACTTTCTGGAACGTTTCAACTTCGTAGATCCCCTTCCCCGTGAAAATCGCTTCGCCGAACAGGTCTTGATAAACATCCGATACCGCGCGCGTGTAAATATCAAAGCCGGTATCGCCAGACAGCAGGGAGGCAAAACGGGAACGGCCCGCCGACTTCACGCTGATGTCCACCCGCGGCTGCAGAATCGCGTATCCCTCGGTGACCGTATTCCTGGCAGGATCTATGACTGCGCGGTTCAGCGGGTGCGCCAGGGCTCCGACAAGCCTGTGCCCGGCACCGGGAGGAAGCTGCGTGTCGAGGTCGAGAGTAATGACGAAACGTATGTCTTTGAGGAGGGACGCTTCCCCCGTCTTCACCGGGAACAAGTCGTCCTGATTGAGCAGGAAACTGTTGAAGTCGAGAATTTTCCCGCGTTTTCTTTCCCAGCCCATCCACAACCCTTCGGCCTCGTTGTAAATCCGATGACGGTGGAAATGGAAGAGCCGCCCTTTGTTTTCGCTCGCATATTTCTCATCGAGTTCCCGCATTAACCGCGAACAGAGCTCGACCAGCGCCTCCCTTTCGTCAAACTGTTGCGCCGAGTCCGGCAAATCGGTAAGCAGAACAAAATGAAGATTCGGGTCCCGATTGGCGACAAACCGGATTTCCAGTCCCTGGACGGCCTGGCGCACCTGCTTTTCGCTGGTCAGCAAAGCCGGCACCGCTACGACTGTAGCGCAGGCGCGTGGAATGCCCGTGGAGAAATCGATTCTCGGAATCCTTCTGGGGTGAAAAAAGCGAGTTGCCGTCAAGTTGACCGTGGCGATCGCGCATTCGAGCGCGGGAAGCACAAAGAGGGCCACGGCAAATAAATTCGTCAGCTTCACATGCAGGAGAGAAATTAAGAGAAATATGATTCCAAACGTTACTACTTCAATGCTGAGAAAGTAGAAGAAGTCCGGCTTTTCCAGTACGACTTCGCGAATTTTGGCTGCGAACGGCGGGCGGTATCCGATTTCTTTTTTCAGAGCGGACTGCCCGGCATCCACCAGATAGTAGCCGACGTGCGCCCGCCTCTCTCTGGCCCTATCGGGCGAACAGGGAGTTTGCTGAGCGAGCCGCGCGAGGGCGAGCGCCTTCCGAGCCACCTCTTGTTCCGTGCAATTTGAATGCGCGGCGAAATCCTCCAGGGCTGCGCGATAAGCTTCCCGGGTACCGTCATCCATTGCTCCATAGGCGCCCGCCGGGTCCGTGCGCAGGGCTTTTTCCGCGCGGCACGCCCCCTCAAAAAATGGTTTCCACTCCAGATCGGAAATGCGCTGCAAGCTATTCAAGCAGGAGGACAGGCGGCCTGGCTGGGCGCTCTCTGCAAGGCTTTGCGGAAGGTCCTTTGATTCGCCGCCAAGCGTGGTGTGAGCCGCGTCCTTTCCGATCTGATCGGAGGAGAACGAGTTCCAGGCAAGGTTTCAGATTCCAAATTTCCGACATTTTGAGAGAGACGCTTTTCTGCACGGCGGAAACGAATCGTGCAAATCTTCGCTCCTCGAATTCGAATCCCGCAAATCGCAAATACACATCCGCGAGCGCGAAACAGCGAGGAACAGGAGAAGCCCACTCTCCAGAATTGACATGGGGAAGGCGATTCGTCTCATGAATTCCTGCCCGCGATTCTGCCAAAGACATCTTTATGGCTGGCAGACTGTCCGAAAGCGCACCGGAAGAGTCAATCGGCAAATCCCGAGCCGTCGCCGGCTTTTGCGCATCCATGGCGGCTCCGCTGACTCGCTCCGCCGCGGTTTTCCAGAGTGACTCGAGGAACTTTTGAGACCCGACCGGCTCGGCCAGCTGCCATTGAAGGACTTCCTCCAGCGCGCTCAACTTCGCCGGGCGATTCTGATTTCGGTTTCGGTGAGTCGGATCCTCCCGTCCGATGTCGAGGATTTTTCGACCCGGCATGGATAACGCGAATCCGATTTCAAACGGTGATTGATGTGTGGTTCCCATGTTCCCCTCGCGTGTCCCCGGTGTCATCGATAGCCGGCCGCCTGAAGTTCGAACATTTCGGCGTAGCGCCCGCCGTTTCGTACAAGAAGATCGTGCGACCCTTCCTCGGCAACCTGGCCGCCCGCGAGCACGAGGATGCGATCCGCCATCCGGACGGCTGAAAACCGGTGCGAGATCAGGAGCGTCGTCCTGTCGCGCGTCAGTTCAACAAATCGCTGGTAGACTTCCCGCTCCGAACGCGCGTCGAGTGCTGCCGTCGGTTCATCGAGAATCAATAGCTGTGCGTCGCGCAAATGCGCCCGCGCGAGAGCGATCTTCTGCCACTCGCCGCCGGAGAGTTCCACTCCGCCCTCGAATCGGACCCCGAGAAGCTGGTCGTATCCTCCCGGCAACTTTCGGATGACATTTTCCGCGTAACTCTTTCTGGCGGCGGCCTGAATGTGTTGGAGATTTTTCGGGGCCTGGATGCGCCCCACGGCGATATTTTCCGAGGCAGTCAAGTCGTAACGCATGAAGTCCTGGAAAATCACGCCGATTTCGTTCCACCAGTCTTCCGTGTCGTATTCACGGAGGTCGATTCCATCCAGGAGAATCTGCCCTTCCGTGGGGTCGTACAGGCGCGTCAGAAGTTTGGCGATTGTGGTCTTGCCCTGGCCGTTTTCACCGACCAGCGCGATCCTTTCGTGAGGCTTTAAATGGAAATTGATTCCCCGCAGAACCGGGTTTTGGTTGCCCGGGTAGGTGAACCATACATTTCTGAATTCAATTCCGCTGCGGATCGGGCGCGGAGCAGGCAAGGCGCCGGACTTTGTAACAATTTGCGGTTGAACCGAGAAGAAATCCAGCAGGTCCGTCATGAAGAGGGCCTGATCGGCTATGCCTGAAAATGTGGAAAAGAAAGTTTGTATGTTCGCGCTGGCGCCCGCGATCGCTCCTGCCAGGAACGTCAATTGACCAAGCGTCAACGCGCCGGTTACAGCCTCGTAAATTACATACGCGTAGGTGCCGTAGTAGCCGAAAGTGCCCAGCGCCGTCAGCAGCCCGCCGACAAAGAGTTTGCGTTTTGCCAATCCCACCGTCTGTCGATGCAGCTCATCCGAGAGAGACTTGTACCGCTGCACCAGAAATGGCCCGAGCCGGAAAAGTTTCAGTTCTTTGGCGCTTTCCTTGCTTCCGGCGAGGATACGAAGGTATTCCATTTGCCGCTTGGCCGCGGTTTGCTCGAAATTCATGGAGTAACCGAGGAAAGCAAAGTGAGTTTCGCCCATAAACGCCGGCACCACACAAACGAATAGGAAAAACAACAGCCATGGCGAGTAAAAGAAAATACCCGCGGCGAGGCTGATTGTCGTGATTCCCTCCTGAACGAGCCGCCCGGTCATTTGAATCAGCATGACCCGGTCGGTGCCTTGCACGCGCGCCCGTTCCATCTTGTCGGAAAAGATCGGATCCTCGAACCGCGTCAGGTCCAGGCGCGAAGCGTGCTCCATGATTCGCGTGCTGATGTGGCGAGTGAATTTGTCCGCAAGGACGCTGTCGCTGAAATCGATCAGCCGTCCGAGGATCGCCGCGAAAACGGCCAGGCCGAATTCAAGAATCACCAGCCACCAGAAGTATCGCGGCAATACAACGTGTCGCGATGTCAGCGCATAAATGGAATCGATGATGACGCGCGTCACAGCGAGCAAGGCGACAGGGACCAGCGAGATCAGCAAACGCAGGAAAAGGCTCGCGGTAACCGCCTTTGGAGCCGATTCCCAGACCATCCGAAACAAGGGTGGGATATTATTCAGCGCTCGAATTCGCTCCCGCCATTTCGGGGGTGGAAGTTCATGCTTCTGGGCGGTCGGTTTGTTCATGCTCTCCTAACTCCGGTATCGAATATTTCCTAGACGCTCATGAGCTTTCCTCGGCTGAGAGTGGGCAGAATTTCACACACTGCCGACAATGCTGGCCAATCGTCCTGGGACTTTGTCTGGGTCCAGTCACCGCGACGGGGCGGAAGAGCCTGCAGGTCTTAAGGGCTGGGAGGAGTTGTCAGCGAAAAAGGGCGTCGCTGCCGCGAAATCAGGTTTCGAACGGGCCCAAACCGCCGAAATGCCATCAAACCATTGGTTGCAGGCAGCCTAAGCCAACGAATACAATTATTGAATTGCTCATTCCCCTAATTCATCAAAACTCGACGTCTTCGTTAAAGCAAGAAGATCAACATCTTACCGGTCGTCAATGTAATGCCATGCACGTCAATCTCCAAAAAAGAGAAGGCGCAAACTACTCGAATCACGTCACTTCGCTTTTCTTGCGCATCCGTGGGAAGTGTAGTTTTGTCACATTCGGCAAGATTTGCGCAAAATGGACCTTCTGGCGATCGCTCGCTGACGGTGCACTCCCGTGATTTGGTTGACCTTGCAGTTTGGGATTTCGACTCGAAACGTTTCGAATGGATCTCCGGTTTTCGACGACTGGTTGCTGCTTCCGGATCCCCACAGACCGGTGGCGCATAAGGCAAGTTCCGAACTTTTTTCAGGTCCCACAGGGATTAGAAATTCGTTCGTGGAACGACCGCTTGGCCAGATTTGGAAAGAAAATTACGTGGAGGATAATGGCTGCTGATTCCAAATAGATTTGCGCGGGGGAAAGAAAACTGCCGGCCCAGCCCTCATTGTCTTGATCTCTCAAGACTATACGGCTTTTCTCTTCCCCCCGCTTGCGCGGACTTGCAGGCGCCATATTCGTCCATCGGCCCCGGCTGAACAATACATTCATCACATCAGAAACGCCGGTGATTCGCCTTACAGAGGGCGGAAAAAGGAGCCCAGAGACATGGCCACGAACAATCGCGCTTCAAGCTTCAAGCCTCGATGATCTGGTTTCGGACCGCGTACCTTACTAATTCGCTGACCGAGTGAATTTCAAGCTTCCGCATGATGTTGGCCCGGTGGGTTTCCGCGGTTTTGACGCTTATGCCGAGGGACGATGCCACTTCCTTGCTGCTCTTGCCCTCCGAAAGCAACTGTACGATTTCGCGCTCCCGCGAAGTCAGCCGGCTCGTGCGCATTTCTCCCGGAGCGGGAAGCGATCCTGGCCGCTGGAAATTCGTAAGCATCACTTCCGTGGCCATGGAGGTGAAAAAAGGCTTGTGGTTTGCAAGGGTTTCCAGGGCGATGATCAGATCGCGGTCGGAATCGGACTTCACCACGAAACCGCGCACGCCGGCATCGAGGATTTCCCGGATCAACTGATCCGAGTAATGCATCGACAGGATCAGGATTTCACTGTCAGGCGACACTTTTCGTATCCTTCGGGCCGCCTCCAGTCCGTTCAGCTCCGGCATCGAGATATCGAGGACCACAATATCCGGTTTTCGTTCCTCCGATTTCGCTACCGCCTCGCGCCCGGAGTGAGCTTCATCGCAAACCACCCATTCGGGACGTGATTCAATAAGGGATTTAATCCCCCGGCGCACCACATCGTGATCGTCAGCAATCAGGATTCGCAGATTTTTCATCCCGTTCCCCCACGATTTTTGTCCCTGGTTAGAATTGTTCTTGATTGGCTCCGCCAAAACCGGGCTACGTTTTCCGTTATTGCCAGTGCCGGCTGCACTTCTCGGGTGGGTATTGGGCATCATAGTCCAGTCCTGTTCAGCATTCAACTTACTAAAAATGTATCTTTCTCGCAAGGCAGGTCAAGTTCTGGATCCATGCACGAATCCGATCACTCCGGATTGCCACTCTAACGGCCCCTAGCCCGTCCAAAACCGATTTGAAGCCCCGACAACTACCTTTGTAATTTCCCCTATATAGCGGCATTTCGTCCATTAGCTGTATGCTGTAATTGGTTTAGGGACAATCCTGTACCATGCAGGTTCGCAATTTCCTGTTAATGCGCCTTTTAGCCTAAGGCGGCAGGCCCTCGTCTGTACTTGCAGAGACGGCATGGAATTAAATGCCGACCGTGACGCCGGAAGCCTTACGGCTGAATTCAAATCGCTAACTTCAACGGATAACAAAAAAGGGGGAGGACTCAGTCTCAAATCCTCCCCCTTCAGGTGCTGCAATGGTAGTCGGAGGGAACTCAATCCTAAGGCAGACCGGGTTCCCTATCCATAGGCTGGCAGCTGTATATGCTTCGGGGATTTGCCTTAAGGCCGCCAGACGAAGCCCGAGCACCGGGGAAAATACTGGATGTTTTTCCCGAGTTCAATTACAGGGTTCAACCGATAGGACAACGAAAACGATTGGTATAAAAATGGGATTTCGGATTTGCTAGAGTGGCGTAACTTCATAGTTTGCAAGGGGCGACAGGGACTCACTTGAGCGGTAGTCGAGGCCTTCTTTGCTTCGTTCCTGCAAAGAAGCTCAGGAGGCGCGATGAAAAGCAAAATGCAAGTCATGATTGGCACTTCCGAACAGCCAGTCTGGGAAAGATTTACGGACATTCTTCAAGCAAAAGGCCTGTCCCTTACACGATTCGGTTCGATCCAGCAGGCATGCAATGCCCTGGCGCGAGAGAATGTGCTTCTGATCTTCTGCGAGAATCGGCTGGCGGATGGCACGTATGAGGACTTGCTGGCGGCCGCAAAAAGAATCAGGTCGGAGGCTCGAATTGTGGTTACGGGGCTGGAGTCGGATCAATTTGATTCTCTGGGGTATAGCAAGGCAAGAGAATTAGGTGCGTTCGACGTGTTGCGCAAATCTTATGGAATCAAGGACCTGGAGTGGGCCGTCATCTGCGCAATCCGCGATGAAGAGGGATATCGAACAGCCGCCTGATTACGGCTCGGCCTGCAATTCGCATCTCCGCAATGTCTGCGCAAAATAAAAAGTGTTAGGATGGGTGACCTCTTGAACGACGGCCAACTTATGGTTGCGACCTCTACGCCCCGCAAACAAGACGCGAATTCTCAGACGAATGCCCGCGTTGTAATCGCGGACGACCATGAGATCGTCTTGGAGGGAATCCGAAGGATTCTGACGCGGATGCGACCGAACTGGGAAATTTGCGGGGAAGCCTCGAGCGGCGCTCAGACCGTCGAACTGGTCACAAATCAAAAACCAGACATAGTCGTGCTGGATGTCACAATGCCTGGAATGAGCGGACTCGAAGCCGCGCGGCAGATCGCCAAGCTCAAACTGGGGTGCCGCATCCTGATTTTCACCGTGCACGACTCGGACTGGCTAAAGTCGGAGATTCGCGAATCGGGCGCTCACGGGTACGTCCAGAAATCGCAAGTGGCGCGGGACCTCGTCATCGCGATTGAGACTCTCCTGGAGGGCGGCACATTCTTCAGTGATGATGCGGGTACGGAACGCCATCAGGGGCCGGGCCCCCGGCAGGAATCGAAGCGGCCGGAAAATTAAGACCAGTGAGCCAGTGAAGGCGCCCGCGGCGTAGAAATGGGGTATTGCGACGCCGGGATTGGAATCACGAGTTCCACGATAGTGCCGGGGCTGGCATTTCGGATGCGCATCTCTCCGCCCAGTTCCTTGGCCCGCTGCCTCATGCTTGCAATTCCCACCCCGGTGTTGCCTGGACGAAATTGAGCGGTATGCTCGAGAACTCCCACTCCATCGTCGCGGACCGAGACGGCGATCTCTTTTTTACGTTCGGTCAGCGTGACCCACACTTTGTGCGCTCGCGCATGCCGGAAAACATTCGTCAAGGCTTCCTGAATGATGCGAAACAGGGCTGTCTCCACTTCCGGCGGAAGCCGGGGGAAATCGGCGGGCTGGGTCTCCAGGAAAGTCTGAATTCCGCCCCGCTTGGTAACTCCTTCTAAAAACCAGCCCAAAGCCGAGCGAAGTCCGATTTCGTCCAGCAGAGGGGGATGCAGAAGATAGGAGATATTGCGAACCTGCTGAAGCATCCCATCGATCATTCCGCTGACTTCTTGAACCAATTCCACGGATGCTTCCCTCGATCCATCGGAATCTTCCTGATGGAGAATTTCCTGCAACATGATTTTGGCGGCCGTGAGCTCCTGTCCCAGCCCATCGTGAAGCTCCCTGGCAATACGCCGGCGCTCCTCGTCCTGCGTTGTGATCAGACTCATCGAAAGGCGCCGCAACTCAATGTTGAGCACCTCTAATTGTTGCGATTTGCGGTGCAGGTCGATGAATGTGCTGACTTTAGCGCGCAGGAGTTCCGGGATGATGGGAACGGAAATGTAATCCACCGCGCCGCGCTGGTATCCCCTGAGCTGGTCCACGTCGGTCAGGTGCACGGCCGAAATGAAAATAATGGCTGTTTTTTGAAATCGCGGATGCTGGTGAATGATCTCCGCCATTTCAAAACCATCCATATCCGGCATGCTCACGTCCATCAGAACCACGGCAATCTCGTTTTTCAAAAGCAATTCCAGCGCTTCTCTTCCGGAATGGGCCTTGATGAGATTCTCGTCCAGGTCGGCGAGGATGGCTTCGTAGCTCATGACCTTTGCCGGCTGGTCGTCCACCATCAGAATGTTGACTTTTTCCTTGGAAGTCATCGTCCCTCTCCATTCTCAATCCGGCGAACCGCCTGCCGGGAACCGGGATGGTGAATCTACCTGTGCAGCCACATTCGCAAAGCGGAAAGCAGTTGCTCCGTGTTGACTGGTTTAGCCAGATATTCCGATGCCCCGGCCTCCAGGCACTTTTCGCGATCGCCCTTCATGGCTTTGGCGGTCAGAGCCACGATCGGCAGGCGCCGGAAGGACGGGTTTTGCCGGATGACCTGCATCGTTTCATAGCCGTCCATTTCCGGCATCATGATGTCCATCAACACGATGGCAATATCGGGCGTAGACTCGATCGTGGCGATGGCTTCGCGTCCCGTGCCTGCCGTTAAAACGCTCATCCCCCGGCGTTCCAGAACGCTGCTGAGAGCGAAAATATTTCTGACGTCATCGTCCACGACAAGCACTTTCTTGTTGAACAAGGCATCGTCGGACCGGTGCAACTGGTCGAGCATTTTCTGTTTTTCACTGGGAAGGTCGGCCACAACACGATGCAGAAACAGGGCTGTCTCGTCCAGCAGGCGTTCCGGCGACTCCACACCCTTTACCACAACGCTGCGGGCCAGGGTGCGGAGCCGTGAATCTTCCTCGGGAGTCAATTCCTTTCCAGTGAAAACCACGACCGGGAGGTCCATCAGAGAGGGTGTATCGCGCAGGTTTTCCAACACTTCAAAACCCGACATGTCCGGCAGGCGCAGGTCCAGCACCATGCAATCGAACGGCTGCTCCCCGGCGGCCAGCGCCAGAGCTTCGGCGCCGGTCGTAACCGTCGTCAAGTCGATATCGTCGTGACCGAGGAGCTGCGCGACGCTGAGCTGTTCGGCGGGATTGTCCTCGACAACCAGCAATCGCTTGCGGCGGGGCAATGTGAAATCCTTGATCCGGTCGAACAGGGTATCGAGCGCTTCCGGTGACGTGGGTTTGGTGATAAAGGAGAAGGCTCCGCGGGTTAATCCGTGTTGCCGGTCTTCGTCCATCGTAAGCATTTGCACGGGAATGTGGCGCAGGGCCGGATCCTGCTTCAGGTGATTCAGCACGGTCCAGCCGAGCATGTCCGGGAGGAAAACATCCAGAGATATAGCTGTGGGGCGGAATTCACGAGCGAGGGCAAGAGCGTCTGCGCCGTGCGTGGCCACGAGAACTCTAAAGCCTTTATCATGAGCCAGATCGCATAGGACTCTGGCGTAATGGGGGTCATCTTCAACAATCAGCAAGGTGCTGTCTTCCGACTGCAGATTTTCGCGGTCGTCTTCGATTCTCTCCGCAGTCACATCCGCGAGCGCCACCGCCGGCAATTGCCCCTGCGCCGCGGCGGATAATTCGGCCTCGCGCATCGCGACGCTTACTGCGGAGCTCGCAAAATAAGTCTGGGGCAAATAAAGCGTGAAGGTGCTGCCTTTGCCGGGCGTGCTGCGCAACTGAATCTCACCGCCCAACAAATTAGCCAGCTCCCGGCTGATCGCGAGCCCCAGCCCGGTCCCGCCATATTTTCTGCTGGTGCTGGCATCCGCCTGCTGGAAGGCCTCGAAGATGATTCTCTGTTTTTCAACCGGAATGCCGATACCGGTATCGGTAACTTCGAATCCGATGACGGAGGCCGCGCTGCTCAAAGTTGGGTGATCGGCGCTCCAGCCGCCCGAAGCCGCAAAAACGGAAAGGCGCACGGCGCCGTGGTCCGTGAATTTGAAGGCGTTGGACAGCAAATTTTTCAGCACTTGCTGCAGACGGCGCGGGTCCGTCACCAGGCTTCGCGGCAGCAGAGGATCGGTGCGAATCTCGAAGTTGAGCCGCCGGTTCTCCGCTTCGTGGCGGAACGGGCGCGCCACCATTTCGAGAATGCTGGTGAAGAAGACATCCTCGGCCTGCACGGACACGGTGCCGGATTCGATTTTGGAGAGATCCAGAATGTCGCTGATCAGGTTCAAGAGATCCGTGCCGGCGCCGTGAATGGTTCGGGCAAATTCCACCTGCTTGGAGGTCAAGTTGCCGTCAGGATTATCGGTGAGCTGTTGTCCAAGAACGAGAATGCTGTTGAGCGGCGTGCGCAATTCGTGCGACATGTTGGCAAGGAATTCGGATTTATACTTCGAGGTGAGCGCGAGTTCCTTGGCTTTTCCTTCCAGCGCCCTGCGGGCCTGTTCGATTTCCTGGTTCTTGCGCTCCACTTCGACGTTCTGTTCGGCGAGCTGCTGCGCTTTTTGCGCCAGCTGCTCGTTTTTCTGCTGCAATTCTTTTTGCTGCGTCTGGAGTTCGGTTGCGAGCTGCTGGGATTGCTGCAGCAGGGCTTCAGTCTGCATCGTCGCTTCAATGCTGTTCAGCACGATCCCGATACTGGCCGTGAGTTGCTCAAGGAAGGCCAAGTGAGAAGCGGTGAAGGAGCTCAAGGACGCGAGTTCGATGACCGCTTTGGCGCTATCTTCAAACAGAACCGGCAAAACGATTACGTTTTGCGGCGGCGTCTTGAAGAGTGCGGAGTGAATCGGCACAGCGCGCTCCGGGACCTCCGTGATCAGCATGCTGCGTTTTTCGGTCGCGCACTGGCCGGCAAGCCCTTCTCCGATTTGCAGGCGCTGCGGATGGCCGTTTGATGTGTCGTCCGCATAGGCGGAAAGCAACGTCATCCCCGCAGCCTCTTCCGCTTCCATCCGGTAGATCACGCCTTGCTGCGCGTTGACCAGGGGGACCAACTCGGACAGCAACATGCGGCCGACGGTTGCGAGGTCGCGCTGCCCTTGAAGCATTCCGGTAAAGCGAGCCAGGTTCGTCTTCAGCCAGTCCTGCTCCGTATTGCGGTCCGTCGTAAGACGGAGGTTGTCGATCATGGTGTTGATGTTGTCTTTTAGTTCGGCGACCTCGCCGCTGGCCTCCACTTGAATCGAACGCGTCAGGTCGCCCTTCGTAACGGCTGTGGCAACCTCTGCGATCGCGCGCACCTGGTTAGTCAGGTTGTCGGCCAGGAGGTTCACGTTGCCGGTCAAGTCTTTCCAGGTTCCCGAGGCGCCTGGGACGTTTGCCTGGCCGCCCAGGCGTCCTTCCACGCCGACTTCGCGCGCGACTGTCGTCACTTGATCCGCGAAGATGGCCAGCGTCCCGGTCATATTGTTGATCGTCTCGGCCAGGGCCGCCACTTCTCCCTTGGCGTTCACCGTCAACTTTTGCGTCAGCTCTCCGTTCGCCACGGCCGTAACCACTTTGACGATGCCGCGCACTTGTTCGGTCAGGTTCGCCGCCATGACGTTCACGTTGTCCGTGAGGTCCTTCCAGGTGCCCGCGACTCCGGGTACTTGCGCCTGGCCGCCGAGTTTTCCGTCGGTGCCGACTTCGCGCGCCACGCGAGTGACTTCGGCGGCGAAGGCGTTCAGCTGGTCCACCATCGTGTTGATCGTGTTCTTTAATTCGAGAATTTCACCCTTCACGTCGACCGTGATTTTGCGGGACAAGTCGCCGCGCGCCACAGCCGTCGTCACCTCGGCGATGTTCCTCACCTGGGCTGTCAAGTTTCCGGCCATGGCGTTGACGGAGTCCGTCAAGTCCTTCCACGTGCCCGCGACGCCCGGCACGTTGGCCTGCCCGCCAAGCCGGCCATCCGTGCCGACTTCACGCGCTACGCGGGTAACTTCCGCCGCAAACGAGCGCAACTGCTCCACCATGGTGTTGAGAGTTTCCTTGAGCAAAAGAATTTCGCCGCGTACATCCACTGTGATTTTCTTGGAAAGGTCGCCGTTGGCGATAGCCGTCGCGACTTCGGCGATGTTGCGCACCTGGCCGGTGAGGTTGCTGGCCATGAAGTTGACGTTGTCGGTTAAATCTTTCCAGGTGCCCGCGACGCCCGAGACCTCGGCCTGGCCGCCGAGTTTTCCGTCGGTGCCGACTTCGCGAGCCACGCGCGTCACTTCGCCCGCGAAGGCGTTCAGCTGGTCCAGCATCGTGTTGATCGTGTTTTTTAACTCGAGAATTTCTCCTTTCACATCCACGGTGATCTTGCGTGACAAATCGCCGCGCGCCACGGCCGTTGTGACCTCGGCAATGTTTCTGACCTGCGCCGTCAAGTTGCCGGCCATTGCGTTTACCGAGTCGGTCAAATCCTTCCACGTCCCCGCGACGCCCGGCACGTTGGCCTGGCCACCGAGCCGTCCTTCCGTGCCGACTTCGCGCGCCATGCGCGTCACTTCGCCCGCGAACGTATTCAACTGGTCCACCATCGTGTTGATGGTTTCTTTCAGCAATAAGATTTCGCCGCTCACGTTCACGGTGATCTTCTTTGACAAGTCGCCGCTGGCAATCGCGGTGGATACGTCGGCGATGTTGCGCACCTGGGCGGTCAGGTTGCTCGCCATCGAGTTCACCGAGTCGGTCAGGTCCTTCCACGTGCCGGCCACGCCGGGCACCTGCGCCTGGCCGCCGAGCTTGCCGTCTGTGCCGACTTCGCGCGCCACGCGTGTAACTTCCGAGGCGAACGCCCTTAACTGGTCCACCATCGTGTTGAAGGTGTCCTTCAGCTCGAGAATTTCGCCCTTCACGTCTACGGTGATCTTGCGCGACAAATCGCCGCGCGCCACGGCCGTGGAGACTTCCGCGATGTTGCGGACCTGCGCGGTCAGGTTGCTGGCCATTGAATTGACAGAGTCGGTCAGGTCCTTCCACGTACCCGCAACGCCGGGCACCTGGGCCTGGCCGCCGAGGCGGCCTTCGCTGCCGACCTCGCGCGCCACGCGCGTCACTTCTCCGGCGAACGCGTTGAGCTGGTCGACCATGGTGTTGATGGTGTTCTTCAATTCGAGAATTTCACCCTTCACGTCCACGGTGATCTTGCGCGACAAGTCGCCGCGCGCCACGGCAGTCGTTACTTCAGCAATGTTGCGCACTTGCCCGGTGAGGTTTCCGGCCATCGAGTTGACGGAGTCGGTCAAGTCCTTCCACGTACCCGCAACGCCGGGCACGTTGGCCTGTCCGCCCAAACGTCCTTCGGTTCCCACTTCGCGCGCCACTCGCGTCACTTCGCCGGCGAACCGGTTCAACTGATCGACCATCGTGTTCAGCGTTTCCTTGAGCTGCAAAATCTCGCCGCGCACGTCCACCGTAATTTTGCGCGAAAGGTCTCCGCTCGCGATTGCGGTCGCAACTTCCGCGATGTTCCTCACCTGGCCGGTCAAGTTGCTGGCCATAAAATTCACGTTGTCAGTCAGGTCCTTCCAGGTTCCTCCGACGCCGGGGACCTGCGCCTGTCCGCCCAGTTTTCCTTCGGTGCCGACCTCGCGTGCCACGCGGGTCACCTCTCCCGCGAATGCGTTGAGCTGGTCAACCATGGTGTTGATCGTGTTCTTCAACTCGAGAATTTCGCCCTTCACGTCCACGGTAATCTTGCGCGACAAATCGCCGCGCGCCACGGCCGTCGTGACTTCCGCAATGTTGCGAACCTGCGCCGTAAGGTTCCCGGCCATGGCGTTGACGGAGTCGGTGAGGTCCTTCCAGGTTCCAGCGACGCCGGGCACGACCGCCTGCCCGCCGAGTTTTCCGTCCGTGCCGACCTCGCGCGCCACGCGCGTAACTTCTGAAGCAAATGACCGCAGTTGGTCCACCATCGTATTGATGGCTTCTTTCAACTGCAGGATTTCGCCGCGCACGTCCACGGTAATTTTGCGAGACAAGTCGCCGCTGGCCACGGCGTTGGTCACTTCCGCGATGTTGCGCACTTGCCCCGTCAAGTTGCTGGCCATCGAGTTCACGGAATCGGTGAGGTCTTTCCAAGTGCCGGCCACGCCGGGTACCTGGGCCTGCCCGCCGAGTTTTCCGTCAGTGCCCACCTCGCGCGCCACGCGAGTCACCTCAGCGGTGAAAACTCCAAGCTGTTGAATCATGGTGTTAACGATGTTCGCGGAGCGCAGAAACTCACCTTCCAGCGGGCGCCCATCCACGTCCAGGCGAACGGTCTGCGTCAAATTTCCCTGCGCCACTGCCGCGATGGCGCGGGTAACTTCCGTCGTGGGGCGAAGCAAATCCTCGGTCAGCGTGTTGATGGAGACTTCCATTTCTCCCCAGGAGCCTCTGGACTGGTGAAACCGCGCCCGCTCGGAAGTCCTGCCCTCTTTTCCGACGGCCTGTCCAACGCGTGTGAGTTCCCGCGACATTTGCTGGTTGGTGGCGACGATTTCGTTGAACGTGTCGGCAATTTTTCCGTGCAGGCCCGTCCAGTACCCGGGAAGGCGGACGGAGAAATCGCCTTCCCGCATGGTCTGCAGCGCGCCCAAAATCACGCTGAGATCGGCGGAAACGTTTCCGTCGTTGGCGGCCGTGTGTCCGTTGCCGGATTCCACGGTGGTCGCCGCGCCGGCCCGGGCGCTTGCGGGTTCCACGTCACGAACGGATTTTTTCATCGCGATCTCCTGGCCAGAGTGCAAATACGAAAATTCGGCAGGCGAAAAATATACTTACTCAATGGTCTAAATGGAGCCCTCATGCGAAAAATACTTTTAACAATCAACTTATATCAACCGGTCACGCATGGATGGGACCTCATGCCCCGTTCGCAGTTCAGCCGATTCCGGGCTGGATGAGCGGAGAGACACACGGCCAGACAGCAAACAACTCTCTTGATATCATCAAGGGTTTACTAAAGCTCTAGGGTCTTTATTGTAGAGGCTTTACATATTTTACCTGATACCTGGTCCGGTAAAGGAAATCGGGAAATCCGTTCCTGGGAATTGATCTGGCCAGTCGCCTGCCCGCAAGAAATCAAGACTCATCCTTAATAAAAATAAGGCGAATATCAGACGGGAACGCCTGGAATGCGTATAACTATTTAAACATTATTTGGTACTAAGAAATCGGATCGCGCAAACTACAGCTTTGGCCCGATTGATGACAAATGTGTTTTCAGTGCTATTAAATAATGACTTAAGCACCCCGGTCAGCAGGACGCCGAACGGTCTGGAAGAAAGGGTCCATCGAATGAAGCGCGCTCTTCCATTTTTGTTGGCGAAGAATAGAGTCGCCGAAGCCAATTTGCCAATCATCCCTGACGATTGGAAGACTCGATCCAGCAAGCGTGCGGCGGATCTTTCGTACGGCCGCGGGGTTCTCAACAGAGGCCGCCGCAAATCAGGGGAATCCCTGGAAGAGATGCTCACATCGGCAATTTTGTTTCAGGATAAAGAGCTCTCAGGCATCGTCAAGGAAGTGGATCACCTCCTGAAAACGATCCGGGCGGATACGCCGGAAGCCCAGGCGGTCAGCAATACGCTGGAACGTACTGTCCTGTGCGCCGTGAAGCAGTCCCTGTTGGACCGGGAACTTCAGTCGCTCGCCCTCACGGACGACCTCACGTGCTTATACAATCGGCGCGCTTTTTTGGCGCTGGCGACGCAACAAGTGAGGCTCATGCGCCGCAAAGGGGAAGGCCTGCTGCTCTTTTTCGCCGATTTGGACAGGCTCAAAAACATCAACGATTCTTTGGGCCACCGGGAAGGAGATCTCGCCCTGATCCGCGCCGCGGATGCTCTCGAGCAAACATTCCGCGACTCTGACATCATCGCGCGGTGGGGCGGAGATGAATTTGCCGTGCTGGCGTTAGAAGCCACCTGCCAGAATCAGGAAGCGATAATAGGCCGCCTCGAAAAAAACCTTCGCAAATCGAGTGGGGACGAATCCCGATACACAATTTCTCTCAGCGTCGGCGTGGCTCGCTTCGACCCAGACGATGAAGTGTCCGTCGGAAAACTGATTGAGCAAGCGGATTTGGCAATGTATCAGGAAAAGAAAAAGAAGGCGCAGGAAAGGGAGAACGAGCAAGCCATCCTTCAAAAATCCTTGCAGGCCTCTACTTAGATGGAAATATCGAAATATCCCTCACAGGAATATTTTCCCCGGAATGCAACAATAGAAAAAATGGCGGGCAAGCCTGTAAGCCGGATTTTGTAGGGTGCGCCGGCGTTGCCGCCTGCGCGCCGTGGCGATCATTCCTCTAGGTCCAAGCTCGCGCCTGGACTCCAGCAGCCTACCCGAGGGTTCTAACGAGCTGGGCCAGCTCTCCCCTCCTATTTGGCCTTGCACCACGCGGGGTTTGCCGTGCCCCCGATGTTGCCATCGGGGCGGTGGGCTCTTACCCCACCGTTTCACCCTTACCAGGCGCTGTCACCTTCCGCAGCCCGCTTGCACGGGCTGCTTTCAGGCCGTCCGAAGGTTTTCCTTCAGATGGCCACCGAGGCGCGTTGCACCGGCGGTTTATTTTCTGTGGCACTGTCCGTAGCCGAAACCTCACAGCGCGCTTGCGCGCGTCGAGCGAAGAGTCAGCCCCCTGGCGTTACCAGGCGCGTTGCCCGACGGTGTCCGGACTTTCCTCCCGGCCAACCTTCTTGCGAAGGCCTGCCCAGCGATCACCCGGCTTGCCCGCCATGCACAGTATATCATCTTGGTTGGATCGCATGTTTGGTGGATGGCCCGGAAAAATACACTTCGAACGAGCAGGTGGGGACTAACAAATTGCACTGAGGTTTTGGTTGAGTAGCGCAGTCACACTTGGCTTTGCGCCGTTGTTAATGGCAGCAAAAACCGCACAGCCAAGAGTGGCTGTGCTACTTAATCAAGAGTGCCGGCCTTTAAGACCGGCACTCTCGGTGCGATGCAGAGCCCTTCTAATCGGAGCGGAGCTAATTTCCCCCGGTTGCGGATGCCGAAAGCGGCTTGGCGGTGTACACGGTGATCTCGACCCGGCGGCTCGCCTCACGCGCTTTCTTGCCCTTGCCTTCGTCGATCAGCTTCTGATCTCCGAGGCCGACCATGTGGATCCGGTAGACGGGCACATCGTGGCTGCCCACCAAATAGGAAATCACCTGGTTGGCGCGCGCGCGGCTCAACTGGTCGTTGATGGCCGCTGTTCCTGTCTGGTCCGTGAATCCCTCAACCGTGATGAAGTAGCGCGCCTGGCTGCCCAGTTGCGTGGCTACTTCGTCCAGTTTGGCCTTCTCGTCCTTCGTAAGCGTGTCCTTGTTGACCGCGAAATGCACCACGGTCTGACCGGCGGGTTTGTAGTCGTCAATATTCGCGACCACATTGCGCAGGTCGTTCAAGTCTTTTGAGTTCTGGTTCGTCTTGGCCATCGCGCCTTTCGCCTCGGTATCGGCGGTCTTGGCGATTTCGTCGGTGCGGGACAGCTTCTTTTCGTCGTCATCGACAACCGAATTCGTCTTGTTGATGTCGGCGACCTGCGAGGAATCGCGCGTCTGCGAACTCTTGTCGACTTGATCGATCTTCTGGTCCACCGGCGTGATGCTCTGCTTGACGTAATTCTTGGTCGCG
Source organism: uncultured Acidobacteriota bacterium (assembly GCA_963819395.1). Lineage (GTDB taxonomy): Bacteria > Acidobacteriota > Terriglobia > Acidiferrales > UBA7541 > Palsa-360. The sequence continues at coordinate 269,434 of CAWFVW010000007.1, forward strand.
CAACCGGCGATGAACAGCGTACCTATGGCGAGCGTGATTGTTGCGGACAGGATTGCCTTACTCATTTTGCGGTCTCCCCCCACGATTGTCAGTTCTGGGTACCTTGACGCGTAGCCAGGATTTCTCCGGTATCCCCCAAAACTCACAACAACTATCGCACGTGGCCGTCCAACTTTGGAATAAATAACACTGTATTCTTAAGTCCCACGCCCACAGAGAAATAGGAAGAATTGAGGGTTTGGCAAGTGGAATGCCCCTACAGGCCAGCTTGCGTAATCTTTACACGATGTGGGGTCCCGAACACTAAAAACTTCCAGGGGGCTAACGGTTGCTCGATGCCTTTTTCGAACGCCCTTTGCCCTTGGAATTCCCCTCAGCCGACTGAGCAGGGGCGCGGTCCGGTTCCGCCTTTCGCTTCCCGGCCAGCAGATCGTCGAACTCGTCTTCGTTCAAGATCGTGACGCCGAGCGAGCGCGCCTTGTCGTATTTCGAGCCGGGATCGGCGCCGACTACGACGTAATTGGTGAGCTTGCTGACTGAGCTGGTCACCTTTCCACCGTGGCGAGTCACTTCCGCGCCGCCCTCATCGCGTGAACGCCGCGCCAGCGCTCCGGTAAAAACAAAAGTCATGCCCGCGAAGCGCGTGTCTTCCGGCGCCGCGCGTTTCTCCGTCATCTTCAGGCCTTCGTCTTTGAGGCGCTGAATTAATTTTCGATTGGCGGGTTCGGAGAAAAAATCGGCGATGCTTTGCGCGACCTTGGGGCCGACTTCGGTGACTTCCTCCAGTTCCTCCACGCTTGCCTCGGCGAGTTTCGGCAAAGAAGCGAAATGATCGGCGAGGAGCTGGCCCGTGCGCTCGCCGACGAAGCGCATGCCCAGGGCGTAGATCAGCCGAGCGAGGCTGTTGTTCTTGCTCGCCGCAATTTCATCGAGCAGATTCTGCGCCGATTTTTCCGCCATGCGCTCGAGTGCGGACACTTCATCCAGCTTCAATTCGTACAGGTCGGCGAAATCCTTCACCAGCCCTTTATCCACGAGCTGGTCGACGATTTTATCGCCCAGGCCGTCGATGTTCATTGCGTGGCGACCCGCGTAGTGCAGTAGAGATTCCTTGCGCTTGGCGGGACAACTCGCATTGACGCAGCGGTAGGCGACTTCTTCCGGATCCTTGTGAATCCGGCTGTGGCACTCGGGGCATCGTTCGGGCACGACAATTTCGCGGCGCGGCTTGCCCTCCTTGACCACCTTGATGACGTGCGGAATTACTTCCCCGGCGCGTTCGACGATCACGGTATCGCCGATGTGCAGCCCCAGCCGCGCGATTTCATCCATGTTGTGCAGCGTCGAACGGCTGACCGTCACGCCGCCAACCTGCACCGGCTCGAGCACCGCGACCGGCGTGAGCGTGCCCGTACGGCCCACCTGAAAGATGACGTCGTTCACCACCGTCGTTTCCTGGCGCGCCGGATATTTGTAGGCGACGGCCCATCGGGGAGCTTTCGCGGTGTAACCGAGTTCGAGTTGCAGCGCGATTTCGTCCACCTTGATCACGATGCCGTCAATTTCGTACGGTAATTTCTCTCGCTTGCCCTCCCAGGCATCGATGAATTTTCTTACCGCCTCGAGCGAATGGCACACGCGCCAATCCGGAGAAACCTTGAATTGCAGTTTTTGCAGCGCCTCGAGCGCCTCCGAGTGACGCCGCGTCGGCATTCGGCCGCCCGCCAGCAAATAGTAGGCGTAGAAATCCAGCCGCCGTGAGCGCGTGATTTCCGGATCGAGCATGCGCACGGCCCCGGCCGCGGCATTGCGAGGATTCGCGAAGCGTTTTCCGCCTTCTTCCTCTTGTTTTTCATTCAGGGCATCAAAAGCGCGGAGCGGCATGATGATTTCCCCGCGCACTTCAAAATTCAGGGGCATGTGCAGCTTCTTGAGTTCACCGGCATCCACGCGCAAGGGGATGGAGCGAATCGTGCGCACATTCGCGGTGACTTCCTCGCCCGTCGTGCCGTCGCCGCGCGTTACTCCCCGCGCCAGAACTCCTCCCTCGTAAACCAGCGAAATACTCAGGCCGTCGAATTTGTGCTCGGTGACGTAATCGACCTGGTCGCGTCCGGAGAGTTCGCGCACGCGCCGGTCGAAATCCTCCAGTTCTTCGGTGGAATATGTGTTGTCGAGACTCATCATCGCAGGGGAGTGCTTGCGGGTCTCGAATCCCTTGCGCGGCGCTCCGCCGACACGCTGCGTCGGCGAATCCAGCGTGACGAGTTCGGGGTGTTCCACTTCGAGCCGCTTGAGCTCCTCCATCATCCGGTCAAATTTGACGTCGGAGATTTCCGGGTCATCCTGCACGTAATAGAGATATTCGTGGCGGCGCAGTTCCTCGCGGAGTTTCTCGATCTGTTTGGCTGCCTTCTCGTTCTTCGCCATGCGCCCTCGGAGAATCGCAAGATAAGGGTGTTCAGTATACAATGCGCGCCCGGCCGCGAAACAAGGTGTACGTTTTGTGCGGAGTCACGGTATCTTTGTTATCTTTGAATAGGTTCTCGTGGAATGGATTGGAGTGAACCTGGTGCCTGAGAAAGTTCGCGATGCGGTTTTAATCGTCAATCCCACGGCCGGCGGCGGCCGGCGCGTGCCGCAGCTTGAAAAGGCCCGCCGCATTTTCCGCGATGCCGGAATCGAAACGGAGCTTCGCAACACTTCGGCTCCCGGCGAGGCCACCGCCATGGCGTGCCGCGCCGTCGAGGAAATGCGGGATCTGGTAATCGTGTGCGGAGGCGACGGCACAGTGAATGAAGTTGTAAATGGACTGGCGCTCAGCCAGGTGCCGCTCGCCGTTTTGCCCGCCGGGACCGCAAATGTCCTCGGGAAAGAGCTTGGTCTGTCGTGGAGCCTGCCGCACGCCGCCAAACGCATCGTGAAAGCACCTTACCGGCGGATCGCGCTCGGCCTTGCCATCCCCGAAAAATCCAGCGGCGAGCCGCGCTATTTTCTGAGCGTCGCGGGTGCCGGAGCCGACGGCGCGCTGGTTTCCGCCGTACGCCCGGAAGTCAAGCTCAAGTCGGGCATTCTCGCCTACTGGCAGGAGGGCCTCCGCCAGTTGACAAAATACGACTTCCCCTTGTTTCGAACTTCCATGGCGGGCAACGCGATGAACATTGACGCCTCGCTCGTCATCGTGGGCCGCACGAAACATTATGGCGGTCCGTTCAAAATCACGACCGAAGCTGACCTCCTCCAGCCGGAGTTCGAACTCGCGTTCGTAACCACGCGCAGCGCCTGGCGCTATCTCGCTTACCTGCCGCTCATCTGGGCGGGGAAGCTGCGCAACGCGCGCCATGTGCAATTCTTCAAGACAAACTCGCTGCAGTGCGAATCGAACAGCGCATCCCACGTCCAGATTCAAGTGGACGGGGAGCCAGCCGGGCGCCTCCCGGTCGAGTTCCGCATCGTCCCCGACGCTCTCACCCTGGCCATCCCCGATCCGTTGTAGTATTCACGTGGAACAGGCTTCAGCCTGTGGGCCTTGGTCATTCCAGGCATCAACCCCACAGGCTGAAGCCTGTTCCAACCATTGCTGCGCACGCGAGAATTAAGAATCAACACATTATGGAACCAGTAACCCACGCGCTGACCTCGATCGCCCTCGGCCGCGCCGGACTGAATAAAATCACGCGTGGTGCGACGCCGATGCTGCTCGTCTCCGGTCTGATTGCCGACGTCGACTGGGTCACGCGTCTTGGCAGCGCAGACCTATTCCTCCGCGGCCATCGCACCGTGACGCATTCTCTGGCCGGCACAGCGGCGATCATCGCCGCGGTCGCGGCGGCTTCCTATGTCCTCGGGCGGAAATATCCCAAATTCGCGGTGGACATTTTTCCCGCGCTTGCGATTTGCGCAGCAGGCGCGGGAGCGCATTTGTTGCTCGATTTGTTGAATGGGTACGGCGTGATGCTGCTCTGGCCTTTCAGCCCGAAGTGGTATGCGTGGGATCTGGCGGACGGCGTGGATTCGTGGATACTTTTCTTTCTGCTCGTTGGATTGCTCACCCCGGAACTATTTCGCCTGGTGCTGGAAGAAATCGGATCGAAGCCGAAGCGCACCGGCCGCCAGCGAGGAGCGATCTTTGGTCTTGTGTTCGTCGCGCTCGTCATCGCAGGCCGTTCATTTGCTCACGAGCGGGCGATCGCGCTTCTTGACGGGCGCGTGTATCGAGGGCAAGTGCCTCTCGAAGTGGCGGCATTTCCGAGGCCCTCGAATCCGCTGCTCTGGTCCGGGGTCGTCGAGACGGACAATGCGCTTTTCAAATTGGAAGTGCCGCTGGGGCCCGTGCGCGAATTCGACCCTGAATTAGCGGAGGTTTACTACAAGCCGGAAGCATCGCTGACGTTAAGGAACGCGATCAGCAGTTCCACGGCAATCGAGTTCTTAAGCTTCGCGCGATTTCCTCTTGCGCACGTCGAACCCGAAGGCCTCGGTTTCCAGGTTCGTCTGCGCGACATGCGTTTTGAGTCCGAACTGGCCGGCCGGCGCGGAATCATCGCCGTCGTTCACCTGAATGCACAGAGCCTCGTGATCGGCGAGCACCTGGAATTTGATTCCCAGTAGGACGGGCTTCAGCCTGTCTGGGTTTTGGTCATGCCGCGCCGGCGAAAGTCAAAAGCTGACAGGCTGAAGCCCGTCCTACTTGCGCTCCGTCCGAAACGCGATGAGCGACAGAAGGTACAGGCAGAGCACAACTCCAAGAACTATCCCCGCAACTTCCAGCTTGTGAGTCACGAGAAACTGGCTCGCCTGATCGCCGTACCGGATCGCCAGAAATCCTTCGCCGAAAAATCGAATGGCGCGCGCCGCGAGCAAACCCAGCACGAAGGATTGCAGCGGCATCTCGAATGCGCCTGCTGCGATCACGAAAATCTTGAAGGGATTCGGAGGAGGCAGAAGCGCCGTCACCAAAATGCTGACGAAGCCGTTCCGCTTGGTCCAGGCGCGGATCTTTTCCGCGCGCGGCCCAGCGTGCTTTTGAAACATCGCCTCTCCGCCTTTCCGCGCAAGGTAATAAAGCAGCAGGCAACCCGCGACAGAGCCAATCGTGGCCATCGCCGCGTAATACGGCATGCGCGCCGGAAATCGGATCGAAAGATCGATCAGCAACAAGTCGTTGATTACCGGAAACGTCAGCACGGAGGAATCGAGAAACGCGATGAGAAAAAGGCCCAGCCCGCCCGCGGAGGCAACGACCGCCTGCAACCAGTGAGGCAAATGAAATTGCGGCGGTGGCGAGTTCATAGTGAGGGTCAGGAAAGAACTGATTGTAACAGAGTCATTCCGCGGCCTCGTGGCAGAAGCTTCAGCCCGTGGGCATTGGACTTTGCAAGAGCCACCCCCCTACAGGCTTGAAGCCTGATCCAAAGCGCCAAGTTCGTTGTTTTGCATTCGGGAGAAGCGTATGATGCGCACGCTAGAAGCCCCAATCGGAAATTCCGGCTCGAACATCCAAATTTTTGAGACGCAGATCAACTCTTGTGAGGTGAAAAATGTCGATTGGCAAACGAGCGACAGCGGAGTTTTTCGGCACTTTCTGGCTGGTCTTCGGCGGTTGCGGCGCGGCGGTGCTGGACGCGGCCTTCCCCAGCCTTGGAATTGGTTTTCTGGGCGTTGCCCTGGCATTCGGACTAACTCTTCTCACCATGGCTTTCGCCATCGGACATATCTCCGGATGCCATCTGAATCCCGCGGTCTCTATTGGATTGTTCGCTGGCAAACGAATCCCCGCATCGGATCTTTTGCCTTACATCATCGCCCAAGTCCTCGGGGGCATTTGCGCGGCAGGCGTGCTCTTTGTGATTGCCAGCGGCAAAGCCGGATTTTCCCTGAGCGGTGGATTTGCTTCCAACGGGTATGGCGAACATTCTCCCGGCGGCTATTCTCTGCTTGCCTGCTTCGTTGCGGAGGTGGTCCTGACGATGTTTTTCCTGCTCATCATCATGGGCTCGACGGATAAGCGCGCTCCTCAAGGCTTCGCGCCGATCGCTATCGGTTTGGGATTGACCCTGATTCATCTCATTGGTATCCCGGTCACCAATCTCTCCGTGAATCCCGCGCGAAGCACCGGACCCGCCATCTTCGTCGGGGGATGGGCTGTAGGACAACTTTGGCTATTTTGGGTGGCCCCCATCGTCGGCGCGGCAATCGGTGGGATCGTCTATAGCGCATTGTTCGGCGAATAGAACGCTACAAACAAGCCGTGTTGCTCCGGCTCAAGGATGATTCCTCTCATCGAGCCTGGAAGGCCGCGAAAATAATGAATCGCTTGCAAGTTTCCGCAGGCTGGGCAGATTTGTGCCTGGGAAGCGGCCTTGCCGAAATCCATCCGGCCAAGATTGCCTTGGGTTTTCCACGATTCCCGCTTGACACGATCCGAGGTCGATTGGATCATGGCGCTTCACAATCATTTCAACTCCGTCCGTTTTGAAAGACACGAGGTTTCCCATGCTGAATCGGAGAGAGTTCCTGGCCGTAACCGGTGTGAGCGCGGTGGGTGCGGCTTTGGCTTCCGTGCCGCGATTCTCTTCCCTGGCCGCTCTTCCGCCGGCGAAACCTGACCTTACGTTGCGCATCGCGCCTGTCAGCGTCGAAATTGCGCCGGGCGTTGTGATCAAGACCACCGGGTACAACGGCAAAGTTCCAGGCCCCATCCTGCGCTTTCGCGAAGGGAAACACGTCACGGTCGACGTGCACAACGACACCGACATGCCGGAACTCGTCCACTGGCATGGCCAATTCGTTTCTTCCGAAGTGGACGGGTCCGAGGAAGAAGGAACGCCGCTCGTCCCTGCGCATGGCAGCCGCCAATACACATTCGAGCCGGGGCCAATCGGTTCGCGCTGGTATCACACGCACATGCCGTCCAAAGGGAATCTCGATATCGCTCAATTCAGCGGCCAATTCGGATTCTTCTACGTCGAGCCGAAGAGCGAACCCGGACACTACGATCAGGAGTTTTTCCTGGCCGCGCATCATTGGGGACCATCGCTCGCGCACCTCGGGCCGGCAAATAATGGCTGGGAAATCGCCTACAAGAACGGCTCGATCAATGACAAGGCGCTCGGGCACGGCGATCCCATCCGTGTGAAACAAGGGCAGCGCGTGCTGCTGCGCATTCTCAATTCCAGCGCGACCGATGACATTTCGTTCGCACTGCCCGGACACAAATTCAAAGTGATTGCGATGGACGGCAATCCCGTCCCCACGCAAGCTTCCGTAGATGTGCTGACGCTCGGCGTCGCGGAGCGCGTCGACGCCGTCGTGGAGATGAACCAGCCCGGCGTCTGGATCCTCGGCTCGATCAACGATGAAGAGCGGACGAGCGGGATGGGTATCGTGATCGAATACGCGGGCCAGACCGGCGAACCAGTTTGGGTGAAGACCGCGAAAGTGCCGTGGGACTATACGCCCTTCGGCACGCAAGACAAGCTGCCAGAACCCGACGGAACATTCGACCTGGTATTCAAGAAAATCCCGGGCAATCGCGTCGACTTCAACCGCTGGACGATCAACGACAAATCCTGGCCGGACACGGACCCAATGATGGTTCAAAAGGGCAAGCGCTACCGCATGGCCTTCCACAATCAGACAGGGGACACGCACCCGCTTCACCTGCACCGCCACAATTTTGAAATCGTGAAAATCGGCGGGAAAAACACGGCCGGAATCAAAAAGGACATCGTCAACATCCCGCGTTTCAGCGATGCGGAAGTCGATTTTGTTGCCAACCATCCCGGCCCATCACTCTTCCACTGCCACATGCAGCTGCACATGGATTTCGGTTTCATGAGTCTGGTGAAGTACACGTAGCGGTTCCATCGCGGCGGGACGCTCTGCCGGTTTGAGCCTTTCGTGGCGCCGGCGGGACGCCAGCGCCACCGGAGCCCGCCAGCTTGAATGGGCCCGCCATCCGTCGTATGCTGCTTGGACCGAGTGATTCAAAAGGAGAATACTGGAATGAAACGATTGATCTGTCTTATGGCATTTTGTCTGGTCATGCCCATGATGGCGCACGCACAGAGCGCCGCGAATCCTCTTACCGGCGCCCTTCGCCAGCAGTTTGACGACTATGCGAAGAACCTCGTCGCAACGGCCCAAATCATGCCCGCGGAAAAGTACAGCTTCAAACCCACGCCAGAAAATATGACGTTCGGAAAAACGATCGGCCACATTGCCGATGTGAATAACGCTGTCTGCTCGAAGCTATTCACGCCGCCGGCCACCCCGTTTGCGAAAAGCTCGGACGCGGACTCGAAGGAAAAATTGGTCGCTGGGCTCAAAGCATCCATGGACTATTGCGGGGAGCAATTCTCCAAGATGACGGACTCGAATCTGGCCGATATGGTCCCGTTTTTTGGCGGCAAGCAAATCACGCGCATGGGGGCGGCCCTGGCGGTGATCACTGATTTCGCGGATCACTACGCCGGGCTCTCAATCCATCTGCGCATGAACGGCCTGCTTCCGCCCACGGCGCAAAAGAAGATGTAGGAAACAGAGCGGACAACACGCGATCTCCGCGATTCACGCCACGTGAAGAAGGCTTGTCGGGAAAAGGAGATGGCTCATGATCCAGCGCCTTTGCCGGACCGTGTTTTCCGTGCTGTGCATCCTCGGAGCGGTGGCGTTGCTGGCAGCGCGCGCTTCGGCTGACCAGATCCCCGCAGGCTGGGAAGCGAACAATCTCAAGCCAATAGGCTATAGCGGCCTTGATGGACGCGGCGGCGCGTTCAAAATGGCCATCAAGCGCGTGGGTGACAAGTGGTACCTCTTCATGGGCCACGAATGGAATCGCGGCTGGACGATTCTGGACGTCACCGACCCCGCCGACCCTAAATTCGTGAAATTCGTCGAAGGCCCCGACAATACAAACACCATCCAGATGGAATTTCACGACAACCTGATGCTGACCGCCCTGCAAAAAAAGCAGACCACCTGGGGCGGCGATCCGAACCGGCCAAATGACGAGGGCGTCCTCCTCTGGGACATCTCCGATCCGCTCAATTGGAAGCAACTCTCGCACTGGAAAACGGGCTCGACCGGAATCCATCGCCTCGGATATCCCGGCGGAAAATATGCGAGCCTTGCGGCCAACATGCCCGGATTTCGCGGGCAAATCCTGGTCTTCCTCGATGTGAGCGATCCGAAGGAACCCAAGGAGGCCGGACGCTGGTGGATGCATGGCCAAAAAGACGGGGAAGAACCGGCCACGAGAAATGTCTCCTTCCATGGCCCCGCGATCATCAGCGCGGACGGGAAAAAAGCCTACCTGGGCTATGGCCCCGCCGTTGTAATCCTCGATATCAGCAATATTGCTCAACCTAAGGAAATCGGCGCGCTCACGTTGAGCCCGCCCTTCGGGGGCGGCATCCCGGTCCACGACATCCTCCCGATACCGGGCAAGCAACTGCTCTTCGCTCATGCCGAGGGAACAGGCGGCGGCGACGACCCTGACGGGCCGCCGGCATGCACTACTGCTCTCCCGCTGTCCGCCATGATCGATATCAAGGACGAGACAAAGCCGAGGCTCATGTCCATTTTTCCGCTCCCTGAGCCGCCCAAGAATGCTCCCTACACCGATTTCTGCGACAAGGGCGGCAGGTTCGGGCCGCACAATACAAATCTCGAATATCACCTGCCGGACGTCGAAAAGCAGGCCAGCCTGGTTTACCTGACCTATTTCAACGCCGGATTGCGAATCTTTGACATTGCGGACCCGCGGATGCCGAAAGAAGCTGCGTGGTTCGTTCCGCCGACTCCGACGAAACGCTACGGCCCCTTGCCTTACGACAAACTGGTCAGCCAGACCGAAGATGTGCTGGTCGACACGCGCGGAAACATCTACATCACCGACAAAAACTGGGGAATCTTCATCCTGCGCTACACAGGAAAAGGCGAACCGGCCCCCACGGCAAAGTAAGAGGCGCATGCTTTAGCTTGTGGAATTTGATCCTGGACTTCCTAACGAAAACTCACAAGCTGACGCGTGCGCTGCGTTCTTTCCTGTCTCTCCTCAAACACCAAATTCTCACTCAATTTTTGCAGCAGCATATCGCGCGTGAAAGGCCTCGCGATAATCTCCCCATTCAATTTGGGAGCCTCCCGCCAACTGAACATTGTAAATCACGAAATGCAGGCGACTCGAACTCCAGACTGCAATTGCCCCGGTCGGGAGCAATCCACGCCGTATTTGCACTCTCGGCAACACGCCGCGAATCGGTTTGACCCTCCTACTCCCGCATGTTATAAAAGTGTGCTTTGTGCCGCCCAGGGAACCGGTTATGGGTGTTGTTCGACTGTAAAATTGCCGGTTCACAGATGGATGGCCTGGACAAAGCGAGGCAGTTCCGCCCTTTCTCGAAGTGGCAACCTGAACCAAATCCGGCAAGCCATTCCCTACACGCCCTGAGCTGAGAATCCAGGGCGAAATAGTGTGCCGGAATGATGTATCACGATGCAGCTTTAATTTGATTGGATGAATTTTACGGAGGATCACTGATGCGTACCTGGCTCGCGGGCTTTAGCTCGCTTCGAAGCCGATTCGCGAAAGCAGGCGCCGCGGGCGCCCTGCTAACATTGCTGAGCTCTGCATCCGCGTGGGCCCAAGAAAATCCCGGGGGCGAGGCGGGCCTGAAACTGCCCGACCTCTCTCAGGTCTCGTTTCTTGGAATCGACGGGCACAAGCTTCTGACGATCGGAATACTGTTTTGTGTTTTTGGACTTATCTTCGGACTTGCCATTTATAGCCGCCTGAAGAACCTTCCGGTGCACCGCTCCATGCGTGAAGTGTCCGAACTGATCTACGAGACCTGCAAAACGTACTTGTTCACTCAGGGCAAGTTTTTGCTTTTTCTGTGGGTCTTCATTGCCGTCGTGATCGTGTTGTATTTCGGCGTTTTGTCGCCGGTGCCGGGCAAGCCCGTCGGTGTTACGCTCCCCATCATTTTGTTGTTCAGTCTTCTCGGAATGGGCGGAAGTTACGGAGTGGCGTGGTTTGGGATCCGTGTGAATACCTTCGCCAATTCGCGGACGGCGTTCGCGGGCCTGCGGGGAAAACCGTTTCCCATTTATCAGATCCCGCTGCAGGCCGGGATGAGCATCGGGATGATGCTGATTAGCGTGGAATTGCTAATGATGCTTTTCATTCTGCTTTTTGTCCCTGGTGATTACGCGGGGCCATGCTTCATCGGATTTGCCATCGGCGAATCGCTGGGCGCCGCGGCGTTGCGCATCGCCGGCGGCATTTTCACCAAGATCGCTGACATCGGCTCGGACCTGATGAAGATCGTTTTCAAAATCAAGGAAGACGACGCCCGCAACCCCGGCGTGATCGCCGATTGCACGGGCGACAATGCGGGAGACTCGGTCGGGCCGAGCGCCGACGGGTTTGAGACTTACGGCGTCACCGGCGTGGCGCTCATCACTTTTATCCTTCTGGGCGTGAAAGATCCGGTGGTGCAGGTTCAGTTGCTGGTCTGGATTTTCGTGATGCGCATCGCCATGCTGGTCGCCAGCGCCGCGGCTTACTTCATCAATGCTGCCTATGCCAAAGCTCGCTTTGGCAATGTCGACAAGATGAATTTCGAGACGCCTCTCACCACGCTGGTTTGGCTCACCTCTTTTATTTCCATCGCGATGACCTACGCGATTTCCGCCGTCATCATTCCGCAGCTCAATGGCGACACGACGCAATGGTGGAAGCTGGCTTCCATTATTTCCTGCGGCACGCTGGCGGGCGCGGTGATTCCAGAACTCGTAAAAGCGTTCACCTCCACCGAATCGCGGCACGTCAAGGAAGTGGTCACTTCGGCGGAAGAGGGCGGCGCGTCTCTTGGCATTCTGTCCGGCTTCGTGGCCGGAAATTTTTCCGCGTATTATCTGGGCATTGCCATGGTTTTCCTGATGTCCGTCGCTTATCTCTTCGCCCGCCTGGGCCTGAGCGGACTGATGATTGCCGCGCCTGTGTTTGCATTTGGCCTGGTCGCTTTCGGCTTCCTCGGAATGGGACCTGTGACGATCGCCGTGGATTCTTACGGCCCGGTAACGGACAACGCGCAGTCGGTGTACGAATTGTCGCTGATCGAGCAGATTCCGAACATCAAGGAAGAATTGAAGAAGGATTTCAACGTCGAGGCCAATTTTGAGCGCGCCAAGGATTTGCTCGAAGAGAATGACGGCGCCGGCAACACCTTCAAGGCCACTGCAAAACCCGTTTTGATCGGCACGGCAGTGGTGGGCGCGACGACGATGATTTTCTCGATCATCATGGCCCTCACCAACGGCTTGACGGAAAACGTGGAAAAACTTTCCCTGCTGCACGCCCCCTTTGTGCTCGGCCTGATCACCGGCGGCGCCATGATCTACTGGTTCACCGGGGCCTCCACGCAAGCCGTGACCACCGGCGCGTACCGCGCTGTTGAGTTCATCAAGGCCAACATCAAGCTGGAAGGCGTGGAAAAAGCTTCTGTCGAGGACAGCAAGAAAGTCGTCGAAATTTGCACGAAATATGCCCAGAAGGGCATGCTGAACATCTTCATCGCCGTGTTCTTCGCCACTCTTGCATTCTCATTTCTTGAGCCCTTCTTTTTCATCGGCTACCTGATGTCCATCGCCATCTCCGGCTTGTACCAAGCCATCTTTATGGCCGACGCCGGCGGCGCCTGGGACAACGCCAAGAAAATCGTGGAAGTGGAAATGAAACAAAAAGGCACGCCGCTGCATGACGCCACGGTCGTCGGCGACACAGTCGGCGACCCGTTCAAGGACACTTCCTCGGTCGCTCTCAATCCCGTCATCAAGTTCACGACGCTTTTCGGCCTGCTGGCCGTGGAACTCGCCGTGAAACTCACCGCGACTTCAGGCGGCGCATTGACGCGCACACTGGCGGCCGCATTTTTCGCCGTCTCCTTTGTCTTCGTCTACCGTTCGTTCTACAACATGCGCATCCGCCAATCGAATTAACCGGTAAAGAGTTCGCCTCCGCAAAGGCTGGAAAAACGGGACGCCTGCATCAACGGCGCCCCGTTTTATTTTCAGTATCCCGTTAAATTCTTGGGGAGAGATCTTGCGGCAACTCGTTGACTTTGCGCATTGCCTTTGTTAAACCTCAGTCAAGCACTCCATAGGAGAAATCCATGAAACCGAAAGATTCCGGCCGCCGGAGTTTTCTGAAAAATGGCGCCGCACTAGCGGGTTTAGCCGTCGGGATGGCGGACCCCGCGAAGGCCGGAGCTTCAATGCCGGAAGACGCCACAGCTCCCGCAAAGGATTTTCATAACTACGGCGAGCGCTCGCGATTCGAGAAATCACAGCGCCTCGGCGCCCCGGGCCTGTATGACCCTGCGCCTGCCGGTTATCACCGCGACTTCGGGTGGCGGAATCCGATTCAGGACTCGGTCGGCTACATCACTCCCGCATCGCTGCACTTTGTAATCGCCCACGGTTACGAGCCGCCCGATATCGATCCCGCCGAACACCATCTCCTGATTCACGGATTGGTGGACAAACCATTGATCTTTTCCATGGACGATCTGAAGCGGTTTCCGTCCGTCACCCGCGCTCATTTCCTCGAGTGCAACGCAAACGGCGCGCCCGCAGGGCCCACGGGGCAATATCGTGTTTCTCCTAGCGCGACGGCGCAGGACACGCACGGCTTCACGAGCTGCAGCCTGTGGACGGGCGTGCCGCTTTCGATCCTTCTGAAACGAGTGGGCGTAAAACCGGAAGCGAAATGGATCATCGGCGAAGGCTCGGAGAAAGGAAAACACACCAAGAGCATCCCAATTGAAAAAGCAATGGATGACGTCCTGATCGCCTACGGCCAGAATGGCGAGGCGTTGCGGCCGCAGCAGGGCTATCCGATCCGGCTGCTCGTTCCCGGCTGGGAAGGAATCAACAATGTAAAGTGGCTCCGGAAAATCAAGCTCGTCGAAGAGCCCTACATGGGCATGTGGGAGAGCACGAAGTACCCGAGCCTGCGGCCCGACGGCCTGTCGCGCTGGTTTCAATTCCAGATGGGCCCCCGCACGGTCATCACACGCCCCTCGGGCGGACAAAAATTAAATGGCCCGGGCTTCTACGAAATCAGCGGCCTGGCGTGGTCCGGCGGCGGGCTCGTGAAATCCATCGAAGTCTCCACCGACATTGGCAAGACTTGGCGCGAAGCGGAGATTCAAAGCCCCGTATACCCGAAGGCCCACGTGCGTTTCGGATTCGGCTGGGAGTGGAATGGGGAGGAAACCATCCTTCAGTCGCGCTGCACAGATGAGGTCGGGAGAGAGGCAGCCTACGGTTGTGGAGCTGGCGAAATTCTGGAAGGTCGAGCCGGACTTTTTCGTCAAGACTGGGACGATTCCCGGCCACTTCAATGCGATTCAACCCTGGAAAGTGAATCCCGACGGGAGTGTCCAAAATGCGATTTCATTTTAATTTTCTGGTGCCAGTGGTTGCAGCGGCGGCTTGCCTTAATGCGGGGGCGCAAGCGCCGGACTACAAGAACGTGGGCCGCACTCCCACTGCACAAGAAATCCAGGCCATGGACATTGCGATTGGCATCGACGGCAAGGAATTGCCGCCGGGAAGCGGAAACGCGAAAACGGGCGCGCGCCTCTTCGCGGAAAAGTGCGCAGCATGCCATGGCGAAAGTCAGGAAGGCAGCGCGCAAGCACCCGCACTCGTCGGCGGCAAGGGCACGCTCACTTCCCTACACCCCAAGATGACCGCAGGGAGCTACTGGCCGTTCGCAACCACAGTCTTCGATTACATCCGCCGGGCCATGCCGCGCTATGCCGAAGGATCCCTCAAGCCCGACGAAGTCTATTCCCTTACGGCGTTCATCCTCTTCCGCAATGAAATCATCAAGGAAGATGACGTTATCGACGCCGCGACCCTCCCCAAAATCAAAATGCCCAATCGCGACGGATTCATTCCTCAAAATCTCGACGAAATCCACGATTGGAAAAAGCGCGGCTGCAAGCTAGGGCATTGCCCGTGAGTAGGACAGGCTTCAGCCTGTCGCTTTCCGATGAATCTTCGATAATGAAACCTGACAGGCTGAAGCCCGTCCTACTGTTAATGTGATACCATTTCGATAAATGCTACAGGAGGGCGACATGAACCCCAAGCAAACGGATCGAAGAGCATTCCTCAAGAATGGCGCGGCGCTGGCAGGATTGGCCGTCGGAGCAACGGCAACCGCGCTGCCAGCCGCAGCCGAGCCCCCCTGGAGAAAGTGGACGAACTGCATCTCTACGGCGAGCGCTCTCATTATGTGACCGATGTGCGGAACGGCAGCATCAACAACCCGGAGCGCCGGTTGAAGGACGAACCTGTGGCGTTTGGCCTCCGAACTCCCCTTCAGGATTCGGTGGGAATGATCACGCCGTCATCGCTGCACTTTACAATTTCGCACGGTTTCGAGCCGCCCGACATCGATCCTAAAGAACACCAGCTGCTGATTCACGGCATGGTCGACCGCCCGTTGATCTTTTCCGTGGACGAAATAAAACGCCTGCCCTTCGTCACCCGCTTTCATTTTGTCGAGTGCCACGGCAACAGCTCCCCGCGAGGCCCGGGCGGTGACGCGCGCATTGCACCCGAAGCGACGCCACAAGAAACGCACGGTTTCACTAGTTGCAGCCAGTGGACCGGAGTCTTGCTGTCCACCTTGCTCAAAGAGGCCGGCGTGAAAAAAGGCGCTACGTGGATCATCGCGGAAGGCGCCGACGAACCGAAACACTCGAAGAGCATTCCAATCGGAAAAGCCCTGGATGACGCTCTTGTCGCCTACGGTCAGAACGGCGAGCCCGTTCGCCCAGAACAAGGGTTTCCCCTACGACTGATCGTTCCGGGCTTTCAGGGAATCAATAACGTGAAATGGCTGAGGCGCGTTGATCTGGTAGACGAGCCCTATATGGCCATGATGGAAACGAGCCGCTACCCCAGCATGAGGCTCGACGGCAAATCGCGCTGGTTCGAATTCACGCTGGGGCCAAAATCCGTAATCACCCGGCCCGCAGGCGGTTATAAAATGCCCGGTCCCGGCTTCCACGAAATCACTGGACTGGCATGGTCCGGCGCGGGCGCCATCAAGCGGGTCGAGGTTTCCATGGATGGAGGCAAGACCTGGAAGGACGCGCAACTCCACGATCCGATCGCGCGAAAAGCGCACACTCGCTTCTCCTGCCCGTGGACCTGGGACGGAAACGAAGCTGTCCTGCAATCCCGCTGCACGGACGACACAGGCACGGTCCAGCCGACGGTCGCCGAAGTGGCCAAACTCTGGGGCGCGGATATCGACTTCCTCAAGAAGTCGCAGCAAGTCGTGGGTGATTTCAACGCGATTCAGCCCTGGAAAGTGAACCGCGACGGGAGCATCCAAAATGCGATTTTCTAAATTTCTCGGCGCTGGGATTCTCCTGCTCGCGGCAAACGTTGTACTGGCGCAGGCGCCGTCATACTCCAAGATCGGCAGAACTCCGACCAAGGAGGAAATTCAGGCCTGGGACATTTCTGTCGGGCCTGACGGGAAGGGACTTCCACCGGGACAAGGAACATCCAAAGAGGGCGCGCCGATTTTCGCGGCAAAGTGCGCCGTATGTCACGGGGCGAACGGAGAAGGGGGCAAGATCGGCCCTCGAGTGGTGGGAGGGATAAACGACACTGAAACACTCACCACGCTAAAGCCCGTTCGAAGTGTCGGAGGCTACTGGCCGTATGCGACTTCCGTCTATGACTTCATTCACCGCGCCATGCCGCGAGACCAGAGTGGCACACTCACCCCGAACGAAGTGTACTCGCTCACCGCTTTCATTCTTTTCAGGAGCGGAATCATCAAGGAAGACGATGTTCTGAACCAGACGACCTTGCCGAAGGTCCAAATGCCCAACCGCAACGGCTTCGTTCCCGCGAAATTCGCGGACATTCCCGACGAACACAAGCGCGGCTGCACCCAGGGCATTTGCCCGTAAGTTTCCAAATTTTTGGGTTGATTTGTCATTCCGTGCGGAGCGAGGAATCTCTCTTCGATTTAGGCTAAAGAGAAAGAGAGATTCCTCGCTTCGCGCGGAATGACAGGTCGGTTTTTTCCTCGGCATTACATGGTGTGTTCTTGCCGGATTACGCCAATACCGCGTACGCATCCAGCGTCAAAAACTCATGGAAATCCGGGCTGGTCATGAGTTCCACCAGGATTTTGCCTGCGGCCGGGAACTTGCTGGCGTTGAATTTCTCTTCGCCCATCTTTGCCTTGAAGCCGTCCAGCACGGAGGCCATGGTGTCGCGCGCCATTTGCGCCGTCACCGTTTCCCCGGTATCGAGTTTGGCGCCGTGCTTGACCCATTGCCAGATCTGCGTGCGTGAGATCTCAGCCGTCGCGGCGTCTTCCATCAGGTTGTAGATCGGAACGCAGCCGTTTCCCGCGAGCCACGAAGCCAGATATTGCAAGCTTACGTCGATGTTCCACCTCAGTCCGTGCGCCGTGATGGTTCCCTTGGGGATGGCGAGCAGATCCTTGGCCGTGACGTGCACGTCGGTGCGCTTCACGTCGATCTGGTTCGGACCCTTCATGTACTCGTCAAAAATGTCCTTCGCCACGGAGACCAGACCGGGATGCGCCACCCAGGTGCCGTCGTGCCCGGCCTTCACTTCGCGCAATTTATCCTCGCGCACTTTGGCCATCGCATTTTCGTTGGCCACCGGATCGTTCTTGATGGGAATCTGCGCCGCCATCCCGCCCATGGCGTGGGCGTTGCGGCGGTGGCACTGCTGGATCAGCAAGGCCACGTAGGAAGCCAGAAAATGCTGCGTCATGGTGACTTCGGCGCGGTTCGGCAGAATAAAATCGGGGCGCTTGTTGAATTTCTTGATGAAACTGAAAATGTAATCCCAGCGCCCGCAGTTGAGGCCGGAGGAGTGCTCGCGCAATTCGTACATGATTTCGTCCATCTCGAACGCCGCGAGGATCGTTTCGATCAGCACCGTCGCGCGAACCGTGCCGCGAGGGATTCCCACATAGTCCTGCGAGAAATTAAAAACATCGTTCCACAATCGCGCTTCCTGGTGGCTTTCCAGTTTCGGCAAATAAAAATAGGGTCCCGTTCCGTGCGCGATCAGATTCTTGGCGTTGTGAAAAAAGAACAACCCAAAATCGAACAGCGCGCCCGAGATCGGCTTGCCGTCCACAAGAAAATGCTTTTCATCCAGGTGCCACCCGCGCGGGCGAACAAGCAGCGTGGCAATCTTTTCATTGAGCTTGTAGCTCTTCCCTTCCGGACTGACGTAGGTGATGGTGCGATTGACGGCGTCGCGAAGATTGAAGTGCCCGTCCAGATTGTTCGTCCACGTCGGAGAATTCGAGTCCTCGAAATCGGCCATGAACACGTCCGCGCCCGAATTGAGCGCGTTGATAATCATCTTCCGGTCGACCGGCCCGGTAATTTCCACGCGCCGGTCCATCAAGTCCGCCGGTATGGAGGCGACGGTCCATTCCGCCTTGCGAATGTTCTCGGTTTCGGGCAGGAAGTCGGGCAGTTCCCCGGCGTCGATCCGCGCTTGCCGCTGATGCCGCGCCGCGAGCAACTGCTGCCTTCGCCCCTCGAATGTCGCGTCGAGTTTCTTAAGAAAAGCCACCGCCTCGTCCGTCAGTACCGTTTTATGCGCGTCGGAAACCGGCGCGGTGATCTGAATCTGAAGCATTGGGCTTGCCATTTAAAGTACCTCCAGGGAAATGGGGAATGCAAAGGGGCGCACCACTATGTTACCAGAAACGCGCCAAATGGAAAAACTTGAGGCAAATCCGGCGGCTTTCCGCGCGGCGAATGACTCTTCTGATCAATCAGCAGGGGCCGCCGAGAGAGCCTCTTCGCGGCGGATGGCTCGGATACGAATCGGGCGCAGCACGAGAAGCATCAGCAACGCGGCAGCTATATTCGCAACGGCGGCAATCTCCAGCGTCAGTGTCCAATTTCCAGTCCGGGCGGCCAAGATGCTGCCAATCGGCACGAAGAACGCGGCGCAGCCCTTCGCGGTATAGAGCAGCGCGTAGTTGGTGGTTGCGTACTTGTTGCCGAAGTGGTCCGAGGTGAGCGCCGGGAAAATACTGAAGATATTCCCCCAGGCGAAGAAGACCAGGCCCGCCAGAATCACAAACAGGACCGGATTGCTGCCGTACCGCTGTAGGTAGAAAATGCCGATGCCCTCGGCAAGAAAAGTGAGGAACATGGTCATTTCCCTGCCCAGCCAATCCGACACCCACCCGAACAGCGGCCGGCTCACGCCATTCATCAGGTTGTTGAGCGACAAGGCAAATAACAGAGCCGGAGCGGTGAAGCCCAATAAAGTCACCGGAGTTTTGGCGATCCCGAATCCGGTGGCGATGGGGGCCAGCTGCGCGGTAGCCATCAGGCCGCTTGCGGCCACCAGCACAAAATCAATGTACATCAGCCAAAAAACTCCGCTCTTCAAAGTTTCGAACGGGGTGCGATCCGTCTTTGTCTGCGGCAGGCGCGGGTTCTTCTTGCGCGCTGCGGCGCGGCCGGTCGGCTTCTTAAGCGCCAATGCGGCTAGCAAAACCACGATGCCCTGGGCCAGCCCAAAACGGAAAAAAGTCGCTTCGTATCCGCTCGAGGCCAAAGAGTGCATCAAGGGCAATACCGTAAGCGCCGCGCCGGCGCCGAATCCCGCCGCCGTTACGCCCGCCGCCAGTCCCCTTCGGGCTTGAAACCATTTCAGCGCGTTTCCGATGCACGTCCCATAGACCAGACCGGTTCCGACTCCGCCTATCGCCCCTCCCACATAAAGGGCCGTGAGAGTGGTTGCCCAGGAAAACAGCATCCAGGAAAACCCGATCATCACCCCACCGACTATCACCAGAGGGCGGGGGCCGAAGCGATCGGCAAGATATGCTTCGAAGGGCACGAGCCACGTCTCTAAGAGAATAAAAAGCGTGAATGTCCCCTGGATAGCCGCCTTTCCCCAGTGATATTTCGCGTCGATCGGCCCGACGAAGATCGTCCACCCGTACTGAAGATTGGCAATCATGGCCATGCAAATTACGCCGGCCACGAGTTGCACCCAGGGCGCCAGGGCAGATGGAGAGGTCTGCACGCCGCCTGCGGCGACGGCGGAAGCGTCGCCGTCTAAGGGAGCGGAATGATCTGGTTGGCTAGCAGTAGCCATGTTGCACCCTCCAAGCAGGAAGCATTCCTCGCCCCGTGCTTCTTGGTCAGACTGATTTCGTGATCGCGAAGATGGCACATAGTACCAAATTTAATCGCCCTTTGAGCAACGCAACTTTCATTTCTCTTTAGTCTGCACCGCCGATTGGTCCATTTGGAGTACCACTATAATTTCGCTTCAACCCGGTGGCGCATGCTTTAGCTTGTGGTGTCTGTGCCGAGAATGGACCAAAATCTACAAATTGAAGTCTGCGGGTTTCACCCCTTGCAAGTACCAAACCCCACAGGCTGAAACCCGCGCTACAAAAACCGAACCCGAAACAACTTATGTGAGGAAAAACGAGGCCAAGCGGGGTTGCCGCCTGGCCTATTTGAATTCGAGAGAAAAATTACGCTTTCAGGAGGCGCGGGAATTTCGCCGGGCTGTTATCAAATCCCGGGAAAACCGTGTGCAGATTGTTGCTGCCGAGGTGCCCGCCGATCACCTCGCCGAGAACGGAGCGGAAGTCGGTGGTGAGGGCGAGGTCGCGGCCTTCGTTCAACTGGCCCGGCCCAAGTCCAGGCCATTTCCCATAAACTTTTCCGCCCTTCACTGGGCCGCCCATCACAAACATGCAATTCGCGTGGCCGTGGTCGGTGCCGCGGTTTCCGTTTTCGTGCGCGGTGCGGCCGAATTCGGACATGGTAACGACCACGACGTCCTCCATGCGGTCGCCCAAATCCTGGTGAAACGCGGCCAGGCTCTGTCCCATTTCGCGCAGCAGATTGGACATTTGCCCCTGCGCGCCGCCTTCGTTCACGTGATTGTCCCAACCTCCGGTATCGACGAACCCGACTTCCATGCCAATGTCGGCCTTCAGAAGTTGCGCGACTTGTTGCAGCGTCTGGCCCACGCGGCCTTTTGGATAATCGGCGCCATTCTCGGGCTGGAATCGCGAAGGGTCGGCTTTGCGCAGCATATCAATCGCTTCAAAGGTTTCCGTGCCCGTTCCGCGCAGAACTTTGTCGACTGTCTGCGCGTACAACGCCTCGAAACCGCCCTGTACGGCAGTGGACTGGCTCATCACGCGAAATTGTTTCACGTCCGCGAGAGCAATCGCGGGCGCCGCGCCGCGCAGGGTGAGTGGAAGGTTCGGGCCCATCGCTACCGCGCGGAAAGGAGAGGCGTCCTGCTCGGTCATACTGTTCACGGTGCGATTCAGCCAGCCATCGTCCGTCGCTTTCACGCCGGGCGTGCCGGACTCCATGAAATCCTGCGCGTCGAAATGCGAGCGCGTAGTGTCGGGCGATCCCGCGGCGTGAACGATGGCGAGCTGTCCATTGTGAAAGAGCGGGCCCAGTGGCGCGAGACTCGGATGCAAGCCGAAGAAGCCGTCGAGATCAACCGCGGCGCCTTCCGCGCCATTGCGCGGCTGCGGAATCGCGATCGTCGGGCGGATGCGGTAGTAGTTTTCTTCTCCGAACGGCACGACGATGTTCAATCCGTCGGCGGCGCCCCGCTGGAAAACGACGATCAGCTTCTTCTTGTTCGGCATCGGAGTTGCGGCCACCGCGCGCTGCAGGAACGCGGGGATCGTGCTCATGCCGATCATTGCTACGCCGCCGCTTTTCAGGAAAATGCGCCGTGAAACGTTCATCGTGGTTCTCCTTCCCGTACCCCTACCGGTAAAAAATGAAAGGCCACAAGCTAAAGCATGCGCCACTTATCGCCGCTGAAATTCCGGCGAGCCTAAAACCAAACCCGCGATCATCGCCGCGTTCACCCGCTTGACCTTGTCGTCGAGTGTGGCCTGCAAAATCTGCGGGTCGTCCAGCTGTTTTTCCAGCGTGTCGCGCGTTTCCTGCGACGCCGGGCCGCCTAACAATAGCTGGATCGCGTGGTCGAGGGTGGCGTGCGGATTCGCGGCCGCATCGCTCCCTAATAGAGAATCGATATCCACCTGCGCGCCGCGGAGGCGATTCGATGTGAGCGCCAGCGAAAAATTCATGCGGCTGAGCAGCGCGCCGGTATTCACCCAGGCATCCGCCGTATCGGAGTAGCCAGTCGGCGGCTCGCACTGGTAGAGCGGCTGTCCGATCCGGCTCGTCCATTGCACGAGCAGGAGCGGGATGTCCACTTCCGCGCCCACGGCCCGCGTGGCCGACGCCACCAGCTCAAACGGCGTCTTGATCTTGGCGCGATACGCTTGCTTCGACCAGAACTCCGGCGAATAAATCATGGTGTGAAGAACTTCGCGGATGTCGCCGTCGGATTTCAAAAAAGTCTGCGCCATGCGATCCACCAGAGGCTCGGGCGGATTGTCGGAAACGAAGCGCTGCGCGAGTTCGTAGGAAATATGATGCGCCGTGTGCGGATCGCGCGCCAGGATGTCGAGCACTTCCTCGCCGTCCTTCATCCCGCCCTCGTGAATCTCGTGGCCGAGCACGGTCTTCACGCTCGTGTCGTGCAGGCGCTTCTCGAAGAAAAATTCCGCATCGCGCCGTGGCTGCCGGATGCTCCATCCGGTAAACGCTTTCGCGACATTGATCACGTCGCCCTGCGTATACCCGCCATCCACGCCGAGCGTGTGCAACTCCATGAGTTCGCGCCCGTAATTCTCATTCAGGCCGCGCTCCTGTTTCGGTTTCGCGTTCGCCGCGTTCGGATCGTTCGGATTTCCATTCTGCGCAGGCCCGCCTTGCGGAAATCGCGGTCTGCCGAACGGCCCCGCGAATGGGCCTCCGCGCATCTGCCGCCGCTCTTGCTGTTCCTGCTGCAGCTTCTGCCACGCGAGAGGATCGGCGGAGAGCCAGTTGTCCAGAAAGAAAAGCATTGCGGGGCTTTTCGCCGTAGCTCCAAGCAAGTCGCGGAATTTTCCCATCGCGTATGGACGGATTGCGTCGCGTTCGTATTCGGTGATGAGCCAGCGGTCAGCGCCCTTGGCGCCGTAAACGTTGAAGTGGTTGTACCAGAAATCCACCATCATTTCCTGGAGCTGGCGCTCGCTGTAGACGGCGCGCGTCATCTTGGCCATGGAAAGCTCGGCGACAATCCGCTGCGGCAGCCGAATCTGCTCGTAGTTAATCATGCGGTTGCTGAAAGCGGCCTGCCCCTTCGCCTGCCCTTTCTCTTTCGGGGGGTTGGGGTTCAAATCGTTATCCATCGTCTCGAAATTCGGCATGTGCAGCGCATCGGCCTGCTGCATATCGCTGGGTGCGTTGCCCTGCGTCCCGCCCATGGAATCAGTTGAGGAGGGCCCACTTTGTGATTCATTCTGGGTGGAACCCTGCATGGCCGAGCGCATCCTCTCCTGCTGTTCCTTGCGGTATTGCTCCACGGAAATGCCTTCGCGTCGCGCGGCGAGTTGGGGTTCGGGGAATTCGTCCAAAAGTTTCGCGGAAGACATTTTCAACGTGGGAAACCGCTGCAGGCGCGCGTCGAGAGCAGAATCGTTAATCGAATCCGGATGCAGCTGCTGATCGATCCATTTTTGCAGGCCCATTTCCTTCACGCGCTCGACATCGCCCGGCCTCGGTCCAAATCCCAGTCGATTGAGCGCCTTGCAGAATGGCCTCATTCTCGGTCAACCCCTCAGTGGGCAATCCCTTCAATACCTTTGGAGATTCCGCCGCCTTTCCTTTTCCGTCATTTTTGTCCGCGGCAGCGAATAGTAAGGGCGCGGCAAATGTAGCCGCAGCCAGCAGGAAAATGACAATCATCGCGCCGGGGGAAGACGGATGAGCCGGGTGTGCGACTTTTTCGCGGAAAGTAACTCTCTTCATTTTTGCCAGTCTCCCCTTGCGGGAGTCAGCGCGGGTGGGTCGTGGCTTTCCACTCACGCAATCAGTTTAACCCTATGGAAAAAGAAAAGTTGCGGTCGGAATCGATGGCGTGCTCTTACGGTACGCAGGGAGGGGGGCACACACGAACACGCAAAAGATCACAACGAACTTCAGCAAATTGAGAGGCTTGGCCGTTCAACTCCACCCGACCTGTCCGGCCTCGGGCAAATCCGAGCGATCCCGAGCCGAGCGGAACGCATCCACGCTCCAGACATCCTGAGGCTCATCGTGGCGCAACACGAAATAATCGCCGTCCTCGGTGCGGACGCGAAAATAAATCGCGTCCGGCGAATACCACCGGTCTTCCACTTCCATGATTTCAAAGGTATGCCCGCGCAAGATAAACCTGGTAGGACGCTCATCGGCCCGATAACCGGCATAGCACTCGACGCGCATATCGCCCATCGCTGCCCCCCGTGACCGAACTCTGTCACGCGTAGTTTACTCCGTTTAGGGCAGGATGTCAGTTCGAAGGAATAAACGACTCTGACTCAGAATGACTCAGGACAAAGCGAAAGGCTGCCCGCCCAAAAAACGGGCGGCCGCTACAAAACCAACGAGAACCCGGTCTTGTAGAGGTCTCTCTGTCCCGCGCCTTTCGGGACAGAGAGGGCGCTTTTGCGATCAAGTTGAATCACAATCGATCCAGCAGTTCGGCATTATACGCGGCGCCAATCAGCAGGATCGTGGCCGTCAACTGCATCCAGAGCAGCAGGCCGATCGTGACGGCCAGGCCGCCATAGACAAGACTGTAGGGCACAGTCCGCAAATAAAATCCCAGCGCGATGCTGACCGTCCACCACAGCACCGTGGCGACTTCCGCGCCCGGCACGTGAGCTTTAAACCCGTGATGCCCGGGGCGTCCCACCCTGTAAATCACGGTAAGCACCATCAAGGCAATCAACAAGGAAACCACGACATACAAGGCGCTCCAGATCAGACGAATGAGCACGGGCATGGAGGAAGTGTGCAGCATGGTGTTGCGAACCTGCCTGCCGAAAACAACCAGGTTCACGATGAGAATCGAAGGAAGGATCGTCGCCGTCAGCAAAAGTAATGCGCGCACATGCAGGCTGACCGTGCCCAGCCGATTACTGTCTCCGTAGACCAGACGAAACCCTTCCATCAGCAACTTCATCATCTGCGTGCCCGCCAGGAGCGTCCCTCCAAGGCCCAGCAAGACCCATTCCCAGGACTGCCGGGGATGGCGGCCAAGAAAATTATTCAGGATGCTGAGAGTTCCCGGGGGCAAAACAATGCGCAGCCGCGCAATGATCCCTTCGAGGGCCTGCCGAAAACCCGCCGAGCCGGCCGCAGCTCCAAGCACAACAAGAATCATCGGGGAGAACGCGAGAAACATGTTGAGGGCAACCGCTTGCGTCAGCGTGATGCAGCCTGGGACAACACGAAGCAAAGCGCGGTAGAATCGTACGAAGAACGCTGAAATTGTGTCTGGCTTCAAAGTTTTCCCAAGTTAAACCCCGTCAGGATAGCCTACTTTCGATTGTTTGGGCACACGCATGACAAATTTTGCCGCAGGATAATTCTGCGGTATTCCGCGATTGACATGGACCAGCCAATCGGTGTATCCGATGAGTTGCCAATCATTTTAAGAGTTGGTTGAAATTTGGACACGCTCCCTCCACTGGTGGCACTGGAGGCTTCCGTCCCGGGCGTCGCAATCAAATCGATTTTCAAGGAGATTTCCATGGAAATAGGTCATCTGCTCAAGGCCGGCTTCGGCCGCCGAGGTTTTCTGTCCGGTTCCAGCCTGTTGCTGACGGGCGCGTTGCTGGGCGCGGCCGAGGAAGCGAAGTCCAATCCCGCGCCGGTTCCCGCGCCTCCCGAGCCCGTCCCCCAGGAAAAGCTCGACAAGGATGCGCTGCTCGCGGACCTGGTCACCGCGAATCACATCCTGCAGGATCAGGGTGTGGTGGATGGCTACGGCCACGTGAGCGCGCGCAATCCCGCAAACCCGAATCACTTTTTCATTTCGCGCTGGCTGGCCCCCGATCTAGTCACGGCGAGCGACATCATGGAATTGGATTTCGATTGCGTGGCGACCAATGGCGACTCGCGAAGGATGTACAGCGAGCGATGGATACACGCCGAGATTTACCGTGCCAGGCCGGACGTGAAGTCAATCGTGCACACGCACGCGCCAACCGTCGTGCTGATGGGAACCATCAACGAGCCGCTCCTGCCCATCTATCACATGGGCGGATTTATCGGCAGTGGCCTGCCCTCTTTTGACATTCGCAAATCTTTCGGCATGACGAATATGCTGATCAGCGACGCGGTCAAGGGAAAAGCCCTTGCTCAGGTGCTCGGCGATCATCCCGCCGCTTTTATGCGCGGTCACGGCGGCGTCACGGTAGGAACCAACGTCATGCATTCGGTCGGCCGCGCCGTATATCTGAAGGTCAATTCGGAAATGCATCTTCAGGCGGCCGGCAGAAAAATCGAGACGCTTACCCCGGAAGAGGCGAAATTAGCCGAGGTAGGCAATTCGGATTTTCCGAAGGACTGGGACCTTTGGAAGCGAAAAGTCATGAAAGGCTGATGTGTTGTGGCGCCGGGGCCACATCATGCCAGCATTTTTGCCGATGTCTGTCGCATTCGTTCCGCCGATCGGATCGTCACGACGAATTGCGTTTGAGCAGCGGAAGGAGACCGATGATGGAAAAGGCAGAGGGTCGAAGAAAATTCCTGAAAAATAGCGCCTTGCTTGCCGGCATTGCGGTGACAGCAGTTCGAGCCAAGGGCGGCGTGACGACGGAGGCCGATACAACAGATAATCGCCCGAAAGACCTGCACGCTTACGGCGAGCGCTCCCGCTTCGAGACTTCGATCCGCACAGGCAGCCTGGGCACCTGGCCCCAGCTGACGAGTCCGCCCGACTATCACAAGGATTTTGGATTTCGCACTCCTCTGCAGAGCTCAGTAGGTTTCATAACACCTCCCGCGCTGCACTACATCGTTTCCCACGGCTACGAACCGCCGGATATCGATCCACAAGCGCACCATCTATTGATCCACGGAATGGTGGATCGTCCGCTGATTTTTTCTCTCGAGGATTTGCGGCGCCTGCCTTCCGTGTCCCGCGTCCATTTCGTGGAATGCAATGGCAACAGCGCTCCGACGGGCCCGACTGGCGCGATTCGCCGTGGACAAAGTGCAAATGCGCAAGACACGCACGGATTGACCAGTTGCAGTGTGTGGACCGGGATTCCAGTTTCGCTGCTCTTTAAGCAGGCAGGCATCCAGGCCGGTGCGAAATGGATCATTGCCGAGGGCGCGGAAAAAGGAAAACACTCGAAAAGCATTCCCATCGAAAAGGCCATGGAAGACATGCTGGTGGCTTACGGCCAAAACGGCGAGGCGATACGACCGGAGCAAGGCTATCCGCTTCGCCTTCTCGTCCCTGGATGGGAAGGCATCAACAACGTGAAGTGGCTCCGCCGAATCAAGATTGTTTCAGAGCCCGTCATGGCGATGCGGGAGACCACCAAATATCCCAGTTTGAGGATCGACGGCAAAGCGCGCTGGTTCCAATCGCAGCTGGGGCCCAAATCCGTCATCACTCGGCCCTCAGGCGGCCAAAAACTCTCGGGCCCCGGATTCTACGAAATCTCGGGCATCGCGTGGTCGGGCGGCGGCGCCATCACGAAGATCGAAGTCTCCACCGACGGCGGGCGCAACTGGAAGGCCGCGGAATTCCAGGGCCCGGTCTATACGAAGGCCCACGCCCGGTTCGGATTCGCCTGGGAATGGGATGGGCAGGAAACCCTGCTGCAATCCCGCGCGACAGACGATCAGGGCGAGGTGCAGCCGACGGTGGCCGAAATCGCCCAGTTCTGGCGCGTTCAGCCGGATTTCTTTCAAACGACCGACACGGTTGTCGGCCACTTCAACGCCATCCAGCCGTGGAAAGTGGGCCGCGACGGCAACATCCAAAACGCGATTGCGTTTTGATTTCGGCAGGACAGGCTTTGAGTCCGTCCCCTTTTTGCCAACCCGAAACCGCAAAACTGACAGGCTGAAGCCCGTCCTACTCGCGCGGCCCTTGTCGCGCGCCACCGCTGCAGAGTACACTCGCAGTTCAATTTCCGCGGAGGTGCGGCATGGCTCGAATCGTGCGTTGCGGTGTCATTCAAGCGCATTGCGAATGGTCTCCGACGAAGTTTCCCCTGGCCAAAATCAAGGAAAACATGATCGCGAAGCATGAGAAACTCATCGCCGCCGCCGCAAAACGCAAGGTCCAAATCCTGGGCTTGCAGGAACTTTTTTACGGCCCGTACTTCTGCGCGGAGCAGCAACAGAAGTGGTACGAGTTGACCGAGCCCGTGCCCGACGGCCCGACCGTGACGCGCATCCAAAAACTTGCCAGGAAATACGGCATGGCGCTCATCGTCCCCGTCTACGAAGTTGAAATGACCGGTGTGTATTTCAACACCGCGGCCGTCTTCGACGCGGACGGAAAATATCTCGGAAAATACCGGAAGCACCACATTCCCCACTGCCATCCGGGATTCTGGGAAAAATTTTATTTTACGCCGGGAAACGCGGGATACCCGGTCTTCGAGACGCGCTTCGGCAAAGTGGGCGTGTACATTTGCTACGACCGCCACTTCCCCGAAGGCGCGAGAATTCTCGGCCTGAACGGCGCGGAAATCGTGTTCAATCCGTCCGCGACCGTCGCGGGCCTGTCCGAATATCTTTGGGAACTCGAACAGCCGGCCCACGCCGCCGCCAACGGTTATTTTGTCGCCGCCTCCAACCGCGTGGGCATCGAAAAACCCTGGCAGATCGGCGAATTTTACGGAAAAAGTTATTTCTGCAATCCGCGCGGCAAAATTATAGCGCAAGCCAGCCGCGACAAGGATGAACTGCTCGTGGCGGACCTAAATCTCGACGAAATCCAGGAAGTGCGCGACACCTGGCAGTTCTATCGCGACCGCCGCCCCGAAACCTACGGCGAAATCACGCGCACCCAAACGTCGCGCAGCACGCAAGCCGCGGACTAAGAGGATTTGGAACCACGGATGCACACAGATGAACACGGATGAATGCATAAGAAATCTCTAGGCGGGACGTATTCTACTTATGAACCCGATTTGAAGGGTTGTTAATTCTCTTTTTTAGTTTCTATCCGTGTTAATCCATGCGCATCCGTGGTTCCAGAGGGGATTCCATGACGACGCAAACCAAGCAGACGACTCGCAGCGAAGAAGTGGTTCGCAAGCACAAGGAATATATCTGGCCGGCGGTCACGAACTTTTACAAGGAACCGCTGGTGGCCGACCACGCCTCGATGCAACATGTTTGGGACGTCGAGGGCAAGAAGTATCTCGACTTCTTTGGCGGGATTCTGACCGTCTCGGTCGGCCATGCCAACCCCAGAGTGACTGGGCCGATCAAGGCGCAAGTCGATCGCCTGCAGCATCTTTCCACTCTCTACCCGAATGAAGCCATCGTCGCGCTTGCGGAAAAAGTTGCGCAGATTACTCCGGGCGCGCTCAAATCCAGTTTTTTCACCAGCTCCGGCACTGAGGCCAATGAAGCCGCGATCCTACTGGCGCGCATGGCGACGGGCTCGTTTGACATCGTGGCCCTGCGTCACGCCTATTCTGGCGGGTCATCGCTCACCAAGAGCGTGACGGCGCAGGCCCCGTGGCGGAAATCGGGGATCATCAGCATCGGCATCGCGCACGCGATCAACCCTTACTGCTACCGCTGCCCGCTGGGCTTGAAATATCCGGACTGCGAAGTGGCCTGCGCGAACGACGTTGAAAATTTGATCCAGACGGGCACGAGCGGCCATATCGCCGCCTTCATGGCCGAACCGATTCAGGGAGTCGGGGGATTCATTACTCCGCCGCCCGAATATTTCAAGATTGTTTTCAAGGCCGTAAAAAAATACGGCGGCCTGTTCATCTCCGACGAAGTGCAGACCGGTTTCGGCCGCACCGGGAAAAATTGGTTCGGCATCGAGCACTGGGAAGTGACTCCGGACATCATGACCTGCGCCAAGGGCATGGCCAACGGCGCTCCCATCGGAGCCACGATCACCACGAAGGAATTGGCCGCGTCTTATCAGGGATTGACGATTTCCACATTCGGCGGAAATCCAGTCACCTCCGTGGCGGCGAAAGCCACGATCGAATTCATCGAAGAGGAAAAACTGCTCGAAAACGTGGAAACCGTTGGCAACTATTTCCGCGCCGCGCTCGACGAACTGCAGCGGAAATATCCCGTGATCGGCGACGTCCGCGGCAAAGGCCTGATGCTGGCGCTCGAACTTGTGAAAGACCGTGCGACCAAGGAGCCTGCTCCCGAAGCAACTTCGCAACTTCTCGAAAAAACCCGCGAGCATGGACTACTGATCGGCAAGGGTGGCCTGTTCAGCAACGTCATCCGCCTTTCCCCCATGCTGAATATAGGGAAGGCGGACGTGGACGAAGCTGTGCGAATTCTCGATCGCTCGTTCGGGGAACTTCAAGTTTAACGACCAGGGAAAGGCTGCGATCCCACTCGTTTGTGTCGACCCGTGGTGCAGATTAGGTGCGCCGACACGGCCGCCTGCTATAACGAACAGCCAAAATCAATCCAGCCTCGCTAAGTACACTACAATCACGTCATTCGACGGCCATGTTCCTCTTTGGCACATGGCACGCAATCGCCTTGTTCCGGATCGGGCCAGATTTGGTACCGTTATATCAGGTTTCTGCAAGGAACAATACCGAGGGCCTGCAACTTCCCCGAAATTCCACCTTGGGGTTGGTTGAAGCCAAGGCGAGGATCCAATGAAGAAGAAAAAGCTGGGGGAAGTACTGCACGATCGCGGAAAAATCTCCTCCGCGAACCTTCAAAAAGTCATTCAGGACCAGCAGGGGAAAGTGATTCTCCTCGGAGAATTGATGCTGGAGCGGGGTCTTGTTGCCAGGGAAGACCTGGGGATGGCCTTGGAAGAAGTGTCCAAAGTGCCCTACGTGGCCTGTACCTCTGTCATCCCGGATCGCGGCGCCTTGGATCTAGTGCCTCGCTCGATGGCTGAGCGCCTTTGCGTCCTCCCGATACGAACGGAGAATAAGCGGCTGATTGTGGCCATGGCCGCTCCACAGAACCTCGCATACCTGGATGAGTTGCGGTTCACCACCGGTGCCGAAATCTCCCCCCGGCTCTCCTTTCGGGGCGAGTTGCAGGAGGCGATCGCAAAGTATTATGGCGCTGATAAAGATCCAGTTTCGGCTTACCGGACTGGCCACGGGGGCGAAAGAGTACAGTTTGCACAAGAACTGGAATTCATTTCCACAAGCTCAAGGCAAGCCAATCAGGAGGCCATCCAGGAAGTGCAGGCCGATCTCCGGCAGAGAAAAACTCCGGCGGTTCGCCTTGTTTCCGATGTGATTCAGGCGGCGATGGCCAAACGAGCCAGCGATATTCACATCGAACCGCGAGCTTCTGACACGGTGGTGCGGATGCGGGTGGACGGCGTATTGCACGATCACCAATTGCTCCCTCGAAACCTGCAAAACTCGCTGATCTCGCGGGTCAAGATCCTTTCCGACATGGATATCTCGGAGCGGCGCGCCCCCCAGGACGGGCGCTTCATGGTTTCCATAGGCACCCGGCAACTCGACCTGCGTGTCTCGACGCTACCGACCCAGTACGGAGAGAAAGTCGTAATCCGGTTGCTGGAGACGAGCGCTCCGCTGGCCAACTACGCTGACATGGGAATGGCGGCAGACGTTTCCGATGGGCTTTCCGAGCTTCTCTCGGCGCCTCAAGGCATGATTCTGGTAACGGGACCGACGGGTTCAGGCAAGAGCACGACTCTTTACTCATCGCTTCACAAACTTCGTCAGGACGCGGTCAATATCGTCACGGTAGAGGACCCCGTCGAGTATGTGCTCCCCGGCATCAACCAGGTGCATGTCAATGTTAAGGCCGGCTTGACGTTTGTGAGCTGTCTCCGATCCATCCTCCGCCAGGATCCGAACATCATCATGGTGGGCGAGATTCGCGACGCGGAGACGGCGGAAATCGTCATGAAGGCGGCACAAACAGGCCATCTGGTGCTTACCACGCTGCACACCAACGACAGCGTCTCTGCGATTGTCCGCCTCCTAGACCTCGGTATTCCCGGCTATCTGATCAGTTCGTCTGTGACAGGCATTTTGGCGCAGCGTCTGGTCCGAAAGCTTTGCTCGTGCCACACGGTTCAGCCCGCGTCTCATGATTTTCGGTCGAAGATGATGCAATTGGGCGTGTCCATTCCACCGACAAAAATGGCTGTGCCCATTGGCTGCGAGAAGTGCAACCAGACCGGATATTCCGGCCGGGTGGGAATCTATGAGCTATTGCGAGTGGATGAATCGATTCGCAATATTATTCGCACCGACGGGAACATCGAGCAGATTCGGAGCACCTCCAGGGCGAACGGAATGCGCCTGATCAAGGAAGATGCCTTGGGGAAAGTTATGAATGGAACGACGACACTTGAAGAAATTCTTCGGGTCGTCCCGATGGAAAGTACGCCATCGCTGGAATGCCCAAAGTGCAATCAGAGCATTCTTCCCATATTCCGATTTTGCCCGTATTGCGGCACACGCAGCGCGTTCAAGGCCCTCTCGAACCAGCCGCGGCAGCGGAATTTGGTTGCTGAGGAAGTTTAATAACCATGGACAAAGAGGGAGACAAGGCAAGTGCGGGAAGCCGGCGGGATGTTCGCCATCCGCAACTCAGCGAGCTCTCCATGATTTATGAGGGCTTCGAGGAGGACATTTGCGTCCGGCCGCCGGACATCAGCCCTCACGGAATGTTCATCAACACGAAGACCGAATATCCCGAAGGCGCGGTCCTGAAGTTGCGCTTCAAACTCTCGCGAACCGGCGTCGTGATCCAGATTCGGTCCGAAGTCCGCTATTGCCTCAGGGGAGTGGGGGTGGGCGTCGAATTCGTCGGCGCTTCTTCCGAAGTCATCCGCGCGATCGAGAATGAAATCGGGGCGGTGACGCAAGAGGCCTAGCTCGGTTTATCGCATTGCAATGTACTGCGGAAGCTGATTCTCAGTGGTTTTGCACTCGCCGCGTTGCCTTAATCCCGGGGCCACGCAAGAGTTATCGCGCTAGATTCGCCGATTTTATCTCTGCTATCGATAGGGAGGCATCCCTCTCCAAAAGTCTGAGCCCACGAAGGTCCAGGCCCTCCAACAGCGCCAGCGGTGCGAGCGATTCGCCGCCAGCACCGCGGATGCAATCGGAGCCGCGGGGGACTGCCTATATTCCCTGCTCCCCTACGATGAACGGCGCCGGCAAGCTGCGAGCTGGTATGACGCCTGCGCGCAAGCTATGTTGCGCTGCAACTTTGCCCCTCTTGACAAATGGATCCAACTGCAGACGTGCCTCGCGGCGGAA
This sequence comes from uncultured Acidobacteriota bacterium, assembly GCA_963819395.1. GTDB lineage: Bacteria > Acidobacteriota > Terriglobia > Acidiferrales > UBA7541 > Palsa-360. The sequence goes on from CAWFVW010000007.1 coordinate 302,897, forward strand.
GAACATTTTGAACTTCAGGATCTCGTGCAACTGCTGCGCATCTGCCGCCGCTCCGCCATTGAGATTGACGGCTGGGACGAAGATGTCTTTTCCGAGGTGGACGACGTTATCAACGATGGCCTGCTTGCCATTCGCGCGAATGTCTCGTGGAATATCCCGGACAAATTGAATTACCTCCATGACGCGGGAACCGCACCTGCATCACCTCTAAAAGCAGCCATGGCCGATCCGCTCGCCGGCGCGGAGGCCCGTGACGGCGAACGCCGCGCATCCGGCCGCAATCAACTGGCCCTGCCCATCCACATTCGTTGCAACACGAAAGATCGCCAATGCGACGAGACCACTCGAACGCATAATGTTTCCCTTACCGGCCTTTATTTCAGGACTCTGGAAAACTACCAGATTGCTTCGCCCTTGCAGGTGATTTATCCCTACTGGACCGGCCCCGGAAGCATAAACAGGGTATATCCCGCTCGTGTCGCACGCCTCGACCGCCTGCCGGACCGGTCCTGGGGTGTAGCCGTGGAATTCCTGCAGAATCTGCATGACAAGTCCGGCTAGCTGCTCCCCCCGCATCCACCCTGCCAGGACTGCCGCGACTGTGGTTTTTTCCACTTATGCACATAAAGTTTTAATGTTGCCACCCCGGTGATTTACAATCAGTATTCCGAAGCGCCCAAAACGTGCAATAAAGCGGGCCGCTTACAAAAACCAAATGGCGACGACACCCAGCCTTTTTCCCGATCCAACTCGCGAAATTTTCTTCGACATCGAAACGCTTCGCCTCTCGCACGAGGTGGAAGGAGGCTGGTCGAACATCGCGCGATTCGGCCTCGCTGTCGCCGTGACCTGGGACGCGCAGAAAGATTCCGGCGCTGGTTTGAGCCGGACGCCAAGGCGCTCATTTCCGAGCTCGGCCAGTTTGACCGCATCGTTTCCTTCAACGGCGACCGCTTCGATTTTGAAGTGCTCCGCGCCTACCAGCCGGTGAAGCAACTGCTCGGCAAATCGTTCGACCTGCTGGTGGATTTGCAGCGCCGGCTGGGACACCGCATCAAGCTCGACGACCTGGCGCGGGAAACCCTGGGAAATCAGAAAACCGGCAACGGCCTGGAGATCGTGCAGTGGTGGCGCCAGGGCCGCAAGGAAGAAGTCTGCAAGTACTGCGAGAACGACGTGCAATTGCTGGTGGACCTGATGGAATTTGCGCGCAAGAATAAATACGTGGTCGTGAAGTCGCGCCAGTTGCCCGTCGATTGGCCTTAAATCTGTAGCGCCCGCCTTAAGGCGGGCAGGGGTGATTCGCGATCGTAAGTGCAACCTGAAGGTTGGCGCTACATTGCTTGTGAAACGGAGTTGTCATGCGCAGGATCGGTCTGAAACGGACCGGAGCATCGTCGTGCTTTCGCTTGTCGTGGCGGCGAGTTCCCGCGCCGCGACAAAGACAAAATCGTCTGGAAATCCGATCCCCAACGCGATCCTGCAAGTCGATTCACGCGCGCCGAAAATCTGGAATGTTTTTCAGGCCGGAAAAAAATTCGACCCTCTGCTGCTGCAGCTCGGCGCCCGCTAGCTGGTGATCTACGTGCGCAACAGGAAGTTTATGAAATCAAGCCGGAGCAACTCGAACACAAAGGCGAAGATCTCTTGTGGCGCGAAACGGACAAGCCCGCTGAAACCCCTGGCGACCTCCGACTGGAGCACCAAGGACGTCGGCTCGGCGTGGCGCATTCTGTTAAAGCTCGCCGACGAGGGCCGCATGATCAACATCGAGATTCCTCAAATGCCCGATTTGCGGCGCGGGATTTACTGACCGGTGAGCGCCGCGGAACATCCCGGCCAGGACGGCATCCAATCCGGCGTTCTCGACGCGGAAACCATTCGCTCCAGTTCGCTCTACAACGAAGACCTCGCGCCGATTCCCGCCTCTCGCCGGAGCTGGGGCACCTACAACTACGCCGCGCTGTGGATCGCCATGAGCGTCAACATTCCCACCTACATGCTGGCCAGCGGCATGATCGCCGGCGGAATGAGCTGGAGGCAGGCGATCTTCACCGTGTTTCTCGGCAACGTGGTGGTGCTCGCGCCGATGCTTCTCAACGCGCATGCGGGCGCGAAGTACGGAATTCCCTTCCCGGTTTTCGCGCGGGCGTCGTTTGGCGTGCTGGGCGCGAATGTTCCGGCGGTTTTGCGCGCGCTGGTGGCCTGCGGCTGGTTCGGCATCAACACGTGGATCGGCGGCGAAGCGATCAACGCGATGGTCGTCGCGCTGGTTCCCGCCTGGCGAACGTACGCTCCCGGGGTGTGGATTTGCTTTGCCGTGTTCTGGCTGCTGCACGTCATCGTCATCATGCGGGCATTCGCACGATTCAGATTTCTGCAAGGCGTGACCGCGCCCTTTCTTTTGATCATCGGCGCTGGCGCTGCTGGCATGGGCCGTGGTGAAGGCGGGCGGATTCGGGCCCATGCTTGCGGCGCCGTCGAAATTTCAGACGTTCGGCGAATTCTTTCGTTTTTTTGTGCCGTCGCTGACCGGCGTCGTGGGATTCTGGGCCACGGTGGCGCTGAACATTCCGGATTTCACGCGCTACGCGCGCAGCCAGCGCGCGCAAGTGCTCGGCCAGGCGCTTGGCTCTGCCGACGACGATGACGCTCTATTCCTTCATCGGCGTTGCGGTGACTTCGGCGACGGCGATTATTTTCGGCCAGGCGATCTGGGATCCGGTGCAGGTGCTGGCGCGGCTGGGAAATCCAATCGCCGTGGTGATGGCGATGCTGGCGTTGCTGCTGGCCACGCTTGAACGTGAACGTCGCGGCAAATCTGGTCTCGCCCTCCAACGATTTCTCGAATCTCTCGCCTCGGCTGATCAGTTTTCGGACGGGCGGACTGATTACCTGCGTCGTGGGCGTGCGTGGTATTTCAGCCGTGGAGGCTGCTGGCCAATTACAGCAACTACATTTTCGGCTGGCTGGTGGGCTATTCCGGATTTCTCGGCCCGATCGCGGGCGTGATGATTTGCGATTATTTCGTGATCCGCAAAAAAATCATTCTGGTCGAGGATTTGTATCAGCGCCGCGGATTTTACGAATTTTCACGAGCGGAATCAACTGGCGCGCGATGGCGGCGCTCGCGGCCGGAGCGGGCGTGGCGTTCATCGGCTTGGTTGTGCCTGCCTTGCGCGTCCTGTACGACTACGCATGGTTCGTGGGATTCGCCGCAAGCTTCATCGTGTACTGGGCATTGATGCGCGAGTAGGACAGGCTTCCAGCCTGTCTGGTTTTGAATCTTTGTCGCGATAGAAAAAATTCAAAAGCCGACAGGCTGGAAGCCTGTCCTACTGAAGGCTCGCTCACCCGCATCTTCCAACTCTCAAACGGCAGGCCTGTATCGATCTGCCTCATCGTGATGCACTGGTCCACAGGGCAAACGAGCGCGCAGAGATTGCAGCCGACGCATTCGTCCTCGATGATCCGCGGAACGTGCACGCCCATCCCGTTCGGATTTTTCTTGCCGTTCCCCGCGACGTTGTACGGCTCAATGCACTGGTGCGCGCCGTCTTCGCAGGCGACGTAGCAGAGCTGGCAGCCAATGCACAGATCGTGGCGAATGTCGGCGATGACTTTGTAATTGAGGTCCAGGTCTCCCCAATCCTTCACGTTCGGCACCGCGCGCCCGCGAAAATCCGCGATGGTGCGAAAGCCGTGGTCGTCCATGTAAGCGGAGAGGCCGTCGATCATGTCTTCCACGATGCGAAATCCGTAGTGCATCGCCGCCGTGCAGACTTGCGTGATGGATCGCGCCGAGCGCGATGTGTTCGGCCGCGTCGTTCCAATATCCGATTCCTCCGATTCCGACAATCGGGATCTTTACCGTTTTCGCCACGCTGGAAACCAGGTGCAAAGCGATCGGCTTCAGCGCCGGACCGCAGTAGCCGCCGTGCGAGGATTTCCCGCCCACGTTCGGCTTCGGCGAAAACGTTTCCAGGTCCACGCCGATAATCGAATTGAGCGTGTTGATCAGGCTGACGGCGTCGGCGCCGCCTTTTTCCGCGGCCAGCGCGACGCGCGTAATGTCCGTGACGTTGGGCGTAAGCTTCACGATCACCGGCGTTTTCGCCGCTTCTTTCACCCACGCCGTGATCATTTCCGTGTACTCCGGCACCTGTCCCACGGACGAACCCATGCCGCGCTCGCTCATCCCGTGCGGGCAGCCGAAATTCAATTCCAGCGCGTCCGCGCCCGCGCCCTCGACGCGCTTCACCAACTCGTGCCAGCTCTCGCGCTTGGATTCCACCATCAGCGAAGCGATCACCAGATTTTTCGCGTAGCGCTTTTTCACTTCCGCGATTTCGCGGATATTCACTTCGGTCGGCCGGTCGCTGATGAGCTCAATATTAGTGAAGCCCATCATCTTCGCGCCGTTGTAATCCATCGCGCCGTATCGCGACGATGTGTTGACGATCGGCTCGCCAATCGTCTTCCAGACCGCGCCGCCCCATCCGGCGTCAAACGCGCGCATCATCTGCCCCGCCGTATTCGTCGGCGGCCCGGAAGCAAGCCAGAACGGGTTGGGCGATTCGATGCCGCAGAAATTCACGCGTAAATCAGCCATGAGGCACCTCGCGGTGCAGTGACGGATGATTCGTAATTCGTAAATTCGATCAAATATCTGTCGATTCAAGCTCGCTGCCACGAGCGCCAGGCGAACCAACCGGCTGTTGCAAACATTCCCGTCCATCCTGAGGACGCGAAAAATTTCGGCGAGACGCGGGCGCTACGAAACCTTTTGGCCGCGCGCCAAGCCACGCATCGATTCCGTGCGCCGCCGCCATGCCTTCCGCGACCGCGTCCACCACCTCCCGCCCGCCATTCACGCAATCGCCGCCCGCAAAATATTTGGGGTTGCCGGTGCGGTGCCGCGTGTCCGTCGCAATGGTACCGTTCTTGCGCACTTCGATCCCCGCGACGCCGCGCAGAAAATCCGTGGCCTGCTTCTGCCCCACGGCGCGGACAACCATATCGACATCAATCGTGAATGCGCTGTTCGGAATCGTTTCCGGAGCGCGCTTCCCCCGCTCATCAGGCTCGCCGAGGCGCGTGCGCACACATTCGAGGGCCGTCACGACGCCGCCCGAACCGAGGATGCGCACCGGCTGCGTCTGCCACAGAAATGTCACTCCATCTTTTTTGGCCAAGTCATATTCGTACCGAAACGCCGGCATTTCCTGTTCGCTCCGCCGGTAGACGAGATATACGGCCTCCGCGCCCAGGCGGCGAGAGGCGGTGACCACATCAATCGCCGTGTTCCCGGCACCAATGCACGCAACTCGCCGGCCGATGGCGACGCGCGAAAATGGCTGTGATTTTGTAGGCTCGATGAATTCCAGCGCACCGAACACCCCGTGCAGGTCCTCGCCGGGAATATTCATGGCCCACGTTTCTCCAAGGCCCACTCCGATGAAGATGGCGTCGAAATCTTTTTCGAGCTGCGAAAAACTGATGTCCCGCCCGATTTCCACGTTCTGCCGGAATTCCACGCCCAGCGATTTCACCATCTCCACTTCGCGCAGCGAATCGGCGGCGCGCGTCTTGTAAGCCGCGATGCCGTAGGTGTTCAATCCTCCGGCAAGTTCCCGCCGGTCAAAAACAGTCACGCCATAACCCTTTCGCGCAAGAGCCGCCGCGCATGCAAGGGACGCGGGCCCCGAACCAATGCAACCCACGCGCCGCCCATTGGGAGCGCCCGCCTGGAACAGTCGAATGTTGCGGTCCAGCACATGGCTCACCGCGAATCGCTGCAGCCGCCCAATCTCGATCGGCTCCTCGCCTTTCTCGACCATCACGCAAGCGCCCTCGCACAGCACTTCCGTGGGGCACACGCGTCCGCAGCTTTCGCCGAGAATATTCGCTTCGAGGATCACGCGCGCCGCCCCGCGCACATTCGCCGTCATGATCCGTTTGATGAAGCCGGGCACATCGATCCGGGTGGGACACGCTTGAATACAGGGAGCGTCAAAACAATACAGGCACCGCGCCGCTTCGATGGCCGCCTGGCGCGCGTTCATCGGCGGCGTGATGTCCGCGAAATTCTGCTCGTATTTTTCGGGGGACAGTTTCGGCGCGGTCTCGCGAAGGGGCATTCGCTCACCTCGAATATTGGGTCTCCCTGAAACACGCAACCCGGTGGAACAATTTTCCCACCGGGCATCAGGGCCAAATTTCCAGCGCCATTCTAGCATTGCGCCGCTACGGCAATGTCTCGCGAAATTGGAAGGACCCTCGCGATTGGTAACAGGCGATCGGCCGAGCCAATCTTGCGTCAGTTCACGCCTTCCACCACATAAAGCTGATCCAGGCTGCGGACATACTGGCTGCTATAGGATTTTCCATCGGGTGTAATGCTACTCGGATAAATTTCCAACACTCCTACAGGATCAGGCGGAGTTATTTTTTTCCAGAGCTGGCGATGTCCCGTGGAGAGTTCAATCCGCCAAAAGGCGGATTCCGGATACTGGACTCCCACAAATATGAACTTGCCGTCCACGCTCCATCGAAGAGGATGGTCGCCTTTTTCGCTTCCTTTCAGGAGCGCACACATGTTGTAGTCGACTTGGCACACGCTCCAAGTGTTCGCCTGCAGGTCAAATGCAGGGAATTGTTTGCCATCGGGCGATACGGGAAGTTGGATGCCCGAGCCGAAACCCTCGGGAGTGACTGGTCGAGGCGCCCCACCCTTGGCATCTTGCAAGTAAAAGCGGGAACCATGGCCCGGCTCGTTCCCCGCGAAGATAATGTGCTGTGAATCTGGAATCCAGCCCATTCCCGAATAGTTCTCGATTTTGGAATTTACCCAGCGCCGCGCTTCCCCTGGTCCGGTGGGGAGCAACTCGACTTCGGGCGGGTTCTTTTCGACTAGCGCCAAAGCCCACGCGCCATCCGGAGAAATATCGAATGCCGCGCCGTCCCCCAGGCGAATTACCGGTGAACCATCGGTGTTCCGAAGGCAGACGGTGTAGAGCCCATTGGAGTCTCCGCCGCCGTCGTCGAAAAGGATCCGTTTTCCGTCATTCGAAAGAGTCGGGGAAAAAGAATTATCCAGCCAGGACAAGTCGCGCTCCTCCGCGCCTGCGATGGAAGCTGTAACTGAATACTTAATATCATCATGTGATACTAGAAATCGACCGTCGGAAGCGATGTCGAACAGCCGAGTCCCTCCCGGCCCGGCGAATATATCGCGAATTTTTCCGGAAGGTGTTACTGCATGCAAAGTTAAGTCGGAGCCGGTTTTCGTAGCGGAAAACCAAACTTCGTCGTCCCCCGCCGACCAGGCGAGTCCCTGCTCTGACTCCCACCCGTCGGACACAATTTTCGCCTTCCCCTCGGCGTCGATGATCATTACATTACCGCGGTCATCCCCTACGACCGGGTGATACAGGAAAGCCACCATTTTTCCGTCCCGTGAAATCCGTGGCTCCGTAATCGATCCCGAAGTCTCTAAGAGCGTCTTGCCAACCGGATATTCCAAACGGTATTTCCCAGAATTCAGGCGAACTATGGCGAGTGACTTCCCGTCGGGAGCCCAATCGGCTGCAGTTACATCCTCGAGGAGCTCTCGAGGAGCGCCGCCACCCGTGGACACGGTGGACAATGTGCCTTGAAATTCGAAATGATCGAGTGGCTGGGCTCCCGTCAATATGGCAAGGTCGCCGGAAGAGTTGACGGAAAGCAGGACGCTTTGCTTGATGTCCAGAGGTCGCGATTCTGGAAATTCCTTGCTGGCAATATAAATTTGCACGGGCTTGCCGTCCCAGGCGGCGGTGTACGCGACCGTCTTTCCGTCGGATGACAGCCGGGCGGAATATACCGTGCCGCGACGAAAGCTGATTTGGTGGAACGTAGGACTCCGTCTCGGCGGATTCATCGCGCTGTGAGCGGCCCATCCTGCGAGCAAACCCGCGAGAAACAGGCCCGCGACCGCGGCACCGCGCCATGAAAAGGCACGCGAGGTCTTGGCGGGCGCGGCGGAAGAGACGGTCGTACCCGATAGTGACTCGAGCGCGAAACCAAGATCGGAGGCGGACTGGAACCGCTGCGCCGGTTCCTTTTCCATGCAGCGGTGCACGATGCGCTCGAGGCCGGGAGAAATAGCTGTATTCGTCGCGGTCAGCTCCGGCGGTTCATCCTTCAAGATTGCCGTCATGGTTTCGGCGGTGGTGTCGCGCTTGAATGCACGCCGGCCGGAGAGCATTTCATACAGGATGGCGCCGAGCGAAAACAGATCGGAACGGTGATCGGCCGGCGTGCCGCGAACCTGCTCGGGAGACATGTACCCGACAGTGCCCATCACCACGCCCGGCTCGGTCTGAGCCACTGCCATGGTCGCGCCGTTCATTGTCGCGTCGGCGTGGTCGCCGTGCGGCAAGCCCTGCTTCGCCAATCCGAAATCCAGAATCTTTATGCGGCCTTCCCGCGTGCAAAAAATGTTCTCCGGCTTGAGGTCGCGGTGCACGATCAGGCGGCTGTGGGCCGCGGCGAGCCCATCGCAGATTTGCCGCGCGAAATCGAGCGCCTTGCGAACCGGCAGCGCGCCCTCATTCAGTTGCTCGCGCAGCGACCGCCCATCCAGCAACTCCGTAACGATATAGCGGATTCCGCCCTGTTCGCCGATGTCATGGACCGCGAGGATATTGGGGTGATTCAGGGCCGCAATCGAACGCGCCTCCTGCTCGAAGCGGCGAAGGCGATCCGCATCACTTGCGAATGATTCCGGCAGAACTTTAATCGCGACATCGCGTCCAAGACGCGTATCGCTGGCGCGATACACTTCCCCCATGCCGCCCGCGCCAAGCGGCGACTGTATTTCATACGGACCAAGTTTCGTTCCAGAAGTGAGTGCCATGGACGACCGGGATTATAGCCCGAATTCGCGCTGCCGCAGCGATTGCCTTCCACTTCCTGCTTGGCCGGAATAGCATCGCCGCGTCCATCTGACCTCTCGGGTAGTGTTGACGCGGTGTAGCGCCCGCCTTCAGGCAGGCACTTTGGAGTCACCCGGATGCCCGCCTGAAGGCGGGCGCTACATAGATCAAAACCTTTTCTGGCGGCCTGAAAACATACACCACTGCGGGGGCTAGGGAGTCACGTTGAACTTGAAGTGCAGCGCGGGAATTTTGTTGCCCGGATGATCGTCAGCATAGGTAAGCTGCGGCATGCGGTAGAGCAGCTGAGGCTCCGTGGGCGGCCCCTGATAAATGCCCGGAAAAAGATCGATCAGGTGGACTCCGGGTTCGCCCGCCGCCTTGAAATGAATCACCACATCGCCCTGCGAATTGAATCCGCAGGCATATCCCATGTAAGCGTTATCGTACGTCGCCGCAAACATGTTGTCGTACTCGGTCCAGCCGACGCCCTTCAAATGAATTGTGATCGGAGTTCCGGCTGGACCGGAAGCCGGCTCCATGCTTACGATGGTCGTCTCAATCGCAAAGTAGGCGCGCCCGAGCAGCTTATCGCCCTCGCGGAGTTCGATTCCATGCTCCCCGCCGAGGTCCAGCGGAATCGTCAGCGGGAAGTCGATCTTGCCATCGCTCCCCACTTTCACCTTCGCGATAGAGCTTTCCTGCGGACCGAATCCGTTGCCACTCACGCGGCTTCCCACATACGTTTTCCAGAAGAGGTCGAGTGTCGAATTGGCGGGGAATCCTTCACCGCGAAGCATGGCCTTGGCGCCCACCGGCCCCTGGGTAGGACTGATGCTCAACTTCCCATTCGCAAGCTGAACTTCGGGCGCCGGCAGAGCGTAGGGCTGGTATTCGTCCGCGTAAGTGGCAGGGGTCGGAGAAGAACCGGGCGTGGTGCGAAATTTGAAATCGGGGCGCGGCAGGTACGCATTGGGCGCCTGCTCAAAATTGAGATAAGCCTGCCCTTGCCAGCCTGTGTAGATTTTCAGGAAATGATCGCCAACGGGCCCCGAGGCGCGAAAGCGCGCCACGGCGGCGCCGCGCGTGCCGGCTGCAGTGACAAATCCGGCCGCCCGATTGTCCCACATGACGACCCAGGTGTTTTCCATCGGCCGCCAGCCGAATCCTTTAACGCGCAATTCAATCGGGGTGCCGATCGGACCAGAAGCAGGAGTCATCTCGAAGCTCTGCGTAACTTCCAATCCGTTTTGCGCCACCACTTTTCCGTCGATCACCGCGGTCACATCGTGAACGCCGCCGTAATCTTCAGGAATCGCGAACGTGACATCGAGCCGGCCGTTCGAGTTCACCGGAAATTTCCCCAGGGAGAGAGACGACCCGGAATATTTTCGTCCGCGAAAAAAATAATAATTCTGGATCACCCAGCCGCCCGTCACCGTCGCCCACTTCAGTTCGACGGTTGCGCCGGCAGGCAGACCCTCGGCGGTCGCTCGAACCTTCGCGCCGACAACAGGTTTATCGTATTTCAAATCCAGCTTCTGGATGGAAGCAGCATCCGGTTTCGCCGCCGCTTGGGATCCCGCGGCTCGCGCGGAGGAAAGATTCGGTAGGAAGAAAGAAATAATGAGAATTGCTGGAAACGTGGCAATACCCGGACGGACCGAACCGCGGGCCGGAAACTTCCCCGTCATTGAACGATGGTTACCCAGGACGGCTCGCCACCCTTCGGAGTCCATTCCGTCTTGCGGCCATACTTATCGCTGGCCGTCGCGGAATAATGCACGGTGCCGGTCGGCGCATCGGCGGGCACGGTCCACTTGGCGGTCCACATGCCGGGACGGATCGGCATGTCCCTTCCAATTTCGCTCTTGTGCGGCACGGCGCGATACAGCGCAGGCAGGTCGTAAGTCTTGCCGCCGGAAGTGATGTGCACCACGACCTCGGCCGATTCCTCGGGCTTATTGGTTCCGCCGTCAACGGCATACAGGCGGAATCCAACGAAGTCGCCCCTCTTGAATCGATTCCTCAGGGAGCAATTCTCGGGATTCGTCGGCTGTGCGAAGACAGCGGTGTCCGCGAACAAGATCAACTGTCCCGTGGGTTTCGTGGCGGACTCTTGCGCGGCCATGGGCGATGCGCCCAGCATTCCGAGGAACATCCCGAACGTCGTTAGCACAACGATCAAGGTTGACTTTTTCATAGGGGCGACCTTATTCCATTTTTAATTTTCTGTCCAGAATTTTGAGCGGCCCGGCCACGTTCCTTCAGAATCCCAGCCTTCATTCCGGAGATCAAGGCCGCGAATGAGTGAGATTATAACATTATTCCGTGCAGCCGCGGCTGCTTGCCCATCGTTCCCGCTTAGCCTAAGATGCACCGTTGCCTTTAGTGGCTGCGGAAACAAGCGCATTCTTGTCATCCCGAGCGAAGCGAGGGATCTGCTTTTTCGCCAATTACAAGACAAAAGTAGATTCCTCGGGCAAACTGCGCCCTCGGAATGACACTTTTGGAGTTTTTCCGCAGCCAGCATAGTCCGGCGGCATTGGGGGAACGATGGGATTCGACACGATTATTCGCAACGGCACGATCGTTACCGCCACCGATACCTACGCGGCCGACATCGGTATTACCAGCGGACAGATTTCCGCCATCGGCAAGGATCTCCCCATCGACAACGCCTCGAAATTGATCGACGCCGCGGGCTGCATCGTCATCCCCGGCGGCATCGACGTGCACACGCACCTGGACATGCCCTTCGGCGGCACCACCAGCGCCGACGATTTCGAGACCGGCACGCGCGCCGCGGCCTTCGGCGGCACGACCACGCTGATCGATTTCGCGATCCAGTACAAAGGCCAGACGTTGCGCCACGCTTTTGACACCTGGATGAAAAAAGCCGAAGGCCGGGCCGTCGCCGATTACGCCTTCCACTGCATCATCACGGAACTCGGCGACACGCAACTGGAAGAAATGGGCGCGCTCGTCCGCGAAGGCGTTTCTTCCTTCAAACTTTTCATGGCCTATCCCGGCGTGTTCATGCTGGACGACGCGACGATCTTCAAGGCCATGCTGCAGGCCGCCAAGCGCGGCGGCATGATCTGCATGCACGCGGAAAACGGCGGCGCAATTGATGTCCTCGTGCAGCGCGCCCTGGCCGAGGGAAAAACCGCGCCGAAATATCACGCGCTCACCCGGCCCACCACCGCCGAAGGCGAAGCCACTTCGCGCGCCATCGCGCTCGCCGAAATGGCAGGGGCGCCCGTGTACATCGTGCATCTCTCCTGCAACGACGCGCTCGAAAAAGTGCGCGAGGCGCGCGACCGAGGCCTCCCCGCCTACGCCGAAACGTGCCCGCAATATCTTCACCTCTCGCTCGAAAACATGGACGTTCCGGGTTTCGAAGGCGCGAAATACGTGTTCACGCCGCCGCTGCGTGAAAAATGGAATCAGGAAAAACTCTGGCAAGGCCTCGCGCGCGACACGCTGCAGGTCGTCTCGACGGATCATTGCCCCTTCTGCTTCAAGGAACAAAAAGAAATGGGCAAAAACGATTTCACGAAAATCCCGAACGGCGGCCCCGGCGTCGAGCACCGCCTCAGCCTGATCTATTCCGGCGGCGTCCACGGCGGAAGATTTTCGGCAAACCGTTTCGTGCAGCTGGTCTCCACGGCCCCCGCAAAACTGTTCGGCCTCTACCCGCGTAAAGGCACGATCGCCATCGGCTCGGATGCCGACATCGTGATTTTCGATCCCACCGCAGAGCAGGTGATCAGCGCCAAAACGCACCACATGCGCGTCGACTATTCCATGTTCGAGGGAATGCGTGTGAAAGGCGTAACGAAGACGGTGCTCTCCCGCGGCCGCGTCATCATCGACAACGGCACCTTTACAGGCAAGCCCGGCGCCGGTGAATTTCTCCGCCGTCAAACTTACTCCGGGGCCGGATAGGGCTACTGAACATTCCAGACGATCGCCGCGGCCGGTCTCTGATAAGCCGTGCCGGCTCAACCGGTCGATGCGTGTGGAGACTATTCGCCTAGTTCTAGTACTCTCAATCTTTCACTTGTTCATGCGGAGGAAGGAAATGTTGTGATACAAGGCTTCCAACTTTTAGGATCGGAGCCCCTCGACGCCCGCACCCAGCGCGGAGGACCACCCTTAAAAGCGAGGACTATAAGTCCGCTAGCGTCCCCACTCTAAAAGGAGAAACAAATATGAAACGGCTCACTATGAGCGCCGTACTCAAGTCCAAACCCTTTTTGGCTTCAGCAGCATGCCTCTTAATCCTTCTGGCATTTGTCGCGATGAGTCCGCGAAGTGTGCTAGCAGGGTTGCCTAGTCAATCTTTTGTGTTGACTAACCAAGTTTCGGGGACATTTGCCGGTAAGACTACATTCGTCGATCTCGGGGCGTGTCCTCAGAATTTCTGCGAACTTCGGGTTGGTGGCACGGCCACGTTGACCCCTGGGAGCTTCGGCCACTTTGGTATTGGAACTATTGGACAATTCACGGTGAGCCTGGGAGTGGGAGGAGGACCGGACACGTTTTACTTCCCGGCTAGTGTGCCGAATGGATTGCTGCAGACAACGCCTGGTGCCACTTCTGAAGCCGACTCTCGGCACGACGGATTCATCTTTGTGTTGCCTCCTTCGGGGCCCTATTTTACGCAGAGAGGCGAACACATCATCCTGGGGTTCACTTCAACAAGCGCTTCCGGAGGGGAGCTGCAGGGCACAACTAATGGCACCGCGATCTTCACAGCAACCACAAGCAAGAAAACTGCCGCCTTGCATATGCCGGGAACGGTGGGCTTGGTGGGTGCGGGTTTGTTGGCCCTTGCAGGTATCTTTGGTGTATTGACCGTGAAGCATACGGTAGCGGGCTAGCATTTGCGGCCTGCTCAAAAAACAAAACCTAGAAGTTACTCCTTGGCCAAAATCGGCCAACGAATCATGACTACTTTCAAGCGGAGTGGGACGGTTCCCACTCCGCTTTGAAAGAAATCATCGATCCACGAGCGGATCGTCGTTGAGTTTTGAATTGACCTAATTGAAGTCTGTCGGCGTCGAGCGACGACTTAGTAGCTTCGACTGATTTTACAAAATGTATTTCTTGCAGCCATGCCGCCAAGCGAAGTCGCTGCGGCAGTTCATGCCCGGTCGGAGTGGGCGACGATTCGTGGAGGACGAGAATGGCCAATCTTGCCGTCTCTGGGTACCCAAAGTCGGCCAAAACCTTTGGAGTGCTCAGCCTGCTGACCTTTTCGCTGTCGATGATATTTCTCAATCACAATCAGTTCGCGAGTTATTTCGCCACAAGAGAGACTGGTCCTCCCGGAACCAACTGCCTCTATAGCATTTCGTCACACATACTTCAGTGCACCTCGGAGGGGACCAGCCAAAAGACGCCGGTCGTGGTAGGGCCTCAGAACGTGACATCGGGTATCGGATCATGCAGAGATAACCCCGGATGCGTGGGTAGAAAATACAAGAAGATGGGACCCATCGAACCCGGCGAATACAGGATCCGTATTGATACTCGCGAGGGAGGCGAAGAGCGTTTCCGGCTGGAGCCCGTGCCTCCTGTTCCGGGCTGGAGGGTGTGGCTTCCGGGTTGGATGCCGGGAGCCTTGCGTGGCGGTTTTCTCTTAGGGATGGGTAGTTTGACCACGCATGGCTGTATCATGGTGCTAGAAGCAGACAGCACCGCCTACGCGCAATACAAGAAATTGCAAGACTTATTACTTGCTCAGTCGACAGCCAGCAATAAACTAGTGGTCGTTCGGTAATTGTTTTTGCGCAGCCGGGTAGCTACATGAAACAGATTGTTGCATTCAGTTCTCCGTCCTGCGAGGCCGCCTTATGGTGAATGTTAGAAGACGCGACGTGCTTATCTTTGGGCTTGTAGTTGTGGACTTGGTGATAGCCGGTGCATTCGCAGCGAATCTCGCGATTGCCGGCGCAGCCAGGAATAAAACTTACTCCGATATTGGCCGGATTCCTCATCGGCGCGTTGGACTGGTACTCGGATGTCCCGAACGCCTTTCAGATGGCCGCTTCAATCTCTTCTTTCAGGCGCGAGTCAGGGCAGCGGCGGAACTATATCGCCAAGGCAAGGTCGATTATCTGCTGGCAAGCGGAGACAAAAGTACCCCTGACGATGATGAACCAGCAGACCTTAAGCGAGAACTAGTCAGTCAGGGTGTGCCCGGCGAGAAAATCTACTTGGATTATGCCGGTTTCAGCACCCGCGACTCGGTTTTCCGCGCAAAAGACCTTTTCGACCGGAATGAGATCACCATCATCTCCCAGGAATTTCAAAATCAGCGTGCCATCTTTATCGCCAGCCATACGGGCTTGGATGCCATCGGCTTCAATGCCGACGACGTCTTCAGCATGAGAAACGTTCTCCGTGAGTCTTTGGCTCGAGTGAAAGCGGGGCTCGACATTTACGTATTTCGCAAGCGTTGGCGTCCTTTAGCACAGACGACGCCGCTAAGACCACTGACATGATATTTCATTTTGAGCATATCGGTTAACGAAGTAATTGCCATAGATATGGCACGTATCGAAGTCACTTGAATTGAGTCCCTTGCATTGTGCCTGCGTTGTCGGCAATACGGAAAGTATCCGTCGGCTCCCACAATATTTCGCCGCATACCGCAGAATTGGGGGATTGTGTCCGATAAGCCGGTGCCGGCTAATCCGGTCGACGCAACCCCTTATAACTAGTTGATCTGACAATACTTCCCTTCGAGAATCAATCGGTGCGACTGAACTCAATCAGAACCTAAACAGCGCTTCTGTTTTGTTTGAATTGACGCCCGCGAACGAAATCAGCCTCCTAGACTGCTACAAGAGGACTTTGGGCATGTGCTACATCGACCCATTGAGACCGCCGGCGTTATCGAAAACTGGCAAATCATCCGCTCGACCACTTCCCTACTGCCGAAAGACTCCGTAGACCCAGGGAATACTGAACTCGCCCTTCTGCGCTTGAATGACAATGTCGTCGCCCTTCTGGAAGCGATCGAAGTCATTCTGATCGACGGCGATATGTTCAAAGCGGCGGCCGTATCGCCATGACGTAACGATCAGGCGGCGGCTGCGCGGGAACGCGCCCGTGGCAACTTTTCCGACGACGGTTGCGGGAACGCGGACGGGTCGCGAATTGTCCAGCTTTCCGTTCAGAAAAAGCATGCCAGCGAAAATCCACGGCACGGGAATCATCCCGAAATAAATCCGCTTCATGACCTCGACTTCCTGATGTTTCCTGGCGCGATAGTCGATCCAATAGCCGAGCGCAAGAGAAAGGAAAAAAACGAGCCCGCCAAAAATCAGGATGGAATCGAGCTCGAGCGCGGGAAAGACCTGGCTCGAGGCCACAAAGGCGATGATGCCCACGAGAAAAAATGCCGTGCGCTTCACGAGCCGCCGCCGCACCACGAGTTCAGCCGCGGCGGAAGTCAGCCCGCACGCCGGGCACTGATCGGCAATGCGATCGGAGCCGCAATCAAGACACCTCGTCATACGGCGGGCGATCTCACCAGGAGCCCTTCCAGCTGCTCCTTGCCGGTATCCTCCGGGACTTCAAAAACGACGGCAACACCCTTCCCCGGTTCGACCCTGACGACGGTGCAGTCCAGCAAGAGTACGGGGGTGGTAATCAGCCGAGCGCGGAACGCCGCGCCCAGCCAAAGCGGAGGCGCCAATTCAACAAAAAGCCCGTGAGGGCCGATGTCTCGAACCGTCCCGTTTAAGACGGCGGAGCCCCACTCGATTTCCATGTTCCCGCGAAATTTCCGGCGCGTAGATTGGCGGCGTTCGACTCTTGCGGCTGCGTTTTCCAAAGGCGGAGTGGTCATCTCTTGCCCCCACGCAGGATGCTATGTTCCGCTTCGCGGAGTGTCAAGTTTCAGGTGGCGCATGCTTTAGCTTGTGGTGGTTTTGGCTTTCCCAGGGCGAAAACCCGCAGGCTGAAGCCCGCGCTACTTGTGCGCGAGTTCCTCGCGCAGGAGCGCTCGCACGTGTTCGGAAAGCCGCGATAGCTCGATCAAGTCCTCGATCTCTCGGCGCGGCAGGCCGGGCACGAGCGCCGGCGCGAATTCCGCTGGAGTATGGGGATGCCGCAAAAGCGCAACGCGAATGTTGACCAGCTTCGCCCATTTGCCGTGTTTCGCCACTGCGGCGACGATCCGCGCCGGAAGCGATTCCTTTGCGAGCGTTTTCAGCAGCTGCGATTCGGTCAGAAACGAATTGTCCAGGGCCACGCGCGCCACTTGTTCAGGACCGTGCGCGACGAGTCCGGCCGCGACGCGCGTCGAGCCGCGGCGCGCCAGCATCAATTTCTGCCCCAGTGGCAATTGCGGCAATTGCGTCAGCACGCGCTCATCCGCCAGCCGGCGGAGTTCCATGGAGGAAGTGGGCAGCAGGCCGATGCGCACGATATCCATCAAGTGCAATTCCCGCAGCAAACGCATGGCAATCAGGCGCGGCGTATGCGGATGGGCCGCGAGGCTCAGCCGCACGCGATAGACGGCGCGCCACGTTTTGCGCTTGCTGATCTCTTCGAGCAACAAACCCGACAGGTCTTTCCGTTCGAGGAGAAGGCACACGTGCGTCTCGTCGAACGCCGGATTGTCGATCAGGGAGCGAAGCACGTCTTCGCTGCTCGTTGCGAGCAGCGTGGGGACAGCTTCCTTTGCCGCCGTGCGCGCGGCCCGCGCATCGGCGCTGTCTTCAGGCGCCATGAGAAGCAGCTTGTGGCGGCGAACCGGAAAGCCGCGCGGCCATGCGCGCGGCGCCCACCGCCGGAGAAATTTCTAGGCGCGATATTTTCGCGCGCAGGGCGCCGCTGGCGAGCACGGAGTCCAGCAGCGAATCGAGCATCCGGCTGTGACCGAATACGCCGCCGCTTTTCATGAGGGGAAATTGCTCGTTTTTCATTCCCAGGCGGCGGATCACGGTCATCGCCAGAGTGCCCAGTCCGATCGCCGAAGAGAAAAGGATTTCCTTCGCCGCATCGTCCTCGGAGTTCGCCGCGGCCGCCACGGCCGGAAATAATTTCGGAAACACATCGTCCGGATTGTTCATCATGCGCAACAGCAAATCATCCCAGTCCGGACAATCGATCGCGGCGGGAATCATTTTTGACAAAAGGGTGAAAGGCGCGTCCGAATCGCGCGCGCGCGCCACGGCGGAGATGGCTCGCCGCCCAATTTCAAACGCGCTGCCTTCGTCTCCGATCCACGGTCCATAACCTCCCGCGCGCGCGGTTTCGCCCGCCGCGTTGCGTCCGAACGCCACCGATCCCGTGCCCGCTATCAAGACGACTCCGGGTCCCGAACCGGCAGCAGCCTCCAGCGCAACTTCATAATCGGGAGCGACCCGCGCGGTGGCAGCCGGAAACTCTTTCGACAAGAACTCCATCACGCGGGACATGACAGTGGGGCGCCCCGCCCCGGCGAGGCCGGCGCATATGCTCGTGATGTCAGACGGCGGAATTTTTGCGGCCGTGATCGCCTCCGCCGCGGCTTCGCGAAGCGAGGAAAACGCACTGTCGTATCCGGACCGCAGGGGATTCCCCGGTCCGCCCCTCCCTTCGCCGATAACAACACCCTTGGCATCGAGCACCACGCAGTCCGTCTTCGTCCCGCCACCGTCAAATCCCAGAGAGCAGCCCATGGCACCTCATTTGCCGCCGAGTAGCACAGGCACTCTTGCCTGTGCGGTTTTGCAAGCTGTAAATACAGGGCCCCGATAAGCGACAATCGCAAAACCCGCACAGGCAAGTGTGCCTGTGCTACCTGGCGCGCTTGACGCCGCCCGGACGCACACCTATCATCGCGTCGCCCTCAACATGCGCCTGACCTCTCTGGATCTTGCCGTCATCGTCGCTTATCTGGCCGGAATAACACTGTTCGGCATCGCGTTCCGGCGGGGGCAGAGCACCGTGCGCGATTATTTTCTGGGCGGACGCACGGCTCCGTGGTGGGCGTTGGCCCTGTCAATTGTCGCCACGGAAACGTCAACGCTCACCATTGTTGGCACGCCGGCGCTGGCCTTCGCGGGAAACCTCACGTTCCTGCAATTCGTCTTCGGGTACCTCGTCGGCCGCGTGGTGATCGTCCTGTTATTTCTTCCGCACTACTTCCGGGGAGAATTTTATACGGCCTATCAACTGATGGAAAGGCGCTTTGGCGCAAAAGTCAAGGCCGTCGCGGCGTCCACGTTTCTGGTCACTCGCGTTCTCGCCGAGGGCGTGCGCGTGGCGGCAATCGCTCTCGTCGTTACGGTTGCGCTGGGCACCGGGCAGCGCACTTCCATCCTGTTGATCATGGCTCTTGTGCTGCTCTACACATTCGAAGGCGGCATGAAAGCCGTGATCTGGACTGACGTCATGCAATTTGTTCTTTACTTCGCCGGATCACTGGCCGCATTTTTTCTGCTGCTGCACCGGATTCCCGGCGGTTGGCAAGCGATCGTTCAGTCTGCCGCCCCGGCGCACAAATTTCAAATTTTCGATTTCTCATTCAGCTTTACCAATCCGGTAAAACTGTACACGTTCTGGTCCGGCGTAATCGGGGGCACTTTTTTTACGATGGGGAGCCATGGAACGGATCAGACGATCGTGCAGCGCCTGCTCGCCGCAAAATCCGAGCGCGAGAGCAAACTTGCGTTACTCGCCAGCGGCGTCATCATCCTCGCTCAATTTGCGCTGTTTCTTGTGCTGGGAGTGATGCTCTACGCCTGGCACGGCGCCCCTGCAATAGTTGCAGGCCGCAGCTACGATTCTGTTTTCCCGGATTTCATCGTCACCGCCATGCCCGCGGGCGCGCGCGGGCTCATGATCGCCGCGATTTTGGCGGTCGCAATGTCGAATGCCAGCGGCTCGCTGAATTCGCTGGCTGCGTCGAGCATCGTTGATTTTCAACACTTGCGCGGCCTGCGCGCGCTCGAAGAAAATCCCGCGCGCTTGCTGCGCCGTTCGCGATGGATGACGCTCGTCTGGGGAATCGCGCTCGCGATCCTTGGCACGGTGCAATGGGGGCCGATGCTGGAAGCTGGATTGACCATCGCCGCCATCACTCTCGGAAGCCTGCTCGGACTTTTCCTGCTGACCTTCCTGTTTCCGCGCTCCACGGCCGCCGGCGTTCTTACCGGCATGTTCGTGGGACTCGCCGCGATTCTTTACGCCCGCTACCACACGCCTCTTTTGTGGACATGGTACGTTCCGCTCAGCGCGGCAATTACCTTTGTGACTGGGGCGCTTGTGAGTCTCGCGTCCGATGCGCCGGCTGCCGCAAGTGGAACACCATGAACAACGGCAACAAACTCGACCTCGTTCGCGGCCTCGGGAAATGGTCCTCCGCCGCGATTGTCATCGGCACCATGGTCGGGACGGGAATTTTTCTCAAGCCCGCGGAGATGGCGGCCGACACGGGATCCTTGTTCCTCGTGATCGCCGCGTGGGTGGTTGGCGGCGTCCTGTCCTTGTTCGGCGCGCTCGCTTTTGCGGAATTGGGCGCCATGCTCCCCGAAGCCGGCGGCGAATACGCTTATTTGCGGCGCGCCTTTGGCCCCGTCTGGGGTTTTCTATTCGGCTGGATGCACTCGATCGTAGGACGGCCGGCCTCCGCATCCTCGATTGCCGCTGGCTTCCTGCGATTCTGCGCGTTCCTCGTGCCAGCGATGGCCGCGCCGATTTTCACGGCGCACATTTCGGCGCCGTTTTCCCGCGCCCCATATGCGTTTGCCTTCACCTGGGCGCAACCGTGGGCCGTCGCGGCGCTCGCCGTGTTCGCATTCATAAATTTTCTGGGTGTTCGAGCGGGGGGACGGGTGCAAGTGATTCTTACCGTCATCAAAATTTCTTCCGTTGGCGCGATCATCGTCGCGGCCTTTGTGCTCGTGCGGCCCGGCGGCGCGGGATTTCATCCATTTTTTACTTCCGGCTACAGCGCCATCACTCTCACTGGATTTTTTGGCGCGCTGTCCGCGGCGCTTTGGGCGTATGACGGCTGGGAAGATTTGAATCTCGTGGGCTCGGAAGTGGAAGACCCGCAGCGGAACATCCCGCGCGCGCTAATTTTGGGCGTGCTGTTTTGCATCGTGCTTTATGTATCGTTCAGCCTGGCCGCGCACTGGGCGCTTCCCTTCGCGGCGATAGCACAATCGCCCCATGTGGCCTCGGACCTCGTCGCCCGCATCTCCGGCCGCAACGCGGCGCTCCTCGTTACACTGGCGATGGCGATTTCGGCGCTCGGGACGCTGAACTCCTCCATTCTTTCCGGCGCGCGCGTGCCCTACGCCATGGCGCGAGACGGCATCTTTTTTCGCGGCACGGCGGAAATCCATCCCCGTTTTCGAACGCCCCGCGGCGCGATTTTGTTCGAATTCGTAATTTCCAGCGTCTTCGCGCTGACGGGAACGTTCGAAGAACTCACTTCGCTCTTTTTATTCGCAACCTGGATTTTTTACGCGCTCGCGGTCGCCGCGATGATCAAAATGCGGCGCGCGGAACCCGGACTCGTGCGTCCGTATCGCTGCTGGGGGTATCCGTGGGTGCCGGCGGCGTTTCTGGCGGGCGCAGCGGCGCTCACTGTGACTCTGTGGCTGGCGCGTCCCGTTCGTTCGTCTATCGGCCTCGTATTGATTTTTTCAGGTTTGATTTTCTTCCATCACTGGCAGCGGAAACTTCCTGTACATTCGTAAATCGTTCGAACAAGCCAAGTGGCGCATGCTTTAGCTTGTGGCTTCTTGTTCTTGAAAAAATGAACCGCCACAAGCTAAAGCATGCGCCACTCAACCCGTATTTCAGCGCATGGCTGCGGCGAGAATTTTCATTCCGGCGGCGAGGCGCGGGCCGGGCCGCGAAAAGTATCCGGAAGCTTCGACGACAAAAACACGGCCCTTGTGCACGGCCGGCAAATCATTCCATCCCTTCGGAAGAGGCAGACTGCGAAACTCCGCCTCTGCGGCCGCGAGTGTATATCCGCACGGCATGACGACGATCACTTCGGGCCGAGCCGCGAGCGCCGCATCCCAATCCACGCGGTAGGAAGGTTTTCCTGCCTGCCCGAGAACATCGGTCCCGCCGGCGCGCTCCACCATTTCCGGCACCCAGTGCCCGGCCACGTACGGCGGATCGAGCCATTCGAGACACAAGACGCGCGGCCGGTCGAGTCCGGCGACAGATTTTTCCACGATTGCGATATCTCTTTCAAAATCCGCCACAAGCGCATTGGCTTGCTCAGTGCTTCCCGCCGCTTCGCCTAGCGCGCGGATATCCGCGCACACATCCGTGAGAGAATGGGGATTGAGCGTCACGACTCGCGGCTGCCGTTCGAGATGCGCCAGCGCCGCGCCCAGGTCGTCCGGCGTCGCGGCGCATACGTGGCAGAGGTCCTGCGTAACAATGAGGTCAGGTTCGATCGCGCGCAATTTTTCAAAATCGACGCTGTAGAGGCTCTCGCCCCTTTCGAGAAATTCGCGCACCTGGCGATCGATCGCGGCGGCGCTCTCTGTTTGCGTAATGCGAGACTTGATCAGGACGGGCTTGTTTCGCGCCTCCGGCGGGAAATCACATTCGTGGCTGACCCCGGCCACTTCGTCGCCCAGTCCCAGCGCAAATAAAATCTCAGTCGCCGAAGGCAGCAACGAACAAATTTTCATGACTCGAAATCTAACACGGAAATCAACCTTCCCTGCTTCGGGCTTCCGCGCAAGCCGCAGACGTGCCCGTTCTGTCCCGAAAGGCACGGGGCAGAACGGCCGCTACAAAACCATCCGCGCGGATGCTTTACGGTTTTGTAGCGGCCGCCCGTTTTTTGGGCGGGCAGTTTTTCTTCTCGCGCTACCATTCTTGTAGATTACGGATACAGCAAATACTTTGCGCGAACTCTGCGAAACGCTGCAAGTTCCTTGTTCCAACTCGCCACAATCGCGGACGGTTCTTCGCCCGCGACAAGTTGTTGGATCGTCGCGGAATTCCCGACAAGCGCAATCATTTTCGCGGCGTCGAATTTGCCGGGATAAAGTTTCCCGAGCGCCGATGCGATTTCGATTCCCATGCGCATGGTTTCCAAAGCATTGCGATCGATCAGCACAACTCTCACTCCCTCGCACAATTCGCCCTTATACAGGCCAGAGTCCGGAGTGAATTTCTGCGCCTCGAATCGCACGCCCGGAATTGCGCGCCGGTTCATTTCGGCTGCGAATTCCTCCCCGCGAATCCATGGCGCGCCCAGCAACTCGAAAGGCCTCTCCGTGCCGCGCCCAACGGAAACGCCGCCCGCCCGCAGAATTTCCATGCCCGGATACAGAATGCCGGCCTCAGTGGAACGCAAATTCGGAGAGGGATTCACCCACAGGAGCCCCGTGTCACTGAACCACATCCGGCGCTGCCAATTTTGCAGGCGGATGACGTGCAGGTCGCAGCCGATCTTCTTCTGGACATTGAACATCTTGGCCATTTCACCGAGCGTCATGGCCATGCGAATGGGCATTGGAAAATAGCCGACAAAATTCACGCGGTCGCGGTCGAGCATGGGCCCTTCGATGTGTTCTCCACCCAGCGGATCGGGGCGATCGAGGACGTAAAACGCGAGGTGATGCGCCGTCGCGGCTTCCATCACATACCCCATCGTCGCGATGTACGTGTAGAAGCGAACGCCCGCGTCCTGAACATCAAATACCAGCGCATCGAGGCCCTTGAGCATCGCGTCCGTGGGCCGCTCGGTTTCGCCGTAGAGACTGTAGATGGGGAGGCCCGTCGATTCATCCGTAGCGGACGAAACGCGTTCATCGAGAATGCCGCGTATCCCGTGCTCGGGGCTGAACAGGGCCACCAGCTTCACGCCCGGTGCGTGGGCCAACAGATCAATCGTGCTGTGCCCATCGCGGTCGATCCCAGTCTGATTGGTGATGAGCCCAACGCGCTTCCCCGCCAGCGGCGCGAATTTCTGCGCTTCAAGCACGTCAATCCCGGTAAGCGCCTGCGCTGCGACAGCAGGAATTTGAAACCACGGATGCACACAGATGAACACGGATAAGAAAAGGAAACGAAGAGTTGATTTTCCGAATGTTTGCGCGCGCCTTGCCATGTTGGTCATCGCCGGCGGAATATTCCCAATTGATTCGCCTTTTCCCATGTTTTATCCGTGTTTATCTGTGTGCATCCGTGGTTCCAAACGCATTTGTTTCGCCCTTGCGCGGGTGCTATATATGAATGCGGCATGCGGGCGACCAAACTGGAATCCGCGCGATGCGAACGATAAATCGCTGGCTCCTGCTGCTCGCTCTGTCCCTCATGGCTACCACCGGCAGCACACAAAAAACTCCGCGCGCGCCGGCCGCACCTGCCCCGGCGAAACTCTCCGCCGAGGGCGAGCGCTGGGTCGCGCAAACGCTCAAATCCATGTCGCTCGATGAAAAAATCGGGCAACTTTTCGCCGTCTGGGCTTACGGCTCGTTTCTTTCCACCGAAAGCCAAGACTACAAGGATCTTCTCCGCGATGTCGAGGAAAAGCACATCGGCTCGTTCGCAATTCAAACGCAGGGCTCGCCGCTCGGCGTGGAACGCAGCCAGGTGTATCCGACTGCGGTCCTCGTGAATACTCTGCAACGCCATGCGAAAGTTCCCCTGCTCGTCGGCGCGGATTTCGAGCGCGGCACAGGCATGCGCATTGACGAGGGCACGTCGTTCCCCTACGAAATGGCTGTCGCCGCCACGGGCCGGCCGGAAGACGCCTACACGATGGGAAAAATAACGGCCCTCGAAGCGAGAGCCGTAGGCGTTCCCTGGATTTTTTCGCCCGTCGCCGACGTGAACAGCAATCCGCAAAATCCCATCATCAACACGCGCTCGTTTGGAGAAGATCCCGCGCGCGTTTCCGAATTTGTTGCCGCGTTCGTGCGCGGGGTCGAGGAAAACGGCGGCCTCGCCACCGCGAAGCATTTCCCCGGCCACGGTGACACGAGCACTGACTCGCATCTCGATCTCCCGCTCGTTTCGAGCGATCTTGCTCACCTCGACAGCGTCGAACTTGCTCCCTTCCGCGCCGCCATTGCCGCCGGCGCAAGCACAATCATGACGGGGCACCTCGCCGTCCCGGCGCTCGAGCCAGACCCGAACGTGCCCGCGACCATGTCCCCAAAAATCATGACCGGCCTGCTGCGCGAAAAAATGGGGTTCAACGGCCTCGTCGTGACTGATGCGCTGGACATGGGCGGCGTGACCTTGCGCTATCCACCCGGCGAAGTGGCCGTGCGCTCGATCCTCGCCGGCGCAGACGTGCTGCTCGTTCCGCCCGTACTGGACGCCGCACTCCAGGCTGTGCATGAGGCCGTGACTTCCGGGCGAATTCCGATGGCGCGTCTCAACGAAGCGGTGACGCGCGTCCTTCGTGCCAAAGCCAAACTTGGTCTGAACAAATCGAAAGTAGTTGATCTCGAAGCCCTCGCGCGCAATTTTGACCGGCCCGAATATGCTCGCGCAGCGCTGGACATCGCCGACCGCGGCATCACCCTGCTGCGCGACGATCAGCACATTCTTCCGCTGGACGCGACCAAGCCGGAGCGCGTGCTGCTGGTCGCCGTATCCGGAGACAGCGATCCGTACCCGGCCGGAAATCTCGAGAACGAAATCCGCTGGCGCGTCGATTCGCTTAACGCCATTCGTATGGACACGCGCTTCGTGCGCGCCGACACCGTAAAACTTCCGGCGCCGGATACGTACGACGTTGCGATTGCCGCGGTGTACGTGCGGGTCACCGATCGCAAAGGCAGCATCGGCCTGCCTGACGACGAGGCCGCCCTCGTGAATCGGCTTCTCTCCGCGGGAAAACCCGTGGTCGTGGCCGGGTTTGGCAGCCCGTATCTGGCGGAAAGTTTTCCAACAGCTAAAACTTACATTGCGGCGTTCGGCACGGGCGACGTCGCGCAGTGGGCCATGGGCCGCGCACTCTTCGGACAAACGGCCGTCGGAGGTAAGCTGCCGGTAAATATTCCGAGTGTCGCCGCTATCGGCGCGGGACTTACTCTCGCGGCGAACCCCATGGAATTGCGCGAGGCAGACGCGCACGAAGAGGAAAAATTACGGCGCGCGTACGATGTGCTCGATCAAGCCGTGGAGGAGCACGCGTTTCCGGGCGGCGTGCTCGCGGTCGGCTACCAGGATGAACTGATCGTCCACGAATTCGGGCGGCAAACGTATGACGCGAAATCGCCGGCCGTCAACGTGGACACGATTTATGACGCTGCTTCGCTGACCAAGCCTGTCGTGACGGCGACGCTCGTAGCCCTGCAAGTGGAAGCGGGCCGAATCGGCCTCGACTTGCCCGTGGCGCGTTATATCCCTGAATGGAATGATGGGCCGAATCCCGAATGGCGAAAGACGGTCACTGTCCGCAACTTGCTGACGCATTCCTCGGGGCTCCCTGCGCACAAGGATTATTTCCTCACGCTGCATTCCAAGCGCGAATTCATCGCCGCGATTTGCAGGGAGCCTCTCGAATACGCGCCCGGGACGAAAACGGATTACTCCGACCTCGGCTTCATTCTGCTCGGTGAAATTCTCGAGCGCTCCACGGGGAAAACCGTGGATCAACTCGCGCACGAACAAATCTTCGCGCCTCTCGACATGGCCGACTCCGCGTTCAACCCGTCGAAAAAGCTTTTGGGCCGCATCGCGCCCACGGAAAATGATGCGACTTTCCGGAAGCGCCTCGTGCAGGGCGAAGTGCATGACGAAAACGCGTTCGCCATGGGCGGCGTCTCCGGGCACGCCGGCATGTTCACAACAGCAGGCGATCTCTCCGTGTTTTGCCAGATGCTGCTGAACGGCGGAATCTACGGCCATCACCGCCTGCTGAATCGCGCCACGATTTCGCAATTCACCGCCCCGCAGGCGATCGCCGGCAACGCTTTCACGCTCGGATGGATGAAGCCCACACCCAATTCCTCGAGCGGCCGCTATTTTTCGCCGCGCAGCTTCGGTTATTTGGGCTTTACCGGCACATCGATCTGGATTGACCCGGACCGCCAGCTTTTCGTAATCCTGCTGACCAACCGCGTGTATCCCACGCGCGACAATGACAAGATTGCGGCCGTGCGGCCCTCCGTGCACGATGCCGTGATCGAGTCGCTGGGCCTTGCGCCGGCCAAGTAGGGGCACGGCATGCCGTGCCCCTACTCCGCGCATGGTTATTCCTTGCCGCCCCTAACTGAATGAGTGATTTGACTCGAATCCCTACAACACATTCGGATGCCCAAGTGCGAAGATGGATCTCGGCCGTTTTCCATGGCCGCGGAAGAGTGCAGATTCTGGCGAAAGTAGTGGTGGAGGGAATTTAGTGGCGCATGCTTTAGCTTGTGGCTTTTTTCCAGGTGCTAAAACAAAAAGCCACAAGCTAAAGCATGCGCCACTAAAACCATGATCGAACCTCGAGCTACCGAGCGGCGGAATCCGCGTACCCGCGGGATTGACGCCAATTCCACAAACGAGATTTTGCGCGCGATTCATCGCGAAGATGCGTGCGTGGCGCGCGCCGTCAAGTCCGCGCTTCCGGTGATCGCGCGCGCCGTGGACGCCGCCGCTTACGCGCTGCAGCAAGGCGGCCGGCTCTTCTACGTGGGCGCGGGAACCAGCGGGCGGCTCGCGGCGCTTGACGCCGCGGAACTTCCGCCGACATTCGGCACGCCGCCGCGCACGGTGCAGGCCGTAATTGCGGGAGGACGGCGCGCGCTCACTCACGCCGTGGAAGGCGCCGAGGACAATCGCGCGCAAGGGGCGAAGGACCTGGCCGCGCGAGGGCTCGACGCCAAGGACGCCGTCGTCGGAATCGCGGCCAGCGGCGGGACTCCCTACGTACTCGGCGCGCTTGAATTGGCGAACAGAAAAGGCGCGGTTACGATTGGGCTCACGTCAAACCCGCGAACGCCGATAACACAAGTGGCGAAAATCAGCATCGTCACACCGACCGGGCCTGAGACGATCACCGGCTCGACGCGGATGAAAGCAGGCACGGCTCAGAAGTTGGTCCTCAACATGCTCTCTACTGCCGTGATGATTCGCCTCGGCCGCGTGTACGACAACTGGATGATCGGCGTGGCCCTGACGAATCGCAAGTTGCGGGCCCGAGGGTTGCGGATCCTGATGGAGGCTTCCGGGGAGGGCGTGGCCGAATCGACACGCGCCCTGCGTCAATCCGGACACAATCTCGGCGCTGCGCTCATAATGTTAAAGACAGGAGCAAGCGCGCCACAGGCCAAGCGCCTCTTGCGCGATACCAACGGACATGTCCACAACGCACTTAACCGCGCCAAAAATATCGCAATCGCCTCGCGTAACAAACATGGATAAACTTCTGATCGAAGGCGGAAGGCCGCTGGAAGGTTCGGTGCGCATCAGCGGCGCCAAGAACGCCGCGCTGCCGGCGATGGCCGCCGCGCTGCTCACGAGCGACCGCGTGGAACTCGACAACATCCCGCGCGTGCGCGACATCATCACGATGGGACGCCTGCTGGCGCATCTCGGCGCAATCGTCGAGACGCCCGCAATTCCGCCCACCGCGATGATCATGCAGGCGGAACAGATCAACGGGGCCGAGGCGCCTTACGAGCTCGTGAAAACGATGCGGGCTTCGATCCTCACGCTCGGCCCGCTGGTTGCTCGCACCGGCCACGCCCGCGTTTCCCTCCCCGGCGGATGCGCGATCGGCGCGCGGCCGGTGGATCTGCATCTGAAGGCGCTCGAACAGATGGGCGCCGAAATCGGAATGTCGCATGGCTACGTGGAAGCGCGCGCTCCTCGCGGAGGACGCTTGCCGGGCGGGCACGTTTTCTTCGACAAAATTACCGTCACTGGAACGGAAAATATCCTGATGGCCGCGGTCCTCGCCCAGGGCGAAACGCTCATCGAAAATGCGGCGCGCGAACCGGAAATTGCCGACCTCGCTGAACTGCTCGTCAAAATGGGAGCGGAGATCGAAGGCGCGGGGACGTCCAGGATTCGCGTCCGCGGCAAGGAAAAGTTGCACGGGGCAACGCATACCATCATTCCGGACCGCATCGAAGCGGGCACGTTCCTCGTGGCGGGGGCCATCACGGACGGCGATCTCGAACTCACCGGTTGCGCGCCGGAGCACCTGGCCTCGGTGATCGCGAAGCTGCGCGAAACGGGCGTCGATATTCGCGAGACAGCGGCGGGCACGCTGCATGTTCGCGGCGCGAGAAAGCTCGTTGCCGCCGACGTGACCACCGAGGAATATCCCGGGTTCGCGACGGATATGCAGGCGCAGTTCATGGCGCTCGCAACTCAAGCCAAGGGAACTTCGGCGATTACTGAGACAATTTTCGAAAACCGCTTCCTGCACGCCAGCGAAATGATCCGCATGGGTGCGAATATTTCCATTGAGGGGCGCCGCGCCGTTGTTCATGGTCCCGCCGCGCTCTCCGGCACGAGCGTGATTGCTTCTGACCTGCGCGCCAGCGCTTCACTCGTGCTGGCCGGCCTCGTCGCGCGCGGCGAAACTGTCATTGACCGCGTATATCACATCGACCGCGGCTACGAGCGCATCGAGGAAAAACTGGCTTCCGTCGGCGCGAACATTCGCCGCATCTAAAAGTGGCGCATGCTTTAGCTTGTGCGGTTTCGTACATGCAATACCTAAACCCCACAAGCTAAAGCATGCGCCACTAAACCCGCCTGCGATACTCCCGCTCCACCCTTGACACTGCGCCTGGCAGGCCCCACCTTTGACCGCGGGAGTGTGCCATGGACAAAAAAACAAGCGTCGAGGCGAGCACAAACCAATCGCGGCGAACTTTCCTGGCAACTGCGGCGATGGGAATCGGTTCCTTGGCGACAGCTCCAAATATAGCCGCGCGCGCCGACATCGTGCGGACCGATTTTTCGACGCTTCCACCTTACGGGAACGGCACTATCCCCGCCGGCATCCGCTCGCGCCAGATCGCGAACGTGAACGGCATGACCGTGCATATTTTGGAGGCAGGTTACGAGACGCCGGGCCGGCCGGCAGTCTTGCTCTTGCATGGCTTTCCGGAGCTCGCCTATAGCTGGCGCAAGGTGATGCCGTCTCTTGCGGCTGCGGGCTTTCACGTTATTGCCCCCGACCAGCGCGGCTACGGCCGCACCACCGGCTGGGACGATTCCTATGACGCCGATCAGGATCCGTTTCGCATTCTGAACATGACGCGAGACGCCATCGGGCTCGTCTACGCGCTGGGCCACCGCTCGGTGGCGATGGTGGTCGGTCACGACGCCGGCGCGCCGGTTGCTTCCTGGTCCGCGCTCATCCGGCCCGATATTTTCCGGTCGCTCACGATCATGAGCTCGCCGTTTGAAGGCGCGCCCGCGTTGCCCTTTGACACGGCGAATGGCGCGACCTTGCCGCGCCCGGCAGCCACCGATGACGATCTTGATGCGGAGCTCGCCAAGCTCAATCCGCCGCGGAAATACTATCAGAATTACCAGCGCACCCGCGGCGCGAACGACGACATGCTCCATGCGCCGCAAGGACTGCATGCCTTTTTCCGCGCCTACTACTTCTGCAAGAGCGCCGACTACAAAGGAAACAATCCGCATCCCCTGAAGGCGCGCACCGCCGAGGAGATGGCTCAAATTCCGACCTATTACGTGATGGAAAAGGACAAGGGTATGGCCGAGAACGTCGCGCCGTTCATGCCGCCTGCCGATTACATCGCGAATTGCAAATGGCTGACGGAAGCCGAAGTCGAAGTGTACGCGACCGAATACGGCAGGACTGGTTTTACCGGGGCGCTGCAAGGATATCGCGTCAGGCGGGGCTCCGATGCCAGGAGCGTCGCGGAAATGCAAACATTTTCAGGCCGCACCATTGACGTGCCCTCCCAGTTCATCGACGGGAAAAGCGATTGGGGCGCCTACCAGACGCCCGGTGCGGTCGACAAGATGCGCAATAGCGCCTGCACGCGGATGGTCGGATTCCATTTCCTCGATGGCGCGGGACACTGGGTGCAACAGGAGCAGCCCGAACAGGTGAGCGCGTTGCTCATTCATTTCTTCACCCCGCAACTTGGTTTTCCCCAAATTACATCAGCATAAGAGAAAGAGGAGGCTTGCTTGACTGAGCCCTCTGATCTTAAAGAAACTGACGGGGAAAGGGTGATGTCGGTGGCCACGATTCGGCTGACCGACTTCCGAAATTACGTTCGCTCGGAAACGGACCTGGGACCAGGCTTGAACGTCCTGACCGGATCGAACGCGCAAGGCAAAACCAACTTGCTCGAAGCGCTGTACCTTGTGTCCACGGCTCGCCTGCTTCGAGGACAGCGCGACGTTGAGGCGATTCGCGAGGGCGCATCGACGGCCAAGGTCGAGGCTCACTTGGGGTCGACAGACGTGTCGCTATCTGTGCAGCTTCAGGTCGGCGTCCGCAAGCGGTCCTTCTTGAACAACTATGCGCTGCCCAGAGCTTCGGACATCTTGGGCCGGCTCCCCGCCGTGTGCGTATCGTCGGAGGACCTTAGCCTGACTCGCGGGGAGCCGGCCGACCGGCGCCTGTTTCTCGACCTCGAACTGGCCTCCCTCTATCCGGCATATTTGCGCGATCTCGCGGTCTATAAGCGGGCGCTTGAACAGCGCAACGTCCTTCTAAGGCACGCAGCCGAGTCGTTTGTGGCTGAGGCGACCTTCGAACCGTGGGAGGCCCAACTCGGCCGGCACGGGGCAAATCTGAGGGCGGCACGAGCATCCTACGTCGACCGTCTTACCGCCGTGGCGAGCGATCTGCACGAGCGGCTGGCCCACGGAGAGGCTTTGGCGTTGACCTACGCGCCTCGGGACCCGGCATGGTCGAGCGAGGAGATCGCGTCGGCTTTGGCGGTAAGACGCTCGGAGGACACACGCCGCGGCTCGACGTCCGTCGGGCCCCACCGCGACGAGTTGACGGTTGCAACCGGCGGACGCGACGTGCGCCTGTTTGGCTCACAGGGCCAACAGCGGGCGACGACGATATCGATCAAGCTCGGGGCATTGAAACTGGCCGAAGCGGAACGAGGCTCGGCGCCGCTACTGCTCCTCGACGACGTCTTCTCGGACCTCGACGCCGCCCGACGGGAGGCCGTCGTCGATTTGATCCTCGGCATCGCGGGGCAGGTGGTGCTAACCTGTACCGAAG
Organism: uncultured Acidobacteriota bacterium; assembly: GCA_963819395.1. Classification (GTDB taxonomy): domain Bacteria; phylum Acidobacteriota; class Terriglobia; order Acidiferrales; family UBA7541; genus Palsa-360. Next base: position 334,997 of record CAWFVW010000007.1, read on the forward strand.
CCTCCGCGGCCGGGGAACGCGTATTGGGCCAAGCCCGGCTGTTCACGGTGCGCGAGGGTACGGTGACTCGATATTGAAGGCGTTGGACACTCTATTGGGCCAGGCGCTGGGGCGGGACGAGGTGGTTCGGGCCGCTCACGCGCGCCGGGCGCTGCGCTCGTGGGACTCGGTTGTAGGGGAGGCGCTCGGCGCCAGGTCCTGCCCGGATCGGTACGATCGCGGCACCGTCTTTGTTGCCGTCGAAGGTTCCGCGTGGGCGCAGGAGTTGCGCCTAGCCAAGCCCCGGATACTCGAGCGTTTAAGGTCCATGTCCGGCGACCCTTCGCTGTTTGTAGATCTGCGCTTTGGGGTTCGCCCGCTGCGTCCGCTCGAACCGGAGGTTCCCGTCGCGCCGCGCGCTCCGGAGCCGGCGGAAGACCGGCGGACGATCCGTGAAATAGCGGATGCCCGCCTTAAGTCCTGGCGTGCGGACCGAGCTTGAGCGCCGCCCGCTCGTTCTGGCCCTCGCCGGGCTGACGGTCGGCCTTTCGGCGCCCGTTTTTCTCGCGAACCCTTTGTTTGGACTTGCGGGCTTTGCGTTCTTGCGCGGTTTCCCTGCCCGCATCGCATTGGCGGTTGGTTTCTGCGTGGGCGCCTTGCTCGCGCCGGTCATGCCGCAGACGGTCGTCGGCGTCGAGCCGGTCGACGGCGTCTACACGGTCACGTCGCCTCCGACCCCGGCCCCGGGAGGCGGCTCGGTGTTTCTTGCCGACGGAAACGGCTACCGGCTCGAAGTGGCGGCGCCGGGTCTGGTGCCGGTGCTTGGGGACGAGGTGTCGATTCAGGGACGCGCGCGCGCGGTGCCCCAGGAGCGCGAGCGAACCTACCTGTCGCGAGGGGTCGTCGGCGTGGTGAGTGGGGGCTCGACGGCGGTGACCGTGGTTCGCCACGCGACCGGAATCGCGGCTTGGGGCTCGGCATGGCGCGAATCGTTCGTCGACTACAGTCGGCGCCGCCTCGATCCGGCCGACAGCGCCGTCGCGGTTGCGCTTGCCTTCGACATACGAACGGATTTGAGCCGCTCGGATCGCACCGCGCTCGAGCAGAGCGGTACCGTTCACGTCCTCGCCGCGTCCGGCATCCATCGTTGGCGCTGGCGTGGTTTTTGGAGCTGCTCGCTAGTCGCCTACCGATTCCATATTTAGTTAGGCGAATTAGTATTTTGTGCTTGTTGGCGGTCTATTCGGCCGCTGCCGGGTTCCACCCCGGCACATTTCGGGCGTTCGTATCGACGGCCTTGCGGGACGGATCGGTCATCGTCGGCCGTGAGTACGATGCCCTGTCCGGAATCGCCGCGGCCGGGATTCTTTATCTCCTCTGGCGCCCGAACATGGTGTACGACGCCGGCTTTCAGCTCAGCATGGTGATAGGCGCCGGAATCGCGCTTTTCCGCGCTCGAAGCGCCGGTACCGCTCCGTTGCCTCGGCTTTTGCGCGGTTCGGTGGTTGCATGGCTTGTGAGCATTCCAATCGTCGCGCAGCTGTTCGGCATCGTCTCGCTCGTTTCGATTCCGGCGAACCTGATTGCGGCGGTCCTCCTGCCGGTTTGCCTGCTCGGCCTGCTCGCCAGCCATGCCGCATCGTTCGTTTCCGCAGCTGCCGCCGATGCCTTGTTGGTGCCGGCAACATTGGCCGCTCACGGCCTCGAGACGACGGTGCGCGGCTTCGGGTCGTTTAGGGGATGGGGTTTCGCGGTACCCCAATTTTCGGGCTACTGGCTGGTCGCCGACTATGCGGCCGCAACCGGGCTTTGGCGGCCGAAAGCGAGGCCGGTAACATGACCATGCGCCTGACGAAACCGTTAGCGGGCTTGCTGGCAGGGGCTTCGTTGCTTGCGGGCTCCGGCTACGGGCTGATCGGCTCGTCGACTGACCGGGTCGTTTTTCTGGCTATCGGCCAAGGCGACGCGACGCTCGTCCAGAGTCAGGGCAGAACGATGCTGATCGACGTTGGGCCGGCGCCGATGGGCGTTGCGCCGCCGATCGCGGGTCACTTGCGGGCATTCGGCGTCGATCGCGTCGACGTCGTGCTCTTGTCGCATCCCGATGCCGACCATATCGGCGGCCTCGGGCGCGGTGATGCGGACCTCCCCAGATGCGAAGGTGGAGGCGCCGGCTTGCTTTCGCGACGACCCGAAGATGACCGACGCCCTGCGCCGAGCCGGTGTCCAACCATCCCAAACCGTCTGGACGAGTGGACAGCGAGGCCGCTTCGGAGTGTTCGACGTTCAGGTGCGTTGCCACCCATGGCACGAAGGGGAAGACGACAACTACGGCTCGATGGTCGTGAAGCTGTCCGACGGCGGAGCGTCCCTGGTCACATCGGGCGATGCACCGGCTCAGGAGGAGCTCGACGAGCTCGGCCAGCTCGATTGGCACGCCGAGATCATCCACTTTGGGCACCACGGCAGCAAGAACTCATCGACACCGGCCTGGCTCGCGGCGGTGCACCCGGTTTACGGCATCGTGAGCTGCGGCCGCAACAACCGATACGGCCATCCGGCGCCGCAGACGCTCGAGCGCGCGAAAGCGCAGGGGATAGAAGTTCACCGCACCGACCAAGAGGGCGACCTCGAGTTCGACGTCGCCCACGGCCGGTTTGAGCTTGAGCGCTAGTTCGAAAACACCCTCAGCCGCTCCTCGACCGACCTCAGAAGAGCCTCCAGCTCCGCAAGCTGCGCGCGTTCTTTCTCGACAATCTCCGGTTTCGCCGCTCCACAAACTGCGGGTTTGACAGGCGCAGAGACAGCTTCCGATGTCTTCGGCCGCCTTATCGCGCTCCTTCGCAAGCCGCGCCAGGAATTGTACCGATCGGGCAGGTCGCCGATCGGAATCGAGACCTCGACGCCTTGAACGGAGGCGGTTGCAACCTTTTCGCTCGGCGCGGCCTCGCGAAGTTCTCCCAGCCAAGATTGGGTCCGAATGAGTTCGCTCAAGCCCGCCAAGTCGCCGGTAAGGTACCCAACCGGAGCTTGAACCATCGCCGGTAGATCGAGACTCGCCCGCAACGCGCGGAATGCGCGCGTGATCTCGAAGGCCCGTTCGACCCGGGCTCTCGGCTGCTGGGTCGATAAGAGCGGCATCAGCCTCGGGCCAGCGGCGGACATGAGGAACGGCGCCTTGCCGCGATGCGGCAGATGAGCATAAAGCTCCTCGGTGAGATGGGGCATCACCGGATGCAGCATCGTAAGAACCTTGCCAGCGCGGTAAGCAGAACCCATTGCGGCGTCCGCGAGTGCGGGGTCGGCCAGCCGGGACTTGCTGACCTCGATATACCAGTCGCATAGCTCGCTCCAGAAGAAGCGATAGATCGACTGGCAAACACTCTGGAAGTCGTACCGATCGTAGGCCTCGGTGACAGCTGACGGGTGGCCTCCAGGCGGGAGAGGAGCCAGCGATCCACGAATTCGAACTTGGCGGCGCCGGGATGGCGCGCGTCGCCAATATTCATAATAACAAACCGAGTCGCGTTCCAAAGCTTGTTCGTGAGGTTCCTGGCGTCTTCGACGCGCCGTTCGCTGTACCGGATATCTTGGTTGCCGCCCGTTTGACTCTGCAAGCGTGTAGCGAAGGCGTCGGCGCCGACCGGATTCGATCACCTTAGTCGGATCGACACCGGTGCCGAGCGATTTGCTCATCCGCCGCCCGTCTTCGGTGAGCACGGTGGCAAAGATCATTACATGGCTGAACGGCTTGGCGCCGGCGAGGTCTAGCCCCATCATCGCCATTCTCGCGACCCAAAGATTGATGATGTTGCGGTCGGTGATGAGGACGCTGGTCGGGATAACGCTCGGCAAGATCGGACGTATGTTCGGGCCATCCTAGGGTCGCGAACGGCCAAAGGCCCGAGACGAAAACCAGGTGTCGAGCACGTCGTCATCTTGGCGGATGACCGGTTCGCCGGCTTTCTTTTCCGCCTCGTCCTGGGTTCGGGCCGCCACCGCATTCCCGTCTTCCGTATAAAACACTGGAATCCGGTGGCCCCACCAAAGCTGGCGGCTCAGGCACCATTCCCGTATATTCCGCATCCAGTCGATGAAGATCGCGTCGTATCGCTCAGGGAAGAATTTGATTTCGCCCATTTCGACCGCTTCGATAACGGGCGCGGCAAGCGCCGCTTGATCGCAAAACCACTGCTCACTAAGAAGCGGCTCGATGACCTCGCCGCTTCGCTCGCTGACGGTCACGTTCATCTCGTGATCTTCGATCTTGACGAGAAACTCTTCCTCTACCAGGTCCGCGACGATGCGCTTACGCGCTTCGAGCCGGTCGAGTCCTGCATAGGCTCCGCCGTCAGCCGTCACCCGGGCTCGCTCATCGAGCAGAACCGGCATGGGCAGATTGTGGCGAACGCCGACTTGGTAGTCGTTCGGATCGTGGGCCGGCGTGATCTTTACCGCTCCGGAGCCGAACGCCGGGTCGGGATAGATGTCTTCGATTAGCGGCAACTCGCGACCCAATCAGCGGGAGAAGGAGCGTTTTGCCGACCTTGCCGTGATATCGCTTATCGCTCGGGTGTACGGCGACGGCAACATCCGCCAGCATCGTCTCCGGCCGCGTGGTCGCAATGATCACGTCTCCGGACCCATCCGCGAACGGGTATCGGATGTAGTAAAGCTTGCCTTTAACCGTACGCCGCTCCGTTTCAATATCCGAAACGCTCGTCTGAAGCACCGGATCCCAGTTGACCACTCGCTTTCCACGGAAGATGAGACCTCGGTCGAACCACGCGATGAACACATCGAGAACCGCCTGGTGGTAAGCGTCATCAAACGTGAACCGACTACGGGGCCAATCGAACGCGCACCCTAATTGCCGGAACTGGTGAAGAATGGTGTCACCGGAAACCTTCCGCCATTCCCAAACACGCTCGACAAACTTCTCGCGCCCAATCTGGGCGCCGCTCGAGCCTTCCTTCCGCAACTGCTTCTCAACCACACTCTGGGTCGCGATTCCGGCATGATCTTGACCGGGAAGGACGAGGACACTTTTTCCGCGGAGCCGCTGGTATCGGCCGACCGCGTCCTGCAACGGATAGCAGAGGGCGTGGCCCATGTGCAGCGAGCCAGTGATGTTCGGCGGGGGGATCGTGATGGTGAAGCGGGGCTTCTGCGGATCGGGAGAAGGCTGAAACAACCCGGCTTTCTCCCAGGCGTCGTACCACTTTGCTTCGGTAGCGGGCGCGTCGTAGCGCGTCGGCATTTCGGTATTCATTTATCCACTCCTCGCCTTCATGTCAAGAAGGCAAGGTCATTTTACCGAAGCGGTGGTGTTTCACGTGAAACGTCGGTTCGGGCGAAGAGGTCCCGCAACACCTGCTCGATCTCCACCTCTTCGATATGCACGTCCTCCACCGCCATCCCGGTGAGCACGGCTGCGGCTCTCGCCGCCGTCTCCACTCTCGGGACTTCGAGCGTCCCGCTCCGCTCATCGAAGTCGACAACTTCACCGTATTTCGCGAGAGCGGCGCGGTCCACAGGTTCAGAAAACACCAGCTTGATGCGCCTCGTGTCTTGAAACTTCGATGCAAGATCGCGCAGCGTCCCCTCGTAAACCGAAGCGCCGTGATCGATCACCACCACCCGATCGCAAAACTCCTCAACATCCTGCATGTAATGGCTGGTCAGTAGCACCGTGCAGTTGTCTTCGCGATGGAGCTGTTTGATGAAATCCCTGATGCGTTTCTGGCTCACAACGTCCAGCCCTAGCGTTGGTTCATCCAGGAACACGACTTCCGGTGAGTGAAGCAGCGCCGCCACGAGCTCGCACTTCATGCGCTCGCCAAGAGAGAGCTTGCGGACCTGCACGTTCATCTTATCGCCGATATCGAGCGAGTCGATGAGGAATTCAGTGCGCTTCTTGAAGTTGCTCGGCTCAACTTCATACACCTCCTTGAGCACTATAAACGAGTCCCAGGCCGGCAAGTCCCACCAGAGCTGCATCTTGTTTCCCATCACGAGTGAGATTCGCCGCAGCATCGCCGGATCACGGCGCCAAGGGGTGTAACCAAGAACCGACACTTCGCCGGATGTAGGAAAGAGGATTCCGCTCAGCATTTTGAGCGTCGTCGTTTTGCCTGCCCCGTTCGGACCGAGAAAGCCGATCATCTCCCCCTGTTCGAGCGTAAGGTCGATACCCTTGACGGCTTCAACCTCGATGCGGTCGGGAGCGAAGAGAGACTTAACCGCCCCCCACGATCCGGGCGCCCTTTTCGTCGAGACGTATACTTTGCGGAGCTGATGGGTTTGAACTGCCGGCATGGAGCTTATAGAGCCAACTGGGGCCGAAGTAGACAGTGATCGCGACCGGAACCGCCGCAAACAACACGCTGTCGATGCGATCCAACAGACCGCCGTGCCCAGGAAGAAGCCTACCGCTATCCTTCACCCCGGCGCGCCGCTTTAAGTAGCTTTGGAATAGGTCACCGCACTGGCCGAGCGTGCCCGCTAGAACCCCGCACGCCAGCGCGATGATGAGCGGGATATGCACCAGGACGCCAATCCCCCAACTCGCGAGCACGGCGGCGGCAAGGTTGCCCGCCGCGCCTTCCCACGTCTTCCCGGGCGAAACCCGTGACAGCGGGTGACGCCCGATCGCCTTCCCGATGAAGATCGCGGCGGTATCGCCCGCCCAAACAGGTACAAGCGCAATAAGGGCAGGCGACGCGAGCTGCCAAGCCGGCCGGCCCGGCAAACCAAATGCCGGTAAATGTAACTCATGCAGCGCAATCAGGGCCAGCAGCGGCATCGATATCCACATCCCGCCTACATCGACAACAGACGAAGTGAACTTCATCTGTCTTGCAGAATAGGCAAGAAGCGCAACGCCAGCCAGAAAGAGTATTCCGGATAGCAGCAGAAAATCGGCAGGCTGATGGTTCCTAAGCACAAAGACCGAGTAGAAGGGAAGGGCCAAGCTTCCGAGCGTCAAGAGCGGAAGTACTCGGCCCTTGGCAAACATTCCCGCGAGTTCATAAACGCCGATAGCCGCCAGGGCTAGGGCGGCTATCGAAATCGGGAGCGGGCTCGTTGAGCCCACAATCAACAGTGCAAGAGGGATCAGGACGGCGGCCGTCGCGATCCGCTGCTTCATTCAGACGATTGCGCTTCTTCTACTTGGCCTTGCGAGAGTTGCAGAGCGACCTGCACGCGGTTATCGCATCGGAGTTTCCGCATGACGACGCTGGCGAGGTTCTTAATGCTTTGTTCGCGCAGCTGGAGCCGGACCGCGATCTCGCGGTTGGGCAGGCCTTGGGCGATCAAGCCGAGCCACGTCGTGCTCTCGAGGGGTCAGTCGTCCGCCGTATGCCGAGCGAGTTCGACCGTACGACCGGCCACCGACGAGGGATTCGCGAATGCGCCGGATCAATATGTCCTTGCCCATCGAGCGGGCGATGACGATGTCAACCAACTTCGGATCGGACTCTTCCTTTTGGGCGATGGCAATCACCTTCACGCCAAGGGCGCGAATGCCCGGAAGTAGGGTCGCGTCGGCGGGTTTGATGTCATCGAAGTCGATAAGAACCGTGCATGCGCCGGTCTGTCGAGCCGCTACTAGGCACGATTCGAGATCCGCAGCCGAGGCGACGATGTTGATAGGTCCCTCTCGCTCGATGAGGGCGCCGAGACCCTCCCTTAGAAGTGGGTCGTGAATGGCAATTGCGAGTCCGCTCATAATGTTTATCTATTGCTCCAGATGGTGACACGTTCCGCGCGGTTCACGATGGAGCATGATGCGCGAAGCTCTCAACGACAAGCCAATAAAACGCGTGTACTTCGATACTACTGCCTTTTAAGACGATTGCGCAACTAATTGCCGATTAGATAGCCCAAGGCCCGCAAAAATGCAAGCCTTGGGCCGTTTTGCCTGGTTACAAGGACCCAATTGCGCCTAGTTGACCTTCGCCGTGATCGTCGTCTTGTACGGCTGCTTTAGGCCGAAGTAATCGCTGACGACGACCGTGATCGTGTAGGTATCCGGCTTGCTGAACTTGTGCTTGATAACTTGTCCGGTCGCATCCGGCAGGCCGGAAGTGTCCTTGTCGAAATACCACTCGTATTTGAGCATCGACGCACCCGCGTAGCCGGATGCGCTCAACGTCACTTCGTCCCCTTCCGCAAGGTTCAAGTCGTGCACGTTCGTGTCGGCCGTGATGGGTGTGCTGTCAACAATCGTTCGCACGTCGCCAAGCCAGATGCTCGTTGTCGTATCGCCCCCGACCGCAACAGACTTGATAACTTTGTTCGTCCGGCTGAAGCCGGTGATCGCCTGAAGCGGAATGCCGAGCTGTCGCCATCCGTTTGAGCCCGCGTTCACGGTTGCCGGAACGTAGGTTTCGCTCTTGAGCCCATCCGTAGTGGTGATGACGAGGCGGAGCGTCTTCAATTCCGCCGGAGCGGAAGACGAACTCCCGCCGCCACCAACTGCGCCGCCAAAGCCGGGAGGGCCGCCCTGGGCGCCGGGGGGGGATCCTTGGGCGCCGCCACCGCCACCGCGTCCTCCCGGGCCGCCAAATGCGCCAGGAGGGGACCGCCTTGGCGGCCCGGAGGCCCGTTTCTCCCGCCACCGCCGCTGACGCCGCCGGCGCCCTGCGGTCCAGCCCCACCCCCAGCCCCAGCTACGCCGCCTAACCTACCGCCGCCAAACTTTCCACCGCCGCCGGCTGATGACGAGTTGTCGGCGACCCGGAACGTCAGCTGCAGCAGCGCGTTCTTGTCGCCGTACTCCTTGGAAAGGTCCGGATTGGCGGCAAAAAAGATCTGCCCGCCCGAGAATAAATTCTTTGTCGAAATTCGAATCGAGGTCGTGCCCTCGTAGGCATACTCCTCACTCTCCCCGTTAATCGTGCCGCTGCCCCAAGGGTGAACGGTGATCTGTTGCTCCGCGATGGTGCGGGAGGGAGCGTAAAGAATCGTCTCGGCAGTAGCAAAACCCACTGCTCCAAGAGCGATGATCAAGGTTGAAATCGTTTTCATTCAAGTCTCCGAACCGACCGCAGCGTGCGGCCAATCAAGCCTCCGAGCGCACCCGCTTTATTGACGTTGCGCGACCCGTTAATCTTTCGACGTCTAAGACCACCCCGGAGATTACACCTATCTTGTCGGCAACCTCGAATCTCGTCGGCATTCCGGTTTTGAAACGGGTCAAAACGACATCCTTGTTCATTCCGAGCACACTCTCGTAAGGTCCAGTCATACCGACGTCGGTGATCGCGGCGGTGCCTCCTGGAAGGATTCGCTCGTCCGGCCGTCGGCACATGGGTGTGGGTGCCGAGCACGGCCGTGGCGCGACCGTCCAAGATGCCAGGCCATCGCAATTTTTTCGCTCGTGGCTTCGGCATGGAAATCGATCAGGCGATGGGGTGTCGAGACCCTTGCCAGCATGCGCGTCGACCATGCGAAACGGGTCGTCATATGCGTCCATGAACACGCGACCGCACAGGTTCGCAACATAAAGAGTCATTCCGTCGTTGGTCACCTCCACCGAACCCCGTCCCGGGTTGCCGTCCGGCATATTCGCCGGCCGGATGATCGCTGCCGGGCCCGTCGAGATAGGGAAACACCTCCCGCTTGTTGAAGGCATGGTTTCCAAGTGTGATCGACGTCGAACGCCCGAGCGAACATCGAGTCGGCGATCTCACCGGTGATTCCCACGCCTCCCGCTGCGTTCTCGCCGTTCACCACGATGAAAAGCGGCTCCCACTCGTCTTTCAATCGGGGCAATTCCCGCTGGAGGGCATCGCGGCCGGGGCGGCCGACGACGTCGCCCAGAAACAGGAGCCGATAGGACATGGGCTATTTTGCGACGTCGGTTACTCGCGTTTCGCGGATGACGGTTACCTTGATTTGACCCGGAAACTCCAAGTCGGATTCGATGCGCCGCGCGACTTCCTAGCCAGGCGGCCAGCAGCGAGGTCGTCGATCTCCTGCGGGCGAACAATAAGTCGGATCTCCCGCCCTGCTTGAACGGCGAAGCTCCGGTCAACGCCCGCGAACGAGTTGGCGAGCGATTCGAGCTCGGTGAGGCGTTTGATGTAGTTTTCCAGTGCCTCGCGCCGTGCGCCCGGCCGAGCGGCGGAAACCGTATCCGCGATGATGACGATGACCGACTCCGCCGACGTTGGTTCAATATCGTGATGGTGGGCGCCGACCGCGAGAAGGACGGCATCCTTCTCGCCGTAATCGCGCAGAAAGTTCATGCCTGCGAGCGGGCGGAGGCGGCGCTGTGGTCGGCCGATCCCTACGTGCCGGTGATCAATGACGGCTGGCTGACTGGCCGCGGTGCCGGCGACATGAAGGGCGGCCTCGCCATGGGCCTGCTGGCGGTGGCGGCGCTTCGCCGGCGCATGCCGGAGGCGATCACCGGCGAACTGGCTTCGCTGTCGGTCATCGAGGAGGAGTGCACGGGCAACGGCACACTCGCGGCGGCCCGGGCCGGCGTGCTCGGTGACGCGGTCGTGCTGCTCGAGCCGACCGACCTCGGATCTGCTGCTCGGCGGCGTCGGCATCTGTGGATGGAGATCATCCTGCCGGGGTTCCGGCGGTCACGCCGAGGCGGCGGACCGCGCCGTGAACCCGGTCGCGCAGCATGCCGGTCATCCTGGCGGCGCTGGCCGAGCTTCGAGAGCCAGATGCGGGTCGCGGCCCCGGATCCGGAGTTCGGCGTCAGCCCTTACAACGTCAACGTCGGGACTGTCCGCGCTGGCGACTGGCCGTCGAGCGTGCCGGGCCAGCGCAGTGCTGGGCGTCAGGGTCGGGTTTCCGCGCGCGTGGACTCCGGCGAGGCGCTCGGGCGAATCAGCGCCGCCGTCGCAGGCGCGGCTGCCGATCCGGTGCTGTCGCAGTACCCGCCCGTCATCCGCCAGGCGGGCTTTCGCGCCGAGGGGTTCCTGCTGCCGGCCGATCACCCGCTGGCGGACTGCGATGGCCAGCGCGCACGCCGACGCGCACGGTCAGCCGCCGCGCCAGTTCGTGCTCGGCGCGACCACGGACGCGCGGTACTACCTCAACCAGTTCGGCGTGCCGGCGCTGGCCTACGGGCCAGCGAGCCCGCAACATCCACGCCGCCGACGAAGCGGTCGAGCTCGCCAGCGTGACGGCGGGGGCGCGGACGCTGGCCAGGTTCATCGCCGGCGTACTACGCGCGGGCGGCCTGCGAGAGCAGGGTCTGCTCACGGGGGAGCGGGCGCATGGCGAGCCTGCCGCGAGCGAGCCGCTCGGGACCCTGCTCACCCCGATCACGCTGCGGACCGCCGGCGAGCGGATCGCCGAGCGCATCGTGACCGCCATCGCGCTCGGGCGAGTTCGTGCCCGAGCAGCGGCTGCCGACCGAGCGGGAGCTCGCCACCATGCTCGAGGTCAGCCGGACCACCGTCCGCGAGGCACTGCAGCGGCTGCAGGCGTCCGGGTACGTGACGACGCGGCGCGGCCGCGGCGGCGGCACGTTCGTCCGGACCGGCCGCGGCCCGGACGCCGACGGCATGATCGCGCGCACGCTGGTGCCCGCCTGGGCGGACCTGACCGACCTGCTCGACTTCCGGCGCCTGGTCGAGCAGCTGATCGCCCGGACGGCGGCCGAGCGGCGCGACGACCGCGACATCGGGGCGCATCCGCGCGGCGGTCGGCGATTACGCGCGGGCCGCCGACCGGGACGCGTCCAGCCTGGCCGACCACGCGCTGCACCAGGCGATCGCCCGGGCCACGCACAACGCCCGGCTCGTCGAGCTCAGCGCCAGGGCCCGGCGCGAGGTCAGCCTCGGGCTTCGACGCCGAGCCCTACACGCCGCAGGTCCGGCACCGCGCGCTGGACCAGCACCCGTCGCTGGCCGAGGCGGTCATCGCGGGGGACGCCGGACGCTGCGGCGCGCAGCTCGCGGCCGAGCACTTCTCGCTGACCGAGGAGATGCTCCGCGAGCTGCACGCCCGCATCGAGCTCCGATCCGAGGGAGACCTCAATGGCCGTAGCGACAGTTAACGGACATCGAGCTGCAACTACCGGCTGGAAGGCGACGGCGAGGAGACCATCGTCCTGATCAACGGCCTCGCTGACGACCTCGAGACCTGGGCGCTCCAGATGGACGACTTCCTGGCGGCCGGCTACCGGGTGCTGCGGTTCGACAACCGGGGCATCGGCGCGAGCTCCGCGCCGGCCGGGCCCTATTCCAGCGCGATGCTGGCCGCCGACGCCAAGGCGCTCGTCGACTCGCTCGGCGTCACGCGACTTCCACCTGATGGGCGTGTCGATGGGCGGCATGATCGCGCAGGAATACGCGCTCGCGCTACCCGGGCGACCTGCGCTCGGCGACGTTCGGGTGCACCTACGCCGCGCCGGGACCGTTCTGCTCGCGGATGTTCGCCATGTGGGCGGACATGGCGCCGGTGCTCGGCGTGCCGTTCGTCATGCGCGACGTGACGCTCTGGGCGTTCACGGTGCCGTTCTTCGAGCAGCGCGGCGAGCGAGCTGGCCGAGTTCGAGACCGCCATGCGGTACATGGACCAGCCGGTGCACGCCTACCTGGCCCAGCTCGCCGTGATCCAGGATCACGACACCACCAGCCGGCTCGGCCAGATCGCCGTGCCGACGCTGGTCCTCGCCGGGGAGGAGGACATCCTCATCCCGGTCTCGCTGTCCCGCCGCATCCACGACGCGATCCCGGGCTCGGAGTGGGCCACCACCAAGGGCGGCCACGCCTGCTGCTGGGAGCACCCGGCCGAGTTCAACCAGACCTTCCTCGACTTTGTGCGACGGCACGGAAAGGGCTAGCGATGGCCATCGACAGCCGACACCCAGCCCCGAGCAGCCTGAAGCGGGGCCAGCTCGGCCTGTTCGGCGTCATCATGCCGGGCGTGGCGCAGGTGGCGCCCGCCTTCAACCTGTTCTTCACCACCGGCGTCATGGTGGCCCTCGCCGGGGCGTCCGCGCCGCTGATCTTCCTGATCAGCATGGTCGGCATGGTCGCGACCGCCAGCAGCCTGGCCCAGTTCGCCGGCGTCTACCCGAGCGCCGGGTCGTTCATCACCTACATCACCCGGTCGATCGGCACCAAGGTCGCCGTCGCGATCGGCGTGATCACGATCCTCGGCTACATCATCGCCTTCGGCGGCATCTACATCTTCGTCGGCAGCTACATCGTCCAGAACGTGTTCGGTGACCCGCACATCTGGGGGATCACGCAGCTCACCACCATCGTCTACGGCGCGCTGGTCGTCGCGCCGGTCGTCGTCGGGCTCAAGTTCGGCGTGCGGATCACGGTCGTGCTGTACGTGTTCGAGGTGCTGCTGCTGCTGGCCATGAGCGTGACCATCCTGGTCCGCGGCGGCGCCAGCGGCCTGTCCGGCACGCCGTTCAGCTGGCCGAGCGGGCACTCCAGCGACGTGCTGCTGGCGTTCAGCCTGGCCGTGCTGGCGTTCGGCGGCTTCGAGGCGGCCGCGCCGCTGGCCGAGGAGACCCGCAATCCGCGCCGGGCCGTGCCGATCGCCGTGATCGGCGCCGTCGTGATCAGCGGCGATCATCTACGTGCTCGGCTCGTACGCGCTCGTGACCGCGTTCGGCGTCGGGCACGCGGCACGCTGGCCGCCGACCCGAACCCGTTCCACACCGCGGCCAAGGCGTTCATCCCGTTCGTCGCGCCGCTGATCACCTGGATCTTCCTGTCCAGCGTGACCAGTTCCTACGTGGCGGCGAACACCCAGACCTCGCGGGTGATCTTCGCCGGGCGCGCGCGGCGGCCTGTGGAGCGGCGCGCTGGCCGCGGTCAACCCGCGGTTCCGGACGCCGGCCGCGGCGGCGGTCGCGTTCGTCGCGCCGAGCATCCTGATCGGCGTGGTGGCGACGGCGTTCACCAGCCCGGGCTCGGCGTCCGGCTTCCTCGGCACCTACGGCATCCTCGGCCTGATCATCATGTACCTGATGGCCAACGTGGCGCTGATCGTGGAGTGGGCGAAGTTCCGCGCGCCGCGGCATCCACAAGAACCCCTGGCTCTGGGTGGTCGTGCCGGTCATCGGCGTCGCGGTGCTGGCCGTCCCGGTCTGGGGCGACCTGCGGCCGGGCCAGCCGAGCCCGTACAACATCCTGCCCTGGCTGACGCTCGGCCTGATCGCGGTCGGCGTCATCTACGCCCTGGTGCTCGGCGCGGTCCGGCCCGGCGCGCTGGAGCGCGCGCCCGCCCTGCTCGAGGGCGACGAGAGCCTGGCGACCGACCCGCTGGTCGTCGCCGACCCGGCTGGCTAGCCGCTGCCTGCCGCTTACTGGTGTCCAGGTACAGGCAGAACGGGTGGCCGGCCGGGTCGAGCAGGACGCGCACGTCGTCCTGCGGCTGGAAGTCGGCCACCGTCGCGCCGAGCTCGACCGCGTCGGCGACGGCCGCGGCCAGGTCGTCGACCGCGATGTCGATGTGCAGCATCATCTGCTGCTGCCCGTCCGCGGCTGGCCACACGCGGCGGCGACGTAGCCCTCGGCAGTGTTGAAGGCCAGGTACGACGACGTGCCCGGCACCTGGATCGCCGCGCCGTCAGGCGTCGTCGTCCTTGGCGATCGGCCAGCCGAGCAGCCGCGAGTAGAAGCCCGCCAGCGCCGGGCCGTCCGGCGCCTCGAGCACCACGCCCCACCAGTCGGTCTTGGTTCGTCCGCGCATGCCAGTCATCATGGCAGCGGCGGCGGTCCGGTGCAGGCCGGTGGCGACGGTGCCTAGCTAATTTCGCGTTCGGCAAAGTTGCGTGATGCGAAAGTTCGGCTAGGCTGGTCCGGTGATCCCCGTCAGCGCTGCCGACCCCGACCACGAGCCGTCGGGCTTGCGCGAGCGCAAGAAGGTCGCGACCCGGCACGCGCTCGGCGTCGCGGCCATGCGGCTGGCGATCGAGCGCGGGCCTGGACAACGTCCTGGTCGAGGACATCGCCGAGGCGGCCGGGGTATCGGCCCGGACTTTCAACAACTACTTCGCCAGCAAGTACGAGGCCATCTGCGCGCTGGCCTTCGACCGGGCCATGCGGATCGGCGACGGCGCTCAGCGAGCGGCCGGCCGGCGAGCCGATCTGGCAGGCCATCACCAACGCCGTGATGTCGGAGTACGGCACCGCCGACCGCGCGCTGGACGAGGAGTGGATGGCCGGGGTGCGGCTGGTGACCAGCACGCCCGCGCTGCGCGGCGAGTACCTCAAGGTGCAGGCGATGACGCAGTACTCGCTGGCCGAGGCGATCGCCGTGCGGCTCGGCGCCAACCCGGCCGGCCAGCATGTTCCCCCGGATCCTGGCCGCCGCGGTGACCGCCGCCATCCAGGCCGCGATGGACCGCTGGCTGCACTCCGACCCGCCGGTGCCGCTGGCCCCGCTGGTCCGGCAGGCGCTGCGCCAGCTCGCCGACGGCATGCGCCAGGTGCTGCCGCCAGCGCCAGCGGCGGCTGACTCCGGTTAAGCCGCGGCGGACGTGCGCCCAACCCCGTTCCCTGCCAAAATCCCTCCGGAGACACTCCCGTGCTGATCCGACTGATGCGCAGCTACCTGCGGCCCTACCGCAAGCCGCTCGCGCTCGTCCTGCTGCTGCAGCTGGCGCAGACGCTGGCGACGCTGTACCTGCCGACGCTCAACGCCGACATCATCGACAAGGGCGTGATCCTCCGCAACACGCACTACATCCTGACGACCGGCGGCGTCATGCTGGCCATCACGCTGGCGCAGATCCTGTGCGCGGTCGGCGCGGTGTACTTCGGTGCGCAGGTCGCGATGGCGCTCGGCCGCGATCTCCGGCACGGGATCTTCAGCCGGGTGCAGCAGTTCTCTGACCGCGAGGTCAGTCACTTCGGCACGCCGTCGCTGATCACCCGGACCACCAACGACGTCCAGCAGGTCCAGATGCTGGCGATCATGACGTTCACGCTGCTGCTGTCCGCGCCCATCATGTGCGTCGGCGGCATCGTGCTGGCGCTCAACCAGGATGTGCGGCTGTCGTCGCTGCTGCTGGTCGCGGTGCCGCTGCTCGGCGTGATCGTGCTGCTGATCATCTCCCGGATGCGGCCGCTGTTCCGGGCAGATGCAGGAGCGCCTGGACGGCATCAACCAGGTGCTGCGCGAGCAGATCGCCGGCGTGCGGGTGATCCGGGCGTTCGTCCGCGACCCGCAGGAGCGGGACAGGTTCGCCGGGGCCAGCACCCAGCTGTTCGACGTCCAGCTCGGCGCGGGCAAGCTGATGGCGCTGATGTTCCCGTCGGTGATGCTGGTGCTCAACCTGTCCACCACCGCGGTGGTGTGGTTCGGCGGCCACCTGATCGCCGACGGCAGCATGCAGATCGGCTCGCTGACCGCGTTCATCACCTACCTGGCGCAGATCCTGATGTCGGTGATGATGGCGACGTTCATGTTCATGCTGGTGCCGCGCGCCGAGGTGAGCGCCGAGCGGATCATGGAAGTGACTCGACACCGAGCCTGCGCTCGCCGTCACCGGTCCGGCCGCGGCCGGCCGGCAGCCGCGCCGGGCCGGCTGGAGTTGCGGAACGTGGAGTTCCGGTATCCGGGCGCCGAGCAGCCGGTGCTGCACGACATCAGCCTGACCGCGCTGCCTGGCCAGACCACGGCGATCATCGGCGGCACCGGCAGCGGCAAGACCACGCTGGTCAACCTCATCCCGCGGCTCATCGACGTGACGGCGGGGTCGCTCGAGGTCGGCGGCGTCGACGTGCGCGAGCTCGACCCGGCGGCGCTGTCGGCGGCGATCGGGCTGGTGCCGCAGAAGCCGTACCTGTTCTCCGGGACGGTGGCCAGCAACCTGCGCTACGGCAACCAGGCCGCCACCGACGAGGACCTGTGGAAGGCGCTGGAGATCGCCCAGGCACGCGACTTCGTCGAGCGGATGCCGGACGGGCTGGACGTCGCGGATCGCCCAGGGCGGCACCAACGTGTCGGGCGGCCAGCGGCAGCGGCTGGCGATCGCCCGGGCGCTGGTGCACAAGCCGCAGATCTACGTCTTCGACGACTCGTTCTCCGCGCTCGACTACGCCACCGACGCGCGGCTGCGCTCGGCGCTGGCCACCGAGGTGACCGGCGCGACGATGATCATCGTCGCGCAGCGCGTCAGCACGATCCGGCACGCCGACCAGATCCTGGTGCTCGACGGCGGGCCGGCTGGTCGCGGCCGGCACGCACGGCGAGCTGATGGACACCTCGCAGACCTACCGGGAGATCGTCCTGTCCCAGCTGACCGAGCAGGAGGCCGCGGCGTGAGCGCGGAATCGAACGCAGACCAGGCGCCGGGCGCCGGCTTCAGCCCGGCGGTCTGCGGGCGCGGGCCGGCGGACACGACGCCGGCCGGCGCGGGGGAGCGGGCCACGCCCAAGCGCGGTCCCGGGCCCGGCCCGGCGATGGGCGGCCCGGCGCGCTTCATGGGCGGCATGTCGACCGAGAAGGCGCTGGACTTCAAGAACTCGGGCCGCCGCCTGCTCGGCCATGCTGCGCCCGTACCGGTTGCTCGTGCTGCTCGCGCTCGCGCTCGCCGTCGGCAGCGTCACGCTGGCGGTGCTGGGGCCGCGCATGCTGGGCGAGGCGATCAACGTCGTGTTCGTCGGCATCCGGTCGCGGCACGGCGTCGACTTCCATCACGTCGCCCAGATCCTCGCGGTCGTGCTCGCGCTGAACGTGGGCAGCTCGATCTGCGCGCTGTTCCAGGGCAGGCTGACCGCGACCCTGGTGCAGCGCGCGGTGTTCCGGCTGCGCGAGGACGTGCAGGCCAAGCTGTCCCGGCTGCCGCTGAGCTACTTCGACCGGCAGCCGCGCGGCGAGATCCTCAGCCGGGTCACCAACGACATCGACAACCTCCAGCAGTCGATGCAGCAGACGCTGAGCCAGCTGCGTGACGTCGCTGCTGACCATCGTCGGCGTGCTGACGCTGATGTTCGTCATCTCCTGGGAGCTGGCCCTGATCGCGCTGGTGACCGTGCCGGCGTCGGCGTTCGCGATGCGCAAGATCGCCAAGCGGGCGCAGCCGCAGTTCATCAACCAGTGGAAGTACACCGGCAGGCTGAACGGCCACATCGAGGAGATGTACACCGGGCACGCGCTGGTCACGGCGTTCGGTCAGCGGGAGGAGGCGATGGCGACCTTCACCGAGCAGAACGAGGCCCTGTTTAAGGCCAGCTACCGGGCCCAGTTCATCTCCGGCACCATCCAGCCGGTCATGATGTTCGCCTCGAACCTGAACTACGTCCTGGTGGCCGTGGTCGGCGGCCTGCTGATTGCCGGCGGCTCGCTCACGCTCGGCGCGGTGACGGCGTTCATCCAGTACTCGCGGCAGTTCAGCCAGCCGCTTACCCAGGTCGCCAGCATGGCGAACCTGCTCCAGTCCAGCGTGGCGTCGGCCGAGCGGGTGTTCGCGCTGCTGGACGCGCGCCGAGCAGGCTCCGGACGCGGCCGAGCCCGCCCGGCCGGCCGAGGTACGGGGCCGGGTGGAGTTCGACGACGTGTCGTTCCGGTATGTGCCGGACCGGCCGCTGATCGAGCACGTGTCGCTCACGGTCGAGCCGGGGCAGACCGTCGCCATCGTCGGCCCGACCGGGGCCGGCAAGACCACGCTGGTGAACCTGCTCATGCGGTTCTACGAGATCGACTCGGGCCGCGATCCTGCTCGACGGCGTGGACAC
>CAWFVW010000008.1:0-205195 GCA_963819395.1 uncultured Acidobacteriota bacterium
CTCCCACGGAAATTCTTGCCGGGCAGCATTATCTGGCGGCGGAAAAATATTCTCGCGCGCGGGTTACAAGGTGGACTTGCTGGTCAGCGGATTGAAAGCGGCGGAGAAAAGAGCGGCGCTTGCGGGCGTGAGGTCGGGCGAGGCGCAACTTGTCGTGGGCACGCATGCACTGCTCGAACCGCGGTGGAATTTGCGCGGCTGGGCCTCGTGATCGTGGACGAGCAGCACCGCTTCGGCGTCCTGCAGCGCAAGGAACTGATGGACAAGGCGGCCGCGCCCGATGTGCTGGTGATGACGGCGACGCCGATCCCGCGCACGCTTTCGCTCACGCTCTACGGCGATCTCGATATTTCCGTGATCGACCAGATGCCGCCGGGCCGCGTGCCCATCGAAACGCGATGGACGTCCGAGGCGCATCTTCCCGGCGTGTGGGAATTTCTGCGGCGCGAAATTTCCGCCGGGCGGCAGGCATATGTCGTCTATCCGGTGATCGAGCAATCGAAGTCCGCCGAATCGCAGCGCTCGTTGAAGGCCGCCATCGTGGAATACGAGCGGCTGAAACAATTCGATGTTTCCCGAAAAGAAAGTCGGCCTGCTGCACGGGCGTATGAAGAGCGAGGAAAAAGAAGACGTGATGGACCGATTCCGCCGCCGCGAACTCGACCTGCTGGTGGCGACGACGGTGATCGAAGTCGGCGTGGACGTGCCGAACGCGACGGTGATGGTCATCGAGCACGCCGAACGCTTCGGCCTTTCGCAGCTCCACCAATTGCGCGGGCGCATCGGACGCGGCGGAGAAAAGGGAACCTGCATCCTGGTCGCGCCGAAGAACTCCGGGAGACGACGCTCGCCTGCGCCTGGAAACAATGGTGCGCACCACGAACGGTTTCGAGATCGCCGAAACCGATTTAAAAATCCGCGGCCCGGGCGAATTTTTCGGCACGCGGCAGCACGGTGAACTTGGCTTCCACCTCGCCAATCCCCTTCGCGATTTCGATCTGCTGGAGCTGGCGCGCCGCGAGGCGCTCTCGCCTGGTCGAATCCCCGTCGGCCGAACCCGCGCGCCGTCGCCTGCTCGCGCAGCTCCCGCAGGAATGGCAGAGGCGATATCGCCTGGCGTCTGTCGGGTAAATGCGTGGAACCACAGATGAACACAGATGAACACGTGATAAAAAAGAGGGAAGTTATAAACTTCAGTTCTTCATGTTCGACGATATTATGAACAGCGCCCACGTTCAACAAGCTTGCGATCACGCATTTTTCAGCATCGCGCTGGATTGCAGATTGAAAATCAAGAGTCGGTGTCTTTATCAGTGTTTATCTGTGTTCATCTGTGGTTTCAAACGGCCCCCCCATGCGCGTAATCGCCGGCAAATTCCGGAGCCGCACGCTGCGCAGCCTGAAAGGGCAGGAACTGCGGCCCACGAGCGACCGCTTGCGCGAGACGCTCTTCAATATTCTCGGCGCCGACGGTGCGCGGCGCCGCGTTCCTGGATCTTTATGCCGGCACGGGCGCGGTCGGCATCGAGGCGCTCAGCCGCGGGGCGCGCGCACGCTATTTTTATCGAACACCATGCGCCGGCGGCGGCATTGATCCGGCGCAATTTGGATTCGCTGGGGATCGGAAAAGAAGCGGAAATTCTAGGCGTGGATGTTCTGCGCGGGCTCGAGCGCCTGGATGCGCGCCACGCGCACGCCGAATTTATTTTTCTCGATCCGCCGTACGCCGCGGCCGCGGAATACGAAAAAGTGCTGGAGTACCTGGGGGAGTCGCCGCTGCTCGCGCCAGGCGGCCGCGTCATTGCCGAACATTTGAGGAAGCACGCTTTGCCGGAGCGCGCCGGGGAACTGGAACTGGCCCGCGTGGTCGCGCAGGGCGACGCCGCGTTGAGTTTTTACCGCCTGGCGCTGGCGGCATGAAGTAGCACAGCCACTCTTGGCTGTGTGGTTTTTGCAACCAAATTTTGATCGGCGTCGGTAAGCGTGGTCTACAAAACCACACAGCCAAGAGTGGCTGTGCTACTTCAATCCCCGCGCATCATTTCTTTTTCCCAAACAAACTTCAGCGTGTTCACCGCGTTTTGCCGGAGGGCTCGGCTGCCGCGGCGAAGTCCCCGTCGAGCCGCTGCGATGAGGCGCTCCGAAACTCGGCATGCCCTTGCCCGGCGTCACTTTCGGGCTTTCGATCGTTCCGGCAAGCGCGAACGGCACAGTAATTTTCCCGACGCGGCTGCCGATCAGGCCGCCGACCAGCTGCCCGCTGTTCCCGAACCCAGGGCCGCCGCGGGATTCACCGTGGCCGTTCCCTGGTAGTCGAGCGTGCTGTCCAGGCCCAGGCTGCCTTTCAGGTCCACGATGCCCACGGACGAATCCAGGTGAATCAGTTTGCTGGTGACGCGCTGGTCTGCGATGGTGAAGTCGCCTTCGAGCACGGTGAACGGCGTGTCGCCGCCGACGCCCGCCATCTTGGTCAGCGATTGCGCCGCGCCCGCCAGGTTCACTCCGGGCAAGTGTCCGTTGCGCACGGCAAATTTACCCGTGCCCGAAAGCGTTTTTTTCCAGTCGTCGCTCAGGCTGCCGAGAAGTTGCGCAATCAAGTTCGCCGGTGCCGCCCATTTTTCCGCGCGCCGAAGGAGACACATCCAGCACCTTGGCGACATCGAGATTGCGCATCTGAACGTTGGCCGTGAAGCGCGCAGGATCGGTGGCGCGGTCCACGCGCGAGGAAATTTGCAGCGTGCCGCCGTACATGCCGATGGAGATCGGCAAAAGCTCGGCGCGATCGGTGTACACGCGCATTTCGACGTTCGCCGGGCCCACGGTGTAGGGCTTCGTCGTAATTTTTTCGACGTTGACGTGTCCATGCGCGATTAGTTCGCTCTTTGCCGCAGGCGCTGGGGCGGGAGCAGCTTCCGCCGCTTTCGTCGCTGGAGCGGCCACCGGTTTCGCCTTCGGCGGCGCCTTGGCTGGAGCTTTGGCAGCGGCCGGAGCGGGAGCAGTGGCGGGCGTCTCGGCCGAAGCGGGCGATGCCCGATCCGCTGCCCGCAACGTCGATCAGCTTGTCGATGTCCAGCTGCGAGGAACTCATTTCAAAATTCACTTGAGGATGCTCGAAGTCGGGCACGTTCACGGTACCTTTGACGTCGGCGGCCGTCGCAAGATCGGCGACAAATTGCGCGTCGATTTTTCCGCCGGAAAGGGTGAACTTGCCGGTGCGAAACGCGATGGGATCCCTCCAGCCGCTCAGCGCCAGCGTCACACTCGCCAGGTTGGATTCCGCCTGCCAGTCGTGCATGCGCATCGGGCTCACCGCAAAATTATGCAGCGTGATGTTGATGCCCTTGGTATCGGCAAGCGGCGCGGCCGCGCCCTTGATAACGCTGCCCACCAGGATTTCCGCGCCGGTCAGGTTGATGCTGTCGATCTGGTCCAGCGACATGCTGGAGGATTCGCCGGATTTAGGCGCCGCTGCGGGCTCTGGGGACGTGAAGGTGTAATTGTTTTTCCCGCCGCTGTCGGTGAGGACCGTTAGTTTCGGGTGCACAATATCCACCGAATTGACATGGATGGTCCCGTGGAGCAGCGGAGCGAGCGCTACGTTCACTCCGATTTCGTCGGCGCTCAGCAGATCGCCCTCGGGGAAGCCGGTCGGATTGCCAATGTGCAAGTCCGCGACGGTTACGCCGGCGCCCGGAAAAAACCGCGCATGAATGTGGCCAAGCGTGACTTTCCGGCCAGTCTGTTTCGCGATGGCGTCAGAGATCGTGTCGCGATAGCGATCGACATTCACGAAATAAGGCACGGCCAGCACCACCAGAATCAACACCACAAAAAGGCCCAGGAGGATTTTCGCCCAAAGCGGGAACCCGCTTGATTTTCCGACTGAAGAAGAAGGGGTAGCCATGGCAACTCACATTCTCCAGGATGCGAATGAGGCATTTGCGTCCGGGCAGGTCGTTTAGGCCCCTATCGTGGCAAATCAAAAGCCGAACGGCAAGCCATTAGTGGCACAGACTTCAGTCTGTGGATTTCCCTCAAATCTAGGCTATCGTGCACGGCCTGGGCTTTCTTAAAAACCCCCCGCAGGCTAAAGCCCGCGCCACTGGCGTATAATCCCCCGGGGGTCATCCCGCTTGCTTGAGATCGCTCATTTGCATGAGAGGACGAACCAAACTGGTTCGCTCGACTCTTCGCCGGGGCTTCCCGCCCCGCAGCTGGAGCTGGTAAAGGCGGGCACGCTCGCCGAGTTCTTCTCCAGCCTCGTCGCGATCGTTCGAGGCCCCGCGCCGCCGAAGCAATTTGCGGGGGACGCCTACTTTCGCGAATGCTGGATCGATCAAAGATCCCCGAAATATTCGTTCCTGGCCGCGATCGCGATCCAGGCGCTCCTGGTCCTGTTCCCTCCTCCGATCTGGAATGTCCAGGCGACAAGGAAGGTCTCCGCCACTCCCCCGACGGAAATCACCTGGTACGATCCCGCGAAGGATTTTCCGGCGATCCTGCCGCCTGTGCGCGCACCGAAAGCCGTCGCCCGCAAGGACGCGTCGAAGACCCCTCCCCGTCGCGGCGCCGACGCGTTCCACCCGCGGCAAACGATTCTCTCCGAGCCGCTGCATCCGACGCATCCCCGGCAGACATTGATCCAGCCGAGAGCGCCGCAGGAGCCGCCCAGGATTTTGCCCGCGCTTCCCAACATCGTGCAACTCGCGGGGCGCGCAGCCGGAACGGCCGAAGCTGCAACTCTCGGCGGATAACCTGGCGTCGCTGCGGCCAAAGGCTCCCGCGCCGCTAACGGCAACCAATGTCGCCGCGCCGGAAATTTCGGAGCAGGAAAAACAAGTCGGCGCGATCAACATTGCTTCGTCCTCGCGCGCCCCGGCCAAACCGGCGATGCCGGTGAATCCGATGTCGGCGCCACGCGCAGCCGCGCAAAAAGCGGAGACGAATGCAGCCGCGCCGGAAATCAGCGGGCGCGCCGGCGATGCCGAAACTTTGATCGCGCTTTCGGCGGCTCCCGCCCCAGTGGCTCCCCCGGCGATCCCCGCCGGAAATCTTTCCGCGCGCGTTTCGATTTCACCGGACGGGCCGCAACCCGGCGCTCCCGGCGGGATTGCATCCGGAAGCGGGGCAGGCGGAAGCAATGCAGGAGGCGGCGGAGGCCACGGCCCGGAAGGAATTTTCATCAGCGGCGGGAACAATGCAAACGCCGGCCCGATTTCAGGGCTCGGCATCGGCCAAGCGTCGCGGGGAATCGGAAATGCTTTGCCAGCGCGGCCCGTTCCTCGCGCGCGCATCGCGCCCGGGGACTCGAAATCTCTAACCGCGGATGCGGAAGGCGCCGCTAAATCCGGTCCGAAACTTGGAATGACTCCGCAGGAAGTGCTTGGCGCAAAACACGTTTATACCTTGCACGTGAATATGCCGAACCTGACCAGCGCGTCCGGCAGCTGGATCCTGAATTTTGCGGAGCTGAATGAGACGGCCCCGGGTGAGCACATGAATCTTGAGACTTCGGAGATAGCCGGCCCGGTTCCCCTGCGAAAAGTGGATCCGAAATATCCGCCCGAGCTTCGCACGTTGCACGTCGACGGGGAGGTAGTGCTCTACGCCATCATCCGCAAGGACGGCAGCGTGGACAGCATCCAGCTCGTTCACAGCGTCGACCCGCATCTGGACGCGAACGCGATGGAAGCCCTCGCGCAGTGGAAATTCAGCCCCGCGGAAAAACACGGCGAGCCCATCGATCTCGAAGCGGTCGTACACATCCCGTTCCGTTCGCGCAGCCCCTCGTTTTGAGGTTTTAAGTGGCGCATGCTTGTGAAGGTTTTGGTCTAAATCAAGATCAAAACCTTCACAAGCTAAAGCATGCGCCACTGGTGGATCAATTGGCCCTGAAATAGAGCTTCAGGAAACGGGGTCGGCGGGGGAGTACTGCCCGTGCAGCTGTTTTTTCGCTTCGGCGATACCGCGGTCGATGGTTGTTTGCCAATCCGCGTGGGGGATGGACGAAGCCTGGGCGGCTTCGTACAGCGGCAACGCCTCCGCGGGCCGATTTAAGCGCTTCAGGTAAATGCGGCCCGCGGCGATTTGCGCGAGGAGGCCCTGTTTTTCCGCGGGATATGCTTTGGCCAATTCGAGATATTCGTCCGCGGCGCGCGAAATGTCCGGCTGGGTTTCCAGCTGGCGGCAAAACTCGAGCCACAAAGACGCGGGCAGCTTTTCTCCCCCGGCATTTCTGAAATCCTGGCAGGTCTGCATTGCTCCTTCGTGATCGCTGGCCTTGATTTCCAGCGCCAGGAGTTTCAAGAGGGCGTCCCGATGCGCGGGAAGATCGTTCTTGTCCCAGTAGATGCGTTGCAGCATGCGATAGGCGTCGATGGAATCCGGTTTTTCCAGCAGCAATTTTTTCAGGCTGCGAGCGGCCGGATCCAGTTGCCCTTTTTCCATTTGTTCGCTGGCTTCCGCGAGCAGCGGGTGGCTGACCCAGGTGATTTTTTCCTGTATCCCCTGTTCCGCGATTTGCTCGAGGCCGGATTTCCGGACTCCGAAGGCGATCAGCGCTCCGAAAACGAAGCCGCCGATGTGGGCCCAGTGCGCGACGCCGGATGACATGCCATATGTGCCATAGAGAACTTCCATCAGAAGCCACACAGGCAGCAGCCAGTACGCAGCCATCTTGAAACGGTAGAAGCGGTAAAAGAGCAGGTAGCCCATCTCGATTTTTGTCGTGGGGAATCGCACGAGGAATGCGCCCATCAGCCCCGCGATGGCTCCCGAAGCGCCGATCGTCGGCGTGATGCTTCCCACGTTGACCATGGCGTGCACCTGCAGCGCCAGCACGCCCGCAATCATATAAAACGCCGGATAGATCAGCCGCCCCCAGGTGTCCTCGAGGACCGCGCCCGCGAGCCACAAGAAACCACATATTGCCGATGAGGTGCAGCCAGCCGCCGTGCAGGAAATTCGCGGTGATCAGGCTCAAGAGCCGTCGGGTGCGCCGGAATGAATGCGTACTTGTAAGAAGCGAAGCGGAGTTCGAGTTCCTCATAGCGGTGCGCCGAAAGCGAGTCCATTTCGTCTGTATGGCTTCCGGGTGCTCGTCCGCCTTCATGCGCATTTCGGCGTCCCAGGTGTCCACTACATGTTCCGGTTCTGGTTTTGCGCTTCCTTCCAGAGGCGGCATTTTTGGTTTGGATGGAGGTGACGAACTCCTGCGCTTTTCCTGGGATTTTCGGCTCGGGATGCATGGCGGCGAGCAGAATGAGATGGAGCTTGACCTGGCCCAGTTCCGGTCCCTGCTTGTCCATCGTCCAGTGGGTTCCGAGAAAGACGATGACATTGAGCGCGATGATTCCGAACGTGATGACGGGCCAGCGGCGCCCTTGCATGTTTTCATGGCGAAGCGGGATCAGCATCTCAGGGTCTCCATCCAGGAAGCGGGAAGGGTCACTCTCCGACGGCTTTTCTTCTTCAGTTTAAGAGGCATTGAGGGTGCAGTGGCGGATATTTCCAGGCCGGTTCGGGAATCAGTTACAGCTGACGGTTTGGACACGCGGGAAGGGAATCAGAAGTGATAGAGCGCTTTGGCATCACCGTATGTCTAAGCAAACAAAGAGGTTGATATCTCCGCCTTTCTCTGTGCTCCTCTGTGTCCTCTGTGTTAAAGCCTTTGACTTTTGACCGAAATGCTTTAACACAGAGGACCACAGAGAACAGCGGAGAAAACGCGCTCCGAGAGCCGTCAGGTCTACCGCGCGGCTACCTGTTTGGAAACCGCAGGGGGAGGAGTAACCACGGCGGCAAGGATGCGGATCATCCCGTCGGTCTTGCTCAGCGACATAAATTTCGCCGTCGCCGCCCATCGAGAGGCGCACATCCGCGCGGCCTCCGCCGTACGGGACGCCGTAGGGATCGGGCTTGGCCGTAACGAAATTCTTGCCGCGCCAGCCGCCCGGTGGCGTTGGCCGCTCCGGGCAGGACGCCTTGATGAGTAACCGGGTCGGCAACGCCGTCCTTGTGCGCGAAGGCATCGGCAACGATGTCGTACATCCGCCGCTTCACCGGCGCTTTTTCGGAGGCGTCATACGGGCTCTTGTACATGATCTGGATTTCGTGAATCGCGGCCTGCTTGCCGCGCTCTCCGTGCGCGGCAATCATTTCCGCGAGGTCGGTGTAAAACAGGCGGCCCGTGGTCATGTCCGAGAAAATGTATTTTCCGACCATCTGCGGCATCTTCTTGCCGCGATACACAAAACCGCTGCCGATCGAGTCGCCCTCTTCGTGGCTGTACACGGCAACGGGATAAATGGGCGCGACCGGTTTCTCGAGGCCCTCCACGGTGAGCAGGTCCGATCCGGGGAACGGAACCTGCGGATTCGATTGCGTGCCGGTCTTGCCTCCGCCGGGAACGATCAGCACTTCGTCGCCTTCGCGCTGGGAGTAGCCGTAATTGCCGCCCTTGGTGACGATGTCCACTTCTTCCCAGGAATGCAGGCCGATGTCATTCACGAGCAGCGTGTTGGTGGCGGCGTCCCAATTCATGCGGTGCGGATTGCGAAATCCGTACGCGAAAATTTCTCCCCTCGCTCCGGCAACGGAAACGAATGGATTCGGGTCGGGCCCGGTGGAGGGAATGCGATAGCGGCCGTTCTCGCTGAGCTTGTCGTTCGGGCGCAATGCGAGGTCGGGCGTGATCCGCAGGATTTTCCCCTGCAAGGCGCTGAGCAGCTGCGGAGTTGTTTGCGTCGGTCCCGGAGTCTCTCCCGAGCCGCCATCGCCCATGGAAACGTAGAGATTGCCGTAATCCGCGCTGCCGGGCTTGGCGAGCGGATCGAAAAGAATATCGCCCATGGGGTGAATCAGGCTGTTGAAGCCGACGCGCAGGATTTCCCGCGCCGTCCCCTCGAACGTGGAATTTTTGATGTTGGTGTCCGTCCATTCCACGAGGACCGACTCGTTCTTGTCTTCGCCCGCCGGCGGTTTCACCACCGGAGTCGTCGCGTACCCGTCCAGTTTCAGGCTCGGCATGTGCGCGTTGGTCGGCTGGGCCGAGCCCGGCTTGGCGGGATCTTCGACGTGAACGGTATAGAATTTTCCGTTTTTCGCGTAGTTCGGATCGAAGACGATGGCGGACACTCCCGGAGCCGAAACGATCCGTGGCGTACTTGGGAAAAATTTCGGGAAAGGTGATGTACGGAGTGAATTTCCGCGTCGCTTTGTCCAGGGTATAGAGATTGCCGTTCATGTCGGCGACGAAAAACCGCGTGGACGCGAGCGGAGCGTTGGCCGGCTCCGAGCGCAAGCGTGTTCACGCGCGCGAGCATTCCCTTGTAATCGATCGGCGGCGGGTAGGCGTGATCTCCCATCGCGCTCGAAAGCGGCGGATTCGCGTAATCCTCGATTAAAATCGCCGTGCCGTCCTTGGTGACCTGCGAACTGGAAGGATATTGCAGCGGATATTGCGCCCACACGACGGGCAGACTGAGCAATATGGCAGTTAGAAGCGCGACCCCAAAGTAAAATCGAATGAGCGATTTTTGAATTGCATGTGCCGTTATCATTGCGAGAGCCCCTTGTTTTGTCCGCAGTAGTTGCGAACAGATGCAAACCCTTGAAGCGCAGAGATTGGCAATTAACTGATTCTAAAGCCACAGCGTATCACGGCGTTTATGCCCGAGACCAACGCACCTTTCAAGAATCTCGTTTCGCAGACCCAATTCAGTCGAATTGGAGTCCGGCTGCAGGTATCTCTAGCCTGCGGTACATCATTCTGTTAAAATGGTTTTACTGGGCTGTATCCCGACTTCAGGGAGCGGCACCGGAGGCGGTTATGAGCGCTGTTCCTTCTGCTGGCAACGGGAAGATTACCGTGCCGGGCATACTCGAACGTAAGTCCGGGATTTCCTCAAAAAATTCTTACACCGGCAAAGATTACCTGCCTTACGGCGTACGACTATCCGACGGCGCGTTTGCTGGACGAAGCGGGCGTCGACGTTTTGCTCGTGGGCGATTCCCTGGCGATGGTGGCGCTGGGATACGACAGCACGCTGCCCGTCACCATGGAAGAAATGCTGCACTGCACGCGATCGGTGCGGCGCGGCACGCGGCACGCGTTGCTCGTGG
Organism: uncultured Acidobacteriota bacterium; assembly: GCA_963819395.1. Classification (GTDB taxonomy): domain Bacteria; phylum Acidobacteriota; class Terriglobia; order Acidiferrales; family UBA7541; genus Palsa-360. The sequence continues at coordinate 10,123 of CAWFVW010000008.1, forward strand.
CGGACATGCCGTATGGCAGCTATCACGATGACCCGGCGGGGGCCGTGCGCAACGCCGTGCGCTTCGTGAAGGAAGCGGGCGCGGAGGCCGTCAAGATCGAAGGCGGCGAAAAGCGCCTGGACTTGATTTCGCGCATCGTGGACGCCGAGATTCCGGTGATGGGGCATATCGGCCTGACTCCGCAATCGGTGAATGCGTTCGGCGGATTCCGCGTGCAAGGCAAGTCCGAGGAAGCGGGTGAACAGGTTTTGCGCGACGCGCGCGCCGTGGAAGCCGCGGGCGCGTTTTCCATCGTGCTCGAATCGATTCCGCGGGAGCTCGCGGCGCGCATCACGGCCGAGCTGCACATTCCCACGATCGGCATCGGCGCGGGGCCGGATTGCGACGGCCAGGTGCTCGTGATTCACGACCTCCTCGGCATGAGCTTCGGCCACAAACCGAAATTCGTGCGGCGCTACGCCGACGTCGGAGAAATCATTTCCCGCGCGGCCGCGGAATATTGCCGCGACGTGCAGCAGGGATCTTTCCCTTCCGACGAAGAGTCGTACCACGCGCGCCCCGAGCACGCCGGCACGCTTCTTGCACAGCACAAATAAATACGCAAACGGAAATCATGGTTTAGAATCCACGCCGGAGGATTTTCGATGGTTACGCCTGAACTGCTGCGCTTTCTGTTTCAGTACAACGCCTGGGCCGATCGCCGCCTGCTGGACGCCTGCGGTTCGCCTCACGAACGAACAATTCACGCGCAATCTCGGCTCGAGTTTCAGTTCCGTGCGCGACACGGTTGCGCACCTTTACGGCGCGGGATACGTGTGGAATGAGCGCTTCCAGGGGCGCTCTCCCTCCTCGCTTCTTTCTCCCGCCGGATTTCCCGATCTCGCTTCCATCCGCGCCAAGCTCGAGGAAAACGATCAGTACTACATCGATTACGTCACGAAGCTCACGCAGCAGGATCTGGATCGAGTGATCCGCTACAAGAGTTTTACAGGCGATGAATTCTCGAACCCGCTCTGGCAGAGTCTGCATCAGCTCACAAACCACGCGACGTATCATCGCGGGCAAGTGGTCACCATGCTGAGGCAACTCGGCGTGAAGCCGGTCTCGACGGATCTGATCATGTTCTATCGCGAGCAAGCGGCAGCCGCGCGCGCGTGATTTAAGTGGCGCATGCTTTAGCTTGTGAGGTTTGTTCTTGCAAAACCAAAACCCCACAGGCTAAAGCATGCGCCACTGAACCCCCTTGGAAACCATCCACACCGTCGAATGGATGAAGCAGGTGGCGCGCCAGGCGCGGGCCGAGTGCCGTTCCGCGGGCTTCGTGCCGACCATGGGCGCGCTCCACTCGGGACACATGTCCCTCGTTCGCTCGGCCCTCGTCGAATGCCAACCCGTCATCGCTTCCATTTTCGTGAACCCCACGCAGTTTGGCCCCAGCGAGGATTTCCAAAAATATCCGCGCACCTTCGAGGAGGACAGCAGGAAGCTGGAAGACGCGGGCGTCGATTATTTATTCGCGCCCGATCCCTCGGAAATGTATCCGCCGGGATTTCGCACCTGGGTAAATGTCGAGGGCCTTTCGGACCGCCTGGACGGGCGAGTGCGGCCCGGGCATTTTCGCGGTGTCACGACCGTGGTCCTGAAGCTGCTCGAAATCGTGCAGCCGCAAAGGGCGTTCTTCGGGCGCAAGGACGCGCAGCAGGCGCGGATCATCCGGCAGATGGCGCGCGATCTGCACCTGGATTCGGAAATTGTGGTGTGCCCCATTGTGCGCGAGGCGGACGGGCTGGCAATGTCGTCGCGAAATGCCTACCTGAATCCCGCGGAGAGGCGCGCCGCCACGATTCTGTATCGCGCGCTCGACGGCGCGCGCGTTTCCATTTCGCACGGGGAGCGCGACGCGCTGCGGCTCACGGCCGCGATGCGGGAAATGCTGCGCACCGAGCCGCTCGCCGAGCCCGACTACGTGGATTTGGTGGATCTGGAAACGCTCGAGCCGGTAACGAGGCTGCGCGGCGCGTGCCTGGCGATGCTAAGTTTGCGGATTGGGCCTACCCGACTGATCGACAATCTCCTGATCGAAGAACGTGAGGGCGGGTTTCACATGACGCTTTAAGTAGGACGGGCTTCAGCCTGTCTGGGTTTGCGCCCTGCGTGTACGAAAACCAGACAGGCTGAAGCCCGTCCTACTGAAGCGCTTTCAGCGCTTCCACTACTTCGGCGGCGTGGCCTTTTGATTTGGCCGTGGGCCAGATTTTTTCCACCTTGCCGTCGGGGCCGATCAGGACCGTGCTGCGCACGATGCCCAGATAGGATTTTCCCAGGAAACTTTTCATGCGGCGCGCCTCGTACGCTTCGATCACGGTGAAATCCGGGTCGCTCAGCAGCGGAAAATTCAGCTTCTGCTTGGCCTTGAATTTCGCCTGCGATTCGACCGAATCCGCGCTGCAGCCGAGGATGATCGTGTTCAGCTTGTCGAATTCATTCTTCAATTCGCGGAATTCGATGGCTTCCGTCGTGCACCCGGGCGTGCTGGCCTTGGGATAGAAATACAGCGCGACATGCTTTCCGTGCAAATCCTTCAGCGATAGTTCGCGCCCATCGTCGGCGGGAAGCCGGAACGGCGGCGCTGGATCGCCTTCCTTCAGCATAAAATAGCTCCTTCCAATATTGAAGTGTCGACGCGAGATGCTTTGTGGGTCACGGCTTCACAGGCTGCGGAAAAACTCAAAACTCTGTCATTCTGAGCGAAGCGAAGAATCTCTCCTTTTTTCTTTTCATATACTTAAATCGAAGAGAGATTCCTCGCTCCGCTCGGAATGACAAAATAAAGTCCCTTCTCCGCAGCCTGTTTAGCCGCTGACGGTCCGGCTCGAATAACGGGACTGTTCATCCTGAGTTATTCGTCAGGAAAGCAGGCGCTTCAGCGTGTCATTCACAGTTTGCGGATTGGCCTGGCCGCGCGAGGCGCGCATCACCTGGCCCACGAAAAATTTGAACACGCCCTCGTTCCCCGCGCGATACTTCGCCAGATTGTCGGGATTCTTCTCGATCACTTCGCGGGCCCAGCGCTCGATCTCGCCCGTGTCGCTGACCTGCGCGAATCCCTCCGCCGCGATGATTTCCGCCGCGGGCTTGCCCGTCTCAAACATCCGCGCGAACACTTTCTTGCCCGAAGCCGCGTTGATTTCGCCGCTCTCGACTTTTGCAATCAGCGCCGCGAGTTCCGCGGGCGGCGACGGGGCTTTCCGTGATTTCTTTCTCCGCGTCTTTCAACAGGCGCAGCAACTCGACCTGAATCCAATTTGCGGCGGGCTTGGCCGGGGCGCCTGCGCGCACCACGCTCTCAAAATAATCCGCGAGCTCCCGCGTCGATGCCAGCACGCCGGCGTCATACGGCGTGATGCCGTACTCCCGCACGAAGCGCTTGCGTTTCGCGTCCGGCAATTCGGGCATGGCGCGCGCGATTTCCTCTACCCACGCGGCGCCGACGCGCACGGGCAGCAGATCCGGCTCAGGAAAATAACGATAGTCGTGCGCGAATTCCTTCGACCGCATGGGTTCCGTGCGCCCCGCCGCCACGTTCCACAGGCGCGTTTCCTGCGTGATTTTTCCGCCGGATTCGAGGACGCCAATTTGTCGCTCGATCTCGTATTCGAGCGCGCGCTGCAGGTAGCGGAAGGAATTGAGATTTTTCACTTCGGCTTTGGTGCCGAATTTTTCCGCGCCGCGCCGCCGCACGCTGACGTTCGCGTCGCAGCGCAGCGAGCCTTCCTCCATGTTGCAGTCGCTCACTTCGGTGTACAGCATCACTTCTTTCAAAGCCGTCAGATACGCATGCGCCTCGGTCGGCGAGCGCAGGTCCGGCTCGGAGACAATCTCAGCGAGGGGAGTGCCTCCGCGGTTGTAGTCGATATAGCTTTTTTCCGCCGAATCGGGAAATCCTTCGTGCAGATTCTTCGCGGCGTCATCCTCGAGATGCAAGCGCGTGATGCCGATGCGCTTGATCTGGCCGTCGTGCTCGATCTCAAGGTAGCCGCCCGTGGCCAGCGGCAATTCATACATCGAAATCTGGTAGCCTTTGGGCAGGTCGGGATAAAAATAGTTTTTTCGGGCGAAGCGGGAGAATCCCTGCACACTTAGATGCAGTGCCAGTGCTGCGCGGATGCCCAGCTCGACGGCCCGCTTGTTCAAGCACCGGCAACGCGCCCGGCAAGCCCAGGCAAACGGGACAAGTGTTCGAATTCGGCGGATCGCCGAAGCGCGTCGAGCAGGAGCAGAACGCCTTCGTCAAGGTCTTCAGTTGCACGTGGACTTCAAGGCCGATGACCGGCTCGTACCCCGCAATCACTTCGGGCGGGATGCTCGTGAGGCCTTCCTGTACGATCTTCGCCATAAGAGTCGATAAGTATACCATCCGCCAAGCGAGCCGGCGCCCTCCGCCCGGCAGCGGGCAATGTCTTAATTTCGAATCCTTTGCCATGAATCCAATCCGTGGGAGGTCCGACCTTCAGGTCGGAGAATCGACGTCGCACAAAATTGGGCTTTAGAGTCTGTGTCAGAACTCGGTTTCAGCTCATGTAGCGCCAGCCTTTAGGCGGGCATCTGGTTGATTCCAAAGTGCCCGCCTGAAGGCGGGCGCTACAAAACCGTGCCAATTTTGAGTTCTCACACAGACTATTTAGCCCCTGAGGCTTCAGGGCCTGAAGGCCATCCATATGGGCAGCGGGTTGTCCGACCTGAAGGTCGGACCTCCGAACCCACTTCTTCGGGCAACATTTCTCCAACTTAAGTTAATACCCTGCCACGGATTGGATCACTTTTTTTGACCTGTACCTGGGTTCTGTTGCAGGTCAAGGCACCACGAGAATAGACCTGAGAGACATTTTCCCGGGTCCGGTGTTCAATAAAAGTGGAGATTGCCGTATCGGATTTCGGTCAGGCTGCCCAGCCAACGTGCTGATTAATCTCGGGATCAGACGTTTCGAAACGTCGCCAGGCAAGCCCACGGAGGGGCTATTTATGCGAAAGCTTCTAACACCCACGATTTTCGCGGTTCTGTTCGCGCTGTTCGCGGTTCCGGCGCCATCTTCGGCGCAAATCGCTGTGGGCATTTCGGTCCATATCGGGCCGCCCGCATTGCCCGTCTACACGCAGCCGCCCTGCCCGGTGGAGGGATATATGTGGACTCCCGGCTATTGGGGCTGGCGAACCGAAGGGTACTACTGGGTTCCGGGCGTGTGGGTTGCGCCGCCGCGCGTGGGCGTGTTCTGGACGCCGGGCTATTGGGGATTCGCCGGCGGGCTGTATGGCTGGCATGCCGGATACTGGGGTCCGCACGTCGGATTCTATGGCGGGATTAATTACGGCTTTGGATACGGCGGCGTCGGGTTTGTGGGCGGCCGCTGGGGCGGCGGCGGTTTCGTGTACAACACGGCCGTCATGAACGTGGGCGTGGGCTTTCATAACACCTACGTCGACCGGACCGTCATCAACAACACGACCATCAACAACAATCACTACAGCTTCAACGGCGAGGGCGGAGTATCCGCCCGGCCCACGGCGGCGGAACAAGCGGCCGAGCACGAAAATCATTTCCAGCCGACATCCAACCAGCTCTCCCATGAGCAAAGCGCTCGCGCGGACAACAATCAGCTGGCTTCCGTCAACCACGGCCGGCCCGGCAACGTGGCCATGGACTCCGTCAATGGGCGGCGCTACAACCAGCAAGGCCGCATCGCCAACGGCGTGTCCTCCGGACAATTGACGGCCGGCGAAACCAAGAATCTCGAGGGCCGCGAAGCGGGCCTGAACAAGGAAATTCACAATGACCGCGCCGCCAATGGCGGCACGCTGACGCCGCAGGAACGCGGGCAAGTCAACCAGCAGCAGAACAACCTCAGCAAGTCGATCTACAACGACAAGCACAATGCCAACACGGCGACCTACGGCAACAACGAAGTCGGCGCGCGCCGCGACAACCAGCAGCAGCGCATCGCCAACGGCATCCGCAGCGGGCAAATGTCGCCCTCGGAAGCCGCAAAAGCCGAGGGGCACGAACAAAATATCAACAGGCACGTCGCGGCGGACCGCCAGGCAAACGGTGGAAAACTGACCCCGCAAGAAAAGCAAAACATCAACAAGAGACAGAACGGCGCCAGCCGCCAGATCTACAACGAAAAGCACAACGAAAAGACCGCGCCCAGATAAGCGCGGGCGACGTTCCTTCAAGCGAACTCGGCGGCGGATCGAAAAGATCCGCCGCCGTTTTTTTGTTCCGACCCGGTTAATTCCCCTGAAAGTCAGGACTTCAAAGACTGTGTGAGAATTCAACTGCGACGGATGAGAGGGTTGCGCGGGTGCCGCACCCTTTGCGCCTTTCAAAAGGTGCGGGTTTGGATTCAACGAACCCGGGCATTTGGGGATGGAAAGTCGTAAAATCCCCACCCTTGTCCGCCACGGAGGACAACGGTGGTGCACACGGCCTGCAGGTCCTCACGGACCTTAAGAAAGAGCTGGAAGAGAAGGCTGAGGGGAAAAGATGAGCGCCGAAAAATTTGTTTATGTGATCTACATCCGTACAACACCCGAAAAACTCTGGGATGCGCTGACGGACCCGGCGTTCACGCAAGCATACTGGTGCGCCTGCCGGCTCGAATCCAGCTGGCAGCAGGGGTCACCCTGGAAGCTTGTGATTCCGGACGGGCGGGTGGGTGACGCGGGTGAAATCTTGGAAATCGAAAAGCCGCGGCGATTGGTTCTGCGCTGGCGCAACGAATTCATACCGGAGATGCGCGCCGAAGGCGACTCGCGCTGCACGTGGGAGATCGAGCGACAGGGGGATATGGCGAAGCTCACGGTGAGTCACGAAGTGGACAAGCCCGGATCGAAATTCCTGCAAAGCATTTCGACTGGATGGCCGGTGATTCTGTCCAGCCTGAAGAGTCTTCTCGAAACCGGCGATGCGCTGGAAGCGACGAAGCACTGGCCGAAAGGGATGTGATTCGAGTATTGGTTTTTGTAGCGCCCGCCTTCAGGCGGGCACTTCCGGGTCGCAGAGATGCCCGCCTGAAGGCGGGCGCTACAGGAGCTGAAAAGCCTTTTAGCCCTTGCTGAATCCGGGGGCGGGACGCAGTTCCGGACGTGGCGCTTGTTTGGGCTCGCCGCTCGGGAGAGGCTGCGGCGGCGAAGGCGGCGCGGGGCGCACCTTCTCCGGCAGCGGCTTGTTTTCCATGAGGAGCTTCAATTCCGTCGCGTCGAGGACTTCCCTGTCGAGAAGGGCGAGAGCAATTCGCTCCAGAGTGTCCCGGTTGTTCTCAAGAACGCTGTGCGCATTATCATAGGCGGCGGTCACGATGCGGTGCACTTCCTGATCGATCCGGATGGCAGTGTCTTCCGAGTAGTCGCGGTGCTGCGCGATCTCGCGGCCCAGGAAAATCGCCTCTTCCTTCTTGCCATAGGCCAGCGGGCCGAGCGAGCTCATGCCCCAGTCGCAAACCATCTTGCGCGAGATGTCCGTGGCGCGCTCGATGTCATTGCCCGCGCCGGTGGTAATGTGTCCCAGAAAAATTTCCTCGGCGCAGCGTCCGCCCATCAGCACGGTGAGCGTGCCTTCGAGATAAGTCTTCGTGTAGGTGTGCTTGTCGTCGATGGGCAGCTGCATGGTCAAGCCCAGCGCCATGCCACGGGGAATAATCGTGACTTTGTGCAGCGGATCGGTGCCGGGAGTTAGCGCGGCGACGAGGGCGTGGCCCGCTTCGTGATACGCGGTGTTGCGCTTTTCTTCCTCGGACAGAATCATGGATTTTCGTTCGACGCCCATCAGGACTTTGTCCTTGGACATTTCGAAATCCGCCATCATAACGAGCTTGCGGCTCTGGCGGGCGGCCCAAAGCGCGGCCTCGTTGACGAGATTCGCGAGATCCGCGCCGGAGAAGCCGGGCGTGCCGCGGGCGATTACGGAAAGGTCCACGTCATCGCTCAGCGGAACCTTGCGCGTGTGCACGCGGAGAATTTCCTCGCGGCCCTTGACGTCGGGGCGCGCGACGACGACGCGGCGGTCAAAGCGGCCCGGGCGGAGCAGCGCGGGATCGAGCACGTCGGGCCGGTTGGTCGCGGCGATCAGGATCACGCCTTCGTTGGATTCAAAGCCGTCCATCTCGACGAGCAAAGCATTGAGCGTCTGCTCGCGTTCGTCATGCCCACCGCCGAGGCCTGCCCCACGATGGCGTCCGACCGCGTCAATTTCATCGATGAAAATAATGCAGGGAGCGTTTTTCTTGCCCTGTTCAAACAAATCACGAACGCGGCTGGCGCCGACGCCCACAAACATCTCGACGAAGTCGGAGCCCGAAATCGAGAAGAACGGTACGTTCGCCTCGCCGGCAATGGCTCGGGCGAGCAAGGTCTTTCCGGTACCTGGAGGGCCGACCAGCAATACACCTTTCGGGATACGTCCTCCAAGTTTCTGGAACTTCTGCGGGTCCTTCAAAAATTCAATAATTTCCTGGAGCTCTTCCTTGGCCTCATCGGTGCCCGCCACGTCCTTGAACGTCGCCTTTTTCTGCTGCGCCGTTAGAAGGCGCGCGCGCGATTTGCCGAAGCTCAGCGCCTTGTTTCCCCCGGCCTGCATCTGCCTCATCATGAAAATCCAGAAGGCCACAAGCAAAAAGAGCGGCGCGGCATTCAAGAGGAACGTAACCCAATCCGCGCGATTCACTTCCTTGACGTTGATCAGAACCTGCTTGTCGCGCAGGGTCTTGGTCAGATCGGGCGCCGATTCCTTGAAAATCGTGGTGCGGAATTTCTTGGAGGGCTCGCGCCATTCGCCCTCGATTTCGTAGCTGGTGGGAGAAAGATAGAGCGTGACTTCCTTCACATTGCCGCGGTCCACCTGCGCCATGAACTCGCTGTAGCTGGGTTCCTCCTCGCGGGCCGACTGGCCGCTCTTGGAGACGAGCGTCCACAACAACACGGCCAGCATGATGATGAACAGCCAGAACATGATGGTTTTTAACGTCGAGCTCGGGTTCACGGCTTTACCTCACCTGCCGGATCTTCCGGCGCGCAGCGTGCTGAAATCGCCTGCGCTACTAAATACATACAAATGCTGAATTTCAATGGGCACGTCGCTCTGGTTTCCAATGGCCCTTAAGCATTAGATGCATGCCGAGGGCCAAAGTAATCCGCCCATTTTCACCAGACGTGCCCAGCGAAAATTGCCGAGCTGCCTCTGGCTTAACGCTCACTACCTCGCTTCAAAACTCTTCTTCGCCTATTACTAACCCAATCTGCGTGCCCGAATGCGGCGCAAGTTCCTCGGCAACTGGATAGCCCGATGCCCAAATGACTTTTCCCTCGCTGGTCAACACGGGCCAGCTACCCCGCGCGCTTCGCGGCACACGGGACTTCAGGAGCAACCGTTTTAATTTTCGAACGCGTCGACTCCCGTGTGGGAGATAGGAGTCGCCAGGACGCCAATTCCGAAGAACCAGAGGCCATTGGACGCGGTCGAAGTCGAGGGCACCCCTACCCTGTACAGTGTCGCGCTGTGTCGGAGGCCAGTCAACCATTTTCAAAATGAACCGGCGGTGAATTTCTGTAACAACAATGGAAGCGGATTCCAGTCGCCCCGGCCTTGAAACGGTGTAGGCAAAATCGTCATTTCGGAGACTGTTTATATCAACCGGCCCGGCACTTCGCGCGAAGGAAGCATTTGTGAATCGCAGACGGTCAAAAATGCGTTCGACGGAAACCCCCGGAAGATCGATCTTCGCGCCGCTTTGAGACTTCGTGGCGAGATCCATCACGCAGTCGACGTGGCGCGAAGTCAATTGCTCGCGGCTGCCTCGGAGATCAGCGAAAATCCGCCGGACCAAACGGCGAGTCAATGCCACGGTGGGGGCCGGTGCCGATTCGGGTGCGCCAATGTCGCCGCCGTCTCCACTCATTCGCGTAGATAGCGGCGACAGAAGATCGGCAATGCGGAGTGAAATCGCCTCGGGGGATTCGCGAGTAGTCAATGCATGGAACCGGTCGTCCTCGATCGCCCGCCAGAATGATTCGTCTTCGCGCGCATGCTTCGCCAGACGCGATAGTCGAGTCACGGCGGAGGGATCGAAATCGCGGAGCAGAAGCGGAATCAACTCGTGGCGAATTCGCGCGCGTGTGCGGGAAGTATCCAAGTTGGTGGCATCCTCCCGCCAGGGTTGCCCTAGAGCGGTGAGAAAATCGCGCACTTCCTCGCGCCCCAGTTCCAGGAGCGGGCGAATGATCATGCCTGAGACTGGATAGATTCCCGCCAGACCCGTCAGACCCGTACCCCGCAAGAGATGCGACAAAACGGTTTCGGCTTGATCGTTCGCCGTATGGGCCACAGCGACGCGGTCCAGGCCGCGCGCTTCGGCCACGGAAGCGAAAAATTGATAGCGCAAACGCCGCGCCGCGTCTTCCACATTCCAGCCATGCAGGCGCGCTTCGGCGGCCACGTCGGCGCGGCCCGATTCAAATACCATATCGAATTCTGCGGCGAGCGCCCTCACGAAGCGCTCATCTTCATCCGCTTCCGCTGCGCGCAGCTGATGGTGAAAATGCAAAACAAGAATGGCGATCCCGAGTTGCGACCGCAACTCGGAAAAAATTCGCAGCATCGCCACGGAATCCGCCCCGCCCGAAATCCCAAGGCCAATGCGCCCTCCCGCCCGGATCATGCCGTGCTTGTCGATCGTTTCCAGGACCCGCTTATGGAGGTCTTTGTTCATCACAGGAAAGCGTCGGGCGAATTCCTCGGCAGGGCGCGCGTCCCGCTTGGAGTTCCCCTGGTGCAACGATAATAACAATTAGGGCTGGGATATCACAATTTGCAAGAAGGTTCAGGAGAGCAGGCTGAAAGAGTTCGCGGCGCGGCTGAACAGGATTTAACGGCTCGTCTGTTGCTCCGTCATCAACCGGGTGTAAGCAATCCGGCGATCGAGAGCCACAGCTGCTGCGTAGGCGCAGCCGCCGCGTTCCGCCTCGATCCAAGTGTCGGCGGAAGGAACCGCCCAGCTCAACACTGTGCGCGCCAGGCCAAGCAGGCGGAAATAAGAGGCGACAGCCCAAACTTGGAAGCCATCGCCACCGGGTTCGGGACAAAGTGCGATCAATTGCTCGAGGCGCCGGAATTGATCGCCCGCCACTCTCCTGGCTGTCACGCCGCAGATTTCGCGGGCCTCCTCGGACAATTCAATACCCCGAGAGGCAGCGATCAGGGAACGGCTATACGAGACGAAGAATTGGAGCAGGGTCAAAATTGAAAGAACGAAAATCATGGCCGCGATCATTGACTTGGAGCGATCACCCTCGCAGTCGCTAAGCGAGCATCCTCCGGCACTCTGACAAACGTGTAGATCCATGATGCCGGCAGCCACATGTCCATCAATGGGAAGTAATATCGCGAAAATGCGGGAAGCGCGTGCAGATTCCCAAACGCGAAGCTGGTCGCGAACAAGCTCACGTAAATCCCCATGGAAAGAACCAGCTGCGTCAGCCTGGTCCTGTTTTCGCGAAGCTTCATCATGGCCCCCCAAAGCAGGTAGGTGATGATCACGCCCACGAAATAGAGATTCTGCGCAAGGTCAATGACGAATCGAGTGACCATCCGGTCGGATGATGACGCAATCATGTAATAGGAAATTCCGGCCGTACCTGCAAGGATTAACATCGCGCCGGCCCGCACCATCTTACCCACGCCCATATCTTCAAATACCTGGGAATAAAGGCTCATGAGAATAAAGTACAGGCAGATGATCAGGAGCGCGTCCGAGTAGAAGTAAAAATAAACATAAGTGTTCGAGTGGAATCCCGCCGTGTTTAGAATAATGCAGCGCCCAATCCCCGCTGAAATTGAACAACACAGATAGAGGACCAGAGTGAAATATCGAGGAAGGGCGCCCTTCCTTAACAAGACGATCAGCGACCACAAGTGGACGGAAAAACCGGCAAGCAGAAGGAAGAAGTCGACTGGGTCCAGCGTGGCCAAATTTCCCTCCATCTGGACCCAGCCGCGAAGCAGGTTTAGCGGAGCAACCTACTTATGGCCGCCACCCGTTGGATCGGGAAGGGGCCGATGCCGCTGTTCCAGACTGATTGAGCCGAAAGAGTGGGACCCGAAACCGTAGCGGCTTTAGAAGTCGCGACGTTCCGCAGGCCCATCGCTCCCGACAACACGAGCAAAGCAAAAGCAGCTACCGTTAGACACTTAGACATATTCCCTCCGAACGGGAAACTAACCCGCCGGAAGTATATGTACTTCTGTTCCCTAATGGAACAAAATTGTTACAATGTGTCTAAACGATCAACACCTCTGGACAATGCCCCTTGACATCTCTAACCGCTCGGTCCGGGGCAACTCTGGATGAATTGTCCACGTGTAGAGTAGAATTCAGGAGTGGCGCGGTCAACGGTACATCAGTACTACCGGAACTTGGCACTAAGGGCCTATCTTCTCAATGAGATCGGACCTGCCCGCGAAGGGCGGGCGCAAGATGGGTCTGCTTACCGTCCCATTTTGGGGCAGCCTGCGTAAACTGGGCTCGCTGCGAGTGCCCTTTCCTTGCTTGACAGTCCTTGGAAGGCATCCGTAACATGGAGCGCTTCATTTTGGCCGGCGTAGCTCAGGGGTAGAGCGAGGGTCTCATAATCCCTAGGTCGTGAGTTCGAGTCTCACCGCCGGCACCACTCAATTGACCGGCGCTTCCATCTCATCGATTTCCTCGAGCTTCTCAAGCGGTGTCCAGCGCTTCCAAGCCTTTGCCCAGGAACAAACGTAGGCAGTCAGGCAAAATGGCAGTATCCATGCCACGCGGCTTTGGTAACGATCGTACACGCCGGCGAACGTTGCGCAGACCGCTGCATTGATCACGAGAAATGCGAACGCCGAATAAAAGAACAAGTTGATTCGGCCGAAACGTCCCGTCCAGGCAAGAAAAACGCACGTTACGAGACTGAGCCAGAACACGGTTGTATCCGCGGAGCCAGAGGCATCCGCCAAGGGAGTCAAGTGATCGTGATATTGCCTGCTGTTCAGGAATGCCTGCGAATCGCGCGGATACACCAGCGGGATGACCTGGCTATTCCATTCTCGAGCTCCATATGTGCGAATCTCGTCCCCGGTTCGCAAGGAGGCAAGCTGAAGCAGGGTTTCCCTGGCGCTGCTTTCCAGGAACCTGAGGGGGTAGGCGCGAAGCGTTCCTTGAATAATCCTTCCCATCTCAGCCTCATGCCCCTTGATCAGCTCGTCGAACAAGGGATGCTGGAAGAGAAACTCTTCCTGCGTTTGAGGCAGGTCGGAGATATACCCGCAGGAAATAAAATTCTGCTGCGGACAATTTTCATAAAGAAAATCCGCCGCAAGGCCGTCGCCGAAAAGCCTCGCCAGCAGGAATGAATTTCTGGACGGGGAAAGACGGAAGCCGAGGCCCGTCCTCTGATTCAGCGCCGCGGTACCGAGTCCCGCCACGAGGATGGGGATCAGCAGCCAAAGCAGCGCGGATCTTGTCGAAGGAAGCGCGTGCGGCGGGTGATTGACCATTTTCAAGTTGACTGCCTTCAAGATGATCACTGCCGCGACAAAAAGGGCCGCGATGGGAAGCAGCGAGCTATGGGCGGCGACCGAGACCGTGAAAATTGCCGCTAGGACAATTCTTCGGAGCGGGCTCAATTCCTCTGCAAACGCCAGCAAAAATGCCGACAGAAATAACACTCCCGCAAAAACGTCCGGCATGAGCAGCGAGACCAGCCACGGCAGGCTGGTCAGCGCGGCGAGGACAGAAACGCTGGCAAGCAAGTAAAGTCCTTTTAATTCGCGGTCGTCGTCGATCAGGTAATCGAGGGTTTCATGCAAGAGGTAAACAACGAGGATGGCCTGCGCGGCGATCGTGAACCACTCGCTAATCCCCAGGCTCGTCAGCCGCGTGAAGAAAGCGTAGCCCGGCGCGCGAAATGGAGGCAGTGCCGCGAAATACTTGCCCGTCAGCAGGTAACCACCGGTATCCGAGAAAACGGTTGGATAACCGTTGTACAGCGCGACCCAGATCAGAATGCAGACCGCCAAGGCTCCGACGAACAGCCGCCGCGCCCGGTATTCCTGCTTTTGGTTCTGAGGCTGCGAACTGCAGTTTGCGTCCTCCAACGCCGATTCCCCCTGGATAGTTTTCGAGTTCTTGCACGCCCCCGGCCGACACCGGGCGCCTATTATTTTGCATGATTTCGCCGGTTTTGGCGGTTTAAGTTTTTTATGCTATCAATAACCCGCGCGTTTTTTTAATAGGGTGGCTTGGTCAACGCTTGTCGCCAGCGCCGCGCGTCATTTGACCCGTTTGTGGAATTAGCGCGCTATTCTTTTTTGTCATTCCGAGCGGAGCGAGGAATCTCTCTTTCTTTTCATGCGCTCAAATCGAAGAGAGATTCCTCGCTCCGCTCGGAATGACAAAATCTGGATAATGCTTCCGTGGCCTTTAAATTTATTTTACCAATTTCAATTTTCAGGAGGAGCAGACATTGGCAAAAATTACCGGCGGCCGGTTTATCGCGGAATTTTTGAATGCCCAGGGCGTGACGGCCTTCTTTTTCGTCCCCACGATGCTCAGCCGGGCCCTCGCCGAGATGGACGAAATGTCCATCAAGCGCGTCCTGACCCACGGCGAGAAGGCGGCCGCCTACATGGCGGACGGCTACGCGCGCGCTTCCGGGCGGCCGGGCATCTGTGCGGCACAGGCTGTGGGCGCGGCGAATCTGGCGGCGGGCTTGCGCGACGCCTACATGGGGCACAGCCCAGTGATTGCACTCACAGGCGGGCGTTGGGGCCACCAGAAGCACAAGATCAATTATCAGGAAATGGACGACTTCCCGATTTTTTCTCAAGTCACGAAAGCCAATTTTCAGGTGGACAGCGTGGGCCGTCTGCCCGATCTGCTGCGGCAGGCGTTTCGCGAGGCTACTTCCGGAACGCCTGCGCCGGTGAATCTGCTGTTCGCTGGCAAAGAAGGCGACATTGAGCACGAGACCGCTGACCTGAAGATGATCGCGGAAGAAACGTTCTCGCACGTTCCCGCTTACCGTCCCGCGCCAGAGGCGGCGCGCGTCGCCGAGGCCGCGCGCATTCTGAAGAAGGCGAAACGGCCTGTAATCGTCGTGGGCGGCGGCGCGCGCTTGTCCGGCGCCGGGCCAGAAGTGTTGAAGCTGGCGAAGACTCTTTCCATTCCCATGGCGACTTCGCTGAACGGTATGTCTCTCGTCCCGGAGAACAATCCGCTTTATATCGGGGTTCCCGGGACATACTCGCGCTCCTGCACTAACAAAATTTTGATGCGCGCCGATCTGGTTCTTTACATCGGGAGCCAGACTGCCGGGCAAGTCACTCACTTCTGGAAGATTCCGCCGGCCGGGACGCCGGTCATCCAGATTGGAATTGATCCCGCCGACTTGGGCAGGAATTATCCGAACGAAGTCTCGCTCCTGGGCGACGCGAAAACCGCGCTGAAAATGTTGAACGAAGCGGTTGGCAGCGCCGGAAAAACTTCGCGCAATGCGAAGTGGGTCGAGGAAGCGAGCGCCGCGGTGAAAGAATGGCGCGCGGAAGTAAAGCCGCTGCGCGATTCGGGCGCCGAGCCGATGCGCCCGGAACGCATCATGAAGGAACTGGGAGACTGGCTGCCGCGCGACACCATCGTCGTCTGCGACACGGGCCACGCGGGCATGTGGTCCGCCCAGCAGCTCTGGGTCACCAAGCCCTGGGATTTTCTTCGCGCAGCGGGATCCCTCGGCTGGGCTTTCCCCGCGTCCCTCGGAGCAAAAGTCGCCATGCCGAAAAAGCCGGTCGTCTGCTTCACAGGCGACGGCGGATTCTGGTATCACCTGCAGGAACTCGAAACCGCGGTCCGCTGCGGAATCCCCACGGTAACAGTCGTCAACAACAACAATTCCCTGAACCAGGAAACCACAATCTTCCGCCACGCCTACGGCGGCAAACCCTCAAAGAAGCAGGGCGAAATGTGGCATTTCTCCCAAGTCAATTTCGCCACAATCGCGGAAAGCATGGGCGCGCTGGGAATCCGCGTAACAAAGCCCGGCGAGCTGCGCTCCGCCCTGGACCGCGCCATTTCGAGCGGCCGCCCCGCGGTCGTCGAAGTGATGAGCGCCATCGAAGCACTGGCACCCAATGCATGGGAGGGTTAGGCGATAAATCTGCCTCAATTCATTCGAAAAATCGCGAGTGGAATAATTATGCGAGTTCCCGACGGCAACGATGAAATTCGAAAAGAAATTCCTCCTATCGTCGAAATCATAGCTCGGCACGCCCTATGGGTTAACCCGGAGACGTTTCGACGATTACCTGTTTGGTGTCCGTATATTGCGCGAGGACAGCGATTGTATGACGTGACTTGGAAGACGCAGTACCAGAACACGAAACGGTCCACTGGGGAAACCTCCGGAAAGACCGAGGCGAATGTCATTGCAGGAAAGGTCTTGATTGATGCGCTTGGAATCACAAAGCCAAAGCCGCGGAACTGGACGGTGTGTCACATTTGGGGATATGACGATCCTACATTTGCGGAAGGGGGAAATATTGCTCGTAATCCTCTCTACTATTCTTGCGTGGCGAACATGATTTGGTTGCCAACGCCTCTCAAGAGTCTTACCGATTCTTTACCAGCGGTAAAGGCCGTGCTTCGAACATGTGCGTTCTATCTTTACGACTGGGCGTGTGAGCATGAGTCGGTTAGGGAACAAGCGGACGCTATCAGGGCTGGAGCGATACCCCACTATTACCCAAAAAATTGGCCTACCGCGAATCAAAAGGGTCTACCGCCCGGCACAGCACAATTCACAGACGAAATTGAGGTGGCGATTATTCGTCAGAAGGACAAGATTAAGGTGATGCTCGCTGATACAAGCCTCGCACATTTTCCTCGTGAGCAAGTAAGAAAAGTTCTCGCTTTTTGGAAAATCACCCTTTAGTTCGTTACTTAACCCGTTCACGTTTCTTCAATCGACGGAAACTTCTAGTTTCGATGCTGCCCTTTCTGCGACGACGCAACATCTTAAACTCGGCCACCAGCCCTTCTTCATCTACATCCGCGAGCGCCTTGGCAAGACGGTCCGCTGCTTCCTTCAGTTCGGAAATATCGGCTGCCTTGGGACGTTTTCGACGGGTGGGAACGTAGACACCGAGAGTTTCTCCCCGCCGGGTGACGGCGACTGGTGTGTCCGATTCCAGAAAACTGGCGATCCGTTCACGGAAATCGCGCACGCCGACTTTGATTGTGGTCATCGCCTTGCTCCTCTGCAATAGTGTACACATAGATGTACGCATACGCAAGTGCGGCAAGATTCCTCCCCTGAATCAGAGAACGATAGGGCCGGTGGGCGATTCTATCGGCGAGAGGCCAAGTCGCGATCCTCGGCGCCGCCATGCTCGAGACGGGTCAGCTCGTCGCAGAGGACAATTTTGCCCTCGTCGATCACGAACAGGGCGAATACACGGATGGAGATCCTGCCGCCCGCGATCTTTTCGGCTTCGGCGCGGTGGATGCTGACGACGCTCGCGCCCTCCGCGACCATGCGCTCGAAGGTGATCTTGACGTTCTTGACCGTGCGCTTCAGTTCGCGGACGTGGGCGACGAAGCCCGCAAAATCGACCGTGTGTCCGTCGGTCTTCTGCACGTAGCGGGGACTGAAATAGCGCGCGATCGCGGTTTCATCGAGCGCGTCGGAGGCGAACACGTCTTGAAATGCGCGCTCGACCAGGGATTTGTTGAGGTCTTCCTTGCGGGCGAGACGGCTCGCTGAGCCTTCCTGTGGGTGAACGCTCACGGCGAGATCATACCACTTCAATACGCCCCCATCTCAAAAGGCGATCACTGGGCTGGGGTATACTTCCTAGTTGCGCACTGCAATTTCAATCGCAGGAACTTGTTTCCAAGGAGAATAGGCTGCGGAAGAAGCAATTTATTTTGTCATTCCGAGCGAAGCGAGGAATCTCTCTTCGGTTTGATCGCAGTAAAAGAGAGATTCCTCGCTTCGCTCGGAATGACAAAAATTTAAGTTTTTCCGCAACCTGATAAGCATGCCGGAGAATTACGACGTCATCGTGGTGGGAGGCGGGAACGCTGCTCTGTGCGCGGCGCTGGCGGCGCGGGAAGCGGGGTGCCGCGTGCTGGTCCTCGAGCGCTCGCCGGAACACGCGCGCGGCGGGAACACGCGGCACACGCGCAATATCCGCTGCTCGCACGCCGCCGCCGACCAATTTTTTTCCGGGCCTTATTCGGAAGAGGAGCACCTCCAGGATTTGATTGGCGTGACGGGCGGCCCTGAAAATCTCGAACTCGCCAGGCTGGCGATCCGCGAATCGAGCACACTTCCCGGCTGGATGAGCGCGCACGGCGTGCACTGGCAGCAGCCGCTGGCGGGGACGCTTCATTTGGGGCGGACGAATCGCTGGTTTCTGGGAGGCGGTAAGGCGCTGCTGAACACGTATTACCTCGCGGCGCGCCGCATGGGAATTGAAGTGCGCTACAACGCACTAGTGGATGACCTTGTCATTGAGAATAGCCGGTTCGAGGCCGTAAGACTCAAAAACGAAAATGGCGGAGAATTGGTCCGCGCGCGCGCCGTGGTGGTTGCTGCCGGCGGCTATGAAGCGAATATCGAATGGCTGAAGCGGCACTGGGGCGACGCGGCCGACAATTTCATTATTCGCGGCTCGCCGTACAATGACGGGACTTTGCTCGCCGCGTTGATGAAACACGGCGCGAAGTCCATCGGCGATCCGAAAGGCTTTCATGCCATTGCCGTCGATGCGCGCGCGCCGAAATTTGACGGCGGCATTGTGACCCGGCTCGACGTCGTCCCGTTCGGTATTGTGGTGAACCGCGAGGCGCGGCGATTTTACGACGAAGGCGAGGACATCTGGCCGAAGCGCTACGCGATCTGGGGAACGCTGATTGCCCGGCAGCCCGGACAAATCGCTTACGGCATTGTGGACGCCAAGACGATTGACAAGTTTCTCCCGCCGATGTTCACACCGTATCAGGCCAGCTCACTTGCAGCCCTGGCTACACTATTAAATCTTGATCCAGTCGTTTTTGAAGAAACCGTCAAGGATTTCAATCGCGCTACGGCGGGAAACGCGGAAGTTCGCATGGATCGCCTGGACGGCGTCTGCGCGACGCGGTATCGCGCCGCCAAAGAGCAATTGGGCCCTGCCGATCGATCAGCCTCCGTATTACGGGCTGCCGCTTCGCCCGGGCATCACGTTCACGTACATGGGAGTAGAAGTGGACGAATGCGCGCGCGTTGTCGATCAAACGCGGGCAGGCATTTCAAAATATTTTCGCGGCGGGAGAAATCATGTCCGGAAACATTCTCACGAAAGGCTACCTCGGCGGATTCGGCCTGACCATCGGCTCCGTCTTCGGCAGGCTCGCGGGCAGGGAGGCGGCGGCCTATGCCAGGGCTTGACGTCATTCAGGAAGCCGGCCGCCAGCTGGTCATCTGCAACGCGTGCCGTTATTGCGAGGGATACTGCCCCGTCTTTCGCGCCATCGAGACGCGCCGCGATTTCAAGCAGGGCGACGTTTTTTATCTCTCCAATCTTTGCCACGATTGCCGCGCCTGCTATTACGCGTGCATGTACACGCCGCCGCACGAATTCGCGATCAACATTCCGCAGATTCTGGCGGAGTCGCGGATCGAGACGTACCGCCGCTGGAGCTGGCCCGCGTTCCTCGGGCGCGCGTTCAAGAATCGCAGCGTGACCGTTTTCCTGGCTTTCGGCATGGCCGCGCTCGTCGCCGTCCTCGCGCTGGTCTTCATTCCATCGCAGAATTTGTTCGCGGCGCATCCGGGCCCGGGCGCGTTTTACGAAGTCGTGCCATACCTGGCGATGGTAATCGGAGCGTTAATCCTGTTTTTCTACGGAATCGCCGTGTGGCTGCGCGGCGGCGCGCGTTTCTGGTCGGAGACCAGCAGCGCGCTGAAAGAAAAAGGAAGCTTGAAAATTTTTGCCGCAGCCGTTGGTGCTGCGCTCGGTTTGCGATACTTGAAGGGCGGCGGTCCCGGATGCTTTTACCCGGACGAGCGGCCCTCCTCGGTTCGCCGCGTCTATCATTCGCTGACGTTCTGGGGACTCGCGAGCGACTTTGTTTCCACGACGCTGGCATTCGTCTACCAGGATTTTTTCCACGTGCTGCCGCCCTACTCGCTCACCAGCGCGCCCGTGATTTTTGGCGCAGTCGGCGGCGTGATGCTCCTCCTCGGCACCGGCGGCTTGATCTACTTCAAATTGCGCAGTGATCGCGAGCCCGCAGCCGCTGCCGCGTCCGGCATGGACTACGTTTTTCTGATAACACTCAGTCTAACGGCGCTGACCGGGATGCTTACTCTTATCCTCCGCGCGACGGCGGCGATGGGGAGCATTCTCGTGTTGCACCTGGCGTGCATCGCGGCATTGTTCGTCTCCGCCCCGTACGGAAAATTCGTTCACGCCGTCTACCGCACCCTAGCCCTGATCCGCTACGAGATCGAGCAGAGCCAGCCGCACCAGCACGTCGGGCACTGATCCGAGTAGGACAGACTTCAGTCTGTGGGTTTCCATCAGACCTAGTGAACCGTCAATCTTGGCGAGAGCGGGCAGCCCGGGCACGCTTACTGAAGCCTGTGCTACTCAAAACAAACTCGAAACCAAACAATTAGCACTTTCGTCCAGTTCATTATATAAGTCCCGGTACAGCTATATCGGGCTGACCCAAACCAGTACACCTGACGGAAGGCATTGAGGAGGACGAACATGCGAGGAATGACACGCGCGATGATGTGGTCTCTCGTGGCGTTGATCTGTTTGATGTCACGGCCGGTCGCGAGCGAGCCGCAAGGCGCTGCCGCTTTGCAAGTCGATAAGGACAGCATTGGCGGCGTCGTGCTGAACGCGAACGGCGCGAAGCCCGAAGCCGGCGTCTGGGTGATCGCCGAAACGAAATTGCAAGTGCCATTCCGCAAGATCGTCGTCACAGACGACCAAGGCCGATTTCTCGTCCCCGATTTGCCGGAGGGGTCATACCAGGTGTGGGTGCGGGGCTACGGGCTAAAGGACTCAGACAAGGTCCCGGCCGCGCGCGGCGCGAAGCTGAAACTTCAAGTCGCGAATGCCGCGACTCCGCAGGAAGCGGCGAGGATCTATCCCGCCAGCTATTGGACGTCGATGATTCATCCTCCGGCGAAGGAAGATCTCCCCAAAGGGTATGCCACGCAGGAGCATTGGCTAGCGGCCTTCCGCGGCGCATGCAACCAGTGCCATCAGCTCGGCATGATCGCGACACGCAAGCACACCGATGTGGATGATTTCGAGGGCATCTTCCAGCGCAATCAAGGAATGGGCCAGGCCGCCGACCGGATTGGCAGGGAATTGCTGGAGAAGACTCTCGTCGACTGGGAACTGCGCATCAAGGCAGGCGAAGTGCCTCCAACTCCGCCGCGGCCAACCGGCATCGAACGCAACTTTGTGGTGTCCCAGTGGGATTGGGGAACGCACGAATCGTTTTTCCATGACGTGACTTCCACCGACAAGCGCAATCCCACTACATACGCTTATGGAAAAGTCTACGGAGCCGATCGCACGGGCGGCGGCGTACTGTGGGTTCTAGATCCGGTGAAGAACACCGTAACCCCGATGCCTGTACAGCCAAGAAATGCAAAGGGCTATAGCACAAAGGTTGACTACTACCACGATCGTGAATCCGAGGAAGCCTGGATGGCCAGCCCGCACAATCCCATGCTCGATGAATTCGGCAGGGTTTGGATGACGCAGCCCACTCGCCCGCCCGGAGCCGAGAACAACCCGAAATGGTCGGCGAGCACCATCGCCATGGACACCACTGACCCGGCTGCGCATGACATTGCGGCGAAAGCCCTGCTGTCACGCAGTCACGGCATGCAACTTGGATACTACGATACGAAAACGAATAAGTTCGTCGGCGTCGACACTTCCTACAACACGCATCACCTGCAATTCGACTGGCAGGGACGGATCTGGACCGATGGCGACGTGCTCGGCGAGCTCGACACGACCAAAATCGATCCAGGAAATGCGGAAGGCACCGAAGCTGGCGCTGAACACGCCTGGATGCGCGTGGACATGGACACCAAGAAAGTCGTTCCCGACGAACGGGTACGCAACAGCTGTCAGCCCGATCGACGGAACCGTCTGGCTGTCCGTTCCAGTGGTGGATGGGCCACAGAATAAGCTCTATATGCTCGATCCCAAGACCAGCAAGTTCACCGATTACCCGCTGCCTCTTCCCGGACGTCTCTCGCACGGCATCGATTTCAGCACGGACGGGAATGTGTGGTTCTCGGCCGGAAGCGGCCACCTCGGACGCCTTGATCGCAAGACTGGGAAATTTAAATACTGGGACCTGCCGGGACCGAAATTCACGGGCACTGGCATGGAAACCGGCAGCACCGAATATCCCTATTTCCTGTGGGTCGATCAGTTCGACACGCTCGGACTCGGAAAAGACACGGTGATCGTTACCGGAACGACTTCGGATTCGATGCTGATCTTCGATCCGAAAAAGGAAACGTTCACGGTCTTCCGCATGGCCTACCCGATCCCGTTCTACACGCGCGGGCTCGACGGCCGTATCGACGACGCCAAGGCGGGCTGGAAGGGCCGCGGCATTTGGGCGACGTACAGTTCCTACATGCCCAAATTCACGGAGACCCATATGGGCTCAGTGAATCACATTCAACTGCGCCCGAATCCGTTGGCGAATTGACGGCTAAATTCGGCTGATTTACTTTGGCTGATGAGTATAGGGCGTTGTCTTTACGCCGCAGTGTGATGTGGAATTGCGTGAAATCAACAGGCTGAGGAAAAATAGTTTATCCTGTCATTCCGAGCGGAGCGAGGAATCTCTCCTCGCTCTAGATTTAAGAAAAGAAAGAGAGATTCCTCGCTTCGCTCGGAATGACAAAGTGGTGTAGAAACTTTTTCCGCAGCCTGTGAAATCAGAAATCTCAAATTTCAAATTTGACATTTCTGTTCCTTGGCCTCCTTGAGTGAGGTAAATAATGGCAATACGATGGGGGCGACGGGCGGCAACAGCGGCATTGCTGGCGGCAGCGTTCTTGTCGCTCGTGTCCGCGGGCGCCGCTCAAAATGGGCAGAACCCGGAAACATTCAAAGCCCGCCTGTCTCCGGTGCCCATCAGCGTTGCGATGATGTCCACCATCGCGGGATACGGCTCTCTCACCGCCACGCTGGCGGGCAAGCAGCTCACGATTCAGGGGACATTTGAAGGCTTGCGCTCTCCCGCCACCACGGTGCAAATTCACCGCTCGCCGAAAGGCATCCCCGGGCCGGTCGTTCCAAATCTTGAGTTGACGGCCACCAAGGCGGTGAAGGGCGCGGTCAGCGGTACGATCGAGTTGACGCCCGATCAGATCACTGACCTGACGCAACGGCCGCCTGTACGTGCAGATTCAATCCGAGCGCGCCCCCGACGGAAATTTGTGGGGCTGGCTTTTGCAGTGATCAATGTAGCGTCGGCCTTTAGGCTGACGTCCTCGACGCCGGCAAGTGCACGCCTGAAGGCGGGCGCTACAAGGGCAGGGTAGGATGTTCGAAGCTAGAAAATTCCGCATCTTGATGTACAGCGCGGCCGCTGCTCTAGCCTTTTCTATTGCCTTGACTGCGGCGCAGCAAGCCACCAGGCCGGGCCCCTTCACCGCCGCGCAAGCCAATGCTGGGCGGACCCTTTATCAAGCGACCTGTACGAGCTGCCATTTGCCCAACATGCAAGGCACGTTTGAAGCCCCGCCGCTCGCGGGCGCCAATTTCATGAACACGTGGCGCAACCGGCCCACGAGCGACCTCTTCACCCGCATCCGCAACACCATGCCGATCAGCAATCCCGGCTCGCTCAGCGATCAGGATGCCGCCAATCTCGTCGCATTTATTTTGCAGGCCAACGGCGCCAAGGCCGGGACGCAGGAACTGACTGCGCAAACCATTGTGCCGATCGGAGCCGTCGCCACGGGCGAAGCCGCGGTGTCCGCGCAGCAAGCGGCAGGAGGAGCGCCCGCGCCAGGCGCTTCCGCTCCGCCGGCGGCAAGCGGCCCTCTGGGACTCACCGTCATGGGCGAAGTGAAGAATTACGTTCCGGTGACGGATGAAATGCTCCTCAAACCCGATCCCGCCGACTGGCTGATCGTACGCGGAGGTTACCCCGGCTGGAATCACAGCGCCCTTACACAAATCAATCGCGACAACGTGAAAGATCTGCGCCTGGTGTGGTCGTGGAACATGAACGACAGCACAGCGGCCAACGAGCCCACTCCGCTCGTTCACAACGGCATTATCTATTTGATGAATACCGACAGCATCCTGCAGGCGCTTGACGCCCGAACCGGCGACCTCATTTGGGAAAATCGCCTGCGCCCGCCAAAGAATGTTCCCGGCGGCACCGGCGCGATGCGCAACATCGCGATTTATCAGGACAAGATTTTCGCCGAAACGGTGGACGCGCACCTGTTTGCTGTCGACGCGCGCACTGGGAAAACCGTGTGGGACGTCATGGTTGGCGACAGCGCCAAGGGCTACGGCAGCTCAAGCGGCCCGATCGTCATCCACGGCAAAGTGGTGCAGGGCGAGAACGGCTGCGACCGCTACAAGGCGCAAGAAAAAGATCAGGGCTGCTTCATCAGCGCGTTCGATCCCGCGACGGGAAAAACGCTCTGGCGCTTCAACACCATCGCGCGCGCCGGCGAGCCCGGCGGCGACACCTGGGGCGATTTGCCGAACATGCTGCGCGTCGGCGCCGAAACCTGGATCACCGGCAGCTTCGATCCTGAGCTCAATCTGACGTACTGGGGCGTGGCGCAAGCGAAGCCGTGGATGCAGGTGAGCCGCGGCACGAGGGGCGCGGCGCTCTACTCCAGCTCAACGCTCGCGCTGCATCCGGACGACGGAAAACTCGCCTGGTATTTCCAGCACGTGCAGGGCGAAACGCTGGACATGGACGAAGTGTACGAGCGCGTGCTCGTCGATATCGGCGACCGCAAAACCTTGTTCACCATCGGCAAGGCCGGCATCCTCTGGAAGCTGGACCGCAAGACCGGCGAATTTATCGGCGCCAAGGAAACCATCTTCCAGAACATTTTCAACGTCGACGCGAAAACCGGCCACCTTACGTATCGCCCCGACATTCTCGAACAGGAAATCGGCAAGTGGACTCCGGTGTGCCCCAGCACCGAGGGCGGCCACAACTGGCAGGCCATGTCCTACGATCCCGCCACCGAGCGCCTGATCATCCCGCTCAGCCAAAGCTGCATGGAAATGGCCGGCCGCAAAGTCGAATTCGTCGACGGCTCGGGCGGCACCATGGGCGACCGCCTCTTTTACGAAATGCCCGGCACCGACGGCAACGTCGGCCGCCTAGCCGCCTTCGACGTGAAAACGATGAAGGAAGTCTGGAACGTCCAGCAGCGCCCGTCGTTCCTCACCGCCGTGCTGTCGACGGCAGGCGGCATCGCCTTCGTCGGCGACCTCAACCGCGTCTTCCGCGCCGTGGACGTCAACACCGGCAAAATGTTGTGGCAAACCCGCCTGGGCACTTCAGTGCAAGGCTTCCCCGTAACCTTCACCGTCGCCGGCAAACAATACGTCGCCGTAACCACGGGCCTGGGCGGCGGCAGCCCGCGCAACGTCCCGCGCACAATCCTCCCGGATGTCCGCTACCCCTTGAGCGGCAACGCGCTCTACGTCTTCGCCCTCCCAGAAAAGTAATCCTAATTGTTCGTGCGAAATTCCGGCGCATTAGTGGCGCATGCTTTAGCTTGTGAAGGTTTTGGTCATTCCAAGGACTAAACCTTCACAAGCTAAAGCATGCGCCACTTGGCTTCGAAAATTAAATCAAGCGACTCGCCGCCAAAAACCTCAGGCAGGGTGTGCGTGATTCCAGTACAATTGCGGGCTGCGAGAATGGCTTCGAATGTAGCGATTGCACCGAAATGGAACTTGGGAGGCGGGATGGCGGAATCGGGAGCATCGGCGCGCAAGCTGACCATGGCCGACATACACGCGGCAGCAGAGCGGCTGAAAAACTGGGGCCGCTGGGGCGCGGACGACGAAGTCGGCACGCTCAACTACACGCAGCCGGAAGACATTGTCGCGGCGACGCGGCTCGTGCAAAAGGGGAAAGTGATTTCGCTGGCGCTGCCGTACGACCATCGCGGGCCGCAGGGCGGGAAGACGAAGTATCCAGCCCTCGGGCGCTTCAATCCCGTGCACCTGATGATGCGGACGGGGACCGACGCATATTCCGGCGTGCTCGACAGCCGGAAAATTCGCAGCGCGGACGACGTGATCATGATGCCCACGCAATGCGGTACGCAGTGGGACGGACTCGGCCACATTTTTTACGGCAATCACATGTGGAACGGGTATGACTGCCGCATGGTGACTTCGGCGGGCGCACAGAAATGCGGCGTCGAGAAAACGAAGGATCGCATGGTGGGGCGCGGCGTGCTGCTGGATATCCCGCGCATGCTTGGAATGGATCGGCTCCCGGACGCCTTCGCAATCACCAACGAAATGCTCGGCCGAGCGGAAAAACATTTCGGAGTCGAAGTGCGGCGCGGCGATTTCTTGCTGGTGCGCACGGGGCAGATGGAAGCGTTGCTCGCGGCGAACACGTGGGACGGCTATTCGGGCGGCGACGCTCCGGGGCTCGCGTTTGAGACGCTGGACTGGCTGCACGCGAAGCAAGTCGCAGCCATCGCCACGGATACCTGGGGCGCCGAAGTGCGGCCAAACGAAACCGACGAAGCCAACCAGCCCTGGCACTGGATTTCAATCCCGGTGATGGGCCTCACAGTGGGCGAAATTTTCGATCTCGGCGAGCTTGCGAGGGAGTGCGCGGAGGACAAGCGTTACGAGTTTCTTTTCGTGGCGCCGGCATTGCCGGTGACGGGCGCGGTCGCTTCGCCTGTGAATCCGCTCGCGATTAAATAAGAGAAAGACTTAACACAGAGGTCCACAGAGAAAAATCAGAGGAAAACCTTTTCAAGAAGTCTCCCGTTTTCCTCATCTTTTCTCTGTGCCCTCTGTGTTAAAAGTTTTTTGCGTGAAATGAGGATGAACCTGTGACGAGCACACCCGCGGGAGATTCGGCGAACGCAATGACGGTATCGCAGGCGCTGGCGAAACTTTTGCGCGCCTACGGAGCCGAGTACGTCTTCACGCTGACAGGCGCGCCGCAGGACCCGCTGATCGAAATGCAGAATCACGAAGGCGTGCGCGTGGTTCTCGGCCGCAGCGAACGTTCCGCCCTGGCGATGGCGGACGCCTATGCGCGCGTAACCGGAAAGCCCACGTTCGGCGTCGTGCAATTCGGCCCCGGCGCAACCTACCTCCCCGCATCCATCATCGACGCCTTCTGGGCGTCCAGCCCGCTCATTGCCATCAGCGGCACCACGAACACTCGAACCCGCTACCGCTACGAGTATCAGGAACTCGAGCAGACCTCGATGTTTCCTTCCATGACCAAGTGGGCGGGCGACCTGCCGCAGCCCGAGCGCATTGCCGACGTGTTGCGCACGGCCGTGCGCGCGTCCGTCAGCGGCGTGCCCGGTCCGTCCTATCTCGGCATTCCAGCTGATTGGTTCGGCAAAAAATTGGCGATTCCGCAGGACATCTATGCCGAACAAGCGTTTCTTCGCACCCCCGCGCTGAGAGTCGCGCCCGTCGCGGCGGACGTCGAGCGCGCCATCGCTTTGCTCGCGAGCGCCGAAAAACCGGTGCTGATTGCTGGCGGCGGCGTGATCCTCTCCGAAGCGTGGCAGGAGCTGACCGCTCTCGCCGAGGCGCTGAACATTCCCGTCGTGACCACGATGGCCGGCAAAGGCAGCATCGCCGACACGCATCCGCTGGCCGTCGGCGTGTGCGGACGCTATTCGCGCAAGGTGGCCAACGACACGCTCGCCGGCGCCGATTTCTGCCTCGCGATCGGCACGAAACTGAGCTCGATGGGCACCAACGTATTTCAATACCCCGGCAAAGGCACGCGCATCGTGCACGTCGATCTCGATCCAAATTCGCTCGGACGCACGTATCGCGAAGAGTTGTCCATGGTCGGAGATTCCCGCGAAGCGCTGAAAATGCTGCGCGAAGCGGCTGTTGCAGCGAAAGTGAACGGCAGCAAATGGTCCGCGTGGACAAAGCAGGTGCAGGGCGCGGTTGCCGCATGGCAGCAGGATCTCGAACGCGTCTCGCGCGAACCCATGCATGAAGGAAAACTCAATCCCTATCACATCATGCGCCTAATCGATCAGCACGTCGTCGGCGACGATCTGCTCGTCGCGGATACGGGCTACATGGCGGCGTGGGCTGTCACCGTGCTGCAGCAAAAGAAAGCGGGCCGCAACACCCTGCGCGCGGCGGGCTCCCTCGGCTGGGCGTTTCCCGCGGCGTTCGGCGCGAAGCTCGCCGTCGGGCCAAAGCGCCGCGTTTTCGGCCTGACCGGTGACGGCGGCCTCGGCTACCACCTGCCCGACCTCGAAACCGCGCTGCGCCTGAAACTTCCCACCGTGACGATTGTGATGAACAATTGCTCGCTCGCGTTCGAGTATCACGTGCAGAAATATGTGCACGAGGAAATGTGCGCGGAGGCGAGCGAGTTTCTCGACGTGCAGTTCGCCGATGTAGCCCGCGCGTTCGGGGCGCACGGAGAGCGAGTCACCTCCGCCGCCGAATTCATCCCGGCCCTGCGCCGCGCGGAAGAATCGGGAAAGCCCGCGATCGTCGACGTGGTGGTGAGCCGCGAACTCCCGCCGCCCGTCACGCGCTACGAAGCCGCCGGCCTCCGCAAAATCTGAAGAAGATCCTCAAAGTGGCGCATGCTTTAGCTTGTGAAGGTTTTGGTCATTCCGAGGACTAAAACCTTCACAAGCTAAAGCATGCGCCACTAACTGCGCCGTTCAGCGTGGGAATGCATTTGAGTACGGAAGGACTTGAACCTGCAACCGCTCATGAAAAATGCGGACTAGAAGCCGGACCCGCGTTCGCAGTAACCTAGTAGGTGCGCCAGGCCGCAGCCCGATTTGCATGGAAGCGGGGACATCATGAGAAATCGCAGCGCAATTTCCTATCTCCTCATATTCGGATCTGTATTGCTCTTCGCAGGATTCCTATTCGCCCAGAATGTGCCGGACCGCGCATTGATCGTGAACGGAAAATCCCAGGGCCTGGTCATGCAGATGGCGGGTCACGCCTACGTCGATGTCGAAACAGTGGCGCAGTTCACGAACGGCAGCGTTACTCTCGAACCCACTCGAATCGTGCTCAACTTTCCGGCCCCCGGATCG
Organism: uncultured Acidobacteriota bacterium; assembly: GCA_963819395.1. GTDB lineage: Bacteria > Acidobacteriota > Terriglobia > Acidiferrales > UBA7541 > Palsa-360. The sequence continues at coordinate 39,526 of CAWFVW010000008.1, forward strand.
AGCGCCGCTCCGAGCGCGGCATCCGCTCCGCTGCCGCCAGCGCCCCCGCCGGGCCTGTCCAGGAATTTTGCCAGCCTTGGGATCTCGGTGCTGGCGGAAATGCGCGAGTGGAGGGGCGCCGTCGGCACCATTCTGACGTACGGCGTGCCGGTCGTCGGAACCTGGCCGCAGGACTATCACGATCACGTCGAGGCAGACCTGATGCAGGTGGGGGTCGCCGCGTCCACCGCCGCCGACGAGGACGCGATGCAACTCCTGCGGAACGAATTTTCAAACCTCTCCCAATGGGCCGATAATGTTGTGTCCACGCGCCAGTCCATGAATGCGACGAACACGGTGCGTCCTGACACCCTGCAAAACGATCCAGCCCTCACCAAGATTTCCAATTGCAGCCGCTTCCTCAGCACCATGCTGGTCAGCGGAACCTTCGCCGACGACCAAAGCTGCCACTAGTGGCTGATTCTTTAGCTTGCGGATTTTGAATTTGCAAGTCCCAAAGTCCGCAGCAAAAGTGGCGCGGGCTTCAGCCTGCGGATTTTAAATTTGCGAGTCCCAAACCCCGCAGGCAAAAGTGGCGCATGCTTTAGCTTGTGGATTTTGATTTTGCAAGTTCCAAACCCCGCAGGCTGAAGCCCGCGCTACTGAAAACCGCGCCACTAGTGAAACCTGGCGACGATGGGGTATATTTCCTGCCTGCTGCTTTTTCCAGGTCTGGAAAGGAAAACACGATATGACGGCAACATCGCCAAGCGCCGGTGAAGGCGCGGCTGCAGCGAAGGCCACGCCGGTTTCCGACTCGGCATGGAAGTGCCTCCAGGGCGCGTATGACTTGCAGGTGCACGTCGCCCCGGACGTGATCGAGCGCCGCGTCGATGACCTGGACCTGGCCAAGGAATTTCTGGGGCGGGGGCTGAAAGGGTTCGTCCTCAAGTCGCATTATTTTCCGACGGCCGAGCGCGCCAAAGTCGTCACGAAAGCCGTGCCGGGGATTGCCGCGTACGGCGCCATCACGCTGAATCATTCCGTGGGCGGCCTGAATCCCGTGGCGCTCGAGCTCGCCGGGCGCTCTGGTTGCAAGATCGTTTGGTTCCCGACCGTGGACGCGAAAAATGAAACCGCCGGGCGCGTCGACGGGCCCAGCACAAAACTGCCGTTCTGGGCGAAAATTCAGCGCGAACTCGCCGCAACGGGAATCTCTCCGCCGCCGCTCACCGTGCTCGACTCGAACGGAAAAGTTTCCGAAGCCACGCGCCGCTGCATCGAGTTGATCGCCCGCCACAACATGATTCTGGCGACCGGGCACCTTGGCCGCGTGGAAATTTTCGAGCTGGTGAAAACGGCGCGTGAAATGGGCACGCAAAGAGTACTCGTCACGCACGCGGAATTCCCTTCGCAAAATCTGACGGCGGACGAGCAGAAACAGCTCGCGGACATGGGCGCCTTCATCGAGCACTGCTTCACCACCATGCACACAGGGAAAGCTCCGTGGGAAGGGGTGCTCGAAGCGATTCGCGTCGTCGGCCCGGAACGCTGCGTGCTCTCAACGGACCTCGGCCAGACGATCAATCCGCCGGTCGCGGAAGGCTTTGCCATGTTCGCGCAGAAAATGCTGGACGGCGGATTCAGCGTCGACCAGATTCGGCGTATGACGGTCACGAATCCGGCCGCGCTCGTTGCGTAATCTTGTTCCTTAATCACATTCAGAAAACTACGGAGAATTTCGCCATGAAGCCAAGAGTCGTCCGCAACATCGAACGCCCGGACCCGGAAGTGGTCCGGAAACTCGGCGAGTTCGGCACCGCCACGGTGCACGAAGCGCAGGGCCGCACAGGCTTGATGCTGCCGTACATGCGGCCGATTTTTCCCGCCGCGCGCATCGGGGCTCCCGCCGTGACCGTGCTTTGCCACCCCGGCGATAACCTGATGTTTCACGCCGCGATCGAAGTGTGCAAGCCGGGAGACGTCCTGGTGGTGACGACGCATTCCGATTCCACCGACGGATTTTTCGGCGAATTGCTGGCGACTTCGTGCCTGGCGCATGGAATTAAAGGCCTGGTGATTCACGCCGGCGTCCGCGACGTCGCGGATCTGACCGCCATGCAGTTCCCGGCATTTTCGCGCGCAATTTCCGCGCAGGGAACCGTCAAGGAAACGGCGGGCTACGTGAACATCGACATCGTATGCGCGGGCGCGCTGGTTCATCCCGGCGACGTCATCGTTGGCGACGTCGACGGCATCGTAGTGGTCCCGCGCCAGCACGCGGCGGAAGTCGTCACCCTGTGCGAAGCGCGCCTGGCCAAGGAAGCGAAAAACCGCGAGCGCTTGCGGGCCGGCGAATTGGGCCTGGACATGTACGGCCTTCGCGAAAAGCTAAAGAATCTAGGGGTGGAGTGGGTGTAGTAGGACAGGCTTCAGCCTGTCGCTTTTCGTAAATCCCGGCAGGATTGCCCGATTGAGGGTCAAACCCGAACCGGAAGATCCCATGTGAAGGCTCGATATCGAACAGGCCAGCGGCTAAAGCCTAATAATTCGGCAAACCAACGGCACGGCTGAAGCCGTGCCCTACAAAGATCCGCAATTACGAAATCCCTTTCAATCGCCCAGCCAGCCCCGGCGAATCCGCCGCATCCTGAAACAATCGTATCGCCGCGATTCCCGCGGCGCCCGCCGCTAATGCACTCGCGCGCATTTTCCAAATTCACGCCGCCAATGGCGAGCACCGGAATTTCAGACCGACGCGCAGACTTCGCGCAGGCGTTCGATTCCTTGCGGCGCGCCGAATGCCGCCTTGGACGGCGTCGCGAACACCGGCCCGAAAAAAATGTAGTCCGCTCCGCCCCGCTCGGCCGCGCGCGCGGACTCCAGGGAATGGCAGGAAACGCCAATCAGAAAATCCGATCGCCCGGCTGGAGCGGCGCCACTCGCACACAATTTCGAGCGGCAAGGATTTTTCCCCGAGGTGAACTCCCGCGGCATTCGCAGCCAGCGCGACATCCAGCCGGTCATTGACGAGCACACGCGCGGACGTCGCGCGCGTTTCGGCAACCGCAAACGCGCGCAAGCTCCACAAGAGAGCGCGCCTCGAGATCCTTCTCGCGAATTTGAATCCAGCCGGCTCCAGCGGCGGCCGCGCGCCGGATGGAATCGTGAAGTGAGTGCGTGCGAGACAGAGTCAGGATTTGCCCGGCAGAGAATCGGATGGACAGGCGCGGAGCTTCCAACGCGCGCCGGTCCGTCACGTAGCAGAGAATCGGTTTACGTCCGGGTGGCAACGGAGTCCGTCCGTCCCCGCAGCATGTTCGCGGCGAGCAAAATATCCAGGGCGCCCAGACCGGTCACCGCCCCGCGCACGGAAGGATGAAGGAGAAAGGGAATCAGCCCGGGATACTTGTCGAGGAAAAAATTATGATCCCAATACCCCAGCCAGGGAACCAGTATGAGCAACACTCCGAGCAGAAAAATATCCAGGCGTAAGCAATACGTGCAGGAAAGATTTCATTCGGGGTGCGTCTACCGCGCCTTCCCGAGAAGGGCAATCCGCTCGGACACATCACGGTAATCGATGTTCATTGCGTAGACCTGCGAAAAACTGTTGAAGGCAGCATGCGTGTCGCCCGCCAATTCCTGGGCGACTCCCAAATCGTACCGCAACGCAAGAATCGATTCTTGATCCAGTCCCGGCGTCTTGAGGGCCCGTTCGTACCAGATCGCGGCGATGGCCGGCTGCCCTTTCTCCATGAATGCCAGGCCCAGAAGCGTACTACATTGCATGGCATAACGGAAAGCGGGCCCCTTGTCGGCCGAACTGGCAACTTTCTGGAATTCGCTGATGGCTTCTTCCAGCAAGCCCATTTCGCGGTAGGCGATTCCCAAATTGTAGTGGGTCTCGAGATCTTCGTCTTCCTTGTCGTTTCACCGAGCTCGGAACGGAATTCTTCAAACAGGTCTCCCAGCGGACCGCTGAGCGGTCCGCCGGCGTCCAGCGGCGGGAGTGCCGTTTCCGGAGGTGGCGTGAGCTGCAGGCGCGCTTCGCGGCGCCGGACTGCCGGAGCGGAATTTTGCACGGCGGCGTGCACGGGCTCGGCAGGATATTCCCAGGGACGAAGTAATGGATTCCAAATCCCCGGCCAGGTCCGCGATGAGCGAGTCTGCCGCCAGGGTTTCGCTTTCGGCGACACCGACAGGGGCGGCGGACTGAAGTTCGAGATCGAAGGCTGGCGCCTCGACAGGCGGTCTTCGGCCTGCACTTGCGCCGCCTCTGCCGGAATCAGGACAGGCGCGAGGAGCTGGCGCGTCCTTCGCAGGCAGCGCGGCTTCCTGGACGGCCGAGGGCCGTCTCTTCCTGCATCGCGGTTTCGAGTTGCTGGGACAATGCCGCCCACTCATCCGATAGATCAACCTCGTGCACCACGGATTCCACCGGCATGGGAATGCCCATCGCTTCCGCGGGCGCTGGTTCCGGGGCGCAGGTTCCGGGGTCGCTTCCGCAACCGGTTCGTCGAGTTCCGCCTGGATGATGGGAACGGCAAATTCCGGCGGGGCGGCGGACGCGGGTTGCGCGGATTTTGGCTGGTCTTCCGCAGGGGCGATTCCGGCCGCGCGCTGGAAGCGGCGGCGGAGTTCGGCAAATCGCTCCGTGCCCGCGCGGTCATTGCGCTCGATGGCAATTTGCTCGAGAAGCGCGGCGAGTTCCACGGTGCGGCGGTCATTGCCCGAACCGACGGAAAGATCGAGCAGGCGCTCGAGGATGGGAGTGTGGCGCGGGGCGCGCTCCAGGACGGCTTCCAGGAGATCAATCGCTTTTTGCGTCAAGCCATAGCTGGAAAACAAATCGACATCGGTCAAAGCCTGCGTGACGTAACGCTGCGTTTCTTCATCGAGCGCGGGCTCGGAGGACGCGGGAACCGCGGGTTTGGCCGCCTCTTCCGTGGGCGCCAATTTCACGGGCGGGGCAATTTCTCCGGAGATCGGTTCCAGGCCCGCCTTGCGCGCGCAAGCGCATGTATTTGCGCCGCGTGGTTTCATCTTCGGGAGTTCGTTCCAGCAATTTTTCGTAGGTGGCGAGCGCCTTGGCCTCATCTCCCGAAGTTTCATAGGCGTACGCGAGCTGAGCCAGCGCATCCGGCAGCCGGAACGAATCGCTGGCCCGGCCGTAAAGATCCACCAGCCACTCGAGCGGCTCGAGCTGGCCCGGTTTGCGTTCCGCGAGACGTGAGAGCGATTGCGCCAGGGCTTCGTGGTCGCCCGAGTCGATCATGGTGTCGCGGATGAGAGCGAGCATGGCGTGCGCGCGATCCAGATCTCCCGGCTTCCAGCAACGCGCCGGCAACGCGGTGCGCCACGGCATACTGTTTTGGATCGCGCGCATATACTTTTTCAGCGAGCGCGGCCGCCTTGACTGCCTGGCCGCTTTCCATATACAGGCCCAGCAACATCGTCGTCGTTTCGCCGCCGTCGTCGCGGTCCGGAAGAGTCTCGAGAAGTTTTCCCGCTTCCGCGCCCTTTCCCGAGGCGGTCAATGCCCGCACCTTCAATACAAACGTCGGCCTGGTGCGATGGATCCAGTTGCAGGATGCGGTCGGCCAGGCGAATGGCTTCGGCGTGGTCGCCTTGATCCAAAATCTTCTGCATGGCGCTGTGGAACGTTTCAATGGATTCTTTCTGCTGCCCCATGGAAAGGTGCAGTTCCGCCAGGCGTATTTGGATGCGCAGGTTATCGGGCTCGGCTTCCAGCAGCTTGCGCAACAGCAGCGCGGCCTGCGGCTGGCGCCCCGCCTTCAATTGCATTTCGGCGAGCTGCAAATAGAGGGGCCGCGCCTCGCTCAAGCACTCCCTGCTGCACGTAAAGTTCGGCCAGCCGTTCCAGCGGGCGGCTTTCCTCGGGAGCGAGCTTGGCGACCTTCTTGTAGATGGCGATGGCTTTGGTGGTGAAGCCGTCGTTCAGAAAAATTTTCGCCAGCCGTTCAAAATATTCCAGCGCCTGGAAGGTTTCCCCTTGCCGGACGAACAGATCTCCCAAAGTCATCAGGGTGACCTGATCCTTGGGCTCATTCTTCAGAATTTGTTGGTATTCGAGGATGGCCTGCGGCATCTTCCCTTGCTGAAGATACTTCGCCGCCGCATTGAGGTGCTTGGTCTTGTTATAGGCCATCTTCAGATGCTCTTTCCATTGTCCCGGCTGGAAAGGGTGAAGTCGGACAATGGTCGATTCGCAGCCGCTTTCGTTCCGGCCTCTTCGGGCCGGCACACCGCGGCGTAGTAAGCAGACCTGGCCCGGCCGGATCGCCAAGAACGATCCCGGCAGGCTTAGATTTCACGCTAGCACGCGGCAAAATCCGAAGTCAACGCGACGCATTGAAAAGCGTACGTGGCAGTAATGAGGGGGTTTGATAGGGCGACGCTGCCAGATGCGGTTGCCCTGACGGGACTATCGAGCGAACGAGCCGATAATCAGCGACTCATGGGTTGTTCCACAGTAAGGTCACAAGCGGCAACGGCAGGCTACTTGCGTAGCGCCCGCGGCCCAGCAGGAAGCCTCGCGCACCGGGGCAAAGGAAAATCGATGGTGCGGCGTCGGCCCGTGCGCGCGCAGGGCGGCAAGATGTTCGGGCGTGGCGTAACCTTTATGCTGCGCCAGCCCGTACTGCGGATAAATCCGGTCCCATTCGAGCATCCGCCGGTCGCGTTCCACCTTGGCGATGATCGAGGCAGCCGCAATCGAAATCGAAAGCGCATCGCCGTGAATGAGCGATTTCTGCTCGATCAGCACGTCCAGCTGCATGGCGTCGAGAAGCAAATAATCGGGCGAGATTTTCAACTGCCGCAGGGCTTCGGCCATGGCCTGGCGGCTGGCCTGATAGATATTCCAGGCATCGATGCGGCGCGCATCGACTTCCGCGATCGCCCAGGCCAGAGCGTGTTCGCGAATTCGCAGGGCCAGAACTTCGCGGCGCTCGGCGGGCAATTTCTTGGAATCGTCGAGGCCGACAATCCGCCGCTTGGGATCCAGTATGACGGCCGCGGCAACCACCTGGCCGAAAAGAGAGCCGCGCCCCACTTCGTCCAGGCCGGCAATCCTTTGCCAGCCGCACTTGCGGGCTTCGCGCTCGAATCGGGAGGAGCATCGCTTCCCCATCGCCGCGGATTCTAGCACGGCTGGAATTCAGGATGAGATGCAGATTGATGGCGCGGGCGTACGGAAGGAAAACTAGCTGGCGCTGCGCCGCCGAGAAATAGCAAAAAGCCCAGGGAAACTTTCCCTGGGCTTTCAAAAAACAAATGCTCGATTTGAATTCCTAAGATTCTTTTTCCGCGGCCACGGTTTCGGGCGTCTCCACGCGCTCGACACGCTGCAGGCGCGCCGCCTTGCCCTTCAGCCCGCGCAGATAATACAGCTTGGCGCGGCGGACGCGGCCCTGGCGCAACACCTCGATGGAACTGATCGACGGCGAGTTGGCCGGAAAAATGCGCTCAATCCCGACTCCAAAGCTCACGCGCCGCACGGTGAAGCTTGCGCCCGTCGATTTCCCGCGCTTCTTGATGATCACGCCCTCGAACGGCTGGATGCGTTCCTTGTCGCCTTCGCCTTCCTTCAACCGGACGTGGACGCGCACGGTGTCGCCCGGCCGCAGCGCGGGGAAGTCCTTGCGCACTTGTGCATCCTGAAACTTTTCGATTACGCGATTCATGGCTCAGATTCCCGGCAGACCCACTCAGGCGGGGTCAGCACTGCAAACACAATCGTTGAGTATAGCGGAAATCCCGCAATTTCACCACAAAAAAGGTGGGGATTTTGTGGTTCGTGTAGCGCCCGCCTTCAGGCGGGCACTCTTGAATCACCCGGATGCCCGCCTGAAGGCGGGCGCTACATCACTCTGTGGGCACAATTCATTTCGTTATCTCTTTGCTTCGGTGGACGGCCATGTTGCAATCAAACACAGTGAGAACGGTGTCGAGTTCATCCCTTTCGCCCGGTTCAAAGCCAGAGGCGCGCAACATTCCAACTCATGCCTAGCAAGGATTCCTTCCGCTACTTTACCGGCGCTTACAGCCTGGCCCGTTCGGGGGGATTCCTGAACAATTCCCTGGGCAAGAGGGCATTTGTCTCTTCCTACTTTCTCTACAAGAAATTCTGGGAGGATCCCTTCTGGGGCCTGGTCCATCGCGCCCCGGCCCTTTTTCAGAACGGCAATATCCTCGACATAGGCGCCAACGTCGGGTACACGTCCTGCCTCTTCGCGGGAGCACTAAAGCCCGGTTTCAAGGTCTATTCGTTTGAGCCGGACCCGGCCAACTTCGGCATGCTTTCCGAAGTCATTCGCAGAAAGAAATTGTCGGACCGCATTGTGCCGTGGAATTCAGCGGTGGGCAGCTCGGACGGGCGGATCGAATTGTGGCATAACGAAAAGCACTCCGGCGACCACCGCGTGGCCACCGATCATTTCAAAAATGCGCTTGCGGATCCCGGTCACATTTTCAGCGCGGAAGTCATCACCGTGGACAACTTCGTCATGTCCAATCATCTCCAGGATATTTCCTTCATTAAAATCGATGTGCAAGGATACGAACTGGCGGTGTGCGAGGGGATGACCGGGACAATCGAAAAATTTCCCAATCTTTGCATCTGCTGCGAGTACTCTCCCGAAAGCCTGCTGGAACTCGGATTCAATCCTACACAGCTTCTCGACTATTTCAGAATCCGCGGATTCCAGCTCCACATCCTGACCCGGTCCTCGGTCAAGCTTGTTCCTGACGACGCAACGATCAAGCAGGCCGCGGCGGAAGCCGGATATGTGAATCTGTTGTGTTCCAGGCAAGAATTGAAATAGAGAAGTTTTTTCGGGCTTTCGGGCGGCAAGTGCATGCGCCTTACTTGTCTCCTCTTCGCGCCGCTTCGCGAAATGAGACGCGATCAAGAAGGCCCCTATCCCTCCAGCCGCCGCCATGCATACCAGCAGATGCGCAGCATCCTCAAACCATTGGAGAAAACACGAGTCATTTTCGTGACGCCATGAATTCTCTCCTGGTAATGGACGGGCACTTCGACGACCTCCAGGTGCAGCTTGCTCGCGCCAAACAGCAATTCATAATCGCCCCATAGATCCCGGATTCCCCACTTCCCGAGGTTCCGCTCCATTCGCTCCCAGTCCTTGCCCCACAGGACTTTGGTCCCGCACAGCGTGTCTTTGATTCGCTGGTCCAGCAAAAATGAAAAGACCAGGCCAAAAACTTTATTCCCGACCATGTTCGCGAACTTCATCGCCCCTTCCCTCATGGGGTAGACGAGGCGGCATCCGTTCACGAAACTGCCGGGGGAATTCACGAGGGCGCGGAAAAATACCGGCAGCTCTTCCGGCATGACGGTGAGATCGGCATCGAGGATCATCAGCACATCGCCGCGAGCCGCTCGAAAACCGGTCCAGACGTTTTCCGCCTTGCCCATTCCCGGCCCCTCCACGAGGCGGATATCCTTGTCCGGATACAGGGCCTGCATGCGCCTCACTTCGTCCGCCGTGCCGTCCGTGGATTTGTCGTCGCAGAAAATAATTTCGGTGTCGCTTCCCATGCGCGGCATGCGTTCCACCGCCGGCTGGATATTGCCGACTTCATTGCGGCACGGAACGACAACCGAAACGGTCAACTCTTCCTCGCTTCGCGGCTTCTGGCATCGGGCGCGCGACGATCACCTGCATCAGGCAAAGCCGCCGCAAACCGGGCAAGCCGCCCCAGAAAATCGTTCAAAATCGCGGAAAGGAACGGAATCCAGACCGGAAAAAGCATCAACCGGTGTTTGCGAACGGGCTGGAATCCCGCCAACTTCAGAAAATTTCGGATGTCATTTTCGCTGACCCAGTTCGGCTCCACGAATTGCGATCGCAATCCGACTTTGCTCGGCGAATTCCAGGACCGGCTGCCAGAGATGGTTGTAGTTGATGACGACGAGCTGGGTGTCTTCGGTGCAATGTTCGCGCACATGCTCGAAAGCGCGAAGAATATCCACGGTATCGAAAATGTGATTGAATAAAATGTAGTCAAACGTTCTCATTCAGATGAAAATCTTCAGGGTCGCTGCGGATAAAGTGCAGGTCAGGATATTCCGCGCGGGCGCAAGCCACCATGGATTCACCGATCTCGACTCCGACTCCGTAGGAAGGCGAAACCGACGCGAGCAAATGGCCGGTCTCGCACCGCAGGTCCAGGACCCTTTTTTCGGGTTCCACGATGAAGCGGAGAAGCCTCTTGATTCGATCGTAGAAATACTTGTTGGAACGAATCCATTTATTCCGGCTCCCGGCAACCGCGTCCTGGTGCGCCCGCCGCGCCTCGCGCATTTCGTCGAGTGCGGATGGGCCGCAGGCTTTGATCGCGGGCGCTTCTTGTTCGGTGGCAATCATTGAAGTTCACCTTCTTGTTTCGCCTCCCATATCACCGCGGCCCAATTCTGATCATCACTGGAATTCGGCAACAGGGGCCTTACGGGGCGGTAGTGGGACTTCAGATAGTCGCCAATCTCCTGGTCAAAATCCTGGCCAAAGACCCGCGCCCCATATTCCGGAAAAGTGCGATTGGACCAGATGAGGTAGCGAACGTGTTTCGCTTCGATCTGCTCGATCGATTTACGGACCATGTTCGCCCGGCGCATGGGCGCCCGGAGTGAACAGGTAGACGCGAGTCGGCGCGTACGTGCCGGAAAGAAAATACAGACTGGTATCTTCGGGGACGGAAAGAACGGATTGTCCGAGGGCCGCTTTCTCCTTCATGAATTGAATCGCAGCCGTGTAATTCTCCGCCAAGCTGTTTCGGCACGCGGATCGTCCCTCGCTCCGTGGTCAAAGGGACATAATCCTTGGCCTGATTTTCAATCGTTCGCGTGTGGAACGCGACCGGAGTCAGGCACGCGAGGCACAGGAGGGACTCGCCAAGGAACACAAACTGGCGCGAGCGATTCCTGCGGGGAATGACCATGCAAATCAGCAGAAGAAAAGAGAGAACGACCGGCCCGTTGTAGAAAATCGGGTAACCCGTCGAGTTCATCTTCATCAGGATGCGAAACGCAAGCAGGCTGGAGAAAGTCAGGACGAGCGGCGATTGCAAAATTGCGAACCGTGGGGCCGCCTCCACAAGAAATAGCCCCACGCGGCCGCGGCGGCCAGCACCACGTACAAGTCCATGTCCCGGGGGAAAAAGATCGTGGATAAAAGCAGGGTCACATCCTGTTTGATCGACAAAATAAAATAATTGCTCTTGATGAGGTAGATGGCGAGGATGAGCACAACCAGGCCCTTCAACAGCAAGCCGCGCGCATCGAGCGCCGCCACCACAACAGGCAAGCCAATACCAGCATCACGAATGCGACCGGCACTGCCCGCCACATGGCGTCATGAAACGCCGCGACGGTGATTGTGAAGCCGGTCATTTCCAGCCACTCCTTGCCGTAAGCCCTCATGAAATAGTTGGTGGGCCAGCTCATGATATTTTCCTGCGTAATGAACGCAGCCCCGGCGATGGAAACCATCCAGCGGATGACCAGCCCGCACAGGACCACGCCGGGCAAAACCGCGGCAACATCCCATGCGATTCGCCTCGCGGACCGCAGCGAAAACGCGCGGACGGCGATCAACACGGCCAAAGTGCAATAGCAGGCGACCCCAAATTCCGGTTTGAGCAATAAAGCAACCGCGGCCGCAGTTCCGGCGGCCAGCATCCATACCCAACTTTCGGAAAAAGACGCGCTGACGGCAATCCAGAGGAACAGCACACCCGACAAAGCACGCGTAGACGGTAGCGGAAGCGTACGGCAAAGGAAAACAGAAGAGTGAAGGTTGAAAAGCCTCCAACAAGATCACGGCCCCGGCGGTCCAGCCCGCAAGCCATGACGATCATACGCATGCCGGTGAGATAAAGAAATATTGCCGAGCCCAATGCCGAAAGCGAGCCGGCCCAGTACAGGACGTTTAAGCGCACGCCGAACAAACGATACAGATAGCTGGTGAAATAAGGCGCCCCGGGAGTATACATGTACCATACATCGCGGTAGAGCTGTTTTCCTTCGGCGAGCAACGCGGGCACGTACATTTCATGGCCGGAATCGACCGTCAGGTTTCCCCAGGCTCCCCAGGTCGTGTACAGTTTCACGGCCCACAGGACTACCAGCAGCAAGAGAGCTAGAATCGTGCTGAAATTCCAGGGACTTCCGGAATCTGCCGAAGGCGGAGAAGAATTCGATCTTTCGATGCTGCGGCGAATCGGATTGCTGCGATTCGGAGGGGGCGATCAACTGTTCCGCCGCGGCCAAATTTGCCATAATTTTGATCATAGCAAGGCGGCCTGCCGGCCGTGTTTTGAAACGAGGCTATGGGGTCAGTAAGAGATAACCCCTTTGCTGTGAGGGACGAACGGATTCTCGTGTCTAAACTAGCCTGGATTATTCTTGCGGTTTGCCTGGCTCTCGTCTGGCCTAAGCCGGGATTGGGTGAGCCGATTCTGGCCTGGATGGAGCAAAAGTTTTCCCAGTTCGCGCAAAACAAGCGGCTCGCCGTAGTGGCCATCGGCGCGGTCACGATCCTTGCGCGCGTGGCGCTCTTGCCGTGGCTGCCCGTGCCGCAGCCCAAGGTGCACGACGAGTTCAGCTACCTGCTTGCCGGGGACACGTTCGCTCACGGGCGGCTGGCGAATCCGCCGCATCCGCTGTGGATTTTTTTCGACACATTTCACGTCATCCAGCATCCGACGTACGCGTCGATGTATCCCGCCGGCGCAAGGGATGGCGCTGGCCATCGGAAAATTGCTGGGCCAGCCGTGGATCGGCGTGCTGCTGAGCGTTGCCGCCATGTGCATGGCGTTCACCTGGATGCTGCAAGGGTGGGTGCCGCCGGAATGGGCGCTTCTCGGCGGCGTCCTGGTTTGGGCGCGCTTTGGCGTGTTCAGCTACTGGATGAACAGCTATTGGGGCGGAGCGGTGGCGGCGACCGGGGCTGCCCTGGTCTTGGGAGCGTTGCCTCGAATCTGGGATCACCAGCGCCCGCGCGACGCGATTGTTTTCGGTTTGGGAGCAGGCATTCTTGCGATCAGCCGGCCTGTCGAAGGGGCTATTTTTTTCATTCCCTTTGGCGCGGCGCTTCTCTGGTGGGCGCTGCGGCTGGACGTTCCTGCGCGAGGCGCTGCGATGAGGCGCATCGTTTTGCCCATCGCCGCAATTCTCGCTTGCGCCGCCGGATTCATCGGCTTATTACAACTGGCGCGTGACGGGAAGCCCCGTTGTGTTCCCGCACTTCATCGAGCAGCGGCGAAATCACCACGGCCATTTTCTTGTGGCAGCATGACAAGCCGCCCATCCCCTACGCCAATCCGCAATTCGACGACTTCTACCACAATTTTCTGCCGAGCCTGTATCAGGCCAGTTGGGCCGCCGCCGAAGGACAGTGGTGGTACAAGTCCACGGATTTTTGGGAATTTTTCCTGGGGCCCGCGCTTTCGATCCCGTTCCTCGCCCTGCCGTGGGTGTTGAAAGAGCCTCGGAATCGATTGCTGCTCGTTCAGGCCGCGCTTTCGGCCGTCGGACTCTGGGTCATCGTGTATTACCACGCGCACTATGCCGCGCCGCTCATGGCCACTGTCTTTGTGCTGATGATGCAGTGCCTGCGCGTCCTGCGGCGGTTGCGCTTCCTCGGCAGGGCTGTTGGCGTTGCATTGACGCGGCTCATCGTTCTGTTCAGTTTGCTCATCGGGCCGATCTATTTCGCGCAGTCCGTAATTTCCCAGCCGAGCGCTTTGTTCGAATGGTCGCATCGTCACAGCCTGTTAGCGCTCGCGGTCCCGCTGCTTGGTCTTGTTGCTATTGAGACGTGGTGTTTTCGCTCGCCAGAGCGGCCTGTGGCGCCGTGGCGGGCATGTCTGAGGCGCGGGCTGCGAACTTCTGCTGGTGCATTGCGATCGTGCTGCAACTTTGCGAGATGCAAAGGAATCTCTACGCGGATGCTTTTCCCTACGTGGATGACCTGAACGAGCCCTTTCGAAAGCCGGTCGAAAAGCAGCTCGCGGCGCTCCCCGGCGAACACCTCGTCCTGGTGCGCTATTCGAAAGATCACAATTCCGGCGAGGAGTACGTTTACAACGACGCCGACATCGATCATTCGAAAACCGTCTGGGCGCGGGAGATCCCCGGAATGGATCTCGCCCTCTTTTCAATTATTTTCGGAACCGGGATGTGTGGCTGTACGAGCCGGATGAGGATGATTCGACAGTACAGGCCCTATCGCGGCGACGCGAAGTAGCGCAGGCTTCAGCCTGTCGGGTTTTCGTATAGCTGATGTATCAGAACCCGACAGGCTGAAGCCTGTGCCACTAAACTCGATCCGGTACTTAAGCCCGTCGCTACTCCTGCGGGCGAGCAAATCCGGGCGGTTTCGCCGCGTTTTTTCCAGCGCCTTTTGCAGGCGCCAGCGGCGAATCTCTTCGTGATTTCCGCCGAGCAAGACTTCCGGCACGTTCCAGCCGCGGAATTCCGCGGGGCGCGTGTAGTGGGGACAGTCGAGGAGAACGTGATTCGTGACTGCGTGATTCGTGACGCTGGCGAAGGGTGATCCGTGACCCGTGATCGAACCGCGCTTCGCAGATCTTCCAGCGCGCTGAACGATTCGTTCACTGTGGAATCTTCGTTGCCCAGGGCGCCGGGGATCAGGCGCGTGACGGCGTCCACGATGAGCGCGGCGCCCAATTCGCCGCCGGAAAGCACGAAATCGCCGATCGAGAGTTCGTCCGTGGCGAGATGTTCGGCCACGCGCTCGTCCACTCCTTCGTAGCGGCCGCAGAGCAGGATGATCCGATCGAGTTGCGCAAACCGGCGCGCCGTGTCCTGGCGAAATAATTTTCCGGAGCCGAGAGCAACACGATGGCCGAACCGGCGCGGCAGCGGTGCTTCGCCGTGTAGGGGCGCGTCACGACGTTCTCGCCTGCCCCACCCGCGAGCGATTCCACGGCCTCGAACAGCGGCTCGGGTTTCAGCACCATGCCTTCGCCGCCGCCGAACGGGCGGTCATCGACGGTGCGATGGCGGTCGTGCGTGAAGGCGCGCAGGTCGTGCACGCGCACGTCCACGAGACGCGCTTCGCGCGCCCGGCGCACGATCCCGTAATCCAGCGGACCGGCAAAAAATTCAGGGAAAATCGTGACGATCTCGAACTGCATGGCAGGGACAGTGTAACGCAGCAGGCGTCAGCGGCGATTCAAATCGCGCAAGCCTTCCGGCAGGGTCACGTCGATGCGTTTCGCTTTCACGTCAATGTGAACGCAAAATTCCGCGGCGAGCGGCACCAGGACTTCGCCCTCGCTCGTGTCGATCGCCAGCAAGGGCGCGCCGCCCGGGAAATTCGACGTCGCGCACGGAACCGAGCGCCGACGCAGCGCCCGCTTCCCACACTTCGCATCCGACAAGATCGCTGACAAAGTAGTTTCCGGCGTCGAGCTGCGCGCGCTGCTCGATCGGCACCTGAACTTCCAATCCGCGCAAGGTTTCCGCGGCTTCGATGCTGTCAATATCCGCAAAATGAAAAATGGCCTGGCCGCCCCGGCCGGGCGAAAGCCAGCAGCGCTGCACGCGGACGCGCCGCGGCGCGCCTCGCCCGTCGGCGAGCCACACTTCGCGCAGCTTCGGCAAACGCTCGGGAAAATCAGTCAGGATTTCGGCGGCCACTTCGCCGCGCAGGCCGCGAGGACGCAGAATTCTGGCAAGCGTTACGCCGGTGAATTCTTCCGCGGGCACTCTATTCGAGGATTTCAAGCGTCAGGCGCTTCCGAATTTTCATTCCGGCGGCGCCGAGGATCGTGCGGATGGATTTCGCCGTCCGCCCCTGCCGTCCGATCACTTTGCCCAGATCTTCGGGATGCACGCGCAATTCAAGCACGGTTACTTGCTCCCCATCCACCGATCGCACCTGAACTTGTTCGGGATGATCGACTAATGCCTTCGCAATCGCTTCCACAAGGTCCTTCATGGGGCCCTCCACCAGTCACATTCGCGGGTTCGACTCGAGTTCTCACATGTGCAGGTTCCGAGGGCCAGCGGAACCTTCCTTGAACCGCCGCGGGGCGGTTCAAGCGATCTTTTGGGCCGTCAAAAAGCTGCGAACGGTGTCGCTGGGTTGCGCACCGCACGACAGCCAGTACTTCACGCGCTCGGCATCCAACTGAATGACCGCCGGCTTCTTGAGCGGGTCGTAGGTTCCGACGACTTCGACCGTCCTGCCATTGCGGGGTTTGCGCTTGTCGAGCACGACAATGCGATAAAACGGTTGCTTCTTCTTGCCAATTCTAGCCAAGCGGATTGCCAGCACGTTTCACTTCCTCCTGGCCCAAGATTATAGCTGGTTCCGCCTGTTTGCGATACCCCGCAGGCCTTCCAATTCCCCTGTTTGGCCCACTTACTAGAGATGCAGTAGCGGAGGGCTAAGGTTTGTCTGGCAGCAGATTGCAGTACAGGCATGCGGCCGCTGCGATCACCAGATGCGCCGGAAAGCGACTTACGACACGCCGCTGAGTCTTGCCGAGGCCCTTGAGGCGGCCCTGGGCGGCGAGCGCGCCGTACTGCTTCATCATCTGGCGCATCTGCAGGTATTGCTTCAGCACCTGATTCACTTCCTGCACCGAGGTGCCGCTGCCGCGGGCGATGCGTTTGCGGCGCTTGCCGTCGATGACGTTGTGATCGTTGCGCTCGGAATTGGTCATCGAATTGATGATGGCCTCGATGCGCTTCAGGTGCGATTCGTCGACTTGCACGTCCTTGGGAACTTTCGCCAGCGGGCCCACTTTCGGGAGCATGCCCAGCACCTGCTCGAGCGGGCCCATCTTGCGGATCTGCCGCAACTGGTCGCGGAAATCCTCGAGCGTGAATTCGCTGCGGCGCAGCTTGCGCTCGAGCTCGGCCACTTGCTTGGCGTCGACGGACTGCTCGACGCGCTCGATCAGCGAAAGCACGTCGCCCATGCCCAGGATGCGCGAGACGATGCGCTCCGGATAGAACGCGTCCAGCGCGTCGTATTTTTCGCCCGTGCCCACGAACTTCACCGGCGCGCCCGTCACTTTGCCGATGGAAAGCGCCGCGCCGCCGCGCGCGTCGCCGTCGAGCTTCGTCAGGACGACGCCCGTCAGGCCGAGCCTCTTGTGAAATTCGCCCGCGGAGCGCACCGCGTCCTGCCCGATCATGGCGTCCGCCACGAACAGAATTTCCGCCGGCGTCAGTTCGCGCTTCAGCGTGCCCAGCTCTTCCATCAGCGTGTCGTCAATGTGCAGGCGGCCGGCGGTGTCCACGAGAATCACGTCGTGCGCGGAAAGCTTGGCTTCGCGAATCGCGCCGCGCACGATTTCGAGCGGCTTGTCGGTGCCCGTGCCGGGCCAGCACGGAACGTGGACCGCCTTGGCGACCTGCGAAAGCTGTTCGCGCGCCGCGGGACGGTAAACGTCGGTGGAAACCACGATGGGCCGGTGGCCGTGCGCGGAGAGCCACTTCGCCAGCTTGCCGGTGGTGGTCGTCTTGCCCGAGCCTTGCAGGCCGACGATCATCCACACCGACGGCGGGCGCGAGGAGAAAAGCGGCTTGGCGTGCTTGCCGAGCAGCAGCGCCAGTTCATCGCGCACAATCTTGATGACTTGCTGGTCGGGCGAAAGTTGCAGCAGCACTTCGGAGCCGAGCGCCTTTTCGCGAATGTGCGTCAGCAATTCGTCGATCACGCCGACGTTGACGTCGCCTTCGAGCAGCGCTTCGCGGATTCCCGCGAGCGCTTCGTCCACGTGCTCCTGCGTGAGTTTTCCCTGCCCGCGCAGGTTCTTGAAGACGCGTTGCAGCTTGTCTGTCAGGTTCTCAAACATTGAGGCTCTGTTCCTTAGAGAATCGAATCGCATATTCTAGCAGGATGAACGAAGAGTTGCTGCGCGGGATGGGGTTAAGTGGCGCATGCTTCAGCTTGTGGGGTTGTTCGATTTGCGGAGAAGGCGAAAACATTCAACACCGAGAGCTAAAGAGGGCACGGAGCAAACTTCAGCGGAACTCTGTGCCCAGAGCCGAAATCGCTGGAGCAGGATTGGCTTGATGATCGCCGGTCCACATGGCGTAGAGCTTTGGCGGTCGGGTGCAGGCCATCGGGCTTGAACAGGTCGCGGGCAAATTTCCATTGGCATCGAACATGGTCGTGGCGATGTCGATGTATTGCACGCGCTGCTGCGTCGCGGCGTAATCCTGCATCAGCTTGTTTGCCGCTTTCATTGCGGGCCACTGGTTCCAGGCGCAGCTTGGACGGCTTGATGGACAGGATGTAGATCCAGGTGTCCGGCAACGCGCCATGCACGATCTGGACGAATTTTCGGAAGTCTCCCGCGACCATTTCGGGCGTCTTGGAGGAGCCCTCCGCGAGGTCGTTGTCCCCTTCATAGACGACCACCGCGCGCGGGTGGTAGGCGACACGATGCGATTCGCATATTCATCGAGGTCGGAAAATTCCGAGCCGCCAAATCCTCGGTTGATCACGTCGAGCGGCTTCATGTCCGAAACGAGCGTGTCCCAAAATCGAATGCTGGAACTTCCCGCGAAGACAATGCAGCCGGGCTTGGGCGGATGCGCTTTGTCCTGTTCTTCAAAATCGCGGATCGCCGGCTCCCATCCCTGCGCCGAGACAGTCGGCAAGAAAGAACGGATGCCAAGTCCAAGGAGCAACGCGACAAACATTCCTGCACTGAGCAAATATCTTCGGAAAGCAGGTCCACGGTGTTGGATTCGCATAATGGCCAGACTATACATCAATCTGCCGCTTGCCGATGATCGGATTTCTCCAGCAGACCGGCTTCACATTGAGCTGTGTAAATGCGGAGGCTCGCATGGCCGGCGTTTCCGACTGGTGACCCGCTTCGCGCGGTCGCGTCTTGCGAGTTGAAGCATTTGAGGGGTAACCTCCCTTTTAGCCGTAACGTCAAAACAAGAATCGCAGTCGAATCGAGCGGATTCACCTCGCGCCCTCCGGGAGGTTCAAGGAACCATGAAACCATTCTGTTCCGCCTCGCGTTTTGGCCTGGTTTATAGCGTGGCTCTCATTTCCAATGTCATGGCGCAAAGTCCGGCCGGCACGCTCCGGCCAGGTCGAGCGACAATTCCTTTGCAAAGCCGCAAGGGAATGGCAGAATGCCGGTGAGCTATTTCATAAATAATCTTTGCGGGTCGCGGCTCCAGCGGCAACATTCAGGGACCTGAAGAACAGGGACTTTCGCTCCCCGAAGCCCTAACGAGTTAGAATGGCTGCCCATTTATGAGATCGCTGCAAGCCAGATCCCGAATCTTAAAGACGAAACGGAGACCAACACAATGAAGAAGATCGTCCTGCTGATTCTGCTCGCCGCCGCGGTGAGTTTTGCGCAGCAACAGCCCGCCAATGCGCCTTCCAAGGCGAAGATATTCACTCGCGCGGAATTCGATGCGTTGATGGCCAAGCCCGGAAGCGTTTTATTAATCGATGTCCGGCGGCCTACAGAAATTGCGCAGAACGGCGGGTTCCCGGTGTTTCTCAACATTCAGGCGGCCGATCTCGAAAAGCATCTCGCCGAAATTCCGAGGGACAGGCCGATCGTAACCGTCTCGAATCATGCGCATAGAGCCGGAATCGCGGCCGATTTGCTGGCCAGCAAAGGCATCAAGGTTGTCGGCGCAATTGGCGCGCAAGTGTACGAATCGGAAGGCGGAACTTTGATCAAATACGCGCCTGAAAAGCCGGCTGCGAACACGGAAAAATAGCAGCCGGGTTCGAGATTGGCTCTGAAAACTTCGTCTTTGGGCCGCGTCGTGCCGGGCAAGGCGGTTCGGGGTTATTTGCTGAGCTCCCCGATCGGTGTATTGTCGAAATTTTCCTCGCAGACATATTCCGAAATCTGCCAGTCCGGACGCAGTTTGAACTGCTTCGTTCCGGTCCATGGCTTCGTGAAGGCTTTCGAATCCTCAAAAGTAAAATCGATCTGCAGCATGTCCGGGGCGGTCCGGTGGATGCGCTCCACAAGGTGCAACGCATCGGAATGTGGGTGGCCCAGTTGATCGAGCCAAGTTTTGTCGTTGAAACCGATCGTATCGACGACAAGGGTATTCCCGTCCCATTTTCCAATGGAGTCGCCCATCCAGCTTGGATTTAAATCCCTGGGATGGGGGCGCCCGTCGGTCCAGATCTGGCGAATAAAGTGGCCGAATTCGTGGACGATGAGGACGCGGCCGGGAACCACAAAAATTTCCATTGGAAAATTGAAAAGATAAATGCGCGGCACCCCGGGAGGGTAACACTTCAAGGTCGTGTCGTCGGATTCCCCCGAATAGCCGCCCGTGTGAGGAGCTTTTGTGGACTTGAATTTTGCTTCCGCCCATGGCGTCATCGGCGGTTCCTCTTTGCTGAATACAAAGCCGCCGTCGCCGGCGCTGCGGGCGCCGATCCGCGGGAACTGGGTCCAAACGCCGGTTAGATCCGCTCCCGGAGTAGTCGCTGGCGTATTTGCCGGACCCTGCTGTTGGACATTTTGAGCGCGCAAAGGAAATGCGAATGAAACCGCCGCGAGAAACGCAAAGCACGTACCCATCGAGCAAAATCGCATCGGCAAACTCCTAGTCTCAAATCGAATCAGGCGTTGCGGCTATTTCCGAGTCCGGAATTAATACTCGTCACCCTCGCGCGGCTTCAACTCCCTGCCATCCGGGAAAATCACTTTTTGCAGCCGCATGACTTTCGAGCCGTCCTTCAAACGATTCCCGACGATGGTGACCTGATCGCCCGGCTTGAGGGAATCTCTCGTCCAGCCGGCCCGGGCCAGATTGTTCGGGCTATCGCACTCGATGAGCCATTTGTCGGCGTTGCCGTTGCCGTCTTTCACGTCGAGATAGATCGCGGAATGCGGATTGATGAATTCGAACTGCGTTACGGTTCCCTTCACCGATACGGGTTTCGACGTGTCGTAGTTCGCCGACCCGTGATGCGCGAGGAGCGGTCCGCATACCATGAGAAGAACAAGCACCATGCCGAGATGATAGAAAACGCTTCGATTCATTCCCCTCTCCAATATTTCCATGGATTTCTTGTTTTATCGAACCGCTGCTTTGGTGCGCGCCAATCGCGGCCAGCCAACTTACCATTTTATATCAACGAGAGGTGTTGTGACACGGGGGTTAGAGGTGCAGGCTTAACAGGCTGCGGAAAAAAGAATTAATTTTGTCATTTCGAGCGAAGCGAGGAATCTCTCTTTGATTGAAACCCAGGAAAAGAGAGATCCCTCGGCGCGCGGCGCGCCTCGGAATGACAAATATTTGAGTTTTTCCGCAGCCTATTGAGCCGGCGTTTCTTGATCCTTGCAAGGACGAGCCTGCACAAGTTGAAGTAATAGATCCGGGGCCACTCGGGGTCCATGCCACTGGAAAATAAACAGCGTGATGGAACCCGTCGATGATTGTAAAGTGTGTTTACGGGTGGGCATCGAAGAATCGGAACTCGGAGGCACAGAGGAGGGCCGCGTGAAAGACGAACGCGCGGGCAGTTCCGCCATAAGGGACGGCTCGAATGAGCGGGGCCTAACACGGCGCCGCGTATTGCAAAGTGCGGGCGGAGTGTTCGCTGCCGCAGCGCTTCCGGCGGGGCGCCTGACGAGCGCAGCGTTGCCGCTTCGCCAAGAGTCTTCGAAGATTCCCGCGGCGGGCGGCGCGGATCTTACCGGCCAGTTAGCGCGTTACATGGTGGAGGCGCGCGAACGAACTCTTCCGCCGAATGTGGCGCTGGAAGGCAAGCACCATATCCTGGACACGCTCGGCGCGATGGTTTCCGGCAGCCGCCTGAAGCCCGGAGAAATGGCGATCGCGTACGCGCGGGGGCAGGGCGGCGTCCCGGAATCTTCGGTCATCGGCGCGAATTTCAAAACTTCGGCGATCAACGCCGCTCTGGCAAATGGGATGTGCGCCCATGCGGACGAAACCGATGACGTCGAGCTGGTCACGAAGACGCATCCCGGCTGCTCTTCCGTGGCCGCCGCGCTGGCCATGGCGGAACGCGAAGGCCGCTCGGGCATGGATCTCCTGCGCGCCGTCGTGCTGGGCTACGACGTGTGCTGCCGATTTCTGATGGCGCTCGGGCCGGACCTCGTGCGCGGCACGCACCGCAGCGCGGAGGGCATTCGGCTCCACGTTCTCCGCTGCGGGGCGGCGGCGTCTCTCGCTCGCCTGGATGAAACGGGGATGCGCTACGCGCTCTCCTACGCGGCGCAACAAGTGTCCGGCCTGTGGAGCTGGACTTCGGACAACGAGCACGTGGAAAAAGCATTCGACTTCTCCGGGATGGGCGCGCGCAACGGCGTGACTGCCGCCACGATGGTGCAGGCTGGGTTTACCGGCGTGCGCGACGTCTTCGATTGCGAGCACAACGTTCTCGAGGCGCTCTCCTCCCAGCCGCATCCCGGCGAATTATTCGCCGGCCTCGGCAGCCGCTTTTGGATTGCCGAAACTTCCATCAAGACTTATTCCGTCGGCTACCCGATCCAGTCCGCCCTGGACGCGTTTCTCACGCTGCGCCGGGAAAACTCATTGCGCGTGGAAAATGTCGAGCGCATCGTCGTCCGCCTGCCGGCGGACGGCGCGGGGATCGTGGACAACAGTTCCATGCCGGACGTCAACCTGCAGTACATCATCGCGGTGGCCTCGGTGGATGGCGCGGTTTCCTTCGCGGACAGCCATTCCCATGAGCGCATGGCTGACCCACAGATCCTCGCCGTGAAAGAGCGCGTGCAACTGGTTGCCGATAAAAAGCTGATGGACCCGGCGGCGCCGCGCAGCGGCATGGTGGAGGTGACGCTCAAGGATGGCCGGACCGTGAGCCACTTCACGCGCTTTCCTCCCGGCACGAAGGAGAATCCGCTGAGCACGGAAGGCTTGAACGCCAAAGTGCGCGACCTGATGGCGCCGGTGCTGGGCGCCGAGCGGACGGCGAAACTGATCCAGCGCGTGAACGCCCTCGAAGACGTGCGCGATGTGCGCGAGCTTCGGCCGTTGTTCACGTTGTAGCGCCCGCCTTCAGGCGGGCACGTGTTTGAATCAAAGATGCCCGCCTGAAGGCGGGCGCTACACAAAATGAAACCGCACAATTACCCCAGATGAGAGCTTGTGCCATGGTGGAACTGCCCCTCGTACTGTGCTACCGTCCGCGTATACAGCCTCTGTTTGCGATGCTGGAGGTCACCATGCGTGCGCTTGGAAATTTTCTGTTGCTGCTCGCGATTATTTTCGGGATGCAGGGCCTCGGACATGCGCAAACGTCCGACGAGAAACGTCTATCCCTCACCAAGGACGTCATGGATGACTTCGCGCATGGGCGGATCGCGCCCGTTCGCGACCGGTTCAACGCCGAACTCAAGGATGCCGTGACCGAAAACGACCTGAAGGATGCTCGCGACGAATTGGCCGGCTTGGCCGGAGAATTCCAGGAGCAAATCTCGCAAACGACGAGGACCGTGCAGGGCGCGCCGATTTATGTTTCGAAAAGCCAGTTCGAACATTTCAAAGTGGAATTGAAGCTGACGTTTGACGACATGAACCAGATCATCGATTTCCGGATTGCGCCCGTTTCCGACGCCAGCCCGGAGACCATGGAAGCGTCGGCCAAGGCGATCACGGACCTCTTGCGGCAGCAGCAGTTCAAAGAAGTGAGCACCAAATTCAACGACCAGATGAAAGAGGCGATGCCCGCCGACCGTCTGGAAGCGTCCTGGATGCACGTCATGATGCACCTCGGCCCATTCAAGAGCATCCGGGCGGCGCGGAAAGATCCTGAGTTCGACCGCGTGGACGTCCGCTGCGAATTCGAAAACGGGCCGATGATCGTTCGAATCGCCTTCGACCCTTCCGGAAAAATAGCAGGCCTGTGGATGCTGCCCGCCGAGACGGAAAAAGATTCGCAGATTTAATGTAGGACGGGCTTCAGCCTGTCTGGTTTTCGTTTGTGGTGTTCCGGGAGAAAAGCGACAGGCTTGAAGCCTGTCCTACTGGCGGCGCCTCCCCAGAAACGCATCGACGGAAAAATAGTCGTACTCTTCCACGGCTAGCAGGATAAAAACAAAAATAATGTAAATCATCTGGTGCGAGACTACGGTCCAGTCCGATCGTAGCGCTGTGCCGAACATCAGCACACTGACCAGCAAGCCCTCCGCCGTTAGCGCCCAGCGGGATAGCAGCCCCAAAATCAGAAGTACCCCGAGCACGCCTTCGAAATAAGGAAGCACCGTCAGGAAAAGATGCACCCAGGACATTGGCAAGAGGTTGCCCTCGAACATTTTTTCCGTGACGGGGACGAAATCCTTGCTGATGCCCCAGGTTCTGACGACGTAGTGCATGAGCATGTCGATGCCGAGCGACAGGCGCAGGATGAAGTAGCCGAGCGCGCGGCCAAGAGAGTCGTCTCCCGCGCGGCCCGCGTATCGGCCGATTGGAACCTTGCGCTCGGAGACGCCGGATTCGACGCGCTCCTCTGAATTGACTGGGTTCATCGTTTCACTTCCTGTCGCGAAAATGCGAATTTTAAAGCGGTGGCTTGGGCCACAACATATGCCATTCACCGGGATGGGTCAATGTAAAGTGGAACAGGCTTCCAGCCTGTTTGCATTTGAATTGAATATATAAAATGGGAAACCAGGCGATGTAGCGCCCGCCTTCAGGCGGGCATGCGGTGCATCCACAGTGCCCGCCTGAAGGCGGGCGCTACAAATATTTAGGCGGGCAGCGGTTTCCCTTTGTTTCTTCGCCGAAGGGGACGAGGGCGAGGCCAACTACCAAAGCCAACGCCATCATGGCCACGGGGATTCCGAATGTTTGGAAGTGGCGGATTCCGGCGCCGACCAGGAACGTGAAGCCGGCGGCGAAGAAGCGGCCGAGGTTGGTGATGAATGCGAAGGCGCTCGCGCGGCACTCCGTTCCGTATTGTTCAGGGAGCCAGAACGAGTACACGATGAAATTTGCGCCTCCGAGACCCAGCAGGACCGAGCACACGAGGAACCACGCGATGGCGTTTTGCTGCATGTAAAAAACTCGGGCGAACGCCAGCCAGATGGCGAACATCATGATCACGTAGAAAATCGCGAGCGTGGCGCGGCGGCCCAGCCAGTCCGCGAGGAACGGGACGATCAAGGCGCCCAGGACCGTCGTGATTCCGAGCAGCGCCGTTGAGTACGACGCGAGACGCGCGGCCTCCGCGGCGGTTCGGCCGGACCTTTCCGCGATGAAGGTCATCGCTGTCGGCGCGTACACGGATCCAGCCCACAAGCCGGCCAGCGAGACGATCAAGAAAAGAGAATTGACGATTGTCCTGCGGCGGTATTGCGGGGAAAAAAGTTTCAGGAACGCGCTGTGCATCGCCCACTTCCCGCCTAGCTCCTGCACTTTATTTTCCCAGCGCGCGGGCTCCTGCACGTTGTTGCGAATCAATCCGATCAGGAGAGCGGGCACGCCGCCCAGCGCGAACATGGCTCTCCAACCGTAATGACTGCCGATAAAAATGTTCGCGATGCCGGCCAGGAAAAATCCGATGTAGTAGCCGGTGTGCATCAGGGCCGCGCCCATTGTGCGCCGCTCTTCGGGCCAGTCTTCGGAAACGAGCGCCGCGCCGATCGACCACTCGCCGCCAATGCCGACTCCCGCCATGAAGCGAAATACGGCGAGGCTCCAGATCCCCGCGGCAAACGCGGCCAGCAGCGTAAAAAGTGAAAAACAGAAAATGCTGAACATCATGGTGCGCACGCGGCCGAAGCGGTCCGCGATCGGCCCCCAGACGAGCGCGGTGCCGTAGCCGATCAGGAACAGGGTGAAGAACAGGCCGCCGTAGTAACCGAGATTCGCCGTGGTGGCGGGAATTCCGGAACGTGGCAGCAATTCGGTGAGCGCGGGGACCAGGACGAGCGAATAGATGAAAGAATCCATTCCGTCCATGCTCCAGCCGCCCCAGGCGGCCCAGAAGCTGCGAATCTGGTTCGGCGTGAGTTTCGGTTTGGTTCTTGCCGCGATCGGAATTTGGGTGGTGGTCACGCGAGTCCGAGCACGTAGGCGGCGTTGCGGTCGAGGATTTTTTCCGCGTCGCCGGGTTTCAGGCCGGAGTCGCTGATGTATTGAACGGCGCGATTGTAAAGTTCTCCGCCTTCGTACGGATAATCCGAGCCGAGGCAGATGCGGTCCGCGCCCATCGAATCGACTGCCGCACGTAGCGCCGGCGGGTGCCCGTGGCCCACGCTGCAATACCACATGCGCTTCGCGGTGGTCGTCGGCGGCTCCGGCAACGGATGCTCCCACTTGGAAATGTTGTCGAGGCGCTGGAACACCATCGGGATCATCCCGCCCAGGTGAGAATTGACGATTTTCAGTTTTGGATATTTCTGCGGGATGCCCGCTTCGATCAGGTGCATCACGGAAACGGTGTCTTCCATCGGCGCGCCGATTGCCCAGCGGAGGTTGAAGGGAATGACGAAGGGGGAATCGACTCCGTTACCGGACGGATGAATGTACAGCACCGTGCCGCGGCGGTTGAGCTCCTGATAAAACGGAGCAAATGCGGGATCGGCGACGGAGCGGCCTGCGACGAACGTCTCGATTGTGGCGCCGACAAATTTCAGTTGATCGAGCGCGCGTTCGAGTTCCTTGAGCGCCTCATCGACGTGAGGCAGAGGCACGGCCGCGAAGGCTTTGAATTTTTTCGGCCAGCGGCTCACGGCTTCCGCGTACAGGTCATTGGCTTTTCGCGCGGCATTCACGGCGTGCTCTTTATTTTCGAAGTGCGGCGCCTGCGGGCAGATGTCGAGAATCTGCATCTCGACGCCGTTTGCTTCCATCAGGGCGAAGCGCTTGTCCATTTCCGCTTGGCCCATGCCCGCGCCTTTATTGCGCTGCGTGCCGGTGTCCGTGTTGCCGTAGCTCTGGCACATGTCGAGATAGTCGTCGGTCCATAGATGCGCGTGGATGTCGATTCGCATGCCTTTTTTGGCCTGCGCGCCGAGCCGTGCGCCCGTGAGCAGGCCGGCCGCAGCGAGAGAGCCTGCTCGCAGAACTTGGCGCCGCGTGAAACCGCATCCGCATCCCATGGTGGAATTGCCTCCTCGACGGCTTTGCAGTTTAGATTTAGAGAACATTGTACGACGAAACCTCTTCGTAGCGCGGGCTTCAGCCTGTGGGGGTTAGTCCTTGTAAATACTAACCCCCACAGGCTGAAGCCCGCGCTACTAATGCTCAGCGCTGCGACGCTTTTCCTGCGGCGACCCGGGCGTTGAATTCCGCGGATTTTCGGCGCGGGATCGTCAGAGCGTTCCAGTCGGGACCGGCGAAATGTTTGGCGAGGTAGACGATTTGGCCGATGTGGTAGGAGTAGTGCGCCACCTGGCGGTGGATGGTTTGCATGACGGAATGCGCCTCGCCGCGGATATAGGCTTTGCGCGAAAGGTCGGAATCGGTCAGCGGGGCCAGCGCGTCAAACGCGAGCTGCCAGCCGGATTCCCAGAGCGCCAGTAGCTCCTCTCGCGTCTTTGGCGGGGCTTCAAATTCCGAATCTCGGTCACGGTCGGGCTTTTCGCCGTCGCTCGTCAGGAAGTCGGTCCAGCGGGAGCGCATGTTGCCCGAGAGATGCTTGACGATGATGGCGATGGAATTGGATTCCGGGTCGAGAGTGGCGAATAGCGCTTCGTCGGAAACCTGCGCCATGGCGCGGTCTCCGAGCTTCTTGTAAAAGCGAAGGAGATCGAGCGAATCTTTCAAACAGGAAGTGGTGAATTCGAGAGCCATTCACGGATTTTGCAGCCTCCGCCACGGAAAAATCAAGCGGGGAAGTTGGTGGCACAGGCTGTGGGGCTTTGTGCTCGCGGGGGACCAAACCCCACAGGCTGAAGCCTGTTCCACTGAACCCGTTTTGGCGTAGACTAGGATTATGATGAAGAAGCCTGCGCCGACTATTGAAGTGACTTGCCCTTGCTGCGAGGCGAAGCTTACGGTGGACACCGTCCTTGCGGAGGTGCTTGCTCATACCGCGCCCGTCAAGGCTGCGCCCGACGTTGACATCAGCGACGCGGCGCGCATTCTTGCGGATCAGGCGCAGAGGCGCGAAGACAAGTTTCGCGATTCGTGGGTCGCCGAGAGCAAGAAGGAAGACGTGCTCAATCGCAAGTTCGAGGAAGCCCTCAAGAAAGCCAAGGACCAGCCTGTTGAAAAACCGCTACGCGATTTTGACCTTTAAGTGGCGCGGGCTTTTTACCCCGAGCACTTTTGAGGGGCAGCCTGCGGGGTTTCGTCAATTCGCTCAGAATGTGTAGATTCGTGAAGGTCTGATGGAAACCGACAGGCTGAAGCCCGTCCTACTGAATTGTGGCGCGATTTTCGCCATTGCGTCGCTTATCTTCTTCTCCCCAATGAGTGCGCGTCCGCAGGAAACTGCTGCCACGAAATCTCAAAAGCTGCCGCGACCGATTCCGCTGGGGGGCGGCATGATTCTCGAGCGCGATCCTGCATCAGGGGAATTGCGCGCAATCACAAAGGATTCGCCTCCTGCCCCTACGGAAGGAGCGATCCGCTCGCGCGTCACACTGGTGCAGGTGCCGTGCACCGTGGCTGCGCCGGACGGGACGCAGGTGCGCGGCCTCAGCCAAAATGATTTCCAATTGTTTGAGGACGGGGCGGCGCAAGAGATTGCTTCGTTCGACGCTTCGGCTACTCCGGCCAGCGTTGCCCTCGTGATCGACGCGAGCCCCAGTATTTTTCACGAGCTGGCGGAAATGCGGGGCGCGGCGCGCACGCTCGCCGAAAATCTTTCTCCCTCGGACGAAATCGCCGTCGTGTCTTTTTCCTCCACGGCCCACCTGCTCTTGCCGTTCTCTAGGAATCGCGCGCTGCTGGATCGCGCCATCCAGTCGCAGTATCTCGCGAGGGTGGAAAATTCCTCCGAGTCGCAAATTTACGAATCCGTTTTTCTGGCGGCGCGCGAATTGTTCCAGGGACGCACGGGGCGCAGGGCGATTGTCCTACTCACGGACGGGCAGGACAGCGGCCTGGGCCTCAGCTGGAACCCGCGCAGCGCGCTGCCGAGCACCGGGGCCGGGGCGTCGCGCCTCGCGTTTGACGACGTGGCGCGCGAACTGGGCGGGGACGGCATTGCGCTGTTCATCGTCTCCACCGAGAATCGCCCGCGGGGGATGACGCAGGAGTGGCTGGAGGCGCACCGAAGCGAAATGCTCGTGACGGCGGAAGCGCGCAAACAGAACATGCCGAACTACACGCTTTATCTGGCGGAGCTGGCGCGGCGCGCCGGCGGGCAGCTTTACTTCCTGCGCGAGATTGGAAATTTGAGCGAGATTTACCGGCGCATCGCGCTGGCGATCACCGCGCAGTACACTTTGGGCTTCTATCCCTCGGCGGGAACCGCGCGGTCCGGCTGGCGTTCGCTGCGGGTCGAGCTGGCGGCGGGAGCGAGTGTTCCGTCCGGCTCAAGGCTCATTTATCGAGGTTCGTACTATGTTTCCGCTTTTCAGTAGGATGGGCTTTAGCCTGTCTTCTTTTGAATTCTTTCGGCACCGCGCAAATTAAAACCAGACAGGCTGAAGCCCGTCCTACATTACAATTGATGCCCATGCCAGCAAAAATAGAAATCGAAAAGTTCGACGCATCCCGGTTTCGTGTCCGCGTGGTTGAAGCCGGGAGCGAAACTACTCACCAGGTCACGCTCCGTCCGAAGGACAAAGAGAGACTTGCCGGACAGGCCGTGGAACCGGAAGAACTCGTCCGCAAATCGTTTGAATTTCTGCTCGAGCGCGAGCCGAAGGAATCTATCCTCAGCCGGTTCGATTTATCTGTCATCAGCCGGTATTTTCCGGAATTTGAAGACGAGATTCGGAAGAGGTTGGCGTAATTGGTTTGCGCGACGGGCCGGATTTTGTAGCGCGGGCTTCAGCCTGTGGGGTTTGGTCCTTGCAAGTACCAACCCCCCACAAGCTAAAGCATGCGCCACTTTAAGGCTTTACGGAAACGTCGTAGTAGGCGATGGTGTCGCCCTCGCCGCGGATGGGATCGATCCGCAGGATTTCGAAGCGCCCGTGGTTCAAGTCCGGCACATTTTTCTGGACTGTTTCATGAAGGTCGTGTTCGAGCTCCGGCGTTCGAACCGGAGTCGCCAGGAGCCGCGCATCGACGCGGTAGGTGGCGATTTGGCCGGGCGCCATGGCACGCAGTTCAACGAGGGCCGACGCGGGTGGAGGGCCGACCGCGGGCTGGTCAGTGTAGTGAATGACGAGCGGGGAGAAGAGGACGAACAACACGATCCCGACGACCGCGAGATCATACTGCCAGGTTCCCCGCTCGTAAGACCAGAACAAAACCCGCGTGATGGTTCGCCAAAGCGTTTTCATGTCAGGAAGCCGGAACTCCGTCGACAATCACGCCGTCGCGCATGTGCACAACGCGGCTGGAATAGGCCGCGGCTTCGGGGTTGTGCGTGATCATGACGATGGTCTGGCCCAAGTCTTTATTCAACTGATTCAACATGGATAGCACAATTTCCGAATTTTGTGTGTCCAGGTTTCCGGTCGGCTCGTCCGCCAGGATAATTTTCGGCTCGTTGACGATGGCGCGGGCGATGGCCACACGCTGCTGCTCTCCGCCGGACATTTCCGATGGCCGGTGCTTCAGGCGGTCGGTGAGGCCGAGCATCTTCGTGATGACCTCAAAGCGGTGGGGATCGAAGCCGTCGCCATGAATGTGTTGCGCGATGGCGATGTTGCCTCGGGCGTCGAGCGTCGGCAAAAGGTTGAACCTCTGAAAGACGAAGCCGATCTTGAAACGGCGCAATTTTGTCCGTTCGGCGTCGCTCATGGCGGCCAGATCGTTTCCGTCCACCAGGACGCGCCCGCGCGACGCCTGCGCCAACCCACCCAGGACATAGAGCAGGGACGATTTGCCGCAACCGGAAGGCCCCATCACGCTGACAAATTCTCCGGGCAGCACTTTCAAGTTAATTCCGCGCAGCGCCGGAACTTCCACTTTCCCCGCGTGGTATACCTTCCAGAGATTTTCGGTAACAACTATAGGTTCCACTATGAATTTCCTTGTGGTTAGCGGCGCTTCGGCAGGCGGACGTATTGTAGTCGTGATTGGCATTTCTGACTAGACCCGCCCGAGGTTTACTTGCGGAGGGTAGGTCGGCTGTAGAGGGCACGGGCATGCCGTGCCCCTACAACGCTTGGCACGTTTCATCCCGGTCGTATCGAAACAAGGCCCGGGCTTCCCGTGCCCGACTTTGCGGTTAATCGTAGGAGAGGGCTTCGATGGCGTCCTTGCGGCTGGCCATCCAGGCGGGGTAGCTGGCTCCCAGAAGTCCGCCGGCCAGGGCGATCAGGGCGCTGCGCACGATCCAATCCGGCGTGATCAGAATCGACAGCGTGGGGAATGAGGACAGAAACACGGCCCGAGCGGCATAGCTGAACCCGATCCCCACCCCGATGCCGATCACGCAGATGAGGGCCGACTCGCCGAGCAGCGCGCGGATGATGTATGCCTTGGACGCGCCAATGGATTTCAGTACGCCGATATCCCGCGTCCGCTCAATCACCGTGGTGTACATCGAAAGCAGGATGACGAGGAAGCCGATGGTCACAGCGAGCGCGATCATGCTTTCGATGAAGGCGTCGAGGCCGGGGAGGTTCGCGGAAGTCATCAGCGAAAGATAATCCTTGAGCGGGCGAATCTGGTAGCCCTGAAAAATGGGCTTCATTTCGTCCATCACGGCCTGGGTGTGATCGGAGCGGGTGCACTTGATGAAGAAGAGGGAGGCCTTGTCGCGCGAGCCGGAAAGGTCCTGCAAGGTGGAAAGGGGGACGAACAGGCGCGCGCCCTTGCCGTGATCCACGATTCCGGCGACGTGAAATGCGTGGTCCAGCAAGTGAACGGTGCTGTTCACGGTGGCGTGATCGGCCTTGGCCGCCCAGTCATCCAGCAGGATATCGTCCGGCCCCTGCATATCGTGCCCTTCCAGGAAAACAAAGCCGCCCGAGACATCGCGAAACGTCTTCGGATCGATCCCGTAAATCACGTCGGCGCCGCCCGAGGAACTGAATTGCAGCAGGACCGGGGCGACCGCCTGCACATATCGGAGCTCGCGCAATTTGTCGCCGATCTTGATGGGCATAGGCGCGCCGCTGAATGCGAGAAAGACGGAAGCGGACGGGCGGTTGCAGCATGATGTCCGCGCCGATGCCTTCAATGCGCTTCGCGGTCTCCTGCAGCATGCCGCTGGTGAGGCCGACGATCAGGATGACGAGCGCGACTTCCACTCCCACGGCGATGACGCTGACGATCGTGCGGATCGGGCGGTGCAGGACATTGTTTACAACCAGCTGGCGGATCATCGGTCCGGCCTCGGTTGCGCGCTCGAAGATTCATCGCCGACGCGCACGAGGTCGGTGCCCGCTGGTTGTGCCAGCTCAAACCGGTCCGGCGAAATTGTTTCGTTCAGCGTCAGCTTCAGAATTTTGATCTCGAGTTTGTAGTCGTCCTGGGGGCGCCAGATGTGGATGTCGCGGGCGAAATTTGCCTGCTGCGCCGGGGGAGCGCCTTCGGGCGCGGGCACGGGCTGCCAGTCCGAATACTGGATGTCGGAATCGAGTTTTCCGCCAGCCCCAAAAAGTTGGACGCGGGAGACGCGCAGGTCGATGCGGCTGTACCAGACTTTCCGGGCGATTTCGAATTTTCCGCCTGTTGCCTGCCGCAGCAGGGTCAGGATGTAATAGCGGCTCACGTTGAAATCAAACTGTTCGAACAGAACATTGTCGCTGGATGAAAATTCCGGCCAGAACAACGCTTCGACGATATGTTGGGGGCGCAGATTTTCCAGCGGCTTTTTCGAGGGACGGTTGAGCGCCGTCGACCCGACCAGGAATGAGTTTTTCGAGGGAATGTAAATCCGGAATTCCTTTTCGTCCGCGACCATGTCGAAGATATCCTTGGCGACGACCGGCGCTTGCCCGATCACGCGCACCGTTGCGGGGCGCTGCGCCAATATGAATCCGGGAACGTCATGGTATTCCTCAATGACGCCGCTGTAGGTTGTCCCGGTGCTTGGGATCAGGTCCACCGTGGCCTGCAGGGTCTGCACGGCCCGTACCTGGTTGTTGTAGTTGGCGAGGAGATCTTGTTCGCTGGATTCCAGTTGAGGGCGGACTTCTTCCTTCCTGACCTCCGTCCTCCTCTTGATGGTGATGCACCCTGCTGCTTGCATGGTCAACAATGCCAGCAACAGAACCCAGGTTCGCGGATTTTTCCTCAGTGTTTCCTGCTCCCTCAGCACAACAATTCAATCTAACAACCGCTCCGGGTAGTGTCAATTTGAAACGCCATGCCCCTTTTCGGCCCTTTCGGGATGGGTTACAGTGCACAAGGCAATTTCTTTGACGCGAAATGAGGGAGGCTGGATTTCGATTCCATGAGTTCGGCTACGGAAACGCAAATGGTTGCACGGATCGCGGAAGGCCGCGATGCCATGGAACTTTCCGTGGTCATGCCCTGCTTGAATGAAGCGGCGACGGTCGGCGCCTGCGTCAAAAAAGCGATGGATGCACTGGAGCGTCACGGCATGCGCGGCGAGGTAATCATCGCCGACAACGGAAGCACAGACGGATCGCAACAGATTGCCCGGGACTTAGGCGCGCGAGTCGTGCCGGTTGAGAAGCGTGGATACGGCAGCGCACTGCAGGGAGGGATCGCCGCCGCGCGCGGGGAGTTTGTCCTGATGGGCGATGCCGATGACACTTATGATTTTTCGCAACTGAACGAATTTGTCGCCAAATTGCGCGAAGGGTACGACCTTGTCATGGGCAATCGGTTCCGGGGAAAAATCATGCCGGGTGCGATGCCGCCATTGCACCGCTATCTCGGGAATCCCGTCCTGACTGGGCTGGGGCGTCTGTTCTTCAAAAGCGATGTGGGGGATTTTCACTGCGGGTTGCGCGCGTTTCGCAAGGATGCCATCGACCGGCTCGAACTGCGGACCATGGGCATGGAGTTCGCGACCGAAATGGTGGTGAAGGCCACGGCCTTCGGTCTGCGCGTCACGGAAATTCCGACGACGCTCGCTCCCGACCGAAGGGACCGCGCGCCGCACCTGCGCACGTGGCGCGATGGATGGCGGCACTTGCGGTTCCTTCTGTTGTACA
This sequence comes from uncultured Acidobacteriota bacterium, assembly GCA_963819395.1. GTDB lineage: Bacteria > Acidobacteriota > Terriglobia > Acidiferrales > UBA7541 > Palsa-360. The sequence continues at coordinate 73,738 of CAWFVW010000008.1, forward strand.
GCCCGCGCTGGCTGTTTCTCTATCCGGGGATCGCCCTGTTCGGTTTGGGAATCGCGTTAAGCGTTGCGCTGCTGCCGGGGCCGATAAGGATCGGGTACGTCGTGTTTGACATTCACACGCTGCTGTTTGCGGCGATGGCCATTCTGATCGGGTTTCAGTCCGTCTTGTTCGCGACATTCACCAAGATTTTTGCGATCTCCGAGGGCCTGCTGCCGGAAGATCCTCGCCTGAACCGGTTGTTCCGCTACCTCACGCTCGAGGTCGGCCTTATCGCGGGAGTGATTCTGATCCTCGCCGGAGCCGGGGCCTGGGTGCTGGGGTTGGAGTACTGGCGCATCCGCGGGTTTGGCGCGCTCGACCCGGAAAAAACGCTGCGCATCGTGATTCCCGGCGTGGTGTGCTTCACGCTGGGATTCCAGGCCGTTCTCTCCAGTTTTTTCCTCAGCGTTCTGGGGATGTCGCGGCGATGAACGATGCGGAGGATCTGTTTGACCAGTACGCCGCCTCGTACGAGCAGGCATTGTCCAACGCCATTGCGCCTTCCGGGGAAAGCCGCGAGTATTTTGCGGAAGGCCGGGTGAACTGGCTCAAGCGCTGCCTGGACGAAATAAAGCAATCGCCCGCGGCGCTGCTGGACTTTGGCTGCGGCGACGGCGCGACAACTCCACTGCTTCTCCAGACGCTGGGCGCGAAATCCGCTGTTGGGGTGGATGTGTCCGCCAAGTCTCTCGAGATCGCGCGAAAGCGCCACGGCAGCGAGCGAATCCGTTACGAAACGATTGGCGAATTTCAGTCCATCGGGGAAATGGATCTGGCGTATTGCAACGGGGTGTTCCACCACATCCTTCCTGCGCAACGCGCGGCGGCGCTGGCGATGGTCCATCGAGCCTTGCGCGTGGGGGGTTTTTTTTCGTTCTGGGAGAATAATTCGTGGAGTCTGGCGACTCGCTACGTGATGTCGCGGTGCGCGTTCGATCGCGACGCCATCATGCTTTCTCCGCCGGAGGCGAGGAGGCTGTTGCGGGACGGCGGTTTTGAAATTTTGCGAACCGACTTCCGTTTCATTTTCCCCCGGGCGATGCGGGCCTTCCGCAAATTCGAGGATTTCGTGTGTCGCGCGCCCCTGGGCACGCAATACCAGGTTCTCTGCCGCAAGAGCGGTTGATCGCTGCTTCCCGCCATAATCCTGAATGGAGGAACGCAGGTTTTCGTAGCGCCGGCGTCCCGCCGGCTTGTTTGCATCGTGGGGAAAAAGGAAAAAGCTGCCGGCGAGACGCCGGCGGTACAACACAACGCAGTTATTCAGCTGACGGATTATTATTGTGGTGTTCCAACCATCATCTGTCCCGCGCGCAGAATTTGATCGCGCAGGCGCTCGCGGGCGATGCCCAGCTTATTCTTGCAATACCATCCCAGCAGCAGCCGCACCGCAAGCGCGAAACACAGGAGGAAAATCGAGGCGATCAACATGGCGAAAGATTCACGCTCGACAAGCAGAGTCCAATTGATTGCTTCCTCCCACGGCGGCCAGATGAAATTAAAGATCCCGCGCAGATGCTTTCCGATCCACGGAATCCGCGCGAGGCGAACGTGTACGGTGTTCTCGTACGTGTAGGTTTGCGGATAATTGGGAATCAATTGCGTCGCGGCCTGGAAAACGGCGGGGTTTTTCAACTCCATCCGCGTTGGGAAACGCCCATCGGGAAGACGGAAGATAAAATGGTAGGAGGGGTCCACAACGACCCATTGGTCGCCAATCAAGACTTCCACAACCACGTGTTTGCTGAGCCCGTTTGGACTTAACAGGAGAAGCCGCCGCGCGCGCAGGCCAATGCTCTGCGCGAGATTCACGAACGCGTTCGTCGCGGTGCCGCAAACGGCCAGTAGCTGTTGAAAGTTGAGCGTTTCCTCCGGATTGCGCCCCGCAAGTCCGCCCGGGTCCGACGAGCTGCGCCGCACGGGGCCGTGCGCCATCCATTGCAGGATCGCCTCGATTTTTTGCTCGGGATTGTCCGAAGCCGGAATGATGGCGTCGGAAAAGCCCTTCAAGTAACTGCGCGTTGAAAATTCCCACCCCACTCCATAAATTACAGCAACAAGGGAAACCAGCAGAAGAATATTCACAATGAACCAACACGCCCGAAAAATGGGGTGGTTCTTCATTGGTCACGGCGCTCCGAAATCAGCCCCTGGTACAAAGTTTCCATTTGAGCGATGGGTTCCGCCCAGCCGAGCGAGTTCGCCACCAACGCGCACCCTTCGCGCAAACGCGCGGCGAGTGCGGGATCCTCCAGAATCCGGGCCAATCCCGATTCGAGCGCGGCGCAATCATGCGGCACGACGAGACCCGCGCGCTGGTCCACCAGGGGGGCGATTCCGCAGCGATCGGTGACTAGAACCGGCGTTCCGCAGGCGACCGCTTCCGCTGCCGTGTTGCCGAAATTCTCGTTTTGTGAAGGCAAAACAAAAACATCGGCGTCCCGGTAGGCCGCCCACTTGGCATCACCATAGAGGGGACCAGTAAATAATACCCTTTGTGTTAACTCCATTTGCGATGTGAGAGATTCCAAATGCTGGCGGAAACCATCCCCCTCGTCCGGCCCCGCCATCACCAGCACGGACCCCTTTGATCCGTTTCCGCGCCGGTTCCAGTGAGAAAAAGCGTCCAGCATTAAATCTGGACTCTTCTTAGATACAAGACGCCCCAGGAACAATACAAGTTTTGCTTCACTGGGGATGTCCCATTGGTTACGGAACGATCCGGCAGGCGGGAACTCAACAGGGATATCAATTCCATTCCGGCGGACTACGATTTTGGAATCGGCAATTCCACCTTCCAGGAACTCCTGGCGCTCCTGCTCCGACGTGGCGATCACGCGGCTTGCTCCCCCGAGCATGCGCACTCCCAACATATCGTGGTAGAGCCGTTTCATCCAGATGCTACGTACTATTGGAAGAAACATTCCCATTGGTTCCACAATATATGGGCGGGCAATCCGGCGGCATGCAGCGGCGACGCGCGGCCCGATCAAGTCGTAAAGGCCATAGATATGGGTGAGATCGTAGCCTCCGAGTCGCTCCCGGCAGAAGGAGGCGACGCCCGGGTTCCAGGTCAAGGCCCGGTATCGCGCACGAGTTTGAAGGTAGATCGCTTCCACGCCGTCTTCCTTCGCTTCGAAACCCCACCGTCCCGGGACCGCTGCCGCCATTTCCCGCTTGGCTTTATCAAATCCCAGATCGGCAGTCAGGACGGTCACGGCGTGGCCGGAGGATGCCAGGCCGCGAGCGAGCGCCCTTACTTTGACAGTAGGCCCACCCCTATCGAAAAAGGGATAGTAGGATTGGGTCACATGCAAGAGGCGCATAGGAACATGAAATTCAGGCACTTCCGGGGCCCAACCGCCGGAGCGGGCGGGCGTTTTGGATTCAAGCAAATGCTCGTGCGCCGCGGCGGACGAGCGCTACGCGCCCTGGGCTGGCACAAGGGCTGTTTAGCATGGGAAGAAGCTCAAAGAGTTTTCCCATTGCGCGAATTATACTCCCACTAGTTAGGTTCGCATGAAAAGCTTACGAATTCTTTGTCATTGAGCAAGAACATCGTCCAGAATCCTGGTCAGATTTGTTTGAAATCGCGCGAAGGAAAATGCCTTCGCTATGCGCTCCTTTCCACGGGCGCCCATTTCCCTGGTTCTGGCCGGATTGCTGAACAAAGATTCGAGAGCTTGCGAGAGACGCTCGACGTTCCCATGAGGCACCAGCAATCCGGTTACGCCCTCTTCCACAATATCCGGAATTCCTCCATGCGCCCCGCCAATCACCGGCTTGGCATTGGCCATGGCCTCTAGAAACACCAGGCCAAAACCTTCTCCGCTGCTCGGCAGGGCGAATATGTCACACCTTGCATAACAGGCAAAGAGTTGGTCAGGCGAGAGTTCGAAAAGAAAGTGCGTGTGTTCCCACACACCGAGGTCGCGAGCCAATCGCTCAAGCCTTGGCCGGTCATTTCCGTCGCCGACAAGCACGAGGGAAGCGTCTGGAGACCCTTTGAGGACGCCCGGCAGAGCGGCTATTAAGGTGTCTGCTCCCTTATACCGTTCCGCGGTATCCCATCTGCCGACCGTCAGGATGATCCGGCCCGCTCGCGGAAAATCGGGCGGAGCAGAAATCGGAACGGCCGCTTCCATTCGCGCCTCAAATTCAGGGTCGAGCCCCCAGGGGAGCTTTTGGACTTTGCCGGGAGGAATGTGTTGATCGGAGATCAGGTGCTGCACGGTGTCGGAGCTCGGCCCAATGACCAGATCCGATCGGCGGAGGGCGGGTCCGCGCGGCCAGCCGAGGGGTTGCCAAACTTCAACACCGTGACTGAAGACCATCGAGCGGAATTTCCGGGTGCGCGCGCTCATGCCCCACACGACGGGAGCCAAGTGAGGGTGGAGCGCGATCACCAGGGCCGGTTTGCGGCCCGCTGCTCGAAGAGCCGCCAGGGCGAATTGAACTTTGCTGCCCGCATAGCCGGAAGCCGAAAATTCCAGGGAGCCAACACGCACGGGGTGCAATCCCTGAGGATCGTAGAGGCTCAGGAAACGGGCTGCCATGCCGCGGTCGGAAGCAACCTTTGCGGCCACCGCGGCGACGTGGCGGCTGGCGCGCTGAATGCCGCCCGCCGGGAGCACGTCCGTGAATAATCCCACGATGGAATTCATTCGCGTAATGCGGCTTGGCGCTTTGGGCGCCGCTTTTGTCTCGGCGTCATGCGCATTTTGAATTCCGGAACATCGGGAGAGTTTACATCACGCCGGAAAACTGTGGCATTGGATGTGATGGAGGAGCTTTTAGTGGCGCATGCTTTAGCTTGTGGGGGTTTGGTGACTCTTCGATCCAAAACCTCACAAGCTAAAGCATGCGCCACTTTGGTTTTGCTGTTATTCTGACCCGTTTGCGTTGCGAGTCGAGGGGGAACAGCGCGTGACTGGAAATCCGAAGCGCATTTTGCTGACGGGCGGGGCAGGGTTCATCGGCTCGCACGTGGCGGAGGCATTGCTCCGCAACCAGGTTTCTCTAAGCATTGTGGACAACCTCGACGAGTTCTATTCGCCGGCCTGGAAAAAAGGCAATCTCGAATCGATCCGGAAAATCGGACCATTCGATTTTTTCAATCTGGATATTTGCGCGATGGACCGCCTGCGGGAAACCGTCGCGAGCGTCCGGCCGGATGGGATCATCCATCTTGCAGCGCGGGCCGGGGTTCGCCCTTCGATTGAACAGCCGCGGCTTTACGAGCAGGTGAACGTGGCCGGCACGGTGAATTTGCTGGAGCTTTGCAGGGAATTCCATGTCTCCCGGCTGATCTTCGGGTCCTCGAGTTCCGTGTATGGCGCGAGCAGCCGGGCGCCCTTTTCCGAAGAGCAATCCGACTTGCGCCCGATTTCGCCGTATGCCGCTACAAAACTCGCCGGGGAATTGTTTTGCTACACGTACGCGCATTTGTACAAACTGCCGGTGATGGCGTTGCGTTTTTTTACCGTGTACGGACCACGGCAGCGCCCCGATCTCGCCATCCACAAGTTCGTCGCCCGCATCGAAGCGGGAAAACCGATTCCCATTTTCGGCGATGGAGAAACGGGAAGGGATTACACCTGCGTGGATGACATTGTCACGGGCGTTCTCGGCGCGCTTGACTACGACTTCTCTTCCACCGCCGGAGCGCCCTTTGAAATCTGTAATCTCGGCAATTCGCACCCCGTAAAGCTTTCCGAACTCGTTCTCATGCTCGAACGCGCGACCGGAAAGAAGGCAATTATCCAGCGGGAGACTCCGCAACAGGGCGATGTCCCGCTGACGTGGGCGGACATTTCAAAAGCCGGGAAGCTGCTCGGTTACCATCCGAAAACAAAGCTGGAGGAAGGTCTCAAGAAATTTGTCGCCTGGTACCGCGCCGCCGATCCGGGCCAGCGAGATCAGCCAAAATAGCCAAATGCCAGGCACAACGCACTCAATGGGAAATACGGCACGCTCGGAAAAGATGGCGCTGGCATGCCGGGTTCCGCCGGACTCGGTTTAGGGGCTTAGCTGAGCGCAAGTCAAATTGCATTTCACTTTACATGATGCAAGAGGACAGCCAGTAGCGCCGCTCCCATCGGGTTTCGGCGAGGAGTTAAATCCTTGACGACACGAAAAACTACGCGCTAGAAGTCTGGGAACTTTGCCGTGGGCGAACCCAATCAGGCCTACTGTGGAGAATCGTGATCGACATACACAGTATCCCCGCCATATTAACCCCCCGCCTGTACCACCAAATTATCTGTGGTCTTGTTCTACTGCCCTGCCTTGGTATCGCGTGGGCGATGCCCAGGCTCGGAGACCATTTCTTCGGCGCAATCGAAAGTTTCGGCGTGCGTCTGGCGAAGAGAAAGGCTCTGGCAATTGTTTCGATCGCGGGCGCGACGATTTTAATCCGGCTTGCCTTGCTGCCTCTGCTGCCCGTTCCGGTCCCAATCGCCCACGATGAATTCAGCAATTTATTAGCGGCCGACACTTTCGCACATGGGCGCCTGACGAATTCCACTCCTCCCATGTGGAGGTTCTTCGAGACCTTTCACGTCAATCAGCAGCCGAGCTACATGTCCAAGTATCCGCCCGCGCAGGGTGTTTCGTTGGCGGCCGGAGAGCTTCTAGGCAAGCCCTGGTATGGCGTGGTTCTTGGCGTCGGCCTGATGTGTGCGGCAGTAGTGTGGATGCTCCAGGGCTGGCTGCCGCCACGGTGGGCCTTTCTCGGAGGGGTCCTCGTGGCGCTCCGTTTGGGAATTTTCAGCTACTGGATGAACAGCTATTGGGGTGGCGCGATTGCAGCAATCGGAGGTGCATTAGTTGTTGGAGCGATGCCGAGAATCTTGCGCTGGTCACGTCCGCGCGATGCATGCCTTCTTGGAATTGGCATAATCATTTTGGCGAACAGCCGTCCAATGGAAGGTCTCATATTCTGTCTACCCGTATTGGCAGTCCTTTTCTGGTGGCTTTGCAGCGAGGGAAGCCCGTCCTTGCGCGTCACGCTGCCGCGTCTTGTGCTGCCGTTTTGCGTCCTGATGATTTTCTGCGGACTTTCCCTGGGTTACTACAATTGGCGAGTGACCGGAAATCCTGTGATCTTTCCTTACGTTGTGAATGAGAGAGCTTACGTGACGACGCCAACTTTGTTCTGGGAAAAAGCCGGGGCGCCGCTTCACTACCCGAATCCCCAGTTCGACGCCTACTACAACGGGTGGTTGCGGCAGTTATGGCTGGCAGGCCGTGTTGACAGCGTGTGGCATGCAGTGAGGAACTTATTTATGGCCCTCTCAAAGACGGCTTACTTCTACATGTGGCCGGAACTTTGTGCGCTTCTCATCATGCTGCCCTGGATGATAAGGGATCGTAGGATTCGTTTTTTACTTGGGCAGTTCACCCTTTGTTCCTGTGGTTTCTTGTTGGTCCCATGGTTCCAGCCTCATTACGCTGCTCCCCTCGTTGCCACATTGTTCGCTCTATTGACGCAGATGATCCGCCACCTGCGCGTCTGGCGCCTCGGGGGGCGTCCCGTGGGGATTGCTCTTTCGCGCGTGATTGTATTGTCCTCCATTTTTTTGGCCCCCTTCCACCCGCACGCCACGACGTTTCGGGACCCCGCAAATTCAGGCATGGAATATCGCGCGCAATTCCAGACTCAATTGAATTCGACGCCGGGTGAACACCTCGTCATCGTCCGATATTTGCCCGAACATTATGCGCTGGAGGAATGGGTGTATAACGGAGCGGACATTGACCAGGCGAAGGTCGTGTGGGCGCGGGAAATTCCCGGAGTGGATCTTCATCCACTGCTCGATTATTTCCGGGGACGCCGTGTCTGGCTCGCCGAGCCTGACGCGGATCCTCCACGTATTGCTCCATATTCAGACGGATCGCCGCATTGATTTCGCATGGATTTCGGCGTTGAACTCAATGCGATATGGATTTCATGATTAAGGGTTCAGGAGCAGAAGTAGGATTCCACATCGGCAAAAATTTACTTTGCGTTTTCCTGCACGGCGGTCGAACCGCTTTTGCCGCTCCGGCGGTCGAGGGCGTTCGCAAAAATAGCGCGCATCTCGACGCCATTGCGGTCCCACGTATATTCGCCGGCGGTCACGGCGGCCTGGTCGGCGATGCGCTCCCTTTGTTCGGGGTGTTCATAAAGCCAGCGGATCCGTTCGGCGAGGCCCGCGACGTCGTTGGGATCCTGGAGGATCAATCCATCCACGCCATCGGTCATGATCTCGGCGGTTCCGTTGGTCGCGGTGGTGATGACGGGCAAGCCGCAGGCCATGGCTTCGGCGGGGGGTTGGGCAAAGGTGTCTTCGAGAGACGGGCCGACGTACACATCCGCGGCAGCGTAATACCACTGCACGTCGGCGCGCGACGGGCAGAATTTCACTTTTTTCTCGAGGGCCAGTTCGCGAATCCGGCTTTGATACGGGGCCGAATCGTCCTTGCCCGCCACGATGAGAACCAGCGGCAATTCCTTCAATTGCGCGAGCGCTTCGATCAATGCCACGAGGCCCTTCTTCTTCCAGTCGTTGCCGACTAGAACGAGCGCAAAAGTATTTTCGTCGATGCCAAGCTGGGTTCGGACATCGGGCCGGTTGCGAAGCCGCAGCTCGCGGTTGAAAATCGTGTGGTCAAGGCCGATGTAGACGATCGGCAAGGGGCCGGCGATTCCGTAATGCCGCTTCAAATCGTCGGCCGTTTTTTTCGCGATCAGAATCAAACCTGTTCCGGGATTGGTGTACATGCGGCTCTCGAGAAAAATAATCAGGCGGTAGTAAAGCCATCTGTGAATCAGCCGGGGCCAGAAGCGCAGCGGACTTCCGCGGAACCGCAATTCGTGTTCCGACATGCGTACAAATTCGGCGAACACGATATGGATGGAGATCAGGTCCGCATCCCAGCAATTTGTTCCGGCGGTGTAAATGAGGTCGGGGCGAAGTCCTCTTGCATGCGCATCCCACCAGCGCCATGCGTGATTCGCAAAGAGCCACCACAGAAAATTGATCAAGTGAGGTCCGGGAATTTGCGGGATCCGATGCCATCGCATGCGGGTGAGGTCCACATCCTCGACGCGCTGGCTGTAAATGTGGATTTCGTATTCCCGGGGCAGGCGCGTGATCCATTCCGCGATGCGCCGCTCGGTTCCGTGGCGTTTATCGATGAAGGGGGAAACAATGGCGATGCGGACAGGCGACATTCGTTTTGGAGCGCTCCCTATGTGCAGCGGGCTTATTTCGTATCAGCGAGCATATGTGTCGCCCCGCTGGGGCTTTCTTCTTTTAGTCTGACTGCTTTCCCACCGCTTCCGCGGTGGGCTACGCTCTTTCGTCCCTCCGGGACTCTGTGTGCAATCCCTACGGGCTGACCTGCATTAGTTCGCACCAGCGCTGGAGGACGAAGAGATTCCAGATGCGCGACCAGCCCACGGCGCCCTCGGACCGCTCGTAGTGGTCCCAGACGCGATTCACGGCCGCGGCCTCGAGGATGCCGGCGCGGCTAAGCCGGTCCGGAGCGAACGCTTCCTTCAAAACGCCTCGCAAATCATGCGACAGCCAGCGCTGAAATGGAAATGTGAAGGTGCGCTTTCGCCGCGACGCCAAATCCGCCAGAAGAGCGGGAGGCAGGAAACCCTTCGCGGCATCGAGCAGCATCCGCTTTTGCTGCATGCGAATGCTCGACGGAACAGGGAGCAGAAACTCGACCACGCGGTGATCGAGAAATACCGGGCGGACTTCGATGCTGTGCGCCATACTCATGGCATCGAGATCGCGCAGAAGGCGCGGCTCGAGGTGCGTGTGAATGTCCATGAAGGCGAGGCGTTCGCGGAGATCTTCCTTTTCGACCTGCTTCGACCAGAATTCCAGATGTTCTCTGGCCTCCGCGTGATGGCCATTGCGGGCAAAGGAAGAGGACATTAATTCAGCGACATCCCGGTCCAGGAAAAGCACTTTCACGGCAAGCTGCGCGGCCACGAAGGGATCGTCGGCGCCAATCAAGTAGGAAAGCTTTCGATAGCGAAACGGAAAAGCGTCCCGGTCAAGCAGGCGGCCGAAAGGATTAGCGGGGAGCGGCCTGGCCCAGCGCGCAACCTTGTTGAAGCGCTCGAACCAGGCAAGGGACTCGTACCCGCCGAACAACTCGTCTCCTCCCTGGCCCGACAGTGCGACTTTAAACCCGGCTTCGGCACCGAGTTTCGAGATCCAGTAGGAGTTCAAACCGTCCACGGACGGCTCGTCAAGGGCCCAAATGGCGTGGTCGAGGTCCGCTTCGACGCGGCGCGCATCGAGCTTCACGACCTCGAGCGGGATGCCAAGCGCTTCCGCGGTGCGACGGGTCAGGCCGCTTTCGTCGAATTCGGTTTCGCCGAATCCAACCGTCATGGCCGAAAGATTGCGTGCTCCCGCAGCTTGAGCCAGCGCGCCAAGGCAAGCCGAATCCGTGCCGCCGCTCAAAAAAATCAGGACGGGAACGTCCGAGACGAGATGGTTTCGCATAGCGTCGAGGAGGACATTCGAAAGATCAGACGCGAGATGATCTGTCGAAATGGACGGCGAAGAATGGGGCGAAAGCGACCAGTACGGCTCGGTTCGCCACTCGCCGTCCTTCCAAATTCCGATGTGGCCGGGTGCAAGCGGAGTGACGCCGCGAATGGCGGACCAAGGCGGAGGAATATGCCCGAGCTGGAGAAACGCGCGCAGGCCCGCGGGGTCCAGCTTGCGAGGAACGAGGCCAGAGGCAAGCAAGGCCTTGAGTTCAGAGGCGAAGACGAATTGTCCGCCGGACTGGTGCAAGTAAAGAGGCTTGATGCCCAGACGATCGCGCCCGAGGATCAGCTTGCGCTCGCGGCCATCCCAGATCGCGAAGGCAAACATGCCGCTAAGTTTCTCGACAAAACGTTCGCCATATTCCTGGTAGAGGTGAAGAACCACTTCCGTATCCGAAGTGGTGCGGAAGGAATGGCCGCGGCGCTCGAGATCGGCGCGCAATTCAGCGGCGTTATAGGTTTCTCCGTTGTAGGTGATCCAGGTCTGGCCATCCTGACTGGACATGGGCATGCGCCCGCGTTCGCTCAAGTCGATGATGGAGAGGCGCGCATTTACCAGGAGACACGGTCCGAGTTCCTGGACTCCCTGGCTGTCAGGACCGCGATGCTTCATCGCCGCGGCCATGCGGTCCGCGGCCGGACGCAAGGCTTCGGATGGGTTCACCGTCGCGATTCCAGCAATTCCGCACATGAATTCTGTCAGCCCTCGATCGGGTGCCCGGAACCCTCCAAGCCTGTTACTTTATCGTTTCCGGATGAACACTTCTATACTTACGTGAACGAGGTTGTGCGCGCGAGTGGTGCGCGCGCAAAGTGTGCTAGGATTTGCGGACGAAATGGGGAACTGATTTCAAGAAACTTGGCGCTGACGCTATTTCTGCTCTGGCTGCTCTTCGTTAACGTTTTGTATTACGCGCAATTCAGGGAAATGGCGGTATCCCGGCTCCCGTGGCTGGCTCACCTATGGCGCTAGCAGTCTCGGCTGGGTGTGGCGCTCTCGTCCTCGTAATTTTTCTGATCACCGTCGCATTTGGAAACCGCGCCTGGAAATCGCCGGATTGAAGACGGACGATCCGCTGGATGCGATTTTGTTTTCCTCCGGCGTCGGGTTCGCAGTCCTGCAATTGCTTCTCGGAATCGTCGGACTCGTGGCTGGGCTTACGGTTCGGTCCGTGCTGGCGTTGCTCGTTCTCCTGGCGATTGCAGGATGGCGCGGATGGAAATCATCTGTTTCGGCTGTGCCGGGAATCCGCAAACGATCTCTCCGGCATTTTCCAATCCGGCATCTCAAGAGCACTGGGGCTCGGCATTCTTATTCTTCCTGGGTTTGGAAGCGCTCCTTTCGACGGCGCCGTTAACCGGCTCCGATGCCATGGATTATCACTTCACCGCCCGTTGCTCCAAATCGGCAGGCCGGAACAGCCCATCTTTTGGCTCACCACTTCGTTTTTTACCGGGCTCGGGCACGAATTGATCGCGCTGGGGCTGGTGCTGGGAGGCGACAGGCTCGCACTTCTTCTGATTTTCTTCGGAGGGTGTTTGACGGCGGCGGCGCTGTTCCAGATGGCGCGGAAGTGGATGCCGGCTGGAGTGGGCTCTTGCCGCGGCGCTCACGTTTCTCATGACGCCGATGGTGTTCTGGCAAATCAGTACGGCAGGCTCTCCCGATATCTGGATGGGCTTCTATGCCGTCCTGGCCGCGCTCGCCGTGGGGCAAGCGGACGGGGAGTCCACGCGCCGCTGGCTGATCCTCGCCAGCGTTTACGCGGGAGCGGGGGCGAGCATCAAGTACACGGGGTGGATTCTCCCGGCAGTGATAATTCTCGTCTGTATTGTGGCTGACCAGGTCCATTGTTGTGGGCCGCACTGTGTTCGGCCGCAGCGCTGGCCACGGGCGTGTTTCCGTTGCTGCGAAATTTCTTGTGGACGGGCGACCCATTTTTCCCTTTCCTGACCCGCTGGATGGGAAGAGTTCCGGTGAACGAATTCGGATTGGAATCACTTCAAACAGGCCGTCCACTCGAACGGGTTTTCCACGCAGCCGTTTCATATTTTGTATTTCCTGGCTGCGATGACCGTAAGAGGCGCGGACTATGGCTTGGGACATTATTTTGGCCCCATCGTTCTGGCCTTTCTGCCGCTGCTGATCTTTTGCAATTGGAGAGTCGCGGCTCGTCTGGGTGGCCGCCGCGCTGTGCGGCGGCATGCTCCTCGCCAATGCGTTCACGACGCAAACAGCCAGATACTTGCTCCCCGCTTATCCTCTCGCTCTCGCACTGGCTCTTTTCGGAGCGGCCGTGGCTTCCCGTGAAGGAGGGAGCTTACGTCCGTTTCGGATGCGCGGCAACGCTTGCCGTGTTTGGTTTATTCTGCCTCGCTTCCGACACGTTTATGCAAAGGATTTTTTGCCCGTCTCGGTGGGCCTGGAAAGCAAGGTCGCATTTCTCAACCGGATGGCGCCTGACTATCAAGCCGCGCATGTTCGTTAATTCCGCTATGGCCCAGCGAAAAGGCAAAGCCCTCATCTTTTTCCGCCACTCTATTATTGCGAGTTCCTTACGAGAACGGGGATCCCCGCTACATCCTGGATCGATGAACCCGGCGGTCTTGACGGACCCGCAAACCCTCCTTGCATTTCTGAAAGAGCAGGATATCCGCTGGGTCGTGAAATCGCCGGACTACCCCGAGGCGCTTGCCAGCGTCTTTGAGGAATGCGAAAAGGAAGGCTTGCTTGTTCCGGAAGCACGAACCGATATCTGAAACCCTATCCGGCGACTCGCGCATCTACAACATTCGGATAACGGTTCCTGTTACGCTGTTTCGTGTCGCGCCGTAATAGGCCGCTGGTTTCCGGGGCGCGGAAATTATTCCAGCAAGCGCCCAGGCGGCCGGACCACAAAATTATTTGGCTGCTGAATAATTCAGAAGGGGAGAGCTGGAGGCAGGAGCGTCGAGGCGGGGCAATTCTTGCAATGGCTCGTAAATTTTATCTTCCCACCAGAGCAAGCCGCCAGCGGGGCACGGCGCGCAAATGTTTTGGGATGGGGACCGCCTGGGGAATCTTCGCGAGGAGAGGAAGGCGGTACAATACCCCGACCAGGAGCCACAAGTTGGCGTTGTTTACAAAATTCTGATAGAGCGCCATGGTCAAGTGCATGAACAAAAGAAGAACCACCACGCCGTACCACCAGATGGCGAAGCCCAATGGAAAATAAATAGTTTCGCGGAGCTTCTTTACAATTTTCCATCCCTGCCAGAGAAGGATCGAAGACCAAATTAGCCAAAGAATGGGGCCAAGTATGCCCATCTCCACGATCAGAACTCCGAAACCGCTTTCGACGCCGAGGGTGGGGGCCGGCTCCTCCAGAATGCGGGAGACGTATTGCATCCCCAACGAGGACATCCCGGTGCCATGACCGATGATCCAATTTCCCTCTTGAAAAGCCTCCTCGAGGTTTTGCACTGGATAATCCCAGCCCCGGCCGGAAAGATCGGATTTCCCCGTTTCAGATCCCAGTGTTTCCGAAATGAAGGCCCAGCTCCCACCGATGGCCGTGGGAAACACGTCGAACATGAGGATCAGGCCGATTCCTCCAATGAGGAACCCGCGACGAAGGGCCTTCACCAGACGATGCCCCTGCCCCCACCGCCAGGGGGCGCCCCAGAGAAACGCGGCCGTCATCACTAGGGCGCTGCCACCCACGAAGACGAACGGGGTGCGAGTCCCGCTGATCATGACCGCGACGGTGACGATTCCGATCCCCCAAAAGCCGTACTTGGCGTCATTCTTGCGGGCGAGCAGGAAGTATCCCTGCGCGCCCATCGCCAGAATCCAAAGCAGAATCAAGTAGAAGGAAAAGCGGCCCGCACTGACGAAGACGGAACTCGGCGCGAACGCGGCCTGGTGCGTTATCGGAGAGTATCTGATCACGTGAGATAAATCGTAGAGATCGTTCTCCGATTCCACGGGGGTAAGGAAGCTAACTCCCAGCACGGACTGGGCGATACCCAGGCCGGCGACCACAATCCCCGCGCCCAGACTGACCTTGAGGAGTTGGTCCAGGTCCTCCGGGCGGTTCAACATCGCATAGCCGAGAAACATCAGCGGGGCGTAGTAGAAATAGAGTTTGAGCCCCAACAGTCCGTACAGGATGTTGGGGGAGAACGTATTGAAGATCTGAATGAATCCAAGCGCCGCGAAAAGCGCGAGAGGAACCAGAAAGGGCGGCCTGAAAAAGTCCACTTCTTTTCTGCGCTTCGCGAAATAAAACGAAAAGTAGGCCATGGCCACAAGGAAATCCTTGGCAAAATAAACCGTCAAGCTGTTGCCAAGATACTTGCGGGCGAGGTCTTCAAACAGGAGCCAAACCAGGAACAAAAGAACGCCGCTGCGCCAGTCGTTCAGGATGTGAACCACGATCGCAAACACGATGAGACTCAACCCGAACATGAACAGATTCTTGTCGGAGCCGGCCACAATCCAGGCCGCTAATTCCCAGATGATGGCCAGGACAACGAGACCCATGACCGCAGCCTTGATCTGCCGATTGCCGCTAAGCGATCCTCTGGTAGTAAGCTGCATTCAAATTAATCCCGGCCTAGTATGCCATCCCGCTTGCAGGCTGCAAAGTCCAAACGCGAGGCTGTCGCGTGTTGGTCTACTTGCAATTCCTGGCTGGATTCCGACTTCCAGAGGGGTCTCGGCCGGAGCATGCGGCGCCTGATACTGGCCGTGCGCTTTTCAGGAAGCTTGGCCACCCAATAGGCGTGGATAAGCGTCAACTGCGTGATTCCAAGTGCATCCACCAATCGCTGCCGCGGGTCCTATCGTTTCGCGAGCAGCCCCGCATAGCGTGGCAGATTAAATCGAATCGCCATCACATTTTCGACCAGAATTTCTTGAATTTCACTATGATGCTTCTCGTCTCGTTTGCGAACGAGACAGGGCCTATGTCCAAACAAACCTTTCTCGACATTCAGTCGAAACTACGCTACGTCAGGCGCATCCTTTACCATCGTTGGCATCGCCAGGCCCGCGTCTGCCCCTATTGCGGACCTTCCAGCGAAGTGAGACTCGTGCGGCGAAAAAAAGTGATCGTGGAAATCCTTCAATGCCAGTCATGCCGCTTGTGGTTTCGGTGGCCCGTGGACACGCCCGGGGAGCATGACTCTTATTATCAAGAGGAATTCGCACGAAATGCCCCGCAAATTATTCTTCCGGGAAATAATGATTTGGAAATACTTAAACAAAAGAATTTTTCCGGGTCGGCATTGGATATCAACAATAAAATCGGAGTTCTGCAATCCTTGCGCCCCGGAGGGCGCGTGCTCGATTTTGGGTGCTCCTGGGGCTATGGAACCTACCAGCTTTTGCAGCATGGGTTTGACGCTGTAGGGTTTGAGGTTTCCAGGCCCCGCGCTGAATTTGGCCGCGCCAAGCTGGGCCTGAATGTCATCGACAGCTTCGAAGAACTTGCAAAATTAACAGAGGGAAGTTTCGATATTATTTTCTCCAACCACGTGGTCGAGCACCTTCCTGATATTGGCACATCCTTTGCCATGCTTACGCGGCTCCTGAAAGTAAACGGATTCGTATTCCACGTTCTTCCCAACTTTACGGGAAGACTGGCGCGCCAGGGGCATTGGGTGGAATGGATCGGAGAGGATCATCCGATCGGCCCCGCCATTCCGTTTTTCGAGTATGCAATTCCTCGTGCCGGTTTGACGAAACCGATCTTTGGATCGGACCCTTTCGATGATCAAATGGCCCAGGCGCTGGGCGCCGGGCCCTCCGCGAATCTTTCCACTGAGGGCATTGAATTGCTCGTGTACGCCCATAAAATTAAGCGCTCATAAAAAGCTGGTTTGCCGCTTAGGAGTGCGTTTCGACTTTCAGAGGCGCACGTGGTTGCAGGAGGCGGCGCCGCACACTGGCCGTATGCGCTTCTGTAAGTTCGCCCACCCCATACGCATAGGCCAGCATCAATATTGCCAATCCCAGCGCATAGAACAGGTGGCGCGGATCGGGCTGCCAGTTTCCCCGGGGGTTGATTAAACCACGCAATAGAAGCAGCGCCGGGAAATGAGTCAGATAAAGCGTGTAGGAAAATCCGGCCAGTTTTTTGGCGCCATGGGCATACGCCGGAGAAGCGTCTTCTCGCGATCCCAGCAGCAGCGCGTACAGCCAGAGGGCAAAGCAGAATCCAACGATGCAGTCGGTTGCCAGCTCCGTGGAAGCCATGTGTGTACGGCTCCAGGCGAGAGCGCCGACGAAGATCATCCCCCCGAATAAGGGCAACAGCGGCGAGGACGACCTGAATTTAGTGATCTGCTGAAGTCGCCCCACCAGGACCCCCGCCAGCCAGATCAGGAAATAAAGCCTGATTTGCGGTCCGACAAACATCAAGAGGAAGAGCGCCAGTCCCGCGTACAGAACGCGCTTGCGAATTCCCGCCCCTGCAACCGCTGCAAGAAACAGGGCGGGGAAAATAATGTAGTACCAGAATTCGTAGCTCAGGCTCCAAAGCGGACCGTTGGAACCGAACACGGGTGAAACGACGCTTTGCAGAAAAAAGAAATTCCAGAAAAACACCGGAACCGTGGAACGCATGGCGACACTCGCGACATAAAACTTGTACAGGGCGTCGTAGTAGAGCGGGGCCGCCTGGGGGATTCTCATTCCAATCTGGTCCCAGATTGCGCCCAAAACGAGCGATGGGAACAAGACCAGCTGCAGCCTGGTGATACGGCTCACCAGGTAAACGTGCCAGGACCACTGCTGTTTGCCCACGGATTCCATCACGCTCGTGCCGATGAAATACCCGCTGAGGACGAAGAAAACCATGACCGCCTGGTGTCCGTATCCGGTGACCGCATACAGCGCGGTTTTCATCAGTGTTCGGTGCTGAAGAAATTCATAATCCACGAAGTACAATCCACGCAGGTGGTACAGCAGGACGGCGACGGCCGAGACACCCCGGATCAAGTCCAGATGGACGGAAGTGCGCTTCGCCAGTCGGGGTTGCTGAGACAATCTCGCCTTTCAAGAATAAGCGTGCGGATGGAATTCAGCGAGCCGCGTTATTGTGTTTTGCCGTCTGGACGGCTCGCACGACGCTGTCGGTATACTCCCGCGGCGACCACGTCTCCATGCGGCGCCGCGCCGCAGCTCCCATCCGCGCCCTCTTTTCCGCATCCGGCAAAATCCGCCGGAGGATCGCCGCGAGCGCTTCCACATCGCCGACGGGAAACACATAGCCGTTTTCGTCCGGCTTCACCAGATCGAATTTCGCGCCCACGCGATCGCTGACTGCCACGGGCAAGCCGCAGAGCATCGCCTCGTTGACGACCAGCCCAAAGGGTTCGAACAACGACGGGAGAACAAAAAGATCAGAGGCGCAATAGACAGAGGGAAGCTGCGATTGATTTACGAAGCCAAGAAATCGCACGCGGTTCTCAAGGCCTAGTTCCGCCGCCCTGCGTTCCAGAGCGATTCTTTCCGGCCCATCCCCGGCAAAAACGAGGTAGGAATTCGGAACATCCGCCCGGGCAAACGCCTCCAGCAAATCCGCGGGACCTTTCCAGAGCTGCAGCTTGGCGCAGAAGAGCGCCACGGCCGCATCCGCCGGAATATTCCAGGCAGCGCGGACCGCCCAGCGGTCCACCATCGCCGCCTGCCCGGTCCACCAATCGTTGTCGACCGCCGTTGGAACCAGAAAAATTTGGTCGCTCGAAAAACCGAGTGACTTCAAATATTCCACGCCTCCGGACGACGAAACCAGAATTGCGCTCCCCAGCGAGAAAATCCACCGCACCAGCCACTTCTTGAATCGAAGCTTCCAGGCGGATTGGGCCCTCCAGCTTCGCAGGCTGTGCGAATCCGTCACGAAGAGGATGGGAGTGCCGCTCCATTTTGCCGCGGCGATGGCGATCCACGCGGTGAAATAAAAATAGCCGGGCAGTATGGCGGCGTCGAAGCGGCTTTCGCGAATCAGCTTCCACACACCGGGATTGAACAATCCAAAGAAGCGCCCCAGCCCCGGAACGGGCGAGCGATTCGGCAAATGGACCCAGGGATAGCCGTCCAGAACGGAAGTGTCCCAGGCAACTTCGACGCCGAATTCGGGATCGATCGAGGATTTCGCGCCTTGCAGAGTGCAGTAGGCGATCTGGAGATCGAGTCGCGGGTCGTGCGCCATCCGTCGAAAAAGCGGGGAGGAGTACTGAATCACGTGAGAGGCAAGAATCAGAATCCGTCGCCGCCTCGGGGCTGATACGCCTTCGGCATCCGCGGCTTGCGAGGATGCGCGCGCCACTGCGCCGGAACTCAGCCCGGAGAATTGCAAACATTTTCCGGCATCGAGGTCTTCCGAAGCGTTCACGGTCTTTTTCCTCTTGCGTTGATTCCGTTAAATCCGGTTCCGATGTACACATCCACGAGACCCGCTTCGGAAAACCACTGGCGCACTGTTTCAAGGGTCTGCGGATGGTCGTGCACGGGAGAGAACATATCGAGGGCGCTCAGGATTTTCACCTGCACCAGCTCTTTGTCCGTGAAGATTAATCTCGGCGCATGAGAGACCGGGCCGATAGGAATTAAATTGCCAATCGCCTTGCCCACGACGGGCAATTTGTACAAGGCCTTCTTCAAGTAAAACGCGGGGGGAATCACCAGGGAGAGAAACTTGTGGACGCCCTGGGGTCCCATCCAGGTGAGGAAGGGGCGCGCCCAGTACTTCAGCGGGGGAAACAGTCCCGTGTGCTTGTGGTAGACGTCGATCACGATCTCGCCGCCGGGCCGTAGGAAAGGCACGAGGCTCATGAACGCTGCGCGCACGTCGGGACAGTGTTGCAGGACTCCCATGCAAAATACTTTGTCGAAGGAATCTTTCCGGAAGGGGATTTCGTAAATGCTGGCCTGCACGATATGGACGCGGCAGGAATCGCCGTTGTTGCGCAGATTGGCTTCCACGGCGTTGCTCAAATCAAAGGAAAAAAGTTCCGCTCCGGTTTCGAGGGCGATCTGGGTGAAGCGGCCCATGCCGCAGCCCGCCTCGAGAATCAACTGACAGTCCATTTTCTGCGGCCATTGCGTGGTGGCGAAAAATCGCTCGCGGCTCAGGTCGTTGCCCATGTGGCTGTCGAGCTGCGTCTTGTCAAAAGTGTTCCACTGGTATCCAAAGCTGTGGGCATATCCTTCGCTGGGAACAAACCGCGCGATGGAGCGCACGATCGGAAATTCACGTCCGCAGGACGTGCAGGTCAGCTTTCCCTCGGTGACGGGTCCATTGTTTTCAGCGGGAGAAGCGGATTCCGCGCGGAGAGTTGCGCCACACCCGATGCACCTCAGCCATTCCACCGATTTCAAATTCATCCCGGGGCGCAGCTCCTTGACTTCCATTCGTCCCTCACCGCGCGATTCCACCGGCGCGCGGATTCAAAATGTTCCCCGGTACTTTATCCCGAACGAGTGCGGAGTTCCAACCTTACCTCGATGGGATGTCCTTGCAAGTGCACGAACCACATTCGGCTTTTGAATGAATCCATGCCGTCTCGGGAGTGCTCGGCCAAAGCGAAAGGAGAACATTCGCAGAATGACTTTTCCAAGACTCAAACAAACCGAAGTTTTTCGGCGCTGAAAGCGCTGCAGGTATCTAGCCCAAGGCAACGCCCTGGGGTTCGGAATCCGTCGATTGCGGTGCGCCCTGAAAGGGCGAAGGGATACTCCGCCCCTTCAGGGCGAAAAACGATGATTGCCACTATCCCCGGGGCGTTGCCCCGGGCTGGTAACCTCCGCACCGTTGGCGCGAAAAATCGGCCAATGGGGCCAGTCGAACCTTCAGGCCGGGAGCGCAAAGTTGGCCAATGAAAAAATCAACAGGCATGGCGAACGGTGCCGGAGGCAATCGAGCCCAGTGTATACTGCCCGCTGCCCGGAGACCGCTCGCGGACGTTTTGCCCAGTTGAGGGAAGATTCCGCCCGGTTTTAAATCGGAGGCACTTCACGAGCCGCAACGTTTGAGGGGAGGGGCATGAGAAGGATTGCCGTACCGGTCATTGGCATCCAGATACCCGTGCTTGGATTTGGTTGCAGCGCCCTTACGAGTGTTGGCGAGAAGAAAGCGCTTCGGCTGCTTGAGACCGCATTCGATGCCGGCGTCCGCCATTTTGACGTTGCCCGCTACTACGGTTACGGGGAATCCGAGGGGATCCTGGGGATCTTCGCGAAATCACGCCGCGCGGAAATCACGATCACAACAAAGTTTGGCATCGAACCGCCGCGGCGAACGAATGCGCTGCGATTGGCCATGCAGGCGGGGCGTCGGGTCGTGCAACTCGTTCCCGCAGCCCGCGGCTTCCTGCGGCGCCGGGCGCAGGGGCTCGTCACTGGCGGGGCATTCAGCGTGAAGGAAGCCCGGGCCAGCCTCGAAACAAGCCTTCGCGAGCTGGACACCGATTACATCGATTTCTTCCTGCTGCATGATTACGTGGTATCCGAGAATGCACCGGATGAGCTGACTTGCTTTCTGACGGACGCCGCCAAAGAGGGAAAGATTCGGTATTTTGGTTTAGGAACAGGAATCGAAAACGTCCTGCGGGCCATGGAATGCCAGAGGGAGCTTTGTGCTGTCATTCAGTTTGAGAACAGCGTCCTCGTTCGGAATGTGGCGAGGCTTCCCCAAGGTGGGCCACAGCAGCTCATCATCACGCATGGATCGCTCGGCGCGAGCTACCATTCGGTTTCCGCCTTTTTCAAGTCCCACAGTGAATCGGCAAGGAGCTGGTCGGAAAAACTCGCCATCGATTGTTCCAGGGACGAAACTATTTCCGCGCTGATGCTAAACTATTCGGTCCAAGTGAACCCGAATGGACTTGTGTTATTTTCATCCCGGGACGCGTCGCGAGTGACCGGGAATGTAAGGGCCGTGCTGGAACCGGAAATCTCCCCTGCGCAGGTTGCGCTGTTCGGCCAACTTGTCGAGCGGGATCTGATGCCGACGATTCACGCGGAATAGAGTTGCGCGAACAAGCCGGTTGAAAGCGCGCGATGGGATTCGTCGTTCATATTTGACCCGGAGGAATGATGAAGAAGCTTTTGCTGCTGATGAGCGAGTCCCGCAGAAAACGCCTGGCCTGGGCCATGTTCAGGAACCAGGGAGATTTTCTGAACGCTTTGGGCGGCAACACGCAACTGCATCAGTGGCTGAAGGCGAACCAGCCCTTTCCGTACTTTAAGCACCGGTTTGAGCTCTACGCCGACATGCAATCGAAAATTCTGGCCGGCGAATCCATCGACTATCTCGAGTTCGGAGTTCGCTACGGGGATTCGCTTTTCAAGTGGAGCGGTTTAAATGCCCATCCCGAAAGCCGCTTCATCGGTTTCGATTCTTTTGAAGGAATCCCGGAGGATTGGGTCAGCGTAACGGGCAAGTCGAAGAAGGGAGAAATGTCCGTGGGAGGAGTCATTCCACAAACCACCGACCCCCGCATCCGTTTTGTAAAGGGCTGGTTCAACGAAACCTTGCGCCCGTTCCTGCAGGATTTCACTCCCCGCTCGAGACTGATTATTCACAACGACGGAGATTTATTTTCTTCCACGCTCTACACGCTGGCTACGCTCGATCCAATTTTGCGGCCGGGCTCGATCCTGATCTTTGACGAATTCGCCAACCCGCTGCATGAGTGGCGGGCTTTCCAGGACTACTGCTCGGCCTTTGGACGCAAGTGCAAGGCGCTGGGGGCGGCGGGTGATTATTACACTCAAGTCGCGATGGAAATTTTGTAGCGACCCGGCCACGCTGGCGATGTTCTTCCTAAATCCACGCTTTGCAGGAATGCCGGAGAAACACCGGCGGCACGAAAAGTCCACGCTCCCGGATCGCATTCGATCCGAACGTCGCGGCCTGGATCAGACACTTGCCACGGCAAAAGCCAGCGGAGATTCCACCAGCAATTCTTCGAGGGCGGCCACCAGATCGGCATCCCACCAGCCGCGGCGAGTTTCTTCCCACATAATTTCCAGGGCCTTTTGCTGCGAAAGCGCCTCGCGGTAGGGGCGGTCGGTAGTGAGGGAATCGTAGATGTCCACGGTCTGCAGGATGCGCGCTGTGAGGGGAATCTCGTCGCCCTTCAAATGGTCGGGATAGCCGCTGCCATCCTGTTTTTCGTGATGCCAGCGGATGATGGGCAGGACATTGCGGAAGGATTTCAGGGGCGCGCAAATACGCTCGCCGACGATGGTGTGCTCCTCCATGATTCTTCGTTCGTTGGCGTCGAGTGGGCCGGGCTTGAGCAGAACAAACTCGGGCACGGCCACCTTACCGATGTCGTGCACAATTCCGCTGCGCCGCAGGTCGTTGCAAACCTCGCGTGACAATCCGATTTTTTCGGCGAGTGAAACGGTGGAGCGCGAGAGCCGGTCGCAGTGGCCCTCGGTGTAGGGATCTTTGGCTTCGATGCTGCGCGCCAGCGTGCACAGCACAGTCTCCGCGTTTTCCAGTTCGTCCGTGTAACGCTTCAGGCGCACGAGCGAACGCACGCGCGCCAGCAGCTCTTCCTTCTTCACCGGCTTGTGCAGAAAATCGTCCGCGCCCGCTTCGATGCCGCGGATGCGGTCCTCCGCACAAGTGAGCCCGGTGATGAGCACCACGGGAAGAAACCGCGTCTCCGGCCGGGCCTTGATCGCGCGGCACACCGAGAATCCCGTGGGCCCCGGCATCATCACGTCGAGCAGCACCAGGTCCACGGGCTGGGAGCAGGCTTCGCGGAAGGCCTGCTCGCCATTGTCAGCCGCGATGACGCGGTAACAATTCAAACGCAGCATTTCGGTCAGCGGCTCGCGGACACTTTCATTGTCGTCCGCCACGATGATGGTTCCCTTGAGTGAAGTAATCGAAGACACTCTTCCTCCTTGGATGGCAGCGCGATTGGGAACAGAGAGGAAGATTCACGCCTGCGATCAAGCTGGAGCTTGCGATTGAAGGGAATTCCATTTTCGGGACATGCGGTGGTGCTGTCAAGAAGAGTTGCCGCACTTGTCGAGAGGGCGTCTCAGGGTGAAACGGCTGTACCGAACTGAAACATTAGCGGACGATTTTTGCTCTATTTTTCCCGCCACTCAATTCATTTAAATACGCGCGCAAAAATCGCGTCCACATAACGCAGGTGCCGGTTCAGGTCGAATGTGTTTTCGAGCGCATTGCGGTCCAGGAAAATCTTGATCCGCGGGTCGGCCACAACGCGCTGCCGAAAATTTGTTTCGGTTTCCCATGCAGCCATGGCGTGTTCCTGCACCCATTTGTAGGCGTCTTCGCGAGGGGCGCCCGCTTCGATCAGATCGAGCATGAGCTGGCCGGAGAAGACCAGGCCGCCAGTGGCATCCAGGTTGCGGCGCATGCGCTCGGGGAAGATGCGCATGCCGGAGACGATGTCGGTCATGCGAGCGAGCAGGTAATCGGCGAGGATCGTCGAATCGGGCAGGATGACGCGCTCGACCGAGCTGTGCGAGATATCGCGTTCGTGCCAGAGCGCGATGTTTTCCAACGAAGCACCGGCGTTGGCGCGGACGATGCGCGCGAGGCCGCAGACCTGTTCGCTGGACACCGGATTGCGTTTGTGAGGCATCGCCGAGCTGCCGCGCTGCTCGCCGCTGAACGGCTCCTCGGCCTCGCGCACTTCGGTGCGCTGGAGATGGCGGATTTCGAGGGCGATTTTTTCGAGCGTGGCCGTGAGGATCGCGAGCGACGAAAGATACTGCGCGTGGCGGTCGCGCTGGATCACCTGCGAAGCGACGGGAGCGACGTCGAGGCCCAGGCGCTTGCAGATGGCCTCCTCCACATCAGGGCCGAGGTGCGACGCGTTGCCGACGGCGCCGGAAATTTTACCCACGGCCATTTGCCGCGCGGCCTGCCCGAAGCGTTCTAGGTTGCGGCGGTTTTCGGCAAACCAGTTGGCGACTTTCAGGCCGAAGGTGATCGGCTCGGCGTGAATGCCGTGGGTGCGCCCGATTTGCGGCGTGTGCTGAAATGCGCGGGCGCGGCGCTCGAGCACTTCGCCGAAGCGCACGAGGCCGTGCTCGATCAGGCGCGAGGCCTCGCGAATCTGCAGGGCCTGCGCCGTATCTACAATGTCATTCGAGGTCAGGCCGTAGTGCAGCCAGCGCGCGGCGTCGGGATCGCCAATCGTTTCGCCTACCGCCATGGTGAACGCGATGACGTCGTGCTTCACCTTGGCTTCGTGCTCCGAGATGCGCTTCACCACGCCGGCGTCGACACGCGCCTTCTCGCGAATTTTCGCGGCGGCCGCGGCCGGCACGACTCCCGTTTCGGCCAGCGTTTCCGTCGCGGCCAGCTCCACTTCCAGCCAGCGGCGGAATTTGCCCTCCTCGGTCCAGACTCGGCCCATCTCTTCGCGCGTGTATCGTGCTATCAATCGAAACTCCCTCGGGCGAA
The DNA here is from genome assembly GCA_963819395.1 of uncultured Acidobacteriota bacterium. Lineage (GTDB taxonomy): Bacteria > Acidobacteriota > Terriglobia > Acidiferrales > UBA7541 > Palsa-360. The sequence goes on from CAWFVW010000008.1 coordinate 98,791, forward strand.
ATACCCCCGGCGCACACGCCAGCGAACAAGAGGCGCGGCGGATTCAGAAAGTTCAGGCGGGAAAACTCCCTCATTGATGATACCTGAAATTGCTTCCGAGTGGCGCGGGCTTCAGCCTGCGGGGGTTGGACCTTGCAAGGACTAACCCCCGCAGGCTGAAGCCCGCGCCACTTGAACCTGAGTTACACTGGAACGGATGCGGAATCGCAGAAGCATACTTCCTCTACTGGCCGCTCTGCTGCTGATCCTCGCTGTCGCATGGCTCCTGCGCACGCAATTTTCTTCTCCACCGAACCAATCGCCGCAGACCGCGGAAACATTGCCGGCGCACATCGGCCCTCCGGACATCTATCCCGACCCGGCGAGGACCCCCGGCGCAATCAATACGGACATCACCCAGGAAAATATCCGCGGGACGATCTGCAATCCGCGATGGAGCACAAAATCCGTCCGCCCTGAGGAAGCCTACACGCATCGCATGAAAGTGGAACAAATTGCGGAGTACGGCTACTCCGATTCCCGGTTGCGGGATTACGAAGAGGACCACTTCATCCCGCTTGAACTCGGCGGCAATCCCACCGACCCAAAAAATCTCTGGCCCGAACCGTTTGAAACCTCCATCCCCGACGGCGGCGCGCACGCCAAGGACAAAGTAGAAAATTATCTCCGCGCCGAAGTCTGCTCGGGCAGCCTTACGCTCGAACAGGCGCAGCATGAAATCGCGGAAGATTGGTATCGCGTCTACCAGGAGTCTGTCCCGCATTGATGAAATAAGCCCGAATATTGTATCTTTCAGCAGGTTGCAGAGCCCCGTCTGCTCCGGCCGAATCGCAATTGCCGTTCCCAATTAGTGAAGCGAGACATCCTGCCAGCAGGGAGGAATCAATGAAATCGAGACTCTTGGTGATCACTGTTATCGCGAGCGCGACTGTTTCCCTCTTCGCGGCGGGCGCGCCGGATGGATCGCGCTGGTGGTCTTATGTGGAGTTTCTCGCTTCGGACAAGCTTGAGGGACGGAACACCGGCAGCGAAGGACACCTGAAAGCCGCGCAATTTGTCGCCGCGCAATTCGAGCGCGACGGGCTGAAACCTGCCGGCACCGAGGGATACATCCAGCCCGTGAAATTCACCACCAAGGAACTCGATGAGAGCGACTCGAGCCTCGTCCTGGTCCGCGATGGCAAGAGCCAGACGCTGCAACTGGGAGAGGATGCCATCATCGGCACGCGCGTCGATCCGGCTACGTCAGTGGACGCCGGGATGTGTTTCGTGGGCTACGGACTGCGCGTCCCGGACGAGCACTATGACGATTTCGCGGGACTCGATACCAAGGGAAAAATCGCTGTGTACATCGCCGGGGCTCCCAGTTCGATGTCCAGCGCGCTCGCGGCGCACTATCAATCGGGCGGGCAGCGCTGGGAGGCGCTCAAGAGCGCGGGGATGATCGGAGCGATCGCGGTGCCCAACCCGCATCACATGGATATACCGTGGGCGCGATCGGCGCTGAGCCGGTTTCAGATGACCATGCAGCTCGCGGCGCCGGGCATGGACGAAAGCGCGGGCGAACAGATTGCGATCGGGTGGAACCCCGCGCACGCCGAGGAATTGTTTGCCGGGAGCGGGCACAAGTTCGATGAACTTGTGGCGGTCGCCGAATCGGGGAAACAACTTCCGCGTTTCGCCCTTCCCGCAACGCTGAAGGCGAAAACGGCGGTGAAGCGCGGCTCGGTCGTGTCGCAAAACCTCGCGGCGATTTATCCGGGCTCGGATGCGAAATTGAAGGACGAGTACGTCGTCATGTCCGCGCACATCGACCACCTGGGAATTGGCAAGCCGATCAACGGCGATTCGATTTACAACGGGGCGATGGACAACGCGTCGGGAGTAGCTTCGATCCTGGAGCTGGCGGACCATTTCAAGGAAGCCGGCGTGAAAATGAAGCGCTCGGTTCTCTTCGTCGTAGTGACGGGAGAGGAAAAGGGTCTGCTCGGATCCAGATATTACGCTGTAAATCCCACCGTGCCCGCGCGCAGCATCGTCGCGGACATTAACACGGACATGTTCCTGCCGCTGTATCCCTTGAAGATCGTGACGGTGTACGGACTCGACGAATCCACCGTCGGCGACGACGCCCGCACGGTTGCGCAAAAGATGGGAATTAAGGCGCAACCCGATCCCGAGCCCGCGCGAAATATTTTTATTCGCAGCGATCAGTACAACTTCGTCCGTATTGGAATTCCGTCGGTGATGGTGGAATTCGGCAATGAGAAAGGATCGCCGGAAGCGGCGATCGAAAAAAAGTGGCTCACCGATCGCTACCACGCTCCTTCCGACGACGTGAACCAGCCGGTGGACAAGCAGGCCGCGGCGCAATTCAACGTGCTTCTCGAGGATTTGATCGAGCGCATTGCCAACGCCGAGGCCAGGTCTGCGTGGAAACCGAATTCCTTTTTCCGGCGGTACGCCTCCAACTGACCCGTGTTTCGAGCGGCTGACTGAATCGGCGAAAAGTAATCCACTTGATTCACCACAATATTAAGGCTCCCCTGGCGCAGGCATTCCGACCGCGTCACCACGCTTCATCGGCCGAATGGCCAGCCGACGTTTGCCGATAGAGACCCACAGACAGAACGGGCTGCGGAAAAAGCAGCTTATTTTGTCATTCCGAGCGGAGCGAGGAATCTCTCTTCGATCCAAATCCAAGAAAAGAAAGAGAGATTCCTCGCTCCGCTCGGAATGACAAAATGGTAGGCGGACTTTTTCAGCAGTCTGTGAAGTGTACGCTATTTGTCGGCTTATAAATTCAGCGTGGGAAGCGGCGAGCTTTGCATGGCGACAATGAGTTCACCGGAAAATGCGGCGGCGCCGGTGCGCCGGCCGAGCGCTTCTTCGGCGGAAATGCGCGCGACGTCGGGATTGTTGTTGTTCTCGGAGAGATGAGCGAGGATCACGTAGCGGGCGTGCGCGTCGAACGCTTCCGCGTCGGCCAGAAATTCGCTGACCGTGTGATTTGAGAGGTGCCCCGTGCGGCTCATCACGCGCTGCTTGATGTGCCACGGGTACGGCCCCACCTTCAGCATTTCGAGATCGTGATTGGATTCGAGCATGAGGCAGTCGGAATCCCGCAGGTGAACTTTCACGAGTTCGGGCAGGTAGCCGAGGTCGGTGACGATCGCGACTTTCGTTCCATTGGTGCGAAACGTGAATCCCAGTGGGTCCACCGCGTCGTGCGGAATCGCAATCGGAGAGACTTCGATATCGCCAACAAGGAATCGCTGCCCGGCGCGAATGTGTTCGACGCGGTCCAGGCGCTTGTGCGAAGTTTGCGGCAGGATGCGCATCACTTCGGTGTGCGTGGCTTCGTTCAGATACACCGTGGCGCGCCACTGGCCCAGCACCTGCGCGAGCGAGCCGATGTGATCGGTGTGTTCGTGGGAGATGACGATGCCGTCGAGGCGGTCGACGTCGCGCCCGACCGCGGCCAGGCGCCGCAGCGTTTCTTTTTTGCCGAGGCCCGCGTCGACCAGAAGCCGGGTCCGATCCGTCTCGAGCAGCGTGCAGTTGCCCGAACTGCCTGAACCCAGAATCGTTACGCGCAGACTGATAAATCCCCCCGGCGGACACGCCCATGAATACGCAGGCCCAACGAATAATGACAAAGCGCGGAGCCCGCGTCAATCGGGCAAATGCGTCCTGATCAACATGAAGTGGGACGGGCTTCAGCCTGTCTGGTTTTGATTTTCTTGAAATTAAAAGCAAAGTCAAAGGCTGACAGGCTGAAGCCCGTCCTACTGGAGCAGTTCGCGCGTGGCCCGAAAACCGTTCAGGCTGCCGAGGACGGTGAGGGTGATGCGGCCGGGCTCGAAGAAATCGCGGGCGATGGCGTGGACTTCCTCGCGCGTCACCGCTTCGATCGACGCCAGCATTTCGTCGAGCGAAATAAACCGGTGCAGGTACATGGCCTGGCGCGCGAGGTTGGACATGCGCGAGCTCGTCGATTCGAGCGAGAGCATCATCGAGCCTTTGAGGTGATCTTTCGCGCGGCGCAATTCCTCGGCGCTGACTCCGTCTCCGCGCACGGCGCGGAATTCGTCGCACACCGAGCGAATCAGTTGCGCCGCGGATTCCCGCGAAGTTCCGGCGTACACGGAAAGCACGCCGGAATCGGTGTAAGGCGAGAGGTCGCTCTCAATCGCGTAGGCCAGCCCCTGCCGCTCGCGAATATTCTGAAACAGCCGCGAGGACATTCCGCCGCCGAGAATCACGTTCAAGAGCGACGCCGCGTAGCGCCGTTCGTGGGCCAGCGGGTAGGACGGCACGCCCAGCACGATGTGAACCTGCTCGAGTTCCTTTTTGTCGCGCTGCTCGACGCAGGCGTGCGTGTCGGGCGGCGCGGGCTTGGCCGCGGCGGACGAGCGCGCCGCGCCCTCGAATTCGCGCGCAACCAGATCCACGAGGCGCGCATGCTCCAGATTTCCCGCCGCGGTGATCACCACGCGGTTCGGTGCATACCACTCCTCGAAACATTCGGTCACCGAGCTTTGTGAAAATTGCGACACCGTTTCCGGAGTGCCCAGGATCGGCATCCCCAGCGGATGCCCGCGCCAGAAATTCTGCGTGAACAGTTCGTGGATCAGATATTCGGGGTTGTCCTCTTCCATCTTGATTTCCTCGAGGACCACCTGCTTTTCCTTGGCGATGTCTTCCGCGTCAAAGCGCGGGTGCAGGACGAGGTCGGAAAGCACGTCGACGGCGACGGGAAGATGCTCGTCGAGCACTTTGGCGTTGAAGCAGGTCATTTCCTTGGCCGTGAACGCGTCGAGCATTCCGCCGACGGAGTCCACCGACTGCGCGATTTGCTCGGCCGTGCGTTTCTCGTGCCCTTGAACACCATGTGCTCGATGAAGTGCGCGATCCCGTTCCGCTCGGAGGATTCGGCGCGCGATCCCGTGGCGAGCCAGATGCCCACGGAAACCGACCGCACGTGCGGCATCTTCTCCGTGACAATCACACACGCCGTTCGGCAGTTCCGCTCGTTGGATGTCGCGCGCCGGCTGATTCATGCATCTATTGTGGCACACGAATGCCTGCGAACGCGACTCGGCAGAAGTGGCTGATTTCGATGGCTCGCGTGGCGCGCATGTTAAGATGAGTGGAAAGTCTTGTAGAGGCCGTCCGCCGCGGCGGATGGGCATTCTGCATTCACGCACATGCTCCCTGAAGGCGAGCGCTACACAAACGTGCCCGATGCGTGGCACACAGGCTTTTCAGGGAGACTGCGCGTGCCTGTCGAATTGCTCGGAAAATCAGCGGAGGAATTGCGCGAGTACGTCGCGTCGCTCGGCGAGCGGCCGTTTCGCGCCGCGCAGCTCTATCACGCGCTGTATGCCGAGCGGCGTTTTGAATTTGCCGCGATGACGAATATGCCGGCCGCCCTCCGCGAGCGTCTCGCCCAGGAAGCGCGCATCACGCCGCCGCGCATCGCCCGCCGGTTTCCTTCCGTGGATGGATCGATCCGGTATCTTTTCTCGATCGGCGGCGGGGAAAACGAAAAGCCCGCGCAGATCGAAGCTGTCTTCATGCCGCGCGAAGGGCGCCAGACGATTTGCATTTCGACGCAGGCGGGATGCGCGGTCGATTGCCATTTTTGCCTCACCGCGCAGTTGGGGCTGATCCGCAATCTCACGGCGGGAGAAATCGTGGGGCAAGTTCTGGTCGCGCTCGAGGAAAATCGCGAGCAGCTCGCGCCGCAGACGAACGTCGTGCTGATGGGCCAGGGCGAGCCGCTGCTCAATTATGACGCGACGATGGCCGCCGTGCGCATCCTGCTCGATCCCAAGGGCGTCGCGCTCGCGCCGCGGCACGTCACGCTCTCGACCAGCGGCATCGTTCCCGGCATCGAGCGGCTCGGCGCAGGAAAAAATCCGCCCCAGCCTGGCCATTTCGCTGAACGCTTCGAGCGACGAGCAGCGCAACGCGCTCATGCCCATCAACCGCAAGTATCCGCTGGATGTGCTGCTCGAAGCCTGCCGGAAATATCCGCTGCGCCCGCGGGAATATTTCACGTTTGAATATGTGCTGCTCGGCGGCGTGAACGATACGCCCGAGGATGCGCGCCGCGTCGTGCGCCTCATCGCGCACATCCGCGCCAAAGTAAATCTGATCCCGTGGAATCCCGGAAATTTGCCGTATCGCGCGCCGACGGCGGAGAGCATCGAGGAGTTTCAGCGCATCCTCGTCGACAAGGGCGTGCCCACATTTGTGCGCTACTCGCGCGGGCAGGACGTCTTCGCCGCCTGCGGCCAGCTCGCGCTGATGGAAACGCCGAGCCCGTTTGTTGCGCTGCAGTAGAACAGGCTTCAGCCTGTTTGGTTTTGAATTTGGCGTGTTCCATCGCAGAAAAGTCAAAACCAAACAGGCTGAAGCCTGTTCTACTTAATTCCAATCACCGCCATCAGCCGGCCTGTCTTCGCGCCTTCGCGGCGATAGCTGAACAGCAGATCCGTGCGGCACGCGGTGCACAGATCGCTCACGCCGATTTGTTTTTCCGGCACGCCGGCATCGATCAATTGCCAGCGGTTTGAGGCGCGCAGATCGAGTTGCACGCGCGGCGGCGGAGGCACGTGCCCCGGCGGCATCATCGTCAGCCACGGGCAGCCAGAGCGGCTCTTCGCCGTGCGCCAATTGCTCGAACGGGCCGTCAAACCAGTCCGCGGCGGGAGGAAATTGCGCCGCGAACGCTTGCGCGACTTCGGGGCCGACTTCGTAGCAGCAGCGTCCAATCGCCGGCCCGAGCGCGGCGACCACATCGCGCGGGCGCGTTCCGAATTCCATGCGCATCCGGCCAAGCGTTTTTACGGCGATGCGCGCGAGCGTGCCGCGCCAGCCGGCGTGAATGGCCGCCACCACGCGCCGCCGCGTGTCCGCAAGAAGGATGGGCACGCAGTCGGCAGTCTGCACGCCCAGCAGCAAACCCGGAGTGCTGGTGATCAGCGCATCCGCTTTCGGAGCCTCGCGCACGGGCGCGGCGGCAACGTGAATCACGTCGGAATGGAATTGGCGCAGCGTGACGAGCGGCATTTCGCGAGCGCCAAGCGCCGCCATGAATTTTTCGCGATTCGCCGCGACGCGTTCGCGCTCATCCCACTCCGTGAAGCCCAGATTCAGCGCAGGTTTTCCTTCGAGCACGCTCGCGCCGCCGGGCCGCGTGCTGAAGCCGTGCGCGAGCCAGCCGAGCTTTCCGAGCGCGCGCGACTCCACCACTTGCAGGCCGCGCGCGCGGCGAATCGCCCAGCCGCGGCTGCCGCTGCGCGGCGCCGCGCTGTCTCCGCGCGTGGCGGGACTGCGTCCTGAAGATCGAGTTTTAATCGCTCGCGCCATTTTTGTCGTGTGTCCTACTCACCACTTTAGCGTAACGCGTCAGTTTCTGTCTGCCTCCCGCGGACACGGTATAATTTAGTAGGACAGGCTTCAGCCTGTCGGGTTTTGTCCTTGCATAGACGAAACCTCACAGGCTGAAGCCTGTGCCACCGGGAGTAGCAGAATGATCGTTGGCTTGGGCGTGGACATCACCGAAGTCGATCGCATCGAAGCGGCCATCGCCCGCCGCGGCCGCGCATTTCTCGAGCGCCTGTTCACGCCGTCGGAAATCGCCTATTGCGAAAAGCATCGCAACCGCGCCGAGCGGTTCGCCGGCCGTTTCGCCGCCAAGGAAGCCGCGATGAAAGCCCTCGGAACCGGCTGGGCGCGCGGCGTGCGCTGGATGGATATCGAAGTCGTGCGCGAACCGAGCGGCAAGCCCACGCTGAAATTGTCGGGAGCGACGCGCGCGATCGCCGACAGCCTCGGCGTGAAAAACATCGCCGTCACCATCACGCATGACGGCAACACCGCCCTCGCGCAAGTCATCTTCGAATCGTAAATTCGTTGGCGTGCAGTGGCGCATGCTTCAGCTTGTGAAGGTTTGGTTCTTGCAAAGACCAAACCTCTCACAAGCTAAAGCATGTGCCACTGAAAACGCCTTCGATTAGCGAATTATACGATGCCAGTCAGATGGCCGTCAGTTGAACCTGTAATTCGCACGTCCAGAAATTGATTGGCTGGCCACTCGCCGGACACGCGCACGTCGAGATAATTGCTGGAGAGCGCGCGGGTCCACGGCCCGGAAGCGTCCTCGCCGCTGCGGTTCAAGGTGAGGACGCGCATCGTGCGTCCCGTTTGCGCCGCTTGAAATGCGGCCTTCTTCTTTTCGCCGAGCGCGCGCAATTCGCGCGCGCGGCGCGCGATCACTTGTTCCGGAACTTGATTGCGCATCTCCGCCGCCGGTGTTCCCGGGCGCGAAGAAAACGAAAATACATGCAGGTACGTGAGCGGCAGCCGCTCGATGAGCGAGAGCGTTGCCTGATGGTCTTCTTCTGTCTCGCCGGGAAATCCGGCGATCACGTCCGCGCCGATGGCCGCGTCGGGAAGCCATTCGCGCGCAAGTTCCGCGCGGCGCGCGTAATGCTCGGCGCGATACCAGCGATGCATCGCCGCCAGGATGCGGTCGGAGCCGGATTGCAGCGGCATGTGGAAGTGCCGCGCCATCCGCTCGCTCGCCGCGAAAATCGCGATCAGGTCTTCGGTGACGTCCATCGGCTCGACGGAACTGACGCGCAGACGCTCGACGGGCGTTTCGTCCAGGATGCGCCGCAACAATTCTCCGAGCTCGGCGCGCGGCGCGAGATCGCGCCCGTAGTTGCCGAGATCGATTCCGCTGAGCACCACTTCCCGCGCGCCGCCTTCGCACAGTTTGCGGATTTCCTCGATCACGCTGCGCGGCGCAAGGCTCCGGCTGCGCCCGCGCACCTGCGGGATCACGCAGTAGGAGCAGCGCTTGTTGCACCCGTCCTGAATTTTCAGCACCGGCCGCGTGTGGCCCGCCTCGCCGCCTTCGACGGGCGCGACGAGCAGTTCGCGCTGCTCCAGAATGTCGCCGGTCAAAATTTTTGCGGGGCCGCGCTCGCGCGAAAGCGCTTCGCCTGCGATCATCGAAAGCGGCACGAATCCGCGGCTCGAGGCGGCAGGCGAAACGGGCGCATCGCCATGCGCGAATTCCTGCCCCATCTCCTGCCCCATCTCGTGAATGATGCGCGGAATTTCCGGCTTGTGCGAATTTCCGACGACCCAGGAAACTCCTTCGAGCGCGGCAAGTTCTTCCGGAGCGCGTTGCGCGTAGCAGCCCGTCACGATGACGCGCGCCGCCGGATTTTCCCGGTGAATCGTGTGAATGGACTGGCGCGCCTGCAGGTCCGCCGCGGCCGTCACCGTGCACGTATTGACCACGACGACGTCGGCGGAATTCGCATCCGCGGAAGCCGCGTAGCCGCGCTCGACGAGTTGCCGCTCGATCGCCGCCGCGTCGGCCTGCGTCGCCCGGCACCCGAATTGTTCGATGAAAAAAGTCGCCATGGTTGTGAAGTGGCACAGGCTTTAGCCTGTGGGGTTTTGTCCTTGCAAGAACCAAAACCCCCACAAGCTGAAGCCTGCGCCACTTGATGCGCGCAGGATTATACCAGTTGCCAGTCACCACACAGGGGTTGTCCACACTATCCCGTTCAGGTATCTTCACTGGAAGCAGAGTGGACATGGTCGACATTCATTGCCACATTCTTCCCGGCCTGGACGATGGCGCGGACACGCTCGAAACCTCCATTCAGATGGCGGAAATGGCCATCGCCGATGGAATCACGCACGTCGTCGGAACGCCGCACGCCAATTCGCATTACAAATTCGATCCGGAAATCATCCGCCAGCGCCGCGACGAACTGCAGGCCGCCGTCGGCGACCGGCTGAAACTGGCGACGGGATGCGATTTCCATTTGAACTTTGAGAATCTGCAGGACCTCGAAAAAAATCCGCAGAAGTACACCATCAACCAGAAAAGCTTACCTGCTCGTGGAATTCGCGGACTTTTCCATTCCGCCGTCGATGGACGACACCATGCACCGCCTGCATCTCATCGGATTGTCGCCCATCATCACGCATCCCGAGCGGAACGCGATGTTGCGCACCAAGCCCGAGCGGATGTATCGCTGGCTGCACCAGGGCAGCTACGTGCAGATCACCGCGCAATCCATCCTCGGGCGTTTCGGAAGCGCCGCGCAGCAACGCGCCGAACAATGGCTGGACGAGGATCGCGTCCACTTCGTCGCCAGCGACGCGCACAACGTGAAGGGCCGCCCGCTGCAGCTTCGCGCCGCGTTTGACGCCGTCGCCGAGCGCCGCGGCGAAGAAGTCGCCAATGCGCTGTTCCGCGACAATCCCCTCGCCGCATTTGAGGGCCGCAGCCTGCCCTACGAGCCGGAGCAGGCCGACCCGGACGCCAAGCCAATCCAATACCGCAAGCGCAAGCGATTCATTTTTTTTGAGATTTGAGTGGCACACGCTTCAGCTTGTGGCTTTCCTGCGCAATTCTGACAGGTCAAGCTACACAAGCTAAAGCATGCGCCACTTCAGGCGTCCGATTCGCGCACCGCGAGATCCGGGTGTCTCTTCAGCAGCCATCGCGAGATCACGTGGTCTAGCTCTGGAAGATGCCCCGCGAAGAAATGGTCCCCGCCGGCAACGATTTCCACTCTCGTGTTTTCCCGGATGTGTGGAGGAAACCGCTCGACCATCGCGCGCAGCCGGTTCGGCGGGCCGAACCGATCGAATTCGCCGGAAACCAGAAGCTTCGGCTTATCGCAGCGATCGAGATAGGAAAAGCTGCGGCTGTCCAGATCGCCGACGGGCAGGCCGAGGCCGATGAGTTCCGCGACGCGCGCGATCGCCGCACCCGGCGTGCAACCCGACCCAGGAGCCAAAACTGAATCCCGCGAGGAGCAGCGGCACGCCCGGATATTCCTCCGCGAGAAAATTGATCACCGCCAGAACGTCGTCTATCTCGCCGACCCCTTTGTCGTGCATGCCTTCGCTGAGGCCCACGCCTCGAAAGTTGAACCGCGCGACGGGCAGCCCAAACCGATGGATCGTTTTCGCGGTCTGGTAAACCACTTTGTTGTGCATCGTCCCGCCAAACAGCGGATGCGGGTGGCAGACGACCGCGGCCAGCGGCGGCCGCGCGCCTTCTTCCTCCGCGGTGGCCCACAGGATCGTTTCGATGCGGCCGGCGGGGCCGGGAAGCATCAGGGTTCGATGAGGTTGCGTCGCCATGCGCGGACCCATGTAACCACAGAGCGGCGCCGCGAAGAACAAATCTCCTTGGCCCCCACCGGGAAATACTTTTCCGCAGGCCCTCGTGCGTTTCCCGTTGCGATTTTCATTCGGCGATGCTACGTTGTGGCGAACTTGGGGCGCCCTCTTCCGGGGGAATGATGGAACAATCGACAGAACGCCGGTCATCGCGGCGATTTACGATGACGCTACCGTTGACGGTTCGTTCCACCGAGCCGGGCGGCGGCGAACGGCAGGGACAGACGCGGGACGTCAGTTTCCGCGGCCTCTACTTTCTCATTGAAGCAGACTTCGCGCCGGGATCACCCATCGAATTCATTCTCACCCTGCCCCGCGAAATCACCATGGCCGGCGACGTGCACATCCGCTGCTTCGCGGAAATCGTCCGCGTCGAACCGCACAACGGCCGGCGCGGTGTCGCCGCGAGAATCGACCGCTACGAGTTTTTGCCCTCCGCCGCCTGAGTTTATGGAATCTCGCCAGTAGGACAGGTTTCAGAGCCTGTGTGAGAACCCACAATTAGCAAATCTATGTAGCGCCCGCCTAAAGGCGGACGCTACATGTACCAAGAACCAGTTCTCACACAGACTCTTCAGCCCGTCGGGTTTCAATCTCCTTTACAATTCAAAAACGACAGACTGAAGTCCGTCCTACTGTTTCGTTTGGCCCGGTTTTAGCAGTAGAATTGTCGGTGAACAAGTCAGCGAGGAGGAACGATGGAGCTCTATGACGTCAAAGCGGCGCTCGACGAATTGAAGGAAGACGCGGTGCTCCCCCATCCCGTGCGCCTGCGCGATATGATTCTGAGGGTGCAGCACGACGCCGGCGAGGCCATCGAAATGAACCGGGAATTTCAGAGTTACCTCTCCCGCTACGGCGAAACGCAAAAAATTGCGCTGGAAATCCTGGAAAGGCTGGCCGCCAGCGAGGCCAAAAAGGCGTAAGCACGCCGCGGATTCGCGCCGGCGTGAAGACGTGCCGCGCGCCGCAGCCGCGCGGATGTCAATACGCAACCGCTCTTCAAGCTCGCCCGAAACCATGGCCCGAGAAACCATTCTCATCGACGCCGACGACACGCTCTGGGAGAATAATGTTTACTTCGAGCAGACCATCGAGGAATTTCTCACCCTGCTCGAACCTTTCGGCTATCCCCGTGAATACGCCCGCCACATCCTGAACGAAACCGAGCGCCGCAACATCCGCCAGCACGGCTACGGCGTTCGCAGCTTCGGCCGCTCGCTCGAGGAAACGTACGTGAAACTCGCGGGCCACCAGGCCGAGCGCTCGACCGTCGAAAATATCCACATTCGCGTCCAGGAACTCGAGCGCACGCCCCCCAACATCCTGGACGGAGTCCTAGAAACGCTTGACTATCTTGCCGCGCGGCACCGCCTGATTCTCTTCACCAAGGGCGAGGCGGCCGAGCAGGCGGCCAAAGTCGAGCGGTCGGGGCTGCAGATTCATTTCGACGCAATCGAAATCGTCCCCGAAAAAGATGCGGCCACCTACCGCGATCTGGTGAACCGGCATCACGTCGTGAAATCGCACGGATGGATGGTCGGCAACAGTCCCCGCAGCGATATTAATCCCGCGCTCGAGGCGGGGCTGAATGCCGTTTTCATTCCCCATCACGCCACCTGGGCGCTCGAGCACGAGGAAGTGCGCAGTGGAGCAGGGCGCCTCCTCATCCTGACGAGCTTCCGCGCCCTGCGAGAGCATTTCTAAATTTTCAAGGCGAAAAAGTGGAACAGGCTTCACTGGCTGCGGAAAAACCCCAGCCTCTGTCATTCTGAGCGGAGCGAAGAATCTCTCCTTGTTTCTTTTCTGATGCTTAAATCCAAGAGAGATTCTTCGCTCCGCTCAGAATGACAACACGGGGCATTTTTTCCGCAGCCTATTCAGCCTCTGGGGTTGGTTCGAGGCGGGATGACGCCTGAGCGCAATCAAGATTCACAGGCTTAAGCCTGTGCCACCAATGCCATCGTGTTTACATGTGATGGCGCTCGGGCGTAAAGTACCGGGGATGATTTGGGTCGAGCGGGCGGACGCAGAGTTGGGCAAGGCCCGGATGGTGGAGCGGGAAAAAAGCCCCACTCGGTCATGAGGAGGCGGTAATGTCCATCTATCAAAAATATTGTATCTATTTGCTTTTTGCCGTGCTGGGGGGCGGGGCTCTTGTTTTGCTTGGGCAAGCAAGGGCTGCCGATCTGAATCCCGCGGCGCTCAAGATGCAGTTGCCGGACCAGATCAAATGGGAAGATGACATGGCCAGGGGCGAAAGCCAGGCGGTGTCTGGCGGGGATCCTGAAAAGCCGGGAATTTACGTCGAGTTGGTCAAATGGCACGCGCACCACATGAGCCATCCCCACTTCCATCCGAACGACCGGTTTATCACGTCATTTCGGGGACCTGGTGGGTGGGACGGGAACCAAATTCGATCCGGACAGAACGGTGCCGATGCCCCGGGCAGCTTCGTCAGCCATTTCGGCAAGCAGGTGCACTATGACGGCGCGAAGGATGTGGACACTATCCTGGAAATCGTCGGCGAGGGCCCCGCAACGTCGACGCCCGCGGAAGAAAAGTAGAAGGCACTCCTGCCTGCCCCTGAAGCGCAGCGGCCATGCCGATGCAGCAATGATGTCTTTTACCGCGGCTTGGAGGCCGGGGTTTAGGTACTTGCAGGAGTGCCTGTCCTACTCAAGCCCCACAAGCTGAAGCATGCGCCACTGCCGTCACTATGTTTTAGCGGGTTCCACATGGAGCCCGCACCCAAAACATCAATGGCCTGGTTCAAGCGGGAAAAAAAGCGAATCGAACAGCCCACGCCGCCCGACGCGCGCCGCGTGAAGACGGAAGGGCTGTGGACCAAGTGCGAAAACTGCCGCGACCATCGTGTGGAAGAAAGACCTGGACGCCAACTGGCGCATTTGCCCGAAGTGCCAGCACCATTTCCGCCTGAGCGCCACGCAGCGCCTGGAACTTGCTGCTCGATTCTCGCTGGGTGGAGCATGACGCGGCGCTGGCGTCGAATGATCCGCTGAAATTCACGGACACGAAGCCCTACGCCGCGCGCCTGAAGGAAGCGCGCCGCAAACTAGGCAAAGTCGACGCCATCATCACGGCCGAAGGCCTGCTCGGCGGGCGTCCGGTGATTTGCTGCTCGATGGAGTTCGCGTTTATCGGCGGCTCGATGGGCGCGGTGGTGGGCGAGAAAGTGACCCGCGCGGTGGAAATGTGCCGTCGCCAAAAAACTTGCCCCTCGTGATCATTTCATCTTCCGGCGGCGCGCGCATGATGGAGGGCACGATCAGCTTGATGCAGCTCGCAAAAGTTTCCGCCGCGCTCGCGCGTCTGGACGAAGTCCGCCTGCCGTTCATTTCCGTGCTGACGGACCCACGACCGGCGGCGTCACGGCGAGCTACGCCATGCTGGGCGACATCAACATCGCCGAACCCGGCGCGCTGATCGGATTCGCCGGCCCGCGCGTGATCGAGCAGACCATGCGCCAGAAACTTCCCAAGGGTTTTCAGACGTCGGAATTTCTCCTGGAACACGGTTTTCTGGATGCCGTCGTCCATCGCAAGGACCTGAAGGCCTACATCTCCTCCGCCCTCGATTTTTTCCTGGCTTGAAGCCGGATTACACGCGGTCGGATTGAGCTTGAAATTAGATCTCGAACTATCGCGTTCAGGAAATGTGAACGAGTGGCGCCGGCGTTCCGCCGGCGGTTCTCCGCCGCGAAAGTGACGCAAAAAACGCCGGCGAGACGCCGGCGCCACGAAACCCTACTCGCAAATTCGGATTAGGGGCGAACGGATTGCGTTTCTCGATGGATAAAAGGAATTTGGACCTGGCCTCATGACCTACGAAGAATCGGTCCAGTACCTCTTCAGCCTGGGACGCGAACTCGCTTCTCCGCGGCAGGCGAGCGCCACGAAATTCGACCTGAAAAATATCACCATCCTTTGCGAGCAGCTCGGCCAGCCGCAGCGCGAATTTCAATCCGTGCATATGGCGGGCACCAATGGAAAAGGCTCGACATCGGCGATGCTCGATTCGATTTTGCGCGCTGCGGGCTTGCGCACTGGCCTGTACACTTCTCCGCATCTCGAACGCATCAACGAACGCATTCGCCTGGACGGAAGGAAATTTCCGACGCGGACTTTGCCGCCGCGTTCACGCGCGTCCGCGCGGCGATCGAGGAATTGCTCGCCTCCGGGACGCCTCGCCGCGCATCCCACTTTTTTCGAGTGCGTCACGGCGATTGCCTTCGTGTATTTCGCAAGCGAGCGCGCGGAGTTTGCCGTGTGCGAAATGGGCATGGGCGGGCGGCTGGACGCGACCAACATTCTCTTGCCGGAAGTCGCCGTCATCACGCAGATTGATTTCGACCACGAAAATTATCTCGGCCACTCGATCGAGGAAATCGCGGCGGAAAAAGCGGGAATCATCAAGCCGGGAGCGCGCGTGGTCAGCGCCGCCGAGCATCTCATCGCCCGCGTGGTGATCCGCCGCCGCTGCGCGGAACAATCCGCCTTCCTCGTGGAAATCGAGAATGCTTTTTACCTCGAGGACGTGACCGCCCGCGACGGCTGCTTTTCGTTCACCGCGATTTCCTACGACTCGGGCGTTCGCATTCCCATCGCGTTGCAGCTCGCGGGCCGGTTTCAGGTTCGCAACGCGCTCACGGCGCTCGCCGCCGCGCGCATGCTTGCCGAGCGCGGCGCGCCCATCGACGACGAAGCCATCACGCGCGGTTTCGCCGCCGCCATTTGGCCGGGCCGCCTGGAAAAAATCGGCGAGCGACCGGAAATTTACGTAGACGGCACGCACAATCCCGCCGGCGCTCGCGAAATCGTTGCCTTCTGGGAACAATTCCTTCCCGGCCGTAATATTTTTCTGATTTACGGAGCCATGCGCGACAAAGCCGTGGACGAAATCGCCGGCCTTCTTTTCCCCCGCGCTTCCTTCGTAATTCTCACAACTCCCGCGCAGCCTCGCGCCATCTCCGCCCCATTACTCGCGGAAATGACGGCCCATCATGCGCGAGTCTCGGAGGTCGTTCCCGATCCCGCGCAAGCACTTGCGCGAGCCCTCGAACTCGCCTCTCCCGATGACGTCGTATTCATCACCGGTTCTCTCTACCTCGTTGGCGAGTTGCGCCGCGAATGGATGTCCCGCAAAAACGTCCGGCCAGCTTCTTGCTAGGAGAGGCGAAATTGCCCACCAGCGATGAAAAGTGACATGATCTATTTAATATCCATTCACATTCTTGAAACAATCCGCCCATAGCATAACGCCCTCTTTTGCACCCGCCCGCAAAAAGTATTGTCGGATGTCCGTATTTCCATAGTTTCAGCGGGCCCCGGAAAAGTTAAATCGATAGGGGACCAGAGGGGGTCTTTCATGAAGCGACTGCATCGCTCTGTTTGGTTTTGGGTCTTTGTCTTTTCCTGTTTGGCAAGCACAACCAGGGCGCAGGGTCAAAAGGGCGCGATTTCCGGACTGGTTACCGATGACAGTGGCGCCGTGCTCAAGGGCGCGCAAGTCACTCTCGAATCGCCCGTTTTCAATACCATTACCGACGAACAGGGACGCTTTTACATCAACGATGTCGCCCCGGGAAACTACACACTGACGATTACGTACGTGGGATTCGCGAAATTTGATCAGCCGGTGACCGTGGCGGCTGCGCAAGTCGCCAGCATTCAAGCGAAGCTCGGACTTGAATCGCAAAATGAATCCATCGTGGTGACGGCCCCTCGCGTCACCGGCGAGGCCGAAGCGGTCAACATCGAGCGAAATGCCGACAATCTCGTGCAGGTGATACCTGAGGAAGTAATCCGAAGCTTGCCAAACGCCAACCTGGCGGATGCCCTTGGGCGGCTTCCCAGCGTCACGCTGGAGCGCGACGAAGGAGAGGGCAAGTACATCCAGGTTCGGGGGCTTGAGCCGCGATTGACCAACGCGACGATTGACGGCGTCAATGTCCCATCTCCGGAACCCGGAGTCAGGCAGGTGAAATTCGATGCAGTCCCCGCGGATATGGTGGAATCCGTCCAAATCAGCAAGACGCTGCAGCCGAATATGGAGGGTGACGGGATCGGCGGCTCGGTAAACCTCGTCACCAAGGTGGCCACAGATCAGCCGACAATTTCGATCGGCAGCATTGGCGGCTATACGCCCATCATTCACGGGCGAGGGGAAACGGAAGAGACAGGAACGATTGGCTATCGATTCGGCCCGGGCAAGAAGTTTGGCGCACTGATCGGCGGTTCCTATGACTGGAACGGACGGGGAATTGACGACATCGAGCCCGTTCCGGATATCGCCACGCTACCGAGCGGCCAGCAAGTCAACTGGAAAGACGGCATGGACATTCGCCAGTACCAATACTTCCGGACGCGCTGGGGACTCAGCGGCAGCACGGACTATAAGATTTCGGAAGCCTCGAATATCTATCTTCGCGCGTTCTATTCCGACTTTCACAACTACGGCGACCGGTTCAAGTATTCGCTGACAGACAATACGCAGGGGATTCAATTGCTGGCCCCCGGCAACGTCGGTTGTGGGACAGATAGCTCCGGCGTAACCATAGGGCCCTGCACGGGCACGCCAACGGCCAATGGGGAGCTAAGAAACCCAGATATCGGAGTCTCCAATATCGTTCTTGGCGGCGTTCACAATCTTGCGACAACGTGGTTCGCCTGGGATGTGGCCGTGTCGCGCGGTTGGTACGGGAACTCGGCCTCCGAGGATGCGGACTTTAGTGGACTTCAGCCGACGAGCGGATGCCAGTACGATCCCGCGAATACCTCCAATGAGTTCCTGCCGCGGTGGAGCGGGGAGTGCTTCAACGAAATTA
This sequence comes from uncultured Acidobacteriota bacterium, assembly GCA_963819395.1. GTDB lineage: Bacteria > Acidobacteriota > Terriglobia > Acidiferrales > UBA7541 > Palsa-360. The sequence continues at coordinate 116,870 of CAWFVW010000008.1, forward strand.
ACAGCCCTTCCAACTACAAGCTGAAAGACATCCGCAGGGATCTGGGACTCTCGGCGCAACTGAATATTGAAGCCTCTGGCTCAGGCGCCAAGCGCTACCACATCGGCTCGAAACTGGCGACCCTGGAAATTGGCGGTTTGTTCCGAAACGCTCATAAGTTTAACGACGGGTATGTGGTCACGCTGACCCCAGATTCCACCCAGCTTCAAAATAGCTCTCAATTCTCGGCGGGCTTTATCCCGATGTCCACCTTCCCGAACGCCTTTACCAATCACAATTACTACAATGGCGGGAACTACAATTTGGGCTATCAACCGAGCTTCGAGAACACATTCGCTTTTTCCCAGGCGAATCCCACCTTGTTTGATTCCAGCAGCACGCAGGGGACCGACGGCCAGGAATATGATTTGATCGAGAAGGTTGCCGCCGGCTACGTGATGAACTCTATCGATATTTCCAGTCGGTGGCGATTGATCGCCGGATTGCGTGTGGAGTCCACCACGGAAAACGGAACGAATTTCTTGTTCAACGAAGTCAGTAACACCGTCGGGCCGAATCGATTTACGGGCTCATATATTACTCTTTTGCCCAGCGCCGCGCTCAAGTTCGCCGCCACTCCGAATGATAATCTTCGTTTCTTTTACGCCCGGGGCCTTTCCCGGCCCGATCCGATGGAGATCGCCGAAGCGATTGACATCACGACGAGCGGCAATGGCACTTTCCCCTTCGCCATCCAACTCGACAACCCGAGCCTGAAAGCGGAAACCGGAGACGACATTGACGTCCTTTACGATCACTACTTCAGCACCTTCGGGGTATTTTCCGCGGGATTCTTCTACAAATTTCTCCACAACCCTATAATTGATACGCAGACTGACCTTTTCAATTACACTCCGCCCGGAGGGATAGCGGGGAATTACCAAGTCAGCCAACCCGTCAATGCCGGATCCGGATGGGTTACCGGTGTCGAAGTGGCCTACCTGCAACACTTTTCATCGCTACCAGGAGCCTGGGGTGGTCTAGGTCTTTCCGCGAACTACGGCTACACCGCATCACGGGCGAACGGCATCCCTGGTCGTTCGGATCACCCCATGCTGCCGCGAACGTCACCCAACGCGTTCAATTTCAGCCCAACTTACGACCGGGGACGTTTCTCCTTCCGCATCGGGGTCTCCTATAACCAAGCGAGCATATACGCTTTTCAATTTACGGACGGTTTGCCCGGCGGGGTGAACGGACCTCTAAGCGACATCTGGTTTTATACACATGTCCAGGTAGACGCACAGGGCAGCGTTCGAATGAATCACGGCTTGACGATCCTGGCACAAGCCCTGAATTTGAATAACGAAGTGTTCGGCTTCTATCAGGGCAGCCCGCAATTCATGATTCAGCGCGAGTACTATCAGCCGACAATCTCTCTCGGCCTGCGCTGGGAGCCGATACGGGAGAAATAGGAGGCGCCTGCACGATGGCCCGCTCAATCCCGAACCTGCGGCTGATCGCTTTGTACGGCTTGCAGTCACACGGAAAGGCACAGCTTGAGAACCGACTCTTTGCGGACTATCCCTGACGGATACGTGTGGGCGCTATTGTCGGACCGCCCTATGCGCAGTTGAGGGAATAGAGAACAGGGGAGGCAAAATTTTCGTGCGAACATTCGCAGGAATTTTGGTCTTCTGTGTCTTTGTAGCATTGACGTGTGCTCCTTGTGCGCATGCCCAAAACATGCGCACCATTTTTTTGGTCCGCCACGCGGATAAGATTTCCGACGAGACGGACGCCCCGCTCAGCGAGGCAGGGCATCGGGGCGCGGAATGCCTCGCGAACATGCTCGCCGGCACACATATTCAACAGATCTTCACGTCCGACCTACAGCGCACCCAACAGACTGCAGGACCCCTGGCAGAAAAGTTAAACTTGAAGCCCGTGGCGATTCCTTTGAGCAGACCAGATCAACTTGTTAACGCGATTCGCTTGGGCAAGGCAGCCAACGTGCTTGTCGTATGGCACGACGCAACGCTTCCAAAGATTCTGCGCGCACTCGGAGCCCCCGCAATAACGCCGATCGCACACACAGAGTACGATCGTTTATTTATTCTTACATTGGACGGCGATAAACCGCATTCCCCGCCAGGATTCACAGCCCTGCGGTATTGCGATTGTACGAATTAGCTTTCCTTTGGAAGAATCAAATCGGGTGCGGATCCTCCCAAACTCTGCTAAACTGCTCACTTTGCTTAACTTTACGAAAATGGGTGAGGAGTTGTCATGGCAATGAAATGCAAGATTTGCGGCAAGGGGCCGTCCTTCGGAAACGTGGTCAGCCACGCGAACAATACCCGGCGCCGCCGCTGGAATCCAAATTTGCAACGCGTGCGCGCCGTGGTTGACGGCGTGCGCAAACAAATTCGCGTCTGCACTTCCTGCATTCGGGCCGGCCGCGTCACGAAGGCTGCCTAACGGCCGCATTTCCGCATCGCTACATCGTATTGTCGGGTTCCCCCCTTCGCAGCGACGAACGTTCAATGCAAAAGGGAAACCCGCACCCGGCATAAGGAGACATCGTGAGGATACGTGGGCGGGGATGGTTCATGCTGGCCGCGGCCCTGGCGGTGTTGTCCGGATGCAAGAAGCCGGTGGTGCCGGATGAAGGGGTGTGGGGAGTTGTGGACGGCGCGCCGATTACGCGCGCGGAAGTCGATAAATACTACCGCACGCAGTTGAACCCCGATGCGCCACAGCCTTCCCAGGATGAAGCCCTGTCGCTCAAGCTGAATGTTCTGGATGAGCTGATCAACAATCACATTCTGCTCGAAAAAGCGAAAACGCTGGGCCTGCAGGCCGCCGACGGCGAAGTCGAGGACAAGTTCACCGAATTCAAGAGCCCCTATACCGAGGAAGAATTTCAGCGCCAGCTCAAGAACCGCAATTACTCGGTGGATGATCTGAAAAACGATATCCGCCAGCAACTCTCCATCCAAAAGGTGATCAATCACGAAGTGGTGGCCAAGATTACCGTGACGGATCAGGACGTACAGGATTTTTACAATCAGAACCGCGCGCAATTCAACGTGACCGAGCCGCAATACCGCATCGCGCAGATCGTGGTCACGCCGCACAAGGACCCGGGCCTGCGCAACCGCAAGAACGACGATGCCACCACCGATGCCGAGGCCAAGCGCAAGGCTGCGGCCCTCGAGCAGCAACTCACGACCGGTGCGGACTTCGCGCAAGTGGCCATGGATTATTCGGAAGACCCCGCCTCCGCCGGCTCGGGCGGCGACCTGGGCTACGTGCCGGAGTCCTCGCTCGCCCAGAGCGATCCCGCATTGAAAAAAACCGTAATGTCGCTTAAGCCGGGGCAAATCAGCGGCGTGATCGTGTTGCGGGATTCCTACCGCATCCTGAAGCTCGTGAGCAAGGAAGCGCCCGGGCAGCGGGAGCTGAGCGATCCGGCCGTGCAGCAGTCGATTCGCGACAACATCCACAACCGCAAGGAACAGTTGCTGCGCGCCGCGTACCTGGCCGTCGCTCGCAACAACGCCAAGATCACAAATTATCTCGCCCAGCAGGTGGTGGAATCGGCGGGGAAACTTCCCGTTGTTGTGACGCCAAAAGCCGCGGGCGATGTAACGCCCTTCCCGGCGAAGTAGGACGGGCTTCAGCCTGTCTTCCTTTTTGTCCCAATTAAAATCAAAAACCTGACAGGCTGAAGCCTGTCCTACTTTAGGTCACAACCGCCAGGACTTCTCCTGCGTTCACCGTTTGGCCTTCGCGCGCCAGCTTTTCTATGGTGCCTGACTTGGGTGCGCGCACTTCGTTCTGCATTTTCATCGCTTCGATAACCAGGAGGCCCTGACCGGCATCCACGTGCTGGCCCGCCGCGACGAGGACCCTCACAATTTTCCCAGGCATGGGCGCGACCACCTGTTGGCGGCCTTCGAGCTCGATCCCGGCGCCGCGGCCCCGCCGCCAAATGCGCGGATCGATGACTTCCACTTGAAATTCACGTCCGTTCGCGCGCACCAGCAACCCATTGGAGTTTTCCTCGGTGGTGACTTCGAGGGATCGCCCGCCGAGAAGGATGGAGTACACGCCGCTCGAAATCCGGACGGCGCACGCTTCCACCAGACGCCCGTCAACGGTGAACTTCATGCGGGACGAATTGTTCCCCGGAGCAGCGAACTCCACGCTGCGCCGCGCGCCGTCGATTATAATTTCATATTTCATCGGCCTGTCATTCGCTCCGGTCAACCTGCTCGAGGCGCGCTTCGCGTTTCCAGCGCGATTCCGCTTCCAGGCCGGTTCCGTTCGCGGGAGCCGCGTCCTTGCCGCCGGTCGAATGCAGCAGAGCCGCGAGAATCGCCGCATCTTCGGAAGCCACGTTGCGGTCTTGAGTTTGCTTCCCGGATAGGAGTTCCTGCAGCTTTTCATCCAGCCAGCGGGTGTAGATTTCGCCGCGCAAGAATTGCGGATCGCGGAGAATGGCGAGAAGCAAGCCTGTGTTCGTCTTGATTCCGGTAAGCGAGTGTTCTTCGAGGGCGCGATCCAGGCGCGCGATTGCCTCGGCGCGGTCCTGGCCCCAGGCGATCAGCTTGCCGAGCATCGGATCGTATTCCGTCGAAACTGTGAAACCTTCATACACGCCGTCATCGAGACGGATTCCTGGGCCGGAAGGCGCGCGGCGCGTAAGAATTTTTCCCGGCGACGGGAAAAATTGGTTGTGGGGATCCTCCGCGTAAAGGCGGCATTCGACGGCGTGGCCTGAAAGCTTGACGTCCTCCTGCGAAAACGGAAGCGGCTTTCCCGCGGCGGCGCGGATCTGCAGTTTTACCAGATCGAGGCCCGTGACCATTTCCGTGACCGGATGCTCCACCTGCAGGCGCGTATTCACTTCCAGAAAATAAAAATTGCCCGCGGCGTCCACGAGAAATTCCACCGTGCCCGCGTTTGTGTAGCGCGCTTGGTTTGCGAGACGCACGGCGGCTTCGCCCATGGCGCGACGCAGTTCCGGCGTCATGACGGGAGACGGAGATTCCTCGATTACTTTCTGGTGCCGCCGCTGGACCGAACACTCGCGCTCGCCGATATACACAACGTGGCCGTGCGCGTCGCCGAAAATCTGGATTTCGATGTGGCGCGGACGCTCGACATACTTTTCGAGATACAAGCGCGCGTCGCCAAACGCGTTCAGCGCTTCCGAAGCTGCATCTCGCCAGGCGCCGGCCATTTCCGGTTCCGCAGTGACGAGGCGCATGCCTTTCCCGCCTCCGCCGGCCACCGCTTTTAGCAGCACGGGATAGCCGAACTCCTTCGCAATGCTGCCCGCATCCGTGGGATTTTCAATGGGATCCTTCGTGCCGGGAACCATGGGCACGCCGGCCTGTGCGGCGAGCTGGCGCGCGGCTGTTTTCGACCCGAGGCGCTCCATCGCTTCAGGCGACGGGCCGATGAACGTGATGTTGTTCGCTGCGCAGGCCCTCGCGAGCTCGGGATTTTCGGCGAGGAATCCGTATCCGGGATGCAGCGCGTCACACCGGGCGCGATGCGCCGCCTGCATCAGCTTGTCGATGCGAAGATAACTTTCGCGCGAGGGAGCCGGGCCGACCGGGTACGCTTCATCGGCGAGGCGAACGTGCAGCGCGGCGCGGTCCGCGTCGCTGAAAACGGCGGCGGAAACGATGCCCATTTCGCGGCATGCCCGCGCGATCCGCACGGCGATTTCCCCGCGATTGGCGATGAGGATTTTGCGAAACATTTTTTCCAAACAATCAACGGCGAGCAGGATTCTAGCACAGGGGCAAAACGGAGCGTCGAGGGTTACGACGGCAGCGGAATTCCGAGGCCGCGGTGGCCTCGACGACGAGGTAGCACAGACTTCACAGGCCGCGGAAAAACTCAAGCCGCTGTCATTCTGAGCGGAGCGAAGAATCTCTCCTTCTTTCTTTTCTGGTACTTAGATCCGAGAGAGATTCTTCGCTCCGCTCAGAATGACTGGACGGGGCATTTTTTCCGCAGCCTGTTCAGTCTGTGGCCTTCCATCAGATCAAAGCAGGGTTGCATCACCTTGCTACCACGATCAGCCTGGGCGACCTTATGGAACCCCACAGACTGAAGCCTGTGCTACTTCAGTTCCCTTTCAAATTAAGCCACTATGTGTCTTTTGCAGCTACCTGGGCGTGGACAGAGTGTAGGCGCCGCGCAATAATTCCCAGCATGACGCTGACAGTTGGCGAACAGAAAACCAATCTGCGACGAGAACGCCTGCTCGGCGCGTATCTCTTCGCCCTGTGCGCCTACCAGATTGGAATTTATTTCTGGCCGGGCGGGCCGCCGTTCATCCTCGATCCGCGCGCCGGGATTCCCGTGCTCCTTATCAACCACTTTTCCTTCGACAACAAGGTGATTTACCCGGTGGAGTGGATTACGGCCACGTGGCTCGTGCTCGCGGCGTCTATGATTTTCTTTCGGGGAAGATTCCTGAAGCCCTACTTGATCGCGGAAATCATTCTGGCCGCGCCAACCGCTTACTACATCTGCGTCCTTGCGATCCGGCATGGCGGGGATTTCGCTCCGGCGTTCAAGGACCTCGTCATTACGGCGCTGTTATTCGCTGTTTTTTCCCTGATCCCCGCCGGGCTGGCCGCACGGCGCATCCTGGCCCGAAGGAAAGCGCGGGCCTGAACGCATCCGGAGTGACTTCTCGCGCACCTTTCCACAGCGATGGTTGACACAGGGTTTTGCGCTTATCTAGAATCATTCGACCACGCATCACGACCAGGTACCTTTTCACGCTGCATCGCTTCGATACAGGAGATCGCCATGAAACGAATCGCCGCCCTCTTTGTTTTAAGCGTTCTTTGTGCGCCTCTGGCCATGCGCGCGCAAACCAGCGCGCCTTCCCAGCAGGTACGCAAGAAGCGCGTTGCGGTCTTCGATTTTGACTATGCCACGGTAAAGACCAGCACGGCGGCCCTGTTCGGGACGGATATTGACGTCGGCAAGGGAATCGCCGACCTTCTCGTCAAAAACCTGGTGACCGATGGAACCTACAGCGTGATAGAGCGCAAACAGCTCGACAAAATCCTGGCCGAGCAAAATTTTTCAAACAGCGACCGCGCTAATCCGGCTTCTGCCGCCAGGATCGGCAAAATCCTTGGCCTCGATGCCATCATCGTGGGCAGCATCACCGAGTTTGGCAACGAGACGAAGAACCGGAACATCGGGGGCGGCGGAGGCGGCTTTGGCGGATTCGGGATCGGCGGGATTGGCCACAAGGAAACCAAGGCCAACGTCATGCTCGATGCGCGCCTCGTGGATATTGACACGGCGGAGATCCTCGGCGTTGCGGAGGGCAAGGGCGAATCCAAGCGCAGCAGCAATTCCCTTCTCGGCGGCGGAGGAAACTGGCACGGCTTCGGCGGCGGGGCCGCGGATTTCGGTTCCAGCGACTTTCAACAGACCATCCTCGGCGAGGCTGTGAAGGCCGCGACCGACCAAATGACCGCGGGAGTGATCGCGGCGGCTCCCAAGCTGCAGGCGCGCGTCATCAAAGTGGAAGGCCTGGTGGCGGCCGTGGATGGCGATCAAATCGTGCTGAATGTCGGCTTGAAAACGGGAATCAAAGTGGGCGACCATTTGTCCGTGGAACGCGTGACCAGCACGATCAAGGACCCGGCCACTGGCGCGGTTATTCGCAAAATGACCACCAAGCTCGGGGAAATCGAAGTCACCGACGTAGATGAAATTTCCGCGGTCTGCAAGCCTGTTTCGGGCACCGGATATAAAATCGGCGATATGGCCAGGACGGTGACGCAGTAGAGAAGTGCGCCCGAGACGATCAGATATCGTTTAGCGGCCGCCGCGAAAGCCGCCGCGCCCAAACCCTCGCTGCGGGAATCGCGAGAAGAAAAATGGGCTGGTAATTTGCGCCAGCGGCAGCATCGGGATGTCCCACGCCGCACCGATTCTGCCGTTCATCCAGTAATAATCGCCATAATTTCCGTACCCGCCGTAAGCCCCTGCCACAACCGGTATGGCAGCCCGCCGAGCTGCCTCGATTTCCCTGTCGCGTTTCCCGGTAAGAATATCAACATCGGCTGGATCAAGAGGATGCCCCGGACGAATGGAGGCGGGCAAATTATCCTGCGGATTGGGATTTGTCGCGGCCGGTTGCGGCGCAGCTTCTGTTGCAGTTTGAGGCTGACGATCGCTGGATCCAGCTTGCTGCGCGCGAAGCGCTGGAACGGCCAGGAAAAGACAAACTGCAAACAACAATTTGTTCATGGCGTTCTCCGTCAGGAATCCTCATCGCCATTCTATCCCTTTTTGGCCTCGTGTTCCGCACGGGGATTCCTGGTGGCGCATGCTTTAGCTTGTGAAGGTTTGGTCCTTATAAGGCAAAACCTTCACAAGCTAAAGCATGCGCCACCAGGAAGGCTACAGCGGAATATTGCCGTGTTTCTTTTTGGGGTTGGTGTCGCGCTTGGTTTCGAGGGAACGCAGTGCGGTGATGAGCTTCGCGCGCGTCTGCGACGGCTCGATCACGGCGTCAATGTAGCCGCGCTCGGCGGCGACGTAGGGATTGGCGAAGCGCTCGCGGAATTCGGCGACTTTTTCGCGGCGCAGGCGCTCGCGGTCGGCCTCGGGGGCACGCTCGATTTCGCGTTTGTAGACGATATTGACCGCGCCTTCCGGGCCCATCACCGCGATCTCCGCGGTGGGCCAGGCGAAATTCGCGTCGGTGCGGATATGCTTGCTGGACATGACGCAGTACGCGCCGCCATACGCTTTGCGCGTGATCACCGTTAGTTTGGGTACCGTCGCTTCGGCGAATGCGTAGAGCAGCTTCGCGCCGTGCTTGATGATGCCGTTCCATTCCTGCTGCGTGCCGGGCAAAAAGCCGGGCACGTCTTCGAGCGTGATGAGCGGGATATTAAAGGCGTCGCAGAAGCGCACGAATCGCGCGCCCTTCACCGAAGCGTTGATGTCCAGCACGCCTGCGAGTACCGCCGGTTGGTTCGCGACCACGCCGACGGGCTGGCCGCCGAGCCTTGCGAAACCGACCACGATATTTTTCGCGAAATGCTCGTGCACCTCGAAGAAATAATTGTCGTCGGCGATGGCGTGAATCACGTCCTTGATGTCATAGGGCTGCATCGCGTCGATGGGAACTATCGAATCGAGGGCGGCGTCGGCGCGGTCCACGGGATCGGAAGTGGGCCGGCGCGGCGCGTCATCCAAATTATTCAAAGGTAGAAAACCGAGCAACTCGCGAATCATGGTGAGGCATTCGGCATCATCGCGGGCGATGAAATGGGCGACGCCGCTCGTCGCGTTGTGCGTCATCGCGCCGCCGAGGTCGTGCTTGGAAACATCCTCGTGCGTCACCGTTTTGATGACGTCCGGGCCGGTGATGAACATGTACGACGTGTCACGCGTCATGAAAATAAAATCGGTGATAGCGGGGGAATACACCGCGCCGCCCGCGCACGGCCCCATGATCGCGCTAATCTGCGGAACGACGCCGCTCGCCAGCGTGTTACGCAAAAAAATATCGGCGTAACCGGCGAGCGAACGCACGCCCTCCTGAATGCGCGCGCCGCCCGAATCGTTCAGCCCGATCACGGGCGCTCCATTGCGCATCGCCAGATCCATGATCTTGCAAATTTTCAGCGCGTTGGTTTCCGAGAGCGATCCGCCGAAAACGGTAAAATCCTGCGCGAACACGTAGGCCAAACGGCCCGCGATTCGCCCGAAACCGGTGATGAAACCATCCCCGGGCGTCCGCTGCTCCTGCATGCCGAATTCATCCGAGCGGTGCGCGACGAATTTGTCGAACTCTTCAAACGTGCCTTCGTCGAGGAGCAGCGCCACGCGTTCGCGCGCCGTGAGCTTCCCGGCCTTGTGCTCGCGCTCGCGGCGTTCCGCGCCGCCGCCTGCTTCCGCTTCGGCGCTGCGCCGGCGCAGTTCCGCGATCGGATCAATCGATTTCGTATCGTTGTTCATGGGTCGAGGCCAGCGCGCGCCATTGCGGCGCACGGCCTTCGAGACTTTCGCACATGCGCGGACCGCTATGCCACTAAATTTTGGCGGAATCGCCGGAGCGCACTTCGCTGGAATACTCGTCGACCGGCAGCGGAGGGAATTCGGCGCGGCCCACGCCTACCAGGCGGACGGCCAGATGCGTTGCAAGGTAAATGCACCCGAGAAGGAGGATCGTACCGAAGAGGAAGTCCGCGGCGACGGCGAGAACTCGCAGCGGGATTTGATCGATATTTACGGCGCGGATGGTGCCTTCCACGAGAGCAATCAGGCACGCCAGCGTCAGCGCGGCGGAGCCGAGGATGGCCGTAACGGAAGCAAGAATTTTCATCAACATGCCGGTACTCGCGAGGCGAAGATCATCGGAAATGCCGCAGCGGATGCAAGGAAACTTCGATTTGGAATCCGGATCCGCAAGCCCCAATCTCCCCACCGCAGCGGTCGAGCTGGCGAAACAGGCTGCGGAAAAACTCATTTGTAATTCCGAGGCGCGCCGCGCGCCGAGGAATCTCTCTTTTCCTAGATTCCAATCAAAGAGAGATTCCTCGCTTCGCTCGGAATGACAAAATAAATTTCTTTTTCCGCAGCCTGTGTATGCCAATCGGGAGACTGGCGTTCTCGGGTAGAAATTAATGCAGGCCCGACCAGTCGTCCGCCACAAGAATGGAATTGCTGGGATTGGACGGATCGTACTTCACGCTGGCGGGCTGGCCGGAGGCGATGCGTTCGAGGCACAGCCGCTCCTCAAGGCCGGTAACATCCTGGGCGGTTTCATACGTGACGCCCGCGATGGAATAGCTGTAGCGGACCAGGCGCCGCAAACCGTTTCCACCGGGTCCGGAAGAAGCCGCCTTGGGACGCGAAAACCTCGCCGGAGGAGGTGGCGGCGCGTTCGATCCCTGCGATTCGACCAGCTCGACGACGAGGCCCTCAACGATGCGCCCGACCTGATTGAGCTGAGAACGCCGGCGGCGCTCTTCATCGTCCGGGTCTTCGGGTTTCCGGTAGTATTGGCGCAACGCCGCGACGGCGACGGCCACCACGACCGCCACGGCTACCACCAGCATCCGCCAATCGATTGCCAAGTGCTTCAACGCCCCGGGTCGCGCGCGGGAGCCGGCAAAAACACGGCGCCCAGCGTCTCGCGCGCTTTCTCCCAATCTTTCGAGAATCCTTCAATCCCCCAGCAAGCGGGCGCTCTTGAAGAATCGCTCAAATACTTTGTGCGGCGTGGCGCCGATAGGCATGCCCATCCGCGCGGCCGGGCCGATTTGCAAGCGTCAGTCGACGCGATTCACACAGGGATTTCGCAGCGTTCCGATTCCGGAGATCACCACCTCTACCACGTCCCCGGCCTTCATGGGGCCGACGCCCGCCGGAGTGCCCGTGGCAATCACGTCGCCCGGCAAAAGAGTCATCACCCGCGAAATCCATGGAATTATAACATCAATGGGAAAGAGCATATCGGTCAACGGAGCGTGCTGTTTCCTAACACCATTGAGCAGAGTTTCAATAGTTCCGTGGGCAACGTCGAACTCCGTCTCCAGAACCGGTCCCAGCGGGCAAAAGGTGTCAAAACTTTTGGCGCGCGTCCATTGCTTGTCGAAGGCCTGATAATCGCGGGCGCTGACGTCGTTCAGGAGCGTGTACCCGGCGATATAGGGGCGCAGATCCGCGCCGTCGCGCAGTCGGTGGCACTCGCGCGACATGACCACCGCAAGCTCGCCTTCAAAATCAATGCGCTGCACCTCGGGCAGAAGCACGATGGGATCGTCGGGAGCTAGCAAGGACGACGGCGGCTTGAGAAAGATCAAGGGTTGCGTCGGTGGAGCGTTATTGAATTCCGCGGCATGGTCAAGATAATTTCTGCCGAGGCACACAATCTTGCTGGGCGCGACCGGCGGCAAGAGCTTGACATCCGACAGCGGCCAGGACCGGCTGGTCACCTCCCATTTTCCCACCATGTCGCCGGAGATCTGGCGAACCGTCTCGCCCGAAATTACTCCCTGCAGAACTTCCGGATGCGCCGCGGCGGCGCTTTTTTCCTTGGACTGAAAACGGCAGAGTTTCATCGTCTGCTTTTTCCTTTGTGAGAAATTTGAGAAATTAGAGCGTTGTCCTGTGCCTGCCTGGGGAGGACGGTGTTTCCCGGGCTTGCGCCAGGTGCTCGTGGCGAACTCCCGCGCAGATCAGGAACACCCAATCTAGCACGGCCACGAAGCCGTAGGAAACCGCGCCCAGCATGAAAACGTGGAAGGCTCCCATGCGGCTTTCGAGCAGGCTGAAACGTAATTCCGCGGCAAGATAGGTCAGCGTCAGAAGCGTCCAGGCCGTCAGTCCCGCGATGAACAATCTGCCGGGCCTCTGCCGGAAACGCAGCGCGGGGATTGCCAGCATGGTGACAAGGAGCGCTCCCCCAATGAGGTTGCGCGTTTCGGCGAAACGCTCCAGAGAAGGAACACGATTGGCGACGATCAGCCACGCCATAAAAACAATGGACAGATAAATCCCCGTGAGGATTCCGATGCGCAACGACGCGATGCGCAGCCACAAAAACCATCGCATGCCCGGGAGTTGAGGGCGGGCTGCCATGTCATCCTTCCTTCTCGAATTTCCGCCTACGGAATTTCCGCCGCTACTGCGGGGCCCCTGGGGCTTTCATTGCCTGCACGGTCCAGCGCGGTTATGCGATAGAAATAACGCCGGCCGGGTTGTACGGAGATATCACGAAACGTCGGGCTCGGCAATACTTCCGTGCTGACGCGCTCGCCGGGAGAGTTTTCCGCATCGCTCCGATAAACTGAATACCCCGCCAGGTCCCCCTCGGGACTGATCGCCCACGATAATTCGACGTAGGCTGGGGTCTGCGGGGTTGCAGGGACGATTGCGATTTCAAGGCCCGTGGGCGCGGCGGGCGGGAAGACGTCACGCGGCGTGACCGTGGCCGGCGCCGAGTCAGCCGATTCAGCGAAAGCCTCGCCATACTGCGCGGCGTTGCGAACCGTGTACAAGTACGTCGCTCCAAATGCAAAGTGCGTATCGCGATACTCGGTGGAGGTCGAATTCCCGATCAGTTCCAGGGGAGCTTTCAGTTTCGCCGAAGCCACATCCGGCGGCGGGCCTGTCTGCCCGGGCTCGATTTCCGCGCGGTAGATGCGGTAATTGTGAGGCGCGGTGCCCGGCGGCAAGGGAGGCTCCGCCCAGCTCACGATCACCGCCGATTCCGTGACGGACACGCGGACGTCCTGAGGAGGCTCCGGGGCGGCGTAGAGGCGCGCGGTGACGACGTTGGAATCCTGCGAGGCGCGCGCCTTGTTTGCCCTGGTGCGAACTTTGTATGCCACGGATGAGCCGGGGGGGCGGGCGAAATCCTCCGTCGTGAGCGGATCGAAAAACTCGATGCGGGTTCCTTTTAGATAAGAATCCACCCGCTCGGACGGAATCATGAAGGCCAGCTGCCAGGCCGTTTTTTTGTCCGGAGTTTCGCCGGGAGAAAGCGGGGCGCGATAGATTTCCAGCGCGGGGCGTTCGGCAAGTGCTTCGCGATCCACCGACCGCGCCGGCAGAGTGAACGTGAGAGCGAATGATTTTCCGTATTGCTGCGCCGCGAGGTCCGTGACGGCGACGGGAACCACCGGATGGCGCGCGGTGGGATCGCCGGGCGCGGCGCAGCCTGCAGCAATGGCGCAGGCGAGGAGGCCAAGCGCTTGGGCGAGAGTCGCGGCGGCGCGGATCATCTCTTCACCATCGTTACCATGGCGTCAGAGAATGTACCGGCTGAGGTCCTGATTCTTCACGATGTCGGCGAGCTGTTTCGTGACGTACGCGCCGTCCACTTTCACGTTCTTTTTCTTCATGTCCGGCGCCTCGAAGGAAATTTCATCCAGCACTTTTTCGAGGATGGTATGGAGGCGGCGCGCGCCGATGTTTTCCGTCTGCTCGTTGACCATGACGGCGTAGCGCGCGAGGGTGGCGATGGCGTCCTCGGTGAAATTCAGCTTCAGGCCTTCCGTATCTAGAAGTGCAATATACTGCTTGATAATAGCGTTCTTCGGCTCGGTAAGGATGCGCACGAAATCGCCTTCGGTGAGCGCGGTCAGCTCGACGCGGATCGGCAGCCGGCCCTGCAGCTCGGGGATCAGGTCGGAAGGCTTGCTGATGTGAAACGCTCCCGCGGCGATGAACAGAATGTGGTCGGTGCGAATCATGCCGTAGCGCGTGTTCACCGTGGTGCCTTCGACGATCGGCAGAATGTCGCGCTGCACGCCTTCGCGGGAGACGTCCGGGCCGTGGCCGGACTCGCGCCCGGCAATCTTGTCAATCTCATCAATGAAAATGATGCCCATCTGCTCGGCGCGCTCGACGGCCAGGCGCGTCACCTGATCCATGTCGAGCAGTTTGTTTTCTTCTTCCTGAATGAGGTAATCGAAGGCCTCGGCGACGGTCATACGGCGGCGGCGTTTTTGCTGGCCGAAAATTCCCGAGAGCATGTCCTTGACGTTGATGTCCATTTCCTCGACGCCCTGGCTGGAGACGATCTCAAAGGCGGGCGTCGAGCGCTCGCGGACTTCGACTTCCACGAGGCGCTGGTCAAGCTTGCCATCGCGCAACTGCGCGCGAAGTTTTTCCCTCGTGCGGTCCATCTGGTCGTGCCGCGGCGCTTCGATTTGAGGCGAGGAAGAATGGGACGGCTCGGACGGCGGCGGAGGAGGCGAAGCGGGAAGCAGTAGGTCGAGTACGCGCTCTTCGGCGGCGTGCTCGGCGCGCTCGGCCACCTCGTCCAGCTTTTCCTCGCGCACCATGTCAATGGAAGTCTCGACCAGATCGCGCACCATGGATTCCACGTCTCGGCCGACGTAGCCGACTTCGGTGTATTTGGAAGCCTCGACTTTCACAAACGGGCAGCCGGCCAGGCGCGCGAGGCGCCGTGCGATTTCCGTTTTGCCCACTCCGGTGGGCCCGATCATCAGAATATTTTTGGGGAGCACATCCTCGGCCATCTCGGGCGTGAGTTTCTGGCGGCGCACGCGGTTGCGCAGCGCGACGGCGACGGCGCGCTTCGCCGCGGCCTGGCCGACGATGTATTTGTCCAGCTCGACGACAATTTCGCGCGGCGTCAGCTCGTCAAACGAAGGCTCCACCGCCGCTTCCGGTTCGTGCTGCTCGCCGGGAAGATAGATCACCATGATTTACGTTCCACCTTCCGTGTAACGCCGGCAATTGGCTGAGATGCGCAAAGAGTCCCGCCTGCGGTTTTTCCGGTACAAATGCCCAAACGCAAAAACGTCGCGATCCGGTCTTTGTAGCGCCCGCCTTCAGGCGGACATTTTTGAGTGCCGGAAAGATGCCCGCCTGAAGGCGGGCGTTACACTATTGCACCAAGGTCTCCAGTAGATGCTACAACTCCTCAATCGTGAAATTCGCATTCGTGAAAATGCAGATGTCGCTGGCGATGCGCATGGCCTCCTGCGCGATTTCCTTCGCAGGCATCTTTGTGTGTTTGGAGAGCGCCCGCGCCGCCGCCAGCGCGTACGGGCCGCCGGAACCGATGGCGCAGATGCCGTCGTCCGGCTCGATCACATCGCCGTTCCCGGAAACGAGAAACGTGAACTTGGGATCGGCCACGATCAGGAGCGCTTCGAGATGCCGCAGCGCGCGGTCCTTGCGCCACTCCTTGGCCAGCTCCACCGCCGACTTCGCCAGGTTCCCCTGATGTTCCTGCAGCTTCCCCTCGAACCGCTCGAACAGGGAGAGCGCGTCCGCCGTCGACCCGGCAAACCCCGCCAGAATCTTTTCGTTGAAGAGGCGCCGCGTCTTTCGCGCCGTGTGTTTCATGACGTGCTCGCCCATGGTGACCTGGCCGTCCGCCGCGATCACCACCTTGTTGTCGCGGCGCACGCACAATACCGTCGTCCCATGCATCCGCGAGGAATTCCCGCTCATAGGCATCAGAGGATTATACCGCGAGCAGCGTTCGCGACCAACGCGCGGTTGAAAATTCGTAATGCCCTCAAGTAGCGCAGGCTTCAGCCTGTGGGTTTCCATAAGGAATCTCAGGCTGACCGCGGCAGCCATGTGCTCCAAGTCTAGTCAGGTCTGATGGAAATCCACAGACTGAACAGGATGCGGAAAAACTCAAATATTGGTCATTCCGAGGCGCGCTGCGCGCCGAGGAATCTCTCTTTTCCTGCCTTTCAAACAAAGAGAGATTCCTCGCTTCGCTCGGAATGACAAAATAAAATCTTTTTTCCGCAGCCTGTGAAGTCTGTGGATTTCCATCGGATCAAGCCGGGGTTAGGGGACATGGCTACCGCGATCAGCCTGGGATTTCTGATGGAAACCCACACGCTGAAGCCTGTGACCTGTGGCCTTCCCTCAGAACAAGGCCGGCCTGCAGCACATGGCTACCGCGTTAAGCCTGAGATTCCTGATGGAAACCAACAGGCTGAAGCCTGTTCTACTTAAGGTCCTTTCCAACGTGGCGCTCGGCGATGGATACTACCTGCGTGAATTCACCCACCGCCGCCGTTCTCGGTGAAATTGGATTGCCTGCTCCCGTCCGCGAACTGGCGTCGCGGCGCTGGGATGCGGTCGTCGTCGGAGCCGGCCATAACGGCCTGGCCTGCGCGGCGTATCTGGCGCGGGCGGGCAAGCGCGTGCTGGTGCTGGAGAGCCGCGCGCGCGTCGGCGGCGCCTGCACGATCGAGGAACCCTTCCCCGGCGTGCGCATGTCCCCCTGCGCGTATCTCGCCGGACTGCTGCATCCCCTGGTGGTTTCCGAATTGAATCTGCCCGAGCGCGGTTTTCAGTGGACGCCCGCGGTCAACGGGCTGTTTGTTCCATTTCTCGACGGCTCAAGCGTGCAGCTCTGGGACAACGACGAGCGGTGCGAGGCGGAGATTCGCAGCTTCGCTCCGGGCGATGTGGAAGGCTGGCGCGCGATGAGCGACGTGCTCCGCAGATTGCGCGATGCTTTGCGTCCGGCAGGCGATGGCGATCTGTGGATCGGCGAGCCTCCCACGCAGGAACAGATTGAAGAGCGGCTTGGGCAGGATGAACAGGCAAGGCACGTGCTCTTCGACTGGTCGATGGCCGAGTTCGTGGAATATTTTCTGCGCGACGAACGGCTGCAGACTGCCTACCTCGGGCAAGGAGTGATTGGCACCAACGCCAGCCCATTCGACGCGGGGACCGCCAGCATCCGCTTCCATCATGCGTCGGGCCGGCTGGGCGGAATGCCCGGCATGTGGGGCTACGTGAAAGGCGGCATGGGCATGGTCTCGTTTTATTTTTGCGACGCCGCGCGCGAGGCGGGAGCGGTGGTCGCCACCGGCGTCCCTGTCGCGCGGATCGTGCCGGGCGAAGGCGTGATGCTCGAAGGCGGCGAATTCATCGCCGCGCCGGTGGTGATCTCGAATGCCGACCCGCGGCAGACGCTGCGGCTGCTCGGCTCTGCGGCCGATCCCGCGTGGCGCAGAGCGCGTCGAGCAGATTCCGATGGAAGGGTGCACCGTAAAGCTGAACGTGCTGCTGCGCGAGCTGCCCAATTTCACCGCGCGGCCGGGAACGGATGAGCCGCACCACTACGGACAAATCAACACGCCGCTCACAAAAGCCGAATGGAAAGCCGGCATTTGCCGCCGCGCGCCGCGGCGAATTGCCGGAGCATCTATGGTGCGAGCTGTACTTCCAGAGCGTCCATGATCCGACGGTCGCGCCGCAGCGGACAGCATACCATGAGCGTCTTTGCGCAGTATGTCCCGTACAAGTTTGCGCGCGGCACGTGGGACGAGCGGCGCGAGGAAGTCCGCCGGCTCGCGCTCGATTCGCTTGCGCGCTTCTGCTCCAATATCGACAGCGCCGTCATCGATGCGCAGGTGCTCGGTCCGCCGGACATCGAGCGGAAGGTCGGGCTCACCGGCGGGCACATTTTTCAGGGTGAGTGCCTGCCTCCCTACATGTGGTCGAAACGGCTTTCCGCGCGCACGCCCATGCCCGGCGTCTATCTGTGCGGAGCGTGCACGCATCCGGGAGGCAGCGTGATCGGCATCAACGGGCGCAACGCCGCAATGGCAGTCCTCGGCCGCGCGCAAGCTTGAGCGCGGATCAAATTTGCTTGCGCTTCCCGGCATGTCATCGCTCGCCCAGCACCGGCCGGCAAGGTATGATGTGCGCGGTGTTCGAGAATCTGAAGAATTCGTGATCCAGTCGCCGGGGCATTGTTTTAATTTAGAGAATTGGTGCTGAAAGAAACGGGTTCGGAGGCCCGACCTTCAGGTCGGACACCCAGCTCCGCGTAGGGATGGCCTTTAGGCCCTGAAGCTTCAGCTTCAGGGGCTAAAGCCCAATTTGGTCCGACGTTGATTGTCCGACCTGAAGGTCGGACCTCCTGAGGATCGGATTCATGGCGACGAATTCAAAATTAGGACAGCACCGGCGGCGGAGGAGACACGAATGAACACCAGCAAACGCATTGCAACGCGTTGTTCTCTTCTACTGGGCCTTTTCTTTTTCGTTCCGGCTTCGCGGGCGCAGATTGACGACGCCACGCGGAAGCTCTCTCACGATATCTTCCAGCAACTGATCGAGATCAATACCACGGACTCCGTGGGCAACGTGACGTCGGCCGCCGAGGCCATGGCGGAGCGTTTTCGCGCGGCGGGATTCGCCGAGGCCGACATGCATTTACTCGGCCCCACCGATCGCAAAAAAAATCTGGTCGTGCGGTTGCATGGTACGGGAAAGCACAAGCCGCTGCTGCTGATCGGCCATCTGGATGTGGTCGAGGCTCGCCGCGAAGACTGGACCACCGACCCTTTCAGCTTTGTGGAGAAGGACGGTTTTTATTACGGCCGCGGCACGCAGGACATGAAGAGCGGCGATGCCATCATGGTCACCACGCTGATCCGCTTCAAGAAAGAGGGCTACACGCCCGACCGCGACATCATCCTGGCGCTTACGGCCGATGAAGAAGGCGGCAAGTTCAACGGTGTCGATTGGCTTCTCAGGAACCATCGCGACCTCGTCGACTCCGAAATGGTCTTCAACAGCGACGGCGGCGGCATTCTGGGCGACCACGGCAAGCCCGTGATGATGACGGTGGACGCGACCGAGAAGCTCTACGCGGATTTTCAGCTCTCGACTACCAATCCCGGCGGCCACGGCTCGCTGCCACGGCCCGACAATGCCATTTATTCCCTGGCGAACGGGCTGGCGCGCCTCGAGCGGTATCAATTTCCGTTCGAGATCAACGAAGTAACGCGCGCCTACTACGATCGCATGGCGGAGGCTGAAACACCGGAGCGCGCGGCCGACATGAAAGCCATGCTGAAAAATCCGCCCGATATGGATGCCGTGGCGCGTCTTTCGCGCGATGCGATCGACAACTCCACTCTGCACACCACCTGCGTGGCCACGCGCCTCAACGCCGGCCACGCCAACAACGCCTTGCCCCAGCGCGCCGTGGCCATTGTGAATTGCCGCATTGAGCCCGGACATTCCGCGGAGGAAATCCACCAGCAGCTGATCAAAATACTCGCCGACCCGGGGATTGCCGTGCGCTACGTGGACGCCCTCGGCGAGATTTCCGATCGCGCTCCCGACGCCAAGAGCTTTGCGCCCCCGCCGCTGCGCCGCGATGTCTTCGCGCCGCTCGAGAAAATCACCTCCGAGATGTGGCCCGGCACGCCGGTGATTCCCGACATGGCCACCGGCGCCTCCGACGGCGTTTACACCATGGGTGTGGGAATACCGACCTACCAAATCGGGGGAATCGCCGTTGACCGCGATGACATCCGCGCCCACGGCCGGGATGAGAGGCTGGGCGTCGAGTCCTTCTACAAGGGTGTGGATTTCTATTACCGCTTTCTCAAGGCCGTGACGTCGCAGTAGGCCCGCCAATCGGACCATACAGGCTGCGGAAAAATTAACCCCTTTTGTCATTCCGAGCGGAGCGAGGAATCTCTCTTTCTTTTCTGAGGCTCAAACCGCGGAGAGATTCCTCGCTCCGCTCGGAATGACAAAATGGTGAGGGCGTTTTTCTGCGGCGCCTTGAAACGTGCTCGCCGGTTTGATGATCGCACCCGGGATCCCACACGTCGTCAGCGCGCAGCAAAATCCGGCGGCTATTTCTTTCCCCCGCCTTTTTCTCCACCCTTTGCGCCGCCCGCCGGATGCGCGTCGGTTCTGGCGTTGTGTTTGTCGTTGTAAATCTGGCGGCTCTCCCGATTCTGCTGGTGTTCGATCTGATTGTGCTCCGCGCCGGTCAGGTGGCCGCCGTTGGCCTGGCGATCGGAGCGCGCTTCATTGTGGATGGCGGTTTCGTTGTGTTCGATGTGTGAAGTTTCACCATGCGTCAGCTGCCCGGAATGAACGCCCTGATTGATGCGATTCTGCTGGCGATCCTGGCGCGCGTTCACGCCCATGCCCTCGGGATGAGCGGGAGTCCCGTGGTTCACCGCCGCATAATTGCCGCGGTCGACGCGGGCGTAGCGTTGCTGCGAGGCCTGATCCTGCGTGCGGCCGACATGCTCCTCGCGCATCGCGGCGCGTTCCCCGGCATTTGGAAAGGCGCGGATGCCGCCCTCGCCGTTGAAGCTGGCGTGGTTGTACTCGCCGGGATGGATAAAGGCGCGATCCTCGTACACGCCATGGAAGCCTGACTCCTACGTGCCACGCCGCCGTGTTGTACAGGAAGTGCTCGCCTTCCCAGCGCCCGCCCCAGAAGCCGACGCCGCCGTAACCAAAGCCGTAATTAATTCCTCCGTAAAATCCTACGTGCGGGCCCCAGTAGCCCGCATGCCAGCGGTAAAATCCGCCGCCGAAGCCCCAATAGCCGGGCGTCCAAAGCAGGCCCACGCGCGGAGGCGCAACCCACACACCGGGGGTCCAGAAGTAATCCCCGGCGCCCCAGCCCCAGTAGCCGGGCGTCCAAAGATATCCTTCGGTGGGGCAGGGCGGCTGCTCATACACCGGTATCGCCGGAGGCGCCACGGTGATGGAAACGCCGACGCCAACCTGCGCTCGCGATGCGGCGGGCAAGGCGAAGAGTAACGCAAGGAGCAGGAAATACCGGGCCCTGAGCAAGGTTCGCATGTTTGAATTCCTCCTTGTACGGATTGCTTTTCACCGTGCCAGAAGCGACAGGGCCGGGGCGTGCGCTAATTGGTGAGTATCATACAGATCCGGGGATTGGTGGGCAAAAAAAACTCCACTCGTTGCCATGCAAAGCGCGGGGCCGGCAAATCAATCACTCGAATCGTTGCGGGATCAAACTTTTACCTGTGCGACGGGAGGCACCGGGATTTCGGGCTCGACTCCGCGCCAGCCCGACCGACCTGCCCTGCACGGCGCCCATCACCGAGCGGAACAGCACGAAGTACATCATCTGGCGGTAATAGAAACGCTGCAGCAGCAGGGGCCACAAGAGGGACCAGTCTTCATGGCGTTCGAGGGTGAACGCCACAATGCAGGTCAGGAAATCGATCAGCATGAAGCCGATAAAGAAGACAAGTGAGCGCTGCACGTCCGCGGCCGTGTAGAACTGCGGGAGGCGCGAGAAGTGAAATTGCGATGCGCCGTACAACACGAGCGAGCCGAGGAACAAAAGATCGATCACTGGAGAGAAGAGCGGCAACAGAAGTTGGAATAAAAACATATTCGGCAGCGCGATCCATCCAAGCGTCCCGTACTTCGTGCGGCCCAAAGTGTCGCGGTGCTTCCAGAACGCCTGCAGCGTTCCGAAGGTCCAGCGGAATCGCTGGCGGATCAGCGTGGACGCGGTTTCAGGAGCGTTCGTCCACCCGATCGCTTCTTCCTCGTAGTCGATCTTCCAGCCGGAGCGGCGGATGGTGATGGTCAGGTCGGTATCTTCGGCCACGGTGTCCGCGCTGAAACCGCCGGAATCGTTGATGGCTTCGGCGCGCCAGGCGCTCAGCGCTCCGGGGACAACGGGAATGCAATTCAGCAAATCGAACGCGCGCTTTTCGAGGTTTTGGCTGGTGACGTATTCGAGCGCCTGCCAGCGCGTGAGCCAGCTGATGCGGTTGCCCACCTTCACGTTTCCGGCCACGGCGCCGACGCGCGGGTTGACGAAATGGCGGACGAGCTTACTGATGGCGTCGGGCTCGATGGCGGTATCGGCGTCAATGGTGACGATGATGCTGCTCGAAGCTTCCGCGAGGGCATGCGAAAGCGCGGCGGGCTTGCCCCTGTTGGGCTGGTGCATGATGCGCACGGCGGGATTTCGGCCGAATTGCTCGTCGAGCAGTTCCCCGGTGCCGTCGTCTGATCCGTCATCCACGACAATTACTTCCAGCCTCGAATAGTCGGACTCCAGCACGGAATTCACCGTGTAGACGATGACGTCTTCCTCGTTGTAGGCGGGAATCAGCACGCTCACGATCGGCTGGAAATCCGGCCGGTCGGGCGGCGACGGGCGGAACTTCTCGATGATGGCGAGGAGTCCCACAATGATCGCGCGGCAGCTCACCAGGCCAATTCCCAGCACGAAAATAAATGCCACGCTCAGCCGCGACCACTCGTACAGCGTGAACATCAACCCGTCCGCGTGGGCGACAAGGCGTTCGCGGAAGGTGAGCGGAGGCATCAGCTGCGTGCGCGTCTGCCCCACCAGTTCCGAGACCGGGACGATCTGAAACCCCGCCGCGCGCAATCCATCGATGATTTGCGGCAATGCCTCCACGGTGTGGCTGCGATCCCCGCCACCGTCGTGCAGCAGCACGATATTGCCGCCGTCCGAGCGCGCCTGCTCGAGCACTCGCTGCACGATCACCTGGGAGGACGCCGGCGGGACTCCGCCCGGCTCGCCCCAATCGTGCGGATCAATTCGCGCGCCGACAATCAGGTAGCCCATGGATTGCGCAATCGGCAGTTCCGCCACTTCATCCGCCGTTTCCGGCTGGTGGTCGATGCCGTACGGCGGGCGGAACAGAAGCGTCTTGACGCCGAGGGTGCTGTTCAGCAGGCGCTCGGTCACGTTCAATTCGACGTCAATCTGCGTGCGCGAGATTTCGTTCCAGCGGGGATGCGTATACGTGTGGTTGCCGATTTCGTGGCCCTCGGCATATTCGCGCCGGATGATTCCCAGAGCGTCGTTGGCGCTGCTGCCGATCACAAAGAAAGTGGCCGGCGCTTTTTTGGCCTTCAACACATCCAGAATTTTCGGAGTGAACGTCGTGTCCGGGCCGTCATCGAAACTCAGCGCAATCTTGTAGGGCGCCGCGCCCATCTGGAAAATGCGATACGAGGACGGCAGCGATTCGTAATTGTCCTCGACAATGTTTCCGGTCGTGGCATCGAAGCGGATCGAGCGCTTGCCCTTTTGCGGCGTGTTCGCGAACCGCCAGATATCGCCGTCGCCCTCGAGGACCAGATCGTATCCGGGAGGCATGTCCTGCAATTTCGCGCGGCCGGCATCGTCGGGACGCGCGTTATCCCAGATCGACCAGACGGAAGGATCTTCCGAGCCGAGCCGCCAGATTGCAGTTCCCTGCACTCCGACGCGTTCCGCCGCGCGCAATTCGTTGTACGCGGTCACGCCGTCGAGCATCCAGACGCGGTGAATAAAATTATGCTCGTCCGAATAGGAATAGTTGGGGTTGAGAGAATCCGAATCGAATTGCACCTGCGCTTCGGATTCCGTGGCCGTGACGATGGATTCCTGGAAGCTCTCGACCTTGGCCTGTTCGTGCGCCTTCATCGCGGCTTTGCTCGGCCAGTCATAGGCGTAGTTCGCGATTCCCATCACCAGTTTCCCGGGCGGGATGAGCTTCGTGATCGCGTCGATATTTCTCACGAACCAGTCCTGCGCGGCGATCGGGCCGGGGCCTGAGGTGCGCCAGTGCTGGTCGTAATTCATAAGGATCACGGCGTCGGCGGATTTTCCGATGCCCGCGTAGTCGTAGGCCCAGTCCGCCGCGGGGAGTGCAACCATGAGTTTCAGCTTTGAGTTGTGCAGGTCCGCGGCCAGCTCGGTCATGAACTGGCTGAAATCCTTCTGGCTCTTGTCCGGGATTTCCTCAAAATCGACAACCAGCCCGGCGAAGTGGTTTTGTGTGAGATATTGTACCGATTGCTTGGCCAGATTGCCGCGAGCGGAGGGGCTCTTGAGCATGGCGGTCATTTCGTCGGTGAGCCAGTTGGTGCCGTCGGAATTATTCAGGAGCGGCATCGTGGGAATTTTGATGGGGGGAGTTTGTTGTTGTAGTGTCTGCTCCCATGCCACGAGCTTTGGGTCGGGTTCCACATCCAGGCGGCCGGTGGCGGTGATCGAGTGCAGGCGCTCCGGGATGAGCAAGTCGATGTCGCGGAAATGCTGTTGCAGCGCGGCGAGCGACGTCGGGTCCCAGCTCACGTAAAATGCGGCGCGCACGGGATCGTACGTCGCCGGCATCTGGCCGAGGGATTCGACGCGGCGCTGGCGGCCCGTTCGCTTGAGCGTAATTTTCGTTCTGGTTTTTTCGCGGACGGGATGCAGGGCCGAACGGTTCGTGGGGAGAAGGGGCTCGGGCAATCGCGGGCTGACCAATACGTTAACTAAAAATGTAATGGCCAGCAAAGTAAAAAGCGCGCCGCTGATTTCCAGAATGCGGCTGGTCCGCCGCCACCGGCGGCGCTGCTCATCGTAGAATATGGGCTTGCGCGGCTTCATCCATTTATCTCAAGCGAGCCGTCCCTCGGAACGGCGCCGATGACCAACCAACCTGCCACACAACGGGACGCTCGGGAAGACTTGATCATACCTGCACGGCGCCAAAGCGTCACGGCTCTTGTCGTCCATGCGTTCCTGGCCATACTGGCGGCCCTGGGCCTGCGGCTGCTGTTCGTTTTCTGGTTTCCGGGCTCGTCCGACGACAGCGAAATGTACCTTCAGCTGGCCCGCACCTGGGCCGACCATCATGTCTACGGATTCGTGCTGAATGGACAAATCTTTCCGACGGACCTCCGAACGCCGGGCTACCCGGCCTTCCTGGCCGGGGTGGCACTACTACTTGGACGCTCGATACAGGCCATTCTGTTGTCTCAGGCCGTACTCGACGTCCTTACCTGTTTTTTGACGGCTGGCCTGGCTGCGTGGTTAGCACCCGCCGGCTTCGGCCGGCGCGTTTGGATTATAGCCCTTTGGCTCGGGGCCACGTGCCCTTTTCTGGCGAATTACTCGGCTGTGGTGCTGACGGAAGTCCTGGTGACGTTTCTTACGGCTGCGGCGCTGTGCTGTTTCGTCCTGGGGCTCAGGACGAAGCTGGATTTGCTGATTCTGCGCGACGAGAGCGGGCATCTGACGCCCTTTGCATATGCGTTGCTTGGAGCCTTTCTCACCGGCGTGGCAACCCTGGTGCGCCCCGAAATGCCGTTGCTTCTCGGCGTTGCCGTCCTGGTGTACGCCGTGCTACATGGCTGGGCCCTGGGGGCTCGAAAAACGATCGTTCTGATCGGGGCGATGGCTGGAGTGTTCCTGCTCCCACTCTTGCCGTGGGCCGCGCGGAATTTAATCACGTTGAGGAAGGTGCAGTTTATCGCCCCGCGCTATGCCAATCTTCCCGGCGAATACGCCCCCGCCGGGTTCTACGCCTGGACTTCGACTTGGCTGGAGCGCTATCGCGACGTGTATTTCACCATCTGGAAACTTGGTGAAGCGGATCAGCCGCTGATCATTGACGAACTTCCCTCCACCGCTTTTGATTCGCCCGAAGAAAAAGCGCGCGTCGCTGAACTATTCTCGGAATACAACAGCAGCCCGAACCTCGAAATTTCATCCGAATTGGATGGCAAATTCGCCGCACTCGCTCGCGAGAGAACGCGCCGCCACCCGCTGCATACCTATGTTTTTGTGCCGTTGCAGCGCGCCCTGACGATCTGGTTCACCCCGCGCACCGAGTTGCTGCCCATCGACGGAAAATTCTGGCCTGTCCGCGAGCAGTGGACCGATTCCCACGCCGATGTCCTGGTCACTGGCGGGTTTGCGGTGCTGGGTTATCTCTATGTCGCGCTGGCGACTGGCGGAATCTGGGCCGCCTGGCGTGCCAGTGGCGGGGCCAACGCTATGGGTGCGGGCACAGCGCTCGGTCCAAATCTCTGGGGGATTGTCCTCGTGCTCGCGTACTTCCTGGTTCGGACGGCGTTTCTGACCACCGTGGAGGCCCCGGAGCCTCGTTACGTCATCTCATGCTATCCGGGAGTGCTCGCACTTATTTCCATGCTCGCCGTTCGGAAACGCCATGGCGGAGAAACTGGCGGCTTGGGTTGAGCAAAGAATGCGCGTACTTTGGGCGGTTTTTATTTCGATCCAAGATTAAAGGTAGCACCCCTGCAAACACACCCTACAGAGCCTGTGTGAGAACTTGAAATCGGCACGGCTTTGTAGC
This sequence comes from uncultured Acidobacteriota bacterium, assembly GCA_963819395.1. Lineage (GTDB taxonomy): Bacteria > Acidobacteriota > Terriglobia > Acidiferrales > UBA7541 > Palsa-360. The sequence goes on from CAWFVW010000008.1 coordinate 143,299, forward strand.
GCCCGCCTTCAGGCGGGCACTTTTGGAATCGAACAGGTGCCCGCCTGAAGGCGGGCGCTACATTAACCAAGACCGAGCCCTCACACAGGCTCTACAGGCTGCGGAAAAAGTACTTTCCTGTCATCCCGAGCGAAACGAGGGATCTGCTTTTCTTCGCCAAACCCAAGAAAAAGCAGATTCCTCGGGCAAAGACAGCCCTTCGGAATGACTCGTTGAGGGTTTTGCAGCAGCCTGGCTATAAGGTTTGAACGCGTCCCAGTCGTATCGTGATATGTTTTTGCAGGAGTGGTCGCGCGAGGTGACGGGATGAAGAGACGAAAATCGATTCTGCGCGGTGTTGTTGCCCTACTGCTCTTGGCCTCGGTCGCGCCGATACTGAAGGCCTGGGAGCGCGAGCCGCTGAGCGTGTTTGCCGAACGGCGCGCGAACCTTATCGCCGCGATCAACGCCCCAGTTGTGCTCTTCGGCTACACGGGCCACGAAGAAGCGAATCCCTCCTACGTTTTCATGCAGGAAGAGAATTTCTACTACCTCACGGGCCACAACGAAGAGGGTGCCGCGCTGCTGCTCCTCCCCGAATCCGCAAGTGAGAAAGGCTGGGCCGGGCCGCGCGAAATTCTTTACCTTCCACCGCACGACTATGCCGAGGAGAAGTGGAACGGCCCGCGCATCGGTCCGGACGATCCGGGCATCCACGAGAAGACGGGCTTCGCCAGCGTTGAGACTTTTTCAAAGCTGCACGATGCCCTCACGGCACTCGCAAAAAATTACCCGGAGATCTACACCGAATTGCCGGGCCCTCACGACGACGGTTTCCCTCACGCCGCGAACTGGTCGAAGTGGGTGAAGGACGCCGTGCCGCAGGCCACGCTCAGGGACGTTTCTCCCGCCGTCGGGACTCTGCGCGCGATTAAATCCCCAGGCGAACTGGAGTTGATTCAGAAAGCCATCGATCCCTCGATCGACGCGCACTTTGCGGCAATGAAAATGATGCGCCCGGGCCTGTATGAATATCAGGTGGCAGCAAAGATGGTCGAGATTCACATGTACGCCGGGTGCGAAACCGAGGCGTACTCGCCGATCGTCGGAACGGGTTTCAACTCGACGGTGCTTCACTACAACAAACTCGACCGCAGGATCGAGGACGGCGACATCGTGCTGCTCGACGTTGGCGGGCAGTATTCCGGCTACGCCTCCGACATCACGCGCACGATTCCGGCCAACGGAAAATTCACCGCGCGGCAGCGCGAGATTTATGAAATTGTTCTCGGCGCGCAGAATGCCGCGATGGAGGCGCTCAAGCCGGGCATGACGCTCGGCGGACAAGGGCCGTCGAGCCTCCAGAAAATCGCGATGGATTACATCGATTCGCACGGGAAAGACAAGGAGGGCCGCTCTCTCGGCCGGTACTACATTCACGGCCTCAGCCATCACGTGGGGCTCAATGTGCACGATCCGAGCGGACCGTCGCGGCCACTCGAGCCGGGCATGGTCATCACCATCGAGCCGGGGATTTATATTCCTGAGGAAAATCTCGGCGTGCGCATCGAGGACGACGTGCTCATCACGGCCACCGGCTACAAACAGCTCACCGCGCGCCTGCCACGCTCCCCCGACGAAATCGAAAAAATCATGGCGGCAAAGTAGGACAGGCTTCAAGCCTGTCTGCTTTTGTGCGCGCAAGGCAAGATCAAAACCAGACAGGCTGAAGCCCATCCTACCGGGATCATTTCTCTTTCAGCTTCAGCCGGCTCTTGTTTTCTTCAAGGAATTCGCGCAATTGCGGCGCGGCTTCCAGGAGCCGGTTCCACTGCTCGTAATACAATGTGACCGGAAACCGGCCCAGTCCGTAAACGCTCACTCCGCCTTTCTCGCCGACCTTAAAGTCCAGTTCGCCGGTGCGCCGCGCGCCCTTCTTTTCGAGTTCCTCCAGGCGCGCCTTTAATTCCTCGTATGTCGGTTCCGCCATTTTTCCTCCCTCCTTCATTTCCGGTATGGGAGGGATTGTAATACACGACGAGGGTGATTCGCGCCAGTTGTTGTGAATCACAATCCGCCGGACAACAGGGTGTGTGGCGCAGGGAAATATGTCAGACTTTCAGGGATGCAAGCACAGGATGCTCACCTCTTCATCGAAATTCCGCCGCGCAAACGGAGTTGCCGCGGGGACCTTACGGAATAATGCGCGAATTTCTCGAACTGCTTCGCCGGAACCGCAACTACCGCTGCATGTGGATGGGGCAGGTGGTGAGCGAGATCGGCGACAATTTCAATAACATCGCCGTCTTCGCGCTGGCCATGTCACTGACGCATTCGGGACTCGTCGTCATGGGCATCATGCTGTCCCGCGCCATTCCCGCGATTACCATGGGGCCGCTGGCGGGCGTTCTGCTGGATCGGTTCGACCGCAAGCGAATCATGATCGCGAGCGACCTCGCGCGAGCCGTCGTGGCTCTGGGTTTTATTGCGGCGTACCGGGAACACGCCGTGTGGCTGCTGTACACGTTCAGCGCCCTGTTGATGATCGCGTCGCCGTTTTTCACCGCCGGACGTTCCGCCATTCTGCCGACCATCGCGAGCCAAGAGGAAATTCACACCGCGAATTCGCTGACGCAAACAACGCAGTGGTCCAACCTGACCATCGGGACATTTCTTGGCGCGACCGTGGTCGGCATCGGCTACGAATGGGCGTTCGCATTCAACGCGCTTTCCTTCCTGTTCTCCGCGTGGGCCATTTGGAATTTGCGGCCGCCGGCCGGAAAACAATTTCGCGCCGAGCACAAGGACTTGACGGAAGCGGAGGTGATTCGTCCGTGGCATGAGTATCGCGAGGGGCTGCGGTATATGCGTTCGGTTCCGCTCGTACTGGCGATTGCGCTCCTGGCGGTGGGATGGGCCACGGGCGGCGGCGCGGCGCAGATTCTGTTTACGCTGTTTGGCGAAGTGGTGTTCAATCGCGGCGCTGCGGGCATCGGCACGATCTGGGGATGCGCCGGCCTGGGCCTTCTCGTCGGCGGCGCGTTTGCGAACTGGCTGGGCAGGAGGCTGTCCTTTGAGAAGTACAAGCTGACGGTCTTTATAGATTATGTCGTTCACGGCGGGGCGTACATTCTGTTCAGCCGCGTGCAACGGTTTGAGATGGCGCTGCTTTTTATTTTCCTGTCGCGAGGCGCAATGGCGGTGAATTCGATCCTGAATTATTCGTATATCCTCAAGACCGTTTCGGACCAGTATCGCGGGCGCGTCTTTTCGACGATCGAAACGCTTACGTGGACGATGATGATGCTTTCGATGATGGGAGCGGGAATCGCGTCCACGCACTACAGCCCTCGAGCGATCGGCACCGTCGCGGGCTTGCTTAGTTCGTCCACCGCGATCTTCTGGGGATGGGCGAACTGGTCGGGGCGGTTGCCGCTGCCGGAGGCCATCGGCGTGGACATGACAGAAGTGGAAATCCATGGCGACCCAGCGGTTTGACCCATGAATGTCATTCATCCTCCGTCGTGACTCACTTTGAAAAAGGAATTTAAGTAGCACGATCTTCAGCCTGTGGGGTTCCAAAACGATGCCTAAGCTGATCGCGGTAGCCATGTGATCAAAACCTGCCTTGATCTGATGGAAGGCCACAGACTTAACAGGCTGCGAAAAAAATGCCCCGTCCTGTCATTCTGAGCGGAGCGAAGAATCTCTCTCGGATTTAAGTACCAGAAAAGAAACAAGGAGAGATTCTTCGCTCCGCTCAGAATGACAGCGGCTTGAGTTTTTCCGCGGCCTGTTCAGTCTGTGTTACAAAACCGCAACGCCGATATGCAATCGGTTTTGTGACGGCCCCCCGTTTTTTGGGCGGGCAGCTCTTAGCTTACGTTGACCGCCCAAGCGCGCGGCATCTATAATGCTATTTCGGTGGGCGGTGCATTTTGATCCGGCATTGGAAGCCCGCCCAGACTGCACGAATCGAAATCGCAGCCGACTGGAACCGCCTGCCGCAAGTCCCCGTAGGCATCAGGAGCTGACTGAATGCGAGCAACACAACTGCGCCCCGGAATGACCATCCGTCACGAGGGCGAACTTTACACGGTGCACAGCGTCGAGCATCGAACGCCGGGCAACAAGCGCGCCGCCATGGCCACGAAGATGCGCAACCTGCGCACCGGCTCGATCATCGACTACCGGTTCCGCGCGGAAGTGGACATCGAGCGCGCCATCTTCGATGAGATCGAGCACGAATATCTTTACCAGGACACTGAAGGGTTTCACTTCATGAACACGGAGTCCTACGAGCAGTTCCAGCTCGGAGCGGATGTGCTGGGCGAAGCGGTGTACTACCTGATTCCCAACACCACGGTGAAACTGGAATTTTACGAAGGGAAAGCCATCGGCGTGGTGCTGCCGGACACGATGGACCTCACGGTCGTCGATACCGAGCCGACCGTGCAGAAGGCGACTGCCAGCGCGGTAATGAAAGCGGCAAAGCTCGAGACGGGGCTTACGATCCAAGTGCCGCCGTTCGTCAATACCGGCGACAAAGTGAAAGTGGATACTTCGGAAGCGCGCTACGTCCAGCGCGTGTGATCCTGTGGCGCCGGCGCTATAAGTAGAGGCGGGAGGCCGGAAACTTACCGGCCGGAGATGGCGCTGCCGAACTGCGCCGCGATGGCATCCCAGGAGAAATATTTCCGCGCTGCCGCCTCGCTCCGCTGCCGCAACTCCCCTGATAGTTTTTCATCGGTCAAAACTTGCGCGAGGGCTTCGGCCAATCCTTCCCGATCGTATTGATCGACCAGCTTTACACCGGCCTCGGTAATCGGAAAGCCGGTCTCCATCCCGCTGATAGCCGACGATAGGCACGCCGCATACAATTCCAGCGATCGCGCTGCCGCGCCTGCTCGAAACGTGCCCGCGAACACAGATCAACACCTGAGCGCCCGCCAGAGCCTGAACGAAATTCTCGGCAGGCATTAACCCGAGCATCGAGAGTTCAATGCCGGACCCGTTCAGCGCCTGTCGCAAGGCTCCTTCAAATACTTCCGTTCCTCTCCCGATCGCGAGCAACCGCAAGGCAACGCCCTTCGACTGGACGAACTTCATTGCATGAATGATGTCCCCAACTTCGCGAGTGCCTTCTGCGCCCCCCGTGAAGCCAAAAACCGCAATGGTCGAGACCGCCGGCGGCGCCGGGCCATTGCTACTGATCATCGTGTCAAGTTCAGGAAAGTTGGAGCCAACCGGAATGAATACAGCCTTGTCATGCTGTGGCGGAAGCCACGTGATCTTTTCGACGGGAACCGTGAAAACAGCCAGCTCCGAGCGCGCGAAAAGCCCGCGCAATACGCGAAGCTGCGAATAGGCGCGGGCGCGCGCCGACGATTCCCGAACCCAGCGCCGGCATGAAATCGTGAAAAACCACGCCGGGACGAGCGCCGCATTGCCTCAGCACATCGAGTACATGCGGGGCGCGAAAAGGAAATCCGCGGGAGGACCATGCCAGCGTCGTGTATTGGAGAAAAACCCAGCGATCGCGCCAGTCCGCGGCAGCTTTGCGCAACCCGGCGAGGGCTTCGCGCCATCCTTTTTCAGCCCACGAACTTGCGCGATCTCGAAGGAAAGTCCCCGAGCGCCGCCCGCCTCGCGCAGTTTTTCGCAATAATCCGCGACGCCATCGGTGGGCTCGTCCCGCCGCCCGAGCAGCAGGACCGCTTTCCCAGCGCTCATTTTTCCACCAGATAGGAACCGATGACCAGCGCGTCCATGCCGGAGCTGAAAAAAGTGCGGATGGCGTCGGTGGGCGTGTTCACGATGGCCTCGCCGCGCAGATTGAAGGAAGTGTTCATCAGGACGGGGACGCCCGTGCGCTTGCCGAATTCGTTGATCAGGTCCCAGTACAGCGGGTTGATTTCCTTTTCCACCGTTTGCGGACGCGCGCTGCCGTCGACGTGCGTGACCGAGGGAATGATGTCGCGCTTTTCGGGTCGCACCGGGTTCGTGAGGATCATGAACGGAGAATCGCAGGCGTGCTCGAGATATTCTCCCGCCACTTCTTTCAGCATCGAGGGCGCGAACGGGCGCCACCATTCGCGGAATTTCACCGCGTTGTTCACCTTGGCGTTCATTTCCGGATCGCGCGGATCGGCCAGGATCGAGCGGTGTCCGAGCGCGCGCGGGCCAAACTCCATTCGCCCCTGAAACCATCCGATAATTTTTCCATTGGCGAGAAGTTCGGCGGTGGTTGCGGCGACGTCACTCAGCTTGCCTGCGCGGAGTTTGTAGGTCACCAGCGCCTTTTCAATTTCCGCATCGGAAAATTCGGGGCCGAGATAGGCGTGGCGAAGCGGCTTCATGGGCAGGCGCCCGCCGCCATCCAGATAAGGCGCAAATACAGCGCCGAGCGCCACGCCATCATCGGAAGCCGCGGGCTGAATAAAAATATGGTCGACCATGCCCGACGCTTGAATTTTTCCGTTGGCTTTCGAGTTGAGCGCCACGCCTCCGGCGAGACACACGTTGCGGCAGCCCGTTTTCTCCGTCGCCAGCTTCACCAGCGCCAGCATGGCGTCTTCGCAGGCGTCCTGCACGGCAAAGGCAATGTTCTTGAAACTCTCGTCGATTTCGCTTTCGGGCGTCCGCTCGGGGCCCAGCCGCTTGGCGATGGCGGATGTGCCGTTGTTGCGTTCAAACAAAAGCGGCGCGTTGACGCGATACGATTCATGATTCAGCGAAATGAATTCGCCGAGATTCACGCCGGGATTTCCGTAGGGCGCGAGGCCCATCACCTTCCATTCATCGCTGTTGGGAACGAATCCGAGGTATTGCGTGAACTGCGCGTAAAAGAGCCCCAGCGAATTCGGCCACGGAATCGTGAGCACATGATCGAGCCGGCCGTCGTGGCCGTACCAGATGGAACTCGCTTCCCAGGCGCCGCGCCCGTCCATCACCACGACGGCGGCTTTGTCGAAGCCCGCATAGGAGTACGCGCTGATGGCGTGGGCCAGATGGTGATCCACGAACCGCATTTGCGCGCTGGTCGGGCCGAAATGATGGGTGAAAAGTTTGAACCCGCCGTTCTGGTGGGCCATGCTCGCATACAGGCGCGCGGAGTTCAGCACATTTGAATACGTGGCCGGATACTGCCCGCTCAAAAAACATTTCAAATCCGTGGCAAAGACCGAGAGCGGGGCGGGCCAGCCCTGGCAGATGAAATCGAGCTGGTCGGGGCGCACCTTCGCAAAATCCAGGCAGGCGCGAATGGCGAGGCGCGGAAAGCCGGCATCGTGCTTGATCCGGCTGATGCGTTCCTCGGCCACGGCAAAGAGCAATTCTCCGTCGCGCGCGATGCAGGCCGAAGAATCGTGCATCTGCGAATAATTAAATCCCAGGGTGATCATGAAAAGTAGCTGGACTCCTTTTGTTCTTGCCGGACCCTAACCATTCTCGCATGGCTCTCACAGGGCAAGTGGCGCAAGAGTTCAGTCGGCCTGTTCGAATCCTTCCATCGCCAGACGCCTCAGAATTTCCGCCGCGCGCTCTCCGGGCACGCACAAGGCCTCGCTGAAATCCGCGGGCTTGGCGGGATCCCACGACTCCAGCCGCCGATACCCAAGCCTGAAAAGACGATATCCATGCTGCAACAGAAAATCGGCGACACCGGAGGGTGAAACACCTCCCTGCTCGAGGACCACGGTATTGATCTCCAAAATCAAAGCCGGGCGAAATTGGTCGAGCGAAGATTGCGCGCCGCGCAGGACGGCGAGTTCGGACCCTTCGGCGTCCAGTTTCATCGCGTCCCATCGATCCAGGCGCTGATCGCGGCACCAGTCATCGAGAGCGACCGAGGGAACTTCCACATGTTCCCCTGTCCCGAAATCCCGCACGGCACTTACAGTCCCCCAGCCCGATTCGTTCCTGGTGGAGGAGCGTTCAAACGTGAGAGATCCCGTGCGGTCCCAAACGGCCGCATTCGTGGCCCGCGCCCCTGGGAATTGGGAAAGATTGCGAGCCAGGCGCTCGTAAATTCGCGGGTCGGCCTCAAATGCGAAGACCCGCCCGTCCTTGCCTACCCGATGCGCGGCGAAGAGGGCGTGAAACCCGATGTGCGCCCCCACATCGAAATAGACGGCGCCGGGTTCGAGGATCGCGGCAAAGCATTCGCGCACGTGCGGTTCATAAACGCCGGCCCACATCTGCCGCTGGATTCGATCGGTCAAGTCCGCTTCGAACCGCACTCCCGGCCACGGGGATATGACCGCCCGGTCGCCACCCATCCAGCAGGCCAGCCTGCCGAGTCCGTCAACTAACCGCCCCTGCCCCGGAACCGGGCGGCGCCCCAATCGAAGGCTGCCTAGCCCATGGGCCGCTGCACCCATCAGCGATGTATTCATAGGCTCATCCGGGCCGCCGCTCGACCATTTGCACGGCGCGCGTCGGCTCTCCCGTCCAGCCGCGGAAGCGGGATAACCCCTTATCTGTGTACCACCTGCGAAGCCGGTAGAACAGGCGGGGCGGTAGGAGCAAAGTCTGCAACAAAACGAACGCACGGAACAGCCGATAGCGCCAGGTCACAGTGTGATAGGAGGCTTTGAACGCCGCGCGTTCCACCGAAAACGCTTCCAGGGGGCTGCCTCCATCGAGGCTCAGGCGCATGCGCCCCGCCTCGACTCGCGTCCCTTCAAACAGGGCGTCGATGATCTCTTCGCTCGCGCCGATATTCCGGAGCTTGGAGGGAAGCTCGCGCATGAGGACATCCAGAACATTCATCTTGCGCCGCGCTTTTCCCGGCTCAAACTTTCCGAACTGGAACAAGTTATCGGAATGAATTCCATAGTAACATAATGGTTCGTTTAATATAATCGCCGGGCCGATGGCGGCGGCCAGCGTGAAAATATATTCGTCCGCTTCGATCGTTAACTCCTCGGGGACGGGCAGAATTCGATCCAGAACCGATTTCCGGATAGTCATTCTGCTGGTTCCGAAAAATGCAGCCAGGTGGCGGAACAGTTCGGCATTTTGCCGCGAAGTGAGGTCCAGCCGGTAAGGCTGGCCGGGGAGGATCAGGCCATCGGGCCGCCCGTCGGAATATTGTTCGTAGAGACCGTGCCCCACGATTCCGACTTCGGGATTGGCCTCCAGAGTTTCAAGGACCCGGCGAAGCTTTTCCCTGGCCCACCAGTCGTCGCCGTCGAGCGTCGCGAGAATCTCTCCCCTGGACTCGGCAAATCCGAGATTGAACGCCGAGGCCTGGCCGCCGTTTGGTTTGCGGATCAGGCGCACGCGCGGCTCGAAGCGGCGGACGATTTCCGGCGTGGGGTCGGTCGAGCCATCGTCCACGACGAGGATTTCCACGCCGTCCATCGGCATGTCCTGTTCGAGGACACTCGTGATGGCTCGCTCGATGAAGCGCTCATGATTGTACGTGTCGATGAGCACGGTGACGAACGGCTTGAACATATTCTTACCTTTTTCCCAGCGATTCAACAGAAGACTCGCCCGCCAGCGATTTCCCGCTCGAAAAACGGTCTATTTTTTTTCGGGCTGAACTTTCGGAACACAGTCTTGCCGAAGGCCAAGTTTGTGGCGCAACGGCCGCGTCAGGCCCAGCAAAGCAAACCATGCGGAGCTGCCAAACGCCAGGGTCTTGCGTCTCGCTTGCACTACCCAATGATAATAATTAGGCCGAAGCCCCCGGGGAGTAAGCCGATGCGTCGCATTTTCGAGCGTGGCGTAACGCCCTCCCTGCATGTACGCAAAGTTTTGAAGCGCTTCTCCTCCATGATAGATGCCTTTTTCCCCCTCGGGATGATGAGAGTAATCGTGGTTTTGGTGAATGGCGAGCACGACCTTCGATGCATTGATCACGCGCGCGCCCGCGGAGCGGGCATACCACATCATCCAGTTGTCAAATCCGGCCCGTCCGATCACCAGTGGGGGCGTTTTTTGAGCGAACAAATCCCGGGAAAATACGAAGTAATCAATCCAGCGCGGTGCGCGCCGGCAATTGGCGGCGAGGGCACGTTGCCGCAGGGCGGCCTGCCAATCCGGGCGGGAAAAATCCACTGGTTCCGTCACATCCGTATCCCAGCGCTGTCCCGCCATCAAGAAACTCCCGTTCACAACTGAGAGCCGTTCCAGAGCGGCGCGAAAATCGGGAAGCAAAATAATGTCGCAATTGACGTAGCAGAGCAGAGGGTTGCTGGTCAGCTTCCGTCCCCCATCGAGTATGGACGCGAGGTAGGGCGTGCCTAGAGCATTGCCCTCAACTTGTGGCGCATGGCGAACGCCGAGTTCACGCGCAGCTTCCTCCGCGCCCTCCGCGTCGCCGAAGAGGATTACTTCCACGCCGGGATGCACAAGCTTCCAACTCTGGAGCGCATTCCGCTGGATGACGCCGATATGCCCGCGGAATGGTTTTGGCGATGTAAGAAAGGTCAGCATGGTTGTTTCAGTCAGCCCGCTCCCATGACCGTTTTCCGTTCCTGGCTTTCAATGAACCATGCGATCGTGCGTTCCAGCCCTGCCCGAAATGCAACTTGAGCCCGCCAGCCAAATTCCCGCAGGGCGCGCGAAGTGTCCAGGCAGCGGCGCGGCTGGCCATCGGGCATGGAAGAATCCCACTCGAGTGCGCCGCGGTAGCCGACGAGCTCCGCGACCAGACCCGCCAGTTCCCGGATGCTGATCTCGCTGCCTGAACCAAGATTGACGGGATCCGGACTGTCGTACCGCTCCGCGGCAAGCACGATTGCCTCCGCAGCATCCTCGACATACAGAAACTCTCTCGTGGGCGCTCCCGTCCCCCACCCCAGGATGCGAGGCGCGCCGGCCTGGCGGGCTTCGAAGCACTTCCGGATGAGCGCCGGAATCACGTGAGAACTCGTCAAATCAAAATTATCGCGAGGGCCGTAGAGATTGACGGGAAGCAGGTAGATTCCTCTGGTACCGTACTCCTGGCGGTAGGACTGCAACTGCACCAGCAACATTTTTTTTGCCAGGCCATAGGGGGCATTCGTTTCTTCGGGATACCCGTCCCAAAGGGCATCTTCACGAAACGGGACGGGCGTGAATTTGGGATAGGAACAGACTGTTCCCACGCAGACAAATTTTTCGATCCCGCTGCGGCGCGCCTGCTCGATCGCGTGAATCCCCATGATGGCGTTGTCGTAGAAAAAGCGGCCGGGGTGTTCGCGGTTCGCGCCGATTCCGCCGACGACGGCGGCGAGATGAATAAAGATATCGGGGCGCGCGTCCGCGAAAAGACGGGCGACGTCGCCCTCTACTCGCAAATCATACTCCGCGCTGCGCGGCAGGAAAAGTTTCTGACAACCGTGTTGACAAAGTTTCTCCGCCACAAACGAGCCGAGAAATCCGTTTCCGCCGGTCACTACGACTCGCTTGTTGTCCCAGAAGGCCATGTCCATTTACTCCGAGGCCCGGCCAGCCGTCGCGCGAATCACTTGGCTGACCGAGTTATGCCACTGGTGCCAGTGCCCTAATTTCTCCCGCAGAATAATTTTGCCCTTGCCGGGCGGCTGCAAGCCCAGAACTTCCATATCCGCATCCACCATGATGGCCACCAAGTCGGCGAAACGAATCCGGGGCTGCCATTGCAACTCCCTTCGGGCTTTTGCCGTGTTCGCCACAAGCCGGTCGACTTCGAGAGGCCGGAGATACCGTTCCGAGACTTTGACGTGCTCTTTCCAGTCCAGCCCCGCGTAAGCGAAGGCTTCCTCGACAAATTCGCGTACCGAATGAGCCTCACCGATCCCGATGACAAAATCATCGGGCTTCTCCTGCTGCAGGATTCCCCAGGCTGCCTCCATATACTCAGGGGCGTAACCCCAATCCCTTTGCGCGTCGAGATTTCCGAGGTGCAGGAAACGTTCCCTGCCCGCCGCGATTGCGGCGATGCCTCTGGTGATCTTGCGGGTCACGAACGTCTCCCCCCGGCGAGGACTCTCGTGGTTGAAGAGGATGCCGTTCGCGGCAAACATGCCGTAACCCTCTCGATAGATTCGCGTCATCCAATAACTGTACACTTTGGCCGCCGCGTAGGGGCTGCGCGGCTGGAAAGGCGTGGCCTCATCCTGCGGGGCTGGCGCCGCGCCGAACATTTCCGAACTGGAGGCCTGGTAAAACCTTGTTTTGATTCCGCTGCGGCGAATGGCCTCCAGAATCTTCGTTGTGCCAAGGCCGGTGACGTCGCCGGTGTAATCGGGTATCTCGAAACTCACCTTGACGTGGCTTTGCGCGGCGAGATTGTAAATTTCATCGGGCGCCAGATGGTAAATCAGATCGAGGATCCACTCCGTGCTGGCCAAATCTCCATAGTGCAACCGAAGCCGCGGATTTTCCTCGTTGGGGTCCTGATAAATGTGATCGATCCGCTGGGTGTTGAAGGTGCTGGCGCGCCGAATCACGCCGTGCACTTCGTATCCATGGGCCAGCAGCAACTCCGCAAGGTAGGAGCCGTCCTGCCCGGTGATGCCGGTAATCAATGCTCGTTTCATAGCGCTCGTTTCACAAGGCCAGCCTTCTTGCGAACTCTTCCTCGGCTTTGCGCCGAATCATTCCCTGGCAGCCGGAACACATTCGCAATTCGAAGAAGAAAAGCATCGGTAATCCGATCAGATGCCGCCCACGCCCCCGGCCTGCTGCCGCTCCGCGGCGATCATTTCATCCAAAATCCCCGTGAGGTCGCGCGTGATTCCCCAGGCCGGGTAGTGCGATTGAAGCTTGCGCAAATTGGAGATGTAGCAGATGTGATCGCCCTTGCGCGCCTGCTCCGAATACGTCCAATTGATTTTGCGCCCGGTCAACGCTTCGATTCGCGAGATGGCTTCCAGCATGGAGATGCTGTTGGCGCGGCCGCCGCCGAGGTTGTAGACCTCGCCCGGCCGCGGATTGCGCGCAAACTCCTCGAAGGCGCGCACCACGTCAAAACTGTGAATGTTGTCGCGGACCTGTTTCCCCTTGTAGCCAAATACCGTGTACGTCCTTCCGGAGAGCGCCACCTTGAGCAAATAGGAAAGAAATCCGTGCAGCTCGACGCCGGAATGTGACGGGCCCGTCAGGCATCCGCCGCGGAAAATCCCCACGGGCATTCCGAAATACCGGCCGTATTCCTGCGCGTAAACGTCCGCAGCAACCTTGGATGCGCCGAAGAGCGAGTGCATGGTTCGGTCGATGCGGCAGCTTTCGTCAATTCCTTCGAAGTCGGCGGGATCGGAGTAATCGTAGCGCGTCGGGGTCTCGCGCAGCGGCTTCTCGTTTGGCGCGTCGCCGTACACTTTGTTGGTGCTCATGAAAATAAATGCGGCATCGCGGCAGTGCTGGCGCGTTGCTTCCAGCAGATTCACGGTACCCAGCGCATTCACTTCAAAATCCAGCAGGGCGATGTCCGCCGCCTTGTCATGCGAAGGCTGCGCGGCGCAATGGATCACCAGGTCAAAACGATTTTCGCGAAACAGCGCCATGACCCCGTCGCGGTCGCGAATATCGAGCGGCACGGGAGTGAAATGCCGCGTGGCGCTCTTGAGCCGCTCGAGATTCCATAGCGTGTCTCCCGGAGGGCCAAAAAACACGGCGCGCATGTTGTTGTCCACGCCGACGACCTTGTGGCCCTGGCGGTCGAAGTACTCGACGGCTTCCGAGCCGATCAGGCCGCTGCTTCCGGTCACCAGGATTTTCCAGGGCTTCAATGCATCACTCCTCACGATGTAAAAGTAATTCCTGGTCATCGACGCATCAATGATGCAACAAACTAAGGTAATCCATTAACAGGTGCATCATCCATCGAGTCGCCCCGTTCTTCAACTTTCATCCCATGGTGTGTTGCCATTCCCGAACTTGGGGAATTTGCCTCAATTGCTCGATTGAAAATGAATCTTTTGCCATTACAATCCATCCACGCTTGAGACCAGGCTCTTCGGATGACCGCAATGCGGGAAAAAAAGAGGTAAATTCCAGATGCGTGACCGGAGCTAAATATTCAAGGGCTAATCTTTTTCCTTCGCCGTAATCATCGAATTCGTATCCCGAATCGTCCGGCACCTGAAAATCATCCACCATCACAATCGGCCGCTTCCAGTTCCCGAAAATTAATTCCACTTCCTCACGCAGGGGAAGGTCATCGTGCCAGTGTGCATCGAGATAAAAGAACACCTTGTCCTTTGGCACGCTGGCATCTTCGATCAACCGCCGTATGAATTGCCGGCTGTCGCCAAATAAAATGTGGACGTTGGATTTCGACATGAGCCGCATGCGGGCATATCCCAGATATCGAGGGTTAATTTCGCTGGAATAAACGGGACGTCCCGTAGCGCCAAAGTAAACCGTGGACTCGCCGCGGTAAGTGCCCGTTTCGACGATCGCATCGAAGGAACAGCGGCGATTTAATTCCTCAAATGCGGCCATGCGAGCCGCAGAGCCATTCAGAGGTCCGCCAAAACCCGTAACCAACTGGAAGCGGAAGATGCATTCCATCGCCCCCAGCCAGGCATCAAACCGTTGTTCACCGAGAACCGCCGAAAAGGACCGCCGAATGACGCGCTTTAGCAATCTCTCTCCAAAAAAACGTTCATAAGCTTCTGCACGCGGCTGCAACGCGATTTGCCGTGCCTCGTGTAACGCTGGATTTCATCAATTGGATTAATATCCGTCGGACCTGGCTTTAACAATCTCCCCATGGTGAATCGAAAATTCAGACGGGATATTCAGTATTCCATTCCACGAATCTTTGGCATGTTGATAAATCGGCGTGGCAATGTTCAGTTCCGGCAGACAATCCCAGTTATCCAGTAGTTCCCCGTCTTCCCACAGGCTGACTTGCCAGCAGTAGGCGCCGGGACGCAGGGGAAGCATGGGGAAGCTATAGACAAAGAAATGCACGCCAGGCTTCAGAAAAACGTCGTCCTTTGCCCAGGCCCAGATCAACTGGCGATCCATGGTGAATAAAGCCACACCGTGATGGCCGCGCCGCACTTCTTTGTTGATCTCCACCGTAAATTGAACGGTGGGAGGTTCCAGTGTTGTCAGCATATGCGGCGAATCGCCGTCCGGCTTTACAAACTCCCAGCCGATAAAGCGCGCCTTCTGTCCTCGATTTTCCTGGCTTGACGCGCTTCCCGAATTCACCGCAGCCTCGTAGGCCCCGGCAACTTCCGCGGTAGGGCCGCTCTGCCGAATCGTGCCCCCGTCCATCCAGATGACTTTTTCGCAGAGGCGCCGAATCTGGTTCATCTGATGGCTGACCAGGACAATCGTACGCCCGGCCCGCGCCACTTCCCCCATCTTGCCCAAACATTTTTTCTGAAATGCAAAGTCTCCAACGGCCAGGACTTCATCGACCAGCAGAATCTCCGGCTCAAAATACGCCGCAATTGCGAATGCCAGCCGCATCTGCATTCCTGAACTATAGTGTTTCAAAGGCGTATCGATAAAATTGGCCACTTCTGCAAATTCCACGATGTCGTCAAATTTTCTTTCAATTTCCTTTTTGCCCATCCCCAGGATGGCCCCATTCAGAAACGCGTTCTCCCGGCCGGTCAACTCAGGATGAAACCCGGTGCCCACTTCCAACAGGCTGCCCACGCGCCCGTAGATTTCCGCAAATCCTTCTGTCGGCCGCGTGACGCGGGAAAGAATTTTCAAGAGCGTGGTTTTACCCGCGCCATTGCGCCCAATCAGGCCCAGCACTTCGCCCCGTTTTAATTCGAAGGAAACATTTCGGAGAGCCCAGAAATGGGAGGCGTCGTTCCCGGAATCCTTAGCGCCATTCGAACGGAACCAACGCGAAGGCGCGGTCACAGCAGAAGTCATCCGGTCGCGCAGCGTTTGGTATCGCTCCCGCGTTCCGATGCGGTAGCGCTTGCCCAACGCATTCACCTGGATGGCAGCATCGCTCATAGTGAAAACCCTATCCGCTCCCTCACCCCTAAACCCTGCCTCGTCAGCTGTTACATGGAAAAACGGATCGTCCATTCCGTTTTTCTGCTTTGCCCGGCATGGTCAGAAGGCCACTTACACATTCCGGTCAAACCCCAAAGCGGTAGCAAGCACAGGCGCTTGCTCCCCGTATGACCAGCGGTGCCCAATCTGAAGCATGGGATGTTCCAGCACGATCCAGGAAATTCGCGCGATCCCATAGGTAATGCCCAGCCCCGCAAGCAACGCCACCACATCCCGTACCGTGAAAAGCTGCGGAGGTCTGCCCGTAACGACCATCGAAACGCCCAGCTGAACGGGCAAATGGATAATGTACATGCAATACGATACGCGACCTAGTTCGCGCAAAAATCCCGATCTGCAGGCCCTGGCAATTGGACCTTGGGGAACGCTGATCGCCAGCAGCAGGATGCTGGCGTAGAAAAATGCTATCCACGTGTAGCCAAGGCTCTGCGCAGGTAGGTACCGGGGATTGCTCGCCCAAATCCAAATTCCAATCATGCCCACTGCGAGAACGGCAGAAACGGTTTTCAGCCGTCTGGAATTCCCCAGCACAATCGTTTTCCATTTTTCGTCGCGAATTGCGATCGCGGCAAGCATGCCAAGCGCCAGAGCATCCGCCCGGCAAAACATGAGCGTATAGGCCAGGTCGGGTCCAAATGGAATTTTGGAGCGAACGATGATTCGGATCAGCGGCGCCGCTGCCACAGTCGCCACCAGGAACCGGGAAAGCACACGGCGATTCAGAAACCGCACAGCCAGAGGAGCGATCAGGTAAAACTGCTCCTCTACAGCCAGCGACCAGGTTGCGCCAAGGCACCATTCCGAGATGGCCACGTAATTCCCGGCCACGAAATTCTGAAGGTAGAGAAAGTGGCTCCATGTTTCGAATCCCAGGGTCGGCACGATTCCCGAAGCCATGTGCGACTGCAAAAACGACCTGCCAAACACCAAGAGCAGCACATAAAGAATCAACCACAAGTAATACACGGGAAAAATTCGAAAGAAGCGCCTGGCATAAAACACCTGGAAATAATTGCCTGACTCGCGGGCGTCCAGGAGGATTCCTCCAATCAGGAAGCCCGAAAGGACGAAAAACAGGTCCACACCGGTCCAGCTGAGGGCCGCGCTTGCACTCAAAACCTTTGCCACGGGCCTCGGCGCGGACACAACGATGTAATGCCCCAGAATCACAACCAGAATGGCCAAGCCGCGAAGCCCGTCCAGTTCCGGTACGCGGTGCTTGTAATTTATTTCCATTAATTCACTTCTGCCGCCGGTCCTGAGAATTCGCTATTTTTGGCTAACCGCTCGATAGACAGTTGCCGGATCTCACTCGAAAAACAGGGCCCGTGTATCAAACCACGTCCGCCATCGTGCCCTCGACGGCGTGATAGTAAATCAATCCGCTGAACACCACCAGAATCACGCCGCCGGAAGAAGCGGCCAACAAAATTCCAGGAGGCTGCCCGTGGCCGGTAAGCGCCCAGCGAAAACCCTCAATGACGCCGGCCATGGGATTCAACCCGTAGAGCCATCGCCAGCGTTCCGGCACGAGAGTGCTCGGATACGCGACGGGTGACGCAAACATCCAGAACTGCACGAGGAATGGCACAACATACCTGACATCCCTGTACAACGCGTTGAGCGCGGAGAGCCACAAACCTACGCCCAGAGCCGTCAACACCGCGAGAAGCAAAAATGCCGGCAGCCAGATCACCGAGGACATTGGCATGATCCGGTAATAGGCCATCATGATCAGAAAGACGCCAAAGGAAATGGCAAAATCCAGGAGGCCGGACAACACGGAAGCGATGGGCAATACAACGCGTGGAAAATAGATTTTCGTGATGACTCTCTGATTTTCCACAACGATATTCGTTGCACCCTGCATGGCCGTCGCAAAATACATCCAGGGCAGGAGAGCGCTGTAGTAAAAGATCGGATACGGTAATCCCTCGGAAGGGATCTTGGCCAGTTTGCCGAAGAACAAACTGAAGACCAGCATGGTCAGCACGGGCTGCAGAACCGCCCAGGCCGCGCCGATCACGGTCTGCTTGTATCGGACCTTGATGTCACGCCAGACGAAGAAATAAACGAGATCGCGATATGCCCACAGTTCCGCCAAGATCGAGCGCCAGCCACCCGCGGCGCGATTCAATGCGCACGACGGGACATTCGGGGGGCTTCGCGGCCACGGCTACCTGGGTTTGGGTCACGGCCATCGAATTCGCTATTCTCCCCGCTTGTCTTCGAGGTTCTGCTGCTGAATGTCTTCCTGCTCAATATGCTGCATCATTTCGCCGCGATGCGTGAAATAGGTTTCCAGGCTATGCGTCATTCGCCGGGGAACTTCGACGAATTGATTGTGAACCATCACGCTCCAGGAAATCTCTCCGCGCGCCGGGACCATGTGAGTGCCCCATTGAAAGATAAATCCGACGTTCCAGACAATGAGCAGGGCCAGGACCGGACTAGCGACCGCAACGACGCGCTGGTGCCTTGCCCAGCCAGCCGAAATCGCGCTGAGCAGAGCGGCCAGACCGAGAATGAAAATGGGCGTCAGCGAAACAAAAAAACGGTTACCGAAGCTGGAAAGGCCGTCCCAATCCGGATAGCTGGCGATAAAGTAGTAGTACGCCAGAAATGTAAGCAGAGCCCCTGCGCCCAGCAAGGTATCGCGCCTGACAAGAAAAAACAGCCCCACAACCGCCAGGATCAGGATCGGAGTCCAGCTGAACATTCCGTGATCGGAGGAGAACAAAACCTTGAGCAAGGCCGGAGAAGTCCAATTCCAAGTGCCAATTGCCGGATAGCCGGTTTCAAACGGGTTTCCGTAAATGATGTTTCTGGTAATAAACGTGGGCAAAAGAGCGCCGATAAAAACGGCGAGAAATATGCCGCATTGGAGAGCCAACTCTTGAACGGGAACAATGGCCTGGCAGGAGTCCCGCCGCATTCTCCCGCAAAAGATAGACAACTTCCAGCGCAGGAAAAATCAACAGGATGACATTTGGATAGTAAACATTTCCCATTAAGCCGGCGGCAAGGCCCAAAATGGCCCATTGTCCGGCCGTTCGCTGCAGTCTTGTGCGTTCCCAATACCAGATAAACAGCGCCACGGAAAATGCGGAAAGGGCGTGCGACCAGGAAGGATTGAAATACATGTAAATCGGCAGCGAGCTGGCCATCCAGATCCCGAGGGTTGCGAAGAACGCCCATTGATCGTCGAAATATTTTCGGGCGACACGAAACGCCAGCAGCAACGACAAAAAGCCATAGCAGGCGGTCGTGAAGGCCATGGCGAGCAAATAGGGGCGCGAGTAACCGTCCGCGGCCACATGCGCGCCAAGATGATCAGCCAGGAGAACAGACCCGTGCACGGCAAGCATCACAGGCGCCCATAGAATCGCGGGACCCACCGAGAAATGATTTTCGACGTATCCCGTCTTCGTGTAGAAGTTGGGAAGAATATGTCCCTGTGCGTCGACGTGGAAAAGGACAAAGGATTCGTTCGCGGCAAGATAATCGTTTTCAAAGCGCAGGTCATGGTCGATCAGGGCGGAACGGAGATAGGCATAGTAACCGACGCCATCGCCGCGGACCCAGGGATTTGCCAGGGGAAGAGTCAGGAGAAAAAGGATAAACAGGAGTTTCTGATTTGCAGCGAAAATCCTGGAGGCGGACAACGCTACCCGCGAGAGTGGAGGGTCGACGGCGATGCGATCGCCACGAAGCGCCTCATCGGTCCGAGATCCGCTCATGCTTCCACTCGCACATGGGGTCCGTCGAGTATTCCTGAATGTTCCGGCGTGCCAATTCCCTTGCGGATCCGCGAGTCCAGCCCGCGGCTTGGACGGCGCCGGAACGCGAGTTCAGGCAATTGCTTTCGCGGCTTCTCGCGGCGCTCCCACAAATTCCTTTTTTCTGCTGTGATACGCCGCCACCCGGTCAATGATTTCGGGCAATTTCGCAGCCGGGCAAAATCCCGTCAGCCGCTCCAGCTTATCGAGACAGGGAACACGCCGGAACATGTCCTCGAATCCGGGCTCATAGGCCTGGTCGTAGGGAATGTAATGAACCGGCGAGGAACTGTCCGTTTGCTCCTTCACCAGGCTGCGCCAAGCCCTCGATGGTGATTTCGTGGTCGTTGCCCACATTCACAACTTCGCCGACCGCCTGCGTCCGTGGCCACCAAGCGCAGCATCGCCTCCACGGCGTCCCGCACGTCGCAGAAGCAGCGCGACTGCTTGCCCGTTCCATAGACGGTGATCGGCGCGCCCTCGAGGGCCTGCCCCACAAAATTCGGCAGAACCATGCCGTAACGCCCCGTCTGCCGGGGCCCAACGGTATTGAAGAGCCGCGCAATGACCACCGGCAGCCCCTTTTCCTTCCAGTAGGAAAGCGCCAGAAATTCGTCCAGCGCTTTCGACGCTGCGTAACTCCAGCGGCCTTTGGTGGTCGGGCCGAGAACCAAGTCGGCATCTTCATGAAACGGGACATTGGTGTTTTTTCCGTACACTTCGGAAGTGGATGCGGCAAAAACCAGCTTGCGCTTCCTGCAGGCCGCCTCCAGCACCATCTGCGTGCCGTTGACGTTGGTCTCGATGGTGCGCACCGGGCTTTCCACGATCAGCTTGACGCCCACCGCCGCGGCCAGATGAAAAATGACGTCGGCTTCGTCCACGAGTTCCGCCAGCAGCTGGCGATTTTCCAGGGGCTCGAGGAAATAATGCATCCGGTCGTATTTCTTGAGGTGCCGGATATTTTCCATGCTGCCGGTGGAAAGATTGTCCATCAGCAGGACTTCGTCGCCGCGCTCGAGCAGGCGCTCGGCAAGGTGGGAGCCGATGAAACCCGCGCCGCCGGTAATCAGATAAACCAAGCAAATCCTCCTGAGCGATCTAGTCCTGGCCCAATTGCGATTCCGATTCCGCTTCCGCCCGGCGGGCTTTCCGCGATTTCCGGGTATCTTCTTCCCGGCCATAGCCGCCGTACGAATACGGGTAGTAGCGGTAGGAGTAGTAGTAGTCGGGCGAGCTGGCATCCACGGCGTTCAGCACCACGCCCAGCATGTGGCATTTCACGCCCGCCAGCAGATCCCGCGTGCGCGTGAACGCTTCCTTGGGAGTCTCTCCGCTGCGCACCACCAGCAGCACGCCATCCACGAGCACCGAAAGAATGACCGCGTCGGTCGCCGCCATGATCGGAGGCGAATCGATGACGACGAACTTGTAACGTCGCGCGGAGTTCGGTGATCAGTTCCGTCAACCGGCGCGAGGACAGCAAATCGGCCGGATTG
Organism: uncultured Acidobacteriota bacterium; assembly: GCA_963819395.1. Classification (GTDB taxonomy): domain Bacteria; phylum Acidobacteriota; class Terriglobia; order Acidiferrales; family UBA7541; genus Palsa-360. The sequence goes on from CAWFVW010000008.1 coordinate 164,531, forward strand.
GGCGGGATCGGCCCCGTCGGAATCGCTGCAAGATTCGTGATCGCCGGGTGCGGCACGGTGATCAGATCCAGCGAGGAAACGCCCGCAAGATAGGAACTCAAGCCCGGCGTGCTTGCCGTCCACCAGGCTCAAGGCGCGGTTGATGCCCGGCTTGCGCAAGTCGGCGTCCACCAGCAGCGTCTTGTCGCCAAGCTGCGCGAGCGTCACGGCCAGGTTCACCGCGGCGGTGGTTTTGCCTTCGCGCGGCAGCGCGCTGGTCATCAGAATCACTTGCGGCGGATGATCGGCCTGCGACAAGCAGCAGGGACGTGCGCAAGCGCGCGAAACGCTTCCGACATCTGCGACTGCGGCATGTTGTGCGAAATCAGTTCCGCGCGGCCTTCCTTGCGAAGTCACGACCGGCGTCTTCAATAATTTCGAGAAGCGGCCGCTGCGCTTTCCGCTGGAATTGGAAAGCGCGGGAACAACGGCCAGCGAAGGCAGGCGCGCCAGCGTTTCGATGTCGTCCGGAGTTTTCACGGTGTTATCGAGATATTCGCGCAGAAGCGCCAGACCGATTCCGCCGATAAATCCCACCAGAATGCTCAACATGATGTTTCGCGTTTTGTTCGGACGGGAAGGCCCGTCGGGAATCAGCGCCGGGTCAACAATTCGAATGTTGGAGGACCGCAATCCGGCGGTGATGCCCGCTTCCTTCAGTTTCTGCAGCATGCCGTCATAGAGCTGCTTGTTGGCCTCGGCTTCGCGCTTCAGGATGTTGTACTGCACCAGCTTTTCGGCGGTCTGGTTGGTTTCGCGCCTTCTGCTGCGTCCAGCGCCTGCTGTCAGCAGAAGTTCGCGCTGGCGCGAGCCGCGATATTCGGCCTCGACCTGATTGCCGATATTCACTTTTTCGCGCGTGATCAGCTGGTCGAGATCCTTGATCTGCGCCTGCAGGCGCACAACTTTGGGATATTTGGGCCCGTACTGGTTGACCGCGTCGGTGTATTGAGCGCTCAAAGTGGTCTGCTGCTTGAGAATATCCTGGATGACGGGGCTTTCGCGCACGGCGGCGATGGCGTCATAATTCCCGGATTGCGCAAGCTGGTAAACGGCTTCTTTGTTGATGCGGTCGGCCTGCGCGTCGGTCAGCTGCTTGTTCAGATCGGCCAGCTTCTGCGTGCTGATGTCGTTTTTTTCGTCGATGGTCCAGATCTGATTCTCGCGCTCGTATGCGAGGCGCGCATCTTCGGCGTTCTCCACCTTGATCTTCATCTCGTTGAGTTGCCCGGCCAGCCAGGTGGAAGCCTGCGTGGCCGCTTCAAAGCGGCTGCGGAAATTCTGCTCGATGAAGTTATTCAAATGGGCGTTCACGACGCGCGCCGCCAGGGCGGGATCGGTGGATTCGAAAGTCACATCGAGCAAGCGGGTGTTCGGCACGCGCTTGACGGTCAAGCCGCCAAGAAATGCGCCCAGGGCCGCGGGCCGCTCAGGCTGGCATCGCTGCCCTCGCGGCGCGGCTTTCTCCGGCTTTCCCGGGCTGCCGCCAAATTCGAGGCAGACGGTCGAGGCCCATGGACTTGACCGTCTGCATCGCCAGGGTTTCGCTCTGAAGGATTTTCGATTGCGTAATGATGTAATCCTCCAGATCCGCGATAATCGTCATCCTGTTCCGAATCGCGAAATGAATCGCATTGGTGTTCTCGCGGTCGATCTTCGACTCTGGCCGTGGCTTCGTAAATGGGCTGCATGCGGAAGGTGGCGATCGTCACGATGGAGACGACGGCCAGCAGGAAAAACATGATCAGCCACTGGTGCTTCCGCAGAACGATCAGGTAGTCGAGCAGGTGCGGCTCGCGCGGCATCAGATCCAGCGCCAGGAAGGGCGAGCGCGTCTGGAGCGGATTCGCTCGTGCCGGCGTGGGGCGTTCGCGCGGAACTAGATTGTTTGTCTCATCCATAAGGTCTTCATTAGCTCCAATGTTTCAAATCAGATTCGAACGCGACATACGCGACTAGAATTTGCCCGCGGCGACGATAGCGATCGCCCGAGGTGAGGGACATCGCAACGTCACCCGCTCGGTGCAATGCCCTCTTCCCGGCGCTGTCCGGCACGAACAGGATGTCGTTGGCCTGCAGTATGCACATCCTTCGTCTTCAGTTTCATCACCTTGCTCAAGTCAACAGGAACCTCGTCCCGCTTGCCCGGTATCCGGATTTTTGCGCAGGATCACGGCGTTCTTCATCTTCGCGGTATTCGTCGTTCCGCCCGCCAGAGACAGCATCTTCAGCGTGGTCATGCGGTCGCAGATCATTCTGCATCACGAAGCCGCCGGGGTGATTTACTGCGCCGACCACGTAAATAATTCCGGCGCGCGGAACGGAAACAACATCGCCCCCGATCAGCGGGATATTGAATCGCGAATCTCCGGCTTCCAGCAGATCGGCCAAATTAATCGTGAAGGTCTGCGGGGCCGACACCGCCGGGGAAGCATTCGGGTCGGACGAGTCGGAAACATCCGTGACGGGGCGCGTGACGATCACGGTGGTGCCGGCATCGTCCGCGATGCCTCCAGCCTGCGACAGCGCCTGCAGGAGCGTTGTCTTGCGAACCGCCTGGATCACCATCGGAGTCTTCACCGCTCCAATCACTGTGATGGGCTGGCTGTGCTGTTCCTTCACGGCTACGCTAACCTGCGGCGTCGAAACCAGTCCGTTGGTTTGCAATAATTCGGCCAGCTTATCCTGCAGTTGAAAAGTCGTAAGTCCCGCGGCACGGACCTTGTGGGCATCAGCGGCAAGGAGATATAACCCGTCTCATTGACGCGCACATCGCGCGAAAGCTCCGGAACGTCAAATACTTCGATGCCCAACAAATCGCCGCTCCCAATCAGGTAATCGCCCTGCTTCACATCCGAGGCCGCTGCAAGCTGCGCGATGCGATCATTGGTTTGCGCAAGAACGGGACTCGTCGCTTTAGGCGCCGGCGGCGGCCCTACGGGTGCTTTTTGCTGTTGAGAGAAAGCCGATGGTACCGCCAGAAGAAGAAAAAACGCCATCCGGCTAGAAAAGTACAACGTTGGGCGCAATATGCCCTGCCATCTTTGATTAATCAAAATAGATACTCCCCCACGCGACTGCCATTATACAGACTCTTTCGCGGAGTCAAGACGAATTATTGGAGGAAAAAAAGAATGTTCCGCAACGGTACACCTTCCCGTAACAACTTCCCTCTTTCCTTTCTCCGCCAGCCACATCATAGGCATTCGCGCCAATTTGATAAACCCGAGTTCGGTTTTTATTATGCGGTCCCGGCATGTTCCCCCGTCAGGAAGATCGGTAAGAAACAATAAAGTTCAACTTCGGCGCGGCAGGGGCAAGGCCGGGAAGACGGTCGTGGCCAGGGCCGCCTGCAGCAGAAAAATGAGCGCGTTGGAAGGAATATGAAAATTGAAGTCCACACCTGCATGCACGAGCAGCCCCAAGCAGGCGACCAGCGCCCCCGCATGGTACGCAAAGTTTCGCGGATCGCCCGCCACATAGAATTTTCCAGGACATCCAAAAAAGGAAGACCAGAAAAACGAGCCCGCAAAGGCCGCCGATCGCGCCGGTTTCAGCAAGAGCTTCGGCGTAATCGTTATGGCTGTGATTGACGACGAGGCCGTCATAATACGTTTCGTAGAGTGGAAAGACTTCCTGCAGGGTGCCCAGACCGGTTCCCAGGACACGGTGATCCTGAAAGATGTGCAAGCTGCCGTGAGCATTTCCACGCGCCGCCCCTCGCTCGCCTCCAGCCCTTTGTAGCTGGCAAACCGGTCCAGCGCGGCGCCGATTCCCAGCCAGGAAACCAGAATGGCGGCCAGGGTAATACTCAAAGCAGCCGCAACCAGCACCTTTTTTTCTCTCTGGCGAGCAACGATCAGAATGGCGAGAAAGCCCATTTCCGCGGCGAGGCTGATGATTCCGCCGCGGGAGGCGGACAGGAACAGCGCACCGATCGGCAGCAGGGTGAACAGGGTCACTAGCGGCAACTGGTCGCGCCGTTCCGCGCCCAGGATCTGGATGGCGAGCCCCGGCGGGATCAGCAACTCCATCGAAGCCGGCAAAATGATTCCGGTTGACGTAGGGGCCAAACGGGATGCCGCCGTACTGAAGTTCCCGCACCCAATACATTTTTCCGTTAAACGTAAAATGCTGCAGGATGGCGAACAGGGAAACCGCAAATCCGAAGCTCAGCAGGAACCAGACAAAATTGCGCCATTGGGAGCGTGTCCGGTAGGACTGCGTGCAAAGAAAAAACAATGCCAACAGCGCCGAGTATTTCAGCAGTTCGATACGCGTCAGGAACGGAACGGGCGAGAGGCCGATCGCCAACTGGACCGCCGCAACCACCCAAAAACCAAGAAGCGGCCACAACAGCGGATTCCAGACCAGTTCCAGTTCGCCGCCGGTCAATGCTATCCAGGACCAGACCAGCAGCAAAACGGCGGCTCCTACTTCCAGAACGGCTTCCGACCAGGGCTCGACCGTTCCGTGAGCGAGCACGGCGAAGGCGACTAGAATGCATATTCCTGCGCGTATGAAACTCATGTTCACGTTTGCCTGCGGACCGCCGTCATGGGCGCTTTTTGTTCGAAACCCTTATCGTCCATTCGGAATCCATTCTCCTCGTCCCGAAAATCCGGGCGTGCCACTTCTCATGGCGGGAGGTTGCCTAAGGTTGACCCGGTTTGGGCTTCTCCGTGCCCGAGCCGTATGGGACAAGAGACAGGTCGTCGATCCAAACGGTTCCGCGAAGCTTATTGTCCAGACGCTCGCTCGGCCTGCGCGCGAGCCGGATGAGGATTATGTAAGTGCGCGGCCCCGTTGTGAAATCAAGTTGCTCGAGCGTCCAGGGCAGGGTTCCCGTTTCATTCGGTGTCAGCATGTCCAGACGCTGCAGGTCCTTGGGATCCAGGATTTCAAACCGCATCCCGCTTTCGGTGGAAATCTGATCGGTGCGGATAAATCCCTGAAAGCGATAGCGAGTATCCGGAGAAACCAGCACGGATTGAACCAATCCGTCATACGATAAATTTTGGGTGCCGTCAAAAATCAGGCGCGCGGAGCGGCTGCCGGAATGTTTCTCCTCCGTGTCGAAATCAAAGTCCGCCCCATCGCTGTCCGTTTGCCGCCAGCCGAAGCCGCCTCCTGAGATTTCTTCTCGAACCCTCCATCATAGACGAGCGACTTGCCGGCATAGGCGGGCGTGGAACCCGGGTTCATGTCCACAGCCTGGCGCCAGACGGCACCCGCCTCCTCGAATTTTTCCTGGGCGATCAGCATATCCGTAAGTTTGTTTGCCCATTTCCAGTCCGGGTGGGGATCTTTTGCAACCAAGCGGCGCCAGACCTCGAGCGCGGCCACGGGTTGTTGCTCATCGGACAGAAAGGAGAGCGCCGCCGAGTAGGCTTCGGGAGTATCGGGCAAAACATGATCGAGCAGCAGGTGAATATCCGGTTCGCTATGCCAGACGCGCGACACCGCGAGGGGAATCAGTTTGGGATCCACCATCACCGCGCGGTGAATTTCCGTATACGCTTCGGGCAAGCGGTCCTGGCGAAGAAGAAAATTTCCATACTTCCAGGAAATTTCCGCGGAAATCGGGTAGGCGGCCTGGGCGGCTTTGAAAAAAGTGTCCGCCTCCTGATCCCTCCCGGCCGTTTCGAGCGCGCCTGCAAAATCAAGCTTGTAGTAGGGAGAGCGCGGATTCAGCTGGATGGCTCGCTGGAAATAGGAAATGGACAAGGGAATGTCCACATTATCGAAATCGAGCTGGCGATACATCGCCAGCTTGTACCAGATATCCGCGTTTTCCGGCTCGATGCGGGTGGCGCGTTCCCAGTCTTTTGGATTTGAGGATGAGGCATAATGGCTTGCCAGGGCATGTTTGCCGCCTGCATAGCAGAACCACACCGCGGCCACAATCGCGATGGCAGCGGCAGTCCAGCGCCGCACGGAATTGGCGGAACCTTCAGGCATGCGCGGATAATCTGCTACGAATGCCGGGCGTTGCGCAACTAAAAACCCTGCGATTGCGCGCGCTGTATTGCATCCGGCAACAAATCGGCGGCGCGTTACGAAACTGCAAGCTCTGGCAGGCGCCGCCTGAATTCCAATCCGGACGATTCCAATTCGTCCTTCACCGGCGCTTCAGGCCCGATCCATATTCTCGCAAGAGCCTCCATGGCCGAACCAGCACATAAAGCGGCGCGAGCCAGCGAGGCAGGCGCACGGTTTTGCGGTCGCTTTCCGTCGGTCTCATCGCGAGGCGCAAAGTGTGGAGCAGGCCTTGCCCGATGCCGTCGCGCAAACGAAGGCGGAACACCGCGCGGGGCAATACTCCCGCGCTGGGGTCGGATATGTCCGCGTATTGCGCGTATACTTTTTCCGCCAATTCTTGTACCGTTCGGTCCCGGCCAATCTCTTCCAGCAATTGCCGTGGCAGGGGTGCCTCGAACAAGTCGTGCGCAAGGTAGAGCCCCAAAAGGAACACCCGGGTGGATTCCATTTTCGCAGCGATCTGCATGGCTAAAGTCCAATTCACTTCCTGAGCCGTCGCCAATTTCGCGATGTCGAGCACCCAGCCAAGCCGCTCCCAGAAATGCTTCGCGCCATGCACGCACAACATCACCAGCGTATCTTCGACCGAAAACGTGCGTAGTCGCTGTCCCCCGATTTCAACGGTCATTAGCCTGCCGGTCAAATCCTGAAAATCGATGGGAGTCGGAAAATATCGCAGGGTCCGCTCCGTGTGAAATTCAACCAGAATTTTTTGAGGGTCCGAAAGGAACGTGTACTGTCCCGGCGCGGTCTTGTCCTGCCCCGCGTGCGCCTCCAGTGGGTCGAACTGCGGATGATATCCCGCGGATTTGAGCGCGGCGACCACATCCGGAATGCATTTTTGCTGGACGACGAAGTCCAGGTCCGAATACTCGCGGCGTATAAAGCTTCCATACGCAACCCAGGCGAGCAAGGGCCCCTTGAAGGGGATTACTTGAATTTGGGCGGCCTCGAACAGCCGGTACAAACAGATCATTTCCCGCAAAAGCGCCATGCTGGCGGAAGTGATACGCGCCGTCGCCTCGCGCAAAGCATTCAATTGCTCAGGCGAGGTCAGGTCTGGCGCCGCGTCTGAAATCATCTCATAGACAACGGGCGACAATCGTTGTCGCTCGGCGATGGCTACAACGTCCTGCCAATTCAGCCCATTCTGAATGAGAAAACGAATTCGCTCTTTCGCCGCAGGATCGAACAGCGCGCGCCCGCAGCACAGATTCAATTCGATTTCAGGGCGCGCCAAGGATCCGCAATTTCGCCAGCCCCTTCCTTCCGTCATAGCGCCCATTCTCGCAGAGTTTTTCTGGAATGGCGGGAAAAAGCTTCGGTAAAGGGAGCGTCATTAAACTGCCGGCCGTTCAACTTGAAGTCCCGCGAACAAGCCCGTCTGAGTGTTGCCGGCTCGAAGGGCCGAATGGAGAACGTGCTGAAAATTGTGCCGTCTAAGATCACTTTACTGTGGGTAGACAATTTCAAAGACCGCGGTCGGCTCTGTTGGAGGCTCGCGAAAAAATCGCGCGCCGCCGATGCGGGAGGTTGGATTTCGGTAGATCACGCGCAGGTGCTCGCGCAATTCAGGAAAGCTTTCGTCGTTGCCGAAGAGATGAGTGATGCCCTGACGGCGGCAGGCATCGAGAAATCGGCGAGGGTCACCGAGTTCCGCCGCGCTGATCTCGATCTCGTAGCTCGGATCGAGCAAAATCGAAGGCACATCCAGAAATGCCAACTCCTTGTGATCGGATCCCACGCGGTCATGCCGGCGATCAAGATGCGTATTCATCCACTGGATATCCGCATAATTCGCCGTCTGGAGGCTAACGAAACCGGACGGATCGCGAACGTAACGCACGACGCGGACGACGCCGACGGCAGCGACGATACCGAGGGAAAGGATTATTGCTACGCACGCAAGAACCTGCAGCGATTTCCGCCGCAGAACCAGGGGCACGAGCCAATCCGCCGCGGAGGGCGCAAGAAAAACCACCGCGGGCAACAGAAGACGCGCGTTCTGCAGCGTCAGAAACCATCCCACGTACAGCACGGCGCACGCGAAAAAGAGCGGGCGATTGCGGCGCGCACCCGGCCCCGCAAACACTCCTACGAGACCCGCGTAAGCGAGCGGGTTATACCAGTTCCCGCGTCCACAAAATAGATCGGATTCTACAAAGACACGAACAGGCGCCAGGAAGAAGGCGATCACGCCACGGCCTGCCCCATACGCATCCATGAATTCGCGCGCGACACCGGCGGTAAGAGGAGTTCCTCGCGCACCGGCAACGAAGGGAGCGACCGGATTGCCGTACCGCCACAAGTTCAGCCCGTACCAGAGCCCTCCGCTCGCCGCTGCACACAGCGCCACAATCGCAGCGCCCCGAAAACGGTCCCCCCGGCGGCTAAGGAGCGGCCAGGCAACCGCCGCAAGGGCGATCCCCGCGCCCGGATACTTGGAACCAGCAGCGATCCCCGCAAACAGGCCCGCAGCGGCCAGTTCCCCGGGGCCGCCGCTCCCCATTAAACAAAAAAACGCCCCGGCCCCCGCCGCGAGCAGAAACAGATCCTCTTTGGCCGAAGCAACTTGAAACGCGACGACAGGCGCGCCGAGCGCGATGATGAGTGCCGCGCCGATGTGTTCCGTGCGTTCGCACGCCCGCCGTGCCAGCGCGCTGATCACACCGATTGCGAGCAACCACTCGAGAGCGGTAAGCGCGCCCAGCCGATCAGCGCCAAGATGCAGCATGAAGGCCAACAGCACCTGTTGCGACTGAGGCCACATCGATCTTGCCTGATCGGGCCAGACGCGCACCGCGCCCGCGTCGGCGATATGGCGCGCGATCGGAATGACGTAGGCGAGCGCGTCGTCGTCAGTTACAGGCGCAATCGCGCCAAGGCACGCCAGCCCTGCGCATATGACGACAGCAGCCGATGTCAATCTTACCCACGTCGCAGTCCTTGTGTGCTGCGGAGGCGCAACGCGGCCCGAGCGAAAGGCGGCATGGATAATGAGGGCGACACCGATAGCCGCCAAAATCCCAAGAACGAAGGTGGTCCGCGAAAACCAACCGGCCAGTGTCATGACGGCGACTACCATTGCCGTCAAGCCCAGGCCCGCCGTCAATCGAAGCGCTGCTCGCTCATACGGGCGCAACTCTGGCCAGGACATCCGCGACAACACGAGGGTCCCAAGCGTCCAGGATGATCCAGTAAGGAGGGCTATTGCGATGAGAGTCAATAAACCACTCTCGAAACGGAATTAAGCGCTGGAGTGAATTCGTTTTGTGGGCGGCGGACTTTTGTTGATATATCCGGCATTTTCTTTCGGTCCCTGGACTCGCGCATCTTAACGCTTCTGTCGGTCTGAACTCAAAGAATTCGCAAATGAGATCGCGGCCAGCCTCGACCTCAATCGGTTCCCGGCAGCCGAACACACGCGATGGGATTGGGAAAGCAGGGGGCGGAAGGCCGCGTCACGCCATGCCAAAGCGGCTATCCCGATCGTTCCGATGGCGATCTTGCCGGTGGTTGCACGCCCGGAAGCGCGGGTGTTACCATGCGGCAAATGCAAACGAATCGTCAAGAAATGACGGCATTTGCGTCCCTTTTCGAGCGCGATCGTTACGTCGTCCTGCCCTCTCTGCTGAAAGAGCCTCAACTCTCTCAATTCTATCGACACGCGCGCAATAAGGCCCACGCAGGCAGGATGAATTCTGGCGACGATCAAGTACCGGGGACGCCTTGTTCGTACGGTGATCTCATGATGGACGGCCTGATGAACAAGCTGTTGCCGGAGATCGAAACGGCCTCCGGGCTGAAATTATTCCCGACGTACTCCTATTTCCGCGTCTACAAGAGGGGTGACACGCTGGCGAGCCACGTGGATCGCCCTTCCTGCGAGATCAGCGTAAGCCTGTGCCTGGGATTCGAAGAGGGGAAGACGTGGCCGATTTGGATCGAAGCACCAGGCGGAAGGTTCTCCGTGAGCCTGCAACCCGGCGATGCGCTGCTTTACCGCGGCACGGAATGTGCCCACTGGCGGGAAGCTTTTGAAGGCAATGGCCTTGCACAGGTCTTCTTGCACTACGTGGATCAGAACGGCCCCTGCGCGGAGTGGAAGTTTGACAAGGGCAGGTCTACTGCGGGACTGCAGTCGGCGCCGCAGGTTTGACAGGCACCCCGTCCAATGCTACTGTTTCAGGAGTGTGGAACCAAGTAACCACGGTCATTCGCCGGCCATGAGAGACAGGCTTTACCTCATGCAATTTGTCGGATGGAAACGCAATGAGGAGGCCGGGTTCGGCATTCAAAGGGAATGCACACTTTTCCCATTGCGGCCCATCCAGGAGACCAAAAAAAGTTAGATGGCCCCCTCCGTAGGTAGCCCTCCTCCGGCTCTTGCGATTCCGGATTCAGGAAAATCACGACCGATACGCGACGACGACGGATGGCGTCCTTCACCTCATAGCCACCGACGTCTTGGTGTGCCTTGAAGAAATCGCCAGAGTTATAGATGAGGTATTGGGGCGGCTCACACCCGGCAAGATGCGTGCCAAAATGCTTTTCAAGAGCAGGTTGGAGTTCCAATAACCGCCGGTTCAAGAGCGCTGTGGTTTGTTTTGAGAGGAGGCAGGTGTTGACGCTTCGCGAGTCCAGATCCCAGTGTTCTTCGCCACTTGCTGTGAAAACACTGGCTTTCTGCGCCGGCGCATTGCTGATTTGCTGGCATAAGCCCTGTCTACTAACTGGATCGAGAAAATCAGGAAGGACAAATAGACCGAGCTTCTGGAAAAAAATCGGCGCGGGCATTTTTCAGGTTCGGGTGCGCCACCCGTCTGTTGGGGTCGTGTGCGTCCCGGTACCGCCTTTCGTCATCTCCGACAAAGTTCCGTATATTTGAACTACCGGCTTCCTATACGCTTTTTTTCCGTCTTCCTCATGATTCCCAATCGATGTTTGTTGATCCGCTTTATCCACGAGTGTTCCTCCGCGGCACATAATTTGACGCTCTTGGAGTATAACGAAAGGGGTCAAGCAGCGCAACTATAGGATTTTTCTAGGCCCCTACTTTGTCACTTGGCAAGGAGCCAGGAATGCAGGCTTAAGACTTTAAGTATATCGTCTATATCTTCCCTGGATTGGCCCGGCCATTCCGGAATCTTCTTCATATTCACATACCACTGAAGCTGTGGAGTATTGGGCAGATTAGGTTTAGCCATCTGGCGCACCCGAGTAAGATATGGGAATCCAGGGACGGGTGACTTTGGACGCAAACGGACCATTTCGGGAAGCACTCCCCTGAGCGCAGTCCGGATAAGATACTTTTCACGGCACCAAGGAACCGCTGGAACGGCCAGGAGAAAGCGGAGGGTACGTATGTCCCAAAAGGGGTGCAAATTGTCGATCGGCGGATCGCCCGGACAACCCCCGTTGCCAGTGTCCCAATCCATGGGAAAATCGCGGGCAAAACTGGCATAACCATGCTTCCGGATTGGATGTAGCGAAGGTTTTTCTCTTTGAATCTCTTCCCACTGCTGCCTAAGGCTGAAGCGCCTTTCGAATTCCGGATTGATCCATTTCGGAAAAACCAAATCATACCAATTGGACTTAGTGGTTATCTTTCGTCGCCACATTTCTCTCCACACTCGCGGGAGTGTGGGTAGGATAGGAACGCGTTTGAAACGCCTTGAAATGCAAGGCAAGATCACGGCATAGCCGACCCCCTCTGCCTTGGCTGATCAGGTAAGTCAGATGAGTACGCCACTCGTAGAAAAGCGCGGCATCCGGGCCGTCCCCCCAAAAGAATACACGTGAGTGTGCGGAAAATTCGCAGAGGCTTCTGCGGAGGCTTTCGGCTGCCAGGGGGTTATCCACAGGCTCTGGGGTATGAATCGGAGACGTCCCAGGCTCCCACCCCCACGGTTCATCGTCTTGAACGTTGAAGAAAATAGGAATGCCCAGATGCTGTGCCACCATACCTGAATAATGCCGTTCCTGATCAGGAACCAGTCGATCCCAAACGACCGTGAATGCGTTGACGGTGGCTCCAAGTCGAACGGCGGTGGCGGCGAGGGCCGGCGAATCGAGCCCACCGCTCATGCAGATGCCCAGCGGGCCATCCGGCAGACGATCACGGACGGCGGCGCGAAGCAACTCGTGAAAGCGGTCCACATAATCGCCGTTGTGCTTGTAGTAGAGAGGTTCGTCGATGGGCAATGTCCAGTACCGTTCCGTCCGGACACCCTCCGGCCCGCCGATTAGCCGGTGCGCAACAGGAAGCCTTTGTATGGCCGTGAAAAATGTCTCCGCCGGGTTCAGATTTTTCCCAAACAGCAGCAAATCGCCCACGGCGCGGTCGTTCAATTCATCGGAAATAATCGGGATTCGTCGAAGGCAGTCAAGGGTATTGCTGATCAGCAGGCACTGGCCCATCTGCGAATAGAATAACGGCCTGACGCCCAGGTGATCGCGGGCCGCGAAAACGCGCCGCCGGCCGCGCATCCCAGATGACAAATGAAAAATCGCCCAGGAGATGCTCGACGCAAGCTTCTCCCCAGGCTTCGTAGGCATGGAGGATCAATTCAGAGCTGCTGGCTTTCGCGAGGTCGTTGCGCCCGGGGGGCAATTTGGCCACGAGAGATTCCCGGTCGTCGACCCGGGTGTCTCCGGCGATCCAAAGGCGCCCGTCCCGATTGGCGATCTGCGGCCCACCATCGGTCTCTGCCGACGTGCGAAGAAGCGTGTGGCACATGCCAACGCTGCCAGATATCCAGATTTCCCGGCCGTCCGGGCCGCGGAAAGCCAGAAAATCCGCCATGGTTTCAATCCACGTGGGGTTGACGGGCGCTCCATCAAAGTGAATGACGGCGGCGAAAGCGCTCATGGGCTAATCGTGTTGAACCCTCTGCTCAACGACACCAAACTTAAGCAGCTCCTTAGGAGATTTGAAGAGAATGCGAGCCGGGAAGTTCTGGCAAGCTCTCACTTCCATGCGGCTCTGAAACCGTCAGCGTGGCATAAAGAAGTTGTCCGGGAACCGCCACTCCGGAGAACGCACCAGCTTTGACATTTCTGCGACGCCGATTCCGTTGGCGGTCGACGCCCAATTACCGGCCTGGATCTTCTTCCACGCCTTTTGCTCAGCCTCGCCGGGCGTGTATTTCCGCCGGTAGGGAACGTCTTGACCGACAAGCATCGTAACCCATCCTTCCGATCCGAATGCGTCGCGTCCCTGGACGAGCGTGTCCATCCACAGGAGAGAAGGGCCGTTTTCCTGAAAATACGAAACGTATTCCCGGGCCATATCGCCCAAGTCGGTTTCCTGCCGGCAGGCGACGCCAGAATGGTGTTTCCAGACGCTTGTTGAATCTGAAATGGAGGGCCAGGAAGCCTCGAATGCTTTCCCAATTCTGGCGGCACCACTTGTTGTAAACATCGGCAATCGCCTTGCCGGGCGAAAGGTCCGCTTCGGCAAGCGACCGCGCCAACATCCAGGATTCATCGCAGATCACCATCAGCGCGGTGCTCTCCAGAGGCTCGACGAATCCAGCGGAGTTGCCGATCGCCACCACGTTCTTTTCCCAGGCGCGCTCATAATATCCGCTGACAAATCGAACGACACGCGTGGGGCCAACTTTCGGGTTCTTGCGTCGAAACTCCCCTTCTGCTTCCGCGTCGCTGATGAAAGCGGAGGAATACACATAGCCCCGATTGACGCGGTGGTCATGATCAATTTGCCAGCACCACCCTGAATCCATGGTTTCCGCAGTCGTATAAGGCTTAATCACCTCGTCCGGGCCGCGTTCCCATCCCCCGACGACGGCGCGATCGCAGAACAGGCTCCGTTTGAAACTCACAAAGGGCACATGGAGGGTTTTGCCGAGCAAAAAGGAAGAAAAGCCGGAACAATCGATCCAGAAATCGGCTTGCACTGCGGCTGCCGGAGCGGCACTGCAACGCCTGAATGCCGTTCTCATCCTGCTCAACCGACACGACCGTGTCGTCCACGACAGGGATTCCCCGCTCCAGCGCTTTGGCTTCGAGGTACCGAACGAAATCGATGTTTTCCAGGTGGTACGCGGCATAGTTGTGGGTCAGGTCCGGGGTCCCGCTGCGGTCACGCGCGAATGCTTTGTCCAGCGTCATCAAGCGCGGACACCTTATTGGCAAATTCAACGCTGCCGTCTGCGTAGAATCCATTTGGCTTCGGCAGCCCCTCGTATTGCCCACTGAACTGGGGAGAGAACGTGTAATTGAAATACGGCCGGGATCCCCACAGGAACTTGATGCCGAGCTTCCACGTTACTTTGACGCGCCGGTGGAGTTCCCCGGGGTCGAGTTGCAGGTTACAGTGGAGGTGATCCGGTACTGAAATCGTAGTTCCCTCGCCCACGCCGATGATGCCGATATCGGGCGAGCGCAGGATCGTCACATCCAGTTGAGGAAGCCGGGCCTTGATCGCAAGCGCCGATAGAAACCCCGCGCTGCCGCCCCCCAGGACAATAATCCGGCCGATCATTGGGAAGAGGATTCCAGCGGAGGATTGTGGGGCATGGAATGCGGTCAAGATTGAATACCGTTCTCCGAAAGTGATCGGCGTCACTTCATGCAACAACGCCGGAAGGGAATGCCACCAGCAAACCGGGCTCGGGTTCGAGCCCCAAAGCGCATTCCTTCCACCGAGGACCGTCAAGCAAGCCGTAGAAATTCAACAACCCCCCTCCAAAACAATTCTCCCGGTATTCGCGAGAGTGCCGGTTCAGAAAGAGGACGACCGCCACCCTCCGTCTGAGGACGCGGCTATTCGGAGCAGGGGGGTTCTCTTCATTGTCTTTGTGGGGCTTAAAAAAATCCCCGGGCCGGTAGACAAGAAAGTCAGGGCCCTCTCCACCCCACTCCAGAGGCATCCCGAAATGCCTCTCGAGATCTGGATTCAAATCCAGCAGAGATCGCTTTATCTCGGTGGATTCGGACTTGGGAACCTTAGCGTCACCCACGGAGCGACGCGTTTCATCCAGCCGATACCCTCCGCCCCCGCCAACCATCACTCCCTGCCGCTTTGGCGCTGCAGCGATCATGTCGATTATTTCCTGACACCGGCGTTCGGAAATAAATTCTTGAATGCCGTAAAGTCCAAGTTTCCTGAAAAAATTAATGCCCGGCATCAATGGCTCCAAAGGCGCGCAGCAGCCGAGATCCGTGTAAGTATTCCCGGCGAGCGATGCGCTCAATACTATTTTACGGACTATAAACCTCGAACGTTTTCGAGGATGACGTTTCGAATGTCCGAGAGCAATTCCAGTCCCCAGGGATAAGCCAAGCGCCGCACCGTGACGGCATCCGTAATTCGTTTTGCCGCGTCCATGGGGTGCGTGACGCGATCGGGTTCCACGATCGGGTCCGTCTGAGTGCCATAAATGACTTCCGTCAGTGCTTCCCGCGGCTTCAAAGTTTCGATGGAAATCCGTTTCGCCTCTCGTGCATTTTCCGGCCCTGTCATGCAATAGATCGCAGCCAAAGGCACGCGCTCCGAACATTTCAGATTGGCAGTCAGCGGAAATAGCCATTTGTCCGCGCCAGGGTCCATTGGAACTCCCGTGGTGGACCGATCCAACCACCGGCGCGCGTCCGGAAGCAGTTTCAGGCAAGCTGGGCCGGGATAGGCCCACACACGGCCGCCATCCTCATCCAAGCGCAGCACATCGTCGGTCAGCAAAGGGTAACCCTCGCTCACAAAGCAGGCAGCCAGGCTTGATTTTCCAAAGCCGTTGGACCCCAGGAACGCAACTGCCCGGCCATCAACGACGACTGAGGATGCGTGCAGGGAATGAATCCCCCTTTTTATGAGCACGGTCCTCATCAAGATGCCCAACAGATACGCTTCAAATGACGCCGTGGAAAATTCTCCTAAAGGCCGGTAGAAGACCTGAGATCCATCGGGGCTGACCAGGAAGTCGAACAGATTCTCGATGCGCGCATAAAGCCACCGCCCAGGAAGCCGATGCGCCTGGGCCCAATCGGAGTTCAGAGTGAGATGCTGAAGCGATTCTTCAAATAGAACGGGATCGCCTTCCAACACGTCAATGTCGTAAGAAGACTCCCCAGGAAGCTCGGGGATATTCAGAGGGATCGTAGTCCGGACTCGCAGGCCATACGCGGAATAGCAGTGGGTGATTCCGCGTCGTGGAATCTCGCTGGCTTTGCCAACCAGCTCAGGGCTCTTCAAGGTTTACCCTTCCCCACGTTGCGACGCGGTCCGTTCATGCCTTCACCCTAACCTCGATTAAACCTAACTTGACCAGTTCCTGTATGAAATCGTCCAGATCGCGGCGGAGTTGCTCGCCTTCCACATCGTAATTCGCGGCCAGAACTTCGTAGGCAGCCTCCACGGATTCCGCGGCGGTAAGGGCTTGCCACATGCTGGTGGCGATTTCATCGAGGCCGAGGTACTTCTCGGTCTTCAGGTCGAGAATTACGGTCTCGCCGCCAACTTCGCGCACCATCACGTCGGGGGAAAGCGAAACTTTGGAATCGAACCGGGTGAGCATTCTGCCCTCCATTAATCGTTTGAACGCAAATCCTGAAGGCGACGCGAATAAGAAATACGTGGAATCCGCAGCGGTAGCCGAATTGTCGCTAGGAACGACCAGGGCCGGTGAGAACACACCTCCGTCTGCCCAAGACACCAGACTCGCCCGCCAGATCGCAACAGTTTTGCTCCTTCAATTCCACAACTCTCGGGTCATGCGGACGAATCCCGACGCATTATTCCCCCACAGCCCAACGCGCCTGAGTATACATTTGCGCGCTGTGTGAAACAATAGAGGCGATATGGCCCTGCTGGAAAAATGCTATCCTCCGTTCGAACGCGCGCGAACTGCTCCGCCGGTTGGAAATGGATGAGCGATCTGGCAAATCACCCGTTGGAATCGAGCTCAATTCGTCCCGCTGTCGGCCGGCCGGCCGGTCCAGCTCGCCGGACGACGACGCGCGAGTTCGACTTCCTGCTCGCCTCGGTTCGGCGTTTCTTCCATCCAGAGTCGCCGCTTCCCGCGCAGGAAGGGCTCGATTGGAGCCTGGTTTCGGAGCTTGCCCACCAGCATGCCGTGGCAGGGTTCCTGCGCCGCGCCTGCGATTTCCCGGCGCCCGCGGACGGCGACATGGAGGCCGCCCGGTCCTCTCTTGCCACGAGCGCGGAACTGGCCAAGCTGGCTGATCTTTTCAAAAAAGAATTGGTTGACGTAATTCCCCTGAAGGGGCCGGTGCTGGGCGTCGCGCTTTACAAAGATAAAGCGATAAAAGTCTCCACGGATCTCGACCTGCTGGTCCGCCGCGGCGATGCCTTGCGGGCAAAGCGCCTGCTGGAGAGCATCGGCTATTGCCTTGAGACTGTCCCGCACTGGCGGTCGGATAGAGCCTATCTGCGCAACATTAACAACGAGCTTTCCTTCCGTGACCCAGGCTGTTGGTTGAAGCTTGACCTTCATTGGACCCTGCTTCCCGGCTATTTTCCGCCCCTCATCGACGAAGCGGGACTCTGGGCCAAGGTGCGTTCGGTTCCCTGGGGTGGCACACAGGTCCAGACTCTTTCGCCGGAGCAGCAGGTAATGTTCCTGTGCGCGCACGGAGCCAAGCATCTCTGGGTGCGATTGGGATGGCTCTGCGACCTCGCCCGATTGATTCAAGTGGAGCAGGGGATCGATTGGACAGAGGTATTCGACGAGACTCGACGGAGACATACGACACGAATGGTCTTGCTGGGTCTGCTTCTGGCGGCCAATTTAATGGGTGTCGAACTTCCACCGGCTGCGGATGCGCTCGCGGACGCCGACCCACGGGCGCGCGTTTTGGCGGCCACGGTTCTGGAACGCCTTCGCAACGATCGTCCTGCTACGCTCGTGGCCACCGCCGCGTTCTGCGTGCAAGCACTTGAGCGGAACAGCCAGCGCGCGCGGCTCTTGTTTGGCATGTTTTTGCAGCCCACGGAAGCGGAGTATCGCGTATTGCAAATCCCCCCAGAACTCTACTGGGCATATTATTTATTTCGGCCCGCGCGCTTGGCGGTCAAGTGCGCCCGGCAATTAACCGGTTTTTAGAAGCGCCCCGCGCTCCATGCGAAAAGAATCCGACGAAATGGCGATGCATCCGGATGTAATGGAAGAGATTCTCAGACAACGGGCCGCCGATGCGGAACGGCGGGCCGTCGAGCGGCGCGAGCGCATTCTGTCCGAAGCGCGCGCGTCGGTAAAGGCGAACGACCGCGATCCGGACCGGTACATCACTGCCGCACGCGCTTGCAAGCAATTGCGACGGCTGCACGAGACGTTGAGTATCCTCGAACAAGGCATCCGCCGCTGCCCACCATCGGCGCGTTTGTATGAGTACTACATCGAACGTCTGGAGAAGTGCAATCGCACCGAAGAAGCGATTGCATTGGCTCAAAAAGCGATGGCCTTGTTCCCAGATGATTTGATCTTCCGCCTGCGTGAAGCCCTGATTCTCCCTATCTTTTACGATTCGAGGGAACAAATCGATTCCTATCGGCGGCGCTTCACGGATAATTTGAATAAAATCATCGCAGAGGTTCCGCTGGACGCGCCCGCCGAGCAGAAACGCGCCCTGTCAGCCATCGGGAGGAGCAGCAACAAATATCTGCCTTACCAGGGATATGACGATCTCGAGTTGCAGATGGCGCACGGCAGTTGGGTGCAGCGAATCATGGCCGCGAGCTATCCGCAATGGGCGCAGCCTGATCCGATGCCCCCGGCCGGTGGGAAGCTCCGGGTGGGCTTTCTTACGGCATTTTCGACTCGATTCCAGAATTTGAGCGCGGGGAAACTCTTTGGCGGGTGGATTCGGGAGATGGACCGAACGAAGTTTGAAATTTTTGCCTATCACGCCGACAACCTGGCGGATCGCAACGCGAAAGCAGTTGACCGATGGAATATCCCCTTTCGCCAACTTTCGGGTAACCTTGGCGAGATGGCCCGCGCGGTTCGTGCAGACCAGCTGCATGCGCTGGTCTATCTGGATTTTGGAATTCATCCGCGGATGGCGCAACTGGCCTCGTTGCGGCTCGCTCCGGTGCAGTGCGCCGCGTGGGACACACCGCTCACTTCGGGGGTTCCGGCGGTCGATTACTTTCTGTCGAGCGATCTGATGGAACCGCAGGATGGCTCGCGCCATTACTCCGAGGAACTTGTGCGGCTGCCCGGCGTCGGGGTGTGCTTTCCGAAGCCGGTGATTCCAACGATGCTGCTGACCCGGAAGCGGAGCGACTTCGGCCTTCGCGAAGACGCCGTTGTTTACTTATGCTGCCAGTCCATTTTCAAGTATTCTCCGGAGCAGGACGAAGTGGCCGTTCGGATCGCCCGGCGGGTTCCCAATTCGCAGTTCGTATTTCTGATCACGAACGACGTTGTGGGGAGCGATTTTCGAGGCAGGATGGATCGCGCTTTCGCGGCGATGGGTTTGCGGGCGGAGGAGCATTGCGTGTGGCTGCCCGAAATGGACGTGCTGGACTATTGGAATTTGCACCGGCTCGCCGATGTGAGCCTGGATACCCTCGGCTGGTCCGGCGGCGTAAGCACTTTCGAGGCGGTGGCATGCGGTTTGCCGGTCGTCACGGTGCCCGGCCAGTGGATGCGCGGGCGACATTCGAGCGCGATTCTCACGCAACTCGGCGTCACGGAAACCACTGCCCGAGACGCTGCCGAATACGTGGAAATTGCCGCGCGCCTGGGCCTTGATCGCGAGTGGCGGGGCAATGTTGTTGACCGCTCGGCAGGAGGTTTCCGGCGTCTCTATTCGGATACGCGGAGCGTAAAGGCGTTGGAGCTTTTTTTGCAGCGGGCAGTGCGCGAACGGTACTGTTTGTGACCGAATGTCTCGAGGAACGCTGACCGAGATGCGGCTGCCTATACCGATTCTCCAACGCTGAGGCGCGTTGCCAGCGCGTCCCGCCAAAACAAATGCCGGAGCGGCGCGACATAATGCCTGGCGATCCACTGCTTGCCCACGTAGGTGGGACGGATCGTAAACTTATCGGCATCGAAAAGCCTGATTACTTCCTGATTCCAGCCGATTCTTCCGATCTGAAACACGGCCTCGGCTAGAATTGTCTGCTCAGTTAAATACATGTTATTGGGGAGTCCCTGTCTAATAAATCGATCCAGACCGCACGCTTCATAAATGTTTCCTTCGCATAAAACAATTCCAGTATTCACTGGTGGACGACTGTATAAGTGCATTAATGATCTAGTCGTTAAATTCAAATCATACGAATAATCCATATCCTCCGCGGTTTCCAGAAACGTCCCACCACGAGGACGGTCGTCGATATAAATGGAAAAGTCGGAGAAAAAGAGTATATCGCAATCACACCAGAGTACCCTGGAGCGCTCGGCCAGGGCCAGGATGGTCGAAAGTTTGCGTCCATATGGTCCCATTTCGGCGAATTGAACCAGCTCGGAACGCCCCTCGCCTTTGTGAAAGTCTCTAAGCTCCTGCCACCCGATGACTTCAACGTTATTTGGCCACCAACTAAGGCTCGCGCGGATCTCCGGTATAGTAGCGGATCCGTCGGAAACCGCGATCACGTTCGGAATCAAGGTCCACCGGTATGCGATTGTCGAAAGAGATTGCTTGAGCATGAGGAGATGTTCCCGTCCGCACATGGTGAGAAGCGGGATCCCCAAAGACGCTTTCTTTCTGACCGAAGGTGGTGGTAACAATCTAAGGACTTCTCTATAAACCGGCCCCGAGCGATATGCGAACGACCTGCAAAGTCTGGCCGCCACGCGGTCTAATGAGGGTATTTCCATATTGCCTTGGGTCAATCAGGACGGGCTTCCAGCGCCAGCAAGCGGGAGTACACCACGACTTCGGAGGGAGCGCTAAGCAACATGCGCCCTTCGCATTCCACCCAGGCGTGGGACTGAAAACCGGTCTCCATGTCTTTCTTGACGCCGATGTGAATCTCCGAAGAACGTCCCGTGCGGGCCAGGAGGAATTGCAATGCCAGGGACTGCGTGAGGCAGGACGCCATCGGGATGCGTCGACTGACTGCGCGCACCGCCCACTCGATGCGGGAAACCGGCAATTCGGGCTGAATGTGGAAGGGCAGGTGCCCGCACGCGTGAATCAAACGCCGTACCTGTCGTAATGGCATGAGCCAGAGGGCCACCCGGATAGCGACGACCAGGGGCAGGGTGCGCAACACCAATCCCCGGTCAGAGGGGGACAAACTTACTAAGCTGCGGAAAGAGATCAATAGAAAACCCGAATTGGAATTGGGTTGCACAACGCCAGTATTATTTGCTCGCGGCGCGAACTCGTCTGATTATACATTTGCGTTGCGAATGGAACAATAGACGCAGCATGGGCCTCCTCGAAAAGTTCTATCCTCGAATCGAACGGGCGGTTCGCACGTGCGAAGCCGCCGGATGGATTAGTGTGCAGGCTCTGGGCTTGGGACTGCTCGATACGGACGAGTTGGTCCGTTTGACGGTGCGTCGCTTTGAATCCTCATCTTACCTTGACCCCTCCTACAACACGGATTCGGGGTTCTGGCTATGGGAGCGCGAGGCATTGCGGCGATTTTTTCCGCCCGCTGGACGTATCCTGGTAGGGGCGGCCGGCTCCGGGCGGGAAATGATCGCGCTGCAGCGAGCCGGGTACAGCGTGGACGGGTTCGAATGCGCGCAATCCTTAGTGGAAGCTGGACAGATCATTTTGCAAGATTCGGGCTGTCCCGGACGGCTGATCTGGGCGCCGGCGGGGGAAGTTCCGGCGGTGCCGGGCAGATTTGATGGGGCGATCATGGGTTGGTCCGGTTATATGTACATTCCCCTGAGGGCACAACGTGTGAAGCTGCTTGTCGATTTTCGCGATTTGCTGGTGGAGGGAGGGCCTTTGCTCCTGTCATTTCAGACTCGAGAGCTGTGCGAGCGGCGGATGCATTGGTCGGCGCGAGGCGCCAACTGGATTCGGAAAATTCGCGGCGCCGAGCCGGTCGCAGTAGGAGACCGGCTGGACTCGGGTTTCAAGCACTGGTTCAATTTCGATGACATCGCGGGAGAAATGGCGGAAGCGGGATTCAGACTGGAGTGGTACGGCGTCGACGGATACGGCTGTGCTGTGGGGGTCAAATGTGGAGGTCCCGGCGCCAGCCAGCACCTCGATTCTTCATCGGCATAGACCGAATAGCGGACGAGCAGTTTGTTTTAGAAATCTGCTCTTTCAAAATTTAGCAATTCCGAAATGTTTTTTGTGTTCGCGATTCAGAAACGGGGAAACCAGTTCAGGAGCCGGATCCATCCTTTAACTCGATCAATCCCTCGGCGAGAAGGCTTTCGAGAAGGACGATGACGTCGCGCGCGCACTGCTCCGGCTCGACGTCATATTCATCAGTGATTGCATTTTGAATATCAACGACCGCGCGTGGCTCCTGCATCAAGGTCCAGATTCGCGCCCCGACCGGATCGAGAGTGTAGTGGACCCCCTTCTTCACATTGAGGATGGCGACCTCGCCGGCCAGGTCGCAGGAGATCTGGTCCTTGGCCACCACGACTACGGACCGAATGGTGACTGCTGGGCTGACGCTCAATCTTCCCTTCCTTGTCAATCCGGAGGCTGTCTGCGCAGGTGACTGTGGGCGCCAATCAACGCGCAGATTTGCGCAGAATTCTACCGACTCCGGCTTGTATCGGCAATGCGTTTCCGCGCCAGCATGCTGCGCGAACTCCGGTGGTATGTTTAGTCTTCAGGCAGCGGATGGCTGAGAATTTCATGGAGCGCTTCAATCGGCCCTCCACGAATCGGTATTCCCCTGGGTGTAAGTCTTCAACGCATTGTGGCAAGAACTATCGATACTGATGGTTCTTCGACCCCGTTAGCGAGGATATAGATGGCTCTGATTGTAATTTTTCGCCTTGCCCGCATCGCTATCCATCCAAAATCCGGACGGTGTAGGACCACTTAATATCATCAACTATCATTTTGGGTTCTAGTTCAAGAACAACCAATTGGCCAGTTCGAAGATTTGGTTGTTCGAGCACGGGAAAGTATAGTTGCGACCAATTAGTAAGCGGCAACCTGGGTGAGGTGTTTATGGTAACACCTGGACATAATTTAGCTTCAAACCATCCCAGGAAGCCATCGAGCCGACCCTCCCTGCTGATTCGGAACGGTACAAACGTTTTCCCTGGGAATTTCGACTCCCTACGGAAGTCAATCTTATAGCAGGGCACTGGGGATGACAGTTCCATGAAGGCCTCACCCGAGGCTCGCTGCAAAAATGGCCCGGCAAATAATCGCTTGCGATACGCCTGAAAATTCAGGCCATAAAACGGCTCGGGAAAGCTACCCGCGCCAAATGCGTCTGAGGAAAATGGCATGAGAAAGGTCTCGGCGGATTCGGGGATGATTCGCGCTTCAGGTTTTAGGAATCGCCTGCGGGCGTCAGCTATGTATTTAATGATGTTTTCCGTGTCAAAGCAAAACGAACTGAGCGTTTCGGAAATAAGAATGTCGCATGGTTCGGGCAGCCGGACCTTCGTGGAAATCTGCGGAATGAGGGTGATGCGTTTTTGAAATCCATTGGCGTCGATTAATTCACGAGCGGTCTCGGAGATCCGGCTCACTTCAATGGCGTAAACGTGGCGGGCGCCCGCCTCTAGCGCAAAAAAGGAGAGCAGGCCAGTCCCCGCTCCCAGGTCAACCACTGTATCGCCCGGTCTTACCGTGTGCTGAATTGCCTCGCGGAACCTATCGCAGCGGATTCTGTCTGATAGAAGGCGTCCCTGCGTCTTAGGACTTGCAAATGAGTCGGCCACCCATGCTCTGCGTAGCACCCTGCGCTCGAACCATTTCTTAACCCTGCGAAGTCGCAGCACCGTGTCGATTCCGCGCCGTCCTGAAATCATTTAAGGCAATCCTCAACATCCAAGGCCTGGTCTTTCCCCTGACTCCAAAATGAGGGACGTTAGTATAACGAAGTCGCTGCAGCTATCCCAAATTCTAAACCGTGAAGTGGGATAAGACAGGAATCTGTGGAAAACGGGAGCGCAGCGCTCATCATTGCAAGGGTGGGCCTTGTGTCGCGCCGTTCGAAAGGTTATAAGGGCGGTCGGTGGAAAACTTCGCGCTCAGCCTCGAAAACGTCGAAAAGTATTTCCCTCGCGCAGCCTCCGGATGGCGGGCGTTCGTCCACCCCATTTCCCGGTTAACAGTTCCCGCTTTGCGCGGCGTTTCATTTGAAGTCAAGCAGGGCGAGGTTTTAGCCCTAGTCGGGGCCAATGGGGCGGGAAAATCGACTCTTTTGCGAATCCTCACAACCCTGCTGATCCCCACACGCGGGCGGGCCCAAGTCTGCGGTTTCGATGTCAGCCGGGATCCCGCAAAGGTCCGCCTCAAGATTGGCTACCACACAGGGGCGGACTCCTGCTTTTACTCGCGCCTGAGCGCGAGAGAAAATCTCGTTCTGTTCGCCGGCCTCAATAACCTTTCCGCCGCCGAAACCTCAAGGCGGATTTCAGAACTCAGCGAGCCGTTTGGCCTCGGCGAGATTCTCGACCGCCCGGTTCGCACCCTTTCGACAGGAAATGTTCACCGGCTGGGCCTGGCGCGCGCCATGCTCCATAGGCCCTCGGTAATGCTGCTTGATGAACCGACGCGCAGCCTGGATCCGCTGGCGGCCGCCGAGTTCCGGAGATTTCTGCTTCGGCAGCTAGTCGACGCGCATGGAACGACGTTGATTTTTGCATCGCATACGCTGGCCGAAATCGAACAGATTGCCGGTAGGATTGCGATGCTGGACAACGGTCGCTTGCTCGCCTGTGACACTCTGGCCGGCATCAAGTCCGCGGCCGGCGCCGATACGCTCGAGGAGTCTCTGGAAATCCTCACACACCGGGCGGCGCGGGAAGCAGCATGAAGGACTCGGCGCAATTTGCCTTGACGCTCCGAAAACTGGCGCTCTTGTTTCGGCGCGATTTTGCTGTCGCCAGCAGTTATCGGATCGCATTCTTGATTGAAATCTTCCAGGCTCTTTTCGGATGCGCCAGCTTTTACTTTCTCTCCCGGTTTGTCCAAAGCGCGGCATTGGAAAAATCGCTCCCGCCGGGATCGAACTATTTTTCGTTCGCGCTGGTGGGAATTGCGTTCTTCGATTACATGAGCGTCGCGCTCATTACCTTTGACTCCAGCCTGCAGGAAGCACGGCAAAACGGCACGCTGGAAAATCTGCTGGTGACGCAAACTTCCCTCCCCGTGATTCTGGCCGGATCGAGCCTGTATCCATTCGTGTTGATGTCCCTGCGTACGGCGATCTATATCGGCTGGGGCGCGGTCCTGTTCGGATTTCCCTTGCGCGGGGCCAACTGGCTTGGCGCCGCTCTGGTGCTGGGGGCGTCCGTGCTTGCGTTTTCGGGGCTGGGCATCCTGAGTGCGAGCTATCTGCTGGTCTTCAAGCGCGGGAATCCGGTGAACTGGGCCATCCTCGGCCTTTCCTCCGTGCTGGGGGGGATGATGTATCCGGTTTCCGTGCTGCCCGTGTGGCTGCAGCGCGTGGCGCGGCTCATACCGGTCACTTATTCGCTGGAGGGAATGCGGGCCGCGATTTTGGGCCATGCTTCGACGCGAGCGTTACTGCCGTCAATCGGGGGATTGCTCCTGCTCGCGGCCTTTTTGCTGCCGGTCTCTTTCGCGATTTTTTCGTGGGCGGTGCGGCGAACGAAGATTACGGGCACGCTCACCCATTTCTGAAAGCGGCACGGCTTGCGTTGCCGGAAGGGGCACTGGCGGTTGACAAGCTTCGCCGTTAACTGTACAGTTCAAATCATCGAAATGGAGAGTTCATTCCAATGCCAAGAGCTTTAAAGAATCCAAGCGTCGTCGTTTCTGCCCTTCATGCCCGCACAAACTTTGGCAGGCTACTGCGGCAGGTTGAAGACGAGCGTCGTTCGCTCGTGATCGAAAAACGCGGAACGCCGAGAGCGATCCTACTCAGCATTCGAGATTACGTTCGAATGGCCGCGCCGGAGCCCGAGGTCCTGAAGGCGATCGGCGAGGAATCAAAACGCAAGGGAACTGACACACTTTCTTCACGCCAGATTGATCGGATTATCAAAGCGGCGCGCGCGAAAAAATCAAAGGCTTGATGCTTCCGCTGCGGCTGGTCCTGGATACAAATATCATCGTTTCCGCGGCGCTCAAGCCGGATGGTTTACAACGCACCGTTCTCTTGATGGCGATGGCGCCCCCCGCGCGGATGTATGTATCGGCGGCAATTCTTTCGGAATATCGGAGCGTCTTATCGCGTTCTGAGTTGAGGATTGGTAAAGGCATGCGGAACCAGTTCCTTCAACGAATCGAAAACTCCTCCCACAGGGTCTCCCCATCGCGCCGAATGCACTTGGCGAGCGACCCCGACGACAACATTTTCCTGGAATGCGCGGATGCGGCCCGCGCCGATTATCTCGTGACGGGCAACCCACGCCATTTCCCCAAGTTCTGGAAACAAATAAAAATCGTCACCTCCCGGGATTTCGTTACGCTGATTGCTCCGCATCTAGTCCCTTAAGCGGCACGCCTCGTCATTTCGCAGACAAGTTCAATGTTCACAGTTGAGAGTTGAAAGCTTTCTCGGTTGCGGCGGTATCCGCTCTGATGATTTCAATTTGGAAAATAAAAATGCGCGATGGGTCGGGAAAAACCGGCCCCATCGCGCATTGAATGGCGGCAAACTGTTACTTTTTCTTCGTCTTGGGAGGCGCCTCGCCGACCTTCGTGGTGATGCCAACGCCCATGGCCTGCAGCGATTCGAGACCTTGCTTTGCCTGCGCGCCAATCGGCCCATTGGGATCGAGCTCGATGGCGTGCTGGTAGGCTTCAATCGTGCCGGGTTGCATCACGGGAGTGATTTTGTCGCCCTCGGTCTTGAATTCCATGGTGTTCACCATGGCAATCCCAAGGAGCAGCCAGGCCGTCGCGTTTTTCGGATCGAGCGTGGTGGCCTTTTGCAGCGGCTCGATGGATTCCTTCATGCGGTTTGAGTTATAGAGCACGGTTCCGAAATTGCGCCAGGCCAGCGCGGCGTCGGTCGGGTTCAGGTCCACATACTTTTGATAAGCTGCCCGGGCATCATCGACCTTGCCGAGTTTCGCCAAGTCGTTCCCGAGGTTGTTGTAATTGGCGGCGGCATCCGGCTTCAACGCGATGGCCTTCTGGTAGGTGTCCGCGGCTTCCTGCCACTTGCTCATGCTCTCGTACGCTTCGCCCAGCCGGGACAATACGATGGAACGGTTGGGATCATCCGGCTTCTCCAGCTCCAGCGCGGCAGAGAGCTCGGTGACCGCAGTGCCTCCCGCCTGAGAGATTTCAGCCTTGACGGGATCCTGCTGCTCTTTCGGAGTCTGCGCCAGCTTCGTCTGAGCGGCCTTCATTTGCGTGATCGCGGCAATACCGGCGTCATAGTGGGTCTTCAGCGCCTGAAATTGCACTTCCGCTTCCTGCCGTTTCCGTTCGGCCTCGACGGCGGCAAGCTTGCCTTGCTCCTGGAGTTCTTTCAAGTTGATGTCGAAAGTAGGCGTCGTGCCGGGGGAAAGTTTCAGGCCAGTCTGGTAGAGGAGCATATCCTTCTGGTCCTTGTCTTTGCCCTTCAGGTCGACGTTGTAGGTTCCGCCCGCCAAGCCGGGCGCATTGTAGTGCCCCTTGGCATCAGTCGTTACGTCGGCTTCCTTGCCGGTTTCGACGCTCTTGATCGTTAGTGTGACGTCGGGATAGGGCTTGCCGGTCAAGTCCAGCACCGTTCCCGACAGCGTGGAATTCTGCGCGTAGGCTGCAGGCGCCATCCATGCCGCCAGCGGCCCGGCGATCAGCGCGAGCAAGGCTGCCATCCTGATTGCTTTCATTCGGTTCATGATCTTCACTGCCTCCTAGCAACACAGTTCCGCACAGGGAGTTTCCCGCACGGTTGGTTATTATCTCTCAACTCGGGCCCGATCGGCGATAGGATCGCCAAATCCCGCATCGACTGACACATCGAGCAGTCGCCTGCTGCGATCGCCCTACGCTGCATCTTCAAACTGGCAGCTGGGCCAAGTTCGGTCCAGCGGCGTGCCGATTCCCTGCCTCGTCTAGCGATATTCCATTTTCGCATATCAATGGGCGGCGTCACAATTTCGATATCCGTTTCGGGACACATTTCCTGGCGCACGAATTGCCGGAAGACTTGGTAATAATTCGGAAACCAACACAGATAATGGAAACTGTCCTCCGCAACGGCGCCGCTGAAAACCGATGTAGCCCCAATGTCCTCCGCCCAGCTTACCGCAACCGCAAGGAATACGCGTTAACGAATGTGACGTATGCGGGGAGATTCCCGTTCCCGGCAATTAGGTGTCCGCCATTCCTGCCACCAAGTCCTCAGGCTATGATTTGAGTGAACTAAGAACTGTCATCTGTCCCTTGTGCGACGCATGCCTTGACGCATGAGCTTACCACCGCGCAACAAGATCGCCACCCTGGGTCTCCGACTCAAGGGCCAGTTTGACTATTCTCCTGGATTGTTAGATGCAATCCTTATCCTTAAAGTCTATACGCCGAGAATGGCCGGATGCCAGATGAATTTGGAAATTTGAAGTCCTGGCCGTACCGGCACGCAGGCCGCCAAAATCGCTACTGGCTCCCTCGTGAGGCTTTTCGCCGTTGGCGCCTTTGGACCAGAATCACCGCCGCGACAATCACCAGTGCGGCAACCACAAAACGGAAAGGCTCCAAAGCAAACCCAAGCCAATGAAATACCAAGACATAGCCGAGCCCCACGGCGATGGCCGGCAAAATGATAATGAGGAAGGAGCGGTTCATGGCAAAAGATATTCGATACTCTTGCTGGTCCGCCGCGGCTGACCAGCCGATTTCAAGCCCAGTACGTCGCTGAAGTCGTATCCGTTTCCCAGACCGTCACGCTGGCGATTCGCGCGCCATCCGGCGTGGCGGCCATCTGCCGCGCGGTTTCGTCGAAAAAATATTTTGCCAGATTTTCCGCCGAGGGATTGGTCGACGTCGAACGGCGCCTGGTCATTCAGAAATATATGATCCACGCCGCCGATGATTTCGCGCATCACGCGCTTCAGATGCGTGAAATCAAAAAGCAAGCCGATGGAATCGAGGCCGGGCCCTTCCAGCGCGATGCGCACCTTGTAATTATGCCCGTGCACATTCTCGCACTTTCCCTTATAGCCGCGCAGGGCGTGCCCTGCGGAAAAACTTTCGTCAACGTTGACTTGAAACATCATCCTTCCCCTGATTATGCCGGTCAATTCATTGGCGCATGCTTTAGCTTGTGAAGGTTTGGTCCTGCAAGGCAAAACCTTCACAGGCTAAAGCATGCGCCACTCAAGGCGCACCTTATTTCCGCATGAACCGTTCGACTGCGGCGATGTCCCGGGTGGTCGCGTAGGCCGGAAGCGATTCCATGAAAATTTTACCATACTGCATGCGCTGGATGCGGTTATCGAGAATGGCCAGAACGCCGCGGTCGGTGCGCGATCGGATCAGCCTGCCGAAGCCTTGCTTGAGCGCCAGAACAGCCTCGGGCACCTGGTATTCCGCGAAAGCGTTGCGGCCGTCCTCCTGCAGCGCCTTGACGCGCGCCGCGACGATCGGATCCGAGGGCACGGCGAACGGCAGCTTGTCCACGATCACGCAGGAAAGTTGCTCGCCGCGCACGTCGACGCCCTGCCAGAAGCTGGACGTGGCGAAGAGCACCGCGCCCTCCGTCGTTGCGGAATTTTTCCAGCAGCGCCGAGCGCGGCGCCGACCCTTGCAGCAGCAGCGGAAAACGCACGCGCGTGCGCACGCGCTCGTACAAATCGTTCATCTGGCTGTAGCTGGTGAAGAGGCAGAACGCGCGCCCTTCCGAAATTTCCAGCAATCGCACAATTTCCTGCGCCGCGCGTTCGGGAAACGCGGCGTCGCGCACGTCGGGCAGCGTTGCGGGAATGTAAAACAGCGCCTGCTCGGCGAAATCGAATTCCGAAGGCAGCACGCGTTCGCCGGCCATGTTGACGCCCAGGCGCTGCTTCAGGAAATCGAAGCGTCCGCCGACCGCCAGCGTCGCCGAAGTGAGAATGATCGTTTCGAACGGCTCGAAGAGGCGCTCGCGCAGCAAGGCGCTCACGTCGATCGGCGTGGCCGCGACGAACACGCCCTTGTTGCGGCGCTCGAACCAGTAGACGAAGTTTCCTTCGCTCGATTCGAACAGGAATTTCAGTTCGCCGCGCAATTCCATGCCGCGCCGCGCGATGTTCAGCAATTCCTCGGGCTTCGCGGGCAGCGAGGCGATTTCCGCTTCCAGGCTTTTCAGCGCGTTCACCAGCGCGTCGTAGGCTTCCGTGTTTTGTTCGAGGAATCCGGCGCGCTGCGTTTTGTCGAACGGAAAGCGGCCTTCGCGCGCCGGAAAAGCCTCGAAAAAACTGTGCGCGCGCTCGCGCATCCGGGCGACGCGCTTTTGCAGCTCCGTGCCGCCGGCTTTTGTTACGCGCGCGGCGATTTCGGCGTCGCGGGCCAGTTCCTCGAAGCGGTAATTCGAAATCTGCTTGCCAAAGAAATCGCTGGCGACATCCTCGATTTCGTGCGCTTCGTCGAAAATCACCGCGCCATATTCAGGCAGCACGCTGCCGAAGTCGTCCTGCTTCAGCGCCAGATCGGCAAAAAACAGATGGTGATTCACGATGATCAGGTCGGCCTCGGCGGCGCGCTGGTGCATCGCGGTGATGAAGCAGCGATTGAACTCCGGGCATTTCTGAGCCGGAGCACGCGTCGCGGCGCGCGTCGAGGCGCTGCCACAGGTCGGAATCGTCGGGCAGAAAATTGAGCTCCGCTCGGTCGCCCGTCTCCGTGACTTTTTCCCAGTCGCGAATTTGGTGGAACCAGTCCAGCTTCGTCGAGACCCTTCAGCATCGGCTGGTCGGCCATGCGGTAGACTTTCTCGCGGCACAGGAAATTGCCGCGGCCTTTCATCACGGCCACTTTCAGATTCCGGCGCGAAATATTTCTGCAGAAACGGAATGTCCTTCTCGAACAGCTGCTCCTGCAGCGATTTCGTGGCCGTCGAAATCACCACGCGCCGCCCGCTGCGAATCGCGGGAATCAGGTACGCCAGCGTTTTCCCCGTGCCCGTCCCGGCCTCGACAATCAGATGCCGCTTTTCCTTGAACGCGGCCTCCACCAGTTCCGCCATTTCCAGCTGCGACGGCCGGTGCTCGTAGCCCTCGGGCATGCATTTTTCGAGCGCGCCGCCCGGGCCGAAAATTTCCGCAATCGTGGGCTTCTTCAGATCAGGAGCATCCTGATCGAGGCTGCATCCGTTCCGCCTGTCGGCGATGCGGCAGCAACGGCTCTGCGCGTTTTCTTTGGCGCGTTTGGGCATGGGAGGGCGGGTGCGAGCGATTCTTCTCGAAAAACCGCGAACCGATAAAATAGCACACCCCGGCGGCACGCGCCGCTTTGCTATACTCGCGGCGATGGCTAAAGCGGCTCCGGCACCGAAGAAACTTTTCCTTGTGGATGCGATGGGATTTATCTTTCGCGCCTACTTTGCACCCATGGCGCGGCTGAACAGCCCTGCGGGCGTGCCCACCAAAGTTCCCTACCTGTTCTCCAACATGCTGAGGAAACTTCAGAAGGAGCATGCGCCGGATTATCTGGCCGTGGTGTTTGACACGAAAGAGCCTACGTTTCGCGACAAGCTGTTTGACAAGTACAAGGCGCAGCGCCCGCCGATGCCGGACGATCTCTCCGTGCAGCTGCCTTACGTGCGGCGGATGTGCGAGGCCATGCGGCTGCCGATTCTCGAATATCCCGGGTTTGAGGCGGATGACGTGATCGGGGCGCTCTCGAAGCAGGGCGCGAAGAAGGGGCTCGACGTTTCCATCGTGACGAGCGACAAGGACATGATGCAACTCGTCGGCGGAAAAGTGCGCGTGCTGCGGCCCGGCGGCGCGCCTGACAAAACCGATCTGGTGGTCGACGCGGCGAAAGTGGAAGAGATTATGGGCGTGCCGCCGGAAAAAGTCGCCGACGTGATGGCGCTGATGGGCGATTCGATCGACAATATTCCCGGCGCGAAAGGCATCGGCGAAAAGGGCGCGAAGGAACTGATTCGCCGGTTTGGGTCGGCGGAGGCGGCGCTCGAACGCGCCAAAGAAGTTGAAGGGAAGCGCTATCGCGAGGCGCTTGAAAACAGCGCCGAAGCGGTGAAGATGTCGAAGCAACTGGCCCTCATCGACACGGCCGCGCCAGTGAAGCTGGTGCTCGACGATTTGCGGGCGAGCGATCCGGACGTGGAAGCCCTGCGCGCCCTCTACGGGGAGCTGGGATTCACCTCGCTGCTTCGCGATCTGCCGGCCGCGAAAACTGCCGTATCCGCCGCGCCAAGCGATTCCGAGGCTCTGGAATCTCCGGCGGCGCTGAAAAAATATCTGGGTGGCATTCCGCGCGGCGCCGAAACCGCCATATGGCTGACACTGGACGAGGGCGAGGACGAGCGTGAAGAAGAAGGCTTCGGCTCGCATGTCGCGGCGATTGAGATTTCGCCAAAGCCCGGCGTTTCGCGGACTGCGGAACTCGACGCGAAGGGAGATATGCAGTCCGCGCTCGCTGAATTTTTTCGCGACCCTGCGCGGCCGAAAATCGTCCATGACCCAAAGCTCTTCGAGCTGCTGGCGGGGCCCGTCGCAGGAATCCGCCATGCCACGATGCTCTATTCCTACCTGTTGCGGCCCACCACCTCGAAGCACAGCCTGGCCGACGCGGTGCTGCGGCAGGAAAGCGTCACGCTTTCCGGCGCTCCCGGCGAACACGCGGAGCATTTGCAGCGCCTCGCGCCGCTGTTGCGCAAGGAAGTCGACGCGCAAGGTCTCGCGGAGATTTACGAGACCATTGACCTGCCGCTCGCCCCAGTGCTGGCCGCGATGGAGCGCGACGGTGTGCGCGTGGACCGGAAAGCGCTCGACGCCATGTCCAAAACGATGGAGCGAGAAATCCGCTCGCTCGAAAGTACGATCTGGAAGCTGGCTGGATCGGAATTCAACGTCAATTCGCCGCTTCAACTTGCCGAAATTTTATTCGACAAGATGGGTTTGACGCTCGGCGGAAGGCGCCGTGGAAAACCGCGCTCGACCGCCGCGGACGTGCTCGAAGAGCTCGCGCTCCTGCACGAAATGCCGCGCAAAGTTCTCGAATACCGCGAACTCACCAAGCTCAAGTCCACTTATGTGGACGCGCTGCCCAAGCTCATTCATGCCGGGACCGGCCGGCTGCACACGAGCTTCAGCCAGACTACCGCGGCGACGGGCCGCCTCAGCTCCTCGGATCCGAACCTGCAGAATATTCCCGTGCGGTCGGAGCTAGGCCGCGAGATTCGCGCCGCGTTCGTGGCCAGCCCTGGCAACACGCTCCTCTCCGCAGATTATTCGCAGATTGAGCTGCGCATCCTCGCTCATTTTTCAGAGGACCCCGTGCTGGTCGAGGCGTTCCGCACCGGGCAGGACATTCACGCGCGCACCGCCGAGGAAGTCTTCCGCGTTGGCCCCATGGCGCAGAACGCGGAGCACCGCCGCGCGGCCAAGGCCATCAATTTTGGCATTATCTACGGGCAGACGCCCTTCGGCCTCGCGGCGCAACTGGGCATCGACCAGAAGGAAGCGGCTCAATTTATTGCCGCCTATTTCGCGCGCTATCGCGGAGTAAAGGAATATCTGGAAAAGTCGCTGGCCGAAGCGCGCACGACTGGCATGACGCGCACGCTCTTCGGGCGCACCCGTCCCGTCCCCGAAATCACGTCTCCGCAGGCGAACCTGCGCAATTTCGCGGAGCGCACCGCCCTCAACACGCCGTTGCAAGGCACCGCCGCCGATCTGATCAAGCTCGCCATGATTACGATTGCCCGCCAGCTTGCGGAACAAGAGTTTCACGCCAGGATGATTCTGCAGGTGCACGACGAATTGCTGTTTGAAGCTCCTCACGATGAACTAAACAAACTTCGACCGCTGGTTCGGAAGGCGATGGAGGATGTCCGCGAGCTGGTCGTGCCGCTCGTCGTGGACTTGAAAGCTGGCCCGAACTGGCGGGATATGAAGTAGTGGCGCATGCTTTAGCTTGTGGGGTTTACTTCTTGTAAAGACCAAACCCCACAAGCTAAAGCATGCGCCACTGGGGCCCTTCATGAGCGACCTTAATCCTCAGGCCAAGCAGATGGCCGACGAATCCATGGTGCGAAACCTGGCGGCGCAGGCGAGCGCCATTTGGCCGCAGGAAATTCCGCTGCTTCGCCGGTACAAGCTGCCTGCGGAGCCGCGCATCCTTGACGCCGGATGCGGGACGGGCGAGGGTTCCTCGCGGCTTGCCGAGCTTTTTCCTGAGGCGCAAGTTCTGGGTGTAGACATCGTCGATCCTCATCTTGAACTCGCGCGCGTGCGCTACGCAAGTCTCGCGCCGCGGCTTAGCTTCGAACACCAGAGTATCTTCGAACTCGAGGCCCCTGACCACACCTTCGATCTCACCGTCTGCCGCCATGTCCTTCATTCCATTCCCCATGCGGACCGCGTGATTGCCGAGCTGGTTCGCGTCACGCGCCGGGGAGAATTTTTGCACGTGATTCCCGAAGACTACGGCATGTTGCATTTCGAGCGCGCCGCCCACGATCCCCGGGATCTCTGGAATCTGGCCGCCCCGAGCTTCGGTCAGCGCACGGGCACCGACTTGTTCATCGGCCGCCATGCGTTCCGGATACTGGCGGCCATGAAGCTGGAGGAAATTCGGGTGGATTACATCGTGGTTGACACACTGCGCGTTCCACGTGAAACATTTGCAGCAATTCTGGAAGCCTGGCGCGACGGGTACGCCGAGTCAATTGGCGAGCTTACCCCGATCTCGCGCGAATCGGCCGTGGCGTACTTTAATCAGATGATCGCTAACATACTCGACCCTCTGGGCTATGCCGTCTGGATGGTTCCAGTCGTAAGCGCTCGAGTGCCTTGAGCCTTCGGAAGTTGGACAGCAATTCCGTGCCGGCCTTGGGTGAGTTGTCGGGACAGGTCACCATCGCCTTGGATGTTTGCCAGAAACTGTCTTATTTTCTCCATGTTATTCTGGGATGGTGTGATTCTAGGGCTTACTCGGAGGTGCGAATGAAACACGCGCAGGGATTTTTGATACTAGTCAATGATGCGAAGACTCGGGTGAAAGAATTGGGCTTTCGCGACGTGAAAGAGCGGCTCGATGCCCGCGAGAAGTTCACGCTGGTGGATGTGCGCGAAGACAACGAATGGGCGCGCGGCCACCTGCCCGGGGCCATTCATCTCGGCAAGGGCGTGATCGAACGCGACATCGAAACGGCGGTTCCGGACAAGTCCGCGACGCTGGTCCTCTATTGCGGTGGCGGCTTCCGGTCCGCCCTCGCCGCCGATAATCTGCGGAAAATGGGCTACACGAATTGCATCTCCATGGACGGCGGCTGGCGCGCCTGGACCGAGGCGGGTTTTCCCACCGAAAAAGAGTGAACCGCCACGTAATAAAGGGCCGATTCCATACCACATCGTTTCGCGATGGCAGAGAACTTTAGGAACCTACACTTTCCAAAAAGGCGCCGGGAGTGAGGATTTTAATACCCTGGAAGGGGTGAAGTACGATCAAATCCAAGTCGCCCGTGACGGGGTATTCCGCTTGTCCGCACACTGCAAGCTCAAGAAATTTATCGTCCTTCGGGTCGCGGCACACGACGATTTGCAGATTGATGTCAACCCATTGGGCCTCGCGAGTCAGGGCGGCGAGAAAACGCCGAATATCTTGCTCATTGACGTACCGGCGGAATCGCTTTCTGCTTAGAACGTCGTAAAGTTCAGCGAGCGCGGAAAAAGAAAGTAGGATTTTTCCGTTTCGTGAGGCGAAATCAAGAGGCCTTCTGGGCGTCGAACTGTTCAGGAGCAACGCGCTTACAAGCACACTCGTGTCAAAAACGCACCGCAATTATTCGCCTCTGAGCAACGAATCCAACAATTCAGGAGTGAGACCGCGGGCTTTCGTTTTTTGTCCGAGTTCATCAAGGATTTGTTCCAGAGGCGGGTTTTCGCCAAAGGTGAGCTCGCGCAGCCATAACCCTAACAAGGCCTGTATCTTCCGTTTTTGATCAGGATCGGCGGAGTCGTAGGCCCTTGCGGTTTGGGGATCGAGGGGAATCGTGATCGTGGGGTTTGCCATCTTCGATGGTTCCTCGGCCTATTGTTCGGTTTTCGATCAAAATCACGGAATAAAATCTTTCGCGGCGGGCTTGCGCGTATTGCGTCCAACCATTATCTTTTAAGGATTCAACGTTACCTTCCGCCGCCGCTGGGGCGTGGTCCAATCGGTAGGGCACCTCACTGTTAATGAGGACGGTGTTGGTTCGAGTCCAACCGCCCCAGCCAACTCTTTTGCCGCTGCACTGTGCGACACCGCTCTCAATCATTCCAAACGATTCAAAGGGTAATCGAGTTCATCGGATCCCGATGCGTCTCCGTGCCCTCTGATTTCTCTGTGTTCTCTGTGTTAAAAGTCTTAGAATTTTTTTCAGGGGACCCGCGCACATACTTCCGCCGATAGGTATGGTCCATTGGGTGTGGTTTTGGGGTAGGCGGCGGAAGCAGGTCGGAGGGAAGATCGCGCCGGCCCAGCCCTCAATCCCCTAAAGGGATCCTCGGCGCGTCTTCCCTCCTACGGTTCTTACTGTTTGCACGCGGCAGGCCAAACACAAAACGCTGAAAACACAGTGTTTTGATTTCCGTACCCCGGGTAAAAAAGCCACAGCGCAGGAAAATTTTCCGAGCAATTTTTGCACAGGGGCCAGAATTGCACGATCGCGCCCCGCCTCCGGTTCCAATCGGGAAGATTATTTCCCATTCGCTGAGGTTTAAAAAGTCGCAGATGTCCCGCCGAATATCGCCCGCAATTACGGCAGTGTAATTGACTCCCTCGCCGCGCACTGCTACGTTATAGGATTACGATGGGCGTATTTTACCTGCAGTGTGCCGGGCCGGCAGTGGGGACGGTCTTCGCAACATGGGCTTGAAGAAAATAGTCATCCGGGGCGCGCGGCAGCACAACCTGAAGAACATCAGCCTCGAAATTCCGCGCAACACGCTGACCGTGATCACCGGGCTTTCCGGCTCGGGCAAATCGTCGCTCGCCTTCGATACGATTTACGCGGAGGGTCAGCGCCGCTACGTCGAATCGCTTTCCGCGTACGCCCGGCAATTCCTCGACCAGATGGAGCGGCCGGAAGTGGACTCCATCGAGGGCCTGTCCCCTTCAATCGCCATCGAGCAGAAGACGACCACGCGTTCGCCGCGCTCGACCGTGGGCACCATCACCGAAATCTACGACTACCTGCGCGTGGTCTACAGCTCGATCGGCACGCCGCACTGCCCGAAATGCGGCAAGCCGATCTCGCGCCAGTCCACCGACCAGATCGTGCGCTCGATCCTGCAAGGGGAGTTGGCCAAGAGCGGCGACCGCGTGATGATCCTCGCTCCCATCGTGCGCGGCAGGAAGGGTGAGTACCGCCAGGAGCTGGAAAAGCTGGCGCGCGACGGTTTTGTGCGCGCCCGTATTGATGGCGACCTTTGCCCGCTCGACGATCCGCCGCGCCTCGACAAGCGCAAGAATCACACCATCGAAGTCCTGATCGACCGTCTGCTGGTGAAGCCCGGGATCGCAGGCCGCCTCGAGCAATCCATTGCTACGGCGCTGAAGCTCGCGAAGGGCCTCGTCACTGTCGTGGTGGTCGGAGGAACCGAGCAGGTTTTCTCCGAAAAAATGGCCTGCAGCGAATGCGGCGTTTCGGTGCCGCAGCTCGAGCCGCGCTCGTTCAGCTTCAATTCGCCGTACGGGGCTTGCCCGGCGTGCAACGGCCTCGGCTCGAAATACGATTTCGATCCGTCGAAAGTGATCGTTGACTGGACGCGGCCTCTTTTCGAAGGCGGGCTCGGTCCCGGCTCGGGCTCCGTGTTTTTGAGGCGCAACCTTGAGCTCGGCGCGATGGCGCACGGGTTCAATCTCTCGACGCCATTTGAGAAATTTCCGCGCGATGTGCAGAACCTGATTCTTTACGGCAATCCGCCCTCGAATGCAAAGAGCAAGGGCAGCGGTTCGACGCGGGAGGCGGCGCGAAGGCCGCCGGGAAAGCCCTTCCCGGATTGCATTTCCAGGGCGTGGTCGGTTTTCTCGAATCGAATTTCGAGGAATCGGAGTCGGACACGTACCGCGAGTGGGTCACGCAGTACATGTCGCCGGTGCCGTGCGCGGTGTGCGGCGAGCAGCGATTGCGGCCGGAAAGCCTCGCCGTGAAAGTGGGCGGCCGGTCCATCGCCGAATTTACCGGCGCTGGCGATTTCCGACGCGCGTCCCGCCGTGGACAAGATTCGCGCGGGCCTGACCGAGCGGCAGACCGACATTGCCGGCCGCGCCCTCGCTGAAATTGCCGCTCGGCTCGATTTTTTGCTCGCCGTCGGACTCGGCTATCTCAGCCTGGACCGCTCCGCCGCGACGCTTTCCGGCGGCGAGGCGCAGCGCATTCGCCTGGCGACGCAGATCGGCTCGCAATTGCGTGGGCGTGCTCTACGTGCTGGACGAGCCGTCGATCGGCCTGCACGCGCGTGACAACGACCGCCTGATTTCTTCGCTCGAAAAATTGCGCGACCTGGGCAACACGGTCCTCGTCGTCGAGCACGATGAGGAAACCATTCGCCGCGCCAATTACGTGGTGGACCTCGGCCCCGGCGCGGGCAACGCGGGCGGGCACCTCGTCGCCAAGGGCCGCCCGGAAGAAATCGAGCAGAACGCCGATTCGCTGACGGGGCGTTATCTCCGCGGCGAGCTGCAAATTGCCGTGCCGCCGCAGCGCCGCGCGCCGAACGGCAAATTCATTCGCATCCTCGGCTGCGAAGCGAATAATTTGAAGGATGTGGATCTCGAATTGCCGCTCGGCTTGCTCACCGTCGTGACCGGGCGTTTCGGGCTCCGGAAAATCCACTTTGGTGAACGACATTCTCTATCGCGCGCTCGCGCAGTCGCTCTACCGCTCGATGGAACGCCCCGGCGCATTCCGCGCGATCGAAGGCGCGGCGCAAATCGACAAGGTGATCGAGATCGACCAGGCGCCCATCGGCCGCACGCCGCGCTCGAATCCCGCGACCTACACCGGCGTCTTCGCGCCGATCCGCGAACTCTTCGCCATGCTCCCCGAATCGCGCGAGCGCGGCTACAAGCCCGGCCGCTTCAGCTTCAACGTGAAGGGCGGCCGCTGCGAAGCCTGCCAGGGCGACGGCCTGCGCCGCATCGAAATGAATTTCCTCCCGGACGTCTACGTCACCTGCGAAGTCTGCCGCGGCCGCCGCTACAACGCCGAGACACTCGCCGTGCGCTACAAGGGCCACTCGATTTCCGACCTGCTGGACATGCCCATCGTCGACGCGCTGAAAATTCTGGAAAACATCCCGCAAATCCGCGTGAAGCTCGAAACGCTGGTCGACGTCGGCCTCGGCTACATCCAGCTCGGCCAGTCCTCCACCACGCTTTCCGGCGGCGAAGCCCAGCGCATCAAACTCGCCAAAGAGCTTTCCAAACGCCAGACCGGCCGCACCCTCTACATCCTGGACGAGCCCACCACCGGCCTGCACTTCGACGACGTAAAAAAACTCCTCGACGTCCTCAACCGCCTCGCCGACCTCGGCAACACCGTCCTGGTCATCGAGCACCACCTCGACGTAATCAAGCAAGCCGACTGGATCATCGACCTCGGCCCCGAAGGCGGCGAAGGCGGCGGCCGCATCGTAGCGCAAGGCACGCCCGAGCAAGTTGCCAAGGTGAAAAAATCGTATACGGGGCAGGTGCTGGCGCGGGTTTTGAATGGGGCGAATGGGAATCACGCGTAGCTGCCAAGACCGCTGCGGTTGGCTTTCGAAAAGTGCTAGAGGTAGGAAGTCGATTCCTTTGTAGCTCGACGATGCGAAACGGTCGACCGCTGACGCGTCCGAGATTAGTCATCTGGTGCTTGACGTGACGGTCCCGCCACGGGACCTAAAAGACCATTCAAAATAACGTCTTGATTATCTTGGTGACGCCCGAGAGAAGGTCATCAACTTGAGCTGCGGTTGGCTCAATTTGCTTATTGTGGACGCAGAGATTCCGAATGTCTCCCATATGCTGGATAAACCTCCACATGGGCACGTCGGTGACATCCGCTTGCTTTAGGAGTTCATTGAGGTCGTTGATGGTTGGGAGTTTCTTTGAAGCCTTGATGGAATGATTCTCGCACACCTGCATCAAGTGTTTCTCGAGGACAACACCCGCCACGGCACCGGCCGCACGAACAAATTTGTTTTTGGCCAGCTCCCCAGCCACCCCCAGTTCCGAGTCGAAGAGGTCCGCCATGGTTAGTTGCCTGATGTCGAATAGTGAGCTTTCGAAACGCATCCTGACAGATTTCAGAATGCTTAACTGTTGGACAAAGTGCGGGATCGCTGCGTCGGGCCCAACCACTTTCTGTTTTTCCAACCC
>CAWFVW010000009.1:0-43920 GCA_963819395.1 uncultured Acidobacteriota bacterium
CTTTGTCTATCAGACCATTTTCCCGCTCTCTAGCTTACTGCGGCCCCAAGTGTACTGTTGTCAACTCTTCGGATTATTAGCTTGGGCAGCAATGCTTGAGTGCATATGCTACACTAGTAGCAAGACTGCATGTGGAGAAGTATAGTGGATTCGTACCGGGTTATCTATCAACGCCATGCTGTAGAACGCATGGCACAGCGAGGGGTGAGCGAGGAAGATGTTATGCATGTGCTCCTCACCGGGGAGACCATCCAGGTTTATGCTGATGATACGCCGTTTCCAAGCGAGTTGATCCTCGGTTGGCGAAAGAGACGACCGCTGCATATGTAGTTGCTACTGATACCGTGCACCAGAGGAAGATTGTGATAACCGTCTATGAACCTCACCCAGACCAATGGGAGGCCGATTTTAGGAGGAAAAAGTCATGAAATGCGTCATTTGTAAGCAGGGGGAAACAGAGCCGGGCACCACGACCATGACGCTGGAGCGGGATACGACAACGGTGGTCTTTAAGAACGTTCCCGCTGAGGTGTGCCAGGTTTGTGGCGAAGCCTACCTGGATGCTGAAACCACGAGACATTTGCTCCATATTGTGGAGGAAGCTGCGCGCGTGGGTGTACAGGTAGATGTTCGCTCCTACGCGGCGTAAAGCCTCGATTAACTTCTCGATCACCTCATCAAGCGTGTCCAGAGCCAGATTTGGCAACTGCTTTTCGCGCAGTTCCTCGCCATCGATGTTCCACTGGGTTCCGTTCTGGAATGTAGCACGGCGGTACATATCCGCAGCGCGATCGCGGCTGGTCGCGAGCACGGCCGTGCGCTTGCTCAAGAGAGCATAGCCCGCTGGCGCGCGCAGGGGAAAGCCCCGCGGGATCTTTCGGGATCACTCGTATGGGCCTGAGGAGCGCGTCCATGCCCCCCTTGCAGGAAATCTGGGGCGGATTGTGGCACAATACATCTGCGGACATCTGCCGCGCGGCATCCCATCGGCGTCAGGGGACCTGCGTGTCCATGCACGCCGAGCGAGGCTGCCGAGGTGCTCACCCGCGGTGACTGACGCAGCTCCGCTGCGCTCGCCGCAGACAACCAGACGAGTCTCCCGTTCGGCTAAGGAGTCACACATGCGGAAGATTGATGCGTTCGCGCACATCCTGCCTCGTTCGTATCTCGAGCGGCTGGAGCGGCAGCTCGAGAAAACCATGGCTCCAGCCGGCTCGACTACTATCGCGAGGGCGTCTTCTCCTTCGATCCTGTGCTGACCGACCTGGACGCGAGGTGGCGCAAGATCGAGCCGTACGGCGATTACGCACAGGTCCTGGTGCTTGCCGTGCCGCCGCTTGAAGAGGTCGGGCCGCCGGAAGTCTCGGCGGAGTTTGCCCGCATCGCCAATGACGAGATGGCGGAACTGGTCCAGCGGTTTGGGGACCGCTTCGCCGGATTCGCGGCCGCGCTGCCGCTCTCGGACGTCGACCTTGCCTTGCGCGAACTCGACCGCGCCCTGACTCAGCTCGGCGCGCTGGGCGCACAGCTGTACACCAACGTCCTGGGCGTGGCGCTCGACGATCCGCGCTTCGAGCCGCTGTTCACCATGCTCGAGGATGCCGGCCGCGCCGTGTGGCTTCACCCGACGCGCAGCGCGGCGTGGGCCGACTATCCGGCCGAGAGCAGCTCCGACTTTGGCCTGTGGTGGTCACTCGGTTGGCCCTACGAGACCGCCGCCGCCCTTTCACGCCTCGTCTATTCCGGGCACATGGAGCGTCACCCGCGCCAGCTCGTGATCGCGCACCACGGTGGCGGCATGGTACCGCACTTCTCTGCCCGACTCGCGATGGGTCCCGGCTATCGGCAGGTCAAGGACCGACTTCCGCGGCCGCCGCTCGACTACTTCCGGAGGTTCCACGTCGACACAGCGCTGTTCGGCGCGCCACACGCGGTTCGCTGCGTCCTCGAGTTCTTCGGCCCGCGACACGTGCTCTTCGGCACCGACATGCCTCTTGGACCCTCGAACGCGGTCGAGGCGACGATAGCGGACATCGACTCGGCCGGTCTTTCCAGAGAGGACATGGCTGCGGTCTACTCTGGGAACGCCGTGCGCCTGCTCGGGCTGCTGGCCGGCTAACGGCCACGTCTTTTGTCGTCCGGGTGGCTGGTGTTCCCGGACGCGGTCCAGCGGTCATGCGTCGTGCGTGACCGCTGGACTGTGTCCTCGCGCGAGTCGGTTGCGGATGGCCTCGACCGGCTCGCGCGTCGCCGGCCGAGGCGCGGGCGCGTGGGCCAAGAGGCTCGTCCGCTACGCTTTCTGCTCCGATCACATCTGCTGCTGTAGAAAGAAGAGCACACATGGTCCCACTATGTGTGAATCGTTGTCATATCCCATATAGTGTCCAAACGAACAAAACACATACTATTGAGTTTGAAATAAAAAGCCGGAGTCCTAACAAATCACCGTTATCTGAAGTTTGCATGCTAGCTTCCTCTGTATTTTGTCGCTCGGTTGCTACGTATCAACACATGGCTGTTGTTTCCTTCCGCAGAAAACGGAGCAGCATGTTGAAAAAGCCACTTTCCTGCTGAGCTACACGAGAGGAACAGCATTTCTGCCACGAAGTTTTGTGAGACCCTGTCGAAAATACCATAAACTGACTCTTACGCAACCTCGCTGATTGCAAATGTGATAGACTAACAGATTGAACACGTCAGCACCGAACGAGGACAAAGAGGTCTCCCCCTCTTCGGGAGAGAAAGGAAAGGAAGGATGCCTGACCCTTTTGCCACCCAAATGAACCGCCTGGAGCAGGCGGTCCTCTTCGAATCAGGAGCACTGGCACCCCAGGTGCGCCAAGCGGCTGCCACCGCTGGCGAGGTGCCAGAAGTCATGCGAGGGTACGTGCAGAAGATCGTCACGTCTGCCTACAAAGTGACCGACAAGGATGTACAGCTGCTTCTGCGGGCGGGGTATTCCGAGGAGCAAATTTTTGAACTGACGGTGAGTGCTGCGCTTGGTGCAGGCTTGACTCGTCTCAAAAGAGGGGAAGAATTGCTTGAGGAGGGTGAGAACGATGCGACTGCACGCCGTTGAAACGGGTCACCGCCTGCCGCAGAAGCTCATCCTGCGAATGATCCGCCTGGTGTCAGGTGATCCCGACCAGCCATTTGATGTGGTCAAAACCATGTTGTATCGACCCGAATTCTTTGGCAAACCCTACAGTGAGCTTTTGCAGGCCGTCATGCGCGGGCCTTCCAGTTGGACCATTGGAGAGCGGGAACTCTTTGCCGCCTTTACTTCACGCCTGAATGAGTGCCAGTTCTGAACCGGTCAACACGGCGCGGTCGCGTCGATAGCACTTGGGGAGGCGGGTGACACAGTGATCCAGGCAGTCCTGGCGGATTGGCGCACTGCCCCCATCGACGACAAGTTGAAGGCCATGCTTGGCTACCTGGAAAAGCTGACGCTCTCTCCCGAATCCATCCAACCAGCGGATGTGGCAGCCGTGAAATCGGCAGGGATCAGTAAGCAGGCCATGCTTGAGGCCATTTACGTGTGCGTTCTGTTCAATATCATCGATCAGCTCGCTGATGCCTTGAACTTTACGATCCCTCCGAGCTTTACCCAGGGGGCAAAGACCTTGTTGAAGCGCGGGTATAAGGTATAGGGGTGGAGTGCAGGGGTCGGTTAAGCGTGCTCCCTGCAACCCCGTTCAGGATCGAGTGGCTTGCCTGCCTGGTCTACAACCGAGATGATCCCTCTTGATCATGAGAGGTGTCCT
This sequence comes from uncultured Acidobacteriota bacterium, assembly GCA_963819395.1. Lineage (GTDB taxonomy): Bacteria > Acidobacteriota > Terriglobia > Acidiferrales > UBA7541 > Palsa-360. The sequence goes on from CAWFVW010000009.1 coordinate 3,768, forward strand.
TTCTCGGATGGATCAGTTCGTGTGCAGGTTGGCTGACGCTGAGAACAGATGAGAGACGAGGCACACAAACCTGCCTCCCGTTGAGCGTGGTAGTTTCCCCGAAATTGTGTCGTTCAATGAGCACAAACCAGCCCTCCTGGACAACAATTGGGAGAAATAAATTTCCTGAATGTTTGCTCGAAAACGAAAATTTGCGCCCAAAAACCATGCAATACGATCATAAAAGTGGTTTTTCCTAGAGAAGCGGCGAAAACGAATTCACATGATTTTATCCGACTTTATTGTATATTAGATAAGAAAACGGGCGGCATAAACGGGAAATCAAACATTCGGGGAAAGTCAGCACAAATTCAGGTCAATATGAGCACAATTTCGGGGAAAGTACCAGAGCGGGTCTTTGCTCATCTTGTTTCTCTGACACGCGCTTTTTCATCAGGACTCTTACGCAACCTCGCTGATCAAGAGGTTTGCTGGAAGTTTTCCCTTTTTTCTCCGCTGCCTGGCACGCTTGCAGGCTCGTGTTGTTGTTGCCGAGACCGTTCTTGAGGTTTCTTTCTCCTTCCGGGTGTCTTCGGCACGATGAAGCACGCGCTGTCGGAGCAGGTCAAATTTTGCCCGACCTTACATACTTCGTTTACTGAAGTATACCTTTTTTCACTCTTTTGTCCTGGTAAGAGAAGCTCTGCTGCGCTTTCCACACATCTGTCATAGACAGACGTAGCTGCAAACTCCTGAGCCGTTTTTGGTACCCGTGAGTGGCCTGCTGGAGCCTTTTGGCCTAGGCCAAAAGGCTCCAGCAGGCCACTCACGGGAGAACGTATGCCAACGGACGATGTTGTTTGAGCCGCTGAGCCCGCTTGAGACCTACCTCTCCAACAAATCAAGAGAAACTTCAACTAACTATACGCTTGAGCAGTTTGAGCTGTGTGATTTGCCCTTCCGTCTGACCGCTACTCCAGGCTGTCAACGCCTGCGTAATTTTGCGCCGAGATAATTTTGACCACCCATTTGTCCTATGCTTTCTACCAGTTACCAATCTCCAAGGTTCACTCTCACGTCTGTTCTGCCACACAGCAGATCGGATGCGGCCACCCCACCCTGCGGCGGGTCGTCTCCACCTGGACGCTCTGTGGTGGACGGCTGGCGCCGAGACGAGCGAACGAGAGATATACCTCAGAGCCTGCTGTGTACGCTCGTCTCGTCTGCCAAGCCTACCACAGGCATCCAGGTCGTACGACCCGCCGCCCCCACTGCCTCAACTCGCTCACTCCTGATGCCCACAGAGCAGGGCCTCTCCACCCCAGGACACAACGGTTCGCGACTTCCTCACGCGTGAGCCCGTTGCGCCCACTTACTTTCGACCTCCTTCCGCTTGTGCCGCTCCCACAGGGTCCCGACGACGCTCTTTCATGCGATAACTGCTGCCGTTAATGGCAATCACCTCTGCGTGATGCAGCAGCCTGTCGAGCAGCGCACTGGCAAGAATCTCGTCCCCGAGCAGGCTGCCCCAAGCAGCAAACACGGTGTTGGAGGTCAGCAGAATGGAGCCGTGCTCATAGCGAGCGGTGACCAACTCAAAGAAATGGTGTGCCTGCCCAGGCGACAGTTTGGTGTAGCCCACCTCATCAATGATCAGCACACTGGGAGTGGTGTAGCGACGCAGTCGCTGACGCACCAGGCTGGGATAGGAAGCCGTATCCAGCGCCTCCGCCAGTTGCGTGAGCGTCGTAAACAACGCCGAATACCCTGCCGCGAGCGCCTTGACCGCAAGCGCCAGGCTCAGGTGTGTTTTCCCCGTGCCCGGGGGCCCCAGAAACACGACATTCGTGGCGCTCTGCACAAAGGAGAGATCGGCCAGTTCCCACAGCAGTCGTTCGGAGAGGCTGGGCTGGAAGGAAAAGTCGAAGGCCTCCAACGTTTTGACGACGGGCAAATGGGCGGCGGCCATGCGTCGTTCTGCGGCACGACGATCACGCCCCTCCAGCTCAGCCGCAATGGCACGCTTGAGGAACTGCTCATAGGTCCACTGCTCCTGCCGTGCCGTCTCAAAGAGCGTCGGCAGGGCTTGCTCCAATTGGGTTAAGCCCAACTGTTTCAATGGCTGCTGCATGCGAGCACCTCCTCTCTCGCAGCCACGCCGCATAACTGGTCGTACTCGGCGAGCGCTCGGGTGACCACAGCAGGTGCCGCTCGCTGATGTCCCAGGGGAACGGTGCGTTCCCGCAGCGAGGCGGCCGGGGCCACGGTGCGAAATTGGTCGGGATGGGTCACCGTCGACTGGGACAGCGGACGTTTGGCCAGTTCCGCCAGCAGGTGTCCGGCCGACCAGACCGACAGCATGCCGTGCCGCTCGCGCACCTGCACCACCGTTCCGGCCACGGGGGGATCAGAGGGCAAGCCATACAGGACCCCATCGTAGGACAGGTAGCCATCCCAGCCCACTTTGCGCTCTTCGGTGGCAAAGCGTTCCCAGGCAAAGGCCTCAGGCAAGGGCGCAGAGCGGCTCCTGCTCGCGACGCTCGCGGGGGCGTTCGTGCGTGGTGCGATGCACGCGGCTATTGATGCGTTCACACCAGATATGGGCCTGGCGGTTGAGGTCATCGATATCGCTGAAGCAGACGCCTGCCCAGAAGCTCTGTTTTGCAAAGCCGACTGAGCGCTCGATTTTGCCCTTCGTTTGGGGCGTGTACAGCCCGACAGACGCGTGGCGCGACCCCGATGGAGGCCATGAAGTCCGCAAAGCGCGGGTTCCAGCGCGGGATCTTGCCCTCCATTTCCACCAACAACACACTCTTCATGCGATCGGTCAACGCAGCCTTGGGCAGCCCCCCAAAGTATTCAAACGCCTCCATCAAACAGCGGATCAGCGTGGGGCCATCACAGCGCTTGACGAACGTGACAAAGCGCATGCGCGAGTAGCACAGGATGGCGGTAAACCCATAGACCTTGCGGGGCACGCCGTCCTGCTCATACTTGAACTCGCCCCAATCAAACTGCACCTGCTCTCCCGGCTCGGTTTCATAGCGTTGCACCGGGGCGTGTCCAGCTTGCGGGGGCCGCAAGGGATGGACAAAGGCTTTGAGCACACTCAGGCTTCCCGTGTAGCCCATGTCCAGCAAGCGCGGCAACATGGCCTCACAGTTGTAGCAATGGTCTTCCTGCATCCACTGCTTGATCTGCTCCTTGAACGGATCGAGCTTGGAGCGACGATTGGGCCGCGGATGCGGCATCGCGGCAAGCTCCGGATGGCGCAGATACTTGCGCACGGTATTCCTGGCGATCCCCAGGCTGATCGCAATGTCTTGAATGGACTTCCCTTGTGCTGCTAATTCGTGTATCGTATTCACTGTCCTGCTCCTGATCATGGCTGCCTCCTGTGTGCATGCTCGAACTTCATGCTCCACAGCTTACAGCCATCTCATGGGGGGGTCAATTTTATCCTGGCGCAATTATACGTCGGCGTCTATAGTGGCTTCCGTGAGTCTCGGGACGGGCATGGGAATTATCTTTTTTCCTCTCGCGGGATCAGATGCGATCGGAAAGCGAGGATCAATCCCAACGCCTCGACGGCGATCCCGGTCAGGACAAACGCGCCCCGCAGTGGCGGGGGCGCAAAAAGTACAATCGCCGCCAGTACAAGAAACCACCCCGCCAGCAGCATCAGGAAACCCACGACCTTCATTCCGAAATCCCCCGGCGCAACGCAAACGGCGGCGTGCTGCCAATTGCGACGCAGGCTAAAATATCACAATCGCATTGGAACCCAACGCACCTGTCCAACAAAAATGAAGATCGTATCCGCTTTGCGTCACGCGAGGCTCTCGAGTCCGGAGGGCTCACGACCGGAAGAATTGTTTAATGAGCCCGCGAATTTTTATGCGCAGAATCATCGAAACGAATGGCTCACACACCCATTCGCTAAGTGCAGGATTCGATTGATCGGGCCTTGAATTCTAAGTGATGAGCGAGTACAGCGATGGAACTATATGTAAATAAAGAATTTATAGAGAGTATAGCCCTTGCCAAGGGCTCAAAAAATCACCAGGCCCCCAGAATGGACTCGGCCGATCCCCCCGCCTGCGCCTGCTGATTACAGCCATATGAATCCGTAATTTGGGACATCGAAACGTTGCATTTTACTACTCCCGTATACCCAACTAGTATCGCGGTCCTCGGCACAACTTAGTCCGTGCAGTTGCAATAAGGCACGTGGATTCAGCAGCGAGATAAAGAATATATAAGGAGAATACATGGCGGAGAATACCGGCGAAGTTAAAATGACACCAACCTTAGGATTAACCGGGTTGACGATGAACGCCATGGCGCTCATCGCACCCGGTGCTTTCCTTTGGCTCACGTTTTTCATCCAGGCGACAACCGGCGCGACGGGCCCGGCAATGTGGCTTGGGATTTTTATCGCTTTGCTTCTTTGTCTGGCGACGGCAGTTTCCTATGCCGAGTTGTCGAAACTTTACCCCGGGCCCGGCAGTTCGTATTTCTTTGCGGAGCAGTCGTTCTTGAATCACGAAAAAGCTTGGAAGTACGCGCGGCTCTCGAAGTTCATCGTCGGCTGGGGCTCGCATTTGTATTACTGGATTTATCCCGGCGTGATGGTGGGGGTTACCGGAATTTTCGTCGGCTATGTCGTGGGAACGCTCTATCCGAATAGCATGAGCGCATCGAATCCCGGTCCGATATTCATGGGATTGGTCGCGGTGCTTTTTTCCTTCGGCGTCGCCTACATCGCACATCGCGGTGTAAGCGGCTCGACGGGCGTCAATGTCGCGATCAACGTGATTCAGATTTCCGCGCTGCTGATATTTTCCGTGATGGCGCTGGGCTATCGCATGAACCATCCCCCCGGCAGCGTGGCCTGGCAGTTCGATTCGACTTCGGGCGAAGCGTACAACTATGAGTTCGCCACGACCAGCCAAACCGTTAACGGAACTGCGACGGATGTCATCACTCGCGACGCCAGCATGGTGCCGCAGCCAAAAATGGACGCGAGCGGGAAGCCGGTACCCTATCACGTCGATTATCCCTACTACGACAACGCCGGCAATTTCCTGACCCACCCCAACGCGAAATCCGTAATCGCTCCCCACAAATGGGGCTGGGTTTTCGTTCAGGCCACGGTCGCTATTCTGATTCTCGTTGGATTCGAGTCCTGCACGTCGCTGGGCGGCGAGGCCAAGAACGCCAAACGGGACATTCCCAAGGCGGTCATCCTGTCCCTCCTGATTCAAGGGGCGTTTTGCTATCTCATCGAGTATTTTGCCGCCAGTTACTTCTTAAATAGCGGCTACACCATGCAGAGCGCGGCCGGCTCGGCGGCTCCCATCGGCGATATGATGATCATGGTCGGGGACGCCTTGTTCGGCATGGGACACGGGCGCACCTTCATGCTGATTCAGGCGGTAACAGTTTTCCTCGCCTTGATCGGCACGACCCTCTCCTGTCTCAACACCGGAGCCCGCGTTACCTATGCCATGGGGAAGGATCAGGAAGTCCCCGAACACTTCGGCATGCTCCATGAGAAGAACCTGAGCCCTCACCGGGCCATCTGGGTGCTGGCGATTATTTCCGCCATTATCGGATGCATCGCGGTCTCCATGGCGTTCGGCGACGCGGGTGCCCCTGCGGACGCTGCCATCCAGGCATTGCCGCACGGCGTGTTCTCCAGCGTCGGGTACACAACCCACGACAAAATGGCGGCGTTACCCAACTCACTGCTTACCGTGACGCTGGCGTCCAACTTCGGCACGTTCATTCTTTACTGTTTGAGCTGTATCATTTGCATGGTCGCCTACCACAATCATCCGAGCTTCAACATGATGCGCCATTTCCTGATTCCCTTGTTCGGGGTCGTCGCGAACTTAGGATGCATGGCGTTCTACCTAATAGGGCCATTCATGGGGTATGGCACCGCAAAGGAGCCACTGCTGGCCTTGGGCGTGGCGCTCGTCTGGGCCATTTATGGAGGGATTTATTTCCTTCGGTCCAGCAAAGCGTCGGGGCGCACAACGCTGGTCACCAGCCGTACGTAATGGTGTAGTATGACCTTAGCTCAATTAGCCAAGAAACTCGGACAGGTCCGCCTCGGCGGACCTGTCCGACTTTCCGTTTCTGATGTAAGTGAGATTCTTGGAGAACCAGGGAGAGACGCTCCCCAGAACAGTTCATCCTGGGTCGCTTCTACAAGACGCTCCGCCCCCGGCCATATGCTTGACCTCGAATTCGTGGAACGCACCGACGTCGGGCGGGTCCGCGACCACAATGAAGATTACCTGGGCTATGCGTCGCCCGCGACTCCCGCGCAGGTGCGCACGCACGGCTGGTTATTTGTGCTGGCAGACGGCGTGGGCGGCCAGGAAAAAGGGGAAGTGGCGTCAAAGACCGCCGTCGAGAGCATGGTTTCCGGATTCCACGACTCCAAGGACGGGGAATCACATCCCGCAGTGCTGCAACGATTGGTGCAGCAGGCGAACCATCGCGTTTTTGAGGCCGCCGTGACGGGCGGGCGAGCCTCTGCCGGCATGGCGACCACAATCGTGGCTTGCGCTCTAAGGTATGACCGGGTGTCCGTCGCGCATGTTGGCGATTCGCGCTGCTATCTGATCCGCAACGGCAAGGCAGCGCAGATCACTCGCGACCACACAGTTGCCAGCGAGCACGTCCGCATGGGCCTGATTACCGCTCAGGAAGCTGCCGAAGGGGAAACCAGCCATATCCTCAGCCGTTCGCTGGGAACCGAACTGGTCGCCAATATCGACACCAACGACCACCAGGTTTTCCCCGGCGATGTTCTCCTTCTCTGCTCGGACGGTTTGCACGGGATGGTGGATGCCTCGGAAATGGCCGCGCTTTGTGGCCACGGCCAGGATCTACATCTTGCTGCGGAAAAACTGGTTGCTATTGCTAATGATCGTGGCGGCGGCGATAATATCAGCGTTCAGTTGATCAGAATCCGGGGCGTCGAGCGAATGGGAATGTATCGCGGGCGTCCCTATAAACTGTACTGATACAGGTTCGCAGCGATCCTTGTGTTTGCCGCCGACTTGCCTTCCAAATGAGCGACCTCCATCCCGGCGATACGCTCGACCATTACCGCATCGATGCCCTGGTTGCCAGAAGCGGCATGGCCTCGATTTTTCGCGGGACGGACACGCGCGACGGGCGCGCCGTCGCGGTCAAGATTCCCCATGAGGAAATGGAAGCCGACCCGATCCTGTTTGACCGCTTCAAGCGCGAGGCGGAAATCGGCCAAAAGCTCGATCACCCCGGCGTTGTTCGTGTATACAACGATGAAGAGCGCAGCCGCCGCTACATGGTCCTGGAATGGGTGGACGGCCGCCTGCTGCGCCAGATTCTGAATGAACAAAAAAAGCTTCCCCAGGAACGGGCCATCCGCATTACTCTCGGCCTGTGCAAGGCCCTCGACTACATCCATAGCCAGGGGGTCGTTCATCGCGACCTGAAACCTGAAAACATCATGATTGGGCCGAACGATGAAGTGAAGCTCATCGATTTCGGCATCGCTGCAAACGCCGGATCGCGACGCCTGACCTTTGCGAAGCTAACCGAGGCCATGGGGACGCCGGACTATATTTCTCCCGAGCAGGTAAAGGGAAAGAGGGGCGACGCGCGGAGCGACGTATATTCCCTGGGCGTCATGTTCTACGAGATGCTGACCGGCAAGGTGCCTTTCACCGGGCCCAATCCGTTCGTCATCATGAACGAGCGCTTGTTGAATAATCCGATCCCGCCGCGAGAGGTCAATCCCGAGATTTCTCCAGAGTTGCAGGAAATCATTTACCGCGCTCTGGAGCGCGATCCCAGCAAGCGTTATCCGAACGCCCGGGAATTCGCCCTCGATCTGGAACACCCGGAAAAAGTGGGCGTGGCTGACCGGGAGGAACTCAAGAATTGGAAACAAAGACGCTCGCCGGTGATGCGGCAGGTCCTGTTTTACATCATGCTGGCCCTGATTCCCGTGGTTGTCTTTGGACTGATGCTGCTGTTGGCGCACAATAAGTAGCGGTCTATCCCGCTTCGTTCAATTACAATTATTGTAGGGCATGGCTTCAGCCGTGCCGTAATGCTTATGAAACAGACCCGGCTTTAGCCGCTGTCCCTCCCACGTGCGACAACTTAATCTTGAACAGGCCAGGGGCTAAAGACTTTGTATGAGAACTCGATTTTGGTTTATGTAGCGCCCGCCTTCAGGCGGGCATCTGTGCGACTCCAAAGTGCCCGCCTGAAGGCGGGCGCTACAATAAGCCGACGATTTTGAGTTCTCACACGGACTCTAAAGCCGCTTCGACTTTGTGGTTCTTGCGGCACGGCGGAAGCCGTGCCCTACAAAGATGCCGCAGCCGCCGAATAACTTTGAAGGCACGCTCCCCGAACATTCCGTCGTGTGAATGCCAACCGGAATAGGCGAACCTGTATACTGAACAATTCATGCCGGCTGAATATTTCGGAGAGTTTTCTAGACTATGAGAATCGAAGAATTCCAGCAAAGACTCCGCGACTCCGTCATGATCGCGGACGGCGCCACAGGCTCATTACTCTATGAGAAATTAGGGGCGCAGCGTTGCGTGGATGAACTGAACGCCACGCGCGCCGAAGAAGTGTTTCGCGTTCATATGGCTTATCTCGAGGCCGGCGCGCACATCATCGAGACCAATACGTTCGGCGCAAATCGCAATAAGCTCGGCGCGTTTGGCCTCGAGGACCGCGTCACCGAGTTCAATCACCGCGGCGTCAAGATCGCCCGCGAAGCACGCGAGGCCGCCCGGCATGAGGTCCTGATCGCCGGCTCGATCGGTCCTCCCGGCGTCTTCCGGGATGAACGCGAAGCTACACCCGAACATTTCCGTCAAATCTTTCGCGAGCAGGCCGAGGCCCTCGAAGAACGCGGCGTAGATTTTTTTGTCCTGGAGACATTCGGGAATCCCGCCGAACTCGTCGCGGCCGTCGAAGCGATTCGCTCGTTTTCGCAGCTGCCGATCGTCGCGGAGATGACCTATTCCGAGGAAGGCAGCACCTTCAGCGGCGCCCGGCCTAGCGATGCTTGGGCCCTTTTGCACGAACGCGGCGTGCAGGTTATCGGTGCGAATTGCTCTGTCGGCCCGCAGGACCATTTGCGGATTTTGCAGGACCTTGCCGCGGTGGCGGGCTCGTTCCCGATGAGCGCAATGCCGAACGTGGGATTTCCGCAGCGCGCCGGCGACCGCGTGATCTATCCAAAGTCCTCGCCGGAATATTTCGATCTGTTCGCGCGCGAGGCCGTGGTGCTGGGCGCGCGAATTCTCGGCGGGTGCTGCGGCACCACGCCGGAACATATTCGCGCGATGGTCCGGGCCGTCGAAGGCATGCAGCCGGCCACGGGCGCCCGCGCGGTGACTGCGGTCGAAGCGCCCACGGAAGCGCGGCCGGCGGCGGCGCGCGAGCCGGAAAGTTCGCTTTGGCGAAAGATACAGGCGCAGCAGTTCGTGATTTCCGTCGAGATCGATCCGCCGAAGGGAACTTCGATCGACCGCGTTCTCGAGCAGGTGCAGAACGTGATGGCGTCGAAAAAAGTGGATGCCATTGATGTCAACAGCGGGCCGCTCGCGCGCGTGGGCATGGACGCGCTTTCGCTTTCCGGCGCGCTCGAGGCGCGCGGCATCGAAACGATCCCGCACCTCACGACGCGCGACGCGAATTTGATCGGCTTGCAGGCCATGCTCCTCGGCGCATGGACCATTGGCGGGGTGCGCAACGTGCTCGCGGTCACGGGCGATCCACCGTCGCTCGGGAGTTCTCCGGGATCGATGGGCGTCTACGAAGTCGATGCCATTGGCCTCGTGAAAGTGATGGCCAAGCTGAATCAAGGCCTCGATTGGGGCGGAAAAAATCTCGGCGGCGCGACGAATTTCACCATCGGAGTCGCGGTGAATCCGCTGGCGGAAGACCTCGACGAGGAATTGCGCCGGTTTCACTTGAAAGTCGAAGCCGGAGCGCACTTCGCCATGACCCAGCCGATTTTCGATCCCGAACACTGGGAGCAATTCCTGAAACGCCTGGGCGGAAAAGCGCCGATCCCCATTCTGGTGGGCCTGTGGCCGCTGAGCAGCTATAAACAGGCCCTGCGCCTGCACAACGAAGTGCCAGGCATCGTGATCCCCGAGCCGCTGCTGAAGCAACTCGAGGCCGCGGGAGGCTCCGCGCGCGAACACGGCTTCGCCCTCGCCCGCAAATTGCTGGACTGGGCAAGAGAAGCGCGCTCTTCGGGAATTGCCGGCGCCTACCTGATCCCTCCGTTCAAGCGCTACGAGGAAATCCTGGATCTTTTCCAGTAGCCCCAGTAGGACGGGCTTCAGCCTGTCTGGTTTTGATTTTTGCAGGTCGAAAAAGCGGACAGGCTTCAGCCTGTCCTACTTTCAAAATTCAAAATCCAACGAAAACTGAACCTGGCGCGCTCCCAATCCTTCGATGGGGGCGCCATATCCGGCGATCGGCGTCAGCCCTGAACCAAAAACAGGATTGATTTGCAGAACATTCGGATGGTTGAACAGATTGAAGAATTCCGCCACCACGTCAAGGTGCCGGGATTCGCCGAATGGAAAATATTTCAGAACGCGAAAATCCATGTTGGCCATGAAAGGGTTGTGAAGCGAATCCCTGCCGAGCCGAGCGGCCTGGAGGAAAGCGGAAATGCGTGACTGAAGTTGGAATCGAGGCCCGTCAGGGGATTCGCGGGCTGTCCGCTGTCCGCCGTGAAAATCGGCGCGACTTCGATGTGCTGGAATGTGCGCGTCAGCCAGCCCGGGTTCGTTTTTTGATTCGCGGGCTTATCTTCTTCGTCGCCGATCGGCAATTCCCACAGCGCGTTGAACACGAAACGCTGCAGCTGATTCTGAAGCGAGAGCGCGTTTTCCTGCGCCAGGGCAAATGGATTCTGCGGTTGCTCGTTGAAGTCGGACGCATCATCGACGGTTCGAGAAAGCGTGTAACTTGCCGAAAAGGCGAGTTCGTCGTTCATCTTTCGGTTCAATGCGAAGGAAATGCCCTTATAGGTCGAAGTCGCTGAATTTGAGAGTTGATAGACATCGTCAAATTGCGGGTTGATCCTCCCCTGCTGGAAAATTTCCCTTCCGATTTGCTGAGGCGTGGGATTCACGACTCCGAGGCTGGCGGCATTCGCGGTGGTCAGAATTACAGGCGGCAAAAGATTGATGTTGAGCGTGCGCGCCAAATTCACGCCGCGAACAAATAGAAAATCGGCCCGCACGGAGAGAAATTTGGCCAGCTCATGCTCCGCGCCAACGCTGGCCTGCTGGCTGTAGGGAGTGGCCATGCGCGGGTCGGGTTGAAAGATGGAGGGCGCAATTCCCAGCGAAGGACGAAACCAGCGGTCCTCCTTGTGCGGCCAAAAACAAGTTTGCTGCCGCGTTGCCGTCCGCCACCTGTCGAACCCGTGCGAACCGTTTATGTCCACGGCCTGCGCCAGATCGGCGAGAATATAGCGGTCGAAGAAAATTCCGTAGCCGGCGCGCAGCACCCAGCGTGGCGAAGGCGTCCATGCCAGTCCGATTCGCGGGCTGAAATTATGCGTGGCTTCGTTGAACTCGCCGGGGAGCCGCTCGAAATCGTAACGAACGCCAAAATCGGCCGAAATGTTCGACGTGACAGAATAGTGGTCCTCAACGAACCCGCCAAGGCTCGTCACCGGAAGGTCCACAGTTGGATTGCCAAACGACTGGCGGAATTGGTCCGGACTTCCGGCAAGGAAATCCTGGAGCGTGTTGAAGAGATAGACGCCGCTAAAGCCGTCCGCGGCGGAAGCTCGCAGGGTGACTCGATTGACGGCAGCGCCTGCCTTCCAAATATGTTTTCCCGCCGTGCGCGTGTAGGTGTAGCCCGCCTGGTAATGATTTTCGCGGCGTTCGCTTAGCCCGGCATAGGCGCGCCCGAAATCGACGGTTCCCGCGATATCGATTTCGGGACCAAAAGATTCGTTCGGGCGAAGGACGGCGTGGCGCGTCGCGGCTTGGAAGCGCAGATCGCCCACGGAATCGGATCCAAAAACGGTCGTGAGCGATCCGGAAAGAGCATTGTCGGCGATGAAGCTGCTGCCGCGCGCGCTTACGTCCGCGAGGCCGCTGGTGTTGAACGCGTCGCCCGCCTCCCGATTGTTCGTGAAGGCATAACGCAGCATCAACGAAGTGTTTTTTGTGAGTTGATGGTCGAGCTTTCCTGCGGCTTCCGTTTCCGCGCGCGAGATGGGGAAAAAGTTGGTGGTGACCTGGCGCGTCGCGAGGCCGGGGAACGCGCCAGTCGCGAGGAAAGAGTTGATGGCGGATGCGGCTGCGGAGGTCGATGTCCGAGCCGCTCTGGCCGCGATTATGTTCCTGCTCGATGGCCACGTAATAAAATGTTCGGTCTTTGATGGCCGGACCGCCCAGTGCGAAACCCGCGCGATAGCGGCGGAACGACGGTTTTCCCGGTTCGTCCTCGAACGGGTCGCGCGCATTGAGCGCCGCGTCCTGCGCAAAAATAAATGCGTCGCCGTGAATCGTATTTGTTCCCGACCGCGTAATCACATTGATCGATCCGCCGGAAGCTCCGCCCGATTCCGCCGAGAGGCCATTCTGAACGACCTGAAATTCCTGCACGATTTCCGGAGACAGTTCGGTGCGGCCCGATCCTGTGTACTCATCGTTGTTGTCGAGCCCGTCGATCGAAATCGTATTGCTGCGGGAGCGCAGGCCGCCGAACGTAAAGCCGCTGGCGGCGAGCGGTGTGCTTCCAGCCACGGGCGGCGCCGTCGGGGCGCTTAAAACGCCGGGTGCGAGCAGGACGAAATCCAGGGAGTTGCGGCTCTGAACGGGCAATTCCTCGATTCTCTCGCGGTCCACGGGAGACATGACGGAAGCTTGCGAAACGTCGAACGTCTGCTGTTGGGCGTTTACGCTGACTTTTTCGGAAAGCGACGCGGGTACAAGGACAATATCCAGATGCGTGGTTTGCCCAAGCGTCAGATCGAGATCGGCTTGCCGGTAGGGAGCAAAGCCCGCCAGGTCCACGCGCACTTCATAGGAGCCGACCGGGAGGGCCTCTGCGTGGAATGTCCCTTCTTCGTTCGTATCCATGTTGCGAGTTTGATTCGTGGAAACATTGCGAACAATTATGGCCGCCCCGGAAATGGCGGCGCCGCTGGTGTCTCTCACCGTGCCTTCCAGCGCCGATGCAACCCTCGAACCCTGAGCGCCGGCATGGGCAGGGAGCAGCAACAGGGCCATTGCCATCGACTGCAATGCTGCCGCAACGCGCATGTAAGATGCACGGCTGTTTAGTCCGGGTGTGGCGCGATTTGCTGGGATGAGAACGGAACGTGAGAATGCCAGTACAGCCATTAACCACTCTCCGGTAAACTACGATTGAGACATTTGTAGCACTGTTTCGGCGGCAGTGGCGAGCAATTGCGTGGCCTGCCGAATTCAAATGCAATTTTGTATTGGGGAGACGCACGTTGGATCGAAGAGAAACACGAATCACCGCGCTGAAGAATCTCCTCAGAGAGAGGATCGTCATTTTGGACGGCGCCATGGGCACCATGATCCAGGCGCAGCAGCTGGAGGAAGCGGCGTTTCGCGGCGCGCAATTCGCGAATCACCCGCGGGACCTGCGCGGGAACTTCGACGTGCTGAATCTTACGCAGCCGGGCATCGTGCAGGCGATTCAGCGCCAGTATCTCGAAGCCGGCGCCGACATCATCAAGACCAACACATTTAACGCAAATGGAATTTCCGCGCTCGATTACGGCCTTGAAAGACATATTCACGAGTTGAATGTTGCGGGCGCGAAAATCGCGCGCGCGGTGGCTGACGAATACGAAGCCGCGCACCCCGGCGAATACCGGTTCGTCACGGGATCGATGGGTCCGACCAATCGCACGGCGTCCATGTCCCAGGATGTGAACAGCCCCGCCTCGCGCGGCGTCACGTTCGACAAATTGCGAGAGGTCTACTATGAGCAGGCTCGCGGCCTCGTCGAAGGCGGCGCAGACCTCCTGCTGCTCGAAACGATTTTCGACACGCTGAACGCCAAGGCCGCGCTCTTTGCTGTCAGCCAATACAACGACGAATTTTTCCAAAGCACCGGGCATCGTGTGCCGGTCATGGTCTCCGTTACGATCACTGACCAGAGCGGGCGCACGCTTTCCGGCCAGACCATCGAGGCGTTTTGGATTTCTGTTTCGCACGTGGATCTTCTGAGCGTGGGCATCAATTGCGCCCTGGGTGCGAAGCAGATGCGCCCGTACGTCGAAGAGCTGTCGCGCCTCGCTCCGGTTCCCATCAGTTGCCATCCGAACGCGGGCCTTCCCAACGCGTTCGGCGGCTTTGACGAGACGCCGGAATCGATGTCCGCTGATTTGCGCGATTTCGCTTCGAACGGCTGGCTGAACATCGCTGGCGGCTGCTGCGGATCGACGCCCGACCATATCAAAGCGATTGCCGATGCGGTCCGTGGAATCCCGCCTCACGTGCTTTCGAAGCCGGAGCGCTACACGCGCTTCAGCGGACTCGAGCCGCTGGTGGTGCGGCCGGATTCGCGGTTCATCAACATCGGTGAACGCACCAACGTCACCGGGTCCCCCAAATTTTCCAAGCTCATTCTCGCCGGGGAACTCGAAGCGGCGCTCTCCGTGGCGCGCCAGCAGGTCGAAAATGGCGCGCAGATCATTGACATCAACATGGACGAAGCCATGCTCGATTCCGAGCAGGCCATGACCACATTTCTGCACCACATCGCGGCGGAGCCGGACATCGCCCGCGTGCCGATCATGATTGACAGTTCGAACTGGAAAATCATCGAGGCCGGCCTCAAATGTATTCAGGGCAGGGGCATCGTGAATTCCATCAGCCTGAAGGAGGGCGAAGAGGCCTTCCGGCAGCGCGCACGCCTCGTCCGGCGGTACGGCGCAGCCATGGTCGTGATGGCGTTCGATGAAAAGGGGCAGGCGGATTCGCTCGCTCGGAAAATGGAAGTATGCGAAAGAGCGTACCGGATTCTCACCCAAGAGGCTGGCGTCGCTCCGGAAGATATTATTTTCGATCCGAATATTCTTACGGTTGCCACGGGCATCGAGGAACACAACAATTATGCCGTCGATTTCATCGAGGCCACGCGGCAGATCAAGGCCAGGCTGCCCTATGCGAAGGTGAGCGGCGGCGTCAGCAACATCTCGTTTTCCTTCCGCGGGCAGAACGTGGTGCGCGAAGCGATGCACTCCGCGTTTCTGTACCGCGCGATTCAGGCCGGCCTGGACATGGCCATCGTGAACGCAGGCCAGCTTGCAGTCTATGAGGAAATTCCCAAGGACTTGCTGGTTCTCGTCGAGGACGTGTTGCTCAACCGGCGTCCCGACTCGACCGAACGTTTGCTGGCGTTCACGGAAACCGTAAAGGCAAAAGAAAAGGGAGCCGTGCAGGAAGACTCCTGGCGGAGCGGGACTCTCGAGGAACGCCTGACGCACGCGCTCGTCAAGGGCGTCACGGATTACATCGAGGAAGACACCGAGGAGGCGCGGCAAAAATTCGGGAAACCGCTCGCAGTGATTGAAGGCCCGCTCATGAATGCGATGAACGTGGTCGGAGATTTATTCGGATCGGGGCGCATGTTTTTGCCGCAAGTGGTGAAGAGCGCGCGGGTGATGAAAAAAGCGGTCGCTTATTTGCAGCCTTATCTCGAAGCGGAAAAGCAGGCCGGCGGCGTGTCCGTGAAGGGCCGCATCGTCATGGCCACCGTAAAGGGCGACGTCCACGACATCGGCAAAAATATCGTCGGCGTCGTGCTGGGCTGCAACAACTACGAAGTGATCGACCTCGGTGTGATGGTGCCTGCCGACAAGATCCTGAAAACCGCGCGTGAAACGGGCGCGCACTTGATCGGGCTCAGCGGCCTCATCACGCCTTCGCTCGAGGAAATGACCCACGTGGCGAAAGAAATGGAACGCGAAGGATTCACCGTGCCGCTGCTGATCGGCGGCGCGACAACTAGCCGCACGCACACGGCGGTAAAAATCGCGCCGTCGTACCGCCAGCCTGTCATTCATGTGCAAGACGCGTCGCGCGCCGTCGGCGTCGTCGGAAGTCTGCTCAGCGCCGATATGAAGAAAGTCTTTACGGAAGAAAACAGCAGGGAGCAGGAGCGCGCGCGGGAAAAACATTCCTCGCGGAAGGCGCAGCCTCTCTTGCCGTTCGTGGAGGCGCGAAACAAGAAGCCCGTTTACGACTGGTGCGCGTACAAGCCGCCGCAACCCTCGTTCCTCGGAACGCGCGTGTACAATCCGGTCCCGCTCGAGGAAATCGTCCCCTACATCGACTGGACGCCGTTTTTCCACGCCTGGGAGCTGCGCGGGATCTATCCGAAAATTTTCGAGCAGGAGGGCGTCGGCCCGAAAGCGAAAGAGCTGTTCGACGACGGCCAGAAACTGCTCGGCTGCATCGTGCGCGAAAAATTGCTCGAGGCGCGCGCCGTGATCGGATTTTTTCCCGCGAACAGCGTTCAGGACGATATCGAAGTGTACGCAGACGAGTCGCGCCATTTGCTCACGACGTTTCACTCGCTGCGGCAGCAACTCGTGAAAGGCAACCAGGAGCCCAGTTACGCCGTCGCGGATTTCGTCGCGCCGCGCGAAAGCGGCCGCGTGGATTATCTGGGTTTGTTCGCGGTTACAGCAGGGCTGCGGATCGAACCGCTGGTTTCAAAATTTGAAAAAGACAATGACGATTACAACGCCCTGATGGCCAAGGCTCTCGCCGACCGGCTCGCCGAGGCCCTCGCCGAACTCACGCACAAACGCGCTCGCATCGAATGGGGCTACGGCAAGTGCGAAAATCTGAGCCCCGACGATCTCGTGCACGAGCGCTATCGCGGTATTCGCCCCGCGCCCGGCTACCCCGCGCTGCCCGACCACACCGAAAAGCGCCCGCTCTTCGATCTGCTCTGCGCGGAAAAAAATGCGGGTATCACGCTCACGGAAAATTTCGCGATGTATCCGGCGGCCTCGGTGAGCGGCTTCTACTTTTCACATCCCGAATCGAAATATTTCGCCGTAGGAAAAATCGGCCGCGACCAGGTCGAGGATTACAGCCGCCGCAAGGGCCTCGATTTGCGCACCGTCGAACGCTGGCTCGCCCCCAACCTGAATTACGATCCCGACGCCGCATAAATCGTGACAGCGATTTCCAACCAGGACAAGGGCCGCCCTCTTTACCGTGAATTACGGTGCGTAACGTCTCCGGGTTTAGTTACGATCGGTTCTTATTGCTCTTCCACCCGTAGCAACATGCCGCCCCCCGACCGCAGTTTGACTTCGCCGCGGGTAGCAGCCAGCACGATTTCCCCCTTTGGATCGGTTCGCCCTGTGTGCCCGATTCTGATTTCGTCGGTTCCGTATGAGCCGCACGCGCCAGAGGAGAAGACCCAAAACGCTGCCTGCACTGCTTCGCCGTCCACTTGCCCACGGCACCCGCGAACAGCATTCGGACTTGGAGAAGCGAGAATGCCATTGGCGACCTGCTTGCCTACTATCTGCGCGCCGGACGCAACGACGCCTCCGGTTCGATAGACAGTTTCTCCCCCGACCTGCTCAGTCGTATAGTCCGGTGGCGGCGTGCCCCGATCGGGACCCATCGGAGGAATGCCCGCCTGCTCGACTTCCATCATGGTCGCCAGCGCACGTAGATTCGTTTGAATCGGGACGATTTTGTTGTCCAAAGTGATTGTTTTCCATCGCAGCGTGACTTGGCCGGGTTGGGTGTCAGTAGCCCTAGTTACACCGACCACTTCGCCCGTTAGTTTCGCGCCTCGATTTATTTCCGTTCCTGATGGGAGCGGCACGTTCTGCATCAGCGTTCCAGAAATTTTGTCGCCAGGTTTGCTCTTCGCTGAGGAGATTGTCGAATTCAGACGGACGGGAAGAATCGTGCCAGTGGGAATCGCGGTGGCTGCCATGGCTGGGGCCGACCCGGCAGCCAGCATGGCAGCAAGGATGACCGAACAACGCTTCATGTTTGTGAACTTCATGCTTGTGAATTCCTCTCTACTCGTCCCGGCGGCGCGCGAACTCCGCTTGCGGAAATTGTCGCGCGAGCGAGGGTAGACCACAAGTTCCCAGACACCTGGGTCACCGGGGCGCATGGTCTTGGAGGTGAGAAATCTCACTCTCTACAAGGTGAGATGATCTGAAAAGGGGAAAAGCTGCGGGGAGGCGAGAATGCGCCCCCCCCGCCTGTAGGCCGACGTTACGGGATGTAGTAGCGGAGCGAAGTGAACACCATATTTTCGTTGGCGCTCGGAGTGCAAGTCGGGTGCGTACTCGATGTGCACACACCAGTGGAGCCCACGCCAGTCCATGTGTTGAGGTTTACATACGAGTACTGCGCCCCCAGTTTGAGGGTGCCGTATGGGCCGGAGAAGAAGCTGTACCATAGCCCGGCGGTGCCTTCGATGATGTCCTTGATATTCCCGCTGCAATTGCTCAGTGAACCGGGTGCATATCCGCCGGAGCCGGGACCAGGTTCGGTCCAGCAACCGGAGTTGTTGAAGCCGACAGCGCCGAAGCCTTCGTTCGGGATGAGCACTGCCGGCGCACCGGAGATGAACTGAGTCCGTTCCGCGTATTCCTCGCCTGCGTGGAGGTAAATATCCCACTTCTTATCGTGGATCGCCAGCGTGGCCAAACCCTGATAGCTGCGGATCGGAGCGAGTGTTCCATCGGGTCGCAGAGTCGCGTCCGGAGCCACACCGGCGCTCCCGTAACGGCCGACGCCATCTCCGACCAGCGCGTGAAGACCAAAATTAAAGATGCCTTTGTCAAGCGGGAACCAGGCATTGGCGCCGCCGCCGCCCCCAAAAGTCTTAGAGTTGGACGGTGCTACTCCCGTCGGGAAAATGCGGTCGCGGAATGTGCTGACCAGACCGAAGACCTCATAGTGGCCGAATCCGGGCTCGAATGCAGCCTTGACCACAAAATCAGGGGTCATGTTGAACGAGTAGTTCGCGGAGGTCGCATTGTAGAGGCCGCCGCCGTTGCCGGCCGCGCCCACAACGAACGGCGCGGTCGTGCCCCCAACCTTAAATGTTGTCTGGGCTTCTTCGACCGACATGCCCAGCCAAACCTTGTTGTTGAAGTTCTGAACAAACCGCACCCCGTACTGGCGGGCCCAGCTGAAGCCGACCGAGTACTGGGCGTCGATGGTTTCCGGCAGAACTTCGGTGCGGTTGTCGAGACCTTTCGCCGTTTGCGTGACGAGCGACCACATCTGCCCGCCGGTGAGTGTAAAGCCGCTATTGAATGCCGCCTGCGCCCAGAATTGCCGCTGACGCAGGGTGTAGCTGTTGCTCTGGTTGTCGTTCGACGTTGTCCCGGCCGAAAGGAAGTCAGCCTCGTAGTACCCGCCGAGCTTAACGTTGTGGGCGTCTCCCTGGACCAGCATGGCGATTCGCGACTGGCGACCGCTGGCATTGAATTCTCCCACATCGTATTGCGAGCTCCCTGGCAGCGGAGTCGAGGTGAAGGGGGTGTTGACGTCCGCGCTCAGTGCGCGCTGGCGCCACACCGACTCTGCCGCGAAGAACCCGCCCGGCGTGAAAGTCACACCCTTAAATTTCCAGGAGCGTGGCTGGTCAGTCCCATTGGTGTCGGTCTGGGCGGTTGGTGCGGCGGAATTCGCCTCAGCGCGTGTCACGTTCGACGCGTTCGCCGGGCCGATCGCCGGAGTGGCGACCGTTTCCACAGCCGGCGCAGAGGCCGCGGCTGGCTGAGCGGGAGATGGGCTCATTCTTTTTTCCAGTTCCGTCATCTTCGCTTCCGCGGCTTTCAGCGCCGCTTGTTGCGCTTCAAGTTCCGCCCTCTGTTCCTCGACTAGGCTGCGAAGGTCCTGCATCTCGTTCTCGATGGCCGTGGCTTCCGGCTTTACTGCCGTAGGTTTGTCTGGCACGCTGGAGGCGGTGGTTGCCGCGACCGGCGTGTCTTCCTTTCCGGTTTCGCCGGCATTGCGCGCCAGAAGCGGCGATGCCACGAGACTCATGCCCAGCAACACTGCTGCGAATACTCGCATTCCATTTCCTCCTGAAAATGAAGTCCTAAGACTGGATTTCTTCCACAAACCTTGAATTGGGATTGCTGCGTGCTCCCAAGATCCCCCCGCTCAAGTGAAACAAGATCCTCTGTTGTGGCCCCATCCCCACCGGGAAACGGCCCACTCCGACTGCGACCCTTGGAATGCTCAGGTGCAATTCCCCATTTCAGAAAGGCAAACTTCCTTTCTTAGAATGCGGGCGCTCCTTAGACACCTCCGGGCTGTGCGGACACTATTCGCACGCCCTTAATGGCCCATGAGAGGAATGTTAATTCTGTGTTACAACGCCAAATTGGGGAGGTCGCAGCCCCGTTAAGCATGGAATTTTATGTGCTTGTCATGTATTTGTATTATAAAGACTTACGCCTGTATTGGACTGGACTTGCGTTCCAACATGGTTAGGAAATGGGAGAGGGGAAGCCATGAATACTGTGCCTCAACTGTGTACAGCGAAGTGGCTCTCACGGAGCCGATTTTTGTGCAAGCTCCCGCTTTAATTTCCATCGATCGGGGGCCGCGCCTGGAACTCACTCTACGGAATGACTTCGCTAAGGTGTCCGAAGTGGAATTTTGCCCGGGAGGTTCCATCGCCCCGCACCGTCACGACCAGGACAAGGCAGCCATCACCAACGGGGAATAGCTCGTAACGGTCGGCTTGCCGGGCAGCATATGACCCTTGGGGATTTGAAGGATTTCCAGTTGGTCGTCGCCCTGGTCTCCGCCGCTTTCTCCCCGTTAACCGGGAACGGCCCGGTCCAAACCCTTCATCCCTGGGATTTAGTTTGGTTTGCCAACGGGGGTGCATCCCCCATCTTTCGGAACAATGGCAAGACCGAAGCGCCGTTTATCGGGTTCGCGTTCAGCATAACGTGAGGGGCAGCGCAGCCGACCCTCCGGATCGAGCTGGTTGTTCTCAACGAGCATGGTCGGCCGCAGGTTTCCATCCTCACGATCCGATCCGTGGACTGGATTTTTGCTTTTCTATTTGTCGTGGCGCACTTCACAACAAAATCGTCTCGGCGCGCCTGATCGACTTCCTTCGAGGCCATCCTAATATTTATAATCCGGCTGTTTCTTATAAATGTGCGTTATGCGAATATTGAGCGGAGCCGGCACAAGTAGCACAGACTTCTCTGTGGCCTACTGTCGGGTGATCCTAGGCCGCGCGCGATAGCCAAGCGCCAATGGAACCCCACAGACTGAAGTCTGTGCTACTTGAGGCCACTCGAGAGGACCCATGGATTTATCCCAGCTGCAAGTCTTTCTCACCGTCGCGAAAGAGCAGAGCTTCTCCCGCGCGGCGGAAAAACTCTACCGCACGCAGCCGGCGGTGAGCATCGTCATTAGGAAACTCGAGGAATCAGTGGGCCAGCCGCTGCTCGTGCGCGGCGCGCGCCAGGTAAAACTCACGGACGCGGGCGAACTCCTGCGCGATTACGCCGAGCGCCTGCTCAACCTGCGCGACGAAATCCAGAATGGCATGGAAGACCTCAAAAGCCTGGGCCGCGGCGAATTGCGCCTCGGCGTGAACGAAAGCTCGATCCACGCGCTGCTCCCGGCCCTCGCGCGCTACCGGAAACTGTACCCCGGCGTGAAGCTGATCATGCACCGCACACTTTCGCGCGACATCCCGCAGGAAGTTTTGAATTATCGCCTGGACCTCGGCACCGTCTCCTACGTCCCGCAGGACGCGAAACTCGAAGCCGTCGAAATCCTGCGCGACGAGCTGACGTTCGTCGTCCCGCCAAAGCACAGGCTGGCGCGCCACCGCTCGGTGGACATCAAGGAACTGGGCGAAGAAACCTTCATCGCGCACAATGTGGAATCGCCCTACCGTTCGCGAGTCATTCAACTCTTTGAGAAACATCGCGTTCCCCTGAATCGCGACATCGAAATGCCCACCATCGAAAGCATCAAGCGCTTCGTGCAAATGGGCATGGGTGTGGCCATCGTGCCGCGCATGTGCGTCCGCTGGGAAGTCGAGCGCAAGCAACTCGCCGAGGTCCGCATCCGCCAGCTCAATATGCCGCGCTCGTTGTATCTGGTGTCGCGACGCGGCGCGCGGCTTTCACATGCCGCGGTGGGATTGATGCGATTATTAAGCGCGTAGGAATTGTCGCCATCCGAAAAATGTACGGACGATATGGAAATGAAGATTTTCGGAGGGAGACTCTATCAATGCCCGTCAAAATCATAATCCCTCGGCGCTGAAGGCGCCGACGGTAGGTAGCCCAAGGCAACGCCCTGGGTCAAGAACCCGACGATCTTCGTGCGCCCTGAAAGGGCGGCGGGACCCTCCGCCCCTTCAGGGCGGACGATGAGATTTGGGTCGGTACCCAGGGCGTTGCCCTGGGCTACCCACCGGCGGCGCTTTCAGCGCCTTAAGATTTCGACACCAGGAGGTTCGCTCATGCGCATTCGACTCGCAAGGCTTCGTCATACTCGTTTTCTGTCCGTAATGATAATTTGCGTGGCAGCCGCGCTCCCTCTTGGGGCACAGTCGCAGCCATCCTCGACACCACCAAAACCCTCCAAAGGCGTTGAGATTGTCATTCTTGGTTCCGGCTTCCCCGCCCCTATGCCAGACCGGCAGGGACCCGCGCTCGCGATCGTTGCGAATGGGAAAGCTTATCTGGTCGATGCGGGAACGGGGATCGTTCGCCAGGCGAATGCGGCATTTCTGCGCGGCATTCCCGCCCTCCGGCCGGCGGAGCTTGACATCGCGTTCCTCACGCACCTGCACAGCGATCACACGCTCGGATTGCCTGACCTGATCTTTACGCCCTGGATTGGCGAACGATCGAAGCCGCTGAGGCTGTACGGCCCGGAAGGCACAAAGGAAATGGCCGCGCACATTCTCGAGGCCTTTAAGGAAGACATTCAGGTGCGCACAAGCGGATCGGAGGGCGGCAACCCGACAGGGTACAAAGTTGAGGCGCACGATGTGCAGCCGGGCAATATCTACGCCGACGAAAACGTCAGCGTAAAGGCCTTTCTCGTGAAGCATGGCACCTGGAAGGAAGCGCTCGGTTATCGCTTCGACGCGGGCGGCAAGTCCATCGTCGTTTCCGGAGACACTCGCCCGGCGGGTTCGGTAATTACAGAGTGCAACGGCTGCGACGCGCTCGTCCACGAGGTCTACGCAGGCAGCGGCTCGATAAAATCTTCCCTGACTGATGCGCAATGGATGAAGTACATGAGCGAATTCCACACCAGCGCGGAAGAGCTGGGAGAGATCGCCGCAAAGGCCAAGCCGAAAATGCTCATTTTGACCCACTGGATCCTGCTCGGAAATGCCCAGCCGGACGACATGGTCCGCGCCATCCGCCAAAACTACAGCGGCCCGATCGTGATCGCGCGCGATTTGGATGTGATTGTTCCTTAGTTGCGAAGCGGAATCCGATGAGCCCCGCTCCAACGCGGCATCACCGTGAACGAGTTTGGGAAATTTTCCGTGAACCGCGGGATTTCACGCGGCGGATAAAGAAATTGTCCCCGTCCATCTCGAATTCCACCATGTCACCCGGCCCTACGCCCATATGGAGGCGAACACTCACGCGGCAAGGTGATTCGTCCCCGCGTCGTCATCCGGGCTTGCACCTTGAAAGGCGCGCCTTCGTTTCGCATTTTTTTCATGTGGTATATCCCAGCATGAATGTGATCGGCGTTTCCTCAAGGTGACTTTACATGCCGAAGCTGCCGAGGATTACCTTCACCTAATTGTCATTCCGAGGGCCTGTTCTTGGCCCGAGGAATCTCTCTGTGCTTTCCGCCAAAGAAGGAGAGATTCCTCGGGCCAAGAACAGGCCCTCGGAATGACAGATCGCCCTGGGACATTTGATTTAGAATAGATTCATGAAGAGTAGAAAAAAGAGGACCCGCGAATACACCGCTTTTTTCGAGGCGAACGAACACGGCGGCTACACCGTGACAGTCCCTGCCCTCCCTGGACTCGTGACTGAGGGCAACGACCTGGAGCACGCTCGTTCCATGGCCAAGGATGCCATCCGCTGTTACATCGAGGGCCTAAAAAAGGCAAAAAAGCCCATCCCAGTCGAACGCGAATCCGCGCAGTTCAAGATTTCAGTCGTCACATAGGCGGAACCCCCCAAGAACCCCACCCTTGCAAAAGGCGCAAGGATGGGGCACCCGCCACCCAAGGTCAACAACTAAGCCCGGGCCACCCGTCCATTTTCGCTTAAGTGGAATTCAAAAACCCGCATCGTAGTTCCCCGAGCAAGCGCCACCCGCCCCGGAAGTTCAGGAACTCCCGTGGATCTAAACCCCGTCCCTTCGAAAACCGCGAAGGAACGGGCACCAGCAAATTCAAAGGCTGGCGCACCCGGGCCGGGACACCTCACACACATTTTTTCAATCTGTTCCAGTCGAAACCAGCCAGGTAAAAGATAGTTTCGTCTTCGCGTAGGGAGGATGGGGCAGCCAGCCCGGGGCCTTGAGTGGTAGAATCTGCGCGAGGGGGAACAGCCCTTGCCTTCCGCTTTGCGAGTCTTGTTAATCGTTTCTCTCTTACCGAATGTCAATGTCCCTACGCATGCGGCGCAACCGCAAAGCACTGAAAAACAAAGTTGGCTGCATCCCAGCGATTTGGATTATCAGATTGCAATTGCCGCCGCTGTTCCGCGCAAACGCGACAAGAAGGAGGTGAAAATTCTGCACTTCGAAAACAGACTACAAATGGATCCGTTTTCGCGTTTCATCGTGAACCCCCCGCTCGCGTGTGCATTCAACCTCGCAATCAATAATCACAACAAATTAGAAGAACCTCCCTCCCTCCGGGATGTGAAGGACTACTGCGACGGGCATCTGGAAATTGTGCTGACCCATTTTTCCGTAAATCTGAATGTCAAAAGACCGGTTGTCATTCAACATGGCGGGCGAACTGTGCGTCCTACATCAAGCACGTTTGACGATCTACCTCAAGTGACAACTTACGTTGCTGGTTTACTTAACTCCGATCAGGTTGGCTACAGATACGTGGATGTCCACACTTTCACAGTGGATTCCGCATGGGACGACAGTGTTTCATTTGTCACTGCGGACGAATACGGAGGCCAGAAGACTTTGACCTTCGATTTTGGAAAACTTGAGAAAAACGAAATGGAATTCCGCGCTCAGACTAAACGATGACGCTGCGCTGTAGTCCGGCGCAGCCGCCCAGATGGGGGGTGATTAATCCGTGCTCACTCGGTCGCTGATAAAACACACGCATTGTCGGGCGGTACCGACAAATAGAAGTTCAAAATCCTTTTCTTGCTGGCCGCCACCCTGCAGTTCACGCACAACCTGAAATTCCCCAGCAAGAGTTTCGTTAATAAGGTAGTTGTTCAGTATGGCGTTTATAGAGCAGGGCTTTGGATATGATGCTGTCTCTAGTTTCATTTTGGATCTCCATTAATTGCCTACTTTCGGAAAGCTAGCAGCTTTCACTTGACCCGTCAAATCGCGCTGTGCCTGATAAGTATCAGTGCCCAATTCCAGGCAAAATCTGCCAACAACCTTAATTAACAAAACCCACATTATTAGCAGATTGTATTGATGGAATTGCGCTTTCACGAATAGCGAGAATACGCACGAACTGCATGCCCTATCTCTTCCGACGAAAATCGCAATCACAGAAGGTTGCGAGCTGGTGCACAAAAAAACAAAAAGCCCGCCCCTGTTAAGGGACGGGCTTTCGTTTTGTAAGGGCCTTGAAAACTGGGCAGCGCACATCGAGTGCGCGTTTAAAAAGATGAGATCTGACCAGAACCCGCTCGAAGATCGAATCGTTCGAGCGATTACCTCGGATCCCCGTGAGAGGTTCCGAAGCTTGGGCAACATCACCTGCACACCTGCACAGGATCGTTTGCCGCTATGTTTAGAAAGGAGGTGATCCAGCCGCAGGTTCTCCTACGGCTACCTTGTTACGACTTCACCCCAATCATGGGCCATACCTTGGGCGCTGGCCTCCTTACGGTTGGCTCGGCGACTTCTAGTACAGCTCACTTTCGTGATGTGACGGGCGGTGTGTACAAGGCCCGGGAACGTATTCACGGCGTCGATCTGATACGCCATTACTAGCGATTCCAGCTTCATGCAGCCGAGTTGCAGACTGCAATCCGAACTGAGCACGGTTTTATCCGATTAGCTCCCCCTCGCGGGTTCGCAACAGTCTGTACCGTGCATTGTAACACGTGTGTAGCCCTGGACATAAAGGCCGTGCTGACTTGACGTCATCCCCACCTTCCTCTCCGTTATCCGGAGCAGTCCTCGTAGAGTTCTCCCTTGCGGGTAGCAACTACGAGTAAGGGTTGCGCTCGTTGCGGGACTTAACCCAACACCTCACGGCACGAGCTGACGACAGCCATGCAGCACCTCTACTACTGTCCCTTGCGGGAAGAGGATATTTCTACCCTTGGTCAGTAGCGGTTCAAGCCCAGGTAAGGTTCTTCGCGTTGCGTCGAATTGAACCACATGTTCCACCGCTTGTGCGGGCCCCCGTCAATTCCTTTGAGTTTCAGTCTTGCGACCGTACTCCCCAGGCGCAGAACTTAACGCGTTAGCTACGGGACGACCCGCCTACGCGGGCCACCCCAAGTTCTGATGGTTTAGGGCTAGGACTACCAGGGTATCTAATCCTGTTTGCTCCCCTAGCTTTCGTTCCTCAGTGTCAGTTGCGATCCAGTCAGCCGCCTTCGCCACGGGTGTTCCTGCAGATATCTACGCATTTCACCGCTACACCTGCAATTCCACTGACCTCTCTCGCACTCGAGCGCGGCAGTTTTGAAAGCAGCCTCTGGGTTAAGCCCAGAGATTTCACTCCCAACTTGCCGCACCACCTACGAACCCTTTACGCCCAGTAATTCCGAGCAACGCTGGCCCCCTACGTATTACCGCGGCTGCTGGCACGTAGTTAGCCGGGGCTTCTTATACCCGTACCGTCAAACCCTTGCGGGTCATTCGTCCGGGTCGAAAGGGGTTTACACTCCGAGAAGCTTCATCCCCCACGCGGCGTCGCTGCGTCAGGCTTTCGCCCATTGCGCAATATTCCCCACTGCTGCCTCCCGTAGGAGTCTGGACCGTGTCTCAGTTCCAGTGTGGCCGGCCATCCTCTCAGACCGGCTACCGATCAAAGCCTTGGTGGGCCGTTACCCCGCCAACAAGCTAATCGGGCGCGGGCTCCTCCTCAGACGGCCTTGCGGCCTTTGAATCCAAAGACCGGAGTCTTCGGAATGTCATGCGGTATTAGCTCGCCTTTCGGCGAGTTATCCCCCATCCGAGGGCAGATTGCCCACGTGTTACGCACCCGTGCGCCGTGCGCCACCTGTATTGCTACAGGCGCGCACTCGACTTGCATGTGTTAAGCACGCCGCCAGCGTTCGCTCTGAGCCAGGATCAAACTCTCGTGTGAAACTGGCTGCTTAGAAAGCAAAAAGCCCGACTGTCATTTCTGAGAGTCGGACCTAAGTTTTCCAAGCGAACTTTTTATCGCTCGATTCACTCAATCCCTTGGCATTTGCATGCCAAAGTTAATCGAACGGGTTCTGGCACATCTCATCTTACCCAGTTTGTCAAAGAGCTAAGGCCTCCTGTCCAGCAGGCAGGCTACCGTACAACCCAGCGATAATAGCATTGGAATCTTAAATGTCAAGCATAAGTCTACCGGCCAATTCACGGTTCTGTGGAAAAGCTGTGAAGAGAAGCGTCTCCAAAATGCGCGGAAGTCATCTGAGGGTCCCCATCCGCCCGATCAGGGCTTCGACCAATCTTCCCACGAGAGACTCTTGATACGGCCGAATTCTCTTGCATTAGCCGTCACGAGCGTCATTTTGTGGCGGAGAGCCTGGCCTGCAATGAGCAAGTCATACTGGCCGATCGGCCGGCCGATCGATTCGAGTTCGGTGCGAATTTTGCCCGCGATGCGCGCATCCTCGCCGTCAAATGCGAGAACGGTTACATAGTCCGCCCAAAATGACAAAAGCCTTTGGGCATTGGCGGACTTCCTCTCGCTCTTCTCCACGCCGTACCACAATTCAAATGTGGTCACCGACGAGACCATCAATTCGTTGCCAGTCTTGAGTGCCTGCAATACCCTCGTTTCGACAAGCGGAGATTTTCCGTTGAGCACGGCGATGCAGACATTCGTGTCCAGCAGGCGCCTCAATCGAAATACCTGCGGATGGGAGGCTTGGATTGCTTGCGGCCTTTTGGAAACAGGTCGTCCGCGCGAAAACTCTTCAGTCTCGAGAGCCACTCTTCCGGAGTGGGATTCATGGGCTCCAACAAGACTCCGTCGGCAACCTTGCGAATCCGGACTCGATCCCCTGCAAACCGGAATTCCTTAGGCAGGCGGACGGCCTGGCTGCGGCCGTTTTTAAACAATTTGGCGACCTTCGCTTTGGGCATGTTAAAAGTATATATCAATGATATATACCAATGCAATGGCGCCAAGTAGGACAGGCTTCCAGCCTGTCGCCTTTCGTCATGGCCGTGCATACGAAACCCGACAGGCTGGAAGCCTGTCCTACTTTATTTGTTGCTCCTGAATCTTCCGCGTGGTGAAATCGTTCGTGCAAATGTCTAAGGAGCAGGGGGATGTCTGTGGGGACCAACGACAAAATTTTAGTGGCTGGAGCGGGCGGTTTTATCGGCGGAGCGCTGGTTGCTCTGCTGCGCAAGCAGGGGTACCGGGACATTCGGGCGGTGGACGTCAAACCGTTCGACGAATGGTATCAACGCTTTGAGGATGTGGAAAATCTAGCTCTAGATTTGAATCTCAAGGAAAGCTGCGAGACGGCTGCCAAAGGCGCCGTGGAGATTTACAACCTGGCCGCGAATATGGGCGGCATGGGGTTCATCGAGCACAACAAGGCGCTGTGCATGCTGTCCGTTCTGATCAACACGCACATGCTGCAAGCGGCGCGGAAAGGCGGCACAGTGAAGCGCTTCTTTTACGCTTCCTCCGCCTGCGTTTACAACGGGGACAAGCAGAAGACGTTCGAGGCTCCTTCCCTCAAGGAAGAGGACGCCTACCCGGCCCTCGCGGAAGACGGCTATGGATGGGAGAAATTATTCTCGGAAAGAATGTGCCGTCACTTCATGGAGGATTTCGGCCTGACGGCGCGCGTGGCGCGTTTTCATAACGTTTATGGCCCGTGGGGGACATGGTTCGGGGGGCGCGAAAAAGCGCCGGCGGCCATCTGCCGCAAAGTGATCCAAGCCAAGGTTACCGGCAAGCATGAAATTGAAATCTGGGGCAGCGGGGTGCAGACGCGCAGTTTCATGTTCATCGACGACTGCACCGACGGCATTCAGAGAATCACGAACTCCGAAATCCTCGAACCGATCAACCTGGGTTCGAGCGAAGCTGTCACGATCAATCAGCTTGTGGACATGGCTGAGGACATCGCCGGCATCAAGCTGAAGCGCAATTACGATCTGAGCGCGCCGAAAGGCGTCAATGGGCGGAACAGCGACAATACGCTGATCCAGAAATATCTTCACTGGGAGCCGAACACGCCGCTTCGCGTGGGACTCGAGAAAACGTACAAGTGGATTTACGACCAGTATATGGCGCGCGAACGCGGCGAGGCGGGAGTGGTGCGTGAGGCGGGCATCGTTCGATAAATTTCTAGTTACTGCTCGGCTGGATCTCGGTTAACAAAAATCAAAAGCTTTGACACAGAGGCCACGGAGCAGGGCAAGAGAGAGAAAACCGGAGAATTGGTTTCTCTCTCTTCTGCTTTTGCAATTGAATTTCTCTGTGGCTCTCCTGTTTTCTCTGTGCCCTCTGTGTTAAGCCCTTAGCTTTTGGGCGCTACTTCGTCGGATGCAGCGTAAGCTTCTGCATCCGCCAGTTCAGCAATTCGCCCACGTAGATTTCATTTTCCGAAGGGCACGCGATTTCGTGGATCCAGCCGAATTCCTTGAGTTGCCTGCCCGTCCCGCCAAGCTTGCCCAGAACCTTGCCGTCCAGGCTGATTTTGTAAACCCGGCCGGGCCAGGCGTCAGACGCGTAAATAACTTGATTCGGTCCAGGCGTGATGCAGACCGTCCAGGGAGCGCCGGGCCCCATCGTCCCTGTTTGATCCACCGGAGGCTTGTTCATGAGAATCGGCACCGTGTTGGCATAATCGAACGGCTCGCTGATCTTGATTTGGCGGAGGTATTTGCCGTCGCCGTCGAATACTTCAATACGGGAATTGCCGCGGTTGGCAACGTAAACGTTCCCCTGGTTATCGGTAGCGATGCTGTGAGGAGTGTTGAGTTGTCCGGGCCCGTCGCCGGGTTCTCCAAACGACTTTATCCACTTGCCGTTCTTGTCGTATTTTGCGACGCGCGAGTTGATGTAACCGTCGCTGATGAACGTATCGCCGGCCGCGTTCCAGGCCATGTCAGTCACCTGTCGGAACATTCCGTCGACCGGTTTCAGCGGAGGCTTGGGATGCTTGAGAGGCTCAGTGCCTTCGTCCGAAGCTTCCTGCTTGCGCCCGAATACCATGAGGACCTGGCCCTCGGGGTTGAACTTGATGACCATGTCGGAGCCTTTGTCGGCGGCCCAGATATTGTCGTCCTTGTCCACCCGCACCGTGTGCGCAAACGACCAGGCGTAGAGATTGTGGCCGATTTCTCCGATGTATTTGCCGTCCTTATCGAATTCGAGGAGCTGCGCGGCGCTGGCGGCATAGGCCGGCCCGGTCGTGTTGCCGCGCGAGAAAATGAAGATGTGTCCCTTGGAGTTTACGGCCACACCCGAAACTTCGCCGAGATACATGCCTTTCGGAAGCTTCAGCGGGTTGGGCGCGGAATCAAACGGAATCTCCGGGGCCCCCTGCGCGAAGATGGCAAGCGGTGCACACAGGAAAAATGCCAGAACGAGCGCTAACTTTTTCATCCAAACCTCCCCAATTCTTTTAGTGGTGGAATCTGCCTTTACGCGGCACGCATCCAGGGAAGCGTTGACCCCGCCAGATTCTTGTCCATTGATTTTGCGATGATGCGAACTGCCGGAGAATATATCGTTTTGCCCCGGGAACGCCAATGGAAAAGCATCTGGGCCATGTAGCGCCCGTCCGCCGGGGCGGACGGGCATCTGTCGGGGAATGCAAAGTGCCAACCTGAAGGTTGGCGCTACAATAGACCGCCAGAATGGAGGCGCGCTTTATGCCGCAGGATTATTTGCTCAAGACGGAGCCTTCGGAATATTCCTTCGCCGACTTGCTGCGAGACTCGACGACGGAATGGGAGGGCGTTTCAAATCCAGCCGCGGTGAAGAATCTGCGCGAAATGACTCCCGGCGCGAGACTGATCATCTACGAAACTGGAGCGCGCAAGAGCGCGGTCGGGACTGCAACGGTCGTCTCCGTGGACGCTTCCGATCCCAAGGTTCCCAAAGTCAAAATTCAGGCCGGAAAAGCCGTCGCGAAACCGATCTCGCTTGAAGAAATCAAGGCGAAGAAAATGTTCAAGGATTCGCCGCTCGTCCGCATGGGAAGGCTTTCTGTCGTGCCCCTTACGAAAGAGCAGTATGCGGTTCTGGCGGGGGCTTAAGAGTCTGTGTGAGAACTCAAAATTGGCACGGTTTTGTAGCGCTCGCCTTCAGGCGGGCACTTTGGAATCGACCAGATGCCCGCCTGAAGGCGGCCGCTACATGACCTTCAACCGAGTTCTCACACAGACTCTTAAGCAGCGGAGCGACTACGGCGTCGCGGTGGCGGCTGACTCAGCCAGCCGGCGCAGCGATTCCGTGTAAGGCGCCCGCGCGACGCCGCGCTCGCAAATGATGGCGGAGATGAGCCGCGCGGGCGTCACGTCAAATGCCGGATGCGCCGCGGGCACATCGGGAGCGATGCGCACTCCGCGAATGTGCGTCACTTCCTCGGCGGAGCGCTCTTCGATGGGAATCTGTTCTCCGGCGGAAATCGTGAGATCGAAAGTGGAGACCGGCGCGGCGACGTAAAATGGCACGCCGTGCTCGTGCGCCAGCACGGCAATCTGGTAGGTGCCGATCTTGTTGGCCGTATCGCCGTTGGCGGCGATGCGGTCCGCGCCCACGACGACCGCATCCACTTTTCCCGCCTTCATGAAATATCCCACCATGTTGTCGGTGATCAGCGTGAGCGGCACGCCGCCCTCGTGCAGCTCCCATGCCGTGAGCCGCGCGCCCTGCAAGTAGGGCCGCGTTTCCGGCACGAGCACGCTCAGCTTGTGGCCTTCTTCGATCGCCACGCGAATCACGCCCAGCGCCGTGCCGATCCCTGCCGTGGCGAGCGCCCCGGCATTGCATTGCGTCATCACCTGACCGGCTGCGGGCATCAATGCCGCGCCGAAGTGGCCCATCGCTTCGTCGGTAGCGCGTTTTTCGGCGTGAATCGCGCGCGCTTCTTCGACCATCGCGCGCCGGACGGCATCGAGCGGCGTGTTCGCCGCCGCGAGCTGCTCGAACCGGCGCTTCATTCGCTCGATGGCCCAAAATAGATCGACGGCCGTCGGACGCGTCTGCGCAATCGTCTCGCAGATGTCCGGAAATTCCGCGCGAAGTTCTTCGAGCGTGCCCGCGCTGGAACGCTCCACGCCGAGCGCCACGCCCATCGCCGCTGCCACGCCGATCGCCGGCGCGCCGCGGATCACCATGTCCTTGATCGCCCCCGCCACTTCGCGATAATCCGTGTACGTGTGGTGGATCACTTCCCCAGGCAAGCGGCGCTGGTCGAGCATGACCACACCCTTGCCTGTCCATTCAATAGGCTGTGCGACATTCATGAAGTTGTGCAATTCTCCTTACGATTTTCGTGACACAGGCTTCGGAGTCTGTGTAAGAATTCAAAATCGACGACTTTTTGTAGCGCCCGCCTTCAGGCGGGCGCTACATAGACCAAAACCGAGCCCTCACACAGACTCATTAGCCTATCTTCTTTTGATTTCTGCCAGCGCCGAAAAATTCAAAACCAGACAGGCTGAAGCCTGTCCTACTCAGTGATGCCCGCTGACTACATAAATCAGATACCCGGCGAGCTGCAAGCCATTGTACCCGAGATGCACAAAATAACTGGCCGCCACAGTGCCGGTCCGCGCGCGCACCCAGGTCAGCACGACGCCTACCAGAATCAGCAGCGCGATCTGCCCCCACCCGCCCCACAACTGCGCCGCGTGCATCAACCCGAAAAGCGTCCCTGTGATTGCAACCCCGGCCGCAATGCCCAGCCGCCGCGCGATCACCGGATAAAGAAAGCCGCGGAAAATCGTTTCTTCCACTAGCGGCGCGACCAGCACGCCGAGGATGCCGAAGAGGAGGATGCTCACACGCGCCTTCAAAAGCTCCTCGATCGGCAGCGCTCCCTTCGAATTGAGAAATCCGCCCGCGAACGAAACCACCACGGCCAGCACCGCACCGCCCGCCAGAAATTGCAGCGCATGGTCGCGTATTTTTCCCGCGCCCGGCCGCATCTCGCGCCAGCCGATCGTCGGCCAGAACGGCGCGTCCGTTCGCGCATGGACCATCAGGTAAAGATACAGAATCGCGCACCCGTCCAGCGCCGCCTGGCTCAAGAGCACCACGACCGACTTCGCCGTGCTCATCGTCGTCCCGAACACTTCGTTCGAATTTACCCCGAACAGCCGAACCGCGATTTCAGCCGCCCCCCAAGTGACTACCGCGGCGCCGATCACACCGAGAATCACGAGCAGCACTACTTCTTGCCAACCCCACGGCACCAGCAAGTCGTCGGAGGTTCCAGCGCGGAGATGCGGCGCGGCAGGAGGGAGTGAAACGTCCGGCACGTTCTGCGGCGCGGGCCCTATGGGCTCCATATCGGAGTGTTCCATGGCGGGGGGTGAAACTTCCTCCGAGGCGTTATCCATCGGATCGTTCGAACGGGCCTTAACAGGCGCCGCTCCAGACCGGCTGTGATCGTCGTAAGCCATTTCAAAGTGGCGAGGCCCCGTCGGGGAAACGGCGCTTCAGGACACCACAATCACTGTAGCGACAGTTCCCGCCGCGCGCAAGTGGCGGGAAATCCGGCCGCCGGCCCGCAGCGAGCCGCGAATATTTGCGTGGATCAGCGGCGGCGCGCTGCTTTCTTACCTCGCGCTATCTTTGCGAGGGCCCGTGTGTAAGCTGCGATGGTTTCAGGGACGGCCTGGCTGTGGACGAATTGGCCTTCGCGGCGGCAGGCGATCAGGCGGGCTTCGGTCAGAATTTTTAGGTGGTGGGAGACTGTCGCGGGAGTCACGCCGCGCATCGAGACGATGTCGCCGCAAGTCATGTGCTTGTTTGCCGAGATGGCCTCGAAGATTTTGAGGCGCGTCTCGTCGGCAAGCGCTTTCGATATTTTTTCGATCTCGGAACGGTCCATGGATTAATCCAAGTGTAGCGAATTCATCGCCCCCGGCGCCAGCGGGAACTCCTTCCGCCCGAAACATTCCGGAAATAACTGCATCCTATCATTTCGATAGTCATCTAAATATCGAAATCATATTGGCCCCGGGAAACGGCTGCGTCAAGGCTCCCGGAAAGGCCAGATCGGCAAATCAGCGAGCAAAAGGAGACGCACATGAAGAGACTCGAAGGCAAGGTGGCGGTAGTGACGGGCGGAAACAGCGGCATTGGCCTGGCGACAGCGAAACGCTTTCAGGAAGAAGGCGCGCGAGTGGCCATCTCGGGCCGAAGCAGGAAGACCCTGGATGAAGCGGTAAAGACGATCGGAAACGGCGTGGTGGCCGTCCAATCGGACGTGTCCAATCTCAAGGATATAGACAAGCTGTTTGCAGAGGTTTCACAGAAGCTGGGGAAAATTGACGTGCTGTTTGTGAACGCGGGAATCGCAAAATTCGCGCCGCTTGCCGAGACATCCGAAAGCGCGTTCGACGAGACCTTTGACATCAACATCAAAGGCGCCTACTTCACCATCCAAAAAGCGCTGCCATTTCTGAACGACGGCGCGTCCATCATCCTGAACACCAGCGTCGTGGACAGCAACGGCACCGTCGGTGCCAGCGCCTATTCCAGCACAAAAGCAGCCCTGCGCTCCCTCGCCAGAACCGCCGCGGCGGAACTCGTGGACCGCGGCATCCGCGTAAACACAGTCGCGCCGGGCCCAATTGAAACGCCGATCTTCGGCAGGACCGGCCTGCCCCAGCAAGCCATCGATGAATTCGCAAAGGGAGTGAAGGCAAGAGTCCCGATGAAGCGCTTCGGCCAGCCGGAGGAAGTAGCGGGCGCCGTGGCATTCCTGGCCTCGCAAGACGCGTCCTACATCACCGGCGTGGAAATCAACGTGGACGGCGGTTACGGACAAATCTAACAAGTAGCGCGGGCTTCAGCCTGCGGGGTTTTGTCCTTGCAGGGACCAACCCCAGCAGCCTGAAGCCCGCGCTACAAGACGTTCCACGTTTGACTAATATAGTCAAAATAGTTAAAATAGCTATAATGGCGATAAGGGCCGAGCGATCACAGTCGGCTTATAAGGAGAATGCCGTTGGCTATTCAGCGCAGTCGTTTAAGGCGAAGTCCCCCGCCTGCGGTTCGCAATCGCCAGGGCGAGGGGCCGGTCAAAATCAGCGCGACCGAGGCTAAGAACAGGCTCGGGGAACTGCTCGACAGCGTGATTCAAGGCGGCATGGTGCTCATCACCAGGCACGAGACTCCGAAAGCGGTGCTGCTTTCGATGGAGGAATACGGCGCCCTCTCGCGCGCGACGCAATCGAGGCTCGA
The DNA here is from genome assembly GCA_963819395.1 of uncultured Acidobacteriota bacterium. Lineage (GTDB taxonomy): Bacteria > Acidobacteriota > Terriglobia > Acidiferrales > UBA7541 > Palsa-360. The sequence continues at coordinate 39,618 of CAWFVW010000009.1, forward strand.
CACCCTCAACCACGAATTCGATGCGTTGCTGGCGCGGATGCAGACCGCTAAGGCCCGCGCCGGAATGAAGGCCGCGTTTTCCGCCTCGCCAAAGCAACTTGGAAAAGCCGCCGTCTCGGCCGCACGCAAGCGTGCTTGAGCAATCGTGACGGACCGGGCGCACACTCCCTGCATCTTCGTTCTGGCCGGAACCAATGGCGCGGGAAAGAGCAGCATCGGCGGCGCGATGTTCCGCGAAAGCGGGGCTGAATACTTCAACCCGGACGAAGCCGCTCAGCGGTTACGCGCCGCGAATCCCGGCATGACCCAGGAGGAAGCGAACAGCGCCGCCTGGCGACAGGGAAAACGATTGCTGGAACGCGCCATTTCCGAGCGATTGGATTTCGCCTTCGAAACAACGCTCGGAGGACACACGATCGCCGGCCTCCTCGCCCGTGCCCTCTCCAAAAAAATGGAAGTGCGCGTCTGGTACGTAGGCCTTGCCACCCCCGAACTCCATATCGCCCGCGTGCGTTCCAGGGTCGCCGCTGGCGGCCATGACATCCCCGAAGCCAAGATCCGCGAGCGCTACGAGAGCAGCCGCCTCAATCTAGTGGACCTCATGCCCAAACTTACGGAGCTTCGCGTCTATGACAACAGTGAGGAGGGCGATCCGCGAAGGGGCATCGCTCCGCGGCCAAAACTTCTGCTCCACATGGACCACGGGAAGATCGTGGATTCGTGCGATATGGCAGAGACTCCAGAATGGGCCAAACCTATTCTCGTGACGGCCATGAAGCTTGCGCACGCAGGTTAGCGATTGGATTGAATCATCGACCATAAATATGGTAGCATTGAATTATGCGAACGACTGTGGACATCCCGGACCCCGTTTACCGTCGCCTCAAGACGCGAGCGGCGAGCGAGGGCAGGTCCGCGAAAGAACTGATTCTGCGGGGTGTGGAGCAGGTCTTGAAAGCGCCTCGGCGAAGGCGCGGCCGGAGGGTAAAACTTCCGCTTGTGCCGTCGAAGGAACCGGGAACGCTCCATCTCGACAATGCCAAAATCTACGACCTCATTTCTTTTCCCTGACATCAACGTCTGGATTGCGCTCACGATTGAGAGGCACGTCCACTACCCCCGCGCAACGAATTGGTTCGATTCAATCGGTGGATCAGGGCGCCTGTTCTTTTGCAGGTTCACACAACTGGGTTTGCTGCGGCTCCTGACGCTCGATGCGGTGATGGGCCAGGAAGTAATGTCTCAAGCGCAGGCCTGGAAGACGTATGACCGCTGGCTGCAGGATGAACGAATCGGTTTTCTGGACGAGCCTCCGGAGATCGAAGCTCCGTTTCGCGATTTGACGCAGTCGGGTCAAGCCGCTCCGAAGGATTGGGCCGATTCCTACCTCGCCGCCTTTGCACTCGCCGCCCAATTAACTCTCGTGACTTTCGACCAAGCCTTGTCAACCAAAGCAAGGCAACTCGTCCTACTCAAACCTTAAGATCTCTCGTGTTCGAGCCCGGATAAGACCGACAAAAGCCCCGCCCTTCCAACCCCGAAGGACGGGCCACCCGCCCAGATCGTGGCGGGCTTTAGCCACTGAAGCTTCAGGGCCTAAAGGCCATCCTCATGGGGAACTGGGGCCCCGACCTGAAGGTCGGACCTCCGAACTCATTTCTCCAGGCACCATTTCTCCATATCAGGACATTACCCAGACTTGAGGTTCCGATTGACATGCTCCAGCAATCTCATAAAATATGATTATATGAAAATACAATCCAAAGTCCGCAGGGCTGCGGTGATCGTCAAGATCGGAGTCAGCCGGCAAGTCGCGATTCCGAAAAAGCTGCACGACCAATTAGGTCTTGCGCCGGGCGATTACCTGCAAGTTGAGGTGGAAGGGGATCGCTTGATCCTCACTCCAAAAGCGCTGGTCGAAAAACGTCTGGCGGAAAGCCTGGACGACATCCGCGAGGGACGCGTGCACGGGCCGTTCCGATCGGCGTCCGCGCTGCTTCGCTCGCTGCACCGCACGAAAAAAACGAATGCGTCCTAAGATGCAGCTTTACTATACGGGAGCGTTTCCGCCCGAGCGATGCGGATGCCCCAATGGGGAAGATCCCAGAAGCAAAGGTGACCTACAGCAGGTCGGCGAATTCTTCCGTCGTTAGGCCTGCCTGCTCGATAATCGACGCAAGGGTCCGGCGCTTCAAATCCTTGTTGTGGAAGGGGACCGTTACGCGCATGTGTGGCTTCCCCGGATGCTTGAGCACATGGTGGCTTCCGGAGGTGTGGTGGATGAAGAATCCGGCCCTGCCAAGCGCCCTCAAAACTTCCTTGGGCTTGACCGCGGGCAGGCGCCTGCTCATGCGGGAATCGCGACGCTGATCTTTTCTTTTACGGGGTCGGAAACGAATTTCGGATCGCTCGGAATTGCCTCTCCATCCTTGCGCAGGCTTTCGAGATAGGCGCGAATGGCGTCCCGGGCCATTTTTCGTGCCTCCGCTAGTGTATCTCCTTCGGTGACGAGGCCGGGCAAGGCAGGACACGTAACCACATAGCCACCCTCGGCGGCGGGCTCGAAAAACACGGTGAAACTGTATTCACTAACGGTTTCCCGCTTCGATGTGTTGTTTTTCTTGTGCTTCATAGATGTCTTTCAGTTCACCGGAAAGAATGACGTTTTCGGCCTTCGAGTTCAGCCTATCACTCTGCATTTGGATGTCAAAGGGGAAGCTGATTTCTCGTGCCCAAGCGAGGATAACCGGGACAAAAGCCCCGCCCTTCCAACCCCGAAGGACGGGCCACCTAAAATTCAAAATCGCGCAAAGCCCGGGCCACCCGGCCACCGCTAATTCAAAATCGCGCAAAGCCCGGGCGACCAGCCCTGCAAGCTCGCATCGAGGCCTCTCGCAAGGAGCTAGCTCAGAAGTGACTGAGGGTGAAGGGCTTAGTCCGCGCATCCATTCTTTGGGCGCTCGTACGGCAATACATTTATGATATGCAGAAGTAACGCTTTGGAATTACAATCGCAAAAACAGGGCGCACATGGTATATTATAAGCGCCCGAAGTGACGGGTGTCTTTAGGTGTCTTCGTCCACTGCTCCCCGCAGAGCCCTAAAGTCGATCAAGGAAGAACCCGATTGGCTTTTATAAGCATCTATAAGGTAAGGTACTCATATGAGGAAGTATAAGAGATATTGCACAGACTTTCTCTTCGCTCAACCTTCGTTCCTATCAGGGCTAGGGAGAACTCTCGATCTCCACGGGCACTATGTGGAGTATAATATTTCCCGAACTGAGGACGAAGCAGATATACAGGCCTTGATTTGTGACTGGCTGATGGTTCAGCAAGATCTCGACGAATCTTGGGTCAAAGTAATCGACCAGTACCCGGAATATGTTGAAACGCTAGCTAAGGTAATCAAGGCCGATCCGTATCTGCGTGATCGTGTTTTACGGACGGCGAAGAAAGAGCATGGACTCGAAATGGCGACGCAGGGAGCGTAGAGCTACTCGAACAGCAAAGGTCTGCCATTCCGCAAAAACTCCCAAACGTTATCCGCCAAGCAGGGATCCTACAGCAGCAAGTCCAATCACAATTCTTTTCCGGTCCCCTTCCTCCTCCAGATCAGCTTGAGCATTATGAGCGGGTGCAACCGGGGCTTGCCAAACAAATCATAGCGATGGCCGAGCGCCAGTACGCAATGGCCGAGGCACAGACAACCCATAGAATTGACATTGAAAAGCGCGTCATAAAGCACAACATAAATCTCTCTTATCTCGGATGGGCTTCCGGTTTCATTCTAGGAGGAGGGGGCCTTGCAGCAGCCGTTTGGCTCATTTACATCGGACGCCAATTGGGTGGAGGAGCCACGTCGTCGGTAGCCTCGCAACCCTAGCTGGCTTGTTCTTCTTCGGCAGAAAGAAACAGATGGAAGAACTCGCCACGAAGCGCGACAAGTAATTCGAACAAGTTGTTCACTCCTATCAGGCCTTTAGTTACCACTACCGACGAGCTAAATCCGGCCTACTAGACCCCACAACTGTTACGTAGGACTTAGTTATCCATGTAATCGCTATGAGGTAGTTGCCAATGCCTAGAGACTCAGAATCGCAAAAGGTTGCAGGATGGGTGGCCTGGCCTTTAATTGTGAACTTGAGGGTGCCCCATTTGTCACGTGTTATGACAGGTGGGGTTTTTGGCTTTCGTTCTTTTGTCGGAAACTGCCTGTCACCCTTTGCGGATAAAAAGTCGAATTGGCCACGAGCATCAGCATGATGCTTCCCGCTCCACAACTTACATGTAATACCCCGTTC
>CAWFVW010000010.1:0-223620 GCA_963819395.1 uncultured Acidobacteriota bacterium
GACGATATCAGTGGAGGATCCCCCTATCTGATAGCCGACGCTGCCACCCTCGATAGCGACGGACATAGGTGCACTCCAGCCGTGATTAGTGCGACAGCTCGCGACTCCTCGACCGTAATTTCCGCCGAAAATGAAGGCAAACTTTACGTCACCCGGAATAATGGCTATGCACTTCGCCGAATTAAGCAGGCCGTTCGGAATACCCTGGTCCGGCGCGTTCATGATCTCCTGGAAAACCTGCGCGGCTTTGTGGGTTCGACTTACATCATCCTCGCGGTCCGACCCGAAGGCAGTGAGAGTCCCAAGAAGTCCTATCGATGTGACCACCAAGAAACGTTTCAACATTTTGTCGCCCTTTCCATCCTAACTAAAGCTCACTACCAATCCACCAAACCGTTTACTCAATAGCATTTCGAGGTTGATCGCTCTCACGAAGATATCCTTCAATGATCGATTCCGTCGCTGTTCCATTACCGAATCGGCAGCACCACCAAGACCGAAAGCGTGCAATGTACCAAGAATAGAAGGAAGGACAATCAGTCAACACGAGAGTGATTGAGGGAGCGATTGGCAATCCAAGTATCTTAACGGCACAGTACTGCTTTACTGCCTAGCGGTAAATACGCACAGGCGTGTATATACGACCGCTCATTGCTGTACGCCAAATGCGTTCAGTCATCCCTAGAAGATCTGCAACTTGCGATTTTTCGCATCCATCAGAAATATCTTACGAATGTACATGGCCATTCGAGGAGCGAGACAGCGGCGGTTCTTGCCCCACTTAGTGACCACGCGGGAACGCCAATTTCCGCAGCACCGAAATAGGGCCCGCAAACGGTCCATCGAATCGAAAAGCACTGAGGCCGGATTTGGGCTGAGGGTGCAGTCGGGATGGTGCCATTTTATTACTTCAAAATTTCTCTCGTACGGCTTTTGGGCACGTCAGGATCAGAGATACCAGAAAAGCACTCAGGATTTTTGCGCTCTTCGTAAGAAGGTAGCTGTTCTCTGGGCCCCTGCTCGACACGCAGGCGGCCCGTTGCGCTCTCAATGTTTCCAATTGTTTACGCGAAGTTTCCATGCGATTTTTGGCTTAGCGAATTTTTCTGATTGTTCCCAAGTTGCACCACAATGCAGCAGTGCCGAAATTGGGCTTCTGTAAATTCAGTGATTGAGAAGGATTTGGTCGGGGCGTCCGGATTTGAACCGGAGGCCTCCTGCGCCCAAGGCAGGCGCGCTACCAGGCTGCGCTACGCCCCGACATGAAAGTGCGAGATTCATTCTAAAGCACTTTCCGACTTTACTCCTAATCCGTCTCATGCTTTTTACGCCCGACTGTGCACGAACTGTGCGCAAATCAGGCTATTGCGCCGTGACTCTGCCCAGACGCACCCTTGCGTCGCCTCTGCTCAGAATGTGGCAGCCGAAAACCTTTTCAAAAAAATCAGCCGATCAGTCGATGTCGGCGATAGTGATGAAATGTGTGACGGTGAACCTGTCGCGCGGAGGCATCTCATAGCTCTTTTGTTCGATTGGTGCACTGCTCATGGACGGCTCCCATTCCGATAAACAGTGCTCGTCTCTTGATTCTGGTTCTTCCGTGTTCATACCTGCTGCCGGCCAAGCCTGACGAGGAAAGAAAACAGTTGGACAAGGTATCGAAGCGATACTTCGATATACCGATTTCCGGCCACTTTCCAACTAGATGCAACCCTCCATCATGCGCGAGGAAACATTCGCATCAGCGGTCGATATAGGTTATGGCTGCATTAGTAGCGACGACTCGATCAAACGGAGGACGCGCCAGCCCCCTTACTCCTTCTCCCGTTGAGTGCTGTTTGAAGAAGTTTCAGAAGCGCTTCGTCCGAGAACGGGTTCTGGCCTGAGATCAACTCGCGATCTTGAAGGACGTAGCTCTTCCATGGAGCGACCACACTTACGTCACCGCCCGCTGTGCGCAAGGCGACGTCAGGGTAGAAGAGAACCTTGCCACCAATTTCAAGGGGCTCCCGCTGCTGCTCTTCCGCCGTCGAAAAGATGGTCATCTTATATCCAGAATAAATCCATCCTTGAGCCTTTGCCCGCGCTCCAGCGGCATCGCCCGCTGCCAGCGATGCGACAAACTCCGTTGAATTCGGGAGAGCCGAGAGAAGCGAAATCGGGCCATGGCAGAGCACCGCCGTAGGCTTGGATGTTTCATGAAAGTGTCTCATCACCGTGCCGGCGTCGGGATCATGGAGAAGATCGATCATCGGGCCATGGCCGCCGGGGACGAAAACAGCGTCATATTGATCCAGGCCCGATGCGATGACATCCGAGATGCGAGTTGGATTTTTGAGCCCGGTCAGGCTGTCGCGGAATTTTAGATAGTCCTGAAGCCTGGCCGCGTCCCCGCCGAAGAAATCGGGGACAGCGGAATGGACATCCAATTGCGGCGTGTTGCCTTTGGGGTTGGCGAAAGTGATTTCGTAGCCTTCCTTCATCAAGGCGCGAACCGGAACCGTCAGTTCGTTGAGATAGTAGCCGGCGCCGGCATAAACCTTGCCATCTTTCAATGGCAAGCCGCGACCGCTCGAGACCAGCACCAGGACTTTTCCTTTTGTCGTCATTTTGTTCTCCTCTGTGAAATCGAATCTGTTTCCCGAAATCTTAGCTTGTGCAGAGCAACCCAATTTGCGAGAGCCTCGGCCTAAGCCACCTCAACATTGCGTCCACCAGCACCGCGTCGTGCTCACCGAAGGGCTTTACAGGCCGCGGAAAAGCTCACACCTCTGTCATTCTGAGCGAAGCGAAGAATCTCTCCTTGTTTCTTTTCATGTACTTAAATCGAAGAGAGATTCTTCGCTTCGCTCAGAATGACAGAACAAGGCATTTTTTCCGCAGCCTGTTTAGCCGCTCGCCGACCATTATGGCTGCGGGAATCCGAACATCAACCAGGACTGATTGGCTACCCAATGCGGGTACAGCTCCGTCATCTGATCGAACAGCTCTTTGTCCGATGCAGCAGTTTTCTGCACGCGATCAAAGTCCTGCAGATAACGCTTGGTGTCCTGGATCGTCGAAGGAGAGTCGGGCGCGCCAGTCTTCTTGTGACCGGCGACAACCATCGCCGGGTTCAGCGCCGCTAACCGGTCTAGCGCCGCGATCCAATTTTTTCGGCTCTCCGGGGTGGTGTCGCCGACGTACATGCGGCACTGGTTGTACACAACATCACCCGCGACAATCAGGCCGATCGATGGAACGTAGAGAGACGTCGAATCGGGACTATCGGTGCGGCCCTGCTCGATGATGCGCAACTCGTGGCCCTCGAGAGTAAACGTTTCGTGCTCATAGGGCTCAGGTGGAACGAGCTTGGTCGCCACTTGCCCAGGAAACATCCGGCGGGCCAGCCGCTCCACTACGGGAGTGAAAGACATCTGCATGGCGCTCAGGGTCTTGGGCGTTGCGATCGCCCGAGCGCGAGGAAAACGGTCGAGCAGAATGCTCAGACCATAGAAGTGGTCGAAATGGGCGTGCGTTATATAGATCGTCTCCAGGTTGCGGTTGTGCAGAGCGATCCAATCCGCGAGAGCCTCGGCCTCAGCCACAGTCCCCATGGCGTCCACCAGCACCGCGTCGTACTCGCCGTAGATTAGAGTCGACGTGATCGGGTCAAAGCCGAGCGCTTCGCCGAAGGGCTTTGGCCGTTCGCCGACCATGGTCTTTCCCGGGGCCGTAAAAACATTCACGCTCAGAGTGCTCGACGCGGCAGGCGCGGCCACGCGCGTCGTCTCTTTCGTTCCATTTGGACCATCCATTCGATACCCCTTTCGATGTCCGTGCGAGTGAATGTTCAAAGCAAAATTGGTAGAAGCGCGACGACGAATCCGTTGGACGGACGTCTCGATCAAGACCAATGTACTGGCTTGACACCTCAGCCCGGAAGGCCGCAAAAAATATCCGCAACCGTTTAAATCCGAATCCCATCCGGGCCGAGCGCTAACCGTACTTGAGGTCGGTACTCTGTCCGACCTCGATAATGTAACCGTCAGGATCGCGGATGTAGCAGCGAATCTCGCCGTACTTGGGAATCGGCGGCGTGAGGAACTCGGCTCCCCGGCTTTTCCACAATTCATAGCACGCTTGGATATCCGCAACGCGGAAATTCATAAAGCTGTTGATGTGATTCGGGTCGGGCACGCTGAGCGTTACTGTGGGCTTGTCCGGGGTCGGCCCGCCCCCCACATTCAGAATCATCCAGATATTCGCAAGCTGCAGGTACGGAGGCGCGTTGCCGTCACCCATGGTCAGAATGCGAGCGCCGAAGACCTTTTCGTAGTAGCGAGCCGATCGCTCGACGTCGGCGACCGTGAGGAAATGCGCGATGCTGATCCCCTCACGCGGGGGCATCTCATAACTCTTCTGTTCGACTTGTACCGCGTTCATGGATGGCTCCTTTTGTGCGCCGGGCATTGACGGCTTCTTTCGATACGGTGCTCATTGCAAATACGGTGTCCCGAGTCCCGCTCCCATTCATAAAAAATCGATGGATGCCAGCTAGTACACCAGCGCCTCCCAATTGGCTGCCACCCATCCTGCTGGTCCAACAGCGGGCTGGTTGCTTGGATGCAAATGCGGCGGAAGTAGGTTCACACCTTTGATCATCTCCTGCTTCTCGCAGTGCATGGATCTTTCAAGGACTCATCGAGAAGGTGTTGCTGACTTTGAGCGAGCGGGTGATTTCCCCAGAGCCTGCCCGTGGGAAAATTCGACCATATGCCCATCTGGATCGCTGAGGATGCACAAATACCCGGCGTACGGATTCAGAGATGTGGGGCCGAATTTCAACAGATTATCTTTCTGTGCCTCGGAGGCTACAGTGTCCACCTCTTCGCGGGAAGCGAGCCCGAACCCGAGATGACTGATAGGTCCCAAAGGCGATTGAGGTCTGGCGTCCGGCAGATTATGCGGAGTTCCTTCCTGTAGAACCAGAACGAAACTGGACTTACCTCCGGCAGCGCCATCGCTGAGCCAGACCACTTCCATACCGGTACTCGCTGCGTCTGAGTGCCGGTCGATGGGCCGCAGACTCGTATACCGTGCGTAAAATGCGATGCTCGTTTCCAGGCTGCGAACATGCAATGCCAAGTGTGTCCATTGCGCTTTCATTGCTTCTCCTCCCCACGTTGAATTAGTGGCTGAGCATGCAAACGATTCAACTTATTTTCCTCTCCTCAGCAACTCCACGATCGCCAGCATGAAGGCGGCGGTCCCCCAATGAACCAGAATGAACGGTGTGAACGCCCAATCCGCATGTCTTAGGACGATCAAACCATCCAGTACCGGGATGAGAGTCAGCACCCCGATTGCACAGGCTAGAAACCTGCGGTCTCTCAAGCCAAGAAAGGTGAGCACAAGAATGCCGCACGCAATATCCCTGCCGGCTTTGATCGCGAGCAAGTCGCTGTCACCACGATCCAGAAGCAAGACTCCAAATCCTCGTGCGCCGACATCGGGGTAAAAGAACTCACGAACGCCGATAAATATGATTGCCAGTGCGACAAGCACCGCCAGCAAGCCGGAAAGAGATGCAATCTTCACCGGACTATTCATCTTGATCGAAGGTTGACTGGTCATTTGAAATCTCCCGCCGATTCAATATTAAAGAGAGCGCTCTCCAGGGCATTCCAATTTCCAACGCATAGCGATCCCGGCGGCGACCAATACGAATGGCGCAACCAAGACGGAATCCAAAACCAACGACGAGATTTTCCTTTCTGGCCGGGTATTCCAGCGAGGCTGGAGTTTTACCTTTTCGGCTCGCGGGCTGGCGGCAGCTAGGCTGGGATAATCCGAGGGCGGGCGGAAATCACGGGGACTAATTTCCCATGACGTAGCTTACCACTCTCTTGGCGCAAAGGTGTTTTTCGTGCCGGGCCGGCTCATTTGTGCGGAACTGGAATGCGGCCGCGGGGGAAGCCCGGCGGATCCGCGACCTGAGGGTCGGCTCGCAGCTTTTCCACGACCTGGCGGTGGCTCTGCCTGCCACTGAACCATCGGAGGGAATTGGAGATGGCCTGCTGCCCACCTCGCTTTTCAAATCCCTTTACGTCAATAATCGCGAAGGTTTTGTAATGTTCAATCCGCGGGTGAGAAAGAACTGAATGAGCCCCGCTCAGGTAGGTATTTCTAGACAACTTTTTCTTATCGCAAGCCCTATTTCATTCGACACCACCCGCAATTGCGGCCGTTTCCCTCCTCCCTTCGCAATGTAAGATTAAATGCGGGTGGGGTCAACTCCCTTCAGGTGCGTCAAGATTTCCCTGCCCGGGCCAATCCTTAAGGCGGGGTCCTTGCATGAGCAATTTTCGTCTCCGAACTAAATTTCTGTTGTCCCTTCTGGCGATCACGGCCGGCTTGACCGCCGCCACGCTCCTCATCGTCAGCTACAGCGTGCGAAAGCGGGTTCGCGAAAATATCCGCGAGGACGTCCGGAACTCCGTATCCAACTATCAGAGCTTCCAGGCCCAGCAGGAAGAATCACTCACCCGTTCCGCGGTCCTGCTTGCCAATCTCCCCAATGTTCGCGCCCTGATGACTACCGAGGACGCGGCGACCATCGAGGATGCTTCCGCTGATGTGTGGAAGCTGAGCGGCAGCGACCTGCTGGTCCTTGCGAATCGAGCGGGCAACGTAGTCGCGGTCCGCGCGGGCGCCGCCAATCTTGATTCCGTCATGGTGCAGGGGCTTCTGCGCCAGTCGCTTGATCGCAGCGAATCGAAAGGCTGGTGGTTCGGCGGCGGCCATTTGTACGAGGTGCGGATCCAGCCGATCTACTTTGGCTCGCCCACGCAAGATACGACGATTGGACTGCTCGCTGTGGGCCACGAAGTCAACCAGCGCGCCGCGAAAGAATTTGCCAGCGTGGCATCGAGCGAAGTAGCGTTCAACTTTGCAGGCGCGCCGGTCGCCAGCACGCTGAATCCTTCGCAGCAATCCAACCTCGCGCGCCAGATCCGCCAACCCGCGCAAAATCCGTCCGACGATACGCAGGAAATTCAACTGGGCTCTGAACTCTACCTCGCCAAAACCGTGAATCTTTCCCCCGAGGCCGGCCCGCTAGTTTCCCTCACCGTTCTAAAATCTTTTGACAAGGCCACCCTCTTCCTCAGCGGACTCAACCGCGTATTGATCGGCCTCGGCTTGCTCAGCATCCTGGCGGGCAGCGCGCTTGTTTTCTGGATTTCCCATACGTATACCAAGCCCCTCGAGGGCCTCGTCGCCGGCGTCCGCGCCCTGGGGCAGGGTGACTTCGGCTACCCGCTCGAGGCGCAAGGCGGCGACGAAGTCTCGGAAGTCACCGACGCGTTTATCCGCATGCGCGCGAGCCTTGAAACCACGCAGCAGGAACAAAAGCAACTCGAGGAACGATTGCGCCAGGCCCACAAGATGGAAGCTGTGGGCAGGCTCGCGGGTGGCGTCGCGCACGATTTCAACAATCTCCTCACGATCATCCGCGGCAACAGCGATCTGCTCAAGGACCGCCAAGGCGCGGACGCTTTTCATCAGAAGTGCGTGGACCAAATCCAGAAAGCCGCCGGCCGCGCGGTCTCCATGACCCGCCAACTTCTCGCCTTCAGCCGCATGCAGGTATTGCAGCCGCGCGTAATCGACCTGAACAACGTCGTCTCCGAGTTGGGCAAGATGCTCCCGCGCCTGATCGGCGAGCATATCGAGTACTCCTTCTCGCCCGATCAAAAGCTCGCCTCCGTGAAAGCCGATCCCGGCCAAATCGAGCAAGTCATCTTGAATCTCGCCGCCAACGCGCGCGATGCCATGCCCAGAGGCGGCAAGCTTTCGGTCCGGACTGCGAATGCGCTCATCGACGAGTTGGAAGCGGCGAAACGCCCGCCGATGACCCCCGGCCATTATGTTGTCCTTTCCGTGACTGACACGGGCCATGGAATGGACGCGGCCACCAAAGCCCATATTTTCGAACCTTTCTTCACCACCAAGGAAGTGGGAAAGGGGACAGGCCTGGGACTCGCGACTGTCTATGGCGTCGTGAAGCAGAGCGGCGGCTTCATCTGGGTGGACACCGTGCCCGGCTCAGGCACGACGTTCGAGATTTACCTTCCACAAGCCGCGGGCCTCGCTGAAAAAGCCGAAGCGGATAAAAAGCCCGCTGAGATTCCTCCGGGCACTGAAACTGTCCTCGTGGTCGAGGATGAAGCGGGCGTGCGCGAACTGGCCTGCCAGTTCCTGCGCGTCAAAGGTTATAACGTTCTGGAAGCCGAAGGGGGATTCGAGGCGCTGGCCGTCTCCCACCGCCATCCGGGCATGATTCACCTGCTCTTGAGCGACATGGTTATGCCCAGGATGAGCGGAGAGGAACTCGCGACACAACTGAAAGCGATTCGCCCGGCGATGCGAGTCGCGTTCATGTCCGGCTATTCCGAATTTTCAAGGGGCGATCTGGGCAAGGGATTTCCGGAAGCACCCGTTTTGCAAAAGCCCTTTTCTCCGGCCTCTCTGGTCGAAATTGTCCGCGAGGCGCTTGCCCGGCCCCTGGCCGCCACACCTCACGAGGACAAAGAACTCCACGTTACCTAGATGCCCCGCATCTGTGCTCGGGCTTGCCGCCTTGAGGCATCATATTCGGGGCATTCAAGGAGGCAGACATGCAGGGTATGGGCGACCCAAAACATTTTTTGAGAATCTATGTGGCCGTCGGATTTCTGTTCCTGTTTTCAGTCGGAGCGCGGGGACAGGCAGTCCGCAGCGCGGCTTCATCTGATTCTTCTTCTCCTGACTCGGAAGCGCCTGCGGAACTCCACACGCTCACCGATCTGATTCGCAATCTCCAGGATGAGGTGCAAACCCTTAGCTCGCAGATGGGCGACTTGCGGACAGAACAAGAGCGCGCGAGCGCGGAAGCGCGCGAGCTTCGGCGGGAGTTGGATCTGGTGAAGGCGCAAGGGTCGCCTGCCGCGAGCGGGCCTTTGAATCCATACTCCGTGCCCTCCGCAAAAGAATCCGCCGCCCCGCCCGCCTCGGCGCTCTCTTCCCCTGCGACCCAATCGCAGACGACCGAGGATCGCGTCGCGAAATTAGAAGAAAACCAGGATGTCTTGGAAGGCAAGATCAACGACCAGTACCAGACCAAGATCGAAAGCGGATCGAAGTACCGCCTGCGTCTTTCCGGCATCGTCCTGCTGAATTTGTTCGAAAATCGCGGCACTGTGGACAACGAGGATTTCCCGTCGCTCGCCGAATCGCAACAGGCCAACGAACCAAATGCCTCGCCGGGGGTATTCGGCGGGACGCTTCGCCAATCGCAAATTCGGCTGCAGGCCTTTGGCCCGGATATCGCCGGGGCACACACCAGTGCGGATATCAATTTTGATTTTGCCGGTGGATTTGCGAATGCCCCGAACGGCATCGCCATGGGCACAGTCCGCCTCCGCACCGGGGTCATGCGGCTGGACTGGACGAACACCTCGATCGTCGCAGGCCAGGACCGCTTGTTTTTCGTCCCGCTGGCCCCCACGTCTCTTGCGACCCTCGCCATTCCCGCGCTTTCCTATGCCGGAAACCTGTGGGCCTGGATGCCGCAGGTGCGCGTCGAGCACCGCGTCGTCCTATCCGAAGCGTCCAGCCTCTCTTTTCAGGGAGGAATTCTTGATAATCTCACTGGAGATCTTCCACCGGAAGAGTACAGCCGGTATCCCACCTGGGGCGAGCAATCGGGCCAGCCCGCCTACGCGGCGCGCGTCTCCTGGAGCCACCGGTTGTTTGGACAGGATTTCACGGCGGGAGTAGGCGGATATTATGGACGCCAGGATTGGGGATTCAGCAGGGGCGTCGACGGCTGGGCCGGAACCGCGGATCTGACTCTTCCCCTCGGAAAACGTTTCGAATTTACTGGCGCGTTCTATCGAGGCCGCGCTGTCGCCGGGCTTGGCGGCGGTCTGGGGCAAAGCGTCCTGCTCAATGGCTCCTTCATTAACCCGGCTACCACGTTCCGCGGCCTGGATACAGAGGGAGGCTGGGCGCAGTTGAAATTCAAGGTGAAATCCAATTTTGAGATTAACGGCGCATTTGGCTCGGATAATCCTTTCGCCGGCGAATTAAGGCTGTACAATGCGCATACCGTTTATCCCGGCGCATACACAAGGAATCTGAGCCCGCTTGTGAATTTCATTTACCAGATTCGTTCGGACATTCTAGTCTCTGTCGAATATCGCTACCTGCAATCCACGGTGCTGGACAGCGGCTCATTCAGCGCCAATCACGTGAATCTCAGCCTGGGGTACATTTTCTGATGCAGCCCTTCGGAGTAACCCGGCGAATCGCGGTCCTCGCTCTTATTTGCGGCGGGGCATGCGCCCTGCTGGCCCAGGCCGGATTGCCGCCCGTCACGGTGAAGGTGGAAATCGTAAGCCCACAGGCGCCGAAAAAAACGGTGGGGGCCAGGGAATCCGCCGATCTGTCGAATATCGTGATTTGGCTCACGCCGCTCACGCCTTCCGCGGGTGTAGTTTCCGCGCCGCCGTCGAGCCATTCCTCGCCGCAGATTTCGCAAACGAATAAAAGTTTCGATCCCCATGTCCTGGTCATTCAGGTGGGAACTCCGGTGCAATTTCCCAACAAGGATCCCTTCCTGCACAACGTTTTCTCTCTTTTTGACGGCAAGCGTTTCGACCTGGGATTTTACGAGGCGGGGTCCAGCAAGACGGTTCACTTTGACCGTCCCGGCGTGAGCTTCCTCTTCTGCAACATTCACCCGGAAATGAGCGGCGCGGTCGTCGCGGTCGACACGCCCTACTTCGCCATGTCCGATCGAAATGGCCGCGTGACCATCCAGAATGTTCCCGACGGCCGCTACCAATTAAACGTTTGGTACGAGCGCAGCCTGCCCGAAGATTTGAAAGCCGCCGGCCGGACGGTGACCATCTCCGACGCAACCAGATTCCTCGAACCCGTCCGCGTCGTTGAAAATCCCAACTTCACCCTCGATCACAAAAACAAATACGGCCAGGACTACATCCCCCCCGCAAACAGCACCCCCGCCTATAATCGACCCTGATCTCAAGTGGCACAGGCTTCACAGGCTGTGGAAAAAAGGTCCTGTTTTGTCATTCTGAGCGAAGCGAAGAATCTCTCTTCGATTTAAGTATAAGAAAAGAAACAAGGAGAGATTCTTCGCTTCGCTCAGAACGACAGCGCTTTGAGTTTTTCCGCAGCCAGCTCAGCCTGTGGGTTTCCATTATCGCGCCTGCCAAACTCACCGCATAGAATCAAGTGCAACAGGAGTCATTCCCTCCGCTGCAGGAACAGGAATGACATTCAGACGATGAAGCTTACTTCCGTTTAGCCCGCCTGGATTTCGAGGCACTGCTCTTTCGTGGAGTCCTGCCCGCTTTCCCCTCTTCATCAATGCGAAACAATCGCACCCGCGCGATCCGCGCGTTTTCCTTCACCCGCAATTGCAGCACGCCGACCGTCAGCAGCAATTCCACCGGATCCAAATGCCCGCGCACGAAGAGCGGCACGTGCCACCCTCCCGCTCGCAGCAGGCGGTCCTCGGGCTCGATCAGCGCCATCTGGTCGGAAGCAAGGTTGAGCGTTTCATTGCACTCAACGAAATAGCTGCCCCGGTCGAGTTCCCACCACAAATATTTGTCCTCCGGGCGAAGCGGAACCGGCGCAAGCTCGATTCGCCCGGCGGGAACATATTCGCCGCCGCCGAAATCGAGCTTTCCCACTGGATCCAGCGCATAAATTTTCCGCACCGTGAGATGCACGGCAAATCCATGCACTTGATATTTCTCGTGGATGATCCCGGAAATATGTTTTGTGGCGTCCGTGCCGGACAAGAGTTGCATGAAGCCGACTATATCCAATGAATCGCGGCGCGTCCACGATGCCTGCGGAGGGATGCGTCGTAAAGAACAGCCTTAGGTAGCGCGGGCTTCAGCCTGCGGGTTTTAGTCCAAGCAAGTTTGAACCCTCGTAGCCCAAAGCCAGCGCATCAGTGAGATTGGGTTTCCCGTGGGATTTTACTCGCCAAAAAATAGGATCATACCGTCTTGTCCTTCGCGTAGCATAGAGCTTCAAGATTGCATTCAACGCATTTCGGTTTTCGCGCCTGGCAAACCTTCCGCCCGTGCCAGATCAACTGGTGCGAAAACAAAATCCATTTTTCCCGGGGAATCACCTGCATCAAATCCTGCTCGATTTTCTTTGGATCGGTATTCCGGGAAAGATCGAGCCGGTTCGAGAGCCGGATTACGTGCGTGTCCACCACAACGCCCACGGCGATTTCATAAGCCGTCCCGAGGACGACGTTCGCCGTCTTGCGCGCCACTCCCGGCAGCGTCAGCAGTTCCTCCATCGTGCGCGGCACTTCACCGCCGAATTCCTCCACAATTTTCCGGCCCGCGCCCATGATCGACTTGGTCTTGTTCCGGAAAAAACCGGTGGGCCGGATCTCCTGCTCGAGTTCCGCCGGATTTGCGTAAGCAAAATCCTTGGGTGACGGGTACTTCACGAAAAGCGTTTTGGTGACCTGGTTGACGCGCTCGTCCGTGCACTGCGCGGAAAGTATCGTGGAAATCAGCAGCTGAAACGCAGTGTGGTGATCGAGCGCGCAAGTTACGTTCGGATACGCTTCATCCAGCTTGTGCAAAATCGCCGCGACGCGCTGCGGATTCGTTCCAGCACCTTTCGCTTTTCGCGCAGTCGAAGCTCGCTTCGTATCTTTCGTGGAACGAGTGCCACTTCTTTTATTCTTGGCTTTCTGTTTTTTCATTTTAGTCCGGCACAAAAATATAGCATACGCCCCCAGGTAGCACAGACTTCAGTCTGTGGGTTTCCATCAAATCCAGGCTTGTGTTTGAATCCCTGCCTTCCTGATGGACCCCCACGGACTGAACAGGCTGCGGAAAAACTCAAATATTTGTCATCCCGAGGCGCGTTGCGCGCCGAGGAATCTCTCTTTTCCTGGGTTTCAAACAAAGAGAGATTCCTCGCTTCGCTCGGAATGAAAAAATAAAATCTTTTTTCCGCGGTCTGTGAAGTCTGTGCTACTAAAAACGCTGCGCCATTTCAATTTCTTCAGAACGTGCCCGCGCCAAGCAGAAAATCGAGCGCCTTCCGAAACGCCTGCCCGCGATGGCTGTACAGATGTTTTTTCTTCCCGCGAAATTTCAGCGTAGCTTTTTCCGAGAGCAGGGAAGAAGAATATCGGATCGTACCCGAATCCATGATCTCCGCGCGGCTCGTCCAGAACGATTCCCTCCGCGGAAGCGGAAAACAAGCCGCGTACATTTCCCGATTCGGCCACCGCCGCGACGCAAACAAATCGCGCCCGCCGTTCGTCCCCGATTTTCCAGCGCATTTCCCCCAGCAATTTCCGGATGCGGTCCGCGTCGGAAGCGCCCGGCCCGGCATACCGCGCCGAACGCACTCCCGGCGCCCCGCCCAGCGCCGGCACCACGAGCCCCGAATCATCCGCGATCACCATCCCCTCGGCAAACCGGCTGTAGTGCAGCGCTTTCCCCGCCGAATTTTCCGCAAACGTCGGCCAAATCTCCTCAAATTCGGGCAGGGAATCGAAATTGGGAATGAAAGCAAGATCGACGCTGGCGCCGGCCGGTTCGGCCAGCGCGCGATATTCGCGCAGCTTCCCCTGATTCGAGGAAGCCACCAGCAGCTTAAGAGGCTTATCTGGCGCGTGCACGGAAATCGGTTGGAACCAGCTTGGATTGATACTCGGTCATCCGGCGAATCCCTGCCGCGGCGAGCGCCAGCAGGTCCTGCAATTCGGCGCCGCCAAACGGCTGCCCTTCGGCCGTGGCCTGCACCTCGACAAATTTCCCGCTTCCGGTCATCACCACGTTCATATCGACCTCGGCGCGCGAGTCCTCTTCATACGCAAGATCCAGCAACGCGACCCCATCCACCACGCCAACGCTCGTCGCCGCGACGGAATCCGTCAGGGGAACCGTTTTTAAAATTCCCGCCGCGACGAGTCGCTCCAGCGCGAGCGCCAGCGCGATGTATGCACCGGTAATCGAAGCCGTTCGTGTTCCCCCGTCCGCCTGAATCACATCGCAATCCAGCCACACCGTTCTCTCGCCCAGCTTTTGCTGGTCGACAATCGCCCGCAACGATCTTCCAATGAGCCGCTGAATTTCCAGCGTCCGCCCTGACGGCCTCCCGCGCATTGATTCGCGCGCCGTGCGCTGCTCGGTCGCCCGCGGAAGCATCCCGTACTCGCCCGTCACCCACCCCTTGCCCTGTCCCTTCAGAAACGAAGGCACGCCATCGTCCACGGTCGCCGTGCAAATCACCCGCGTGTTTCCGATCTCGATCAGCACGCTCCCTTCGGCGCTCGTAATAAAGTCCGGCGTCATCTTCACCGGCCGAATCTGATCGTGCGCCCGTCCATCGCTTCGCAAGTTTCCTCCTCGTGACATGGCCCAGAGTTTGCCCGCCGCAATCGGAAGTGTCAACCACAGACAGTTGTGGACTGCGCCTCATTAGAGAACACTAATTGCTTTGTGGCGCCGGCGTCCCGCCGGTGGTTTTCTGATCAACTTCCGCCCCAAAAACGCCGGCGAGACGCGGGCGCTACTTTCCCATCCGTGGCCCATGACTTTGCTCCCAAAAATTGATATTGTTCACATCAGTTCGGAATTCATTCGCAGAATATCGGCAAGTGATCCAGAAGGGATGCGACAACCATGACAAAACACGATGCATCTCGCCGCGAATTCCTAATGCGCGCGGCTGTCGGCGCGGGCGCCGCAGCCGGAGCAGGCCTCGTGCCCGACGCGATTGCCCAGAATCACGAGCAAATGGAGGGAGTTGCCTCTGCTCCCGGCGCGCAGCATCCGACCGGCACGGAGCACGGCGCATTCTTCAACCACGCCGACGCCGCCACGATCGCCGCGTTCACCGAACGCCTCATGCCCAGCGCGCCCGGCAAGCCCGGAGCGCGCGACGCCGACGTCCTGAATTACATCGATCTCGCCCTGGCCGGCGCTTACACCGACCTGCAGGATTTCTACCGCCGCGGCCTGGCTCAACTCGAAGCCCATTGCCGCAGCGCTTATAAAGAGCCGTTCGTGCGTCTCACGCCTGAACGCCAGGACGAAGTCATCACCTCGCTCGAAGAAGACAAGACCTCCGGATTCACCTACCCATCCGCGCGCGAATTTTTCAACACTCTCCGAACCCACACGATGGAAGGAATGTTCGCCGACCCGCTCTACGGCGGCAACAAAGACTTCGCCGGCTGGAAGCTCGTCGGCTTCCCCGGCGCGCAAGCAATCTTCACGCCGGGAGATCTGCAGAGCAAACAGGCCTTCGTGCGCGAGCCCATCGTCGGACTGCAAACCACGGCGAAAGGCCCGATAGGGAGAGGATAAGCCATGGCAATCGAAAAAACAGATGTCGTAATCGTGGGCATGGGCGCGGTAGGCGGAATCGTTGCGGCCGAACTCGGCAAAGCCGGAATGAAAGTCATTGGCCTGGAGCGCGGGCCGCGCCTGACCACTGCGGATTTCAACCCGCACGACGAATTGCGCTATTTCCAGCGGCAGGACCTTCGTCCAAACTGGAAGAAAACGCCCGTTACCTGGCGTCTGAACGCAAGCACGCGCGCCACTCCGATGCCAATCCTGAATTACGGCAACCAGGCCGGCGGCGGCACCGTCCACTACGGCACGCTCTCCTGGCGCTTTCACGAAGACGATTTCCGCGCCCGCTCGCGCACGATCGAGCGCTACGGAGCCTCAGCCATCCCGCAAGATTCCTCGCTCGCCGATTGGCCGCTCACATACGCCGATCTCGAACCCTTCTACGATCGCGCCGAATACGAGCTAGGCGTCTCAGGCAAGGCGGGAAATTTGCAGGGCCGCAAGATGGACGGCGGCAACGTCTTCGAAGCCCCGCGCAGCCGCGATTATCCGCTCCCATCATTGCTGATGGACCAGTCAGCCGTCCTCTTCGAAGCCGGCGCCAAAAAGCTGGGCTATCATCCGTTTTCTTCGCCGCGCGCAATCTTGTCACAGCCTTACAACGACCGGCCAAGCTGCACCTATTGCGGTTTTTGCCAGAGCTTCGGCTGCCACGTAGGCGCGAAGTCGAGCATCCTCGTCACCAAGCTCCCGGAAGCCGACAAAACCGGCAACTTTAAATTGCTCACCGGCGCCACCTGCTATCACGTCAACACCGACAACAGCGGCCGCGCCACAGGTGTCGCCTACTACGGCCCCGACGGCTCCGACAACACGATCGAAGCGGAAATCGTGATTCTCGCTCCCTTCATCTACGACAACACGCGTCTGCTCCTGATTTCCAAGACCAGCAAATTTCCAAACGGCCTCGCCAATTCAAACGGCCAGCTGGGCAAGCACGTCATGGCTCACATCGGCGCCAGAGTGTTCGCCGCGTTCGACGACCGCTTCGTCAACATCTACATGGGTCCGAGCGCGCAAAAACACAGCCTCGACGATTTCAACGCCGACAATTTCGATCACAGCGGTCTCGGCTTCATCCGCGGCGGCCAGGTTTCAGTCAGCACCGCCGACCTCGAGGCCGGACCGATCGGCACCTCCATCACCATGAACCCGCCGCCCGGCACTCCTCGCTGGGGGGCGGCCTACCGCGATTTCTTTGCAAAATATTTCGCGCGCCACGCCGCCATCGTAGCGCAAACCGAAAACCTCCCCTACGCAGACCAGACCATCGATCTAGATCCGGACGTGCGCGACCAATGGGGCATGCCCGCCCCGCGCGTCACCTACGATTGGCGCCGGCCAAACGAACTCGCCCGCGTCGAGTACTTGTACCAAAAGCTGGAAGGGATCGGCCACGCCATGGGCGCATCGCAAGTGTGGCGTTCGCCTCAAGGCAATGGCGCCCCCGGCGCGCATCATGAAGGCGGCACCCGCATGGGCAACGACCCGAAATCGTCCGTAGTGAATCGCTACGGCCAGACCTGGGACATCCCGAATCTTTTTCTAATTGGCAGCTCGACATTTCCCACGATGAGCGGTTTCAACCCCACGCTAACAATCCAGGCGCTAGCCTACATGAGCGCCGATGCAATAGCGAAGCGCTACAAAAGCAAGCCAGGCCCGCTAGTATAGTGGGAGCAGGTTTTAGTGGCGCATGCTTTAGCTTGTGGAGGTTTGCCCGGAGCAAGTCAGCGCTCACTGCAGAAATTCACACAAGCTAAAGCATGCGCCACTTAGCTAGTGAATCCCTTTTTTTCCCGAAGATGGAGTGGAATTGACTGGAGCAGCCGCCGGTCCGGCCGAGCCAACAGGAAAGAACCCATAAAGATCCAAATGCCCCGCCAGCGTCTCCGCTTCCTGTCCGTGAACAAGAATTTTCAGCTGCCGGATCCCGGCCACATTCGCGCCCAAGGTCTGCGCAATCGATTGCACCGCGAGTTGCTCGCTCAAAATCCCCGACGGCATCCCGGATGAAATTTCGTCCGAAAAATCCGCGATGGCCGTCCCGTCCGCCTGAATATAGAAAGCCAGCAAGCTCGCCTCCGCCGGCAGCGTCCGCTTCTCCGGAGCCGGCGCCTTCGCGATCAGCGCATTGAGAAGTTGCTTCGAACGCTCGACAGGATCGGCGGAAAGCGGAAGCTGAATCGCCGTCGCCTCCAGCGAATTCGGCGCAGCCGCTGAAAGCCAAAACATTTGCGCCTGCACCTGCACGTCGGTCGGCGTCGAGATCGGCTCCTGCATCACTTCGCGGCGCGCCTGCTCCTCGGTCTTGGGCGTGCTGCGCAGCCGCTGCACCGTCTGGCGCAATCCCGGCAGCGTGATGAGGCCCAGCGCCACCATCACGCAAAGGATCACGATCGTCGTCTTAAGTCCCTTCGACAAGGCCTTACTTGCCTCCCGCTTCATAGATCGTTCGAAACGCCGCGACCGCGCGGGCAATTCCATCAGCAAGCCCCGGCCCCATCTGATCCAGCGGGGCGCGGTCCGGCACGCTGATGCTGGACACCTCGATGGCCACCGCCGGCGCACCCACTGTCCGCAATTGCCGCACCGGCGCTTCAAAAGGAGTTTCCGATGAGCCGCGGAATCGCTGCGCCATTTGAATCTGGATCAGCTCCGCCAGCCTCCGGCTCTGCTCGATAAATTTGAACTGCGCGCGATTCCACTGCAAAAGTCCCGAACGCGGAGAGATAGCGGCACTTTGCGGCATGGCCATCTGAGCCATGGAATACACGCGCACCGTCCCCGGCTGCCCCGTGGACGAGACGTGCAGCGTGATGAATACATCTCCGCGCTGCGCGTTGGCCATCCTGGACCGGTCATCAAAGGAAGGGTCGTCATTGGCCTGCCGCGTGAGGATCACGCGCAGTCCCTGCGCCTCCAGCGAAATGCGCGCAAGACGGGCGAATCCGAGAACCACTTCGCTTTCCGTGATCCCAGCGGACCCGCGCGCGCCGAGGTCCGCGCCGCCATGGGCCGGATCAAAGACAACAATTCCCAAAGTTCTTTGCGGGGGAGCCGCCGGCTCAACGGTTGCCTGCCCCGGCGCCGGAGTAGTTTGCGGAGGAACCACAGGTGAAGTCTGAGGGGCGGGCTGTCCCGGCGGGGCCGGAGCCTGCGTGGACTGCGCCTGCCCCGAAAATGCCTGGCCGGCCGCCATCATCCACAAGAAAAACAAGCAAATCAGTTTGCTGGGCACTCCCCCGAGGATACCAGAATCATTCCAATCGTGAGAGTGCGTCCGCGAGTATTTAGCTCTTGTTGCTGTCCAGGAAATATCCGCCCAATCGCATTTCCGCGTTTTCCTCGGTTCGGGGATACGGGGTTGTTGCCGCGCCAACGGCGCGGAGGTAACCAGTCCGGGGCAACGCCCCGGGTAATGTCCCCGCGAATGATGGCCCGCCCTGAAAGGGCGGGGGACTCCTGCGCCCTTTCAGGACGCCACACAATTGCCGAATTCCGAAACCCAGCGCGTTGCCCCGGGCTTTCACGCTTCGGCGCTTTCAGCGCCGCATGAATCGAATTTGTGTGAGCCTGGAACGGCTCAACGTGTGCGTGTCTCCGTCTCCGCCATCTTTGGGGGTTTGCGGCCAGCTTTTGCGGAAAATGCAGCAATCGCTTCGAGAATCAGCGGGAAGCCGCGATTCTTAATGCAGTCTTGAGGGCTTCTTTATGCCTGTTTCGCCCGTTAATTGCCATCATGGAGTCGCAATGGAACTTAATGTGGAGCGCGTGAACGGAATATCAAATCTGACCAAGGACAACAATTTTTCTTATGCCTATCTCAAGCAAAATCCTGCGGTGGATCAGTTATTCCCTTGCGATTCTGGCGCTGGCCGCCAGCATCGCCTTGCTCATCGGCGATGCGCGCGCCGGATCTTTCCACGGGTTATCGGCGGCCGGAGCGACGGCTGCTCCGTTACTCCTTGTGGGCACATCGTTTTTATTTGTTCAGCCGGTCCTCCGCCCGCGGTTGCTAGAATTACTTAAAAACGTGCTCCTTGCGGCGGCTTTTTTGCTTTGGGGAATAATTCAGTTCATGCCGCAAAACTCGATGTCGATGCGCCTGGGAAATGTGGTCATCGCGCTGTACGTTTTGGATCTGGCTTGGATCACTCTTGGCACAAAGAATTCTCAGGAGAAAAATTGACCCTGCGATTCCTTGGACATGCGTCTCGGTGGAACAGGCTGAAGTGCTTGTGTGAGTACTTGAAATTGCAGATCTTTGTAGCCCCCGCCTTCAGGCGGGCACTTTGGAATCAAGAAGATGCCCGCCTGAAGGCGGGCGCTACAGGGACCAATGCCGAATTTTTACGCAGGCTCTGAAGCCTGTTCCATTGGAAACTCCTGCTTCGAGTTGCATTGAATTTGATAACAATTCATCTCTTTTAGGGCGAGGCAATGCGAACAATCAACGCACGAACCGTAGCCGGTTTTGAGTCCGAGGATGATGCGCATCCAGTTCCATATTTTGAAAGCGAAGCGGCGCATGGCGCCGAGGGTGGAGCGATCGGTCAGATCGTGAGCCGCGCCTTGTCTTTGAGGCCCCGTAGAGGAGTCGGCAATGACGGGCCGGTTGTGCGAAGTCTTTCCGCCAGATTGCGAGTGCAGTTGCTCGCCCGTCGAATCCATCCGTGGGACCGCCGCCGGCCCGCGAACGAACGGAATGAAATGTTCGTTCAGCAATGCCTCGAGGATGTTAGCATCGCGATCCCAAACCTTTTTCGCTCCATGCCGGAAATTGACGAAATGGAAATAACCGTGCTCGATCCCAGGGACAACGGCGCGATCATAGCCGGCGCCGTGACGAGAAGCGACGCTCTCGCCTCTAACTCCTTGCCGGCCGGCATGAAGCTGAAAGCCATGGGCCTCGCCTACGGGCGCACCAATTCCGGATTCGAGCGAATGAAAGAAAATCCGGTTTATATTTCCCAATAGATTGCAACGCGAGCGGCGCAGCGCATGCGACGGCGAGCCGCGGCTAGGAAAAGTAACGCAAGATCCATTCGGCGACGCAGCACGGCTTTTCGCCGCCCTCCGTTTCGATCGTGATTTCAAACACCGCCTCAACGCTGCCAGGCAACTCTCTGCACGATTGCAAACGAACGCGCGCGCGAATCTTCTCGCCCGCGCGAACAGGCGCCGGAAATCGAACGCGATTCAGGCCATAATTGATCGTCTGCCGCACGCCGCCCGGCAACTGGATCGCCTCCCTCATGAAATGGCTCATCAAGGAAAGCGTCAGAAATCCGTGCGCGATCGTCGCGCCATAAGGCGATTCGCGCCGCGCGCGTTCCGGATCGACGTGAATCCACTGGCGGTCTCCCGTCGCTTCGGCGAATTGATCGGATGCGCTCCTGCGTCACGGCCAGCCAGTCGGTCGTGCCGATTTCGCGCCCCACATAATCTTTCAGCGATTGCAAGAATTCAAGTACGAGGGTTGGCATCGCGTTCGGCGGCCTTGTGTAGCGCCCGGCTTCAGGCGGGCATTGCTGCTACAAGCGGATGCTCGCCCGCTGCGCGGCGGACGAGCACCACAGGATGTTGCCTTGGATCGCACCAGGTTTTTCTTCCTGTGGGGTTTGAATTCGCTCAAGTCAAACCCCACAGGCTGAAGCCTGCGCCACTGGAACGTACTTTCCTAACTTACTTGGCAGGTTTCAGTTCCGCGTACAACTGCCCGACGAACCGGTCCGCCATCTTATCCCCGTTCGGCGCGGCCGGCGGAACGTTTGCGTCGAAAGCGGCAGTAGGATGCGCGGCAACAACTTCGTCCGCCGTCTTCCCCTGCTGTCATGAGCTTCGCGACCTCGTTCCGCACGCCCAGGATCATATCCCGATGCGCGATGACCGCATTCCTGTCGACGGTCGGCCCATGGCCCGGAATAATTTTCGTATTCGGTCCGGCGAGGGCGACGACCTGGGCGAGGCCGGCGATCATCCCATCGAGGCTTCCGCCGTTCACGCGATCGATGTTCGGATATCCGATCGAGCGGTAGAAATCGCCGGTCATGATCACGTCCGCGTTGTGAAAGTACACCATGGTGTCGCCGTCGGTGTGCGCCTTGCGGATGGGGATGAGGTCCACCGTTTCGCCGTCCATGTGAAACGTAACTTTGTTTTCATAAGTTACGACCGGAAGCGCGACATCCGGAGCGGGCGTGCCCGGCTGTCCATTTGCGCCGGGGGCGGGATTCATCAGCCGATCCCGCAATTCGTCACGCGCGAAAATCGTCGCGCCCAGTCTTGCCCATGTTCGCGTTGCCGCCGGTGTGATCGGGATGCACGTGCGTGTTGACCACGAAGCGAATCGGGTTCGGCGAAATTTTCTTGATCTCCGCCACGATCCGGTCGGTGAGCGGAGCGAATTGCGTGTCCACCATGAAGGTCCCTTGCGGGCCCACCAGCACGCCGATCGTGCCGCCGCGGCCGTCCACCGTGTAGAAATTGTCCGTGATCTTGTTTGACTTCACTACCGTCTTGCTGTCGTCGACGGGCGCCTGGGCGCGTGCCGATGCCGCCGCGATGAGCGACACAATCAACAAGGCCGCCGGCACAGCAAGGGCGCGTCGAATCAATGAAATTTTCATTGGCGTTTGCTCCTGATGAAAAATGCGATTTTGACTTGGGTTGCTGTTCGAGAGTATATACCAAACACGCTTTATGCAAATGTCCAGCCTGAGGAATTCATTTGGCTGGCTTGGAGGCTCCATGAAACCGCTCTCCGTGATCGCTTTGCTTGCCCTGCTGGCGGCGCCGGCATTCGCTCAGGAAGGACCGAGCGTGCCGGCTCTTCCGTTCGAATCGGTACCAAACCCCTTGAAGTACTCGGTCGATCAAAATTTGGGAGAAGTCCTCAGCGTGGCCGTGAACTCCAAGGGCCACATCATCGTCCTGAACCATCCCGGCACGGCGACGGCAGGCCCGGTCTACGGGAATGCCACAACGCAAATTTTCGAATTCGATGCGGACGGCAAGTTTGTTCGCGAGATCGGCCACGGCGTGTACGGCCTGGCCTACGCGCACTCGGTCCGCTTCGACAAGTACGACAACCTGTGGGTCGTGGACAAGGCGGCGATGTCCGTCATCAAGTTCAATCCCGCCGGATACGTTCTGATGAACCTCGGCCGCCGCGACGAAGGGCCGGACCAGCCCCGCTACCGCCATGCCGATCCCCCGCCCACTCCCGTGGACGGCTATTTCAACGGGTCAACCGACGTCGCCTGGGACAAGGACGACAATATTTACGTGGGCGACGGCTATTTCAACTCGCGCATCGCCAAGTTCGACAAGCATGGAAACTGGATCAAGCAATGGGGAGGGCCCGGAACGGGCGGAGTCCACGCCAACGAAAATCCCGGCCAGATCAGGAATCCGCACAACATCGGCATCGACCGCGACAGCAACGTCTACGTCGCCGATCGCGGCAACCGCCGCATTCAGGTATTCGACCTCGACGGAAATTTCAAGAAATTCATCTTCCTGAATGTCCCCTACGACAAGATGCGCCACCCCGTCCTGGGCAACCTGCCCGTGGACCGGCCCGATGAAACCGCGCCGTGGACCATCTGCATCACCAACACCACGCCGCAATATCTTTACACCACGGACGCCGAACCCGGCCGCCTCTACAAGCTTCAGTTGCCGGAAGGAAAAATTCTCGGCATGTGGGGCGAGTCCGGCCACGAACTGGGCGAGCTCAACTGGGCGCACGGCCTCGCCTGTCCCTCCGAGGACCTCATCTACATCGCCGACATGAACAACTGGCGCGTGCAAAAGCTGGTCACAAAGGGAAAGAAGTAAGCCAGCAAGACTTCAGTCTGTGCGTGTTTAGTCCTTGCAAGGGCGAACCCCTGCAAGCTGAACCCGCGCTCACATAGCGTAATAGCATACTCCAAAAAAAACGCGCCCCGGGCTCCTGAGAGCCCAGGGCGCGTTCGTATTCAGAGCTAACTACTGTCCCGATTTCCAGGATCACGAACGACCCGGCGATCGGTGTGGGACGCGGCCGTGGATTGTCCGGAGTTGGCTGCCCCGCGGGTTTGAAATCCGCGGTCTCCGTGTAGACGCGGTGCGTCGTCGGGTCCAGCGTCATCGTACGGGTGCCGACTTGCGTGTTGATATTCCCGACGACGGTGTACTTGTCCGGCTGAATCCTGGTGAATCACGGAAACGAAGCCGTCGCGGCAAGAGGCGAACGCCATCCCCGTACCCGGATCGTAGCCGTTGCCATCCGGATCGCCGCCAATCGGCGGGGAAGCGACCACTTTGCCGTTGTCCGCATTCACGACGACCATGACCTTGTCGCAGGCCACGAAAATCCGCTTGTGCGCGCTATCGTAGGCCATGGCGGAGGGGCCATCGCAGGGCGCGAGCGGCCACGATCCCTTTGATGGCGTAGGATTTGGTGTCGAATTCTTGTATGGAACTCTTGTCTTCGAGGTTGACGCACATGTTTCCACTTCCGTCGAGGACGGCCTCTTCCGGTTTGCCCGGCGAGCTTGACTCGTGCCGATGACTTTGTCCGGAGGTTGCGTCAATCACGGTCGAATCCATGCTCTTGCCGTTAAAGGTGAAGACGCGTCTTGGTCGCGGCATCGTAACGGATCGAATCGGGATCTTTTCCGGGGATGTCGATCACGGAGGTGGCCTTCAACGTTTTCAAATCGACCACCGACACCGTGTTGGCGTCTCCGTTGCTCGTAAACCCTTTGCCCAAATCCGTGGCCAGAGCGATGCCGTGAGAGTTCTTGGAATTGGCAATCTCAATGTCGCCGATCACTTTCCCGGTGGTGACATCCACCACCTGGAAGTGCGATCCGCGGGCGACAAAGAGCCGGTGCGTGGGCGGATCAATCAACATGTAATCCCACCCGCCGTCTCCCCCGATTTGCATTCTCTTAATGACCTTATAGCCGCCCGCCTGCGGAGCGGCATACACCACCACGCCGGCAATCAACGCCAGGCAAAGCATCGGGCTTGTCCGGCGCAACCATCCTGCCAACTTTTGTCGTAACATGCGAAGCATCTCCTTATGGTTTCGTTTGAGCAGAAAGCTGCCGTCCCTGGTTCTGAATCAATAATACGTTTCACTGCCGCAAAAAGTTTCGCTGCAGCCATCTCCAGCCTTACCGCACCGCGACCGGCGTGCCGGCCACGCACCGCCGCTTCCTTGTCCCGCGTCAGGTAGTACTGAATCGCCGGCGTGATGATCAGCGACAAGCACCATCGAGATCAGGATTCCGCCGATGACCGCGATCGCCAGGGGTTGCAGCATCTGCGAACCCGCCCCCAGGGCGAGGGACAACGGTAGCATACCCGCCACCGCCGCCATAGCCGTCATGACAATGGGGCGGAGTCTCCGCCGTCCCGCCTGGATCATGGCCTCTTCCGCCGCGAATCCGAACCGACAGGAATTTCTGATTGGCGTCGAGCAGCAGAATTCCGTTCTTGGCCACGATGCCGAGCACCATGATCAGCCCCATGAAGGAGGAGACGTTGAAATCGGTCCGCGTGATCAACAGGGCAAAAAACACGCCCGAAGTCGAAAGAATCGCCGAGGAAAGAATCGCGATCGGCGCCGAAAAGGAGCGGAACTCGAACAGCAGCACAAGGAAAATCAGCACCAGCGCGAGCAGAAGAACCACCACCAGGTCGTGGAACGATTTCTGCTGTTCTTTGTAGGTGCCGCCGTAGTCCACGCGGATCGACGGCGGCAAGTGCAAATCGTTCACCGCCTTCTGCACGGCGGCGACGCCGCGTCCCAGGTCGATGCCTTCGAGCCGCGCCGTGACTTCCTTTTCCTGCTGCAGATTGTCACGCAGAATTTCCGTCTGGCCCGGCACTTCGGTAAACGTGGAGACGGAACCGAGGGTGGCCGATCCGCCGTTCGCATTGACGATCACCGTGTTGTTCATCGCTTCGAGCGAAGCGCGGCTCGCCGCCGGGTAACGAACGCGCAGCGTGTAGGGCTTGTCATTGATAATCATCGGGCGCGGTGGCGGGCTCGCCGTCCACAATGGAGGCGGCCACCGTGGTGAGTTGGTCGGTCGTGAAGCCGGCCTTGGCCGCTGCCGCCGGATTCACGGTAAAGACCACAGCCGGACCGCTCGTGGTGTTGTCGATTCCGTCCTCGACGTCCACGATAGGTTTCTTGTAATTGATCTGGATGCGGCCCAGCGCATCGGCCACGCGCGGCGCCCATGCCGTCAATTGATCCACGTCCGGCGAAAACAGCTGGACGACGATCGGCTGGGGAGCGCCGGTAAGGTCCGAAATCATGTCCTGAAGCACCTGCGTGAATTCAACGTCGAGCGCCGGTTCCTGCGTCGTCACTTTGCCGCGGACATCGGCGATGATGTCATCGATGCCGCGGCTGCGCTTGTCCTTCAGCTTGACCGCGATGTCGCCCGTGTTGGGCTCGGTGACAGCCGCAAGTCCGAGCTGCAATCCGGTGCGCCGCGAGGTGTTTTCCACTTCCGGGACGGACTTGATGATATTTTCCACGTGCGTGACGACTCGATTGGTTTCCTGCAGCGAGCTGCCGGGCGGCATGACGTAGTCCAGAATGAAGCCGCCCTCGTCCATGTGGGGAAGCAGGTCGGTGCCGAGCTGGCTGTAGCACACATAGGAAACCGCGATCAGGATCACGCAAAACGCCGCCGAGCCAAAGCGGATGTTCGAGCGCGCGGCGCATCCAGCGCTCGTAGAACACGATGATCTTCTCGAACAAGCCGCCTTGCAGGGATGCTTCTTCCGCGGCCATCATGCGTCTCATGCGTTCGAATTCCGCGTTCTCGGAATCTTCGGATGGCTGCATGCTCGGCGACTTCGGCGCCGTGTTCCTCTCCGTGGCCGCGGCGGATCAGGTAAACGCCCAGGTTGGTGGACCAGGTGAGCGCGAGGGCCAGGGAAGTGAGCAGCGAAACGCTCATGGCGATGGCCAGCGCGCGGAAGAACGTTCCGGTCACGCCCGTGATCGAAATCAAGGGCAGGAACACGACGATCGGCGTCAGCGTCGAACCGATCAAGGGAACAGTCAGTTCCTTGAGGGCGCTGTTGACGGCTTCGAGCCGGCCTTCGCCGCCGTCGCGGTGCAGCACGATGTTCTCGACGACCACAATCGCGTCGTCGATGACCAGTCCGCCCGCCGCCGCGAGACCCCCGAGCGTCATCATGTTAAAGCTTTGCCCCAGGATCTTCATGGCAATGAACGTGACGAAAATGGCCACGGGAATCACCAGGCCCGTCATCAGCGCCGTGCCGAAGTCCCGCAGGAACAGCCAGATGATGAACCCGGCGAGCAACAGGCCGATGATGATCGCGTCGCGCACGCTGCCGATCGATTCGCGCACGATGTTGGACTGGTCGTAAAAGACATTCAAATCGACGCCCGCGGGCAGTTTCGGCCGGATGCGCTTCAATTTCCTCGTGGACCAGGTTGGCGACTTCCACCGTGTTGCTTTCCGGCTGCCGGCTGATGCTGAGGAGCACGGCCGGTTTCCCATTCGCCGTGACCACCGTGTAATTCGGCGCCGACAGAAGCCGTCACCACGCCCACGTCATGCACTCGGACCGGGGCGTCGCCCACGTTCTTGATGACCATGTTGCCGATGTCGTCCGCGTTGTGAACCTGCGAATCGACCAGGCCAAGAAACAGCTGGTGGTTGCGGCTCAGCAGGCCGGGCGAATCGACGATATTCGTATGATTGGCGGCGTCCAGAATGTCCTGCACCGTCACGTGGGCGCGCAGCATTTTGGACGGATCGGGCGTCACTTGAAATTCCGGCGTCTGTCCGCCTTGCACCAGGACGGTCGCAACGCCATTCAGCCGGTTCAAGCGCGGCTTCATGTCGTACGTCGCGATTTCCCAAAGTTGCGTTTGCGGGACTTTGTCGGACGTGAGGCTGTAGCCCAGAATCGGGAAGCTCGCGAAATCGAGCCGGTGCGTTTCAATCTCCGCCGTGGAGGGAAGCGTGCTCTGAATGCGCGCGATCTCGGAATTCACCAGCTGGAGCGTGGTGATCATGTCCACGCTCCAGTTGAACGACAAATCGATTTCCGCCGATCCCCGGCTGGTCGTCGAGCGCACATCCTCGAGGCCCGGCACGCTGTTCACCGCGTTTTCCAGCGGGCGCGTGATGGTGACTTCCATCTGCTCGATGGGCATCACGCCGTTATCCACGCCGACGATGATGCGCGGAAAATTCGTCGCCGGGAAAACGGCGATGGGCAGCGAGAGCGCCTCGTATACTCCGACCACCGCCAGCGTCAGAATCAAAAAGATGATCGACTTGGAGTGCCGGGCAAACCAATAGTGCGACTCCGGATGAGCGGAGGAACCGTTCGGGCTGGGTGTTTTATCTGGCATGGCATTCTACCTGTCGCAAAGTCGTGATTGAAAAGCTGAGCGCAAAGGCCGCGCGGACGACGGCCCATTCATCAAACCCGCGTCTGTTTCCGATTGGATTGCACAGGACCATTACTCGTCTTCGTCCTCGTCCGGCATCTTCGGCGCCTGCACCTGAATCTTGGTTTTCGCCAGAACCGGATCGTCCTCGTTGGCCAGTTCGAACGCTCCCACCGTGACTACGCGCTCCCCGCCCTGCAGCCCGTCGGTCACTTGCACGGTTTTGGACTCGGAATCCCGGATGCCGACCTTCACCTTCTTCTTGCTGGGCGCGTTGTCGCTGTCCAGAACGATGACGGTGTTGACCCCGTCCGGCGACGTCAGCAGGGCCGCCTGAGGAATCACAATCGCTTGCGCCACCGTTTGCGCCACCATGGCCACGCGCACGCTCGTTCCCGGACGCAGGCTCTCTTTTGGATTTGGGGCTTGCACCCACACTTCCACCGTCGTGCTGTTCGGGTCCACCGCGGGACTCACCAGTGTAACTTTGCCTTTCACGATAGTTGCAGTCCCCGGAATCGTAATGGTGGCGGGGTCCCCGACTTTCAGGCTTGCCGCCTCGAGTTGCGCGACGTGCGCATGCGCCACAATCTGGGAAAGGTCCATGACGGTGATGATCGGCGTGCCGGCGGCGGGAGTTTCGCCGGGATAGTTGGGACGGTCAGTAATCACACCGTCGATCGGGCTCGTAATCTTCGTGTAGCCCAGCGTTGCATTGGCGTTTTCGGTGTCGCCCTTCGCGGCGCTCATTGCGCCCTCAGCGACCTTCAGGTCATATTGTTTTTGCGTCAGGTCATATGTGTTCTTCGCTTGCGTCAAGGCGACGGAAGCGTCGTCCAGGTCCTTCGCCGAAACCGCGCCTTCCTTCAACAGCGCTGCGCGGCCATCGTAAAACTTCTGCGCCGCATCCAATGATTGCTTGGCGTACTTCAGGTCCTGCGCGCTCTTCTGCACCGTCATTTGGTAAGTGACTTCGGCTTGCGCAAATCCCCCCTGGCTCTTCATCGCCGCCCCGGCCAAGTCCTGGTTCTCGAGCTCTCCGAGCAATTGTCCGGCCTTCACATGGCTGCCTCGGTCGACATGCCATTTCGAGATGGACGAAACGACCCTCGGCACGATCGCCGCCTGATCGCGTGGGTACAGCACCGCATCCGTTACCACCTTCTGCTGGATCGGCCCCTTTTCGGCGGCGTCCACCTGCACGGTCACGGTTGGGGCTGCTTCGACATCTCCTCCCTTGGCCCCGCAGCCGGAGATTAAGATCCCCGCCGCCAATAAAACTCCCAAAGCCCGGGCCATCCGGCCCGTTTCCGTTTGATTCATCGAGTGAAATTGCATTGTTTTGCTCCAGTTCCTTCCATCGCCGTTATGGTTTCAATGCCTTGCAACAAAATGCCGGGCCTTGTAGCGCCCGCCTTTAGGCGGGCATCTGTTTGGCGCTAAATGCCCGTCCGCCGCGGCGGACGGGCGCTACAAATACGCCCCAATCGGTATATCTAACTTCAAGGCAGCCGTCAGAAATTCCCCGTAAACGTCTGCAAAGTCGCCAGCAACGTGCGATACCGCACCTGCGCATCGGCAAACGCATTCCGTGCTGTCACCAGCGCCGTCTCCGCGTCCACCACGTCAGACGCGGGAGCCGCCCCACCCTGGTATCGCAAGATACTGAGACGCAGGCTCTCCGCTGCAAGTTCCGCCGTGCTCCTGGCTTCCTCCAGCCCCGCTCGGGCCACCAGCGCCTCGTCATAAGTAGCGTAGAGCTCGCTGATATCCATCCGCTTCGCCAAGCTCAACCCCGCCTTGGCCGAGTCTTGTTTATATTCCGCCTGATGCAGCTTACTCCGCAAGGTGCCCCAGTCCCACACGGGCACCGTCAACGCGGTCGTGAGGAAATAGCCGAGGTTGGGCACCACCCCAATTTCCGGAAATGCCGCCCGGGCGCAGCGAAATGCAAAGCAATTTGCTTCAATGCCATAATCGGCGTCCACTGTCAGCGTGGGCAGGAATGCGGTCTTGGCCAGCTTCACGTCCAAATCCGCTTCATGAAGCGTCTCCAGGGCGACTCGTATATCCGGATTTTGCTTTTCAGCCATCTCTTTGACTGTTTCAAACGGAGGCAAAGCTGGGGCGGAGTCCAGATCGTCCACCACGGTGAAATTTTCATTGAAGTCGGGGAAGACAATTACGGCCAGTCCCAGCCGCGTGTCTTCCATTGAAAACTTGGCCTCATCAAAGGCCTGCTTCTGAATTCGATACTGGATATCCGCCTTCAAGGCGTCGCTGTGCGGGGCCTGTCCCTGGTGTTCCAGATCCTGCGTGATATCCAGAAAATGCTTGGCTTGATCGAGGCCGGCCTGCGCCGTCGCATACTTGCGCTGCGCGACCACGAGCGCGTAATAATTTTTTGTCACGGTGACACCCAGCCCGCGGCGCGCAATTTCAGACTTTGCGTTGGAAAGCGCCTCGGCGGCTTTGGCCCGCGTGTAGGCCGTTCCCATCAAGAGGGCCGGGGACAGATCCTGATGGAGCACGCCCCAGGCGCGGTACACGTGAATACCGTCATTCGTTACGAATCTTCCGTCTGAAATTAGCCCGCCATTTCCCTGGGTGCCGAGGTATTGCGTTGTCGCCGTAATGGTCGGCAACATGGCGTTGCGGGCCTGAATCCGGTCTTCACGCGCGCTCCGGGCATCGGAGGCCGCACCCAGAAGAGTTGGATCGAGTTTCCGGGCCCTCTCCAGTGCGTCTTGCAACGTCACCGTTACAGGCGGAGTAGCTTGCCCTGGCCCGGTTGGCTGCAGAAGCTGAACGTCCGACCCTCCGCTAGGAGCAGGTGAGGGTGCCTGCGCCGCAGCCCTGGATATTGGGAACATCGCCGCAAAGGCCAACCCCAACGCTACGAGAGAAAAATACCCTGATGATTTGCGCAAGCCACTTGAACGATCATCGAGCCGCCGGCCGGACGCGGAAATTTCTATAAGACCGAATGAATGACCCATGTAGTCCATCTCCTCCCGCTCACGGCTGTTTCCGCCTGCCTGGCGTGCCGGAGCGCATTTCCAGCCTCTGCTAAAAAAGCAGAGTCTAACTGTTCTGAGAAAGCTCATATTCAGTAGACGCGTGAAGCATAGCAATTCCACATGAAAATTATCTGAACGATTTTTTTTCGAAAATTTTCGAGCTCTTGCTGACGGTTCTCTGCGGCCCCTGAACTCGCTGCCCCCGCATCCGCCGCCACCGTTTGAGCCACAGCCTAAAGAAGTGGACGCAGGGTCGCAGAACCCCATCATTTGCGCGTCGCAGCCTATTTCCCAGAACCTTAAGGGAAGCTTAAGACGGAGACATGTATCTGACTAGGTGGATGAGAATGCGTGGCAGGTTTGTCTGGCAGAATGTCCGGCCCGTGGGACCGTACAACTATATGAAGATAAATATAGTTAGAGTGCCGCGCAGGAACGCCAATCTCCCGATTGGCGTTCCCGGGCAGAACCCAAGTTCAGGCCGCCTGCACGGCAAGAGGCTCGCGCCTAATAAGCGTGATCTCCATCCCAACGGGTGACTTATTGATTTCGCATGACCTGAAATCGGATTCGCCCGCGAGGGACGCCATTTGCGCCTCCGTGTAAGCCCGCTTCAGCAGCATGTGCTTGAAAGTGAATTTCGTCATCCACGTGTTCGCCCGGCTGATGTGCAGTCCCTCTACGTAGGCGACAATTTCTTCCCAGGGAGCGTCCTTGCGAAGATCGATGATGAGAGCCTTGCCACCTGGCTTTAACACGCGGTGCATTTCGTTCAAAGCTTTCAGCGGGTCGGAAAAATTCTTGAACGCCGCGCGGCAAACGACCAGGTCGAACATGCCGTCCTCGAGTGGAATGTCCGAAGCGCTGCCGTGGATGAACCGGGCCGTTACGCCTTCGCGCTTCGCATACTCGGAAGCCATCCGGACAAACGATTGGCTGATATCCAGCCCGGTGATCTTGAACGGCCCGAGTTTTGCTAGTGCGATGGAGAGATACCCGGGCCCTGGCGCGATCTCGAGAACGCGCGCATTGGCCGCCAGATCTTTCGCGAGTTCCCGCGCCAGGCGCTCGAATTCACCGAGATCTTTCCGCGTGATCTTGGCGTACCAAGTGGCCAGCCCGCCTTCCATCGAAATCCCTCGGTACGGTTTACTTGCTGTAGTTTGCATGTTCATTTCACCTTTCCCGGCCTGCCAGCTGCCGGTTTTTCTGTTTTTTGATTATTGGGAGTAACGCTATGGGGTGCTTGTTTCTCTTTCTCGTCCGCTTTCGCGGCCAGATGCTGCCTTCGCATTTCCGTCCAGCTGCTTCGCAATTTGCCGGTATCGCGCTTTAAATCGGAGAGCAGTTCCTTCGAGAATTCGTACTCCGCGACCGTCATGGCTTTGTAATACTCGCTCTCGAGCGAA
Organism: uncultured Acidobacteriota bacterium; assembly: GCA_963819395.1. GTDB lineage: Bacteria > Acidobacteriota > Terriglobia > Acidiferrales > UBA7541 > Palsa-360. Next base: position 32,348 of record CAWFVW010000010.1, read on the forward strand.
AACAGGCGCGGCAGCTTCATGGCGCGGCATTTGAGCTCTTCCTCGTCGATCTGGTCGATAGTCTTTTCCAGGAGGCCGATGCGAATTTCCAAAAGCTCCATCACTTCCTCCGGTGGCAGGACAGGCAGCAGCGAAATTGCCGCTTCAAACACGGGAAATTCCTTGACCGGAGAGCTGACGAGTTCCCGCATCCAGTCGATCAATTCGATTTCCCCGAGCGACCTGAGCTCGTAGACCGTCTTCGCGGGATGCTTGCCTTCCTTCAGGATTTCGCGGACGGCTATGAATTTTTCCCGCAGCAACTGCTCGATGACGGCGTAGAGCGCTCCGTAGTTGAGCCGGATGCTGCTCTCCTTGCGGCGCTCGCGCAGGGTGGCGGCCATCTCGTAGGGGTGCATGGGCCGCTCGTAGAGGAGGACGAGGATGGCCAGGGCCAGGGGATTCGTGAAGGGTCGTTTGGGATCCGTCATAGAGTATCCTGCACAGAGTACTCTGTACAGAGTATGTGCCGTCCGGACAGGAGTCAAGGCAATTCTTGAGCGTCTGGACGGCGGATTCGCACGGTATTCGTGGTGTGTCGAACTTGAAGCGGAACCGCTACGCGGGAAATCCCGTTCTTACGTTCCCGTTGCAGCGGCAGTAGCTTTGAAGGTGATGTTCACGGTCTTCGATTCTTTCGAGCCGATGGTTACAGGCTGCTCGCTCGTGCCGTAGAGTTCATGCCAGGCGACCAGCGTGTAAGTTCCCGGCGGCACATTTTTAAGATCAAAGGAGCCGTCCTTTTGGGTCACCGCGAAGTATGGATCGTCGAAAACAGCGATGTAAGCTTTCATCCACGGATGGATGTTGCACTTGACGGGGATGGCGATTTCCTGGTGGGCAAAACTCTGGTCGATGGGCGGGGCGCCGGGCGGCTGGGATTCGTTCCACTCCCGGTTGTCTTTCGGGATTGGATGAATGTTGTGCGTGACCGGATCCGCGTTGATGACTTGAAGAGCCTGGCCCGTTTCGAGGACGACGACATGCGGATCGTACATGCATCCCTTCTGTGTGATGGTTGCAGGCGCCAGCTTCGAGTCAAATTTATACTCGCTGAAATTTCCCTTCAGATAAACCACGACGTTTTCCAGGCCGTTATTTTTTCCAACCAGCACTTCCTGGCTGGTTGCGGGTGTGGAGTGCTGCTTGGCACAAGAGGGTTCGGCGGCCATATTGATCGTTTTCATCCTGGGCGCCGCGCCGTTCAGTTCGACGGTGCCGGAAATCGATCCGGCGGTGGCGGTGTCCACGGGAACGCCGACTGCAGTGCCTGCGGGGGCAGTCGTTTCAGAAGTCTCTTGCTTTTTTCCGCAGCCCGCCAGGGCAACGAACAAGAGGGTGGAAAGAGCTGCAAAGCATAAAAATCTGGTTTTCATGAGTTCGACCTTTTTTCGTAGATACTTAAATCGTAACGTACGCGTTGGGATCATTGAACTGGTTCACTCCGGCGCGCGGGTCCTGCATGTAGAGGTGGCTCGAGTCCACCTGAACGGTTCCATTTGCCAGCAGGGTCACTTTGCATCGATCCATGGGCCGGGGCGCGGGGCCCGCGAAATTGACGCCTTCCGGATCGTATTCGCTGCCGTGACACGGGCAGTGAAACATATTCTGCTGCGGCAGCCAGTCCGGAGTGCACCCCAAATGCGTGCACCGCGCGAAAATCACGAACAGCCGGCCGGGCTCCAGCACGACCCAGAGACGATTCGATTGCAGGAATTGCTGGTTCACTCCTTGCTGAAACCCGGTTGGAAATCCGATGTTCACATTGGTATTGGGTTCGTAAAGCGCTCTGGGGAAGAAGAATCGCAGGAACATCAGAAAATTGATTCCCAGGTATCCTCCGAGGAGGCCCCAAATCATTCGCCGCCGATTTTTATCGGCGGGTTGGCCATCGTGCTTGCCGGCTGCACGCGCCGATTGCGGCGCGGGATTACGGACCACCGCGGTTTTATTTGCGTCTTGTTCCAGGGTTTGAGGGGCCATAAGAACTTCCTACTGAAGGCGCAGAGGAAAAAAGCCTTCCGGGGTCAACAATTAATTCGATGCGAAAACTGCGCGGGTTCGTTGTCCGAATTCGCGATAGAAATAAAAAAAGAAAAACTGTAGCGCCGCGCTCCCACGCGGTTGCGGTGATTCACACGGCGCACTTTGTGCTTCTGGAATGCGATTGATTTGCAATCCCTCAATTTCAAGATCCACCTCTTACTCTTGCTTGCCTTTGCGAGCGCTGCGCGCGGACGATTCCGCAGAACGAAGTCTCGCCCATGAAAGGGCCGCAGTTCAGGCGCTGCGACACGAGAAGAAGCGGGCCGGCGTCCGGCCCGCCGCCTCCGCATCGCCGGCGAGGTTCAGCCCTCCGATTCCAGTTCTTTCAGCGGACCGGAAAACGGAACTGATTTCCCATCCGTGATCAAGACGTCTTTTTTTCTGTTTGCGTCTTGGTTTTTGGCGAGACGCTCGTGAGCGTCTGGCGCGCCTCTTTCAAGTGACCTTCGAGAGTGGGCAGGGTTTGCGCTGCAAAGCTCTTGATGTTTGAGTCCTTGCCGTCGTTTGCTTCGTGACGGAACACGGCGATATCGGCTTCGTGGTCTCTCACCATATCGCGGGCGTAGGCGCGGTCAAACGCGGTCCCGGAAAGTTCCGAGAGGCGGGTATAAGTGGCCTGATCCTTGGCATTCATCTGAGAGGGAATGTAGATGTTGTCCTTCGAGGCAACGGTTTTCAAATTATCGTCCGCTCTGGTGTGATCGTCCACCATCCGTTGGCCGAGATCTTTCACTGCTTTGCTCGTGCCCTTATCTTCGGCCAATTCCCCTAATTTGACCTCGGCGATACCGCCTTCCGCGGCGGCCTTGGCGAAATCGGTATCGGACATCATGGTGGCCGAGGTTTTTGTTTTAGCTGTGGATTTGGCGCTCTCGGAAGGCGGCGCGGCGCTGGTTGTGAGAGGGACCAGTGCCGGCCCCGACGAAAGCGAATGAGACGGCAATTACGGCGTACTTCCACTGCTTGGTCATGGTGCAATCCTCCTGAGTATTGGTTGGTGGCCGGGTTCGTAGGACGGCAGGTTGGGATGAGTCATGTCTGCCCCACAGGCAGGACACGCCCTTGCCTTTATATATCGTAACGCGATATAGTTTGTCAACCGCGCCGATGGCCGGCGGGCAACCTGAGGGGGCCCGCGCCGCTTCTATTACATCGGAGTGCGATATATCCCCCGGGCGTCCGGATACGGCAAGGCACGTCGACAGTATGAAAAGGAGAACGCAGTCATGAAGATCAAATTCCCCCTAGGGTTTTCGTTGGTCAGTGTGGCCCTCTTGGCGCTGGGCATCGCGCCCGCGTTCGCGCAGAGCGGCCAGGCGGCTGGAAAATTAAAAATTCACGTGAGTCCAAAACAGGCGTATGTCTTCGTGGATGGCAAAGCGATTCGCGACGGCAGCCAGACAATCGAATTGAGCGCCGGCAGCCACGCCGTCGGCGTTGACAACTACGGGTACACACCGCAAACGAAAAACGTGGATATCACGGCCGGCAAGACCACGGACCTGGATGTTTCCCTCCAGACTTCGGGCGACAAGGTGAGCGGGCCGTTCGGCGATATCGAATTGAAGGGCCACCCGCGCGCGGCGGTCTTGCTGAATGGCACGACGCCCGCGTATTTCGTCGGCCACGTCGATGAGTTCGACAACAACTTGATTTGGCACCAGTGGCTGCTCGTCAAGCCCGGTACGTATCAGGTGACGGCCACTGAAAAGGGACAAACCGTCTGGTCGGGTCCGGTGACGGTGAAGGCCGGCGAGCGCGTGATCGTCGATCTGAATCATAACGGGACGATGAAGACGAGGGACTTCAAGGCCGGTATGAAGCTCGGGCCTGAGCCTCGCTTCGAGGCAGGCACGGCCAGCGCGATGGTGCCCATCGCCCCGGTGACGGCTGAACTTTCCGCGCAGGGGAACCAGGTGACTTGCGGGCAGTCCACACAGCTAAGCTGGAAGTCAAGCGATGCGGTGGATACGGCAATTTCAAATATCGGGAATGTCGCGGCCAGCGGCCAGCAGGGCGTGACGCCGACGCATCCGACCACGTATCAGCTTACGGCGAAAGGGCCGGGCGGCAGCGTGGAGCAAGCGGTGACCGTGAATGTAAACGGGACACCGACGGCGACGCTGGCGCTGAGCCAGCCGCAGATCCGCTATCACAAGATCGGCGACAAGGTTGTGGAGCAGGATTCGACGACGCTGAACTGGTCGGCATCGAACGCGAGTCAAGTCTCGATTCAGCCGCTCGGCAGCGTCGCAACGAACGGAAGCAGCAAGGTGGAAGCGATGCCGGACCGAACCGGGACCGGCCCTGTCGATCGGAACGTGACCTATACATTGAGCGCGTCGAACGCGTGCGGCGGCACGGTTACTCGCACCGCAACGCTGCACGTGGTCGGCTCGATCGATCCCGCGCCGGCCGTCACGCTTGCGAGCCTCTTTTACCCCACGGCTTATCCCGAACGCCGGCATCCAAACGTCGGGTTGGTCTCCAGCCAGAAGAAGACGCTGGACCGGGCTGCGGCCACTTTTAAGAACAACGAGCAGTACGATCAGGAAAACAAGCTGATGGTGGTCGGGCATGCCGACATCCGTGGGCCGAAGAAATACAACCAGTCGCTCAGTGAACGGCGCGCGGAAGCGGCGAAAGATTACCTGGTTTCCCAGGGAATCCCCGCGGACAAAATTGAAACCCGATCCGAGGGAAAGGATTCGCAACTGACCGAGCAGCAGGTCACTAATTTTCAATCGCAAGATTCGCAGCCGCAACCAAAATGGATGGCGAACAAGAAAAAAGCGACTTGGCTCGCCTACAACCGGCGCGTGGACGTGATCCTTGAGCCGAAAGGACAAGAGTCAACCGAAGCGTATCCGAACGATGCCCCTGACGCGCGCGTCCTGTGGCAGCGGCCGGTCCCGCAACTCAAGGCCGTGGAAACAGCGTCGAAAGCATCAGCCGGAAACGAAAACGCAAAACTCGATCACTCGGGCAACTAAACCTGCATCGAGGTGAGGTAGAGATGGAGGCAGAGTGCCGGCCGCGAAAAATTCAAGGCGGCCGGCACTCTGTGCGCGGTGCCTCCTCGGATTGGACATAGACTTCTGTCCCTTCCAAGTTTCAAAGTTGCGCCGGAAGCCCTCTGCACCGGTTCGTAACTCCAGGCTGCCAAAAGCGGTACAGCTCCCCATCAAGGTATGAGCGAAAATATTTTGACAGTTCTGAATTTATGAACTATAGCTAATGTTTGAATTCCACGATGGCGGAGAAGTCTGTCCGGACCGGCAATTGCCGACAATAGGGGACACCATGAAAAATCATAGCCGCATTCCTACGCGCGTCATTCTTCTGGGAACGCTCGCGATCGCGCTTGGCCTGCTTGTGGTGGGTAATGCGAGCCGGTCGCAGGCGGCGCCTCCGCAGGGGCAGTCGGGGGCCGGCAAGGTGATGCACACGGACGATTATCAGCGGTCGGCGCGGCTGGACACTTACAAGGTGATTGCCGACAGCGGCGCGGGGCGCGGGGAGAACATTTATTTTTACAAATGCTGGATGTGCCATAACAAGTACGCGCGGACCGGTCCTTATTTGAAGGAATTATTCAAGCATGACTCTTTGATGTCCGGCGACCCGGTGACGGATGAAAATGTCGCGGCAAAAATCAAGGAGGGCGGGCCGGGAATGCCCGCGTTCGGGACGACTTTGAAGGACGCGGATGTCGCGGACCTGATTACTTATATCAAGGAAGGGAAGTGCTGCGTCGAGGGAGAGAATCCGGGGCCGAATCCGTGGTATCGCGCGGAGACTCAGAAGTGGCCCGTCCAAAGCGGTTTGTCGGGCGGGGCCAGTGGAACGGTGAAGATTCCGAGCGGGGATTCGCCGGAGGGCGTTGGCGTGCAGCTGATAGCGCCGAATGGCGTGCGGACGACGGTGTACACCGACGCGAAGGGGCATTACGAATTTCCCAAAATGCAGACGGGCGATTACGTTTTGCGCGTCCCGACCCCCCTGCTGTTCAAACCCTACGTCATCAATTCCGTGCATATCGATGGTGCGACCAAGCTCAGTGACATCGAGCTCGAGAAAGTTTCGGACAGCGATGCGCTGCCGGCTACTCCTGAGATCGAGCGCCAGCTCAGCGGCGCCGAACTGCTCTGGAACATGCCGGGCACGGCGAACGAGAAGGCCACGCTGCAAAAGAATTGCTCCGCCTGCCACTCCTGGAACCAGATTTTCCGCAATCGCTACGACGAGCACAGCTGGGCGCTGATCGTTGACCGCATGACGCAATACTCCGGCACCTCGCTTGTGATTCGCATCAAGGGAACAACGACGACGGGTGGCGGAGCCAATTCGGTCACGCGCCGCGACGGCACTTCGCCCGAGGAAGTTCAGACGCTGGTGAAGTTCCTCACGCGCGTTCGCGGGCCGAACGCGCAGGACGAGCCGATGCGAGCGTTCCCGAGGCCGCGCGGCGGCGACACGCGCGTGGTGGTCACCGAATACGAATTGCCGCAAGCGCTGCTGGCGTTGCACGACGCACAGGGCGACTCGAAAGGAAACATCTGGTGGACGAGCCACAAGACCGACCTGGTCGGAAAGCTCGATCCGAAGACCGGCATCGTGACCGAGTACACGATTCCTCTGACACCTAGGGGCATGCCCGGAACGCACGCGGTAAGGCTCGATAAACACGATGTGCCGTGGTTTTCGGAAAACTGGAGCCACAATCTCAACCGGCTCGACCTCGCCACCGGGAAAATCACACAGGTGAAAATCGAGGATGCCGTGCCTCTGAACGCGCCCGGCTTTGGCAATTTTTCGCTGACTCCGGACGGCTACGTTTGGGACAGCCGCGACGACAACGTCCGCAAGATTGACCCGGAAACGGGCAAGGTGGTTCAGCGTTTCCCGCTGCAGGTCAGCTTCAGCTACGACAATCTGATCTCCGCCGACGGGAAGTATTACGGAGGGGGCGGGTTGCCGGCCTGGGGAAACACGATCGAACGGATGGACCTGAAGACGGGCGAGTGGATCAAACAGAACTCGGGCGAACACATGATGACGGGGAAGCGCGGCGGGTTCGATCCCTATGACAATCCCTGGTTCGGCGGCGGGGACGGCGCCCTGATCGAACTGAACGCCAAGACGGGCCTGATCGAAGAGCACCTTCCGCCAATCGCTCCCAGCCCCTACACGGACTTCTATGAAGCGCAGCCTGACGCGAACGGGGAAGTTTGGGCCGGCGTGCTGCACGGGCGGCAGATGGTTCGCTACAACCAGCACAACGGGGAGTGGCACGTGTACGAGATGCCCGAGCCGTTCGCCTACGACCGCAGGACCTACATAGACGCCTCCACGCATCCCGTTACTGTATGGTATATTGACTATAACGGGTATCTGGTCCGCGTGCAGCCGAGAGAGTAGCGTCCGGGGCAGGCGAAGAATTTCCGCCCGCTAACGCGTCGTCGAGGCCGCCCAATGGATCACGCTCTTCCAGAGCGCATCTTTGCGGATCCGGTTTGGCACGCGCTCGAATCGACCCATCGTCGGTTTGCCGTGTCGCTGGGGGAGGCTCGCCGGTATCCTGCCGATATCATCCCGTTCGCCGCTGTAGCATCGCCGACCAGGGAAGCCTTCGATCAACTTTGTTCTCTCCTCGTGCCGGGCGAATCCATTTGGATTTTTGGGCCGGCTGATTCATCCGTGCCGGGGCTTGTCCTCGAACAAACTCTGGATTGTTATCAGATGGTGCTTCCGCCAACAGCCGAGCTGCCTGCTACAAATGCGGAAGTCAGGCAGTTCTCCTGCGATTGCGCTCTCGAAATGGTGGAACTCACGAATCTGGCTTTTCCGGGCTTCTTTCGGGACAGGACTTGCGAAATGGGTTCCTATTTCGGAGTCCGCGTCGACGGCAAGCTCGTGGCGATGGGTGGGGAGCGCATGAGGATCGAAGAATTCCTTGAACTCAGCGCCGTTTGCACGCATCCCGCGCATCGCGGCAAGGGATATGGGGCGAGCATTATCGGGCATCTGGCCGGAAATCACCGCCGCGATGACCTCGTGTCCTGGCTGCATGTGAGCTGCGCCAATCGCAATGCCATTGCGTTGTATCTCCGGTTGGGGTTCGAAGTTGTCCGTAAAATTGGGGTGAGCAGGGTCTCCCGCAAGGAATAAGTGCTAGGTGCTCCATCCTTGCGAGCTTTGCAAGAGTGGGGGATTTTTAGGGCTTGCGATCCGCAGATGCCTGCTGCTCTTGAATCCAAACCCCCACCCTTTGAAATTCACAAAGGGTGGGGCACCCGGTCAATCGGGAGATTGGCGTTCCCGGGTTCAAGCTCGAACTTCGTTGGCGGGCTTTACGGGCACGATCCGTGAGACTCGCTGCATGACCTTCTTGTTTTGTTCGGCCTTTCGCAAATCATAGGCGGCCTGCAACCGCATCCAAACTTCCGACGAGCCGCCAAACAGGCGCGACACCTTCAGGCACATGATGGCGGACAGGGGTTTGCGCTCCGCAAGTATGTCGTGAAGCATCTGGCGGGACACTCCGAGGGCTTTCGCTGCGGCCGTCACCGACAAACCGACGGAGGGCAGGATATCTTCCTTGATGATTTCGCCCGGATGGACGAGGGGTGCTGTATTCTTTCTGGCCATAAATTTCTCCTTAATGGCAATCCTCAAAATCGACGTCGAGGGCGTCTTCGTTCGACCAGCTGAAAGTGATCCTGTAATTTCCGGTCACGCGAACGGACCAGCGTTTTGGGCTGCCATGCAGGCCGTGGAAGTGAAAGCCAGCGATGTTCATATCCGAGGGGTGCATCGCTACCTCCAGTAACTGCAGGATACGCAGGCACTTCCTGACATGATCGGCGCCGATGCGGCGGGTCTTGCCGGTGAGGTGAATTTCTTCAAGCCCTTTATGCCTGAAGCCGGCGGTCATCGTTCGAGTGTAAACCTTTTAGTTTACAGTGTCAAGTAAAGATTTCCCTCTGGCGCCTGTGGTAAAAGGTGTCAGCCTTACACCAGGACTTCGGGGATTTCCAGCATTTGTTTGCGGTACGCGACTTCGAAGGCCTTGATGACGACGGGATCGAAGGTCGTGCCCGAGCCTTTCACGATCGCGTCGCGACCCTCGATGGGGGTCACGCCTCTGCGGTACGGGCGGTCGCTGATCATGGTGTCATACGCATCGGCGACGGTGATGATCCGGGCCTCGATGGGAATGTCTTCGCCTCTCGTGGGATGGTAGCCGGAGCCGTCGAACCGGTCATGATGCGCGAGGATGATGGGCAAAACTCGGCGAAGCGACCCCCCCACGGGGCTGAGAAGCCGGACGCCCTTTTCCACGTGGGTCCTCATCTCCTGCATTTCTTCGTCATCGAGCCGCGCGGCTTTGTAAAGAATTTCGCGGCTGACTTCGAGCTTGCCGATATCGTGCAGCAAGGCTGCGGCGCGCACATCCTCGATTTGTTCTTCCGGCAGGCGCATCTCGGCGGCGATGGATGTGGCATAGACGGACACGCGGTAGGAATGGTTCTGCGTGAACTTGTCATTGCCGATGAATTGATTGAGGATTTGCAGTACGCCGTAATAGGTCTGCCGCAGTTCGCTCAGCCTTCTTTTGCCCAGCTCATAGAGGCTACCGGTGGCATAGGCCGAAATTAAGAGGAAGCCCGCCCAGACGCAAAGGTCGGACCAGGTCAAGAGTCGTTGAGTTCTCCACTCCAGATTTCCGCCCAGGGCGGTCGGGTTCATCAGGTTCATCCAGATGACGAAGAGAATGGATGCGCCCGCCGCCTCGACGGCGCGCCGGCGGCCGAAATAGTACGCAGCCAACAATGTCGGCAGGTTGTAGAAAGTCAGGACTAAACGCTGGCCGGCGACGAAGAAATTGACGATCCCTGCGGCGGCGATGATGGAGAAAATGAGGAGAAGCTCTTTGTTAATGTCGCCGAGCCGCGAAATCCACTTTCGATTCACTATGAAACTCCTGCCGCTGAAAAAAGATTTCTTAACGTGGGAATCCCCTTGGTGATAGTGCAGAAAATGACTTGCGAGGGCATTAGTACCGTAGTTTGTTGTGCTTGATGGGTTATCGGCTAACTCGTGCGGACACCGAGAGGTGGAGTGGGCCAGAGTTTCAATTCTCAGCCGGCGGAATCTTCCGGCGGTCGTGTTGCGTCGAATGGGGGGAGAAGCGTAAAATGCGCCGACCGCAATTCCAAATCGGGAATTTCGATTGCTGCATGGTTCGCGCTAAGATTGTCGGGGCGAAGGGTGTTGAACGCCCTTTTCAATATTTTTTGAGATCAGGAGAAAATCGATGCTGCGCATAAACGACGAAGCACCAAATTTCACCGCTGAATCTTCGCAGGGCAAGATTAACTTTCACGAATGGATTGGGGACGGCTGGGCCGTTTTGTTTTCACATCCCAAGGATTTTACGCCTGTGTGCACCACGGAGTTGGGATACATGGCCGGATTGCATCCTGAATTCACCACACGCAATTGCAAGATTATCGGGCTCAGCGTGGACCCGGTGACGAGCCACAGCAAGTGGGCGGAGGACATCGAAGAGACCCAGGGGCATAAGGTGAAATATCCGCTGATCGGGGACCCGGAACTGAAAGTGGCGAAGCTGTACGACATGCTGCCTGCCGACGCGGGAAATACTTCCGAGGGCCGCACGGCTGCCACGAACGCCACCGTACGTACCGTGTTCGTGATCGGTCCGGACAAAAAAATCAAGTTGATGCTGAGCTACCCGATGAGCACGGGCCGCAACTTTGACGAAGTGCTGCGCGTGCTGGATTCGATTCAGCTGACGACCAAGCACCAGGTGTCAACGCCGGTGAACTGGAAACAGGGCGAGGACGTCATCATCAGCGGCAGCGTCACGGATGAGCAGGCCAAGCAGAAGTACCCAGGCGGCTGGAAGGCGCCGCGGCCCTACCTGCGGATCGTTCCCCAGCCGAAGTAGCGGTCCGCGAGCGGGGGAAAACAGAGTGATCTTCAAACAGTTCTATCTGCCGTGTCTGGCGCATGCTTCCTACGTGATTGGAGACGAGACGACAGGCACGGCGGCCGTCGTGGACCCGCAACGGGACACGGACCAGTACCTCGCGTTTGCCGCCGAGCACTCCCTTAAAATCAAGCACGTATTCCTTACCCATCTGCACGCCGATTTCATCGCCGGACATCTCGAGCTGCGCGACCGGGTGGGCGCCACCATTTATCTGGGCGCGGCTGCCAAAGCCGGGTACGCATTTACTCCGATGCACGACGGCGAAATTGTGGAATTCGGACGCGTGCGGCTGAAAGTGCTGGAGACGCCGGGGCACACGCCAGAGTCGATCTCCATTCTTGTTTACGATTTGAATGCCAGCGAGACGCAACCTCATGCCGTGCTGACCGGAGACACTTTGTTCATCGGCGATGTGGGGCGTCCCGACTTGCGCGCGGCGCTCGGATGGTCGGCAACTGATCTGGGCGGGATGCTCTTCGATTCGCTGCACAAGAAATTGCTGGCGCTGCCGGATGAGAGCCTGGTGTATCCGGCGCATGGGGCGGGCTCGCTGTGCGGGAAGTCGCTGAGCAAGGAAACGTTTTCAACCTTGGGGGAACAGCGGCGCGTGAATTACGCGCTGCAGCCCATGAGCAAGGAAGCGTTCATCCAGGTGGTGACGGCCGACCAGCCGGAAGCTCCGGCCTACTTCACCTATGACGCCGTGATGAACAGCCAGGAGCGGCCGACGCTCGATGAAACGATGGCGCGCGTGAATGCCATGACGCTCGACGACGTGCTGGCTCTGCAGGAGATCGGCGCGCAGATCCTCGATACGCGGGAATCCGGCGAATTTGCCTCGGCACATCTGGCGGGCAGCATCAATATCGGCCTCGGCGGCCAATACGCGACCTGGGCGGGGACGGTGCTGGACCGGGAACGTCCGATCGTGATCATCGCGGACCCTGGCCGGGAGATCGAATCAGCGACAAGGCTGGGGCGCATCGGCTTCGATCACGTGGTGGGATTTCTGGAGGATGGGTTGCACAGCTTGAAATCGCGGCCGGAACTGACGGTCACAACGGAAAGACTCAGCGCGCCTTTTGCGGCGGAGCTGTTGGCGTCCGGCGAGCCGCCGTTGGCCATCGATGTGCGGATGCCGCGAGAGCGCGAGCAGAAGCACATTGCGGGCAGCTTGGCGGTTCCGCTGAACCATCTGGCGGAAAAACTTGGGGAAATCCCGAAGGGCAGGGCGCTTCTGGTTTATTGCGCGGGCGGGTACCGGTCGTCGATTGCCGCCAGTTTGCTGCAGCGCGGAGGGTTCGAACGCGTCAGTGAAATTGCCGGCGGGATTGTGGGATGGGAAGCGGCAAGCTTGCCGGTGCTGAGGGGTTAGTGGCGCATGCTTTAGCTTGTGGTGTTTTAGTGATGCGCGTACCCACTAATTCAATTCGAAGAAACACAAGCTAAAGCATGCGCCACTAAAAAGGGCAATCTTCGTAGAGGGTTCTGCAATTGCGGTAGGTGGACCATTCGTAGGCCTTCCCGGATCGGATCCGTTCCAGGCTCCAATCCGTGCTGTATCCCACATTGAAGGCCACCTCGTCCGAAACTTCCGGGTGATAGATCTTTGAAATTTGCCAGAGGCCCCGGCTTGCTTCTCCGTCACCCTTCGCGCGCGGATTGAAATGGGATTCGTGCTTGACGATCCAGAGGGCGAGCTGCGGGTCCACGCGATGCTCCACGGCTTCCATCCGGACGTAACCCTTTACTACGTCTTGAGCCGTTGGTTTTCCGCCGTGCAATCCCGGAGGATCGGCTGGAGCCCGGGTTACGGTCGCGCGTTGCGCCCGATGACCAGTCGTAAAGTCGGCTTTGAACGGCACGGAAGAATCTTTGGCGCTTTGGGGCGAAACAATCCTGGGGCGAGTTTCCGAGCCGCGCGCGATGAATGCAAAAAAGGGCAGCGAGTAGAACGCGAACCAGAGAAGCTTCTTGGCCGTGGTGGTCTGCATGGGAAGGGGATTATACACAAAGGCGAATGTAAAGCGAAACTAAATTCTTCCTCTCGTTTCAAGGATCCTGAGCTATTTGATCGACCCCAATCCCCATGGTCACTATCCGGGCAACCTGGCTTCCAGGGTCTGTTTGAAAACTCCGGCTTTGCTTATGTAGCGGCCGCCTTTAGGCGGGCGTCTGGATTACGCCGAAGTGCCCGCCTGAAGGCGGGCGCTACAAAAACCGATCTCGTGTCCTCTCATGAACTCTCTAGCCAACGATAGCGCGATTTTCGCGCGGCGGCGGGTCAATTTTTCTGATTCGTTGCGGGTTGCTGGCTTTGCTGCGTTTTGGAGATGAGTTGGGCGGGGTCGGGGACTTGGGAGACGTTCCAGCCGCCGCCGAGGGCTTTGATTAACTGGACGCTGGTGGTCATTTGCTGGATGCGGAGGTTCAGGGCGGTTTGTTGATTGCTCAAGAGCGTGGTTTGAGCGGTGATAACGTTCAGGTACGGGTCGATCCCGAGGCGGTAGCGGTCGGTGGCGAGTTGGAGGTTGCGATTGGCTGCGTTGACGGCGGTGTCCTGCTGGCCGAGTTGCACGGACAGGATTCGAAGTTCGGAGATGTTGTCTTCGACCTGCTGAAAGGCTGTCAGAACTGTATTGCGGTAGTTGGCCACGGTTGCATCGTGAGCTGCCTGGAACTGCTGGACCGTGGCGCGGCGCAGGCCTGCGTCAAAAATGGTCTCGGTCAGGGACGGGCCAACGGACCAGACACGGCTTGACCAGCTGAACAAGCTGGAAATTACGGTGCTTTCCAGCCCGCCAGAGGCGCTGAGCGTGATATTGGGATAGAAGGCGGCTGTGGCCACGCCGATTTGCGCGTTGGCCTGGGCTACGCTGCGTTCGGCGGCGGCGATGTCCGGGCGGCGCTCGAGGAGCTGAGACGGGACACCCAAGGGGATATCGGGCGGGGGCGATCTGAAGGGGCCCACGGGTATTGAGAATGTCGATGCAGGCTGGCCGACGAGGAGAGCGATGGCGTGTTCATATTGGGCGCGCAGGATGCCGAGGCCGGTATCGAGCGCCTGCGTGGATTCGAGTTGCGTTTCGGCCTGCGCCACGTTTTCGTCGGAGCCGATTCCCGTTGAAAACAGGACTCGATTGAGCCTCAGGGATTCCTGATAGGCGGCGACGGTTTCGTCGAGAAGTTTTATCAGGGCATCCTGTCCCTGCAGCTGGAAATAATCGACCGCGAGTTCCGCCTGAATGCTTAACTTTGTATTTTGAAGATCGGCGGCGCTGGCCTGCGCTCCGGCCACATTTCCGCGCACCGTGTTTCGAACGCGGCCCCACAAATCGGGCTCCCAGGAAGCGTCGATCGGCAGCGAATAATTGGTGAAGGAGGGATTGGAAGTCGATGTTGATGCGGTGGATGTCCGGAATACGTTTTGCCGTTCATTGGTGATGACAGGGGCAGTGGAGACGGTGGGGAAATATTGGGATCTGGCCTCTTTCACGAGGGCGCGCGCTTCGAGGAAGCTTGCGGCCGCGGCGGCGATGGTCTGGTTCGAAACATTTACTTGATCTTCGAGCGTGTTCAGCTGGGGATCGTTGTAGATTTCCCACCATTTTTCGCGGGCGGCGGCGTCCTGCGGGGAAGCGACTTTCCAGTCCTTGGTCTCCTTGTAGGCGACGGGAGTTTGCACCGTCGGCGTCTGATATTTCGGGCCGACCGTGCATCCGGCTAGAAAGAACAGGGGAGCAAGCGCTGCTTGAAGAAAAGGGATATTCCTGAATGAGAGGTTCATATCAGTCCGTTCGAATTGCTTTGTAATTTGTTTCATGGGCCACTCGTATGAGGCGTCAACCAACGGATGGTTGCGGCGCCGCTCCGGAAGTATGCCGGTTCGCCCCTTCGCGCAGGCGCAGCCGGTCGAGATACAAGTAAACGATGGGGGTGGTGTACAGGGTCAGCATCTGGCTGAAGATGAGCCCGCCGACGATGGCGATTCCGAGGGGGCGGCGGAGTTCAGAGCCGGTTCCCGTGCCGAGGGCCAGGGGCAGGGCGCCGAGGAGGGCCGCCATGGTGGTCATCAGGATCGGCCGGAAACGCAGGAGGCAGGCCTGGAAAATGGCATCTTTCGAACTCATTCCTTCGTTGCGCTCGGCGGCCAGGGCGAAGTCAATCATGAGGATCGCATTCTTTTTGACGATGCCGATCAGCAAGATGACGCCGATGAGCGCAACGATATTCAAGTCGGTATGAAACAGCATCAGCGCCAGGACCGCGCCGACGCCCGCGGAAGGCAGAGTCGAGAGAATCGTGATGGGATGAATGTAGCTTTCATACAGGACGCCGAGCACGATGTAGACCGCCATGAGAGCGGCGATCACGAGGAAGGGTTCAGTGGCGAGCGAGGACTGAAAAGCTTCCAGGGTTCCTGAAAACATTCCGGTGATGGATGAGGGCATGCCCATTTTCAGTTCCATGGCATTGATGGTTTGCGCGGCGTCGCTGAGGGCAACGCCGGGAGCCAGATTGAAGGAGACCGTCACGGAAGGGAATTGTCCCTGATGGTTCACGGCGAGCGGGGCGGTGGTGGCTTCAAATTTAGTAATCGCGTTGAGCGGAACTTCTCCACCCGAGGCCGGATGAACATAAACGTCTTTCAGGCCATCCGGGCTTTGCCAGAACTGCGGGGCCACTTCCATCACGACGTAATATTGGTTGAGGGGCGTATACATGGTTGAAACGGGAGCCTGTCCAAAGGCTTGATAGAGAGTGTTATCGATGGACTGGGGGGTGATTTTTAATCGAGAGGCTGTCGGCCGGTCGTAGGAGAGAACGGCTCGCAGGCCCTGATTCTGCTGGTCGCTATTGACGTCGGTGAAGCCCCGCAGCTTCCTCATCTGCTGGAGAAGCTGAGGCCCCCATTTCACGAGGTCCTGAATGTTGTCGCTTTGAATGGTGTACTGGTATTGCGCGTTGCTCTGCCTGCCACCAATGCGCAAATCCTGGCCGGCCTGCAAGAAGACGGACGCTCCGGGCGTGGAAGTAAGTTTTGGCCGCAAGCGATTGATCACCTGGGCGGCGCTGGCATTTCGCTGGCCAAGCGGCTTTAATCCGAGATAGACGAAGCCTCCGTTGACCGCTCCATTCCCGCCGGTAAATGCCATTACATTTTCGACCGCGGGGTCCGACTTGATTCGTTCCACAAAAATTCGAGCCAGGGATTGCATGGACTGGAACGAAATGTCCTGGGCGCCTTGGATTCCACCATAAATAGTTCCATTGTCCTGCTGCGGGAAAAAACCCTTCGGTACGACCACGAACAAATAGATGTTGACCCCAATCGTAATCAGCAGGACGCCCAAAGTGAATGCCGGATGGCGGAGCACCCATCCCAAAGTTTTTTCATAAGTCCGCAGGACCCAACTGAAAAAAGCTTCGCTCGCGCGGTAGGCCCGCCCGTGGCCCTCGGGCCGGTCATGACTTAGAAGGAGGGAGCACATCATGGGAGTAGTGGTCAAAGAAATCACGAGGGAAACCAGAATCGCGACGGACAGGGTCACGGCAAACTCACGAAATAATCTTCCCACGATGCCGCCCATGAGCAGGATGGGAATGAACACCGCGACCAGCGAGAGACTGATGGAGAGAACTGTGAATCCAATCTCCCTGGCGCCTCGCAGCGCCGCTTCCATCGGGGCGATCCCCTTCTCCAGGTGGCGGGACACATTTTCAATGACGACGATCGCGTCATCCACCACGAAGCCCGTGGAAATCGTGAGCGCCATCAGGGAAAGATTGTCGAGGCTGTATCCGAATAAATACATAATGCCGAAGGTTCCGATCAGCGAAACGGGAACGACGACGGCGGGAATGAGCGTCGAACGCACATTGCGGAGAAAAAAGAACACCACGAGGATAACCAGCGCGATCGAGATGAGGAGCGTTCGCTCGACGTCGCGAACCGAGGCCCTGATGGTCGTAGTACGATCGACGACAAACGTATAGTCGATCGCCGAAGGCAAGGAACTCTTGAGCGAGGGTAGAGCCTCCCGGATCCGGTCCACCGTGTCAATGATATTGGCGCCGGGCTGCCGGAAAACAATGACCATGACACTGGGCTTCCCGTTTACATAACCCGCGGCACGAACGTTTTGGATCGAATCCTCGACGTCAGCGATATCGGAGAGCTTGACCGCGGCTCCCTTGTGATATCCGACGACCAGAGGCTTGTAGTCGGCCGCTTTCAGCAACTGGTCATTCGTTACGATATCGGCGGTGGTGTTGTTGTCCCAGATCTGCCCTTTTGCGATATTGGCATTCTGGCGGCTCAACATGGCGCTGACGTCCTGCAGGCCGAGGCCGTAGCTGTTGAGCTGCGTTGGATTAATCTCCACGCGCACCGCAGGCAACGAACTCCCGCCCACGCTCACCTGGCCTACACCCTGAATTTGAGAAAGTCTCTGCTCCATGATGGAAGATGCGGCGTCATAGAGTTCGCCCTTGCTGTAAACGTCGGATGTCAGGGCGATGATGAGGATCGGGGTGTCCGCGGGATTCACCAGGCGATAGGTTGGATTGCTGGGAAGGTTCGACGGCAAGTAACTGCGCGCGGCATTGATGGCGGCTTGAACGTCTCTTGCGGCGCCGTTGATATTGCGGTCGAGCTCGAATTGCAACGTGACGACGGTCGTTCCGAGGTAGCTGGAGGAGGTCATTTCCGTGACTCCGGCAATGCGGCCGAATTGACGCTCCAGGGGCGTAGCCACCGAGGAAGCCATGATTTCCGGGCTCGCTCCCGGCAACTGCGCCGCAACTGAGATCGTTGGGAAATCGATCTGCGGAAGCGGCGATACGGGCAAGTACCTGAAGGCCACGGCGCCAGCGAGAGCAATGGCCACCGTCAAGAGCGTGGTGGCGACCGGGCGATGAATGAATGGAGAGGAGATATTCATAGGATTTAATCCGCCGGGGCGGGCGCGGTCGCTGTCCCGGAAGCGTGCTTTCCTGAAAACCTTTGCGCAAGACGATCGAAGAAAAGATAGATGACCGGCGTGGTGTAGAGAGTGAGCACCTGGCTCACGATCAGGCCGCCGACCATGGAAATGCCCAGGGGGCGGCGCAGCTCGGACCCGATTCCCGTGCCGAGGGCCAGAGGCAAACCGCCGAGTAGGGCCGCCATGGTGGTCATCATGATGGGGCGGAAGCGCAACAGGCACGCTTCGTAGATCGCGTCCTCCGCGGATTTGCCGTGGACGCGCTCGGCTTCGAGCGCGAAGTCGATCATCATGATGCCGTTTTTCTTCACGATGCCGATGAGCAAAATGATTCCGATCAGGGCGACCACGCTCAATTCCGAACCGCACACCAGCAAGGCCAAAATTGCTCCCACGCCGGCCGACGGCAGCGTCGACAAGATCGTAATGGGATGAATGTAGCTTTCATACAGGACGCCGAGGACGATATAGACCGTCACGAGCGCCGCCAGGATAAGGATGGGTTCATTGGAGAGCGAGGCCTGGAACGACGCCGCGGTGCCCTGGAAAGCGGCTTGAACACTTAGGGGCATGCCGATTTCCTGTTGCGCTTTGTCGATTGCTGTCGTGGCGTCGCCGAGGGATGCGTTCGGCGCCAGATTGAAGGAAATTGTGACCACGGGAAATTGGCCTTGATGATTCACGGCGAGGGGCGCGCTCCCGGATTCAAAATGCGTAAAAGTGCTGAGCGGGACCGCGGCGCCATTCAATCCGCTCACAGCAGCAGGAGATGCAGAACCTCCGGAAGCAGACGCGGAAGAGCCGGCGTTGGGCGATGCCGTCCCTCCCCCGCCACCACTCCCGCTCGTCGCAGTGAGAACCTGGTTTCCGCTTGTCGAGTTTACGGTTGGCGCCGAAGCGGAGCGCACGTAAATGTCGTTCAATTTGGCCGGATTGTTCTGAAAGTCAGGCATGGTTTCCAGAACGACGTGATATTGGTTTAGTTGCGTGTAGAGTGTCGAGACTTGCCGCTGCCCGAAAGCGTCGTACAGAGTCTGGTCGATGGCCTGCGGAGTGATTCCCATGCGGGAAGCGGTGACGCGGTCGATGACCAGTGTGGCGGCGAGGCCTTGCGTCTGTTGATCGGTGGCCACGTCGCGAAGCTCGGGAATCGTTTTCAGCTTGTCGACAAATTTCGCGGTCCACAGATTCAGTTCGTTCGCGTCCGGGTCCTCCAGCGTGTACTGGTACTGCGTGCGGCTGACGCGGTCTTCCACGGTCAGATCCTGGACGGGCTGCATGTACAGCGTGATGCCATCGACTTTTTCGAGTTCCGGCTGCAGGCGGCGAATCACGTCGCTGGCGTTAATTTTTCGCTGCTCCAGTGGCTTGAGGTCGATGAGGATGCGCCCGCTGTTCAAGGTTGTGTTCGTTCCATCCACGCCGATGAAGGAGGAAAGATTATCGACCGCGGGATCTTTCAGAATCACTTGAGCAAGCTGCCGCTGCCGGGCCGCCATAGCGGGAAATGAAATGGACTGCGGGGCCTGCGAAATTCCCTGGATGATCCCGGTGTCCTGGACCGGGAAAAAGCCCTTCGGTACGATGATGTAAAGCAAAATCGTGAGGACGAGCGTTCCGAGGGCCACGACCAGCGTGGCCGTCTGGTGTTTCAAGACCCACTTCAATGTGCCCCCGTAGAATTCGATGACGCGCTCGAAGGCGCGCTCGGAGGCGTGGAAGAGGCGGCTCTGCTCGGATTTCGGTTTGTGGCGCAGCAGGCGCGAGCACATCATGGGCGTCAAGGTGAGCGAAACTACGGCGGAGACGAGGATCGTCACGCTCAGCGTGATCGCGAACTCGCGGAACAGGCGGCCGACGATGTCTCCCATGAAGAGCAAGGGAATGAGCACGGCAATCAGCGAAATCGTTAGCGAGACGATGGTGAAGCCGATCTGCTCGGATCCTTTGAGGGCGGCCTCGAGCGGGTTATCGCCTTCCTCGATGTAGCGGACAATGTTTTCGATCATCACGATGGCGTCGTCGACGACGAAGCCCGTCGAGATCGTGAGCGCCATAAGAGTTAAGTTATTCAAGCTGTAGCCGGCGAGGTACATCACGCCGAATGTGCCCACGAGCGAAAGCGGGACGGCCACGCTCGGGATAATCGTGGCGGAAATGTTTCGCAGGAAAAGAAAAATGACCATGACGACGAGCGCGACGGTGAGCATCAATTCAAATTCGACGTCCTTCACGGATGCGCGGATGGTCGTCGTGCGGTCGGTCAGAATCGTGACCTGAATGCTGGCGGGGAGATTTTCTCGCAGAATGGGCAGGAGTTTCTGGATCCGGTCCACCACTTGAATGATGTTGGCGCCCGGCTGGCGCTGAATGTTGACGATCACCGCCGGCGTGTCATTCATCCACGCGGCCTGCCTCACGTTTTCCACGTCATCGGTGACCGAGGCCACGTCGGATAAAAGCACCGGAGCGCCGTTGTGATACGCAACCACTACCTGGGCAAAATCCTTGCTCGTCAGGAGCTGGTCGTTCGCGTCGATCTGATAGTCCTGCGCGGGGCCGTCAAAATTGCCCTTCGCCAGATTCAGGCTCGCTTGCTGCAGGGCGGTGCGCACGTCTTCCAGGTTGATTCCGTAGGAGGAAAGAGCGGTGGGGTTGACGCGGACGCGGACGGCCGGTTTCTGTCCGCCGCTGATGCTGACAAGTCCGACGCCGGGGAGCTGCGATATTTTCTGCGCGAACCGCGTATCGGCCAGATCCTCGACTTGCGAAAGGGAATCGAATTCGAGGTCAGCGCGAGCGTGAGGATGGGCGTGTCGGCCGGATTGGTCTTGCTGTAAATCGGCGGGACGGGAAGGTCCGCGGGCAAATAATTCTGCGCGGCGTTGATGGACTCCTGGACTTCCTGCTCGGCGACGTCAATGTTGAGGTTCAGCGCGAACTGCAGAACGATGACGGAGCTGCCGTCCGAACTGGTGGACGTCATCTGGTTCAGCCCGGGGACCTGGCCGAATTGCCTTTCGAGCGGCGCGGTTACGGCCGAGGCCACCACTACCGGGCTTGCTCCCGGATAAAAGGTGACGACCTGGATGGTCGGGTAGTCAACCTCCGGCAGTGCCGAGACGGGGAGCTGCAGGTACGCCACGAATCCGGCGAGCAGGATCGCCGCCATCAGGAGCGATGTCGCGACGGGTCGGAGAATGAATGGCCTTGAAGGATTCATCGGGACTGTCTTCCATTTGCGCCGCCGGTGTTGCCCGTGCCACTGGTGCTGCCTCCGCTTCCGGTGTTGCCCGCGGCCCCGGCGTTGCCCTGTACGGCTACTTTTACGCCATCCTGCAGTTTCTCAAACCCTTTGGTGGCGATGGTTTCGCCGGGTTGCAGGCCTTGCACAGCGGAGGTGTCACCATCCGTGGTGCCGACGGTAATGTTGCGGATCGAAGCGCTCTGGTCGGGCTTGATGACGTAGACAAACGCTCCCTGCGCGTTTCGCTGGATCGCAGCGGCGGGGATCAGAATGGCATCGTGCGTCGTGTCAACCAGGAGCCTGGCATTGACGAATTGATTGGCGAACAGCGAACCGTCTTCGTTCGGAAAAATGGCCTTGAGTTTCAGAGTGCCCGTGGTCGTATCAATCTGATTGTCCAAAGTGAGAAGAGATCCGGAGGCGAGTTTTTTCTGCTGGTCGCGATCGAAAGCGTCCACGGCCATGCGCTGGCCCTTGCGCAATTGCGCCTGGATTTGCGGCAGATAATCCTCGGCCACGGAAAAGACTACCGTGATCGGCTGAAGCTGGGTGACGACGACGAGGGCCGTCGAACTGTTGGCCTGGACGATGTTGCCGGGATCGACGAGGCGGAGGCCCACGCGACCATCAATCGGGGAGGTAATATGGCAATAAACAAGGTTTACTTTCGCGTTTTCCACCTGGCCCTGGTCATTCTTGACGGTTCCTTCGTATTGGAAAACCGTTTGCTCCTGGTCGTCTACTTGTTGCTTGGCGATGGCGTTTTGAGAAAACGCGGACTGATAGCGGCTCAGGTCGATCTTGGCTTCATTCAGCAAGGCTTGGTCGTGGGCCAACTGCCCTTCCACCTGGGTCAGCGAAGCCTGATAGGGCCTCGAATCGATGTCCAGCAGGGGATCGCCTTTGTGGACCAACTGGCCTTCGCGGTAGTAGACGTTGACGATTTCGCCCTGCACGCGGCTGGTCACCGTAACGGTGTAAACCGGCGTGGCGGTGCCGAGGGCATTGATGTAAACGCCGATGTCTCCCTTGCGCGCCGTGGCGGTGGAAACGGGCACGGCTCGAGGAGCAGAATCGGCCTGCGCGCTGGAAGACCGCTGTTTCGATTGGCGCAGATAATAGAATGCGCCGGCGCAGAGCAGGATGACAATAATCAGGGCCCAAACCCACTTGTGACTCTTTGTATCCGAGTGTGAATCAGCAGAATTGTTGCCGGGAATATCCACGTATTTCTGGTTCTGATCAGGCATTTTCTCTCCGCTGGGTTTCCCGGCCGGTCTGATATTCAAGATTTACAAAATATATAGGATGCCGTTGCGCCAAGGTGCGGCCTCCTGTCATGTTGACCTGCACGAACTGCCCGTAATATGGGACGCAAACGATGAGTGTTTTGTTGCAGTGGAATTGTTAAGGACGCGTAAAGCCCGCAGATCCCACACCCATAAATCGTGTATAAACGTACGGAATGAAAATGCAGGTGGGAAGCCGGATTCATGATCGTCCCGAACACAGGGAAATAACTTACCATGAAAATTTGGGATTCGTTCAATTCACGTCATCCAGATCGCAAGTGGCTGAGAACAAGCGAGTAAGGATGCCGGAGGGGCAATTCGAATGCGGCGGCAGCCCGTTCGTGCGGGGGGACTACTGCAGAATCCAATTGACGTCCTTCTGAACGAATCGGAACGCATAGCGGGTGCGCGGGGCTTTGCCTTCCTCGCACCTCTTTACGCGCGCCATTCCAACAAATTTTTTCGCTCCACTGACCAGGGATACAGAAACCTCGGAATTGTTCTTCAGTGGAGCTTCGCAGGCGCAGAAAAAAGTGCTCCGGCTGATGTTCTCCGTGGCGCACAGTTCCTCGAAAGGCTTTCCGTTGGCGCCCGTTCCCCGCAGGTTCACCGTGACCCGCAGACTAATGCGCACTTCACCCCGCCTCTCGGGCAGAGCCGTTTCGAGGATCTCCGCCAGCCGGCCGCGCAGGGCTTCAAAGTCGACCGGCTTCTCGAAGTAGGCTGTGGCGCCGAGTTCCTCGCAGAATGATTTTGTGCTGGCGCCCGCTTCTCCCGTAACGACAATGATGGGAATCAACTGCGTGGCAGTGATGGATTTGAGCGTGCGGCAAAGCTCGAAGCCGGAATAATTGGGCATTCTCAAATCGAGCAGGATGGCGTTGGGCTTGCTTTGCAGGACCGCCTCGAGCGCGAGTTCAGGGTCTCCTGTATCGACGATCTTGTAGCGGTCTTCGAGATTAATTCGCAACAGGCGGCGCATGGGCGCCTCATCATCGACGATCAGCAGTTTATGCATGGGTTGCGGGTCTCCTATCCGGTTGATTTGGCGTCTTCGGTGACAATGGCTTTCTTCGCGTCGCTTGTGTCATCGAGCAGATCTCGAATCTTGCGCAACAGGACTTCCTCGGTGAACGGCTTGCGCAGCAAGTGAGTGCCCGCATCAAGGACTCCGTGGCCGGCGATAAAACTGTCCGTGTACCCGGACATGTACAGCACTTTCATCGAGGGATGATTCAGGACCAGGCGTTCCGCGAGAATGCGCCCGTTAATTCCCGGCATCACCACGTCGGTAAGCAGGAGGTGGATCGGGCCGGTGAATTCCGCGGCGACCTGCTGCGCTTCGTTGCCATCCGCCGCCGTCAGGACCTGATACCCGTTTTCACTCAGAAACAGGCGCGCCAGCCTGCGCAGCGGCTCGGCGTCCTCCACCAGCAGGATCGTCTCGGATCCACTGACCGAGGGCGGTTCAGGAGCGGTCTGATTCTGGGGTGAGACGAAGTGCTCGAAACGCGGCAGGTAAATCGTGAATAAGGATCCTATATCTTTCTCGGAGTCAACGGCGATATAACCATTGCTTTGCTTAACCACACCGTAAACAGTAGCCAGACCCAATCCGGTTCCTTTGTCCCGGCCCTTGGTGGTGAAAAATGGCTCGAAAATTTGCGCCTGGGTTTCCGGGTCGATTCCGGTGCCCGTATCCCTGACGGCCAGGGTCACGAATTTTCCTGGCGATGAACCCGGGTGTTCTCTTGCGAAGGGCTCATCGATTTCCGCATCGGAAGTCTGGATGGTCAATTTGCCGCCATCCGGCATGGCGTCGCGCGCGTTGACCGCCAGATTCATCAAGACCTGCTCGAGTTGTCCCGGGTCCGCCTTGACCAGGCTGATGGCCGGATCGAGGATCAAATTCAGTTCGATGTCTTCTCCGATCAAGCGGGGCAACATTTTCTCCATATCGGCCACCAGGGTGTTGAGGTTTAGGACCACCGGTTCCAGAACCTGCTGGCGGCTGTAGGCCAGAAGCTGCCGCGTCAGGGACACCGCGCGCTGGCTGGCCCTTTCAATTTCCTCGGCGTATTCGTAGAGGGAATTTCCGGAGACCAGGCTTCGTTTGATGACCTGAATGTAGCCGAGGATAACTCCGAGGAGATTATTGAAATCGTGGGCGATTCCTCCGGAAAGGCGGCCGACGGCCTCCATTTTCTGCGCCATCTGGAGTTGCCGCTCGAGCACCCGCCGTTCCGTGACGTCCTGGTAGATGCCCAGGGAGCCTAGAATTCTTCCATCTACCGTCAAAGGCACCAGGTGAAGCTCGACATCGACATAGCTGCCGTCCCTCCGTTTTCGCCGCGTGATCAGGCTGACGCGCGTCGTTTTGGAGATCGCTCCGAATGCTCCCTTCGACTCGGGCAGGGATTTCTCGGCAGGGAACAGGGCGGCAACCGGTTTTCCGATGTCTTCTTTGCGACTGCGTTGAAAGAGGGATTCGAAGGCGGGGTTGTACAACTCGACTTTCTGCATCGGGTCCAACACCAGGATGGCCAGCGGGCTGTTTTCAATGAGCGCGTTGAGGTAGGAAGTCCGCTCGACGACTCTTTCTTCCAGCTTGTTGTGCGCATCCTGCAATGCGGTGTCCCTCTGCTGGATGCGGTCGAGCATGTGATTGAATTGGTCGATGAGAAGGCCGACCTCGTCCTGGCCTCTTTTCGTGGCGCGGATGGAATAATTTTCCTGGGTGGAAACCGCCAATGCCGTATCCGCCAGTTCCTGAATCGGCCCGGAGACGACTCGCTGAAGCCGGGTGGACAACAGGAAAGCGACGGCCAGAGAAGCCAGCAGGACCAGGGAATCAATCTCAAGGAACCTGGCGATTCGCGCGCGGAGGTCCGCGAGGTCCGCCTCCATGAAAATGGTGCCGATGGAATTGCCATTCACCGTGATGGGTTGAAATAAAATCATGCGATCGTTGACGATTGCGGTGGACTGGGCCTGCGGCGGGGGAGGAGAGAAATCGCCTTGCGCCGCGTCGCGGCGGTAGCTGGCGAAAACCCGGCCGTCCTGGCTATAAATACACGCATTGATCACATTCTGTTTGGCCTGCAGGGCGGAAAGAATTTCCACTGCCGAATTCGGATCGCCGAAGCTCAATGCCGCAGTGCTGTTCGACCCAATCATTCTTGCCGCGACGCTGAGGTCCTGGGTTTTCGCGCGCAGGAATGTAGAGCGATCGAATAAGGCGAACGCAACAGAGGCGACGAGCAGGGCCGCGGTCGAGGTGGCCATGACGATCATTTGAAGTTTGTGGCGGATCGATAAATCCTTGATCGAACGCATCCGCACCCCCTTTGAACACTTTTCGTTGCGCGCGAACTAATTCTGTAGCGCCCGCCTTCAGGCGGGCATCTTCTCGGCCCCAAAGTGCCCGCCTGAAGGCGGGCGCTACAAGCACGCGCCAAGCCAAGCACGCGCCAAGCCCCGAGCCTCCGCCTTAGTTCTTCACGATCTGTGCCAGCGCCAGCAGCTTGGAGCTGATTTTGATTCCCGCCCGCGACGCCGCATCCAGGTTGATGTCGAAACGCACGTGCTGCTCTTCCAGGGAGAATTGGATCATGCCTCCATGGGCGGCGAACTGCGCCATTTCACCGACTGTGAGGATGCTGGATCCATTCAGAGTCGAGAAGATGCGATCGGCGGTTTTTCTTTCGGAAGAGCTGATGTAAAGAATGTGGCAGCCGGGAATTTCCTTTTCGCTTTGCAGGTGGCGAATGAGGACCAGCCTGCCGTTATCGGTTTCTTCCGGCAGCGTGGAGTTGATCGAGTTCGCGAACGGATCCCGTCCCAGGATGCACAGCAGGATCGGCGAATGGTGGTCGAGATAAGCGGTGGGCGGCCATTCGACGAACCGCGTCAGGTGGTACAGCATCGCTGCTTTCAGTTTGTATTCGTCCACGACGTCCTCCTGGCCGCCGGCCTTCGTGGGAATCAGGACCTGCAAGAGACAGAAAACGATGGGGACGACAGGCAGCCCGCGTTTCAATCGGGAGAGAAATCCGGCGCGCGGCCCGTCTTGGTTCGTTTTCAGTGATCGGCGTTGCAGGATCATGTCAGGTCAAAGGGGTGGTTCTTTTTGCTTCCCTATTTCGAATCCACATGCGGCCGATAGGTCAGCTTGATGCGAAAGCTGCGTCCATCCTGGGGGATCGACGCCTCGACGTGCTCGACGCTGGCGGAATCGGCGTACCGTTTATTCAAAAGATTGTAGAGACCGCCCGAGAAATCGATCTTTTCCGTAATCTTGCGGCTGAAGACGGTCACATTTACGAGAAAGAATCCGCCCAATTCGGTTTGCGCGACGGTTGTGATCCGGCTCGTGTACTGGGCATCGACGCCGGCAAATAGTTTTCTTTGAATGAGAGGAATGCTGAAATTTGCCTTGGCCAATTGTCTCGGAGAATTGGGTAGATCCTCGCCGGTAAGCTCGCAACGCGTGTCTTGAATCGTGTGCGAGACGGAACCTTCCAGGCCGCCCGGCCATCTGGCTCCCAGTTCATATTCAATTCCCTTGGATTGCACGCGGGTTGAATTCGTGTAGATCGGATTGCCTGTGAGCGGATCGATGGTCTGTTGAATCAAATCGTCAATCTGGTTCAAGAAACCGGCGCCGGACACGTAATACCCTTTGCCGAAACGGCGCTCCACGTCCACTTCCCAGCTCCGGATTCTTTCCGGCTTCAAGGAGGGGTTGGCGGTATTGGTGTTGTTGCCCGAATAGAACGCTTCGTAGTCGTTCGGCGCGCGGAACGCCCAGCTGTAATTCGCCTTCAAATCCGTGTTTGGAGTCGGGTTATAGTGCAGGCCTGCCCGCGGGCTCAGGTCGTTTCCATAGGTCCCATACCAGTCGCTGCGCAGACCCACCACCAGGGCCAGGTTTTTGCGAATGAAATATTTGTCTTGAAAATAGACTGCGCCGAGGCGGTTGGAAAGATGGCTGTCAAAGTACAGGTGATAGGGCTGGATATCGTAATTCAATTGCTGCTGGCGGATATCCTGGCGGAATTCCGTGCCGAAGGTGAATTTGTGGCGTCTGAAAAATACCCTGGAAGCATCGGCCTGAAAATCCAGCCAGGTTCCGTTGGCGGCGTCGTAATTTTCGGTGAAGGGTGGAATTCCCGCGTGAGCATAGTCGTAGACATAAATTCCATGATAGCCGTACCAATCGTAGGAAACGCGCCCGAGCGTGTCCCAGGATCCGAACGTGTGGTGGTACTGGACATCGACGTATCGGCGGGCATCCGTCGTCTGGGTCCGCGGGTCGTCGAACACCGTGCCGAAGGAGGCGGTGGGAATGTGTTTTGTGCGGGAGTCTCCGACGACATGAATATTGAAATCCCGGAAGATGACATCGCCGAAAATGCTGTAAGACTGGTCACCGTCGGCGTTTTCGGCGATGCCGTTATTTGTGGCCGGACTGTTGAACTCCGGATAGAAAAGTTGCTGATGCCCCTTGCTGTCGTAGAAGGAACCCGAGAGCAGCGTTTCGAGTCCGTTGTCAAAACGGTCGCCGAAGCTGATTCGTCCTTTGTAGGAGTCCCAGCTTCCCGCTTCGGCGGAGACTTCGAGGGCCTTCAAGTCGCGGCCCCGCTTGGTGATCACGTTGATGACCGCCGCAAAAGCGCCCGTGCCGTAGGCCGAGGAATTCGGCCCGCGAATAATTTCGACACGATCGATCAAATCGATATCGACGGGAAATTCCGTGCCGACGTAGGCGCCGTCGAAAATATTGTCGTTGACGCGATGGCCATCGAGCAGGAAAAGGATGCGGGAGTTGTAATCGCCCGGAATGGACAGCCCGCGGACGCCTACATAACTGTAATTGCGGTCGTTCATCACGTAGAAACTGCGGACGCCGCGCAGCACATCCGCCAGGGTTCGGTAGCCGTGTTTTTGAATTTCCTCGGCTGTGACCACGGTGATCGAGGACGCAGCGTCCTCCGCTTTCTGGAGGAACTTTGCGGCGCCATTGACCGAATCCACCTTCATTTTCACGAGATCTTCCATGCTCTGTCCGTTCAAATCGTCCTGGCTTGGCTGCTGCGCGGCGGCAGGGCCGGCCCAGAACGTCGCGAAAAGGAGCAGCCAGATCGCCGCGCGAATTGGTCTCGAGCGTCGGGATCTGCAGTGGCGGAAAGTACCTCCGGCAGGGAAGCCATGGCCTCCGGGAAAAATCGCGCCATTCGAATTGGAAATTGCTCTTCGCATTTGCCGCACTGGTTGAGCCGGGCGGAGTAGACGGAGCACAAATAGCTCTCGCGGAGGTTGATGAAACCTCCGCCGTCAAATCGCCGACAATTGGAAGGGGGTAAAGCTGCAGAAATTCGGCAAAACTATTGTGATCCAAATTTTAGGTGAGCGCACAGGATTTTTTTTGCGATTTTCTTGGAGCGCACTCCGAGAGGCATGAGGGGCCTCGCTGCCATGTCTTCCGATCCAGAGGAACTGCTATTCCTGGGCGAAATAAAGCGCGACCTTTTTCTTGAGGATTTCGGGAGCTACTTCCTTTGCCGATCCGGGCGGCAGATCGCCCAATTCAAAAGGACCGTAGGAGGTCCGGATCAGGCGGCTGACTTGCAGGCCGAGATGAGCCAGGACTTTCCGAATTTCGCGATTCTTTCCTTCTTTAAGCGTGAAAAGGACCCATACATTAGCTCCGGTCTGCGCGCGTTCCATCCTTGCTTCAATCGGCTCGTAATTGACGCCGTCGACCGTGAGGCCTTGCGCGAGCCTGGCAAGATGTGCGGGCTTTACTGCGCCGTTCACGCGCACACGGTAGCAACGCTTCCAGGCATTCGCGGGCAATTCGAGATATCGCGCGAGCCCGCCATCGTTGGTGAGCAGCAGCAGGCCTTCGCTGTTCAGGTCGAGGCGGCCGACGCTGACCACGCGCGGAAGGCCTTGCGGCAAGTTGGCAAAGACGGTAGGACGGTTCTTTTCATCACGTACCGTGGTCACGAGGCCAACCGGCTTGTGATACAGGAACAGGCGCGTTGCTTCGGAGGCGGGCAAGGGCTTGCCGTCCACGAGAATCCTGTCCTCCGGGCACAACGGTGAAGGCCGGCGTGGCCAGCGTTTTTCCGTTGACGCTCACGCGCCCGTCGGCAATCCACCGCTCGGCATCCCGGCGCGAGCACAGTCCGGCGCGGGCGATGACCTTGGCGATGCGCTCGGCTTCTTTGGTCCTGTTCAACGAGTCCATGCGGGCGGTCATGAATTCACGGAAGCCTAGTCCCTGCAGCAAATGATATCAGTTCTTTGCAAGGATCCAGCGCTACCGTTGATTCTCTCGGAGTCCGTGCGGATGGGGAGGAGTCATGCGCCTCGGTTCGAACGGTATTCCACCGTACGGAATATCAATACCGGTTCAAAGGCTGGGCCGCCCAGCGATCGTGCTAAAATATAGTTAGGGGGCGACACGGTTTCGACGGAAGCTGTCGCGACTCGAAGGCATGCCGGGCGCCACCTGCCCGCAATCGGGTGGAAAACTAGAACTGCCAACTCACAGTTGGCTTTGGCTGCCTAGCTTAAACTAGGCCAGCTACGTTTCCCCGGGCTTCGCCTACGGGCCCGGCAAGAAACGTCACACAGTAGGCTGGCCGTCAAGTCTCGGTCCGCGGCGAGACGGCGAGAACCAATCGGACTAGCCGGTCGCGTTTCTTGCTCATTCTGAGCGGGGCTGGCGAAACAAATGGAATTGAGCTAAGCATGTAGGCTTCGAGCCGTAGCGCTTTTCGGACGGGGGTTCAACTCCCCCCGCCTCCATTTAAACGTTCTCAAGCTAGGTTCGCCCGGATGAGCGCAGCTCCAATGACAACCTAACTTGCTGCATGATCGGACCTCTAAACTCCAGCCTCTAACCCTAAGTATGCCGTCCGAAATATTTGTCCGATGCGCCAACGCGGGCTTGACACGAATGGTGAATGAGGTAAAATGAATGGAGATTTGAAGGATTGGGAAGTCTCCACTGGCATGGAAACTCCCCAAGAGCCTTCCTTGAGCTTACTTGGCCTTGCGGCGGATAAACTCAAGTACCGCCACGACGGCAAGTATGGCCGTCGCAATTGCAACTACCACATCCATACATTCTCCTTTCTTGAGAGTACCCGGTGTTAAAGGCACCGAGTTTTCCGCCCCACGGCGCGGAAACTCTTTGGGGAAAGGAGTAAACCCCAAACCCTCTGAACACCTGCCAGGGAAATGAATATATCACTATTTTGATTTTAAATGTGTCGAAAAAGTCATTATCCGTGACAGATGAACTTGCGAGGTGTCAGGTTTGGAATCCCAGCAATATTTGGGTGCCAGCCCTTACCTCCGGGGGCCGAAACCTTCGGCGGATGCGCAGTTGACAATACTTCCCGGCGGCTCGGATAATCGGGCTTACGGCCAAGCCATCGGAGGGGTACTCTTCAGGGCTCAGGGTGAACTGGTATGGCGGCAGATCCAAACGCGGTGGAGCAGGCGGTATCGCGGACGCTGCGGGACAACCTCGAGAAAATCCAGCGCACCGCGGACGAATTGCACCAGGCGGTGAATGACATGGTGTCCGCCTGCGCCAGCAGTCGTGCGAGCAATGCGCTGCCTTCGATGGTGCGCGCCCAGACGTCGGCCGCTTCGCTTTCCGCCACGCTTGAAGTCCTCTCCCGATTCGTAACCAGCGCGCTGCAGCCGGCCATGCGAATGCCGTTTGAACCGGAAATTTTTCGCGTGCCTTCCATGAGCGCGCCGCCCGTTACGGCGTTCGAGCAGCCTCCCCTCGCGCCGTCGCATCCCATCGAGGAAATCTCGTGGGCCGCGCCGGCGCCAGTCGTGCCGGCACCCAAAGTTCCCGAAACCCTGCCGCCGGTCGAGCCAATTCCGGCGGTTCCGGAGATGCATTCGCCGGTTGAGGCGGCGGCATTTTCCGAAAACTCACCGGCCGTCGAAATGTCTCCGGCTGCGGAACTGTCTTCGTCCGTGGAGACCGCTCCGGCATCGGAGCCGACCGCAATGAGCGAGCCCGTTCCGGCAACCCCGCAGGAGGCCTTTCCGGATTTTGATCTGGATCTGCCCGTCTTTGAGGCCGCTCCGGAAGTTGAAGCGGAAGCGCCAGTTGAGCCGGTGGAAGCAGCGCCTGCTTTTAATCTCGACTCTCTGCCCCCGGAAGAGCAAGAATTGCACCGGCGCGCTTTCCGCGTGGCCAAGGTTTCCATGCAGGACATCCGGATGTTGCGTCCGGAAGATGTGAGGCTCGGGCGCGAGAACAAGGATTTGTGTTACAGATTGCGTGATGACATTGAGAAGGCTCACAAAGAATATGATCGCCGGTTCCAATCCATCCAGTTCCATCCAGTGGATTACTTTTATGACTGGATGGTGGAAATCCTGGCCGGCGGAGATCCGCAAGCGCTCGGCGAGTATCCTTACCCGTCTCCCGTCCTGCGCCGGTAGTGCGACAGCATTTGCCGGGAAGTTTGTCCGCTTCCACATCCTTGCTGGTGTTGTAGGCGCGGCGGTGTTTCTATTTGCGCCGCCGCAATCGAGCGCGCAGAGTCCTGCGCAAACCCCTGCCCAAAGCCCGGCAAAGACCGCGAGGAAACACGCGGCGAAGTCTTCCTCGAAGCCGGCGACGACCAAAAAAAAGGCAACGGTTGTCCCTCCCGTCGCCGTGCCGGCAACGGAAATTCTAGAAAAGCAACTTGCGCGGTTTTCGCGCGCGCTGCGTACAGATCCGAACGCGACCACATATGCTGCGCTCTCCGCGTTTGCTTCGCGAAACGCGAAAAATGAAACCGGGGCGCGCGCGGCGCTGGCGCTCGGCTATTACGACCTCACGCGGGACCGGCAGGATCTGGCGCTGGGCTGGCTGCGCAAGGCCGTGGGCGACAAGCTGCTCAGCGATTATGTGATGTATTGGCAGGCGCAGGCCTCCATCGCGCTGGGGCAAAAAGAAGCGGCTCTCGAACAGCTCCAGAGTATCCGGCGGGATTTTCCGGACAGCGCCATCACAGAACAGACCGTGACGTCGCTCGCCCAAACGGCGCTGGCGGACGGAAAAGCCGGAGACGCTCTGGCGGCTCTGGATGCGTACCCGAATACTGCCTCGAAGCCTGCGATGCTTTTACTGCGCGCGCAGGCGCGTGAAAAGATTTCGGCGGCAAAGGGTGAAAAGCCGGCGTCCGCAGCCGCTGACTATCTGGATGTCTACTACCGCTTTCCGCTAAACGACGAAGCGAAGGATGCGGGCGAGAAAATTCCGGCGCTGCGATCCGCACTTGGCGAAACTTTCCCCGGCGCGCCCGTGCAGACGCAGATGGCGCGGGCGGAGGCGTTCTACAACGCCAGGCGCTGGCGCGAAGCGGCCTCGGAATTCGCCGGCCTGCTTCCGAAAGTATCCGGCGTGGATCACCAGCGCGCGGACCTTCGCATCGTGCAGTGCGAAGTCGAACTGGGAGGCAAGCTCCAGCTTCTAAGTGATATTCCGGTCAGCGACCCCGAACTGGATGCCGAGCGGATTTTCTCGATCGCGCAGGCACATCGCGGGCTCAAGCAGGAACCGGAGTTGCTCGCGGATGTGGACCAGCTCGTCAAGCGTTATCCGCAGAGCGTCTGGACCGCCGATGCACTGTTCGGGGCGGGCAACTTTTATTGGGTGAATCTGGATCGCGCGCACGCCGCCGATTTTTACCGCCGCTCTCTGGATATCTCCCAGGACGGGAAAAATGCGCCTACCGCGGAATGGCGACTGGCGTGGACCGCCTATCTGGATCGCAAGCCCGAAGCGCCGGATATGCTGGAAGCGTACATACGCAGGTTCCCTCTTTCCAGCTACGTGCAGGACGCGCTGTACTGGCTTGGGCGCGCGTACGAGCGTTCGGGGAACATAGAGCACTCGCGGTACTTTTATCTTGCTGACGCCAATCGATTTCCGCTGACCTACTTCGGAGCCAAGGCCGCCGAACGTTTGCGGCCGGAGCCCGAGGGGATTGGCGCTTCGCCGGTGAATCCCGCGGAATTTCCGCTGGTGATTCCTCCGGCGCCGCCCGTGCCGTCGCTCGAACAGCCGGTTGCCGCTTCCACGGAGGAGCGGCAAGCCCGCGCGCGCGCGCTCAGCGATATTGCTTTCGATTCTTCCGCGGAACTGGAATATCGAGCCGCGTATGCTTCGACTCGCGCGCCGAAATTTCTGATTGACGCTGCGGGCGCCGCAATCGCCGCCGGGCATTATGGGGCCGGGATGGCCGCGGTGCGGCAGGCGATACCGCAGCTCGAGGCGCGTCGCATCGCGGACATTCCGAACGATGCATGGCGCGCGGCGTTTCCGCTGCCGTACGAATTGAATCTGCGCAGCGCGGCGGTACACAATCAACTGGACCCGATGCTGGTGGCGGGACTGATCCGACAGGAATCCGCGTTTGAATCCAAAGCGATGTCGCGCGCGGGCGCGATCGGCCTGATGCAGGTCGAGCCCAAAACCGCCTCGAAGCTGGCGCGCCAATTAAAAGTGCGATACGCGCGGACGCGGCTGACCGATCCGGGTTACAATTTGCAGCTTGGTTCGCGCTACCTCGCCAATCTGATCCAGACCTTTGGAACTCCGGAGGCCGCGCTGGCCGCTTACAATGCCGGCGAGGATCGCGTGGTGCAGTGGACGGCGGGCCAAAATTATCTCGAGACGGCGGAGTTCGTGGAATCCATTCCGTTCACCGAGACCAGGGAGTACGTGCAGATCGTGATCCGCAATTCCGATGTTTACCGCGCCGTGTACGGCCCGCCGCCTTCCGGCGATCAGCAACAGACGCGCCTCTCGACGAGCGGCTCGGTGAAAACTGTGTCCGCGCACCCGGCCGCAGCGAATGAATCCAGTCCCGAGGGCACGGGAGAAGCCCATTGAGCGTTGGGGACGCGTCCACCACCGGTTCAAGCCGGGTTGCGGCCGCAGTGCAGAAAACGCTTTCGGCCAAGGCCGAGCGATTCACCGAATCCGTGATTCGGGAAATGACGCGGCTCGCGCAGAAGTTTGACGCGGTCAACATGGCGCAGGGGTTCCC
This sequence comes from uncultured Acidobacteriota bacterium, assembly GCA_963819395.1. Classification (GTDB taxonomy): domain Bacteria; phylum Acidobacteriota; class Terriglobia; order Acidiferrales; family UBA7541; genus Palsa-360. The sequence continues at coordinate 67,066 of CAWFVW010000010.1, forward strand.
GGATTTTTCCGCGTCGGAGGAAGTGAAAGAAGCCGCCCGCCAGGCCATTTCCGACGATATCAACCAGTACGCCATCACGTGGGGCGCAAAGGAATTGCGCGACGCCATCGCGCGCAAATTCGAGCGCACGCAGGGAGTGCGCGTCGATCCCGAGCGGGAAATCACCGTCACCTGCGGCTCGACGGAAGCCATGATGGCGGCGATGATGGGGATCATCAATCCCGGCGATGAAGTCGTCATCTTCGAGCCGCACTATGAAAATTACGGCCCCGACGCGATTCTTTCCGGCGCCACGCCGCGCTTCGTGCAGCTTCGCCCGCCGGACTGGAATTTTGATCGCGACGAATTGCGGCGCGCGTTCGGCCCGAAGACCAAAGCCATTATCGTCAACACGCCGAATAATCCCACGGGAAAAGTATTTTCACGCGGGGAGCTGGAATTCATCCGCGACCTGTGCGTCGAATGGAACGCGTTCGCCGTCACCGATGAAATTTACGAGCACATTATTTTTGACGGCACGAAGCACATTTCCATGGCTTCGCTCGACGGCATGCGCGACCGCGCCATCACCATCAATGGGTTATCAAAAACCTACAGCGTGACGGGCTGGCGCGTCGGCTGGGCCATCGCGCCGCCGGAGGCCTCTGTCCCGATCCGCAAGGTGCACGATTTTTTAACCGTAGGCGCCGCGGCCCCCTTGCAACAGGCCGGCGCAGTCGCCCTCGAATTGCCGCCCAGCTACTATCAGAAACTCGCCGAGATGTATCTCGTGAAGCGCGACCGCATGCTGGGCATCCTGGCCGGGGCTGGATTCCACTGCTTTAAGCCCGCCGGCGCGTACTACATCATGACCGACATTTCAGGATTCAATTATCCGGATGACTTGGCATTCTCGAAATATCTCGTCGAGAAAATCGGAATCGCCGTCGTGCCCGGTTCGAGCTTTTACGACGATCAGTCGATGGGCGCGCGCCAGGTCCGCTTCACCTTCTGCAAGAAAGAATCGACGCTGGCCGCCTGCGCGGAAAAGCTGTCGAAACTTCGCACCGCCTAGCGCGCGAAATAATCGACCCGGCGCCCTCGTACATGTCACTTCTTCTATAGAGTCTGGTGGACTCAATGGGTCGATGCAACACTTCGGCCAGGCCTCCTAATTGGATTGTCCAGATCTGATTTCGACCACAGGTACCAATTCAAACAAATCAAAAGCCCTGTTTAGGTTTTGATTGAATGTGGATGTACTAACCGATTCTCGGAGGCAACAGTTGTCAGATCAACTGGTTATAGGGTGTTGCATCGACCGGTTGAGCCGGCACGACTTCGCAGGACTTGGCTCAATCACACCCTCGGTGTATAAAGCCCTGAAAGAAGGGAGAGACTATCATCACGCCCGAAAATGCGGTACTGCGGATTAGAACTTGGCGAACTGCGGTCGCTCTCCTATTTGTTGCAATGAGTGCAATGGCATTGGGCGAAATTATGGGCAAACTCGTTGGGGCACCGTTGCCCTTCTCAACATCATTCCTAGTGTATTTTTTTGTGTCTGACCTATTTATTGTTTGCTTCTCCCTATTCCAGATCAGACGCATTAGGAAAGCCACATTCCGGTAAGCACGGCTTCTCGGATTGTGGCCTTTTGGCGGTTTCCCACATTCCAATAGCGCCCCGTTTATCAGGAGTTGGGCTTATACTCTGGGCCGTAACATTTAGCCAAAGGCTACCAAACTCTTATGACTCCGAACGACCAACAGGAACCGTGGCTCCGCGGCACGCTGACCGACTTGCCTGCCGTTCCTCGCGCGGTGGTCCACGCGTTGGAACTGGCGCGCGAAGATATCGACAAATGGTGCGGCGATCTGGGCGATACCGAATTGAACGCGCGTGTTTCGGGAATCGCTCCGGTTGCCTTCCACCTGAAACACATTGGCGGCAGCTTGGATCGACTGCTCACCTACGCGGAAGGATCACGGCTCACGCCCGAACAGATCGCGGCCATGAAATCGGAACTCGATTCGGTAACCACCGGCAAGGAAGTTTTCGCGGGACTGCATGCGGCTTTCTTACGCAGTATGGAGCGCATCCGCGCACTGGCGGCGGTGAACCTGGAAGACGCGCGCACTGTCGGGGGAAAACAATTGCCCACGTCGGTCGGCGGGCTGCTGGTCCACGTTGCCGATCACACGCAACGCCATGTGGGCCAAGCCATCACAACCGCGAAGGTAGTTCGCGCGGCCCGCAGCACCTAGGAGTTCAAGCAAAGCGCGCAACCATCTGGCGTGCTGACCGCCGAGATCGAAAAAGTGCTACTGCGAGTCGGCTTCTCGGAATGTGGCCCAGCCGTAAGAGCGAGTTACCGATAATGCCGTTCACCAGGCGCCTGTCTGCCCGACAGCAACCCTGCGGGAACTGATTGCCGAAAGAAATTGAGCATCTGGTGAAGGAAGTGCGGGCGTACGATACAACGACATGGGCGACGCCAAACTTGTTGTCCTCAACTCGTACGGTACCCGCGCTGAGGCGGAACTAGCTAAAGGCGCGCTTGAGGCTGCGGGCATTCGAGCAATGACTCAGGCTGACACTGTCGGTGGAATGCGCGAACACATTGCGTGGTCCGGCGGGGGCTTTCAAGTTCTGGTGCGCGAAGAGGACGCAGCCGCGGCACGCGAAGCGCTTGCTCCCACGACTGAGGAAAATTCCAAAGAAGCCGACGGCGACGCTAAATCGTCTTGACGCCGGTTTCGATGAGATGGCTGGCTTTCGCCAGAGAAGGAATCGCTACCGATCAGGGCTCAAGTACCGCTGGCCCATGACTGCAAACCACCAGCTTCGGGCTCTGTTGTTGTAGAAGCGGCTCAGCCAGAACGAGCGCGGCCTAGGCCGCGGCCCCGGCCATTTTGCGGAGACGATCATTCGCGAAATACTGCGCCTGGCCTTCTTCGACGGCCTGCAGAACGAGGCGGGCGACGAATTCGGGTTTGTCACCCTCGGCGTAATGGGCCGTGGGTCCGCCGCCTGACGGATTGCCCATCCTGTTTTTGCCGAAATTTGTCGCCGTGATGAATGGGTAGATTTCGCTGACGACGATCCTGTCCTTTTCAAGCTCGGCGCGTGCGGCGAGACTGAAGCCAAGAAGCGCGCGCTTGGACGACGAGTAAACACTGTATTGAGGAATAGTCATGAAGGCAGTTCCCGAGTTGATGTTTACGATGCTTCCGCCGCCTTGCGCCCGCATCACCGGAATCACGGCCTGCATGGCCACAATAGGTCCCAGGACATTGAGATGGAAGATTTCGTCAAAAATCGCGGGCTCGATCTCCTCGATTGCGGCCGCATAGCTGCGGCCGGCATTGTTTACGAGGCCGTCGATCCGGCCGTAATGCCGGTGCACAGCGCCTACGGCTTCCTTCACTCGATCAAACTGCGTCATGTCTACCGTGTGCGGGAAGCTGCCCGGAAGCTTCTGCGCCAATTCTTTCAGCGCTTCGGTGCTGCGGGCGAGAAGGGCGACTTTCGCGCCGCGATCGGACAGGGCCATCGCTGTCGACAGCCCTATCCCCGAAGAAGCGCCGGTCACAATAAATACGCGATCTTTAATTTCCATCGTCTGATTCCCCCGATTCCAGCGCTTAACAGGCCGCGGAAAAACTCAAAACTCTGTCATTCTGAGCGAAGCGAAGAATCTCTCCTTGTTTCTTTTCTTATACTTAAATCGAAGAGGGATTCTTCGCTGCGCTCAGAATGACAGAACAAGGGCTATTCTCCTCAGCCACTTAAGCGCGTCGCGACGCGGATGCGGCAATTGTACCAGCCTCGAGATAGTTCATTTGTTCGAGATCGGCAATTAATCCAGGGCCCGTGGGGCGCCATCCCAGCTGTGCCTGTGTTTTGGCGCTTGAAGCCGTCAAGTCCAGCGCCACGAACGCGGCCAGCCAGCCGAAATGCTTCGCTGCCTCCTCGGGCGACTTGCTGAGCACCGGAACCTTCAGTTCGCGGCCGATTGCTTCGGCAATGTCTCGACCCGGGACGCCCTCCTCCGCAACGGCATGGTATCTGCCTCCCGCGGAACCCTTCTCAAGTACCAGCCGGTAGAGACGCGCAGCATCGAGCCGATGCACCGCCGCCCATCGATTCATCCCGTCGCCGACATACGCCGAGACGCCCTTCTCGCGAGCGAGAGCAATCGTGTAGGTGACGAATCCCTGCTTCTCCGGATCGTGAACCTGGGGAAGTCGAACCACCGACGTCCGCACGCCACGCGTCTGCAGCGACGCGGCCGTCGCTTCCGATGCGCGAGCATACGAATCGGACACAGGAACAGACGGATCGTCCTCGGTCGCCAACCGTCCTTTCGCTAGAAGCGCGAGCCCGGAAGTGACAATCAAGGGTCGATCGGAGCCGGCAAGTTCGGCACCGAGCGCCTCAATCGCCCGCCTGTCGATTTCGCAGTTTTCCTTGAATTTCGAGAAGTCGTGGATGAAGGCGGTGTGAATCACGCCGTCAGCCGTGGCCGCTCCCTTTCGCAGGTTCTCCAGGTCCTCAATATCGCCTCGATGCACCTGGGCGCCTGCGACGGTCAGAGACCTCGCACCCGCGTCTGAACGAGCGAGGCCGAGCACCTGATGGCCCGCTCCAATCAACTCCTGCACGACCGCCGAACCTACAAATCCCGTAGCGCCTGTCACAAATATCTTCATTGTTCTTTCCTCCTGATCCTTAGCGATCCTTAGAATCTCTCTCCAACCATTTCTTCGCTTTTCTTCCACAGCGCTTCCGCGTTGTTTGGATCGAGTGCATAGCCGCGCACGCCTTCGGTGACGCCGCTGATCGCCGCGGATTCCGTCACGAGCTCGGCGACATGGCAATTCTCGCAATATTTTCCGCCGATCTCTTCCGCCGGAGCGACCACTGCCGCCCACACCGATGTTGCGGCGCCTTGTGGAACCGACTTCCACCGGAAGGGATCCTTACCATTCGCGGCCCGTTGTTTAGTGATTTGGTCGATCAGCGCCTGAAGGCGGGCAGGATCTACATGGCGCGCAAGCTCGGTTTCAATGACTCCCGGATGCACAGCGGCGGCACGTACGCCGCGTCCACGGTGCCTCCGGTCAAAGGCGACGGCGAAAAGAATATTCGCGGTCTTGGAGCGGCCGTAGGCGACGAATGGATCGTAAGGTGTTCGCTCAAAATTGGGATCGTCCAGGTCCACGTTGGAATAACGGTGACCCGCGGAAGAGAGGTTGACCAGCCTGCTGCCATTGCGCAGGAGCGGCGCAATCTTGTTGATCAGGACAAAGTGGCCGAGATGGTTGGTGCCAAACTGCGTCTCAAAGCCATCCGCCGTGTGGCCAAACGGAGTGGCCATCACACCGGCGTTGGCGATAACCACGTCGAAGAATTGCCCCTTTGCGAGCAGTTCATCCGCGCATTGACGCACGCTTTTGAGGCTGGCCAGATCCAGCGCAACCAGCTCGAAACTTCCGCCGGCTGTGGCGGCATCTTTTCTGACCTGCGCGGTCGCTGCTTCGGCCTTTTTCAAATCGCGTACTGCGCCGACGACGTCCGCCCCGTGCGCTGCCAGCGATCGCGCCGTTTCAATCCCCAGGCCCGCCGAAACGCCGGTCACGAGGATTCGTTTGCCCCGCAGATTCACTCCGGACAGGACATCGTCCGTTGTCGAGGTTGCTCCAAAAACATCCAGCATATTCATATGTTTTCTCCTTCGGGCGGCTCACCCAGATTGAACCCGAACATCGGTATTGACAAGCCGCCGCATCTCGAATAAAACGGAGAGTGTCTCCGCAATACATAGGATAACCGGAGACTGTCTCCGGTTGCAAGTATTTTTTAATTATGCCCAAAAAACACCCAAAACGCGCCCAGCGAAAGCCCCGCGCGGATGCGCTGCGCAATCGCGAACGGATTCTCGAGGTGGCGAAGGAAGCCTTTGCCCGGGATGGCGCGAACGCCAGTCTTGACGACATCGCCAAGCGGGTCGGCGTGGGACCTGGAACCTTGTATCGGCACTTCCCGACGCGCGAGGAACTGCTACAGGCGGTTTATCGGGCCGAGATCGAAAAGCTGGCCGAAGCCGGAGCGAAATTCTCTCAGAAGATGGCGCCGGCTGACGCGCTGCGAGCCTGGCTGTTGTTATTCGTTGATGCCATCGCGGCGAAGCAACTCATCGCGCCCGCACTCAATACGCTGCTCGGCGATCCCAAGAAGGTGCTCGAAGCCTCTTACGCGAAGATGCATCAGGCGATTAAAGCGCTGGTGAAGCGCGGCGTGGAGAGCGGCGACATACGCAGCGACCTCGATCCGGTTGACCTACTCCGCGCCCTGGTCGGCGTCTCCAATGTCGCGTCCGCGCCCGATTGGAAGGCCAGCGCCAGAAGATTAGTGGATATCCTCATCCTCGGCTCGCGTCCCGCAAAATAGCCAGGGCAGCTGGCTTCCGGATTGCCGGTTCCTCGGAAGTAGTTTTCGGACCTGCACATCTTCATAACTTGTATCAAGCCTTGTTGAGCTGGCTTCTCGAAATATGGGAATTTCCGCCCGGGATGATCATGACGGTATTCCGGCAATCCAGTTTAAGCGCCGAAGATGCTCGCAGCCGAGTGTCCGGTGTTTACTGTATTGAGTACAAAGATGTCCAGCGCTCCAATTAACAAGCAACTTAGAGGATTCCAGGGGAGGAAACTCATGGCCAATGCGGCGGGAACGAAAAAGGAGCGCGTGAAAATGAAGCCCAAGAACACGATCTGCCTGTGGTTCGACAATAATGCCCATGAGGCCGCGCGTTTCTACGCCGCGACGTTTCCGGACAGCAAAGTGACCGCTGTTCACAAGGCTCCCGGGGATTATCCGGGGGGCGAAAAGGGCGATGAGCTGACGGTAGAGTTCACGGTTCTGGGCATTCCCTGTCTCGGTCTCAACGGCGGCCCAGCATTCAGGCACAGCGAGGCATTTTCCTTCCAGATCGCTACGGACAATCAGGAAGAAACAGACCGTTACTGGAACACGATTATCGGCAATGGCGGCACGGAATGTCAGTGCGGTTGGTGCAAGGATCGCTGGGGCCTCTCGTGGCAGATCACCCCACGCGCTCTAACCGACGCGATGGCTGCTGGCGGTGCCGAGGCAATGCGTGCCTTTGACGCGATGATGCAGATGAAGAAGATCGACATTGCCACCATTGAAGCAGCGCGGCGCGGCTGACTCGGACACGTCGGGCATGTGCAATCTGAGTAGCACTGGGAAATGGTGGCGCGGCCTCAAATCGCGCACTCTGTCAGGATGGAATAGAATTTCGAAAAGTTGCGCCGAAGGACCTAGTCTTTCGGAGGAAGAACCGCCGTGACCCCAAAAGTCTCGTTATCGAATATCTCTTCGCAGAATCGTTCCACCATCCTCTCGCTTGCCGGCCTCAGGCGAAACGTTCTCTGCGCGGTCCAGGGCTTGGTAAACGCCTTGGAGTCGTCAAGAGTCATGTCCAGGTTCAGCGTGTTGGCGTCGACGCGCCGGAAGCGCTCGACGACGTGCAACTGATCGCTATGCGTGTGGCCCATCCGATCGATCCAATTTTTGTCTTTGATGCCGACGGTATCGACGACGAGCGTGTCCCCTTCCCAATGGCCAATCGAGTGGCCCATCCAGGTGGCCTGCAAATTCTTGGGATGCTCGCGCCCGTCGGTATAGACCTGGCGCACATCGCGCCCAAACAGGATGAGCACTCGGCCTGGGACCTGCGCGATCTGCATCTCGGCGCCCACGAAGGCATAGACGCGCAAGGGGCCGGGCGGAAGGCAGGCGTACGCCGGGTCGTTCGAATCCTCAAAACTATTGGGGCCAAACGACGGCTTGCTGGCCTTAAATTGCTCCGCTGCCCAGGGAGTCATGGGAACATCCGGGCCGGCGAGGGCATAGTTATACCAACCGACGCCGCGAGTCGGCACGATTCATCCAAATTCCAGACAGCTCGGTGACAGGGCGCTTCCGCCTGTCCGTTTGCCGCCACCGGCTTGTCGGCTGTCTGTGCGGATGCTGCCCGTTGAGAACAACAGCGACGCCAGAACAAGAGTCGAGCCCAACGAAAAACTTCGCATTTGGGAACTCCTTCCAAGATGCCAAGGCATTCGTTCAAAGTGAATCGACGACGCGCGCGCGCATCACGTTTGGCGGCGCATTTAACAATAGAGTTACACCGCGAAGTGACGCGCGACACCTTCGGCCGTGAGAATCCTTTTTCGCCGTTTAACCTGCGGTTAGCGTGCCGGCGGCGCCGGCGTTGCGGGCGGCGCTCCCCGGCCATTTCGCGGCGGCAGTTTCGGCGTGAGCGGAGGCTGCGGCCCGATCACGGCCGTGAGCGCCGCGTTGGCGCACTCTTCGTCCAGTCCGGAACCGCCCACGCCGATGGAGCCGATCATAACGTTATCGACGACGATCGGCAGGCCGCCGGACACCCAGTAGGCGTCAAACTTGATGCGCGTGAGCTCGCCGACGATATCGTCCGCATAGCGATTGGCCGCAGCATGCGTGGAGCCGTGCGTCTTGAGAGCGGTCTCCGCCTTCCACAAGGCCGTCTGCACGTTGATGGGATTTTGCCCGTCCATGCGATGGGCGACCACAATTTGTCCGGACGGAGAGAGGATGAAAACGCTCACGGCGATTTTATTCTGCGCGGCAAAATCGAGGCACGCCTTCGTGATTTTCTCCGCGGTATCCCCTGATATCTCTTCCCGGGTCATGGCTTTCTTGGCCGCGTCATCGTTGATAACGAACTTCGCCAGATTGCCTTGCGCCGAAGCTGTGCCGGCTCCGAGCGCGAATGCCGCCGAGCCAAGCAAAGCGAGCAGCGCCGTGCTGGTGTGTCTCCTCATGGTTGGTGCCTCCTTGTTCGCAATAAAACAGTGCGGGAAACTTGTCTTTACCGTGGATCGAGGAGCTTGGGCCCGCGGAAATCATTATGCGGGCGCACTGTCAGCGTCCTCGGCTCGGTAAAGTGGGGCTACTGTATAAAACTTCCACCCTACATGCAAGCGTCCGAGGGCAGGCGAACTGTAAGTTATTCTTTTCGCCATCCCCAAAGATGCAGCACCGAGATTCTTGTATTGCGCCCATCCAGTTTAGACGCGCAAGGGCTCGCTTTTTGGTACACCGGCGAAGGCCGGGAAAGACTCGCGCAGCGTAATGCGCGCGGCTCCTATTTCTTGGGACGCGACTCCGGTGGGACCATGCCTGCCACGCGGTAGTAGACGGTCAGCTGGCCGTAAATTTCGCCGGAATGTTCGACAATTCCATGGCCAAAGTCGACGAGACGAATCTGGTCTTTACCGGCGTTCGCAGGAACGTCCGAAGCGAAAGGATCGGTCATCAGGCTGGATAAACCTTTGTCACCTTTTGATTTGATGGCGGCCGCTCCATCGGCAAAAGACTTTTTCACATAGGCCACTATGGCAGCCTTGTTTTTGAATTGCGCGCGCGGAGGATCTTCTTCAGAAGGTAGTTTTTGCCCCAGAGCAAGATTCGTGAAGAAATAGTTCGTAGCGGCTCCGTGGATCAACCGCTCGGCAAACGTGCCCGTTGTGGGAGAGGCCTTGAAGTCGTACTTGTTTTCAGGAAAATCCTCGGCCATGGCGATGAGCTTCCTGCCGACTTCGTTCCACTGTTTCAGCAGGGCCGCTGACGGACTGGCCGCGAGATTCGGGGCAGCGGCGCTTTTCGCCGAATCCTGGCCGCATGCGGGCAGAACGAAGAGGATCGCAGCGAGGAACGGGGAGAGCTGACGAATCATTTTCATGTGTGTGTCCCTTCCTTCGGGTGAAGATCGGCGCATCTTACCTCATTTCAACCGTGCGAAAAATCAGATACGCGAATCGTGTAGTTTTGCGGGGATGCAGCGGGCGCCCAGGCGAGGACGATGCGAATCTGATGCTTCAGAAGCGCCGGCATCCGCCGCGGCGGACCTGTGAAGATTTGCGGGCCTCAAAGACATACTTCCCGTTCCCATCTGGATCGCAAAAACCGCACTGGCAGGAGTGTCTGTGCTACCGGGTCTGTGTTAGAATCCGCCGCGAAACGCCAGGAGAAAAAGAATGGCCATGGAATTCGATCTTATTCCGCCGGGGACGCTGCTTCAGGAAAGCAGTCACGGCGAGAACGTCGATATCCGCTCGAGTTCTACCCGCACTTTTTATTGCACGATGGTGATTCGCGATCAGATCGAGCAGGAATCGGTCGACGTGTCTATCTGGGGATCCGCGGACGGAGAAAACTGGGGCACACACCCCATCCTGAAATTGCCGCAGCAGTTTTATCGAGGCGAGACGCGGGCAGTCCTGGAGTTGACTCTCGTTCCAGAAGTAAATTTCATCCGAGCGGGATGGGAGCTGAACCGCTGGGGGCGCGTCGCGCCTTTGCCCATGTTCGTTCTGGGATTGCACCTCGCGGAAATACCCGCCATGCCGCTGCACGCAGCAGGGAGCCAAACCCGCGCGACGACCTAGGAATATTTTTTGTCGATTCCCAAGATGGCGCTTATTATTTAAAGGGGTAGGAAGCTAACGGTCGGTTGCTTCTTGGTGGTCGCTTCCTACCCCCCCGAGTGGTCTTGCATTAATGGACGTGCCCCCTGCCCGGCAGGTTACACCCTTGTACAAAAATAATTTATTTATGCCCTTGCTCCAAAAGGGCAAGCGGCGGAGTTTTGTAGCGCTCGCCTTCAGGCGGGCATTTTGCCGGGATGCCCGCCCGAAGGCGGGCGTTACATGACCCGGCAATGTCACGCAAGCTCCCGAAAAGTGGAGAGGATCATGGATTGCCGGAAGTGGGCGGGGGCAACGAGGGAAGGCCAGACGAGTCCGGTGCGGGGGCGGGAGGGGAGGTTTTTTCCGGGGCCTCATCGGAATCGTCATCCTCATCGTCTTGCGAATTTTCTTTTTTGCTTTCCGCGGACGCGTTCTTCGCGCCATTCAGCATGCCCTGCACGCGTTCGCGTGTTTTACGCGCCTGATCGGCTTCCGGCCCGACCGGCGCAAGCCGCAGGTAATCGTCGAGATCCCTGACCAGCCCCGGGTAGTCCTTCTTTTGAATATGGATATTGGCCAGCAATAAGTAAACCGGGGGATTATCCGGCATCAAATCGCGGGATTGCTGCGCGTCTTTTTCGGCTTCATCGGTTTTTTTCAGGGCTGTCAGGGCGCGCGCCAATTCAAACGGACCTCGCCAGGAGGAAGTGTCGACAGAGACCCCCTGGCGGGCGATCGTCTCCGCTTCGGAGTACCGCTTTGCGTCGGTCAGGACCGCGGCGAGAGTGAAATCGGCGTCGGCGTACTGACCCGAACTGAGTTCGACGGATTTTCGCAGTGCTTCCTCGGCAGAGCCCATTTCCTGCAATTGGTAATAGCAGTTCCCCTCTTCCGCGAAGGCCTCGTAGTAGGTGGGGAAATCACGGATCGCGAGCTGAAACTGGCCAATGGCTCCCCGGTAGTCCGACTTCAAATAGATCAGAGTCATGCCCTTTTCAAATTCATCGTGAGCCTTGTGCGGGACGCTGAGCTGATGGGCCGAGATCGACAACTGCACCGGCGGATTCGCTGCTTTTCCGGTCCTGTCGAGAAAAATGGAGAGCCCCAGGCGGCTGATGCCGGAAAGCGTTACCCTCTCCTCGAGGCGGTTGTAGTCTTTCAGATTCAGCTCAACGATGAAGTCACCGTTGCCGAGGCCGTCGAACTGGAAGTCGCCGTTATCGCGTGTGAATGTAGTTGTTATGGGCGTTCCGGTTGCATCCTTCAAAGCCACTAGAACATTTTCCAGGCCGCGGTGCGTGCTTTCATCGCGAATCGTTCCCCCGATACTGTACCGGGAGCGCCTGCTGGGTACGCCTTGCGTGTATCCGGGCAAAACACCCAGAGCGAGCAATAGAAGGAAAACCGGCAAACGGCGAAGAAACATGGCCCCTCCGGTGGGCGGGGGAAGTAAGGTAATTCTAACACGCCTCACGCCGCTTGGCGCAAGGTTGGCGGCACAAAGCTAACCGCCCAGGTCCACGGTCTGAAGATATTGCGGCAGCGCCACGCGCCATCGAAAGGCCGATTCGATTTTCGCCTTGAGCGCGGCGGAAGCCTGGGGTTCCCCGTGCGTGAGATAAGTTTGCCGCGGAGGCGCCGGAAGCCCGGTGAGCCAGCGCATGAGCTCGCTTTGGCCCGCGTGCGCGGAAAATTGTCGCAGATTGATTACTTCGGCTCCGACTGGGACATCCTTGCCGTGAATGCGCACGGTTTTCGCGCCATCTTCGAGCGCGCGGCCGCGCGTGCCTTCCGCCTGGAATCCGGCCAGGAGGATCGCGTTCTTGCGGTCCGGCGCGAGGCGCGCGATGTGATGGAGGACGCGCCCGCCGGTGGCCATACCGCTGGCGGAAATGATGATGGCCGGAGTGCGCACGTCGTTGATTTTTTTCGAGTCTTCCACCGAGCGCATGTAGTGCACCGTGTGCGCGCCGAGAGGATTTCCGTTTTTCTCCTCGGCCGTGAACGTCAGGTCGTGGTCTTCGTGGTGGCGCAAATATAATCCGGTCACGCTGATGGCCATGGGGCTGTCCACGTAGACGGGCAGGCGGGGAATGCGGCTCGCGTCCTCGAGCTTGCGGATGATGTACATGATCGTTTGGGTCCGGTCCACCGCGAACGCGGGAATCACGATCTGGCCGCCGCGTTTCGCCACGCGGTTGACGACGTCCGCCAGCGCGTCTTCCGGCGAATCCGAAGGATGATCGCGGTCGCCATACGTGGATTCGCACAGCAGCACGTCGCAGCGCGGCGGCGCTTCCGGATCCTTCAGAATGGGCTGGCCGTAACGTCCGACGTCGCCCGAAAACAGGACCACTACTTTCTTTCCGTTTTCAGTGATGGTCAGCTCCAGGCTGCACGAGCCGAGAATGTGCCCGGCGTCGTGCGGGCGCACCGTGAATTGCGGAGAAATGGTGAAGGGATCGGCGCGCGGGATTTCCTGCAGCGCCTTCAGGACTGGAGCGACGTCTTCCGGCGTGTAGAGCGGCAGCGGCTGCGCGTGCTTGCTGTACTTGCCTCGGGTGGCTTTTTCGGCGTCTTCTTCCTGGAGGTGCGCGGAATCGGGGAGCAGGATGTTGCACAGCTCGATGGTCGCAGCATCGGCGTAGATCGGGCCGCGGAAACCGTCGCGAACGAGCCGCGGCAAGTAGCCCGTGTGGTCCAGGTGCGCGTGCGTCAGGACGCACCAGTCGAAGGACGCGGGCTTTTCCGGGAGCGGATTCCAGTTGCGCAGGCGCAGTTCCTTCAGTCCCTGGAACAGGCCGCAATCCACCAGCAGGCGCTTGCCTTCGGCTTCCACCAGATACTTCGATCCCGTCACGGTTCCGGCCGCGCCTAGAAATGTGAGTTTGGGCATAGGGGTGACATTCTAATGGAAGTTTTCGGTGTGCGGGCGGGAAAGGCGGGAAGGATTAACACAGAGGACACAAAGAAGGGTGTTGAGGGCAGGGAGAAGAAATGCCCGGGACAAAAATTTCGGATTTCCAGGCGGCCGCTTGATGCAGGTCCTCTTACTTGCCTGCCGGGGCGGCATGCTGATCTTTATGGATTCCAAAATCAAGAGAAAGCTTTTCTGGATCGGCTGGATCGGGACGGAAGCGCATTCCGCAGATCGAGCAGGCGTATTCCCCGGTCCAGACTCGCTTGCCTTCCCGGCCGGTCATCACCGCCCTGAGGCAGATTTTTTTCGCGAGCATGAGCAAAGCCTACACCGGTTCCAGCTGCATCGAAGGCGGAAAATTTTCAAATTATGCCGCCGCCCAATGCTCATCTGAGTGGAATTTCCCTGGGATATTCGTTAAGATGTTTTCGGTCCGCCAAACCAACTGTAGAACGTTTTGTACAGTGACGGGCGTGTAGCTCAGCTGGGAGAGCGCATCCATGGCATGGATGAGGTCGCAGGTTCGATCCCTGTCACGTCCACCAATTTCCGATTCCACACGAATCTTGAATGATTTATTCCAGAACCTTGGCGGCGAAGCTGGAGAGCGTGTCGTCCTCCACGTTGTAACTGATCTCAATCGGATTGCAGCAAACCTCGCAATCCTCAACGTAGGTTTGCCGGCGGACTGAAAGGTCCAGCACCATCGAAATTTCCTCCCCACAATAAGGACAATTGAAGAAATGCTCCACTGGAGTGGACCTCTCCCGAACGATCCTAACCCTGAATGCCGCATAAGGCTTATACAAGTTGCAGCCCCTTCGCTTTAGTTCGGGCGCCGCGTCCGTGCGCAACTTCGCGGAATGGATGAGCCGTCCACGGGAGAAAAAATCACTCCGCGCGCTTGACCTGAGAGATATGCGGGCGTATCGTTTTGCCGCAAAGACTGGGTCGCGGGCTCTACTTGGAGCGCGCCTAGTGAAGTTGAAACCGGAGATTCCGCCTAAAATCCTGAGTTCCCGATTTCCGGGGAGCAACAAGCATGCGGATACGAAAGCACATGTCGCTGTTGGCTGCGCTCCTCGCGATATTGCCAGTCGCGGGGCCATTTCAGGCAGCGCCTCGCCTGCAGGCGGCCACGCAAGATGTGCGGCTCAGGCCGACAACCGAGCCCCCGGTCTGTACATGACATTTCAAACCGATAAAGGTGATATTGCGTGCAAGCTCTATGAAGCGGAGGCGCCCATCGCCGTCCACACCATGGTGGGCCTGGCGATCGGAAAGATCACCTATCTGGACCCGCGAACGAAACAGGTCACGCGCAAGAAGATTTTTTGACGGGCTGACGTTTCACCGCGTGATTCCCGAATTCATGATTCAGGGCGGCGACCCGCTCGGCGACGGCACGGGACGTCCAATAGGCCCGGGCTTTCCGTACAAGACGGAATCCGTGAAAACGCTCAAATTCAATGTTCCAGGAAGGCTGGCCCTGGCCAACGCCGGGCCAAAAACGAACGGCAGCCAGTTCTTCATTACCGAGACGCCGCGGTCTGATCTCAACGGTGACTATACGATCTGGGGGCAGTGCGAAAATATAGATGTGGTGAAAGCCATCGCCCGGGTCAAGCGCGACCTCCGCGACAAACCTCTCACACCCGTGTTTATCCTGCACGTAATCGTGGAGCGCGTCGGCCCCGCCCCGGCAGATGCCCCGGAAGCCATGCCGCAGGCGAAACAGCCCGACTAAATCCAACTAGATTATGGGCGGCGCGTGGATTTTTCATGTGCATAATTCAATCTCTTTTAGTAGTGATGGGAGCCGGGTGGGTGGATCGAATCAAGTCTGACCGACACTCCGACCTTCAAATTGGTCCAAACCCTTCGAAACAGGGGATTCTGTATTTGTCAGGCAATGTAACTATGACCTTAGTCAGGTTCTCTTGCGTGATCCACAAGTATCTTGAAATGTCCCAAGATCCTTCCTGGGAAGATGTCAGAATATATTTGCCGGGCTCTACACCACTGAACTCAAACTCGCCCTTCCCGTTTGTGACTGTGGCGTGAATTGGGCCGCCCCCCATCAACTTAACTGCGACACCAGCAAGCGGGGCGCCTAGGTCACCTCGCACCAGCCCTCTCACGTCCACATTGTCAACGCGCATTACATAGGAATTATCACTGCCCGGACTGAAGAATCTCTCGCCTTCGCGTGGTCCCCGGACCGTGCAGTGGCCGCCATCGCCGATGTGCAACCTGAGCGCAATTGGTCCAGGGGATTTTTCGCTGACTTCGATATCTTGAGTTGCTTGCTTGAACCCCGGAAAATTTACATCCAGCTCGTACTTACCCGGGATAACCTGTGCGAATTGAAAGACCCCGTCAAAGTTCGCTCTTATCTCGCGAACTCCTTTTGCCGAATAGAGGTGGACTAAGGCGCCCGAAACAGCACCGCCCGAGTCGTCCGTGACATTGCCCGAGAGCACGATTCCTACCTGGCCGTATGCAAGTGAAGCGATGGTGAAGAGCCCTGCCAATATCGGAACCAACAAAAAGACGATGCGCCCCGGACCTCTCATAAATGTAAATATAACATGGCAATCACGACGGTAATTGCGTGAACCTTCTTCAGAAGATGCAAGGCATCTGACTGATCTTCTATCTGCATATGCTCGCGAAATTCAAGAGCGATCCACACTGACCGGAGGTGTCCCATAGGTGTGAAACGACTCAATGGTCTTGAGTCCCCAGGCCTGCCCTTTTTTGCGTTCGTCTTCGGACCAGACGATGGGCTTCCAGTCGGGGGCCAGGATCAGGCGGGCGCCGGCGTTCGCGACTTCCACGCGGTTGCCGCCGGGCTCGTAGACGTAGAGGAAAAAAGTTTGCTGGACGGCGTGTTTGTGCGGGCCGGTTTCGATGAACATGCCGTTCTCGAGAAAAATGTCAGCGGCGCGCAGAACATCTTCGCGGGAATCGACGGCGTAGGTGACATGGTGGAAGCGGCCGCGCGTGCCGGTATAGTCGCGCGTGTAGGCGAAATCGTAGCTCTTGTTGCAGACCGTCAGCCACATGCCCGCTTCCGAGCCGTCGTTCATCACGATTTGCTCGGTGAGGCGGCAGCCCAGATAGTCCTGGAAAAAAATGCGGTTGGCCTTAATGTCCACGGCGAGGCAATTGAGGTGATCGAGCCGGCGCACGTTGACGCCGCGGGCAGGGAAGCGCATGGCCTGGTTTTTCAGGGCGGGGCGCAGTTCGGGCGGCGCTTTGTACCACTCGGTCTCGTAATAGATTTCGACCTTGTGGCCGTCGGGATCGTGAAAGGCAAATGCGGGGCCGTGGCCGAGATCGCCATCCGTCCATCCGATTTCGTAGCCTGAGCCTTTCAGCGCGGCGACGCGGCGTTCGAGCGCCTGCGGGCTGCGAGCGCGAAACGCCATGTGGTCCATGCCCGAAGTTTTTGACGCGGTTAGTTTCAGCGTGTGGTGTTCGTAATCATCCCAGCCGCGCAGATAAACGGAATCGCCTTTTCGCGCCGTTTCCGTCATGCCCATCACGTTCACGAAAAATTTCAGGCTTTCGTCCGGCTTCGGCGTGAGCATTTCCATGTGGGCGAGATGCGCGAGATCGAAGATCGGCTCCGTTTGCATTTGTTTTCTTCCTTTTGATAACGACTTATTTTATACGGCGCCTGCCCGTCGCGGCGGACAGGTGTCCTCGCTTGGCCTCAAGAATGCCAACCTGAAGGTTGGCGCTACAACTTGATTCCTGCAGAAGATTTTTCTTTGGGGGAAGCGGCCTCCGCGATTGCGTCGGCGAGCTGTTGCCATGCGAAGCTCTCGCCTTTTGGGAAGGCCAGGGAGAATTCTGCGATTGCCTGCGCCAGCCAATCCTGGCGCTGCGCCGTGGCGAGAGCCGTCAGGGGTTCGAGGCCCGCATCGGCAACGGCCTCGGCGGCTTCGCGCATTTCCGCCCCGCGGCGCTTTCCGTGTTCCGCGACGCGGCTGATCAAGTAATTTGGCAATGCGCCATCCCACCCCATGCCGGGAAACGTCGCGGCGAGCGACGAGAGTACATGGTTTTCGGCCCCATATCGCCGCGCCGTAAACATTGACTCGACGGTGATTGCCTCCAGGCCCTTGATGATGATGCTTCGGCACATCTTAATCGCCGAGGCTACGCCGACGCGGTCGCTGATGGGCTTAACATTCATGCCGATCGCCTGCAATTGTTCGGCGGCGGTTGCCGCGTTTGCGCCCCCGAGCAGCATTGGAACCTTGACCCGCTGCGGCGAGACCGGCGCCATCACGGCCGCTTCGACGAACGCGGCGGGAGATTCGCCGAGCGTGCGCGCGATTTTGCGCTTCGTTTCGGGCGAGACCGAGTTGAGATCGAAATAAATTTGATCATTGCTAAGAAATGGCGCAGCGTTCCCGGCCACCTCTGCGGCGGAGGAAGCTGTCACCGCGGAAATCACCAAGTCCGCGCCGTGGATGGCTGCTTCGAGAGAGTCGCATGCGCGGACATTCGCGCTCTTCGCTTTGGCCAGCATCGCCGAACGCGACGGTTCCGCATTCAGGAGAATATCGAATGTGGAGATATCCAATCCCGCCGCCGCGAAATCCTGTCCAAAAATTCCGCCGACCTCTCCAAAACCTATGAGCGCGATCCGGCGAATTGGATTTCCGTGCATGTGCGCTCCGTAAATCCGAAGTCCTCCAGATTAATGCGCTGTAATGATGGTATCTCCGAATCGATCGGGTTTGGTAGCACTGACTTTTCACCCTGAAGGCCGAAGGGAAGTCTTCTGGTTCCAAAGCTCTTCGAGGGCATATATGGACTTGGCTGGCGCGCACAGTCCCGGCTCCTTAATGGACCCCCACAGGTTGAAGCCCGCGCTACCTAACCCCTTTCCCTGCAGTACGGTTCCAACTCACTTGTACCATTGCAAACCTGGTACGATAGGCGCAGAATGGCGTAAAGAGGGGGAACCATTCTTCCTCCGTGGTGTCTAATTCAAATGAAGCGCTTAGCCGCCGGCGCGATCCGGCTGCACGGGTTTCTGGTCGGGGACCCCGTAAGCGGCTTTCAGGTCTGGTGCGTAAGACACATGGCGTTTGGCGCGATGGTTTCGCGAAAACGCTTGGCGCATGCAGGCGGGAGAGGTGGTCAACGTGTCTGACTTGGCGCGCGTCCTTCCCTGGTCGCAGGACGAAGCCGAGCTCGTGACGGATCTGCAGGGCGGGTCCGGCGCGGCGTTCGACTGGCTGGTGACGCATTACT
Organism: uncultured Acidobacteriota bacterium; assembly: GCA_963819395.1. GTDB lineage: Bacteria > Acidobacteriota > Terriglobia > Acidiferrales > UBA7541 > Palsa-360. Next base: position 85,786 of record CAWFVW010000010.1, read on the forward strand.
CAGGTCCGGTCTACGGCCTCGTTGCCGGGATGGTCTCGGAATCCTGCGACGCCGCCGATATCACGCAAGACGTCTTTTTGAAGGCGTTTCGCGGCATTCGCGGTTTCCGGCGCGGCAGTTCCTTGAAGACCTGGCTGTACCGCATCGCCGTCCGCGAGGCGTTGAATCACCGGCGCTGGCTCTGGCGGCACCACCGGGAGCAGGATTCGATTGATACTGAGAGCGCCAACGGCCACGTATCGATCGAAATTGAGGACGGGAGCGGCACCCCGTTCGACCAGGCTGCATCTCATGAAGTGCAGCAGGCAGTGCAACTGGCGTTGCTCAAGGTGCCGGAAGTATTTCGAAGCGCCGTGATATTGCGGGACCTCGAAGGGATGTCGTACGAGGAAGTGGCTGAAGTTCTGGCGGTAACGGTAGGAACGGTGAAATCGCGGATTTTGAGAGGGCGGCGGATGTTGCGGGAAATTCTGGATCCTTTGCTTCGAAGCCCGCACGTCGCGCATGGCCAGACGCCCGCGCCACATGTAAGAGAATCGGTTTTGCACTCCACGCTATTTTCCGCGGCGGAGGAAAACAATACCAGCCGGACCGACACAACCGGCTGGGCGCATCCGTGCAAGACGGGTGACGCCGAGGGAGGTGTCAAGTGACCTGCGAAAAAGTAAGACGGCTTTTGCCGGGCTATCTGGACGACGCGGTGCCGACGGGCACCTGGACCGATACGCACGTATCCGTCGGGAAGCACCTGGAATCCTGCATGGATTGCCGCGAGGAACTGCGAGCATATCAGGCCATGTCATCGATGATGTCCAGAGTGCGGCGTCCCGTCCCGCCGGCGGATCTGGCATTGAAGATTCGCGTCTCGACCGCGCAACGTCTTTCTGACCGCAACTGGCTGCATTATGCGCTGCGCGCGCGGACTCGCGCCGAACTGGTTTTGAAGAATATCCTGGAGCCACTGGCGATTCCCGCGACGGGCGGCTTCACCGTCGCTTTTATCGTGTTTGTGCTGGTCTGCCAGCTGCTGGGGATCGGCACGCCGCTACGTGCGGATTCCACCGATTCGCCGACGAATTTGCTGCAACCCGCGCGTCTGGAAGCACTGGCGCCATTTCCGATTACTGGACTGGAGGAGTCCGGCCATGCCGGACCTCACGCGCTGCTCGTGGAAGCCACGGTAAACTCACAAGGCGAGGCCGTGAGCTACAGAATTCTGGCTGGACCCGATACCGATACGGTCCGCCGCCAGTTGGACCTTGTGCTCCTGTTTTCGCGGTTCCGGCCCGAGATGAGCTTTGGCCGCTTTACTTCCGGCGGCCGGGTGGTCCTCAGCTTCAGCGATATTTCCATCCGGGGCTAGCCCGATCGGAATCGGCGGCTGCCCAATCCCGCCCTCCCGGTTGTGTCATGGACTGGAACAAACAGCTGCTTCCCTGCTTCCAATCGACTGCTTCGAAAGTTCAATTCTAAGGAGTTGAACTCTTGAAGCAGTCGAGGTAGAAGAATCCGTCCCCTGCTACTCAGAAATAAGCACGGGCACTCTTGCCTGTGCGGTTTTCGCGATCGAGATACCCGCCACAATTTGGGTGGTCGAACTCCCTTCAGCCCACAAAACCGCACAGGCAAGAGTGCCTGTGCTACTCGAACATCCGAGCCAGTCCCTGGGTGCCCGTCCTTCGTTCTTTGGAGGGTGACTCGTGTCTTGGGCCCGATGCGACAAAGGAAAAATTGGTTCACTCGAAAGCGCATTGGGTGTATAAGGGTGCTCATCAGGGCCGCAAAGACGAAAACACTCGGGGTTCCGATGGCTGGGTTTCGGAACGATCCTGGTTTCGCCTGGGAGACACAGGCCGCGACCGTTACGCGTGGAGGCTAAAATGAACGAACAAACACTTGGACGTCGGCACTTTCTCAAGACTCTGACTGCGGGCGCAGCCAGCTTGCCCATTGCGTCGGTCTTTGGATCGCGCCTCGTAAGTGCGGCTGCTCAGCCCGCGAAGTTGGCCTACGACCCGGCCGCAAAGATGGAAATCACGGTGACCGAGGTCGAGATGCGGCGCAACAAGGCCGGACGCATGCTGAAGGCCCGCATCTATCAGCCCAAAGGGGCGGGGCCATTTCCCGTTGTAATGGATCTGCACGGCGGCGCCTGGAACGCGAAAGACCGCACGGCGGAGATCCCGATGGACAGCGCCATCGCCAGCAGCGGCGTGCTCGTGGTTGCCATTGACATGACGCTGGCAGGCGAGGCTCCCTACCCGGCTTGCGTTCAGGACGCGAACTACGGCGTGCGCTGGCTGAAAACGAAAGCGGCCACGTGGAATGGCGATCCGTCAAAGTTCGGCGTTTACGGAAGTTCGAGCGGCGGCCAGGTGGCGGAACTCCTGGGCATGCGCCCGCATGACGCGCGTTACAACGCCATCCCGCTTCCCGAAGCGCCGCATACCGACGCCGTCATTGCTTACGCCGCGATGCGCTCGCCCGTCAGCGATCCGCTCGCGCGCTACAATAATGCGGAGAAGCTGGGTCGGGACAGCATGATGAAGAACCACACGACCTTCTTCAACCCGTGGGAAACCATTCACGAATCGAACCCGCAGGAAATCCTTGACCGCCACGAGAAAGTCACGCTCGTGCCGTTCCTGATCATGGCAGGAGCGCTGGACGACAACGTGCTGCCTTCGATTCAGGAAAAGTTCGTTGCCTCGTACAAGGCGGCCGGCGGCGACATTCAATTCCAGATTTTCGAAAACTCCGAGCACGAGTGGGTCGCCAATCCCGGCCCGCAAACGGACCGTGCCCAGGCGATGGTCAAGGCCTTCATCGCGCGCCAATTGAAGGCATAAGCGGGGCGGTTGGCCCGAGCTTTGATTTGGAATTTAGAGTTGCCCCGTCTTTTGTCCTTGAAGATCGGGGCTTTTCACTCGAGTCTCGGGCCTTGAGACCTGCCCTCAGACTCATCGCCCATGGTTCCGCAGACTTGGAATTGTATGGAGACATTTCTCATGATACGGGGTGTTCGTTGTTCTTTTAGGCTCTTAATTCTTCAGTAGTACGCACGTACTATAGCCATCCTTCCCTTGCCAAGCCGAAAATAGAAGCATTCTGATTTGTCAGCCACACCCCTGCCCGTGGGGCCGTTCATGATCGGAGTGCCATGACGTCAACAATCAAAAACTCCCTTGAGTTGAACAGCCCGGGCAAGCCCGGTGCGTCTCCGCAAAATTCCGAGAACAACGCCGGCCTATCGCCCCGTTCGAATCCTGTCTGCCTGGAAGTCAGCGTGGCCATCCGGAGTTTGGCGAACGAAGCGGGCGGGCCGGCCCAGCCGATTCGGGAAGATGCTAAGTCCGTAATTGTGTTCGATAACGGAGCTGTGCTTCGCAGCACTTTAAATTTGCCTGTCGGGCTAACGGTCATCCTTTCGAATTCTGCCGGGCGCGAAGTAATTTCGCGAGTCGTTGGCGGGCGCAATCTGCCGAACTTGAAGGGCTACGTCGAGGTCGAATTTGTCGAGCCGGTTAATGATTTCTGGGGTATCCACAAGGATGCCACCCACGTTCCGGTTGCAGTGGCCACTCAACCTGTAACTCCCGTCGCGCCTCGAGAAACCCCGCCGCCACCACCTTCGTCTTCCGCGCCCGCTCGCGCGCCCCTTCCCGCACAGGCACAGGCTAAGACGACAACCGTGTCCCTGGGAGTTGGTCCAAAGTTCGAAGATCAAGGTGAATCCGAGGGTGTTCCTGTTCCCGCAGCGACAAGCGAATCGCGAACCGGGAACGCGAGGCCCGGTCCGGAGCTGGTTAACAAAGACAAAGACGTTTCTGGCTACAACCTTTCCGCGGTTGCCGATTCCACGTCGCTGGCGAACTGGCTTCCGAAGTCACCCGAGCCAGCTGCGGAGAAGCCCGCCAATCCGGCAAGAAGGGAAACTTCGTCGATTATTTCCCCTGCTCCCGCGAACTCGCATGACTTCCTGAGCAAAGGCTTGATGGCCTATGAGCAGCCCAGTTCTTCATCCGGAGACTCCGACGGGCACATGCCCTTGATCATAGGTGTTGCCGCACTGGCTCTGGCAGGTATTTGCGGCGTGGTCTTCCTGATGCGCCGGGGGCCCGCCCCTGTCCCCGTTGCGAAAACTGCCGCAGCGAGCTCGCCGTCCAGTCCGGAGCCACCGTCAGCGAATGCTCCGCCGGAGGCTGTGCAGGCGCCGCAGGAAGATGCCCCTCAAACAGCAGGTCAGACCCAGACTCAGACACAGGCGGTTAGCCTCGACCAGTCCCAGCCCGCGACCGCTGCTGCGACAATCCCCGCCGTCGTCACAGGCCCCGCAAATTTGGACGCAAGGACAGAGTCACGGCCGGATGCGCGGGCAGACTCACGGAATGTCCGGCGGCAGGAAAAAAGTTCGATTGCGATCAAGCCGCCTGAGCCAACTACTCCCCAGCGGCCGGCAATTGCGAGTTTGAAGATGGGCTCTCCGAGTGCGCCGAATCAAGTTCACGCCGATTCCGGTGAGGGCGCCACGCCGGCGGCGGAGATTGCCGCCGCAGATGCAACTGGAGGGACGCCTCCGGCCGGGTTACTGACCTCGGCGGGCCGCATTTCGAAACCGCCAGCGCCGCCGCCCGGAACTCCGGCTGAGGTCCCGGCGGTTGTATCTGCTCCCAGGACGGTGCGCGACCCGAAGCTGATTTCTTCGGTGCGGCCGGAATACCCCGCGGCCGCAAGGCAGTCGAGCATCCAGGGAACCGTGACGGTTTCCGCAAGTATCGATGAGAATGGAAAGGTCGTCAGCACAAAAGCGCTAAGCGGACCGCTTCTTCTCCGCGGGGCGGCGGAAAATTCGGTAAAGCAGTGGAAATATTCTCCGGGCTCCGTAAACGGAAAACCAGCGCCATCGCAGGCGACCGTCAGCGTCGAATTCCGGATGAATTAAGCCACTTTCATTTCATTCTCCCTCTGCAATTCCCCATTCCAGTATTTATAGGACAACCTGGGTGTCGAAATAGCCTTCCAACTATGGAAGGGTTTCTTGACTGAGTTGACCGGGCCTTGTAAATTCATGAACAGACTGGATAACGCATTGCGGTTCAATATTGGCGGAAATCGCATGGCTTGGGTTGCGTGCCTCGGAGCTGTACTGCTCCTGGTTGCGTTCGCGCACGCGTCTGCGCAGGCGCCGGCGGCCAAGGCTCCTTCCGCATCCGCGCACGACGATGTTCACCGGGCTATTTCCCTCGATTCGCGTGTCCAACTTTTTGCCGTGATGTGCGCGCTGGACGCCGCCGGATACGAATCCAATGCGAATGCGCCCGGCGATATTGCCGGGCGGGTCCAGCTGCGCAAGAAGATGCTGGCGCTGCAAGGACCGGCAGTGGCGGCGCTTCGCAAATACTACGCGGAGCATGCCCTGGGCGATTCCGGCGCCACATTCTCTCGCTTTGTTTCCTTCGCCCTTGTGGCCGGCCCGCCGCCGGATTTCCGGTTTGAATTGCGCCGCGACGACTTGCCGCCCGAAGCGCTGACCCTGGATGGCTTCAATGCGATCCTGTCCAATTTTTATGCCGAGGCCAAGATCGACGAGCTTTGGAAATTTTATCAGCCCGATTACGAAGCCAGTGTGGAAAGCCTGCGTGCTCCCGTCTCCAATCTGGTTTTCACGGTTTCCAATTATCTTCGCGAAATTGTGCCCTCGAACACCCGCCGGTCGTTTTCCGTCTATGTCGAACCTCTCGCCGGGGGCAAAACGGTTTTCAAAACGTTTGGAGACCAGTACGCGCTGGTCGTCCGGCCCAGTTCGGATCCGCCCATGGACGACATCCGGCACGCCTTCCTGCATTTCATGCTCGATCCGATCGCGATCCGGTACCGGGTTCAGGCTTCCAAGGCCTCGCCGTTCCTCGAGTACGCGGCGCGCGCCCCGCAGCTCCCGGCGGACCTGCATGATGATATCGATGCTTTCTTTGACGAATGCCTGGTGCGCGCCGTTGAGCTTCGATTGCGCAGGCTTTCTCCCGATGATTTGTCGGCAGCCATCGATCAGGCCGAAGGCAGTGGATACGTTCTGGTGCGCCCCATTTACGCGGGGCTTACCGGATTTGAAAAATCGGAACCGGCGATGGGGTATTATCTGCCGGACCTGATCAAGGGGATCGACGTGGAGGCGGAGCAGCGGCGGCTGCGCGGCGTGAAATTCGCGGATGCGGCTCCCGTGAAGGAGCCTCTGGAAATGAATCGAGCGGCGGCAAAGCCGTTGGCCTCGTCGAATCCACTGGATGACGATCTGGCCGAAGGCCAGCGGCAGATTTCCGCGCGAAACGGCGCCGCGGCTGCCGCGTCCTTTGAACGCTACCTCGCTTCGCATCCGGACGACGAGCGCGCAACCTACGGCCTTGCTGTAGCATCCGCACTTCAGGGGAAGCCGGATCAGGCGCGAGAACTCTTTACAAAAGTGATCGCGGCCGCGCAGAATCCGCTTGCCGGCGCCAATGCGCATCCCGACCCGGCGAATGTTTCCTGGTCGCATATTTATCTCGGAAGAATGTACGATGTAGAAGGGAAGCGGGACCTCGCCGTGCTGGAATACCGCGCGGCGCTGGCGGTTGCGGGAGCCCCGGATACGGCCCGGACCGCCGCGCAGAGCGGGATCTCGGCGGGATACAAGACGCCGTCCCGCGATGGGCAGTCCGGGGGCAAGTCGTAATTTTTTATTGCGCTTCCCGCCGCGGCAATTTTCGCGGCGAGTAACGCAAAGCAACAAGCAATCCACTCGGAGTGTTCGATCCATCTCCGAGAATTAATTTCGCTGAGGAGATTCCTATCATGACGGTAAAGTTCTTCAGGTTCCCGGCGGCACTGCTCGGCCTCGCGATCGTTCTTTCCGTTGGAGCGGGCCTGTCGGGCGCGGGCCAGCCGGCCGGGTTTCCGCAAGATAAGGACAAAGGGGAGAAAAAGGAAAAAATAAACAAGGCGGAAGAAGCGGCCTACAAGGCCTTCTTCGCCTCGCAGGGCGGCGATCCGGCCATGCAAATCCAGCTCGGAGAGGATTTCATCACGAAATTCCCCATGAGCAAATATGTTGGAGGGGTGTACGGTGTGTTGACCACTGACTATTACACCACAGGAAATACGGACAAGATGTTCGCCGCGGGAGCCAAGGCGCTCGAACTCGACCCCGACAACGTGGACGTGCTGGCGCTGCTGGCGATGGCCATTCCACGGCGCGTAAAAGCGAATACGCCGGACGGCCCGCAGCAATTGCAGAAAGCCGAAGTCTACGCAAAGCACGCGATCGAATTGATTCCGAACCTGACGAAGCCGGCAACGGTCGACGATGCCACCTTTGACAAGGCCAAGAACGATAAGCTCGCGCTTTGCCATAGCGGACTGGGCCTGCTCGACATTGACCATCAAAAATTCGAGGATGCGCGGACCGAGCTGACTCAAGCCGTGCAACTCGCGGCGTCTCCCGATCCGGTCGATTATTACTTGCTGGGCAACGCCGATTCACAGGCCAGTTACTTGAACGGCGCCGTAACGGCCTACGGAAAATGCGCGGAAACCGGGCCGCTTGTGAACGCGTGCAAGGCCCGCGTCGATGCCGTCAAAAAAGACATCGCATCGGGAACAAAGTTGAGCAGGGACTAAGCCGGAACATATGGCGCTCACCGAGATCGCGGAACTAGAGTCCCTTCTCGGATATTCATTCCGCGATCCCCGGTGGCTTCACCAGGCGTTGATGCACAGCTCCCGCATCCCGGAGCGTACCGAACAGGAACCCGCCGAGAGCAATGAGAAACTGGAATTTCTCGGAGACGCTGTCCTCGAGCTGGTGGTCAGTGAGGAACTGGTCCGCGATTTTCCGGACTGGAGCGAGGGACAGCTTTCCAAGAGTCGCGCGCGCCTTGTAAACGCCACCGCGATTTCTCTTGCCGCGCAGCGCCTCGGTTTGGGCAGGTACCTCCGGCTCGGACGCGGGGAAGAGAAAACCGGCGGGCGAACCAAGCCGGCGCTTCTGGCGGACGCATACGAAGCACTGATTGCCGGGATTTATCTGGATGGCGGGCTGGAGGCGGCGCGCGGGTTTGTGCGGCGCTCGCTGGTCGAGGGAGCAATCGCGGTCGAGGCGGAACGCCTGGGCCACACCGACCATAAGTCCGCGCTGCAGGAATTCCTGCAATCGCGAGGGATGGCTCCGGGCTCCTATCATGTAATTGCCGAGACCGGGCCGGATCATCAGAAAACATTCCGGGTCGAGGTCCGCATCGCGGGGCAAGCGCCGGCGGTGGGGACGGGCAGAACGAAAAAAGAAGCGGAGCAGTCCGCTGCGATCGCGGCCCTGATACAATTGGGGGGCGAGGATGTTTGAGGAGCGAAGTGACCTCTGAAACCGCACATGCCGTGGAATCGCGCGAAGCAGCGGCTGCGTCGCACCGCGCGGAATCGCATCCCGCCACGGTGCGCGAATACATCGAATCGCTTCTGGTCACGGTGATTCTGGCGCTGTTCGGCACGACGTTCATCGTGCAGGCGTTCAAGATTCCGTCGCAGTCGATGGAGCCGACGCTGCTCGTCGGCGATCATCTCCTCGTCAATAAATTTATATTCGGTGGGCGCGGGCACTGGTACGACCATGTTCTTCCGTACCGTGAAATCCGCCGCGGGGACATTATCGTTTTCAAATTTCCCTTTCAGGATCACCCGCATTACGTCAAACGCGTGATCGGAATTCCGGGTGACCGCGTCAAGGTCGTGGACCAGCAGGTGTACGTCAACGGGAAACGGAACATTGAGCCGTATGTCGTCCATGACTCCGCGGCGCCGTACGACCCGTTCGGCGACAACTTCCCTCCGCGCAGTCCGCAGTACCTTCAGGCCAACATGCAGCCCGAATGGGCGGACGAAATTTTTCAGTACATTCACGACGGCGAAATCGTGGTGCCTCCCGGAAAATATTTCGCCATGGGAGATAATCGCGACCATAGCTGGGACAGCCGGTTCTGGGGATTCGTGGACCGTGATGCGGTCATGGGGCGTCCTGTCGTGATTTACTGGTCTGTGGTGGGCGACGGCAATGACGGCGCGGACCGGAGCGTGAATTCCTGGTTCTTGAATCTCCTCGATACGGTTCTGCATTTGCCTTCGCGGACCCGCTGGTCGCGCATGCTGCATGAAGTTCACTGAGGTAGCACTTTTCTTCTTCCCCGCCTTTTGCAACAATTCCTGATTACGCGTATTTCCCTAATTTGAAAGGCGATGACGTGGCATGATTCCACAGGAGGTTGGGACCTCAGCTTCTAAGTGAAAACAAGGGTTTGGTTTTTGTAGCGCCCGCCTTTAGGCGGGCATCTGCGTGAATCCAAAGTGCCCGCCTGAAGGCGGGCCCTACAAAAAAAGCCCCGATTTTGAGTTCTCACACAGACTGTGAAGCCCGGCACTTCATGTGTCGAAGACATCCAGGTTGGAATTGTTCCTGAATACTTCATGAACAGGCGAAAATGGCTGCGTTTGATTTTGACCGCCGGCGTATTGCTCTTCGCCGCGAGCTTCGGATTTTCGCGCGCCTTGCGGGCCAGCGCCGCGCGCCGCTATCTGATCGGGCGTCTTGCCGCGAGCTTTGGCCGCCCCGTCGATGTTTCCTGGTTCGATTTCAGTTTGCTCGACGGCGCGCGCATCGAGGCCCATTTCATCAGCGTCTCGGATGATCCCCACTTCGGCAACGAATATTTTTTGCGCTCGGATACGCTCACGGCCGGGCTGAGATGGCCGGCGCTGCTTGCGGGACGATTTGAGTTTGGCCCCGTTTCGCTCGCGCGGCCGAGTTTGAATCTGGCGCGCGACGCCGAGGGCCACTGGAACATCGAGCGTTGGCTGCCGCCCGCGCAGCAGCCCGGTTCGCGCCCCGGATTTATGGGCCCGCTCGCGCCTTCTGGTGATTTCCGCGCCTCGCGGCCTTACCGGATTGACGTGCAGGGCGGGCGGATCAATTTCAAGCAAGGGGATAACAAGAGTCCTTTCGCGCTGGTGGACGTTTCCGGCCGCGTCGAACAAAATGGCGCGGGCCGGTGGCAACTCGACCTCGAAGCCCGGCCGATGCGCGCCGGCGTGGGGCTTCAGGATATTGGCACACTACGTTTGCGCGGCTCGATTGCCGGGACGAGCGCGCGCCTTCAGCCGGCCGAGATCAACTTGACCTGGCGCGCCGCGTCCGTGGCCGATGCTCTGCGTCTCGTCCGCGGGGATGACTATGGAATGCGCGGGCGTCTCGCCGTCGATCTCGATGCGCGCATCGCTCCGCCGGAATCATTGTCGTCTCAGAGCCCGGATTCCGGGGGAGCGCAATGGTCCATTTCCGGAGTGGCGCGATTAACCGGAATGCACGGGTGGAGGCTTCCCGAGCGAGACACCGATCCTGCCGCGAATCTTTCCCTGGAGATGAACTGGAAGCTTGGAGAAGCTCACGCTGAAATTCGGAAGTTACTTCTGGAAATGCCTGCGTCGCGCCTCCAGGGTATCGGCGATCTGGATTGGGGGCACGGAATTCGTCCGGAGCTCCGCCTGGAGTCCTCGACATTTGCGCTCGGGGATGTCCTCTCGTGGTATCGAGCCATGCTGCCGGATGTTGCGCCGGATTTGCGCGTGGATTGCGCCCTCGGTTTGGACTTAAAGTTGGGCGGCTGGCCGATCCAACTTCAGCAAGGCGCACTATCGAGCGCCGGCGGAACTCTGACGGCGAAATCGCTGCCTGCTTCTCTATATATTGGCCCTTTAAACGCGAGCGTATCGCACGGCGGAGTCAATCTTGCGCCCACGGAGATCTCCTTTTCACTCGCTCGTTTGAAAGCGGCGCCTGATGGTAGCAAAACGGTCAGCGAACCTCGGAATGCTTTCGTTGTTCTCGGCTCCATTTTTCCTCAGGCAAATGGAACATTCCGCTGGACGCCGGATTGGAGCCTTTCTGTGGAGGGCGCAACGCCGCGCATCCAGGATTGGTTTGCTTTATCCGCGGCGATTGCGCAGCCCGTGAATCCGGATTGGACCGCCACAGGGGGGCTTGCGGTCAGAATGCGCGGAGCTCATCGCGCGGAATCGCCCGCGGTCCCGTGGCTGGGAAGCATGGATTTTCTCGGGCTGACATTGAATCCTGCGTACGTCAACCAGCCGTTGCAGGTTCCCAAAGCCCACGTGGAATTCGCGCCGTTGCAGCAGACCATCACGCTTTCCGTGGCGGAGGCATTCGGCGCGGCATGGCGCGGCTCGATCATCCGAAAATATTCGGATAAGCAATGGACATTCGATCTGTCCGCGGACCATTTGGATACGGCGGAGCTTGACCGGTGGCTCGGCCCGCGCGCACGGCCGGGATTTCTCGCGCGACTCACCGGCTCAAATGTGGTCACAGCCGCCGCGTCTCCTCCTGCTAACGCGGTCGTCACCCGACTCGCGGCGCGCGGGCGCCTCCGTGCCGGAATAATTGACCTGCCGCCGATGCAGATCGAAAATTTCGACGGCCAAGCGGAACTCGCAGGCCGGACGATCAAGATTCGGCAGGGCCAGGCCGATTTTTTTGGTGGAAAAATTTCCGGCTCGTTCGATTCGCAGCTCCTGCCCGATCCTTCCTATGAGTTTCAAGGCCGCTTCGATCACGTGGACCTCGACCGCCTTGGCCGCGCCGTGCCTTTTCTGAGTAGCCGAATGGTTGGAAACGCATCCGCCACCCTCTTCCTTTCCGCTCATGGCATTGGCCGCCAGGATCTGATCGGCTCGATGCAAGGGCAGGGAACTTTGAACGGGCGGAATATTGCGGTGCAGGGTCTCGAGCTCTACGGCGAGTTCCCGGGTGACGATCCCGATACCGCGCCGGAATCGTTCTCATCCGTCCAGGGAACGTACCGGATTCAAAAAAGCGGAATCGATCTTGCAAATTTTGTGCTCGATGCTTCCCGAGGGCGGCTCGAATTGGAGGGCCACATCGATTTTTCCCATGCGCTGAACCTTCGAGTTCGCCCCTCGATATTTCAGGCATCAACTCGTCCTGCCTCCGCGTTGCCTTCAAGTTTTCTTTTGGGCGGGACGATCGAAACTCCGAAGCTGGTCTTTCCTCCCGCCAACCCTGCGCAAACAACCAGGCCCAGCTCCCGCTAGAAAAAATTCGCCAGCCGGTCTCTCAAATCGTGATGAGATTCGAGGGCGGCGGGGGGCGATCGCACTTTTATGTTTACGAGCAGGGAAGCCGGTGTAGGATCGGACGAGATTTCACATTGCAGCACAGATTTCCGTAATTTAAAACTACTGGAGGTTTCTCCATGCAGATGAGCCGTGGCCGGTTTCTTACAGGACTTTCTTTTCTCGCGGCCCTCGCGGCTGCCTCCGCGCCGATCTGGTGTTCAGGCATTACCGCTCGGCTGTTTGCGCAGCCCGCCCCGAATGCCATCGCGGCAGCGTTTGTTACGACAGCGGATATTGACGCAGCTCTGAAGCAAATGCCGCCGAATAGCACAACCTTCGACAAACCGATCAAGACTGTTGACACCGGCGCGTATAAAGTAACGATCGTTATCCTCCGGCGAATCCCCGGCCAAACTCCTGACAGTTCTCTCCTGCATGACAGGGTGACGGAGGTCTATCAAATCATTACAGGCGCCGGGATGTTTGAAACCGGAGGCACCCTCGTGGATGGAAAGCCTGTGGACCTCACTTCGGAAGCCGCGGGCCCTAGCGTGAGAGGCACCATCCAGGGTGGCGAGAGCCGACGTATCGGGCCGGGCGACGTGGTCGTGATTCCTCCGGGCCTGCCGCACCGGTTTAGCAAGCTCGATGGAACGATTACGTATCTGGTGACGCGCATCGAGGCGCCTCGTCCTTGATACGATCGACTTTCTTGACCTGTTCGGTTGGCAAATTCGTTGTATCCGGAGCCGGAGAAGCGTACGATGCGCACAACGAAGGTCTAAATTCGAAATTCCGGTTCGCAACGATATGTCGCTGAAAAGGAGCTCAAAGACATGGGTTCAATAACGAAATTGAGCAGAAGAGGATTGATCAAGTGCGGGCTTGCCTCCGCGGCGCTGCCAGTGGTTTCGGAAGTGTTGGGTTCGCCCGACGCTGCCCAGGCGCAGGCCAAAGGGGTGACCTCTTTCGCGGCCGTCCCGGGCCAGAAGGGCGTGCAGGACGTCTTCGGGGCCTACGATGTGGACCCCAATTGGCCGCACCCGTTGTCTGAGCTGCCTGGAAACGAACAGTGGAACTGGGGATCGGGAGAAGGCGTCTTCGCTGAGAATCCGGACCGCGTCTTCATTCTCCAGCGCGGCGAATTGCCGAACATCAAGCGCCCGAAGGAAATTGACCTTCCGCAGTTGGGGCCGAGCCTCGGGTTTCCCATCGGCCGCCTGCCGTGGCGCGACGCCACGGCGGCCAGCCCGCCAGGCCCGCTCGATGGCCCGAATCACGGAACGGAAAATGTGGACTGGCGCTGGACGCACTGCATCGTCGGCGTAAACGCCAAGGGAGAAATCAAAGAGACCTGGCCCGAGTGGGACAGCATGCTGCGCCGGCCGCACGCGATTTACATCAATCCTTACGACAAGGACAAATATGTGTGGCTGGTGGACGATTACCGGCACGCTATCTTCAAGTTCACGCACGACATGAAGAAGCTCGTCCAGACGATCGGAACGCCCAACCAGATGGGCGCCGACGCCACACACTTTTCCCGCCCCACTTACCTCGCCTGGCTGCCGGACAGCACGATGTTCGTGGCGGACGGATACGTCGGCACGCGCGTCGCGAAATTCGACAAGGACGGCAAGTTCATCGGCGACTTCGGGCAAAAAGGAACACCGCCAAACGAGACGCGTCCCGGCTACCTCAACGGCGTGCACGGAGTCGCTGTTGACGTTCCCAGCGGCCGTGTTTTCGTCAATGACCGGTACAATCACCGCGTCCAGGTGTTCGACACAAGCGGCAAGTTCGTGAATATGTGGAAAGTGGGCGATCCGCCATCCGACGTCCATTGCCTGCACTTGTCCGCGGCCGACCGGCACCTCTGGCTCTTCGATCGCGGCACGAACAAAATGATCAAGTACGATCTCGACGGCAACTTCCTGTACTCCTGGGGCACCTTCGGCGATTTCCCGGGCGGATTCTGGGGCGTGCATGGAATGCACGTGGACCAGGAAGGCAATCTGTACGTGGCCGAAGTGGACAACGGGCGGGCGCAAAAATACATGCCGAGGAAGGGCGCGAATCCGGCCATGCTGATCGGCCCAGGCGTCAAGCCGGTGTGGACGTAAACGGCGGCCGGTACTAACTTCGAATCGTTTCGGCCATCGAGTGGCCATGCATAAGCGTGCTTCCCGGGCGGATGTTTGGAGGGATTCCGTGAAAAAAAGGATTGCGACGATTTTGCTCGGCTTATTGGCAATTTCAGTTCCTCTATTCGCGCACCACGGCGCTGCCGCCTATGACACGTCGAAGAAGCTGGCCCTGAAGGGAACGGTGACGGAATGGTTTTGGGCCAATCCTCATTGCTTTCTGAGGTTCGATGTAAAGGACGACAAAGGCAACGTCGTGCACTGGGCGGCCGAGGCCAGCAATCCGTCCGACATGGTCAACCTTGGCTGGAGCAAACAGTCTTTCAAGCCGGGAGACGAAGTCACTGTGACCGTGGAGCCGGTCAAGAACGGCCTGCCGATCGGACGCGTGGACCAAGTCGTCCTCGCGAGTGGCCAGATTCTCAAGGGGCGCGTCGTATTCTAATCGATTGATTCAACTCGACGAGTTGAATCGACTTGACACCAAAGTTTGGGAAGGAACTTCGGAATGTTGCGCATCTTCTTGGCCTCGACACTTGCCCTGATTCCTGTCTTCGCATCCGCCCCGGCCGCGCGCGCCCAGGCTGCTCCGCCACAACAGGCAAAAGCGATCACGGATCAGAAGGCTGTCCCCGCCCCGCGCCACGACATTTCCGGAATTTGGGACCCGGGCAACGGCGGAATCCAGCCGATGGGCCCGGCGGCCATGCCGGAGGACGGCAAGCCGGAACATCAAGTGCCCTACACGCCTTTGGGTCTGGAGACTCTGAACACCCACAAACCGAGCAACGGAATCCGAAGCGTTCTTCCAGGCGATACGAACGATCCGGTGGTTTATTGCGACCCTCAGGGAATGCCGCGCGAAGACCTGTATGAACTGCGCACGACGCAGATCCTTCAGACGCCCGTCAACGTGTATGTCCTGTACCAGTTTGGCAAGATCTGGCGCGTGGTCTGGACAGACGGGCGGGAAGCGCCCAAAGATCCCGAACCCCGGTGGTTTGGTTACTCAACTGGAAAATGGCAGGATGATTATACGTTCGTCGTGCAGACCTCGGGAATTGACGAAAGAACATGGATCGACCGGGCCGGGCGGCCGCACAGCTCCGATCTCATCGTGGAGGAGAAATTTCACCGAGCCGATCAAAACACGCTGGAGCTGACCGTCACAATCAACGACCCGAAGATGTATACGAAACCATGGGTCGCACTCAACAAGCTTCGATTCAAGCGCGAACCGCCCAATTTCGATGTCCGGGAAATGATGTGCTCGCCCTCTGAATTCGCGGAATACAACAAGATCATTGGCAAGCCGGCCAGCGGGGATGGCGCGAAATAATTTCGGGATTGGAACTGATACCAGAATTTTTACAAATGTTTCGTTCAGCTCAGGGCGTCGAAAGCCTCTGAGATCCAAGCCGATCTGCAATAGCAATTGGCTCACGCCGGATAAAGGAATTGAAGCCCGCCTTCTTGAGCTTGCCCAGCACAGTGCGCGCGGACGCCTCGTCCGGATACGGCCCCATCATCACCCGATAATACGAATCGGCCGAAAGCGTGCCCACGAACGCCTGGAAATTCTCCTGCCGCAGCGTGTCGGTCAGCTTGCGGGCTTCCGCCTCTTCCGTCAGCGCGGCGACTTGCACTACCAATTCCGTACCTCTGGCTCCGGGTTTTGAAGTTCGCGCAACATTCTCCCGAGCCTGCGGGGTGGGCGTCGCGGCCGGGGGTTCCTGGGCGATTTTACCGGCGTCCGCACTTGCTGCCTGGGGAACAGTTTCTGCAGCAGGGCTATCCACCTTCGATGTGGAAGCAGAGCCATCGTCGACGGGCGGGGCCGCTGAAGTAACACTGGGCGCGGGCGTTGCAGCAGTAGCAGCTCCCCCGGACAATCTCGTTCCCAACTTGATCAGCAAATCACCGGCCTCGCGGTGGCGGACATGCACGGCCGTCGAAATCACAATCCCCAGAAATATCGCAAAAGATGCCTGGAATATCCTGCTCTTATGCTTTTGAAAATAATTTTCCCGAGAAAGTGAGTTCCATCCCGACAAAGCGTTCTCCAGCACGGGAGGCAGATTCTCGCGCAATTTTGTTCCGAAGGAATCGGGCAGGACTTTGTCGAACTGGGATGCAACCTTGGACTTGAGCGAGGCATATGCGCCGCGATCGTTTGGCCTCGGGGCCGGAGATTCTCCCGGCGCGGGCATGTGCAAGGTGAAGTCCTGGCCAATGCCAAGCTGCAGGTTCGAGTCATGAGGCCATTTTCGAATTTGCTCCAGGGCTTTGTAAGGCAGTTCAGTAAATCGCAACCCGCCGGTTTTATTCGCCTGGTCAAACCACACAAGTTCACCCATGCCGGCAACGAGAGTGGACCGCGCCGTGAACGAAAAATCGATCGGCCCTGATGGTTCCACGGGACCTATGGCGCGAAACCGGAGGCCTTGCTCGGAAACATCGAGCACAATGCCCCCGTTGTCGGAGGGTAGGTTGATATAGGGAAGAGGGTTCAGCGTCTTCCGGTTATATTGACGGCGTTCCTGCTGTGACATTGGGTTTCGTTACACTCCACAACTCTGCCGGGATATTCAGCCGATTCTGGTTGCATCGTGCCAGGCGTGCCAGCCCGGCACAGTCGAATCGGTACAACTTTAGGCCTGTGCCCCAATGGAAGAAAAGGCTGGAGACAGGGAAGGTTGCTGTTTTCAACAACAAGGGGTGGGCCGGGATTTTGCGGTATGCAAGTCGGCGATCCCATGAACTTGGAAGACCGGGCGCTAAAGAGCCTGTGTGAGAAACTGAGACTGGCATATCTTTGTAGCGCCCGCCTTCAGGCGGGCACTTTGGAATCAAGCAGATGCCCGCCTGAAGGCGGGCGCTACAGGAACCAAAACCAAGTTCTCACACAGGCTCTAATGGGCCGTCTGCCTTCCAATAACAATTTGGTTCATTCGGGAGTGCCGGGGGTGTATAAGGGAGTTCATCCGGAAGGTGCAAAGAAAGTTCTCGGCCGAAAGGATTAAGATTAGGGTATGCGCTCATATCTTCTACTCGCAGGGACATGTTTGCTTTTGACGGCGTCCGGGTTGGCCGGCGCCAGGCAGCCGCAGGAGAGCCAGTCAGCTTCTTCCTCCGCTCCCTCGCTGGATTACGAATATTTCAAGACGCAGGTGGAACCTGTCTTTCTGAACAAGCGTCCCGGCCACGCGCGGTGCGTTGCGTGCCACGCGACGAATAATGCGCCGTTGAAAATGGTGCCGCTGGCGCCTGGAGAGACGAGCTGGAGCGAAGAGGAATCGCGCAAGAACTTTGAATTGGTCAAGCGCGTGGCCACCGCCTGGCGATCTGGAAAGTCCCTTGCTCATTCACCCGCTGGCCGAATCGGCCGGGGGCGATTTCTTTCATAATGGGGGCAAGCATTTCGACTCGAAGAACGATCCGGAGTGGCTTATATTAAAGGCGTTTATTCAAGGCAAAAAGGCGGAGTAGCGCGGGGCAGGCTGAGGGCCAATCGATGCGATAAGGAGCGTTGACGAAAATGACGAACAAACATCTGTTTCGCGGTGGTCTTATCATTCTGGCGGGGATGGGCCTCGGCCTGGTGTCCTTGAAGGCCGCGCCAAATAAGGTGGTCCGGGTTCTTCAAACCAACTCCGCGGGAGACAACGTCGACGTTATCGATCCGGTGACCAACAAAGTGGTGGGAGAAATCAAGGGGATTGAAGTGAACCATGGCGTTGCCGTCGCTCCGGACGGCACACGAATCTATGTCAGTGACGAAGCGGCCAGCACGCTGGACGTGGTCTGACGCCAAAACGCTGCAAGTGACCAAGCGAATCCCGCTGAGCGGGCACCCCAACAACATCTCCGTTACTCCCAATGGACGCTCGGTCTACGTCGCCATCGCGCAGGCGCCCGGCGGCCTTGACGTGATCGACACGGCTTCGCTTACGAACGTCAAGACCATCCGTACGAAGGGCACAATCCACAACCCGTACGTTACGCCAGACGGCAAATATGTAGTCGCCGGCTCCATTCCGGCAAAAGCGGTGAGCGTGGTGGACACGACGACGAACGAAGTCGCCTGGGTCATTCAAATGGACAGAGGCATTCGTCCGATGACCATGTCAACCAATCCCGACGGGTCCACCAAATACCTGTTCGTTCAGTTGACCGATTTCAACGGTTTCGCTGTCATCGATTTTGCCTCGCACGAGGAAATCAAGCGCATTACAAATCCGCCCCTACCCGCGGGCAAGAAGGAAGTTCCCGAAGGCGCTGATCCATCCCACGGCATGGCGGTGACTCCTGACGGCAAGCTGCTGCTCGTGAACAGCCGCGTGAACAACATGCTGTATTCGTACTCACTGCCCGACTTGAAATGCGTGGGATCCGCCGAACTCGGCGGGATGGGCGCGGCCTGGCTCACGCTTACTCCGGACGGCAAGACGGCTTATGTCGCAAATGCCGTGACGAACGACGTTTCCGCAATCGACATCAAGTCGATGAAAGAAATCGCGCGCATCCCGGTCGGATTCGTGCCCAAGCGAAACACCACGGGGATGCTCCAGGAATAAAATTGTTTAGTTTGCCGCAGAACAACCTATGTAGCTGATTCCGAGCTACCTATAACGGCGCTTCCCGAGACTTGAGAGTTATAGAGGCTCTGGGAAAGCGAAGCCCTTCTATTGGAACTTCAGCCTTGCCAAAAGCGAAGCGCGTAAGTAAAGCAGTACGAAAGTTTTTAAATCAGTACTACTAGTTTATTGCCCGCCGGAGAGCCTCCATGTAGCCTAGGAACTGAGGAGAAGCTATATGGTGAAAGTAGCGTTGTTGGCGCTTTCGAGCTGGTTCGTGTTCAACACGTGCATCGATTTAGTGCAGGGCTACGCACTTTTCAAGCAGCATGGGAAAAATCCTCCGAGAGAACCAGTCAGCCGTTGAGACTGGCTGCAACGCCAATATCCTGAGTGCCCTGATAGAGAATTACCGAACGCTCTCTATCTGGCTTATGACGCGCCTGCGGCTCTCGCCGCGCCCTTCCGGGCTTCGACGGCCTTGACGGAGTTTTCAAACGCCTTTTCCAAAACGCGCTTGCCGATAGTCCCGACAACCAAGCCGAGTACCCACCCCTTGAGGTTCTTGCCTTCGCGTACGACGACCACGTCAATGTCGGTCATGCCATTGGGCAGTCGCGTGAAAGTGTAGGTGTGGCCCGACGCGCCTCCCCAAGTGTTGGAGTCGGTCGTCTTGAGAACGACGTGGTTGGGATTGGACCAGTCGTAGTGCAAGCGTTCCCAGATGCCCCCCGAGCCTTCCGTGACGTCAGCTTCGTAGCGGCCCCGGTCATGGACCTTGAGGTACTCGTCGGCGCTGTTGCCAAAAATCTTCGAGCGGCCAGGCCCGAAGTCAGTGAGCGCGGCGACGTACTGCTCGGGAGTCGCGGTGGTTGTCTGGTGGAGATGGATCGTGGACATGAGTCCTCCTTAATTGGGAGTTTAACCACGATTTGGCAACGCTAACGCGCAATCTCTCGTTCGGGCCGACCTGCTATCAACTTAAATAAACACTCTCGCCTCTGATCAGGCTCGTCAGGTTGGATGATTCAGCCGCGAAAACGGGTCCAGTATTTTTTCTCAGTGGAGGAAGGTGAATTTTGAGCGAACAGCCCTTCGCACTACGCCATGGAACGGAGACAATCTAGCCGAATACGACAGGTCGGGCCACTCGCCCTGAATTCAGAAAGGGTCACTGCCCCTTAGAGGCCGAAGCCTTCCAGGCAGGTTCCGCGCGCTGCTCGAAATCCTCAAAAGCTTTCTTCAACCCAATGAGGACTTCCGCCGTGGTCTCAAACAGGGCCTGAGCCTTGGGATCACTGACCTTGCCTACATCTTGTCTGGCATGATCAATGATCCCCGACAGCATATGCTTGAGTTTCGCTGTGTGATGCCGGGGATCGCTTTCCGGGAATTGCATTTGGTCAGTCATTACTATTTTCCTCCTTATTCCCCGCGGCCCTGTGCGCTGTCTTTTGATGGAATGTCGGCATGAGCTAGCCCTTGCGATGTTTGAAGAATTCCACTTGGCGCAAGCGCTTTTGCGCCGCCGCCTTGCTCTTATACGGCCCGCCCAGATTTTTGCCTTTCTCGGAAACCACTTTGTACCCGGCCTTCACCTTTTTGATCATCTTCCCCTCCTCAACGCATTCTCGAACAAACGGAAAGGAAGTCAATCCGTGAAGTCCTTTACAAACCGGGTCAAAACATACGGCAATTCGTAATTTAGGACTCGTCAGGCGCGCCGTCTTTCAAAATTCCCCACGCGGCGTCACTCGATCTGCTGAGCCCATTGCTTCCGCCACGCCGGGGCCTCGAAGGGATCCGCGAAATACTGTGTTTCCCGCGCAATCTTGTCGCCGCTGAACTCCATGATGCTCACGGTGCAGGATGGTTTGCCGTCATATGTCAGGATTAATTCGGTGATCCAAAGATCACCGCAGCCAATGATTCGCCGGACTGTAAACCGCTTTTTGCTCGGCTGGCTGGCGCGTTGGCTCTGTATGTTGATTCGACCGTGCAATCGCTCGCCTGACTGCGGGTATTCCAGCACCGCGTCCTCGTGATAGATGCGGTGCTCCGTTTCAAAATCGCTGGCATCGGATGCCGCCCAATGCTGATCCAGTGCCGCACGGATTTGTTCCTCTTGCACGGACTGGTCCAGCTGCGGTTTCGTATTCATGATCACCTGCCTTGTGGAATGAAACCCGGCGTGCCTGTCTTCACCACTGCGTTCAGCCTCTGTCTGGTCTGAATACGATTGATTTCGTCAAGCGCGTCCTGCGGGAGGGGAGAGATGTCGAAATTCTCTTTCGCGCGGGCCGCCGTCCTGGGGGTGGTAAGCAAAGCCGTGCCGCGCTGCACCGCCCAGGCCAGCAGCACCTGCGCCCGCGTCTTTCCAACTCGCGCGGCAATAGCCGAAATGACTGGATCTTCAAGCGGCCCCGGCTTCATCCCGTGACCTAATGGCGCAAAAGCCAAAAACACAACGCCTGTCTCCTTGCAGAATTCCAATAGCTCCGTTTCCGGCAGATAGGGATGTGATTCTACCTGGACCACGGCGGGCTTGATTCTCGCTGATTCATAGATGGGCTTCAGTTCGTTTAGGCTGATATCCGAAAGGCCGATGGCCCGGCACTTGCCGTGGTCCACAAGAGTTTCCATCGCTTTCCACGTGTCGAGTAAAGTCACACCGCGGTCGTAAATGACGTTGCCGTCTTCATCTCGGGGATCCTGATCGTCCCCCGGTCGAAACGCAAATGGAGTGTGAATGAGGTAGAGATCCAGATACTCGAGCCCGAGCCTGTTCAGACTCGCTTCGAAAGCCGGTTCGACGCGCTCAGGCCGGTGATTGGAGTTCCACAGCTTTGTAGTAACAAATATGTCTTCGCGCGAGATTCCCGCAGCGGCAAGTCCCGCCTGCAGAGCCCTGCCCACCACGCTCTCGTTCCCGTACCGTTCCGCGCAATCAAAGTGTCGAAATCCCGCTTCCAGTGCGCCTCGGGTCGCGGTGATCGTCACGGCCGGGTCGGGAATTAAAGTGCCGAATCCGAGCGCGGGCATACGGCCAGCGCCGTGGTTGAGTGGAATTCTCGCTATCCGCAGATCAGAGGATGCAATCATTGGTTATACCTCAGGAGATTCAACGCTAGGCATCACCGCCAGGATTCAACAGCTTAGATGCCGGTGACGCAGACTGGGCGCAGATTTCTGATTAGTAGCTACTCGGAAGTTGGCAACAGAGCGGGCCGCCGTTCAACGGGTCAGCCAAGTCTCTAGAAGTCGGCCTCTCTTCATCTGACTTTGGCTTGATTCCCACATTCGGATCAGGCCGTCAACCCTGCATCGCCCAGGTAACTGCATCATCTCGTGAGATGCTTCTGCGCGAATCATCTTGATTCCCTGTGGGAAAAGATTACCATTCGCAGCGGGAAGATTAACCGCCGTCGGGCCAGGACTATCCTTTCGGGTGAAATCATGGGCAAGCGGAACTGCGGCACGCCGATACCCGATCGTCATAGACTTGCTCTAATTCCGAGCTGGAAACAAGTGGCTCTCTTTGCTTTGGCACTGGCTTTATCGGCCCTGCCGTTCCATGCGCAACAAAAAACCAGACCGGAGGTTGGTCCGAGCGGTGGCCCAGTCTGCACCGGCCCGGCGGGGTGTGCTACCCCGCTGGTTGGCGATATACCACCACTCGTGAAGCGTGTAATTCCCGACGACGAGAATTGTCTTCCCTGGAATCTTTCGGCGGTGCAAGCGAACCCTGGGCGTATTAAAGCTCTGAAAGTTCCGTCGAATGCGAAGAACGAGTATGAAAAGGCATGTATCGCGTCCCAAAAGAAGAAGCCCGAACAGTCCGAGCAGCACTTGCGCCGCGCCATTGATAAGTTTAAGGACTATTCGGCGGCGTGGGTATTATTAGGGGTGGTCCTCGATGAACAACATAAGGACCAGGAAGCCCGCGATGCTTGTTCACATGTGACGACCATCGATGCGAAATATTTCCCGGCATATCTCTGCCTGGCAGAGTTTTCAGCCAGGAATCAAGAATGGGAGCGGCTATTAGATCTGGCGAACGTCGCTCTCGAGCTCAATCCGGAAAATGATGGATACGCGCATTATTACAGGGCGATGGCTTCCTTCTATCTGAACAACCTCGTTGATGCGCAGCAGAATGCTTTGCAAGCGGCGCAGATCGATCTAAATCACAATTACCTCCCTCTTTACTTCCTGCTGGCTCAGATCTACGCCGCCCAGGGTGACAAGGTTGCCGCGGCGGCCGAGTTGCGCGTAGCCCTGAAAAACCACAACGATCCATCACAAGAAGATGTAGCGAAGTGGTATCTCGCAAATCTTGAGAAAGTAGGATCCACCACCATCGCTCAGAGATCAGTAATTTCAAGCGAAAGTGCGGGGACCATACCGCTCACGGATACTCCCGATGAAGCCATTGCCTCGATGTCTGACCTCCGAACGCCGTTTGACAGCTGGACTCCTGAAGACATTGATCATGCCGTGCCGCCCGTCGCTTCCGGATCGGCCTGCTCGCTGCCGGACGTGCTCGACGGTGCAGGAAAAAGAATCGTAGAACTCGTCCAAAACGTTGATCGATTTACGGCGACAGAGGTCCTCATGCATCAGCCGGTAGATCATTCCGGCCACATGGGACCAGCAAGCACGACTCAATTTAGTTATTTGGTATCCTACACCGAGGATTCTAATGGCCCTATGCATGTGGACGAGTTGCGTAATGGCAGTCTTTCCCTCGATCCGTTTCCGAACCACATCGCAACGGTCGGCACGCCAAGCCTCGTTTTGATTTTTCACCCGCGATACGTCAGCAATTTCAAGGTGGAGTGCGAGGGTCTGGGGCAATGGCATGGTCAGCCCGCGTGGCAAGTTCGGTTTGAGCAACGCACGGACCGCCCCAATCTCACTTACTCATTTACTATAAACCGGGAAACGTACGACGTGAATTTGCGGGGCAGGGCCTGGATTCTTGCGGATTCCTATCAGGTGGCGCGGTTAGAGACTGACTTGGTGCAATCCATCCCCAAGATTCGCCTTCGCTTGGACCACCAAAGCGTCGAGTATCGCCCCGTCAAATCGTCCACAAAGAATCTCCAGGTCTGGCTCCCCTCAAGTGCCGAGCTCTATATGGATTTCCAAGGCCGGCGTTTTTATCGAAAACATACTTTTACCGATTTCAGAATATTTTCCGTAGACATGCGATATCAATCTGCCGACCCCAAGGAAACCGCTGCGGGGCAGTAGATCGACGGAACAGGCGTTGAAGAATTCTCAATAATCCCTGCCGGCAATATCGCAGCCTGGTCGAATTGGACTAAGGCTTAAGTCCTAGAGCGAGCGCCGGGTTGGTCTTCGCCATGAGATTAATGTCCGCCACGGAGATTCCTTCCTTGTGCATCGCCGTCATGAAATCGAGCAGGCCTTGCGGTTCGAGGGGGCGTTGCGGCTCCGGCGGCTTTTGGACGGCGCCGAAATCCGTGGCGAGAATGCAAGACTTTGGTCCGATGGCGCGGATCGCCTTGGCATAATCGCTGATGCTGACAAAGGGATTCGTTCCTAGCGTCGCGCCATACACGAACTCGATCATGGCTCCGTCCTGAACAGCGGCTTGCATTTGCGGGATGGTCATTCGGACCGAGGCTGCCATCGCGTGCGTGACCACCACGTGGGTGACTCCGCGCTGGCGCGCTTCATGAACCACCAGGTCTCCTTCTTCTCCCGAGATGTGTCCCGTTTCCAGCACGAGTTCATGATGCTGCGCGATGAAATCAATGAGCTGCAGCACTCCCGGAACCAGATGGCCATTTTCTGCAACGCGCACAAACGGGCCTTTTCCGTTCGCGGCCTTCACCGCGTTTTCGGCATCGAATGTGGGCAGCCAAATAACCCTGCCCAAGCCGCCCTTCATGGCGGCCATGTGTTTCACCGCTTCCAGGTTGATTCCGCCGACGGCCAGATCCTGTGTAATTCCCCCGAAGAGCTCAATGCCCGGAACTTCCTTTCGCACTATGTAGGCGAGCGCCGCCGTGTCTTCCCAGTGATTCTTCATCACCATGCCGCGCATGCCCATCTTTTTGGCCAGCCGAGCCAAATCATCTGCATCGATCGCGCGGTCCACGCTATCGGGGCCTTGATGCACGTGGAAGTCGATAGCTCCCTTTAGATTTAACGTGGAGTCTGATTGTGCACGCGATGAAATGGGCAAGAGAATTAGAGCGATTCCAACCCAGCCAAACTTTCTGATCAGAATTCGTGAGAATCGTGAAAGCATCTCATCTTCCTTTCCCTGCCATTGACTTTGGCGAGACGCGACGTCTTTTCGACTCGACCCGGTTGGGTTCACGCCGTTTCTCGGGAACAGTTTCCTGATCTGCGCCCTCGGGAGAAGTGCGTGCGAGCACCCGCGTTTCAATGAACCCGATGAAGACCCATGGAATTGCCGAATACGCTGACATTTAGAACGTCGCCGGCGAGCGAATAGTGCCACGTTGCCGTCGCATTCGGGCCGTTTTGCGGCTTGGCATCCAGCCCGTAATAGTGAATCGTGATGGTGTCTTTGTTCGCCGTGTACATGCAGGGGCCTCCGAATTCGCGTCCTTGCATGCGATACCGGGCGGAGCAATTTCCATTCGCCAGGAACTCGACATCGTAGCTGCCGTCAGCGCTTCGCCACTTACCGACGATTCCATTCTGCGGCGACGGTTGCAGGCCCGTGGGACCGCACGCGTTCAGACACAGGACTCCGAGCACGAGCAGTGAGGTGACCGCCAACTTCACTTTTGCACCTCCGAATTCGGCCCGGCTGCGGTAGCCGAAATATAGCGACGCAAGGATTCTTGCGATTACTTTCCGGCATCCAGCTTGATCTCCGCCGTGTCGCTTTTTATTTCCATTGTCGTGCCGAAGGGCTTTGACGCGTCGGCGAGGCGCTGCAGAATATAACCGGCTCTCGTACCGGTCACCGGCGAAGGCAAGCCGCGCGTGACAAGGAACTGGTTGACGGCGCGCTGGTTGTGAATATCGGGCTGGCCCTCGCCCACGTTGTTCAGGGCGATCGCACGAAATGAAACTGATTGCAGTGTTTTTCCCTGGAATTGGACGTAGGCGACCGCGCTTTCCCAGTTCATCGGCTCGTCGATGTATGTGAGCGTCGGCGGCAAATTGTAGATGAAGTTGCCCAGGTCGTAAAAAATGGGCCGGCCGTGATAAATTTCCACGCCGTGAAGAAGGGGCGCGCCGTGCATCACGATGATGTCAGCGCCCGCGTCGACTTCCGCGTGTGTCCACTTCTTCAGCCATTCGTTCGGGGCGAGCCGCTCCGGCAGGCCTTCTGTAAATACCGACGTGAACGAGTGATTGCTGAAAACGTGGTTGTGCTGGTACACGATCACGAGGTCCGCATGCTGGCGGGCGTCGCGAATGCTTTGCAGTATCCGCTTCGAATCTTCTGGATTCGGCGTGTTCGCGGGCGCGCCGGGCAGGTCTTCTGTCGCCTCATTTTCCAGGGTGCCGGCTTCGACGCGTAGCTCATTCACGCCCGGCCGGTCCGCCGTCGCGCTTCCTCCTGGCGTGATCAGGCCAGACGCGCTCGCCACCAGTGCAATCGTGCCCTTCGGCGTGCGCAGATACCCCGGCGCCACAGCTTCCGACACGTTGTTGCCCGTTCCGGCGTGAGCGATCTTTCGCTTGTCCGCCTCCCGCAGCGTATTTTGAATGCCGGTCACATTCAGATCGAAGGCATGGTTGCCGGACAGAGAAAGCAAGTTGAACCCGAAAGTCGTCAGCGCGTCGAGCGCTTCGGGCGGCGTAATAAATCCCCTGCCTTCCTGGGCCGCCTCGCCTTTTTCGGCGACAGCAGCCTCCAGATTGGTGAACATCACGTCGCCCTTCAACAACCCTTGAATCACGGGCACCGCCGCAGGGGTGGTCACGCGGATATCCGAGCGGATCATCGATTGCCCCGCGAGTGTGATGGTTATTGCAGGCGACTGCGGCCACGCCACTGCGCCCATCGCGCAAACGATTGCAAATAGAGCCGCAAGGTACGCTGCTCTCGTCGAATTCCGGCCGGCCTTCCACATTTTTTCCATTTGCTTTGCCCTCGCGTTCTCGTCCAGGCGCGCACTGTACGCGCGACTCCGACTAGTATTCACCCTTCACGGCGACATCCACTGTTCCCCCGCTCATCAATTCCGATTGCAGTGTCTGCAAATCGACAGCCCGTTCCGTGCGAGCAATCACAATGGTTGCGAGCGAATTGCCCAGTACGTTCACCGGCACAAAGGCGGACGACAGGAGGCTATGGACTCCGAGAATCAGTCCGACACTCGCGACGGGAACCACGTTCGTGGCCGAAAGCGTCGTCGCAAGAATCACGATCGCCGAACCCGCCACGCCGGCTCCCCCTTTGGAAGTAAATAACATGGTCGCAAGGAGCGCCAGTTGCTGGCCAATCGATAAATGAATTCCGACGGCCTGAGCAAGAAAAACCGACACCGTGGACCAATACAGGCACGTCCCGTCGTGGTTGAAGGAGTAACCGGTGGGCAGCACAAGAGCGACAATGGATTCCTCCACGCCGAGGCGCCGCAGTTTGGCGTAAATGTTAGGAAATACGGTTTCACCGGAACTCGTGCCGACGACGATCAACAGTTCGGCCGCGATATAGCGAATCAATCGCAGAATATTTACGCCGGCGGCGAAAGCAATCGGCGCCAGTACGATCGCGACAAAAAGCAGGCAGCACACATAGAACTCCGAGACCAATTTCCCCAGAGCCAGGAGCGAGGACAAGCCGAATTTGCCGACCGTAAACGCGATCGCTCCGAATGCGCCGATGGGAGCAACGTACATTACAAAGCCGATCATCTTGAAAAGCACCTGCGCGATGGAATGAATGCTGTCGACAAGAGGCTTGCCTTTGGGGCCGAGGGCGAGCAATCCAAACGCGAACATCAGGGAGAAGAACAGCACCGGAATGACCTCGCCCTCGGCGAAGGCGCCTACGGCGCTTGCTGGGACGAGGTTCAGCAAGAACTGACCGAAGCTGACCGTCTTTGCAGGCGCCTTCACGGCATTGTCTGCGAGGGTTTTCAAATCCACATGCATGGCGGCGCCGGGCGCAAGGAGGTTCACGAGAAGTAAGGCAAGGATGAGAGCGATCGTCGTCACCACTTCAAAGTAAACCAGCGATTTAATCGCGACACGGCCCACTTTCTTCGCTTCGCCAACACTTGCGATCCCGTGCACCACGGTGCAGAAAATGATTGGCGCGACGAGCATTCGCACGAGCTTGATGAAAAGGTCGCCGAGAGGCTTTAGCGAATCGGCGCTTTGCGGCCACACGCGCCCGACGAACACGCCCAAGATCATCGCAAACAAGATTTGGAAGGAGAGATGTTTGTACCAGGCGCGCGCGCGCGGATGCGCGGAGATTTGGTCGACCTCGATCTCATCCGGTTTTGCGGCTGGCGTTGGCATGGTGGCGTCTAGTCGAGCGAGCGCGTGACATCGTTAAATAATTCGTCTACCGAAAAGCGGCGCGGGATCAAACCCTGGCGTTCGGAATATTGAATAATCGTTTCGAGCGACTTGCGCGCCGCCTCCACGCCGAATCGCGGCGCGGACAATCCCTTTGTGGGAGCGGCGGCCGCGCTCTGCTTCAGCATGCGATACACTTCGCTGACAATTTCGGGGCGGTCTTCGGTGATCGATTCCCTGATCACCATCATGTGGTTGATCGGAATTCCTCCATGGCGATCTGCCCAATTTTGCGCCGCCGCTTCCGCGTCCGGAATTAATGGCTTCAGGTTCGCGTCCGGCATCTGGCTGCCGAAAATCGCCGCGTCCAGTTCGCCGTCGAGCAGCATTTGCAGCAACTCTTTTCCCGCCGGCGCGCGCTCGACCCAGCTTGGGTCGCGATACTCGGCAAGATGCGGATCCTCGAACGTCACCCAGCGCACCCGCCGAAAGTCTACGCCATAATCCTCTTCCAGAATGCCTCGGACCCACGTGCCTGTGGTCTGCGTGTAGGCCCGAACGCCGACGCGGCGCCCGATAAGATCGGCGATAGAAAGTTCGCCGCGCTCCGGATTGTATAGGAGCGTGTGGTGCTGGCCGCGCCGCACCACCACCGCGGGCAACAGGGTATAAGGTTTTCCGTAAGTCTTCGCCTGCAGGTAGGTAACAATCGCCAGCTCGCCAAGATCAAACCTGGCCTCGCGCACCAGCGCCTTGAAACGCGTGTTCGCGACCTTTACGTCCTCGAAATTAAAATGAATGAAGGGCGAGCGGACGTCGCCATTTTTTAATGCAGCCGTCACCGGATAAGTTGCAAGCAGCGTTTGCAGAGTCAGCGCGGTTTGAGTTTGCTCCATTGGCTTAGCCCTCTTATTTTTCCCCGAGGGCAGGATAGAGCAATTGCGCGGTCTTGGCGAAAATCCATTCGCGATCCTGTGGAGATAGCCCCGCTAGCGATTCTTGCCCCATTGCCAGCAGTCCGCAAGCGTCCCCTCGGATGCCGGATAGTTCGAGCCCCAGGCCATGCGGGAAGCGCCAAACTCCGCCACCAGCTTATTAAAAAAACTTTCCGGGGTCGCCTTCCCGCGCCGGGCCTCAAGAAAAACGCGCGGCGTCAGTTTGAGGTACAGATTCTTATAGCGCGCCAGGCTGAAAAGATCCGCTGCCGCCGCGTAAGGGGGACCGTCCTCGAGCGAAGGGCGCGCGAGGTGGTCAAGCAGCACGGGGACTCGTCGGGAACCGCTCCAGAATGTGAGTGAGTTGAGGGATCGCCTTGGCCGTCATTTGCATGCAGACCGGGAGGCCCAGGTCGCTGGCGCATTGCCAGGCGGGGAATGACCTCGGATCGTCCACCCAGTCCGCCTGATTGGGCATGGTGCTCCCGGCCGTAAATAGCCGCATGCCGGTCAGCTTTTTCGCCACCCAGTAGCGCATCTTCTCGGGCGCGTCAGGTGCCAGAACGTCGACCGAAAAGACCCCAGTGAATCGCTCGGGATGGGCCGCGACGGCATCGGCAATGTAGGAATTGTCATGGCCGTAGCAGGTGGACGCCTGCACCAGCGCCGATTTGGCGATGCCGGCCTGGTTCATGGCCACAATCATTTGCTCCACTGTCACAGGACGGTCCTGCGACCAGCCGGACTTGTGGCCGCCGAGCGGTGCATTCGGGTAGCGAGTGGTATCTGTCGTGATGACGTGCGGATGAGTATCTATAATCATGGCTGTTCGATGACCGCCCCGAGTTCAACATTTCCTTCGTATCTGGCTCAGCAAGTCCTGCGCCGTGTAGGTGTTGGGCGACGCCGTGCGAACGAAGTTTACCGATCAAATTGAGAATTTGCGAGTGCAAATCCAGGTCTCGAAAAACCGGAGCCGGCCAGTAAAAGCAAATCTTGTTCAGGAAGGTAGCTTTATCCTCCAGAAGCACTTTTGAATCCTTATGCAATGTTTATATCTAACGATATCGGGGGGCACGCAGGGATCCATAGGAGGAGGACCTTATTGTCCTTTTTGGCTAGCACTTTACCATCGAGGGAGGTCAACTGCCCCCATGAGGGGTCAGTTCTCTTCTAAATTCCATGATTACAATGTTTTAGATAGAACCTCCCGTGGTAGCTGGATTGCTCCTATTATCAACAAGATGAAATATGGGCCGACAACCGCCCAATTTAAATATGCTTATGCCTTCTAGAACATACCGGTCCCCGTGGATACCGGACGATTTGCTGATATTCCGCAAAATGATCCGCGAATTTATTCACAACGAATTCAGTCCCAATCAAAGCCGCTGGCGCGAACAGCCTCGATCCGATGCTCAACCCTGGGCGGCAGCAGGCGCAGCGGGCCGCCTGGAAGAGATTGCGGGAACGCTTTGAAAATCGCCTGACGTCAGTTCAGGAGCACGAATGGAATTACATAACGGAGATTCAAATAAAGGCAAGGAGAGCGGAAAGGGTAACATGACCACGACAGCCTCGGCCTCGGCTCTAAGTGACCGCGAACGCCAGTCGTTGCTCATCGACTTTAACAACTCCGCTGCGCCCTACCCGTCCGACAAGACGATCGTCGAGCTATTTGAATCTCAGGCTGCGCGTACCCCGAATGATGAAGCCGTGCGAATGGGTGATCGTTCGCTTACCTACAAACTTTTGAATGAACGGGCCAATCAGATGGCGGCTCATCTGCGCGCTCGAGGCGCCGGTCCGGAGCGGTTCGTCACGCTCTACATGAATCACTCCATCGAAGTTTTGTGCGCCATACTGGGCGTACTCAAAGCCGGTGCCGCCTATGTACCGGTCGATCCGGCGACAACGTCCAACGAGCGCCTGGCGTTCAAACTGCAAGATATTTCGGCGGGGACTTCGGCAGGCTCGGCTTTGCCGATCTTGGTCACTCACCCACATTTTGCGAGCAGCATTCCGCAAGGTGCGGCAGAAGTAGTTGTGCTGGATCCCGACTTCTCCCAGATCGAGCAACACTCGGTCGCAAATTCCGAGCCTGCGGCGTCTCCCGATAATTTGGCCTACGTTATTTATACTTCCGGCTCGACTGGGAAGCCCAAAGGCGTTTTGATCGGGCACCGCAGCCTGGTGAATTACACTTGGTGGGCCAACGAGAAGTATTGCCAGGGCGAGCGGCTCGCTTGGCCGCTGTTTTCGCCGCTGGCGTTCGATTTAACGGTCACTTCCATTTTTGTGCCGCTTATTTCCGGCGGGCGCATTGTGATCTACGGCGAGGATCCGGCAATGCCGGGCATGACGATCGTCAAAATCGTCGGGGACAAGGCAGTCGATATCGTGAAGCTCACGCCATCGCACCTGGCCATGATTAAAAACATGGACCTGGGCTCCACCAGAATCCGCAAGCTGATCGTGGGCGGAGAAGATTTCAAAACCGGGTTGGCGCTCGACATTACTAAAAAATTCGGCCGTCCCGTGGAAATTTACAATGAATATGGCCCCACCGAGGCGACCGTTGGTTGCATGATTCATCGATACGACGCGGAGAAAGATCTCGGACATTCGGTTCCGATTGGAGTTCCAGCCGCAAATGCGGGTGTCTTCATCCTCGACCAGTGTCTTTGCCCCGTACGCACGGGCGTAACGGCTGAGATGTACTTGGCCGGCGATGGATTGGCCCGCGGCTATTTGAACCGGCGGGAACTTACCGAACAGAAATTTTTGATCGCCGAAGATCCAAGGCGAGGCGACCGGACGGAGCCATTGTCCCCCTCCACGGCACAATTCCTGCGTCTGTACAAAACCGGTGATCTCGCGCGCTGGGGCGCGGATGGCCGCATCGAGTTCCTCGGCCGTGCGGATTATCAAGTGAAAATCGGAGGGATCCGAATCGAACTGGGTGAGATCGAAGCCCGCCTGAAGGCGCACCCGGCGGTCATCGATTGCGTCGTGGACGTATACAATTCAGGAGACACGCAAGTCGGTAACACAGCATCGGTGCCCGATGAAACCGTCGCGGCCCGGCTCGTTGCCTACTACGTGAGCGACCGGCCGCTGACTGTAGCCGACGTTCGTGCCCACCTGGCGGAAGAATTGCCGGATTACATGGTTCCGTCATACGTTGTGCGCCTGGAAAACCTGCCTCTCACTTCAAACGCGAAAATTGACAGGAAAGCGCTGCCCATCCCGACCAACGAATGCATGGAATCCGCTAATGGATTCGTAAGTCCTCAGTCCGAGACCGAGAAGGCCCTGGCGCTGATCTGGATTGATTTGCTGAAGGTGGACCGAATCGGAATTCACGATGAATTTTTCGAGATGGGCACGAGTTCCTTGCTGGGTATCTGGGCGTTGTCACGCATTCAGAAGGAATTTGCGGTGGATATTCCAATCCACTTTTTATTTGAGAATCCCACAATTTTCAGCCTGGCAAATGCGCTGGATGCTATGAGGAATTCCGCGAGCTAGATTTTGGCGGTTTCGGCTTGCGCGGCTCCGGACTGCGTGGAAGCAAAAAGCAAATTATGGTGGTTGATCGCAAAAGACGTTTGGTCTGACGACTGCAAGTTTCTAAGAGGGATAACGATCTGAACGGGCATCAGGCCGAGAAATGCGATGAACATCAAAGCCTCAATATTGTCCGAAAATCCATACTCGTGGGCGTCTCGCATCGCCACGAAGCTATACAGCCGCTGGATCTCCTGGACTTATCCCTTCGCTTCCTTGGGAAGCCGCTTATCGGCCCATCACACCTGCGACATCAGCCGGAGTGTCGCGTCCCGCATCAAAATAGGAAATTCCGTACGGCTCGATCGTGAAGTGTGGCTGAACATTCCAGATTTTCCGAAAAATGATGAACCCGTGATCATCCTTGAGGATGGCTGCCAAATTGGCGAAGGCACGATATTATCGGCGAAGAACCATATCCATATTGGCCGGAATACGATACTTGGCCCCGACATACTCCTCGTGGATCACAACCACACGTACGAGGACGTCAACGTGCCCATTTCTCATCAGGGGATAACGGCCGGAGGAAAGGTTCAAATCGAGGAAGGCTGCCGGATTGGTTTGGGAGTAGTGATTATCTGCAACCAGGGTGAACTCGTTGTAGGAAAGAACTCGGTGGTGCACGAGAATTCCGTGCTAAGCCAGAGCTTGCCCGCCAACTCCGTCGTCGAGGGAAATCCTGCTCGGCCCGTGAAAGAATCAGACCAAGTGGGACGCAACTTCTCGCCACGATCCGGCGAATTTGCAAAACAAACGTAACGCGCGATGAAAATCTATGAGAACAACGGCCTTTAGCTCGTTCGAGGATCCTCTCATGCTGGTCGTTCGCGGCATGGCCAAGCTCCGCGGTATTTGGATATCGCGGACGTATCCGTTTATTTCTGTGGGCAGAGGCTTCTCTGTTCATTACTCGTGCGATCTGCCCCGGGCGAGCGCCTCTCACATCAAGATAGGTAATTCGGTTCGGTTGCACCGCGGCGTCTCCCTGAACGTTGTCGGTACTCCGATTGGCGGCGAACCCGTAATCACTATCGAAGACGGGTGCGGCATTACGCGTCGTTGCGTGATATCGGCAAGAAATCGCATCATTATCGGGCCGAATAATGGCATTGCCCCGGGCGTGCTTATCAAGGATCACGAGGATGAAAACGTGGACCGCCCCGATCGTCAATCCGGAATCGCGAAGGGAGGAACCATCCGAATCGAGGAAGGGTGTTGGATTGGTCTTCGAGCAAAGATTATCTGCACCGAGGGTGAACTCGTTATAGGAAAAAACTCCGTCATCGGTTCAAACTGCGTAGTACGAAAAAGCATCCCGCCTTATTCTGTCGTCGCGGGAAATCCTGCATGGGTAATAAGACATTTCAATCCTTCAACGCAGAAGTGGGTAATGGGGCCTCCCCTGAAAACAAATAAAGTCGCGTCTTGAATGTGATTTATGCTGGTCTCACCGGCAAGTAGTTTCCCAAGTTCATCAGGCAGAGCAAGTGCTTGGACCGCGCATGTTCCGGCTCCAATTACGTCTCTTCGGCCGCAATGAGATTGTGATCCCTCTGGAATCAACCACGCCAAAATCTTGAATCCTTGCAATTCACGAATCGGCTCGCCGCCGGTTTCGCAACTGCGCGCGAACTGAACTGCGATTGGCTTCCCAGAAAGTGGTATTCCGGATTTCGCCTGAAGTGGTATCGAAAAACCATTCCATCTCGTGATGCTTTCTTTTCTAAACTGCGGCAGAGTGCAGCGCGGTGAGGCACTTCATAAGAGGTTGACCGCGCACGAATCAGCTGCAACACAAGCAAAAAACACAAGACGACCCAAGAGGAGGGCACCATGGCACAAAGCAGTGCGACACAACGAGGGAGCGAGCAGGCAGATTCGATTCGTCCGTTTCATGTGAAGGTTTCAGACGCGGAACTGGCCGAATTGCGCAGGCGAATCAATGCAACGAAGTGGCCCGAACGCGAGACCGTCACGGATGCATCGCAAGGCGTACAGCTCGCGACGATTCAGGCGCTCGCGCAGTATTGGGGGACAGACTACGACTGGCGCAAGGTCGAGGCGAGACTGAACGCCCTGCCCAACTTCATCACCGAGATCGACGGGCTGGACATTCATTTTATTCACGTCCGCTCCAAACATGAAAATGCGTTGCCTCTCATCGTCACGCACGGATGGCCCGGCTCGATCACCGAACAGTTGAAGATCATCGATCCGCTAACCAATCCCACCGCACACGGCGGATCTGCATCCGACGCGTTCGACGTGGTAATTCCGTCGATGCCCGGCTACGGTTTTTCCGGCAAGCCGTCCACGACCGGCTGGGACCCCGCGCACATTGCGCGCGCCTGGACCGTGCTGATGAAGCGCCTCGGCTACGACAAATTCCTGGCGCAAGGCGGCGACTGGGGCGCAGTTGTCACCGAGTTGATGGGCGTGCAGGCGCCACCGGAGTTGCTCGGCATTCACACGAATATGCCTGGCATCTTTCCGCCGGAAATCGACAAAGCGGCCGCTTCCGGCGCGCCGGCGCCAGCGGGCCTTTCCGCCGACGAAAAGGAGGCTTACGAGCGTGTGCAGTCCGTCTATCAAAAGGGAATCGCCTACGGGTACCAGATGGGGCTGCGCCCTCAGACGCTGTATGGAATCGCGGATTCACCCGTTGGCCTCGCGGCGTATTTCCTCGATCACGACGCGCGCAGCTACGAGATGATCGCACGCGTCTTCGCCGGGGCCAGCGAAGGGCTTACCCGGGACGACGTTCTGGACAACATCACGCTCACCTGGTTGACGAATACGGCGCTCTCGGGGGCTCGTCTCTATTGGGAAAACAAGGGGTATTCGTTCTTCGGTGTCAGAGGCGTCGTTGTCCCGACCGCCGTGAGCGTTTTTCCCGACGAACTCTATCCTGCTCCACGAAGCTGGGCGGAACGGGCGTACCCCAAGCTCATGTACTTCAACAAGCTCCCCAAGGGCGGGCACTTTGCGGCCTGGGAACAGCCGAAGCTCTTCTCCGAAGAGGTCCGCGCGGGCTTTCGATCGCTGCGGTAAGGTTTTTCACAACGGAGGGGAAGGTGACCCAATTCACGTTGGCTGCGGCGAAGGCCCAGATCAATCGCGGGCGGACGACGATGACACGGATAAGCAACAGAGGTAGACATGAAACCCTGGAAAACAGTTTTGCTGATTCTATTTGCCCTTGCGGTTTCAGCCGCGGGATACGGGCTAACCCTCGTGCGACGAGGTTTCAGCGCACTTGCGACACCATCAGCGATTGAGGTGTTCGCGGCCACAACGGCACGCAAATTGGCCGTTCCATCCGGGTATCGCCAACTTCGCAATCCCATCATGCCTTCAACGGAGAACATTCGGGGAGGCATGGAGCATTTCTCCTTTCATTGCGCCACGTGCCATGGGAATGACGGAGGGCACGACACGGTATTCGGCAAGGGCTTCTATCCGAAACCGCCCGACTTGCGCGCAGCCGGGACGCAGAACAAGAGCGATGGTGAGCTCTACTACACAATTGAAAATGGAGTTCGTTTGAGCGGCATGCCAGCCTTCCACGGAACGCACACCGTCCCGCAAACCTGGCGCCTGGTTTTGTTCATCCGGCACTTGCCTCAGATCACGCCCGGGGAACTCAATGAAATGAAGGGGTGGGACCCGAAGAGTGAAGCGGATCCAGCGCATTTCTAAAGGGCGGGGAGACGTACATTTGTTTGCCCTATTTCTTAGTTTGAACCCGCTCGCGGACCGAGAACGGTAGAGCGGCATCTCTATAGAAAGTGTGGCCGGCAACTGTAGCCACAAAGGAGTCTTTCATGAGCGCCACCTCCCCCGCAGCAGCTTTTTCATCCACTGTCGCAGAGATTAAGGAAAAGGCGCGACGTTTGCGCATCCTCTCGATGATATCCACCACTACGGCTGGGTCAGGCCATCCGACCTCGTGCATGTCCGCGGCGGATCTGGTGGCCGGACTGTTTTTTTACGCGATGAAGTTCGACCCGAAGAACCCGAATTCGCCCGATGGCGATCGGTTTGTTCTGTCGAAAGGGCACGCGGCGCCGGTTCTGTACGCGGCGCTGGCGGAGGCGGGCGTGTTTCCAGAATCTCGTCTGCTGACGCTGCGACAAGCCTCGAGCGAACTCGAAGGGCATCCAACGCCGCTTATTCCCGGCGTGGATGCGGCGACTGGCTCTCTGGGCCAGGGCGTGTCGGTCGGCGCGGGTCTCGCGATCGGCGCGCGCGTTGACAAGAGCCCCACGCGGGTCTATGTCCTGACGGGCGACGGCGAACTGGCCGAGGGACAGATCTGGGAAGCGGCGGCGTTTGCCGGCCATTACAAGCTGGATAATCTCACGGTGGTTGCGGACATCAACGCGCTCGGCCAGGCCGAGCCAACCATGTACGAGCATCAGATGGACATCTACAAGAAAAAATTCGAGTCCGAGGGGTTCGCGACGGAAGTGATTGACGGTCACGATGTCCCGGCAATATTAGCCGCACTCGATCGCGCGAAGGCGACGAAAGGCAAGCCGCAAGCAATTGTCGCGCGTACGGTAAAAGGGTACGGCTTCAGTGAAGTTGCAGGAAAACAGGGCTGGCACGGCAAACCGTTCTCAAAGGATCAGCTCGCCGCAGCCATCAAAGAACTCGGAGGCGCTTGGGACATTCCGCCCGATCCGGGCAAATCCTACGCGCGAAAATCTCTTCCCCGCCGCGTGGATTTCCCGGCTCTCGCAGCCCCGGACTACGATCCTGCGAAGCCATTGGCGACCCGCGAGGCGTATGGAAACGCGCTGAAACGCATTGGCGCCGTGAATCCACGGCTCATTGATCTATCGGGAGATGTTGACAACTCGACGTTCTCGGAAATTTTCGCCGAAGCGTATCCCGATCGCTTTTTCCAGGCCTACATCGCTGAGCAGAACATGGTCAGCGTAGGTGTTGGCCTTGCGGCGCGTGGATTCACCGCTTTCGTCGACACATTCTCCTGCTTTCTATCGCGCGCAGTGGACGAAGTTCGTATGGCGGCGATCAGCCGGTCGAATCTCAGCCTGTGCGGATCGCATTGCGGCATCTCCATCGGCGAGGACGGTCCGTCGCAAATGGGTCTCGAAGACATCGCAATTTTCCGCGCGGTGAACGGTTCCGTGGTGCTCTATCCGAGCGACGCCGTATCTGCGGAGCGGCTCACGGAATACATGGCGCGAACCGATGGAATCACCTACTTGCGGACGTCGCGGCCGAAGACACCCATTCTCTACTCCAAAGATGAAAAGTTTCCGGTTCCGGGATTCAAAGTGCTGCGGCAAAGCGGACAGGATCGCGTCACCGTTATTGGCGCGGGGATCACGCTAAACGAAGCGCTCAAGGCCGCCGACTACCTGAAGGCAAAAGGCACTGCGGTTCGCGTCATCGACCTTTACTGCGTGAAGCCGATCGACGGCAAAGCGCTGGCCGAGCAGATCAACGCGAGCAGCGGCAAGCTGGTCGTGGTCGAGGACCACTGGGCGGAGGGCGGCGTTGGCGAGGCAGTTCTGTCCGCGCTGGCGCAGGCGGGGGCGGCGCCCGTGAAGTTCCGCCACCTCGCGGTCACGCGGATGCCGCATTCGGGAAAAGAGAAAGAGCTCCTCGAGATCTTCGGCATCTCCGCGAACCATATTGGCGAAGCGGTGACGTCGCTCGCCTAACGCGAAACTCCTTTTTGTCGCCGAGGCGGGCCTTTTGAAGTTTGAAGAAACGATGTGTAAACCATTGCCTTAAGAACTGGAGATTCATATGAAGAGAGAAATTATTCGCGTCGAACCGTTGTCAACGTATTTGGAAAACTGGAAGGCTCCCGCATCGGCGGCGTCACGCTGCGGCGATACCGTTTATGTTTCAGGTTTTCCGCCTTTTGATCCGAAGACCGGAAAAATTTTAGAACACGCCTCAATTGAGAAGCAAACGGAAGTGGTTCTCGAACAGATGAAACTGTGCCTGGATACCGCGGGTTCGTCACTCGAGCATGTTTTGAAATGCAATGTCTATTGCACTTCTGTCGAGAAATTTGCTGCGGTAAATGCGGTTTACACGCGCTATTTCCCGGGTGTACCGCCGGCGCGCATATTCATATGCGTCGTTGCATGGGCGGGCCCGTTTGACATTGAGATTGATTGCGTAGCGACGGTCAAAGAATAGAGGACAGTACTATGTTTTCAGTCATTTTTGATGTTCACGCAAAGGACGACAAGCGGGTTTCCTCCATGGTCGAGCAGGTAGCCGGCAGAAATCATCTGCTTCTCGACTCCGTATCCGCCCTCATTCTCCCTGCCGAGAAAGCGCTCCCAAGAAAAAACCCAGAACTAGCTGAAAGGAGCCCTCGATGAAAGAAACAGACGACAGATCGCGCCGTTGCTTTCTCAGGGCTGGTTCGATGCTCGGCTTGGCGGTCGCGTTCGGGCCAGCAACGATCCACGAGGCCTTTGCAGATTCGCAATTCAATACTGCTCAAAAGGAAAACACCATGGCCCAAACCAGTGCTACACAGGCAGCCGACAAGACGACGATTCGTCCGTTTCAGGTGAACGTTCCAGAGTCGGAACTTACCGAATTGCGCAGGCGGATCAACTCGACAAGGTGGCCTGATCGGGAAACGGATGAATCGCAAGGCGTGCCGCTGGCGACAATTCAGGAACTTTCCCGCTATTGGGCGACAGACTACGATTGGCGCAAGTGCGAGGCGAAACTGAACGCCCTGCCGCAGTTCATCACCGAAATCGACGGGCTGGATATTCACTTCATTCACGTTCGTTCGAAACATGAAAACGCTTTGCCCATGATCGTCACGCACGGTTGGCCCGGCTCAGTCATCGAGCAACTGAAGATAATCGATCCGCTTACCAATCCTACGGCACATGGCGGGAGCGCAACGGACGCCTTCCATCTGGTGATTCCGTCGCTACCGGGGTTCGGGTTTTCAGGAAGGCCCACCACTTCCGGCTGGGGTCCGGAGCGCACTGCCAGTGCCTGGGTGGTACTGATGAAGCGCCTTGGATACGCAAAATTCGTAGCGCAAGGCGGCGATTTGGGCGCGGGCATTTGCACTGAGATGGCCAAACACGCACCTCCAGAATTGTTGGGAATTCACACCAACTTCCCCGGGACTATTCCATCCGACATTGCCAGGGCGCTCCAGTGCGGCGATCCCGCGCCATCCAGTCTCTCAACCGACGAAAGGCGCGCGTACGAGCAGCTCACGGTTTTATTCGCGAAGCGACGCGCCTACGCACAAATGATGGCGACGCGCCCGCAAACGCTGTACGGATTGGCGGATTCGCCCGTCTGCCTGGCGGCCTGGCTCTTCGACCACGGTGATGGTTACGGCCAGCCCGCGGCACCGATCACTTCGGCAGTAGTTGGGCGCACGATGAATGGACACTCCGCAGGTGACCTGACACGAGACGATGTGCTCGACGACTTTACACTCTACTGGTTGACGAATACGGCGATTTCTGCGGCTCGTTTCTATTGGGAACTTCACCTCAATCTTTATAACGCGGCCGATGTCTCCATCCCAACTGCCGTCAGCGTCTTTCCAGGCGAGAACTATCAAGCCCCGCGAAGTTGGACGGAGCGGGCCTATCACAAACTCATCTACTACAACCAAGTAGACAGAGGCGGACACTACGCGGCCTGGGAGCAGCCTAAGCTCTTTTCAGAAGAGGTTCGCGCGAGCTTCCGATCCCTGCGGTAACTGGGCGGGGAAGCAGATGTACACAAAAATTCGAGAGACGACCCACGGACGAAAAGTTTTTGCGAGTGACTGACACGCAAGATCTGCGCATGACTCAAGGAGGACTCGTATGAGAGGTACAGCTTTCTTGCTGGTTGCAGTCGCAACGGTGGCCGCTGTTGTCGCTTCCATGATTCCCGCGTCCGGACAGGCCGCTGGACAGGCCGAACCGGTCTTCTTGACCAAAATGCCGGCCGGTTACCGCGATTGGACCGTAATCTCCGAGTCCCACGAGGCAGGGAACATCAACAGCATCGGGGCAGTTCTAGGCAACGATGTGGCGGTCAAGGCGTACCGCGCAGGCAAGCTTCCATTCCCGGACGGCTCAATCATTGCCGCCGTTCACTATCAGTACGTGCCGTCTGAGGAAAACAACAAGGTGTTTGGCCGCGATCAATCGTTCGTCGCGGGGCCCCCGACGAATGTCCAGTTTGAGATAAAGGACTCAAAGAAATACGCCGCGACGGGCGGCTGGGGCTACGGCCACTTCAACCAAGACGGCACGCTTGGCAATGACGCTTTGATGAAAACCTGCTTCCCCTGTCATGTGAAGGCTTCCACTGATCTTGTGTTCACCCATTACGCGCCCTGATAAATCGTTTTTTATAGGACTGGGACCGGCCGCAACTTGCATTTCGTGCTGGCTCCCGCGAAGGATTCCATGCCAATTCGTTTTGTCGTAAGATTGGGCGGCGCCGCCCCCGGGGAAAATCGCGGCGGCCACATTTCCCCGGATGGCTCCGGCGAAATTCGGGATCCCCGGCTCTATCAGCTCATCCGGCAAAAAGGTCCAATCGTGGACCGAACCTTCGAAATCGAATTCCTCGATCCTGGGATTCAGGCCCTGGACTTCACGTTTGGTTAAAGATCCCGAGGAGCGAAATCTTCGGCCACTCTGCTCGAACACGAAGGAGACGAAGGGATGACACAACCAAGGAGGCAGCCATGAGTACCAAGCCAGTCCGCAGCAGCGACGTGACCAGCGACGCGAAACCCGCGCCCGTTGACTTGAAGTTCGAAATTGTCGTCATCCCCGTTTCCGACGCGAGCCGCGCGAAGGAATTTTACACGAGGCTGGGATGGCGGCTCGATGCCGACTATGATTCCGGGAAAGACTTCCGCGTGATCCAGTTCACGCCGCCCGGCTCCGGATGCTCAATCATCTTCGGAAAAAATGTAACTCCGGCGGCGTCTGGCTCCAGCCAAGGGCATGTACCTGATCGTTTCTGACCTCGAAGCCGCCCGCAAAGAGCTGCTCGCCCGCGGCGTCGATGTCAGCGAGGTATTTCACGGCGCGAACGGCGTGTACACCGGCAAGGATGAACCCTTTCTGTTTGGGAGCAATCGAGTCAGCGGTCCGGATCCCGACCATAGCAGCTACCGCTCATTCGCCTCATTCAATGACTCTGACGGCAATGGCTGGCTGCTGCAAGAGATCACGACCCGGCTCCCTGGACGCATCGACCCTGCGGCTACCACCTTCGCCTCCGCAAGCGACCTAGCCAGCGCGTTTAGGCGCGCCGCGGCTGCTCACGGCGAGCACGAAAAGCGCATCGGCGCGGCGGATCCGAACTGGCCCGACTGGTATGCCGCGTATATGGTGGCAGAGCAGGCCGGGACGGAGCTTCCGAAGTGACGAGTCCCGGCGCAATCGGTGGAGGCTCGCGGGGCGGTTCCCGAATTTTCGAATTCGTAGCCGCCAAGTGTTCGTTGGAGGCGAGGTCTTGAGCTCCGGAGCGGAACTTGCCGGGCAAACCGTCGTCGTGATCGGCGGCAGCTCGGGCATCGGGCTTGAAACTGCCCGGCGAGCTCGATCCGAGGGCGCTGAAGTCGTTCTCGTGGGCCGCAACCCGGAGCGCCTCGATCACGCGGCACGCGAGGTTGGCGCGCTCAGCAGAGCGGCGTTTGATGCCACCGACTTCGAACGCCTCGAGCGTTTCTTCGACGAGTTGCCGCCGCCGATCAACCACGTCATGGTCACTTCCGGCGGCCCGTACTATGCGAAGCTGGCTGACATCGACTTCGCGCAGGCGCGCCGCAACGTCGAAGAGGAGCTCTGGCTGCCGCTCCAGATTGCTCGCCATGCTGCCGGCAAGGTGCGGCCGGGCGGAACGCTCCTGTTCATCGGCGGGACGGGCGGCCGCCGTCCGTCCGCCGGCCCGCTCATCGCGACTTTCACCGCCGCGACACCGTCGCTTATAAAGTCACTCGCGCTCGAGCTTGCACCCGTCCGCGTCAACCTGATCGCGCCTGGTTTTGTCGACACGCCGCTGTCGGCATGGCTGCTTGGCGACAAGCTGGAAGCGCGCCGCGAGCAGCTCCGCAGGACCCTGCCGATCCGGCGCGTGGTCACCCCGGCAGATATCGCCGCGCTCGCCGTCCACCTCATGACGAACACAGCAATCACCGGAGCAACGTACGACATCGACGGCGGCCAGCAGCTAGTCGAGGGGTGAGCTCGTAGAGGACGCGAGTGGTGCGGCGACCACCTGCACGTCGCAATCGGTTGCAGCCTATAAGTCAACGGCATGCGTTAGGGATCTATTTGGATGACGTGGCTTGTCAATCTGCAGAAAAAATGGGTAATTTTGTCATTCCGAGCGAAGCCAGGAATCTCTCCTCGGCTTGAGTTTAAGAAAAGAAGGAGAGATTCCTCGTTTCACTCGGAATGACAAAACAGTGAAGGGTTTTTTTCCGCAGCCTGTTATCCGTTTTATTCACGCGCCAGTTTGCCGGGGTATGCAGACATCTGCATAATTCCCTGCACGCCTTCCCTCGGAGCGAAAATTCGTGGAAGCATGCGGCGATGAGTGCCGCGGGCACGGGAACGGTTTTTCATCTGAAAACGCAGTAGCGTTTGAAAGAAGCTGCTTAGTCGCCACTCGCAGCGCTGGCTGCCTGTTGGCTGGACATTTGTTCCTTCATTTTCTTCTGCATTTCCTTGGGCGTAGGCTCTGCAATGTGGGTGGCGATCATCCAGGTGTAGCCTTCGGGATCGACGACGGTTCCCGTGCGGTCGCCCCAGAACATATCCATCACTTGTCCCTTGGGCGAGGCGCCGAGTTTTACGGCCTTGGCAACCGTTTTGTCCACATTTTCCGTGAGCAGATACAAACTCGCGGGCGAT
Source organism: uncultured Acidobacteriota bacterium (assembly GCA_963819395.1). Lineage (GTDB taxonomy): Bacteria > Acidobacteriota > Terriglobia > Acidiferrales > UBA7541 > Palsa-360. The sequence goes on from CAWFVW010000010.1 coordinate 129,588, forward strand.
GCGCCGATCGTTTTCGCGGAACGGGAACCCATCTGCGGAATTTCCGGCCCCAACATTAAAGTTGTCCCGCGGAGAGTCAGTTCGGCATGGATCGCTTTGCCGTCCGGGCCGTTCATGATCCCCCGCTTGGTAAAGCCCAATGCTTTTTGATAAAACTCGGCGGCTGCTTTCACGTCGGTCACTGTCAGCATCGCTGTCACCGCGCCATAAATCTTTTTATTGAGCGGATCGATTTTCTTGGGCATAACACTCCTTTTTTGAGGCGAGAATTCGGATCGAATGTTGCCGGGAGGCATGCAAGACGAGCCGCTTTCAGAAACCTCCGACCGGCGGGGATCAAGGTTACTTCAAAGGGAAACGTCCGGTCAACGTGCGAGTCGATGACGGAGCGATTCAGCCTGAATTGAAACTTCCAGTTTCGTCTCCGAAGTTTGCGGGTCGTGGATCGGGCCCTGGCAGGAGGATTCCCGCTCCCTTTTCGGCCAACTCTTCTTGCAAATTCGTTGTGTCCAGAGCGGGAGAGGCGTAGGATGCATCCACGAGTGATCTAAATCAGCAATCCCAGTTGAGAATCCCTCAACTACTTCATGCACTAATCGTGGAGTCTTGAGACTATGAAAAAGCAGTGGATCCTTGCGATATTATTGCTGAGCGCCGTATTGCTTGTTTCAGCTTCTTCGTTTGCTCAGGACCAGGCGCCACCCAATCCAGCACCGCGGGCAGGCGCTGCCCGGCAACAGATGCGCGGCCCCGCGCCACCCGTCCCCGGCCCTCCCCACGATCCGCACGATTTGAATGGAGTCTGGAACGGGCGCCGCGGTTACGGAGGAGCTACCTACAGCGGGCCAGGGCCTCAATTGACGGAATGGGGCCAACAGCAATTCAAGCTGGCCAAGGCATCCAACAACGGCGAGTACACGCTCGACCAGACCAACGACCCGATCCTTACCAAGTGTCTGCCGGCGGGCACGCCTCGCATTTATCTCCAGCCCGTCCCTATGCAAGTGATGCAGACTCCCAAAGAGGTCATCTTGCTGTACGAGTATGACCATACCGTGCGGTACGTGTTCACGGACGGGCGCAAGCATCCCGACGATGTATTGCCGACCTACATGGGCCATTCCATCGGCCGCTGGGAAGGGGATGTTTTCGTCGTGGATACCGTGGGCTTTAATGAGAAGACGTGGCTCGATCGCATCGGCCACGCGCACAGCGATCAGTTGCACGTGATCGAGCGTTTTCACCGCACCGATCAGAATAATCTGGAAATCGATATCACCATGGAAGACCCGAAAGCACTGGCGAAACCGTGGAATGTGCACTGGGGATTTTCATTGCGTCCCGACTGGGACATCATGGAATTTGCATGCCCGGACAACGCCTCGTTCGTGGGCTTCGAGAAGTAGCCAGACCGAGTCTTTTTTCTGGTCCAAACCAAGATCCCCGACGCCTGCCCCGCAACTGCTTCGGCTTCACCGGGCGAGGATTTTCAGTTTTTTCGGTTCGTCCAAAGACACCCGTAACCCTGTGAGCCAGGTTGAATTCTCGAATTTAGCTTTTTCGTTCAGGCCAATTTGCCGACGTGCCCTTCCAGCAATGTCCAGGCACGGTCACCGATTGCTTGCTTCCACTGGGCGTAGAACGGCGCCAGTTTAGCGCGGAAGGAAGCGACATCGACCTCGTTGAAGATCATCCCTTGCTGGGTCAATTTCGGGCGCAGCTCTCCATTCATCCCGGCGGCATCCGCCCTTTGCAGCTTGGCGTATTTTACGGTGTTGCGCTCGATGGATTTGCGCACGTCGGCGGGCAGCCCCTCCCATATTTTAGCGTTGGTGATCAGGTTGTAGCCGGACCAGGAATGGTTGGTCATGCACATGTACTTCTGCACTTCGTAGAGATGGAAGAGTTCGGCGACGTCGAGCGGGTCCTCCTGCGCTTCGACCTGGCCGCTTTTCAACGCATCGTACATCTTGTTGATGTTCATGCCCGTCGGGATCGCGCCGAGCGTCTTCCAGAATTCCAGATAATTGGCATTGCCAGGCGCGCGAATCTTCAGGCCCTGAAGATCGCTCGCGGTGCGGATGGGTTTTGTGGCGCAAGTAATCTGGTGAAATCCGTTTTCAAAACAGCCGCCGGGGAAGAGGTAGACGCCCTTGCCTTTCAATTCCTCGCGAAGGTAGTTTCCGATGTCGCCGTCCATGGCCTTATACACCTGCGCGTCGTTGGTGAATGCGAAGGGCGTGGCCTGCACGTTGGCTGCGGGCACGAGCGCGGCCAGTCCGTTCCCGGCGGTGGTGTAGAATTCGAGCTTGCCGTCGAGAAGCAGGTTGAGCGGATCGGGATCGCCGTCCTTGAAGTGATTGTTCTCGGGAAAAATTTCAACCTGCACGCGCCCTTGCGTTTCGGTTTTCACCGCTTCCCACATCTGCGTCAGGCGTTTGTGCAACGGCGCCTCGACGGGCTGATTGTGGTACTGGCGCATGTGAAAGTCGGCGGCCGGGGCCCGCCGTGAAATCAGGAGCATTCCGCCGGCTGCGGCCAGGCCCTGCGTGAATCGCCTGCGCGTGATTCGGGAATCAGACATGGGATGTCCTTTCCATGGATGGCTTGCGCGCTTTGCTTGTATTTTGAGCTGACAGCGGAAGCCGCGCTCCCCCAGAATATGCATTTTGTCCGGGACAAAAGCAAGCTGTGCGTTGTCAATGGGCGAATTTTCCGGAAATCGCCGGTTCCGCTCCTCGTTGCAAGCGCCGATCCTGCATCATACTATCGAAATATGCGGGGTACCCTTTCGTTTATGAGCGATCACCGGCCAAGTTCGCGCCGTGCGGCTGTGCTTGGCGTTCTCCTGCTGGCGATTTCGTTTGGCGTTCGCGCGCAAGATGCCGCGCCCAAAAAATCTGCCGCTGCGCGGGATCAAAAGGGCGGCGCGGTTTCGCCTCGTGTTTCTCTTACTCCGCGATTTATTCCCGGCCAGACTTTCCGCTATGAGATGGAATTTGAGACGACTACAGAGACATCTCGATCCGGCCTCGCTTCTGATCCGCAGGGCCCGTCCAGCCTGGTGGTTGACTGGAACGCCGCGGTGCGCATGGAAGTTCTCCCCGCCGATCCCGGAACGCCGGGCGGAATCCGGCTGCGCACGACGTATCAGAAATCCACAGCCAGCGTTCACAGCGACACGTTCGATCCGGCGGCCGACGAAACCAGCGAGCAATATAAAAGCCTGGAGGGCAAAGTTGTCGAGTTCACGCTCGATGCCGGCGGAAACGTGAAATACGTTTCAGGCATTGAGGGAATTGTCGATTCGGAAAAAGCGGCGCAGTCGGCGCGGGAATGGATCGCGCAACTCAGCGCCAGCGCGGGCGCCCCGCCCGGAGGCGTTTCAGTAGGGCAAACTTGGGCGTCCGAACAACCCGCAAATTCCTTGCCCATCGCCGGAATGAACTGGCACACGGATTCCGAATATCTTCGCAACGAGCCCTGCCACCCTCCGAATTCCGATGTCCCAAGCAGCGCGGGCGCGGGGGACTCCGCCCCCAATCCCGAGCCCCCAATCGACTGCGCCGTGATCATGGCAAATTTGAATCTGGTCCGCTCCAGGACGGCCCACGACCTGACCCCGCCGGAGTTCCGCAAGAATGGAGTGACATCGGCGGGCAAGTGGAATGGCTCGGCGCAAAGTTTGCTCTACGTTTCGCTCGCCACAGGCATGGTTGTGAGCGTTACGCAAACTGGAACGGAACAAATGGACGTCACGCTTACTTCAAACCGCAATACTTCCATGCACTATGCCGGCACAATCTCGACGCGCTCCCAAGTCGCGCTGGTCGCGGACGATTCGCACGGGAAATAATTTGTCGAGATTATGCTACTCGACCACATTCCAATGAATCCGTTTATCAAGCACGGCTCGAATTCAGGTGGCGGGGGATCGTTTCAGAGTACGGCGTCAGAAGCGGCTCCTTCGCAAGCCACGGAGCTAACCTCTGTGGAGCTTCAAAACTGGCCTTCACACAGGCAGTGCATAGGAAAACGGCCGTGCTTCGCTGCTTCGCCAAAAGAACACGAGGATGATCACGCTCGCCACTGCCGCGTACGCGCACCACAGCGAGGTGAACGCGTACCGCTTGAACGCCATTACAATCAGGAGAATCGCCAGGTTCGCCGCGCCGAAGACGACCATGGACTTGATCTTCGAAAAAAACAGCGAGCCGCACGTTGCAATCACATACAGCATCGCGACCGCCAGGTTGTTTGTCGCCTGATCGATGTAAACAATGCTGTTTCCCCTGACGTACACCTCGAACGGGTACGCAGTTAAGGCCCACAAAATATAGAGCGTTGTTCCTGCGCCGAGCGCAAGGAATGGCCGCATGCGCAAGCGGCTCTTCCTATCGGGCTCAAAAATCAAAACGCTGAGCGGTAACAGGAAAGGAAGGAGCCCTTGCGCGTAAAGCATGAACGCCGCGCCCATGTCATGCGTCACCGCGGGCGATAAAATCCCATCCAATCCCAGCCAGACGAATCCCTCGATGAACTGATGAATCGCAAATAGTATGGGCAGCGCCGCGAAAAGCAACTCGCGCCGGTGCTTCACCTTCGTCAACGTGACCGCGCCGACGGCGCCCAGAACTCCGCTGCCGACAAAGTTCGCCGTTGCTGAAAAGCACATGGCCCGTCTCCTCGTTTGCGAGGATTACATCTGTCGTCGCAGAACGCAAAATATTTCTTACGATGCAGCTTCGGATCTACCGGGGATGATCCCTCAGGCCCGCCGCCGGACGGCAGGTATTGGCTGGGCCAAGTCTTGGAAGGCGGGGCGTCAACCGCGCTGTGGAAAAACGATGCATCAGACTGGGCGAGGCCCGCATCTGAATGTTTCAGTAAGACTCCACCCCGCAAGAACCAGGGATGGCCAGCCGGAATACCAGGGAGTGTCGCAGCGCGGCGAAAGGAGAAAAGATAATGGCGACGACAAAACACGCGGCGGTGCCGGGCTTGATAAAGGCGGTTCGGATCGCGCACTATGGCGGCTCCGACCAACTGAAATACGAAGAGATACCGCTCCCAGAGATCGGCCCGGGCCAGGTACTCGCAAAAGTGCGTTTCGCGGGTGTGAATCCAATCGACTGGAAGATCCGCGAAGGCAACATGAAGACCGCCCGCCCGGCGAAGTTTCCGCTGACGCTCGGGCAGGATTTCGCGGGAGAGATCGCGGCGGGTGGCGGCGACTCGGGCCGTTTCCGCCCGGGCGAGCGCGTGTTCGGGTTCGGCGACGGGACCTATGCGGAGTACACCGCGGCGGCGATTACGTTAATCGCGGCGATTCCCGAGAAAATGGATTTCGCGGTGGCCGCGGCTCTGCCGACGGCGGGAATCACCGCCCTCCAGGCAATTCGCGACTATGTGCAGCCGAAGCCCGGAACCCGGATTCTGATCCACGGCGCGGCCGGCGCCGTGGGTTCGCTTGCAACCCAGATCGCCAAACGCTGGGGCGCGCAGGTGATCGGGACGGGTTCGGGCGAAGACATCATGTATCTGCGCTCGTTAGGTCACGTGCAGGTGGTGGACTACAAGCATGAGCGGTTTGAAGCCGTGGGGCAGGTGGACGCGGTCCTGGACCTTGTCGGCGGCGACTCGGCGACGCGCTCCTTCGCTGTGGTGAAGAAGGGCGGCGTGATGGTTTCGACGGTAGGCGCGGCGAACGCGGAGCTGGCGGCGCGGGCGGGAATTCGCGGCGTGAACATGGTGAGTAAGGGAAACGCCGCGGACCTGGCGGAGCTGGCGGCCTTCGTGGAACGCGGCGAGGTGAAGCCGCGCATGGGGGAAGTATTTCGGCTGGAGCAAGTGCGTGAGGCACAGGATGCGAGCCAGCAAGGGCGCGCGAAGGGCAAGATCCTGCTAAAGCCAGAGTAAGGATGGAATCATCACAGGCGCGCGATCTTAACGCAACGAATTCTGGACCTGTGGAAAAGCCTCGGCTTTCCAGCAATCTTACGGTGTTTACCCGATTGTGCGCGCGGCCTCTTTGCTACCAACTGCCCTTGTTCCAGCCCGATGGGTTTGTTCCCATAATTTTTATAGAACAAATCAGAATGTTTGGCCGATTCGGAAAGGAAGGAAAAATATGAAGGTTGTAGTGATTGGCGGAAGTGGACTCATCGGTTCAAAACTCGTAGGGAAGCTCAGTGCTCAGGGCCATCAGGCCGTGCCGGCTTCACCGAATACGGGCGTCAACACCCTCACGGGCCAGGGACTGGATGAAGTGCTGAAAGGTGCTTCAGTGGTCGTTGACGTTTCAAATTCCCCATCCTGGGAGGACTCAGCAGTATTGAATTTCTTCGAAACATCAACTCGTAACCTCCTCACCTATGAAGCGGCAGCACGGGTCGGACATCACGTTGCGCTGTCAGTTGTGGGAACCGACCGGCTGTCCGAAAGCGGATACTTCCGCGCAAAGATAGCTCAGGAGAAACTGATCAAAGAATATTCAATCCCATACTCCATCGTACACGCGACGCAGTTCTTCGAGTTCCTCAAGGGCCTTGCCGACATTTCCATGGAAGGCGACAAGGTGCATTTGCCGCCTGTCCTTTTCCAGCCGATGGCCGCCGACGATGTCGCGAGCGGAGTTGCCAGGATCGCTGTTGGTACGCCGGTAAATGGCATCGTCGAAATAGCGGGGCCGGAACAGTTTCGCGTGGATGAACTCGTCCGGCGGCGCTTAGCCACCCTCAAGGATTCCCGGGAAGTCATCGCTGACCCGCACGCGCGGTACTCCGGCGCGATTCTCGGCGAGCGAACGCTACTCCCCGGAAAAGACGCCCGGCATGGCGAAACGCGATTTGACGATTGGCTCAAGAGTTCCGCATCTCAACCGCCGAACGCAAAGTCTTCCGCGGCGGCCGCAAGTGCGACGAAAAGAACCTGAGGCCGTTTGGCTGCCATCTCCGAAGAGTCGGCTGTTCAAGATGCGGGGATGAGTGTGCCTGCGCCTCGAGTCGTGATCGTCGGCGGCGGATTCGGCGGGTTGTTCGCGACGCGTGCGCTCGCGCGAGCCCCTGCGAGCGTAGTGTTGATCGACAAGCGCAACTACCACCTGTTTCGTCCCATGCTCTATCAGGTCGCTACCGGCCTGCTGTCCGCGGACCAAATTGCCGCCCCTTTACGGTCGATTGTGAGCCGGCAACGCAATGTGGAGGTTTTGCAAGATGAAGTCACCGCGATCGACGCGGCTCACCGGTTGGTGCACCTGCGACAATATCAACTGCCTTATGATTTCCTCATCCTCGCCACCGGGATTCAATACAACTACTTCGGACATGATGATTGGCGGCACGTCGCACCCGGACTCGAATCACTCGACGATGCAGACCTGATTCGCGGCAAGGTGTTGACGGCCTTTGAACGGGCCGAGGAATTGGCCGCGCTAGGTAACCGCGATCATCCAGGAATTCAGCAACTTTTGACTTTCGTACTTGTGGGTGCAGGAACCGTGGGCGTGGAAATGGCGGGCACTCTGGCGGAAATGTCGCGCATGGCTTTGGCGCATGACTTCCGAAATATTGATCCACGTTCGGCGCGGATTCTTTTGTACGAAGCGGCGCCACGCATCCTTCCGACATTTCCCGAAACCTTATCGGCTAAAGCGCAAAGGCATCTTGAAAGCCTGGGCGTCGAAGTGTACACAAACACCAAAGTTACCGCAGTCGATGAGGGGGGGATTGTCGCCGATGGAAAGCGCGTTCCTGCTAGCACAGTCTTGTGGGGCGCCGGAGTGCTGGCCTCGCCGGCGGGACGCTGGTTAGGCGCTGCAATGGACCGGTCGGGAAAGGTTATCGTGAACCCTGACCTCTCCGTGCCGGGCCATCCTGAGATTTTTGCGATTGGAGACACGGCGCACGTTGTAGCAGAATCCCGCAATCTCCTGGGGATTAAATCGAAGCAGCCAATGACCATGCCGGGTGTCGCGCAACCCGCGATTCAAGAGGGGCAGTATGTAGCGGGGCTGATCCGCCGGCGCATTGCTGGAAAACCAGCCCCGACGCCTTTCTGGTATTGGGACAAAGGTGACCTTGCGGTTGTCGGGCGAACCTATGCGCTGGCCGATCTTCGATTCCTTCGGTTCGGGGGATTCCTGGCCTGGATCGTTTGGGCCGCCGTGCACGTTTATTTTCTGATTGGGTTCGCAAATCGGTTCTTTGTCATACTGGAATGGGGAGTTGCTTTCCTGACGAAGCGGCGGCAGGTCCGTGTTTTTCCCGGACAAGAGAGAGTGGCGAAGGAACCGTAAACGGTGTGGTAAGAGATCCCGAGGTCCGATCAGTCGTCTCCCCAGAATGTGGCCGTTAATTTGTTGACTCTTCAGGGAAGCGCGGAGCTGCTTATTTCCGTCGCTGCCTGGACAGAGCGCAGTCAATTGCTTCTCGGAATCCGGCCGCCAACTCCGAATCATGTGCTCACTTCAGTCCTCTGCCGTCTGCGCTATAATGGATGGTTCTGCGCGGTCCAGTAGGCGCGCCGTGCCGTCCACAAACTATGAACTTCAAGCTCATGAGCGATTACGAGCCTCGCGGCGATCAGCCGGACGCCATCGAGCAGCTTTCGCGCGGCATTGAAGCGGGCGAAAAGCATCAGGTCCTGCTTGGCGTGACGGGTTCGGGAAAAACTTTTACCGCGGCCAAGGTGATCGAGCGGGCGAATCGTCCTGTGCTTGTGCTCGCGCATAACAAAACGCTGGCCGCGCAGCTCTACAGCGAATTCAAAGGTTTTTTTCCGCAAAACGCGGTCGAATACTTCGTCAGCTACTACGATTTCTACCAGCCGGAAGCCTACATTCCGGCGTCCGACACTTACATTGAAAAAGAATCGACCATCAACGACGAACTGGACAAGTTGCGCATGAGTGCGACGCGGTCGCTCTTTGAGCGGCGGGACGTCGTGGTGGTTGCTTCCGTCTCCTGCATCTACGGTATCGGCTCTCCCGAAGCCTATTACGGCATGCTCCTCATGGTCGAAAAGGGGCAGAGCACCAATCGCGAAGCGATGCTCCGGAAGCTTGTGGAGATGCAGTACCAGCGCGCGGAGGATTTGCGGCGGGGCACGTTCCGCGTGCGCGGCGACCGCCTTGAGATTTATCCGCCGTACGAAGACAACGGCTACGCCGTCGAGCTATGGGGCGACCAGGTCGACGCCATTCGCCAGATCGATCCGCTTACGGGCGAAGTACGCTCGGGCCAGAATGATTTATCGAGGCTGACGATTTATCCGAAGTCGCACTACGTCATGCCCGCGGCGCAAAGGGAACGCGCGATCAAGACGATCCTCGAAGAGCTCGACTGGTGGGCGCCGGAATTGAAGAAGCAGGGAAAATACGCGGAAGCGCAGCGCGTGTGGCAGCGAACCATGTTTGACATCGAGATGATGCGCACCATCGGCTATTGCCACGGCATCGAAAATTATTCGCGGCACATGTCCGGCCGCCTGCCCGGCGAAGCCCCGCCCACGCTGCTCGATTATTTTCCGCAGGATTATCTGCTGTTCATCGACGAATCTCACCAGACGATTCCACAGCTCCACGCCATGTATCACGGCGACCGCTCACGCAAGCAGACCCTTGTGAATTACGGTTTCCGCATGCCCTCAGCGCTCGACAACCGCCCGCTGAATTTCGAGGAATTCGAGCACCGCACCGGGCAGGTACTCTACGTTTCGGCGACGCCCGGGCCGTACGAGCTGACCCGCTCGGCGGGCGTGGTGGTCGAGCAGGTGATTCGCCCCACGGGCCTTGTGGACCCGCAAATCGAAGTACGCCCTGTAAAAGGGCAGGTCGATGATTTGCTCGAAGAAATTCGCAAGCGCGCGGAACGCAACGAGCGCGTTCTGGTCACCACGCTCACGAAACGCATGTCCGAAGATCTCGCTGAATATTTTACCGAGACCGGCGTGCGCTGTCGCTACATGCACTCGGAAATCGATACGCTCGAGCGCGTGCGCATCCTGCGCGACCTGCGCCGCGGCGAATTCGATGTTTTGATCGGCATCAACTTGTTGCGCGAAGGCCTCGACCTGCCGGAAGTTTCTTTCGTCGCGATCCTCGACGCCGACAAGGAAGGCTACCTGCGCAGCGCGACCGCGCTCATCCAGACAATCGGCCGCTGCGCCCGACACGTCGAAGGCCGCGCCATCCTCTACGCCGATCGCATGACCGGCTCGATGGCTCAGGCGATCGAGGAAACCAATCGCCGCCGTGCCAAGCAAGAGGCCTACAACGACGCGAACGGCATCACGCCGATGTCCATCATCAGATCCGTGGACATGAAGCTGGCCGCGATCGTCGAAGCCGACTACGTCACCGTCCCCGCCGAGGATTTCGCCGACGCCGACATCACCAGCGAAACCAAGCTGGGAGAAGTTTTGGCGCAACTAGAAGTCCAGATGCGCGAAGCCGCCAAAAAATTCGAGTTCGAGCGCGCCGCCGCCCTGCGCGACCGCATCCGCACCCTGAAACAGCGCGATCTCTCTGGTTTCTTCTCCGCCGCCGCCGAACCCGCTCCCGTAGATCCGACAGCCGCGTAATAGGGTCAAGTAGGACAGGCTTCCAGCCTGTCGCTTTTGATTTTTGCAGCGTTGGCAGAGGTCAAAACCAGACAGGCTGGAAGCCTGTCCTACTTAAACCCTTCACAGCGAGCGCGCCTGCAATTTTGACGTGCAATTCAGACTTAGCTAAGCTAAGATGACTTAGCTAAGAAGTCGATATGCCCACCGTCACCATTCACCAGGCTAAGACTAACCTCTCTAAACTGATCGAGCGCGCCTCCCAAGGCGAAGAGATCATCATCGCCCGAGGCTCAAAGCCTGTCGCGCGGCTTGTCCCGGTCGGGGCGGTAAAAGGGAAACGCCAGCCCGGGTCAATGAAAGGTAAGTTGGTGGTCGGGCCCGAATTTTTTGAGCCTCTTCCCGACGACGAACTGGCGGGCTGGGAGTAGCCTGCATGCGCGCGCTCTTCGACACCCACGCATTACTCTGGTGGTTTGCCGACAATCCCGCACTGACCCAATCCGCTCGAAAGTTCATTCAGGAGACCGACAATCGCTGCTGGTGAGTGCTGCGTCGGCCTGGGAGCTTGCGGTCAAGTTTCGGTTGGGAAAGTTGCCCACGGCTGCGGAGTTAGTATCCGACTTTTCGGGTCGAATGCAACAGGAGGGATTTCATCTGCTCCCTGTTTCCGCTGAACATGGCATTCGCGCTGGTCTACTTCGCGGGCTGCACAAGGACCCGTTTGACCGCATGTTGATTGCTCAGTCTCAGGCGGAGAACATGCCGATCATCAGCAACGAAGCTGTCTTTGACGCCTACGGCGTCAGAAGGTTGTGGTAGCGCATGCTTCAGCATGTGAGGTTTTAGTCCTCGCAAGGACAAAACTCCGCAAGCTGAAGCATGCGCCACTGGTGCTACTGCGTGGGAATCCCGATGCGGCGGACGAGATCCTGGAAACGCGGGTCGGTGCGCCAGGCGGTGTTACGCCAGGGCATTCCATTGATAAGTACCAATACTGATTCGTGTTCTTTATAGGACTCCTCCAACCAAGTGAATGTTTGCTCCTTGTCGCCAAGCGCGTCAAAGGCGAGCGCAATGAACAACGCCCCAGAGTGTGACTGTTTGGATTGTTGGATCGACTCCTTAAGGGGTGCCGCGGCTTCCGCCTTCTTCCCGGCTGCGGCGTAGCTTTGGGCAAGTAATGACTGGCCGAATGAAAGACCCAATTCAATGGCCCGCCGGCTTTCGGCTATTGCCAGATCCCCCTTGCCCGTCACGTCGTACAACCACGCAAGATACATATGCACATTCACGAGGTTAGGGTCCAATTCTAGCGCCCTCTTGAGTGCAGAGATCGCCTCGTCCATAGCGGCCCGCCTCACGCAGGGTTTCACCGAGTACAGCCGGGTTAATAGGCGAAAGTGGATCGACCGCTTCCGCTCGCCTCATTTCGGCGATCCCCTCGTCGTATCGCCCGAGGGTCGCTAGAAATACTCCATACGCCCTGTGAGCTTCGCCGTTGTTCGGGTCAAGGGCAAGCGCCCGGTGTAGTTCCTGCTCGCTTTGCGTCCAGTTCCACTCGTAAAAGAGAGTGGAAGCCGCGAGTGCCGTATGGGCGTCCGCCGAGCGTTCGTCGAGCGCGATCGCTTTTTTAGCCGCGTCAATGGCTTTGGGATAGGTCTCGCTCGCCGGCAAATAACCCCAAAAACCCTGCCAGCCGTAAGTCTGAGCCAAGCTGGCAAAGGCCAGCGCGTAGGACGGGTCCTTCGCAATTGCTTGCTGGAAAAAAGTGCTGGCACTGCTGTAGCTGTCTCGACTCCGTTTTCCATATTCGTACTTACCCTTGAGATACAGCTGGTACGCTTCCGCGTTCTGAGTCGTTCCTGCAACCATCACTTTGTGATCGTCGCTTGTGAGTTGCATCCGCAAGTTTTCCGCGATCGCTTTGGAAATGTCTGATTGCACATTCATCATGTCAGCGACGCCGCGATCGAAGTGGTCGCCCCAGAGCTGCGCGACGCTCGTGGCGTCGATCATCTCCGCCTGAACGATAACGCGGTCGCCGTGCTGCATCACGCTTCCTGTCACGATGGCGCGTACGTTCAAATCGCTCGCGGCCTGGCGCGGATCGACGGTCTGATTCTTGTAGCGCGCCGCAAGCGTGCGCGGCACCACGCGCAGCGAGTGAACCTGCGACAGGCTGTTGGTGATCGTGTCAGTGAGGCCGTCGCTCAGATAATCCGCATCGGGACTACCGCTGCCGTTCACAAAAGGCAGCACCGCAATCGAGTCAATTGGGCCGCCATTTGACCGCGCCAGCCACATGCGCCCGCCGATCACGCCTGCCACGAGCACCACAAGGACAACCGCCGCGGCAACGATGCCGGTCTTGTGCCGCTGCACGATGCCGATGGCCAGCGCGGCGTCGGAACTCGTCTGCGGCGCGACTGAGCTAGTAGGCCCGCCTGGCAATGGCGCTGATGGCGCGCCAGCCCGCGAAGGAGTCTCGTGAGGCAGGGCTTCTTCCTCTACGGGCGCGCGACTCGATGTGCGCGCGCGTTCCGTGTCGAAGTCGCGCTGCACGCGCTTGAGGTTCGCGCGCACGTCCGCCGCGCTGTGGTAGCGCAGCTCGCGATCTTTCTCGAGGCAGCGGTCGATGATCTCGTCGAGCTTGAGCGGCACATCCGGATTGAGCCGCGCGGGCGGGGTAGGCGTCTTGTTCAAAATTTCATTGAAGATCACCGCTGTCGTCCGCCCCGTAAATGCCTGGCGACCGGTGGCCATTTCGTAGAGCACAACGCCGAAGGAAAAGAGGTCGCTCTGCGCGTCCAGATTCTCGCCGCGAGCTTGCTCGGGAGACATGTAGGCCACGGTTCCGATGGCCGTGCCCGGGCTGGTGAGGTGCACTTCTTTCAGCGTTGGAGCATTTTCGTCCAGCTCGAGGGCGGCCTCGCGATTGTCCTGCGCAAGTTTCGCCAGGCCAAAGTCAAGCACCTTGGTCTGCCCGCGCTTCGTGATGAAAATGTTGGCCGGTTTCAGATCACGATGGACGATGCCCGCCGAGTGCGCTGCGTCCAGCGCGTCGGCGACCTCGATGCCGTAGCGGAGAACCTGGTCGACTGGCAGCGGGCCTTTGCCCAGGCGGCTGGCGAGCGTTTCGCCTTCGAGAAATTCCATCACGAGGTAACTCGTGCCGTCCTGGTTCCCGATGTCGTGGAGGATGCAGATGTGCGGGTGATTCAGCGATGAAATTGCGCGCGCTTCGCGGTCGAAGCGCTCGCGCAGCCCGGGATCGCTCGACAATTCCGCCGGCAGCACTTTGATCGCGACGGTGCGTTCGAGCCGCGTGTCCCGCGCTCGATAGACTTCGCCCATACCCCCGGCTCCGATGGCGGACAGGATTTCGTAAGCGCCGAGGCGCGTGCCGGGTTGCAAAGACAATCGACGTTCAGCGATGGCTGGACTCCATTCGCGAGATAGTCCTGTGTTGGAAGCAAGATTCTACTATAGGCACGGCGGGTTTGGTGGCACAGGCTTCAGAGTCTGCGGAAAAAAAGGCCTTGTTCTCATTTCTGAGCGAAGCGAAGAATCTCTCTTTGTCTCTTTTCTTATACTTAAATCGAAGAGAGATTCTTCGCTTCGCTCAGAATGACAGAGTTCTGAGTTATTGCGCAGCCCGTTCACCTCGTGGGGTTTGGTCATTGCAAGGCCCATGATCCACAGAGTGAAGTCTGTGCTGACAAACCCCTCAGAGATCGCGCTCGCCAAAATGGTAGACGGCGATGGCGAGAGCAATAAGCAGGTACACGGTCGCGTACACGATCATCGCGCCGCTGGGAATCGAAACATCCGCGAAAGGGGAGAATTGCAGCGATCCCGCCAGCGGCGATTCCATCTCGAAAGCGGCGCGCCGCCAGATGGCTTCGCTTGGCATGACGAGGCTTGAAACAATTCCGACCATCGCGAGGCGTGAGCCTTCCGTGAATCCGCTCATCTGTTCGAGCCAGCCGCCGAGAAACGCGACTCCCAGCAGGCCCAGAGTGATAACGCCGCTCGTCAGCGTTGAAAACCAGGTGCCGAACATGAACGTGACCGACAACGCGACGATGCATTCCAGAAAAACCAGCAGCGAACCGCGCACTGGATGTTGGGCCATCACTCCGCCGATCCAGTATCCCTCCGCGATCGTCCCCCAGAACATCAACGCCACGTAGACGCCGGCCATGGCCACGAAGCCCAGCCATTTGCCGATTAAAATTTGCCAGCGGGCCAGGGGTTTGGTCGCGATGGCGTGAATCGTTCCGGAAGTGATTTCGCCCGAAATCGTATCGACGGACGTGAGCGTGGTCATCACCACGGCGAGCAGATCGACCGTATAGAGGCCGATCATGAGCATCGCGCTGATCACCTGGTAGCGCAAAAACGGCGGCACGGCGGAATTGCGAAAATCGCCGACCTGAAATCGCAAGCCGATGCCGAAGACCAGGAGAAACGCGGCGCCGGCGAGCAGCGCCGTCCACAAAATTTTCTTGCGCGCCGCTTCGCGAAACGTGATTCCCGCCATGATCCATACGCCCATTAAAATCCCCGATCCTCGCCCATCACGCTGATAAACAGCTCCTCTAGAGACAGCCGCTGCGGCGTGAACTGATAAACCTCCGCTCCCGACGCGACCAGAAAGCGCAGAATATCGGGCAGTCGCTCGCGGGATGGCGTGGTCAGGGAAAGCCGCTCCTCGTCAAGATGCACGGAATCGCACCAGCGAGCCAGCCCATCCACGCATTCAATGGAAATCTTGCGGGCGCGCGCCTCGACGCGCACCCCTTCTTCCTGCTGGGCGCGCATGTCGCGGCTGGTGACCACTTCGCCCTCGCGGATAAACACGACCTGGTCGCAGGTAATTTCTATTTCACTGAGCAGGTGCGAATTCAGGAATACGGTGGCCCCGCGTTCGCGTTGCGCGCGGATGATATCGCGCACCATGCGCCGCCCCAGGGGATCGAGCCCTGAGGTCGGCTCGTCGAGAAAAATAATCTCGGGCTCATGGATGAGAGCCTGCGCGAGCCCGATGCGCTGCAGCATCCCTTTTGAAAAATTCTGCAAACGTTTGTCAATGTGAGGAGTCAGCCCCACCAAATCGATTAGCGCCGGGACGCGCTGGGAAAGCTTGTCCGCGGAAACGCCGCAGAGACGCCCGTGCAGGTGCAAGAGTTCGGCAGGCGTGAGCCATTCGTAAAAACGGAAATTTTCCGGAAGGAAACCGATTTTGCGCCGGATTTCGACGTCGCCGGATGGCACGCCCAGCACGAACGCCTCGCCGCCGGTCGGCTTAGCGAGGCCTAGCAGCATCTTGATCGAAGTGCTCTTGCCCGCACCGTTCGGGCCGAGGAAGCCGAAGATCTCGCCGCGCCGCACGGTCAAGGTCAAATCGCGCACCGCGACTTTGCCCCCGAAAACCTTGCGCAAATTTTGAGTTTGGACCGCGTAGCTATCCTGCTGGGGCAGAGTCAGCTCCTCTCATTTCGGATTGCGTAAAAACCCTTGGCCACGCCGTGTAGCGCCCGCCTTCAGGCGGGCACATGCTTGCTAACCTGTGCCCGCCTGAAGGCGGGCGCTACAATAGCTGGCTCACTTCAGCGAGTCGGCCAGTGTTACTGCCTGGCTGGAGTCTCCAAATCCAGTGAGCGAATAGACGAGTCCATTTTTTGTCCAGATCAGCGCGTAACCCGGTCCGCGCCTCCCGGCCATGCTCAGCAGAGTGCCGTTCGTGCCGTCGACCTTCACCGTCTGGTACGCGCGCAAGGAGCGAGGAACCGACAATGTCAAGACAGCCTTCCAGTCGACCGTGCGCAGAAAATCGCTCGCCTGCGCGGGAGTCATACCCGCCGTTTCCAGGCCGATTTGCGCCAGCCCGCCGACGTCCAGGCTCGAAGGCATATTGACAACGGGAGTTGGCCCCTCACGCAAGCGAACACAATCGCTAAATTGCGTGGTGGTCGGCGAAGGGCCGGTGATGTTGTCGGCGACAACCTGGCCGGCGTTGGCGGCGCTGGGACAAGTTCCGTATTGCAATTGAACCGAGCGCGGCACTTGCACGCCGACGGTCGCGCCGTCGAGCGATTGCGGCAGTACGAGGTCGGAATGGCCCGCCTCAGTGGCGATGGCTTGTAAGCGCGCGCGGTCCACGACCACATCAACTTTATGGGATCCGCCGACGACGAGAGTGGGCGGATCTTTTCGCGCGCTGAGCAATTGCACGTCAAATCCCGCGAGCTGTCGCGCGCCCGCCACATCGGTTACCGGATGATCCTCTTCGTTCACCTCAACCCGGACTTTATCGGAAATCATCTGTGTAACCATCTGGTGCAGCGTGGGATTCGCATTCGAGTCCACGTAAGGCGAAAAATCCGCGTTGACCGCCTGCACTTTTTGCATGCGCAGGGATTGCAGAGACTTCAACGCCACGTTTCTTACCGCCGGGATACTCAAGCCCCCGGCGATTACAACCACCACAATGAGAACCAGCCAAACGCGCCGTCGCGAAGGAGCCACAGTCGTCATTGGAGTTCTCCTTTCTGACTTATAAAGTTGCCGGAAATGCAAAGATTCAATGAATTGAAAGTAGCAAACGAACCTGAAATTTACATGAAGGTTTTAAGTAACGCGGGCTTCAGCCTGTGGGGTCTAGTCATTGCAAGGACTAAAACCTCACAAGCTAAAGCATGCGCCACTTTCAGACCATCCCTTTGCGGAGTTCTTTCAATGGATAAAATGTGTCGCGCCAGACGACGCCGCCGCGCCACAAGGTCGCGATAGCCGAGCGGCCGATCATCCAGCAGAACAGCAGCGCGCCGAGCGGATGCGTTAGCCCGTAGAGCGGAGAAGCGTCCGTCGACCAGATCATTGCCCCATGAATCAGGACGGCGACGCCCGCGGCAATCCCGGCAAACACGCGGGCCCAGCCCGACGCGAATAGGACGCCAAAAAACGGCAGCACGCTCATGATCACGGAGAGCAATATCGCGCCAACGGCAAAGAACGGATTGTAGTGCACGGCGGCAAACATGTTTTTTGTGACGCCGCGAATCACATTGTGCACGCCGCTGTGCCAGCGCACGTGGACCATGTCCTGCGCGACGGCCACGCCGGACCGCAAGCCCGCCATCTTCATCAGCTTGCCGAGTTTCATGTCTTCGATCACGTCCATGCGCAGGCGGGCGTGCCCGCCGCTTTTTTCGTAGGCCGCGCGCCGCACCAGTTGGAAAGCTCCCACCCCCACGTATCGCGCCGAGCGGGGATTCGCGGCCAGCCAGGGCTCATTGCCGAAAATAAATCCGAGGCCAAAAAATGAAATCGCCGTCTTTTCCCAGAAGCCGCGCATTTCAACGGAAGTAAGCAGCGTCAAATGATCCCACTGTCTCTCGGTGGCCAGCGCGATGGCTCGCCTTAAAACATCCGGCGCGAAATGGACGTCCGCATCGGTGAACACCAGCCAATCTCCATGCGATTTCTCAAATCCCGCCACGAGCGCATGCGGCTTCCCCAGCCAGCCCGCAGGCAATGTGGCAATATCGGTGACAAGCAGTTTACAATTCGAGCGCTCGAGTTTGTGTAGGATGGCGGGAGTTTCATCCGTGGAGCGGTCATTGACGGCAATCACCTCGAACCGCGGGTAGTCCTGGGCCAGCAGCGTTTCGATGGCTGCGGGCAGTTTTTCCGCTTCATCGCGCGCGGCAAAGATAATCGAGACGGGCGGCGCGTTCCCGGAAGCGATAGGGGGAACATCGGAAAGCCACGGCAGGCGGGCCATGCCGATGCCCGCCCGGGCGCCCTGAACAATCCATAGGGAAGCGATTAAACTAAAGAGTACAATCCAGAAAGTATGCAAAGTTAATTTATCCGCAGCCGGGCAATAGCTGCATATAGAATGCTAACACAGCGAATGTCGGAGACTGTATCGATCGTCGGTGCGGGACGCGTGGGACGCGCCCTGGGGCGCCGCTTGCACGAACTCGGTTGGCGCGTGGGCGGCGTCACCGGACGATCCATTTCCACGGCCCGGGCGGCCGTGCGGGCAATCGGCGCGGGACAAGCCCTGGGCGGATTGACTCACCAGATCCTGAACTCAAGAGTCATTCTGATTACCACCCCGGATAGCGCGATCGAAGGTGTGGCCAAAAGTCTTGCTCAGCTTGGCGGGCATGAGTGGAACGGGAAAGTTGCGCTGCACACAAGCGGGTCCCTCGATTCCAGCGTGCTCCGGCCCCTCGCTGTGCTGGGCGCGGCGACGGGTTCGATGCACCCGATGCAAACCTTTTCCAACCAGAACCCGCCTGACCTTACCAACTGCATTTTCGGCATCGACGGATCACTCGCCGCCTTGCAAGTCGCGCGAAAAATGATCCACCAGATGGGCGGCGTGGCCGTGCGCTTGTCGGGAGCAAACAAGGCGGCGTATCATGCCGCTGGGTCCTTTGCGTGCGTTTATGTTCTGGCGCTCATGGAGACGGCGACGCGGCTGCTTATGACGCAGGGATTCAAGCGCAGGCAGGCGATGCGCGCGCTGTTGCCGCTCGTACGGCAGACGCTGGATAATTTCGAGCGCGTCGGTCCTCGCGCGGCCTGGACCGGCCCCTTGTCGAGGGGAGATTTTTCGACGATCGAGCGGCATGTAAAGGCGCTGGGGGCATTCGAGCCGGAATATCTGGAGGCGTACGTGACCCTTTCGCGCCTGACGGCCGAAGTGCTCGCCGCCCAGCCCGGGGCCATGAGGAAGCACCTCGACCGGATCTTTGGCGCGCCAACGAAAAAGAAATGAAATAGTAAATGTAGCGCCCGCCTTCAGGCGGGCAATGGCCGCTACAAAATGCCCGCCTGAAGGCGGGCGCTCCAAAACGGGTTTAGCGGCGGTTGATTTTCATCCACGGGGGGCTTCTTGACACAACTGAACATTCCAATTGAGAGCACGACGCTGCCAAACGGCCTGCGCGTGGTCGTTTCTCCGGACCGCACGGCGCCGGTGGCCACGGTGGGGGTTTATTACAACATCGGGTTTCGCATCGAGCCGCGCGGGCGCAGCGGTTTCGCCCACTTGTTCGAGCACATGATGTTTCAGGGTTCTGCCAACGCGGGAAAAATGGTCCATATCAAGCTGATCAATTCTTCCGGGGGCGTGCTGAACGGCTCGACGCATTATGACGTGACGAATTACTACGAGTCGGTGCCCTCCAATGCGCTCGAACGCGTCCTGTGGCTCGAGGCCGACCGCATGCGCGCGCTCAAGGTGGACGACGAGAATTTGAAAAACCAGCGCGACGTCGTGAAAGAAGAAGTGCGCGTCAACGTGCTCAACCAGCCGTACGGCGGATTTCCCTGGCTCGACCTTCCCCCGATCGCCTATCGCAACTGGTCGAACGCCCACAATTTTTACGGAGATTTTGACGATCTCGACGCCGCAACTTTGGAAGACGTGCAGAAATTCTTCAAGACGTATTACGCGCCCTCCAATGCGGTCCTGCTGGTCCTCGGCGACGTCGACGTTGATGAAGCCATCCAGCTTGCCGAGCGCCACTTTGGCCCCATCCCTTCGGGGCCTCAGCCCAAGCCCGCCGATATCGACGAACCCCCGCAGATCGAAGAGCGGCGCGGCGTGGTCGAGGAAAAATTCGGCACGCTTCCCGGCATCGCCATCGGCTACCAGTCTCCGCGCCGCCTCACGCCCGAGTGGCACGCCGCGGCCATGCTCGATCAGGCGCTGCATGGCGGGCGCGCGGGCCGAGTCTACCGAAAACTGGTGCTCGAGCAACAAATCGCGGTCGACGCCGAGGGCGGAATCCACTATCCCGTCGGCGATTTGTTCGACTACAACGGCCCCACGCTGATGGTGACGCGCATTCTGCACAAGCCCGAATATTCCGTGGACCAGACTCTCGCCGCGTACGACCAGATCCTCGATGAAATGAAAGGGAAGGGTATTACTTCCGAGGAACTGGAACCAATCAAGGTGAAATTCCGGTCGAATTATTTTTCCATGCTCGAGGGCGGGCACGGCGCCTACATCCCGCGATACGGGCTGATGCACCTCATGGCATGTTTCTCTCTCTTTGACAACGATCCAACCCTGGTGAACACGATCCTCGGCGGATTCATGGAAGTTACGCCGGAGAGAGTGCAGGGCGTCGCGCAGAAACTCTTGACGCGACACAACCGCTCGATCGTCATTCGCGAGCCCGCGAAGAAAGGGGCCGCCTGATGGCTTCCGCGCCTCGTTCGGAATCAAATGCCGCAGTTCCACCGCTCACGCCCGCCCGGCCGGTCATCTGGCCGCCGCGCGTGCACAGAACTCTTTCGAACGGTCTGGAAGTGGTTCTCGTCGAATCCCACACCATCCCGAAATTTACCGGCGAGCTTTTCTTTCGAAGCGGAAACGCCGTGACCGCGGCGAAAGCGCCCGGCCTAGCTGACATGACCGCCACAGTGGCCCGCACAGGGACTACGAGGCGCACCAGCCGCGAAATCGAAGAAGACTTGAGGCGGATGGGCTCGGATCTTTCTTCGGGCGCTGGAGCGGACACCAGCGTGATTTCCTTCGCGGGGCTCGTGGATTATTCGAACGATCTGCTGGGCCTCGTTTCGGAACTGGCGCAGCAGGCTTCCTTCCCCGAGGACGAATTCGAACGCGAAAGGCGGCAGCTCGTCGAGGGCTTGCGCATCGAGCGCACCACGCCCGGCTTTCTAGCCAGCGAACGCCTGCGGCGCGTTCTGTTTGGCGCGCATCCTTACGGCACGATTTCGCCGACCGAAGAGCAGGTGGCGGGCTACCGCGTCGAGCAGCTCAAGGAGTATTACGGGCAGTTCTATCGCCCGGGAAACGCGCTCTTGGTGATGGTAGGCGATTTCACGCCGGACAAAATGCTCGCGCAAATTGAAAAGGCATTCGGGTCGTGGGCATCCGGTCCTGTCGAGGAGGCGCCCGACCCGGCGCTGCCGGAATTGCCGGCGCGCCGTGTGTACCTCGTGCATCTGCCGGGATCCGTGCAGACGCAGATCGTTGTTGGCAATCGCGCCATCACGCGCAAGCATCCCGACTGGCTGCGGCTCACGCTGGCGAATTCGATTTACGGCGGCGCGTTCAATTCTCGCCTGGTGATGAACATCCGCGAGCAGAAAGGCTACACCTACAGCCCGCGCAGCGGGGCGCATCCCCTGAGGCAGCACGGTTATTTCAGCATCGGAGCGGCGGTGCGCAACGATGTTGTTGCCGCGACGCTGACCGAAATTTTCTACGAGATCGACCGCATGCGTTCCACTCCCGTCGGCGAAGAGGAACTGGACGACGCGCGCAATTACCTGACCGGGATATTTTCGCTGGGCCTTGCAACGCAGGACGGTCTGGCCGGGCAGCTCGCCACATCCACCCTTGAAAAATTGCCGGACGATTATCTGGAAACCTACCGCGAGCGCGTTTTGAAACTCACTTCCGCGGACGTGCTCGACGCGGCGCAAAAATATTTCGATTCGGCCCACGCGCAAATTGTGATCGTCGGCGACCGCGCGCAGATTGAATCGCAGGCCGCGCTTTTCGGCCAGCCCGAGATGTTTGACGCGCAAGGGAAACGGATTTAGGTTTAAGTGGCGCATGCTTTAGCTTGTGGATTTTTCCGTTGGCATGGAGCCTCCTAAGAATACACAAGCTAAAGCATGCGCCACTGGTGGGCTTTCCAACATGCAATTCATGCGTTTGAAAGTCGTAGTGGTGATTTCGTCCCTCGTGCTGCTTGCGCTTGGTTCCGCGGCGCGCGCCGAGAAGCGTCCGCCCGCAAAACCCGTCGATCTGAATCTTGCGAACATAAAGGAACTTCGGGAACTGCCCGGCGTGGGGCCAGTCACGGCGCAGAGAATCATTGACCTGCGGGGGAAGAGCGGCCGTTTCCATCGCGTCGAGGATTTGCTCGCCGTCCGCGGCATCAGCCAGAAAAAACTCGACGCGATGCGGCCTTACGTCACCGTCTCCGCGCCGCCCCCGCCAACGGCTCCCGCGCAAAAAAGCAGCCCTCCTGCAAAGAAATAGCCGGCCAGTGCTTTTGGCAGCACAGACTTCACAGGCTGCGGAAAAAGTCCCTCCACCCCTTTGTCATTCCTCGCTCCGCTCGGAATGACAAAATAAAGTCCTTTTTCCGCAGCCTGTTCAGTCTGTGGAATTCCATTGGAGCTCGGCTGACGCAAGAGGCCTGGAATTATTTACGGAACCCCACAGGCTGAAGTCTGTGCTACTCGTGCTCCTACAGCGTTTGATGTGTGCGTTTTTTCTGCGAGGCGGTATTGAGGGGGACTTGTTCGGCGATGGTGAGGCCGTATCCTTCGAGCGCGACGACCTTGCGCGGGTGATTCGTGAGCACGCGCAGGCTCTTGAGCCCGAGATCGATCAAAATTTGCGCGCCAATTCCGCTCTCATGCTGCAGGAGGCGCTGCCGCGCGACATCCACGTCAAGCTGTTCACGCGAGTGGTACACGATGCGAGGCAGCGCGCCCGGAGCGGGCGCCGCGGCGTCAATACCGAAGCCTCGTCCCGTATGGTGCAGGTAAACGAACACGCCGCGATTCTCCTCGACAATCGCTTCCAGCGAGCGCTCGATGATTTCGTGGCAATCGCATTCGGTGGACGCGAACACATCGCCGGTGAGGCAGTGCGAGTGCACGCGCACGAGCGGCGGCCCGCCGGACAGGCTTCCGCGAACGAGGGCGATGTGCTGCTCGCGATCCACGTCCGAGGCGTATACGATCATGCGGAAATCGCCGTAACGCGTCGGCAGGGCCGTCTCGGCGACGCGCCGGACATAGCGTTCATTGCGCATGCGGTAGCGGATCAGTTCCGCAACGGTCAGCAGCTTGAGCCCGTGCGCGCGGCAAAACTCGGCGAGCTGCGGCAGGCGCGCCATTGTGCCGTCGTCATTCATGATTTCGCAGATCACGCCCGCAGGGGTGAGCCCGGCGATGCGCGCAAGGTCCACGGACGCTTCGGTTTGCCCGGCGCGCACCAGCACGCCGCCATTTCGTGCGCGCAGCGGAAAAATGTGTCCCGGCCGCGCGAGGTCGGTCGGGCGAGTTGCCGGGTCGATGGCCGTGAGGATGGTGATGGCGCGATCGGCGGTGCTGATACCCGTTGTTGTGCCGCGCCGGGCGTCGATGGATTCGGTGAACGCCGTGCCGTAATTCGAAGTGTTCACCGGGGTCATCAGCGGCAGGGCCAGGTCATCGCAGCGCTCTTCGGTGAGCGCCAGGCAGATCAGGCCGCGGCCGTTTTTGGCCATGAAGTTGACGACCTCTGGTGTGATCTTTTCCGCCGCCATGGTGAGGTCGCCCTCGTTCTCGCGGTCTTCGTCGTCCACCAGCACGATTTGCCGCCCCTGGCGGATTTCCTCGAGGGCTTCCTCAACGGTGGCAAACGGGATCGATTCGTCGGGCATGGCGGGTCGGAGACTCCTTAGACGCAGTCTGTAAGGTTAAGTGGCTCATGCGACTATACCGAATCGACGATTTGAGGGCAAGTTGGGGGTGTTTGGTAGCACAAGGGGCTCTTGCCGATGCTACCTGTGGGACGGGCTTCAGCCTGTCTGGTTTTGAGCTTCTGCGTTGCACCGGTAAACCAGACAGGCTGAAGCCCGTCCTACAAAGTCAAACCTCACAGGCAAGAGTGCCTGTGCTACTTGAGAACCTACGCCGATGCGGTTCGCCCGCTGGTCGGGGCGCGATAGCCGGATGTCGCGGCTTTGCGGAGCGCCTCGAGGCCTTCGGCTGCTTCCATGAGAGGCGTGGTCTTTATCGATCTGACCGCGCCGCCTGCGGCAGCGGCGATGGCCAGCGCCGCAATGCTTACGTTATCCGGGAATTCCGATATGAGGACGAAATCATAATCGCCAAATGCGAAATATGCGTTGATGAGACGTCCACCGAGTTTTTCAACCACCGGACGGATTACGTCCAGCCGGTTTTGGGGATTGGAAACGAGCGCTTGCCAGCCTTCTTCGTTGTAGCCGACCTGGCTCAGGAAAAGTGGCATGGGAATCTCCTTTTCGAGTGAAATTTTTCAGGGAAATGGGCGGCGGAAATTCTTGGGAATTTTGCCGCCGTAGGGCCGGGCCTCCCGTAGAGAGAGTCCGTAACCTTGAATGGACGTATACACCCGTGTCTTGTCGCTGGCAAGGGGTTCGTTTTCGTTTTCGGAGCGCTGTAGGACGGGCTTCAGCCTGTCTGGTTTTGACTTACTGCATTGCGCCGGTAAACCAGACAGGCTGAAGCCCGTCCTACAAAGTCAAATTCAAGAACGCACAAGCTGAAGCGTGCGCTACAAAAGCTACGCGCTTTGCGAGTTGAACATTTTCATTTCGTCCGCCGAGGGGCCGTACATGCCGGGAATCTCGACGTTGTTCATGCGCAGGTAGACACCGAGTTGCGCGCGGTGGTGGATCAGGTGGCTCAAAACCATGCTGCGCAGGACGGCGGCGCGCGGCATGGCGAAGATTTGTTGTCCCTTGTACGTCAGCGTCCAGATTTTCGCGAGTTCTTCATCTGTCGCCTTGGAGAGTAATTCCCGGGCTTCGACTACATTCTTGTCAAAGGCCTCGAGCAGGTCTTTGCGCGTCAAGGGGGCGAAGGGTTTTTCATCGCCCGTGAAATCCATCCGTTCCAGGCGAAGGGTGCCCGTCGCGTAGGAAGGGATCTCGCCCGTGTGCGCGGCCAGGCGTCCGAGCGTCATGGACTTCTCGTGCGGCTTATAGTCGAACTTTCCGTCCGGGACACACGCCAGCATTTTTCGCGTGTTGGCCATTTCCATATCGAATTCCGGTAAAATCATTTGAGCGATTGACATGTTGATCTCCTAGAAATTTGAGGTACGGGGGGGCAGGCGGAAGCATACCACTACTCATAGGCGAAGACAAAGCGAATACAAAAAGTAGGTCGGGCTTCAGCCAGTCTTGGTTTTCGATTGTACTGCCTTCTTCAAAAGCGACAGGCTTGAAGCCTGTCCTACTGTATGATTCGCCATGCGGCGAATACAGTTCATCGAAATCCATGAACAATCGTGGTTCCCGCCATTTCTTCGTGACTATGTTACGGACGCGCTCCAATACGGGTTGGTTTTTCTAAAGGCCTACGCGCCCATCGGGCCAGTGCTTCTAAGTATGCTGGATTCCATAAGTAGCCGGTCAATTCTCGATTTGTGTTCCGGCGGCGGAGGGCCGTGGCTGCACCTCTCTCGAAATCTCAAAACAGACGCCCGCGCCGATCAAGTCTGTCTCTCGGATAAATTCCCGAATCTAAAGGCATTCCAAAATATAAGAGCGGAATCCGGGAATCGGATCACATTCCGCACGGAATCGATTGACGCCAAGAAAGTACCTCGAGAATTGACAGGGTTGCGAACGATATTCTCTTCCTACCATCATTTTCCGCCTGACGAGGCACGCGTTGTGCTTCAAGATGCAGTTGATGCCGGGCAAAGCATCGGGATATTTGAAATCACGAGACGGTCTCCTTCGGCGATCGTAATGATGTTTCCGTGGGCCCTTCTGGTGTTCGCCTCCACCCTGTGGATGCGCCCGTTCCGATGGTCGCGGATATTTTGGACCTATGCGGTTCCAGTAGTTCCGTTCGTCGTGCTGTTCGATGGAATTGTTTCCTGCCTTCGGACATACCGGCCGCAGGAACTGCGCGAAATCATCGGACAACTGAAGGGAAGTAAATACCAGTGGGAAGTAGGCGAGCATTTGCGAGCCGGCTGGGAAGTTCCGATCACCTACGCGGTGGGCCATCCGCGAGAGGGCGCGTGAAACATGCGCGGACTTCAATTTTTTCAGCCACGTGAATTCTCTTCATTTCCATTCCTAAAAGATTCCGATGCGAGACTTGGCGGCGCGCGTTTGGTGGCGCCCGCGGTGCCGCCGGACCCTCAATTTATTCCTGTCCGCGATGTTCCCATGTTCGGGCAACCGCCAATCGCATTCCTCCGGTAAATTTCATAGTTGGCGAGGTTCTGAACAGGCGCAAAATCAGCACGCAATAAATCGAGTAGCCTGCTTTTGTCCTCCACGGGATCGGCGTTTAGCTGGAGAGTTTTTTTGAGGATCAGCCAGCAGATATTCCGGCGGCGGCTGATTTCGACAATTTCTTCCGGACTGTACGGATTGACCGTGTGATCGAACATCAGCACCGGAAAGCGCGGCCGCCTGCCCGTCGCGTAATAGAAGAGATCTTCTCCGGGAATCATGAGCAGTCCCTGATCCTTCGGAATTTCGCGGTCCGTGAAACGAACGAGTTCCTCGAATTGCGGAATCCAGGGCCCGCGCATCGAAAGGCCCGCGAGCGCGGGCAGGGTCGATCGGGCCATCTCGCCAGTGGAGACGTCGGCATAGTTCAACCGCTCGTGGCTCGCGACGTAAAATCCGCCGGAAACGAGCATGGATAGCGCCGATACACCGGCCAGCAGTTCGATCTCCCGCGGGGAATTTTCTCCTCCCGAGCCTGAACAATTCCGCCAAAACTCCGGCGAGCAGGATCGCCAGCAGCGGCCAGATGGCGTAGGTCGAGCCCCAGAGCTGCTGCGAGAGAAAAGCGCCTTGCACGGTCGCCAATTAAAATGAAAGGCAGGAGCCGCGCGACGCTCGGGCCTTTTCTTGCGTCCCACAGAGCGAAGACCAGAGAAACAATCAGCACGACGGGCCACAAGGCGAGCAGCCGCTCCGCTCGCTCCGACGGGATCGTCTTCCACGAGCAGGTACAGAGCGCCCAAGCGAACGGCGCCGCCATCAAGCGAGACGGACAACAAAGAAAGCATTCGGCTGCCGCGACGGTTGCGCCGTAGCAGAAACGCGCCGGCCGCAAACGCCGCGAACCACAACAGCAGCAATGGATTCTGAAAGGGCGCAAACATTTCCGAGAGCTGACGGCAATCGGCGCGATGCGGCGAATTGGATGGTCCAGTGCCAGTAGTTTTGCAGGCCCACGGTGAAGTGGAGGAGAAGCATCGCCGCGCCGAGGCCCGCGGCCATCCCGGCCAGGAGCCATGCGTAACCGGACACTCGTTGCCGTTGCCAGGCGCCTCGCGCGATCAGAATGACGATCGCCAGCGCCGCGGTTGCCAGAAACGCGAGCCCGGTATTCTGTTTCACGAAAAGCGGAACGATGAGAACGATCCCCGCGAGAAATGCGCGCAGTGGCGGAAAGCCCTTGCGCTCCAAGTTGCAGCAGCAGAAGGACGCCGCACAAAATGACGAAGGTGCAGTCAGGATCGTAGAAAGGATGCGGAAAGACGCAATAGATTCCCAGCACCGTGAGCGGCGCGGCCAGGAGAAACGCCACGAGACGGAACGCAGGCATCGCGCCGCGCAAAACATGGACCAGAATCCGCCAAGTCAGGACTGTTCCCAGGCCGCCCACGATCGCGCAGTACAACACGTGGTGAAAGAAGACTCGGCCGGTGAGCTTGATCAGCAGCGCCTGAATCAGAAAAGTTGCGGGAGCGTATGGAAAAGGAAAATCGCGATAGGGAAGATCGCCGAGGGAAATGCGGTAGGAGTTTTCCAGAATGTAGCTGAGGTCCCAGAGAACCGCCAGCCGCGAATTTTGCCAAAGGACGACTGCGGAGGTGCCCAGAAAGAGGAAGAGAGCCGCGGCCCAGTCCCACGGGACCCAGCGTCCATCGCTTGCGGAATTGCCGGGCGATTCGGTTTGGGTCATGTTTCCCGTAGAACGGGCTTCAGCCTGTCTGGTTTTGACTTTCGCATGTCGGCTAAGTTCAAAACCAGACAGGCTGAAGCCCGTCCTACTTTTTCAGGAACGTGCCTTCTTGCAGTTCCAGGTACGCTTTCTGGAGCTGGGCCTGCGTGTTCATGACGATGGGGCCGTACCAGGCTACGGGTTCTTCGAGCGGCTTTCCGGAGACGAGGAGGAAGCGGACGCCTTCGTCGCCGGCCTGCACCATGACTTCGTCGCCTTGATCGAAGAGCACCAGCGAGCGGTTTTCCGCGGCAGAAGGCGGCGCGGTGTCCGCCCAGCCGACCGGCTCGGTCGGCACCGAGAGAGGGTCGGAGGCGTTGCAGAATTTTGCCGAGCCCGCGAATACGTAGGCGAAGGCGTGCCGCGTCGTCTCGACCGGCAGAGTTTTTCTTTGGCCGGGAGGCACGGACACGTCCAGATAAATGGGATCGGCGGCGACGCCGTCGACGGGGCCGGTCTTTCCCCAGAATTTTCCGCAGACGAGGCGAACGTGCGTGCCGTCGTCGTCCGTGATGTTGGGAATGTCCTTCGCTTCCACGCCCTGGTAGCGCGGCGGCAGTCATCTTCAGCGAGCCGGAAGATTGGCCCACAACTGAAAGCCGTGCATGCGCCCGGCGTGATCGCCCTTGGGCATTTCCTGATGAATGATGCCGCTGCCCGCGGTCATCCACTGGACGTCGCCCGAGGCGATGGAGCCGTGGTTGCCCATGCTGTCGCCGTGATCGACGGTTCCGGCGAGGACGTAGGTGATGGTCTCGATCCCGCGGTGCGGATGCCACGGAAAACCCGCGAGATAATCTTCCGGCACGTCATTGCGAAAATCGTCCAGAAGGAGAAACGGGTCGAAGTCGGAAGTGTTGCCGAAGCCGAATGCGCGGCGCAAATGCACTCCCGCGCCATCGCGCGTCGGTTTGGATTTGATGAGGCGTTTTACGGGGCGAAGTGACATGCGAATAAACTCCCTGCAGAGGGGAGTCTACTCCATCGAGTCCAGCAGTGCCAATGGTCCGTCGATTTATCTCAGCGAATTTTGAAGAATATTGGAAGTGTTCGCGCGCCGCGGCTGGATCGTTTCCACCCGCTTGGTCAAGCGATCACAGGGGCATGTTTCGCATTCTATGCCGCCGGCGCGGCCATTCTTTTTCCTGTGGCATCCTTGGCCATTGCCGCGGAGCACAGGCCGTCGCGAGGCGATCGCTTGGCTTCGTACATCGCGCGGTCGGCGAGATTCAGGATGCCGTCAACCGTCATGGGGTTTTGGGGATCAAACCTCGCCACTCCAACGCTAAGGGAAAGCCGGTAGCGGGGGTCGTGCAAACCCTCGGAATGGAGATTTTCTTTTAGACGGCCGAGGATATCTTGCCTGGAGTTTGGACTGGCCTCGTTTGCCAGAATGGCGAATTCGTCTCCCCCCAGGCGGGACACGACGTCGGAGTCCCGAAAAGTGCGCTCCAGAACTCGCGCCATGCGCTTGATCGCAGCGTCGCCTTCGGAGTGGCCGAAGCGATCGTTGATTTGCTTCAGGCCATCGATATCCGCAAAGAAGAGCAAGGCGTGGTCGCGGTTGCGTCGCGCGAACTTGAGGTGCTGTTCAGCGAGCGCGAAAAAGCCCCGGCGGTTGTGGAGGCCGGTCAGTTCGTCCGTCAGCGCCTGATTGCGCAATTCTTCCTGGATTACGTGCAGCTTCAGGGCCTGATGCGCCGTGCGATACAGCAGTTCGCTCATCAGTTCGAGGAACTCCCCCGGCGAGTCCGCGGGAGGGAAGATTTCAGCGACTTCGTGCAGGATTCGATCCATCTTCCTTTTGTCGCCGGAGAGCATAGCGGCCGCGAATCTCTGGCCAATAATTTTCGGCGTTGGGCGCGCGGAGTGCCGGAATCGCCGGACGCTCACCGGCTTATTGGATCGAGCGGCCCTAGGGAGGCGGGATCTCTTGTGAGTGGTGTTGAGCATTTTCCGCAGCTTTGTTCAGCATCTCCCCGATGCGTTTCTTGAGCCCCGTGCCTCTACGGATGCACTATTTCATCTTCTATCTTCATCCATTTAGATGCTCCCTATGAGTGTAAGGGAAGTCACGCATGGTGGGTGCCTGGGTCACTTGTGACCAATGAAGCAACATAGCGGCCGGAAGCTCTCGCGGGTGATCATAGTTCCGGATTCCAAGAAGGAAGTTCAGTGCATCCTTAGTATTCGCGTCAAGAAGGTGAAGAAGGCCCATAATCCCCACGCCCACAGCCCCGAGCGTGGGCCACCCGAAAATTCAACGTCGCGCAAAGCGCGGGCCACACGTCCGATTGACTAAGACGACTCTGATTCCGACCCGCCGCCCATTTCCTGCATTTTTTCCGCCAGCCAAAGCTTAATGAGGGATTGATAGGGAACATCCCTTCGATTGGCTGAGGTTTTGATGCGCTCCAAGAGATCCGACGGAAGGCGGATGGAAATAGCCGTCGTCGAGGGCTTCAATTCCGCGAAACGGACCGTGCGGGCCTGGCTCCAATCCACGTAGGGTGTGGAATCGTGTTTCTCCCAAAATTTTCTTTCCGCGGCTTCAGAGGTCAGCCGGGGGATTTTTTTCAAATTTCGTGCCATAAATTTGCCGCTCCTTTCGATGCATCACGCGGGCCGAAATGACGCGGATCAGTTTACCGTCCCCTCGCAAGGTAAAGGTTATATGCAGCAGCCGCCCCGCGTCGGTATGCCCCAGGGCGTGAAATCGCGGCTCTCGCTGGCTGTGTCCGGCATCCTCCAGCACGAGCAGCGGTTCGTTGAAGAAAACCTGCTCTGCTTCCGCCTGCTTCACGCCGTGCTTATCCGTGCTCTTGCGGCGATTGCCTTCGTCCCAGTCGAAACCGGTCGCGCCCTGCAAGGCGTCCATCAATTGTATATACCACACATATACGCTAAAAGCCAGCCAGAAGTCTTGACGGGGCGGGTAGCCCGGCCTTTGGCTCGGATTTTGGGTTGCCCCGTCCTTCGCATTTTGAAGGGCGGGGCCTTTTCATTCGCTCGAGACATGGGATGCCGATTCAAAAGCCTCACCCTTGAAGAACGTCAAGGATGGGGCGCCCCAACTTCAACTACAAAGCCCGGGCCAACCGTCCGCTACCCGCCCAGGGACCTTGCCGCCTGCTTCACCGAAGTTGATCCGCTACTTTGGCGATGCCGGCCTTGGCACAGGCTTCCTCCTGCGCCCCGCCCATCGGGGCTCCGCTCAGGCCGACGCCACCGATGGTGTCCTCGCCGGCTTTGATCGGAGCGCCGCCCGCGAGCGGAATGACGTCGGCAAGCATTCGCTGCCCGGATAGTGTTGTTTCGGTGCGCGTCGCCCACTCGGCCGACGTCTGTCGGAAGGTCAAAGCCGTGTAAGCCTTGCGGCGGGAAAGTTCGAGATTATGCGGCGACGCCCCATCGCCCTGCAGGAAAACGCGGAGCCGGCCTGCGCGATCAACGACAGCGACCGATGTTTTGACGCCGCATTGTTCCAGGGCCGTTTCAGCGATCGTCAAGGCCATGCGAAGCGAAACGTCGCGCTCCGATAACACCTGTGTGTCTCCAGAAGAAGGAGACATGAGGAGCAGGACAAACGTGACTGCGGTTGCAAACCGAAACGTCATGAGAACCTCCGTTGCATTGGTGTGTGCAGCATTCAATCGCCACAAGCGCGCGGCGGCGCCGGGACCTGCCGAAGCATACCAGAGCCGCCCCGTGAACCGACGGGAAAGCGGCATTCCAGGATTCATTTCAGTTCAGGAGAAAGTGTATGAAGCAGGCCAAACCCGCCTTAACGGCTGGCCTGCACGCCTGAACGCCGCAAGCCGCGACCTATTCTGGATGCGAATTGGGGTGGCCCCAAGTAGCACAGGCACTCTTGCCTGTGCGGGTTTGCAGGCGTCCAGTACCTCTGCGATTCATCTGCAATTGCAAAAATCGCACAGGCAGGAGTGCCTGTGCTACTTGCAGGCGGGTGGCGCAGCCTTTGAGACGGTTTTGACCTTCGGGTGGCGGATCCCTCGTGGGTTTCGAGTGGGCGGTGGGTTTGAAGTTTGTTGAGAATCAGTTTTTCAGCCGTGGAATGGGAATACAAATCAAGACCCCGACCCTCTAAGAACGAGACGGTCGGCCACCCGGAAGTTCAAAACCGCCTCAAAGGCTTCGCCACCCGCCCGGCCGAAATTCCAAATCCAAGCCGCCCTTCAATGAGAATCGCTCTTGGCCTATAATGGGGATGTGGGTGCCCCGAATGGCCGAACAAAGGAAAAAAAAGAAGGGTCCAGCGGCGAGCAAATCCGCGGTGAAGGTAAACAGAGCGCGCCGCAAACGGGTTGCTGGGTCTTCATTTGCCGATCTCGCCGCGAGCCAGAAGATCAAACCGACTAAGAATGCCGTGGAACTGAGTGGCGGTTTTCCCGGCGACGAAAATATCGACCAATTCCTGGATGAAATTTATAAGGCTCGGACATAGGAGGTTTCTACGCCAGCCTCGGTAGACGCTGTTTCATGGTTGCACGAGAGCAGAAACCGCGTTATCGTGAGGCCGTATGAGCGATTTGCGAAACCAGGTCAACAACCTCTCACCTGCGGAGAAAGCTGAGTTGCTGGATACGGTCTGGGAAAGCCTGGAGGCGGACTCGCTATCGCTTACAGACGCGCAACGGGCGGAGCTTGACTACCGCATCGCCCGGCATGAGCAAAACCCCTCGAATGTCATCCCCTGGGAGCAGGTTAGGGCGGGTCTTTTCAAGAAGCCGTGAAGCCCCCGGTCGTTTGGATTCCAGAACCCAATGAAGATTTACTGGAAACGCGGGCATGGTATGACAATATTCGTCCGGGGCTCGGGGAGCGTTTCGCGCTGGCGGTTGGGGCCACGATCGAGGCTATAGCGGAAAATCCTTTGCAATTTCCAGCCGTCCACCGCGGTCGCCGCCGCGCGGGAGTGCGGCGCTTCCCCTACGGAATATTCTTCGAAGTGCAAGAAGATCGAATTGTGGTGATCGCCTGCTTCCACGGCAGGCGGAATCCGAGGCGCTGGCAAGCGCGCTAACGAAAAACTTTCATTTGAATTTCGGGCCGCTTCTCATTGAACAGCGTCAAGTACGGGACAACCCGGCTCCAACTGGAAAGCCTGGGCCACCCGTCCCGCCCTACTTTAGCGCAGCTTTTACTTTGTCCGGAGTTTGCGGCGAATCGAGCGCGCCCTGCTTTACTCGCGCCAGCAATTCTTTGCTTAGTGGCTCGAATCGCATTTCGATGAGCCTCTCAAGTGCTTCCAGTTGCGAGCCCGCCTGGCAAATCTGCGCTTGATCGTATCGCACACAAGTCTCCGACTTGAAGAAAGTGTGCTCTCCCGGTTTCAGGATGCATGTTGTGTCGGAACGTTGTCTTAAGGTAGTAAAGTGGCAGTGAACGACGGACCCATCCTCCAGGACAGCTAGGACTGCATTGAGGTGTTTTCCGAATGCGTCGGGCAGGACAAAGGTGTCGCCGGGCTTCATGCACGAATCTTCGAGTCGTGTTCCTCTAGCGTGCCTAGAAAAATCTCTTCCCTGGCGCTCATTCGGGCGTCTTCGATCTCTTCTTCGGACCAGCCCTCTTCCTTAAGAATCGCCGCGGGATCGATGCGAAGGGAGGATCCCTGAGGGTCCACGTATTCGGGGAGGCGATCCACGATTTTTCTTAGCTCTCCGAAACCGTAATGGCCGTAATTTCGATGCGCTTCCTTCAGGACGTGCCGCTCGAATTCGCTCAACTCGTCCGTGGGCGGGTTGGAGTCTCTCAGACTGACTACATTGTTTTCCCGAGCCTTGAAAGACGCGCGCCAATGCTCGTTTTGAATCGCTTCAGGCGATTTGCTGTCATCGTAAATCCGGCTCAACACCGGGCCGTACGGCATGCAAACCATGGCGTCCCCTGTAATCGGGCGCCCTCGCTCGACCAAAGCTTTTCTGTCGGCCAGGTACAATATTTTGATGAGCGCGTACACGTCCATCTGGCCGCCGTTCAGCTGCGCTAAATAGGCCGCTGCTTGCGCTGCTTTTCGTGGGTTATAGAGGAATTTCACGTGCTCATTATACTACTCTCCTCTGGCTAAGAACAGCGGGCGGATGGCGCAGCCTTGAGAAGGTCATGACCTTCCGGGCGGGCGATCCCTCGCGGGCTTTGAGGGGGCGGTGGGTTTGAAGTTTGCTCGGAATTAGTTTTTGCAGCTCGCGGAAAAAGTAAAAATTGCTGTCATTCCGAGGCATGCCTTTCGCCGAGGAATCTCTCCGCGGTTTTAACTTGCAGAAAAGAAAGAGAGATTCCTCGGCGAAAGGCGTGCCTCGGAATGACAGACTGAAGCGGGGCGACTTTTTCCGCAAACTGTTTAAGCCTTGGAATGTGAATGGAAATCAAGACCCCGACCCTCTAAGAGCGAGAGGGTCGGCCGCCCGGAAGGGCTAACCCAGTTCCTCAACATTGAAGTACTACAGTGCTATCATCCGATCATGTGGATTGGGCCTCTGAAAAATGCGAAAGGATGGGTCACCCGCTGTTTGAATGTTGGCCCTATGCAAAACGACGATCTCAAGTATATGAATGAAGCAATCGCGTGGGCGCGTGATTGTCACCCGATCAGAGACAGCATTCCCAAAGTGGGCGCAATCATCGTCAATGGCGGCACCGTTCTTGGCCGTGGTCGCCGTGGAACGGGCAAGGAAGGAGATAACGAGCACGCGGAGTGGAATGCAATTCATCAGGCGAATGACAAGTCAAAACTAGCTGGCGCAACCCTCTTCACCACTCTGGAACCGTGTACCGAAGCTGTTCGGTCCAAGCCGGACGAATGTTGCACGGAACTTATCAGACAGCACCAGATTAAGAAGGTATTCATCGGTATCTTGGACCCCAACCAAGGCGTGACTGGAAAAGGACTCTGGCGTCTTCAGGACACTGGCGCAGAAGTTGCGCTATTTCCGCACGAGCTATCACGGCAGATTCGGGCTCTGAACGCGGCCTTTATTCGGTCTCAGCAGACGCTGGGTGCGACGATTCTCAGTCCACATATGGGCGAGGACTTGCGGACCTACCAGACCGGGGGCCGGCACACAATACGCTTCAAGTGCCTAAACCCTCCAACTTCCGAGCACATATCTGCTTTCGTTTAGAGCCGGAATCTGTTGGCCGCAACCCGGACCATTTCGTCAGGTCGACGGACCAACTTGGGAGATCGACGCCCACTTCGGCAGTACGGGAGAACATACTTTGCAACTGGTGACGGCTAATGA
Organism: uncultured Acidobacteriota bacterium; assembly: GCA_963819395.1. Classification (GTDB taxonomy): domain Bacteria; phylum Acidobacteriota; class Terriglobia; order Acidiferrales; family UBA7541; genus Palsa-360. Next base: position 165,170 of record CAWFVW010000010.1, read on the forward strand.
CTTAGGGCACGCGTTAATCCAATATTATCGGAAGGTCGTTGAATCGAATCGAAAACGCCGAGAGAAACTGAAAGATAAAGTAGAGCCGGAGCTTCTGGGCGGCGATTATCCGGGGATCGAAATCAATGGTCTTCCAAAGGGAATTCGGCTCGAAGCATCTGTCACAGTCTTCGTCTCTTATCGAGTGAATCTTGTGAAAACATCTCTTGACCAAGCGACCATCTTGCCGGGCCAAACTTTGACAATAGAATACGAGATTGAAAGCTCTGAAAATGTTCCTAAGGGAATTTGGCTCGGAGCTTCCTTTCTGGACGCCTCTGGCAAGTGGTTTTTTAACACAAGCGAGGACAAAGAAATCGCGCTATTAAAAGGCCTCAACACGTATCGCAGAACGCTAACCATCCCAAAAGATGCGCCTGTAGGCAAACATTTATTGGGGACAAATGTGTGGCGTGGTCCGGTTGGTAACAGCGCGGCATCTAACCGCATAATGGGTGCACCGCCGATCCCCATAACGGTGCGGGCCTAAATAAAATCCTATATTCCCCATAAGAATGATTATCACATCTTGTTTTGTGCGAACGTGGAAACCCGCGCGAAAAGGGTCAAAAGACAGATCGGAGCGGTGGCAGACCCTTCGGCGAGTGGCCCGGCCTTTGCGTCGGATTTTGGGTGCCCCGTCCTTCGCATTTTGAAGGGCGGGGCTTTTTCATTCGCTCCAAACGTGGGATGCCAATTCAAAAGCCCCCACCCTTGAAGAACGTCAAGGATGGGGCACCCCAACTTCAACTAGAAAGCACGGGTCACCCGTCCAAAATTCAAAGTCGGGGAGTGGGGCAGACGGCCCGTGTTAATAACTTATTCGACATCTTCCATTGACGCAAACGCTGCGCACCACAATGATTAACTAGGGAGAATGCTGCGATGAAGAAAATGATTGTAATGTTTCTGCTCTTCACGGGGGCTGCTGTAGCCAACAATGATAAGAAAGATCCTGCCAAGTATCCTCTAACGGCTCATGTGGTTTCTTCCAACAGAACCGGAACCAATGCGAGTATCGCGACTCGTAACAGCAACGGCACATACACTTACGGCGACATAGATTCAACTGACTCCACGGTACAGTTTCGCATCGGGGACCTGCTTTATACCTGTGGGTTCGGATGCCGCAAACACGTTCAAGTCGGGACAGATGTCCACGCGAGACTGGAAAAGAGGAAACTCTACATTCTCACGGATGACGGACGAACCTGTGATACGCGCATTCGCGGCGTACAGGAAATCCCGCCGCAAGCAAAGTGAGGAAAATTCTATGTCCGACATGATTGGCCGCGCCGAATCACGAAACGTTGCAGCGATAGCACTCGCTATTGAAACTGGTCTTCTCCAAGTTTGTCCAATTCACGAAGACGGTATCTTTCCTGGACCCGGGTTTGATCAACCTGAGCGTGCCTACAAAGTAGCAAGTGCACGATTCAAAGCCGGGGATGAAACTCTCACGCACCTCTTTACGAGCCAAAAAGATCTAACGGACTGTATCAAAGAACTAGTCGAGATGCGTGGTGACGACGAATGTGGGAGTTGCAATTCCGCTGGGAATGCATAACGTTGCTAATTCGCGAAAGGAGCAACCGCAAGTTTGCTAAACACTCTATCGTTTTGTAGCCTTTGGTTGTTCATTCTTCCGAACACAGGCAATTATTGGACTAGATAAAGGAAGGCGCCCAACTCGTCTCCAAATTGGGCGCCCTTGGAACCGCTGAATCGGATTTAGAAGTTTCTGCTTCTTAGTACATTCCGCCCATGCCGCCGCCTGGGCCGCCGTGACCACCGGCGCCGGCTGCAGCTTGCTTGGTCGTCTTCCTTGATGTCGGCCACCAGGGCTTCGGTGGTGAGCATCAGGCCGGCGATGGACGCGGCGTTCTGGAGAGCGAGGCGCGTGACCTTGGCTGGGTCGATAACGCCCGCCTTGATCATGTCGCCGAACTCTCCGGTGTCCGCGTTGAAGCCGAAGTTGTCGTCCTTGCTTTCGCGGACGCGGCCGACGATGACGGCGCCTTCGTGCGCCCGCGTTCAGAGCGATCTGCCGCAAGGGCTCTTCGAGCGCGCGCTTGACGATGTTCACGCCAATGGCTTCTTCGTCATTCGAGCTTGAGCTTGTCGAGCACCGCGATGCAGCGGATCAGCGCCACGCCGCCGCCGGGGACGATGCCTTCCTCGACTGCCGCGCGTGTGGCGTGCATGGCGTCCTCGACGCGAGCCTTCTTTTCCTTCAGCTCGGTTTCGGTTGCCGCGCCCACCTTGATCACCGCTACGCCGCCGACCAGCTTGGCGAGACGCTCCTGCAGCTTTTCCTTGTCGTAGTCCGAGGTGGTGTCCTCGACCTGCGTGCGGATCTGCCGGACGCGTCCTTCGATTTCGCTGGACTTGCCGCCGCCTTCGATGATCGTGCAGTTGTCCTTGTCGATGGTGATCTTCTTGGCCTTGCCGAGGTCTTCCATCTTCACGTTCTCGAGCTTGATGCCGAGATCCTCGGTGACGGCCTTGCCGCCGGTCAGCGTGGCGATGTCTTCGAGCATGGCCTTGCGGCGGTCGCCGAAGCCGGGAGCCTTGACGGCGGCGCACTGCAGCGTGCCGCGCAGCTTGTTCACCACCAGGGTCGCCAGGGCTTCGCCCTCAACGTCCTCGGCAATGATCAAGAGCGGCTTTCCGAGCTTGGCAATCTGTTCGAGAAGGGGAAGCAGGTCCTTCATCGAGCTGATTTTCTTTTCGTGGATCAGGATGCGCACGTCTTCGAGCACGCACTCCATGCGCTCGGGGTCGGTGACGAAGTAGGGGGAGAGGTAGCCGCGGTCGAACTGCATGCCTTCGACCACTTCGAGCGTCGTTTCCATCGTGCGGGATTCCTCGACGGTGATGACGCCGTCCTTGCCGACCTTCTTCATGGCTTCGGCGATGATGCTGCCGATCTGCTTGTCGTTGTTGGCGCTGATCGTGCCGACCTGGGCGATCATGTCGCCCTTGACGTCACGGTGCAGCTTCTTGATTTCCTCGACCGCGGCTTCGACGGCGCGTTCGATGCCGCGCTTGAGAGCGGTGGGGCTTGCGCCGGCGGCGACCGTCTTCACGCCTTCGCGGAAGATGGCCTGGGCCAGCACGGTTGCGGTGGTGGTGCCGTCGCCGGCCACGTCGGAGGTCTTGGAAGCGACCTCGCGTACCATCTGCGCGCCCATGTTCTCGAGCGGATCCTGCAGCTCGATTTCCTTCGCTACCGTCACGCCGTCCTTGGTGATGATCGGCGCGCCGAATTTCTTTTCGATCACCGCGTTGCGGCCCTTGGGGCCGAGCGTGATCTTTACCGCGTCCGCGAGGGCGTTGACGCCTCGCAGGATGGACTGGCGGGAATCTTCACCAGTCACGATTTGCTTTGCCATGAGTCTTTCTCCTCTTCAGATAATTTCAAATAATTGACGAGATCCTCGTGCCCTGAACGGATTGTGCGAACGGCTTGCCCTTCGCTTCAGTTCGCTCAGGGTAAACCCTTCGCCCGACGGGCTCAGGGTAAAGGAAAAGTTACTTCTTGCCGCCGGCAGCCTTGGCTGCGCCGGACAGTTTGGCCAGGATTTCATCTTCCCGAAGGATGAGATAATCCTCGTCGTCCACTTTGATTTCGGTGCCGCTGTACTTGCCGAACAGCACGCGGTCGCCGGCTTTTACGTCGAGAGGGAATGCGCTCGCCCTTTTCGATTTTGCCTGCGCCAACGGCAATCACTTCGCCCTCTTGCGGCTTCTCTTTCGCCGTGTCGGGGATGATGATGCCGCCCTTGATGGACTCTTTCTCTTCGATCCGCTTGATCAAGACGCGATCGTGCAGCGGAGTTACATTTACTGACATCGTTTCTTGCCTCCGTTCAATGAAGTGAGTCGGGATGGTTTGCCTGGGAATGCTGAGCAGATCGTTAGCACTCCTCTAAGGCGAGTGCTAATATAGCAGATGGGCTGGGGATGTCAAGGAAACTTGTGGTGCACGGCGGAATCTGAGCCATTGCTCCATGTTACGTCTTACCTGTTTATTTTCAATCAGTTATGACGAATTCCTAGTCCAAGATTTCCACAGGGATATTTAGTAGGACAGGCTTCAGCCTGTCTGGTTTTGAGCGCTGCAGCGCTACAGAAGTCAAAACCTGACAGGCTGGAAGCCTGTGCTACTAAAACTGATTTGCTTCTGCGCGCGGGGTCATCAACAATAGCGGGCCAGCATGGGCGCGCGAATCCTTGAACAACACAGAGCCGGCCGCGACGGGCCACTTCATCGAATTCCGCAATGTCAGCAAAGCTTTTGACGATCACCTGGTGCTCGACGACGTCAGCTTCTTCGTCGACCATGGAGAGACTTGCGTGATCATGGGGCGCAGCGGCGTGGGGAAGTCGGTAACGCTGAAGCATATTCTTGGATTTCTGCGCGCCGGACTCGGGGCGCGTGCTGGTGGCCGGCGAGGACATCACCGACTGGAACGAAGACCAACTGGCCGAGATTCGCCGGCGCGTCACGATGGTTTTCCAATCGGGCGCGCTGTTCGATTCGCTGACGGTGGCGGAAAACATCGCGTTTCCGCTGGAAAAGCGCGACGGACCTCACCGAGGAGCAAAAAGAGGCGCGCGTCGCGGAACTGGCCGAAATGCTCGAGGTCACCGACGATCGCCGACAAGCTGCCGTCGGAACTGAGCACGGGGACGAAGCGCGCGGTGGCCATCGCGCGCGCGCTGGCGCAGGATCCGGAAGCGATTCTCTACGACGAGCCGACGACGATGGTCGATCCGCTGATGGCGGCGCATACCGGCGACTTGATCCTGCGGCTGAAGGAAAAATTCCACAAGACTTCGGTCGTCGTCACGCACGACACGCACCTGGCGAAAAAACTGGCCGACCGGATTGTGTTTCTTCATGAAGGCCGCGTGGCCTATTTCGGCCCGTGGGCCGGGTTCGTGGCCGCGCCCGAGCCGTTCCTGCGCAATTTCCTCCGGCAGGACGAACTCATCCCCGAGCTGGACGTGACCACGTGAGCGAGGCGGCTCCGGTCGCTTCCGACGCGAAACATCAACTGCGCCGCGTGATGGGGTTCTGGGACGTGCTGCTGTTTTGCATCGCCACGGTGCTGGGGCCGCGGTGGATCGCGGCGGCGGCGCGCAACGGGCAATCCTCGATCAGCCTGTGGATTCTGGCGGCGCTGCTGTTTTTTGTTCCGACGGCGTTTGTGGTGGTGGAGCTTTCGACGCGATTTCCGGAAGAGGGCGGGCTGTACGTCTGGACGAAAATGGCGTTCGGCGATTTTCACGGATTCGTCGGCGGGATGGACGTACTGGATATACACGGTTTTTTATTTTCCCGGATTGTTGCTGGCCAGCGCGGCGATGACGTGCGTATGTCGGCGGCGCCGGAACCGCATGGCTGGCGCAGAACCGAACATTTCTTGCTGGGCGGATCGTTCGTGCTGCTGATCGTGGCGGTGTGGCTGAACATCATCGGGCTGCACATCGGGAAGTGGCTGCAAAACGCCGGCGGCGTGGGAACGTATCTTCCGCTGATGATGATCGTGGGCGTGGCGCTGGTGCTGTGGGCGCGGCAGGGATCGGTGACGCATTTCACGTGGGCCGCGATGCTGCCGCACTGGGATTGGGACACGGTGAATTTCTGGCCGCAGCTGGCGTTCGCGTTTGCCGGGCTGGAACTGGTTTCGGCGATGAGCGAGGAAGTGCGAGATCCGCAGCGGACGTTTCCGCGCGCGATTTTCGCTTCCGGGGGCGCTGATCGCGTTCATGTACATCGCGGGGACGGTGGCCGTGCTGATGATGCTGCCGAGCGAAACCGTGGATCCGAAGAGCGGAGTGTTTCAGGCCATCACGGAAGGCTCGACCGTGTTGCGGATGGCGGCGGTGGGAGTGATCGCCGCGCTGCTCGTGACGGTGGGAAATGCGGGAGGCGTGGGATCGACGGTGGCGGGCGTGGCGCGGATTCCGTTTATCGTGGGGATCGACCGGTATTTGCCGGCGGCGTTCGGAAAAATTCATCCGCGATGGAAGACGCCTTACATTTCGATTCTGGTGCAGGCGGGGATTTCCGGCGTGATTCTGGTGGTGGCGCAGATCAATGAAAATACGCGCGGCGCTTACCAGATTCTGGTGGACGCCGCGACGATTCTTTATTTCATTCCGTTTATTTACATGTATGCCGCGGCCATCAAGCTGTACGCGCGGCCGGACCGGAGCGAAAATCGGTCGGCGGTGCTGATTCCGGGCGGAAGACTCGGAGTATGCCTCGCCGGGGGACTGGGACTTCTGGTTGTCGGCGTGGGGATTGTGCTTTCTTTTATTCCGCCGGGAGATACGTCGAATAAGATTTTATTTGAGACCAAGCTTGTCGCGGGGACTGTGTTGTCGGTTTTGCTGGGGTTGATATTGTATTATCGAGGGGCGCGGTTGCGCAGGCGGTAGGACGGGCTTCAGCCTGTCTGGGTTTGATTTTGGCGGACTTGTCAGAAGTCAAAAGAAGACAGGCTGAAGCCTGTCCTACTTTATTTGGAGGAATCAAATGGCCAAAAAACAACCTCAAGGATGCTGCGGTTTCGATTGGCTCCGCGGTGGGCAGGGCGGATGCCAAGGCTCACCAAGCTGTTAAGAAGGCCGCTAAAGCGGCGGCGGTAGCGAAACAGGAGCTGAATGAATTGTCGAAACAGGTGGAAGCGCTGAAGAAGCAATTGAAGAAGAGCACCAAGCGACTGAAAAGCGCCTTGAATTAGCGTGGTTTCGCGGCGGCCTTACCGATCGCGGCCGGAAGATTCGGGAACCCATGTTTAAGGGCACCCGTCCGCATTCAAATCGTCCAATTTCACTTTGGCCTCTGCATTTCCACGGCTCGCGGCTGCATTCAGCAGGAGCCGCCCTTGTTCACAATTTTTTGCCACGCCATCCCCGTTAACATAAAGATCTGCCAACATCACGGCTGCGGAAGCGTTGCCTTTCGATACCGCAGCCCACAGCAGCTTTACGGCTCTGGCGCTATCGCGTTTGCCGCTGTCACCATTTAAGGCCGCCAGGGCGGCGGCCAATTCCGATTTCCCGGTTTCTTGAGCCAGCCCCGCGCGCTGTGTGGGCATGGCAGGGACGCGAATATCCGTGCCTGAGGGCTTGGGCGCGCTTCCGGAAGTGTCTGTCGTTTTTGATGCACTGACCTTCGCGCCGCTTGGAACGGAAGCGGGGGCTGCCGGAACTGAAGGCGCTAGGATTGGATTAGCTGGTTGGTTGCTTGCAACTCCCGCAACTGGAACGGGAGCAGGCGCAGTCTTTGGAAGGTTTGCTTGAGGGGCAGGCTTCGGCGCGGTGTTCGTCACGGCGCGGGTTTCCGATTTCCCTACATGGACGCCGTAGAGGAACGACGCGAGCGCGAGTACGGCTGCCAAAAGGCCGGACATGGCCCAATAAAAAACCGGATTTTGCCAGAGCGTCGTGTCCGCTACATCGGATGAGAGCTGTTCTTGGGCGGGAGGTATGGCAAAAACGGGCTCGGCTTCCGAGGCCCATTGGTCTTCATCGAACTCCGGGGATTCTGATTGCGAGCTTGAATCAGAAGTGATTTCACCAGCGGCCGCGATGCGAGTTTTGTTCGTCCAATTGTCGAGATGTTCGCGGGCGCCAGCGGAGAGGGAAGTAAATCTCAGCCCGCCAACCGTTTTCATTTCGTCCGTCCAGACTACTTCTCCAGACCCTTCGATGCGGCTGTGGCCCTTTAGCGACAATAGAAAGCGGACGGATTCGGCCGGCTGAACGGGGGAAACGGCGTGAAAGGAAAGGCCGCCGTCAGAGACATCCAAAACGATGCCGCCGTTTTCGGGGCCAATGCCGAGATAGGCGATTTCCGCGAGCTTCGTGCGTGGAGCGCGACGGCGCTCGGATGATGCGTCAAAAAAATTACTCATTGGTGCGGACAACTCAATTTCCGGCTGGGGTGTGAACCGTAAAATTGGTTTTGAAGCAGCGCGGATGCACTCTTTCCAATGGCGAGGCCAGGCCGAACTGCCGCGTACACTATCGTGCGGGAATCAAGACTCGTCAAATGGAAAAAGGGAGGTTTGCCCCAAAGGTATATCGGCTATTGTGTTTGCCGCCTGAAGCCGGGTGCCGCATCCTTGCGGGTTTTGCAAGGGTGCGGGTTTTCGAGCCGCGCTCTCCAAACTTCCCGTTATCATTGAATCTAACCCCCCACCCATTGAAAGGCGCAAAGGGTGGGGCACCCGCATCTGGGGATCAAACCCGTGCCCGCCTGAAGGCGGGCGCTACAAGTGCGTTCCAAGTGCGAATCGGCAGTGTACAATTTCGCCTGCTTTGGAATAGGCGTGGGAATTACGATTCACTTGAAGCGCGTTACACTCACTTTCGATAACGGGCCTACGCCGGGGATCACCGAACGCGTGCTTGACATTTTGTCCGCACGCGGGATTCATACCACTTTTTTCGTTGTCGGCGAAAAACTTTTGAGGCCCGGCGGGCGGGAGTTGGCTGTCAGGGCTCATTCGGAGGGCCACTGGATCGGCAACCATTCCATGACGCACAGCGCGCCACTCGGAGAAAAGCCCGGCGCGGAATATGCCCGGCGGGAGATTGAGGAAACGCAAAGCTTGATCGGCGAGCTGGCGCATGCGGACAAATTTTTTCGTCCGATGGGAGGCGGAGGTCTCATCGGGCCGCACCTGTTGAGCCGCGCGGCGCTGCAACTATTGCAAACGGGGAATTATACTTGCGTGTTGTGGTCGAGCGTGCCGGGGGACTGGAAGGATCAGGACGGCTGGGTCGAGCATTGCATTTCGGAAATAGCCGGGCGCGAGTGGACGGTTGTGGTCCTCCACGATATAGGCAACGCCTGTTTGCCGCGGCTACCGGAATTGCTGGACCGGCTGGATTCAATGGGAATTGAATACCGCCAGGATTTTCCCGAGGATGTCGTGATGATCAGGCGCGGCGAAGTGAATTCTGCACTCACTTCACAAATCGTGAAGTGAACGGCGAAGCCGCCTAAAATGAATGTGCTTGGGAAGTCAATTTCTTCGGGCGAATGTAGCGCCAATTTTCAGGTTGGCTTGTTGGGATAAACGGATGCCCGCCTGAAGGCGGGCGCTACATGATTCAACACCGACTATTTTGAAGCGCGGTCCATCATTTCGTTCTTGATGATCTTTCCGCCCTTCATCACGAATTTCACTCGCTGAAGCTCGGTGATGTCCGCGAGCGGATCGCCGGAAACCGCGATCAGATCGGCAAATTTTCCCTCGTCGATGGATCCGATCTGGTTCTGCCATCCGAGCGCCTCCGCGTTAATCACGGTGGCGGCCTGGAGGGCCCGCAGAGGCGTAAATCCGCCGAACTTGACGAGCATTTCAAAATCAAGAGCCTGCGTGCCGTGGACGTAGGTTTCGCCGTCGGCGCCGCTGCCCATCATCATTTTCATTCCCTTGGTGGCGGCCGCCATTTGAACGGCGTGCTCGAAGATAGGAATAATCCGATACTTGCCGCCGGTATTTTTGGCGTCGTTGTCGTCCAGGTAGGGTTCGATGTAACGCTGCAAGGTTGGGTCGTAATAAAGGCCCTTGGCGACAATCATGTTGGCTTGCTCCTGGTCGAGGCCAAAGGCGTGCTCGATCGTGTCGCATCCCGCGATGATGGAGTTCTTTTGTCCCTCGCCTCCGTAGACATGGCAGCCTGCTTTCTTTCCTAGCTTGTGCGTCTCGTCGATGATCGCCTGCAAGACGGGCAAAGGGTAGGTAACTACATACTTGGCTTCGCCTGTGGGCGTGAAGGAATACGCTCCGGTCGGGTACAGCTTGATCCAATCGGCGCCGTGGGCGATTTGATCGCGTACGGCTGCGCGGCCTTCCTCGGCTGATCGGATCACGGCGCTGGCCAGCGGATTGTCTGGCTTGGCTGGATCGGCGGGCCTGTCTCCCCAGACGATTCCGCGGGTTGAAACTTGATACCGCGGACCGTCGATGCGGCCTTCATTAATAGCATTGCGGATGGCGACGTCGCCGTAGCCGTTGCCATGCGTGGTCATGTCCCGCGCGGCGGTGAATCCCGCATGCAGGCTGGCCTGGACGTTTTGAACGGCGATCAACATGTAATCTTCCGTCGTGCCGTTGGGTTTGCGCGCGTTGAACATGTGCGTGTGGCCGTCGATCAATCCCGGCAGCACCGTCGCTCGGCTGAGGTCGATCACTGGCACACCCGCTGGAATTTTTACCTGAGATTCCGGCCCGACTGCGGTGATACGCTCGCCATGAAGCAGGACGACTTGATTGGCGAGCATCTGGCCGGACTTGCTGTCAAGCATGCGGCCGGCGCGAACGGCGAGATCGCGCGGAGCGGGCGGGCAGAGTTCGACGCCGCCGTCGGAGCCGACACAGGGCGTGGGTCCCGCGCCTCGCCAAGGCGCTGACGGAGCTTTGCCTTGCGCCCAGAGCGGGGCCGTGCTGAACAGGATTCCAAGTGCAGCCACCAGCAAAAATTTGCATCGCATCGCCCAGCCTCCGTTTTAAATGCAGACTTGAAACTGCCTTTCGCGTTCCGACTCCGCGCGCGACGGTAACTTCTCAAAAGGGAATTGCGTAGTGACTCTTGAATGGGCACCGTTATACACCCAGGGAGCTTTTGATTGAATCGAATTGTTGGTGGCGGCGGATCTGCGCCTCATTTCGATTGCCATGCCGCCGCACGATTTTGTAGCGCCCGCCTTCAGGCGGGCATCTGCGCGACTCCAAAGTGCCCGCCTGAAGGCGGGCGCTACATGAATCCAAGCCTGATTATCATTCATAGGCTGAAGCCCGCAAAAAGAGGCGGGCTGAGTGGCCGAGTTGAAAGTCGACCCTCCTAAAGGCGAAGAATTCAGATTAGGAAAATGCACTTCGGTGGGCAGTTTCCGTAAACTCGACATTTAGGGTACTTTTCATATTTGGAAAAGGGCCTCATTTCGAGGAGGGGAAATCATGGATAGGAAGATCATGCGTGCGGGAGTGGCGCTTTTGGCGGTGATCTCGCTGCTGCCGGCGCCCATTTTTTCGCAGGATCAGAGAGTGAACGCTCCGGCTGCGCAGGGGCCGGATTCGGCGCAACCGCAGGCGCAGACCGCGCCGCCGGCTCCCATTTCGCCGCGCATTGTGGATTTGAAGCTGGACTACTCCTCGGGAAAGAAATGGTATCCGGACATCATTGGGCCATACAGGCCGATGAAAAGCGTCGAGCCGTCCCTCACGAATTCCCCGCGCATCGAGCAACTGCTGCAGGGGGGCAAGCTGATGCTCAGCCTGCAGGATGCCATTTCGCTTGCGCTCGAAAATAATCTGGCGATCGACGTGGAGAGGTACACGCCGTGGCTGGACGAGGTGAGCCTGCTGCGCGCGAAATCGGGTGTGAACGGGCTGGTGCCGTTCGATCCCACGTTCACGAGCAATCTCAATGTTCAGGATTCGGTCACGCCGCTCAATAACCCGCTGTTTGCCGGATTTTTTCCGGGCACGAGTACAGCGCCCACGGCCCAGACGCCGCTTCCCTACGTGCAGCACATCGGCAACTTGAATTTTCAATACAATCAGTATTTTGCGACAGGCACGCAGTTTCAGGCGGGGCTGACCAATAATCGCACTTCCTCCAATTTCGGATTTTTCAATTTGTACAATCCTTTTTTGCAGTCGGCGCTGACTTTGACAGTCACGCAGCCGCTTCTGCGGGGGTTCGGGACCCTTCCGAATACTCGCCTCATTATCGAAGCCAGGCGGAACATCAAGGTTGGGCTGTCGCAACTGGAGCAGCAGGTGATGGCCACGACGGCGCAAGTGTCGAACGATTATTGGGAACTGGTGTACGCGCGCGAAAATATAAAAGTGGAAGAAGCGGCAGTGGGAGTTTCGCAGCGGCTGTACGAAGAGAATGCGAGGCGGCTCGAAATCGGCACGCTGTCGTCGCTGGACGTGCTGACGGCGCAATCGCAGTTGGCTTCGGACAAGCAGGCGCTCGTGCAGGCGCAGTCCGTTCAATTGCAGGATGAAACGACGCTGCTTAATGACATCACGAAGGACCCGCTCGACGGCCCGCTTTTGAGCGCGGAAATTATTCCGGTCACGCCGATTTCAACGCCGGACACGGGCGAGAACGTCCGGATCGAAGACGCCGTAAAAGAAGCGTGGCAGAAAAGGCCCGAGCTGAAGCAGGCGTCGTTGAACATGGAAAATGCAGGGACAGATGTGAAGGCTACGAAGAATGAGCTACTGCCGTCGGTGAATATTTTTGGACAATATGTCGCGAGCGGCCTCGGCGGCGTTCAGACGGTCGCGACAACCACGCCGACAGGGGCGTTTTTGCCCGGCTTGCCTGTGGTGAATTCCGCGGGAGTTGCTGTCCCAGATGAGTTTCAGTCGACGGCCGTCACCTCTGCATCGCAAGTCGTGTTTCCGGGCGGGGCGGGGCAGGACCTCGGGCGCGTGTTCCGCGGGAACTATTCGACATTCGAAGGCGGAATTAATTTGACGCTGCCGATTCGCAATCGCGCGGCGCAGGCGGACAACGCCCAGGCGCTGCTGAACGAGAGGCAGCAAAAAACGCAGTACCGGCAGGAGCAGAACACCATTTTCGTCAGCGTGCGCAACGCCCTGATCGCTATGCGGGAAGACAGGGCTTCGCTAGCGGCCGCGGAGGAGGCGAAAAAGCTGGCCATGCAAACGTTTGAGGACGAGCAGGAAAAATACCGCCTCGGCGCATCGACGAGTTACAACGTCGTGCTGCGCGAGCGTGACGTCACGGCCGCGGAGGGGACGGAACTGCGCGACAGCATCAACTTGCTCGAAGATGAGCTGAAGTTCAACCAGGCGATGGGACGCACGCTGGAAGTGAACCAAATCAGCCTGGCGGATGAGTTGAAGCATTAAGGAGCACACCTCAGGCCGTCACGGGAACCTGCGAAGGGGACGATCTCCAAGTACAGACTGCCCGGGAGTCTCAAGAGGATACTTGTGCCAATCGTTCCCTAAAATGCGCTTTACGTTTCTGTGGGAGTTTCCGTCCAGCGATTCTCGGGAGCGAGGCCGCAGAGCCAATTGAAAGAGCGGTGTCGCTCAACGGCTATTGAGGTCGCAAGGGAATATTCTTCGGCATTCAAGTCGCGATATGCTTTATTGAACGCCGGGAAATCGTTGCCGATGGGAGCCGGGAACGCCCCATTTTCTGCTGCTTCCCCGGAAGCCATTCGTATGACATCGTCAATCGTAAGACATTTGGCAACCACGTTGGGCATGCGACCCGATTCCTGGAGTTGGCGTGTTCTGGCGCGCCAGTGCCATAACTCGGCAAAGTCGCGCTGCTTCTTAATGGCCTCGAACGGACGCAGTGCGCACCTCTTGCTGGATTCGACTTGGATCATTTCGATGGTCGCTCGTGCGTCATACGGTGCCAGTTCGGAAATGTATTCGAGCGCCCAGAAGAGGCAAGCCGCTGATTCGCTGAGCCAGTTTGCGTCGATCAGTTCTTGCTGGGTCAGCTCTAAAGCGCCTGTCTCCAAGAATCTGCGCTCCGACTCCTCCATTTCGTTCCATATGCCCAGTTCCCGAAGCCTCTGATTTCGCTCTGCAAACTGGCTTCGCATCTTCTGATCGAAGTCCCTCCGTTCAGACGCAGTCCATTTCTCGATGTGCGCTGCGAGCATATCGGGGGCGGGACTACAAGGCCCTTGACGAAATGTTCCCAGAGGATGATGGCCCTCTTTCGAACGGCCTCAGCATCGGGTGGACCTGTCTTCTTTGTCCAAAACGCCATTCTCCCCCCACGTGCACTTGTTACATGCGAACAAGCACTGAGTCGTGCCGGTTCTACTTAATACTACCCATCAGTTCAAAAACCCTCTTCGACCAAACGAGAGACGGTGAGGAGCGAGACAGGTTTTTCATGTCTTGCTTCAATAAGTCGTTCGACATATTTTGCGAGGATGTCGCATTCGATGTTCACGGGATCGCCCACTTTTAGTGAGGATAAATTCGTGTGCTCGTAGGTGAAGGGGATGATGGCGGTTTCGACGATGCCGTCGTGCCAGCCGGCGACCGTGAGGCTGATGCCGTCGAGGGCGATCGAGCCTTTCATCGCGACGTAACGCGCGAGGTCGGCGGGCACCTGGACGCCGAACCACCAGTTCGCGCCTTCGGGTTCGAGTCGCGCGACGCGGCCGACTCCGTCCACGTGGCCCTGCACGAAGTGGCCGCCGAGTTCTTTCATCGCGGTCAGCGGGCGCTCGAGATTGACGCGCGTGCCGGGCTTCATTTCGCCGAGGCTGGTGCGGCGCAGCGTCTCGCCGGAAAGATCGGCGGCGAAAGTTTCGTTTCGTGATGTCGACCGCGGTGAGGCAGCAGCCGTTTACGGCGATGCTGCCCGATTTTGCGAGGCCATCGATCAGGGCCCTGCGTGCACGCGGATCCTTGCGCCGATTTGATCGGGGAGCGTTTCGCCGGAATCCGGGCGCGCGCCTACGTCGGTCAGTTCGACCGATTCGATTGTGCCGACGTGCTCAACGAGTCCGGTAAACATCGCGGAGATACCCCTCGATTGCGATAATCCGGTCCAAACGGTTCGATGGTCATATTCTGCAAATCCCATACGGCCCCGGGGCGCGCGGGTCGCAGATCGTTTCTTCGGGTTACTTCCCGTGGCCCCGGCGACTTTGGGCGCGAAGAACACTCGCATTTTATCCACAATTCCGGCGGCCAGAGCGGCGGAATTCAAAATTGCGCCGGCTTCGAGCAGGACGCTGAGAATTTCGCGGCGGCCAAGTTCGGCGACTGCCGCGCGCAGATCGGGTTTCGCGGCGCGCCCGGCGAGGCGCACGACTTCGACTCCGGCGCGGCGCAGGGCGCGCGCTTTCGGGGAATTTTCTTTCGCGCGCGTGAAGACGAGGACGTCCTTGTCCGCCGAGCGCACCAGCTTCGAGCGCAGCGGCAAGCGCAGGCGCGAGTCCATCACGACGCGCAGCAGTTTTCTGCGGCGCGGCAGGCCGGTGCGGTCGGTGAGCAGCGGATCGTCGACGAGCACCGTGCCGATGCCGGTGAGCAGGGCGTCGGAGGCGTGGCGCATGCGCTGCACTTCGGCGCGCGATTCGGGCGAGGAAATCCAGCGGTCTTTTTGCGAAATGCGGGCGCCCTTGCGTGCGGCGCTCTTTCGCATGAGGAAGGACAAGCTGGCCATCGAGCGTGAGCGCGGATTTGAGCGTCACGAGGGGTTTGCGGGAAACGATCCAGCGCGCGAAGGCTTCGTTCAGGCGCCGCGCTTCGGCCTCGCGCAGGCCGGTGCTGACTTCGATTCCCGCGGCGCGCAATTGCTTGAAGCCGCGGCCGGCCACTGCCGGGTTCGGGTCCGCCATCGCCGCCACGACGCGCGCGACGCCCGCCGCGATCAGCGCTTGCGTGCACGGGCCGGTGCGGCCGGTGTGGCAGCAAGGTTCCAGGTTGATGTAGAGCGTTGCGCCTCGCGCGGATTCGCCCGCAGCTTCGAGCGCGATGATCTCCGCGTGGCGCACGCCGTCATAGGTGTGGAATCCTTCGCCGACGACGCGCCCGTCGCGCACGAGAACCGCGCCGACCAGCGGGTTGGGGCTGGCGAGCGCGACGCCGCGAGCCGCCAGCGCGAGCGCGCGGTCCATGAAGACGGCGTCAGCGGCAGTGCGGCGACTCGAAGATGCGGACGCGTTCATATCGCTTGGCTCGGCCTGAGGATTCGTCGTTTTCAGTGGCGCATGCTTCAGCTTGTGAAGGTTTGGACTTTGCGGGGGCTAAACCCTCACAAGCTGAAGCATGCGCCACTTAATTCCTCCTCAATCGAAAAGCGAAGAAACGAATGTTTCGGCGTCAAAGGGCACCAGGTCTTCCATCGATTCGCCTGTGCCGACATATTGCACGGGCAGGCCGAGTTCGCGCGTGATGGCCACGACGATGCCGCCCTTGGCCGTGCCGTCGAGCTTGGTCAGGACGATGCCGGTGACGCCGGCGGTGGCGGTGAATTCGCGCGCCTGGGAAAGTCCATTTTGGCCGGTGGTCGCGTCCATCACCAGCAAGACTTCGTGCGGCGCGCCGGGAATTATTTTCGTGGCCGTGCGTTTCATTTTGTCGAGCTCGGCCATCAGGTTCATTTTGGTGTGCAGGCGTCCCGCGGTGTCCACGATGACGACGTCGGCGTTTCGCGCGCGCGCGGAAGCCAGCGCGTCATAAACGACCGCCGCGGGATCGCCGCCGGATTTTGTCTTCACGATTTCCGAGCCGGTGCGCGTGGCCCACACGCCGAGCTGCTCGATGGCGGCGGCGCGAAACGTATCGCCCGCGGCGAGGACCACGTTTTTGCCGCTCTGGCGCAGGCGGTGCGCGAGCTTGCCGATGGTCGTGGTTTTTCCCGTGCCGTTCACGCCGACGACGAAAATGACGTGAGGGCGCGGCTCCTGCGCGCCCGCCGAGGTTCCATTCGGCGACGGGCACGGTGCGCAGGGCATAGAGGAGCTGGTTTTTCAGCTCGGCTTTCAGATCCGCGGCGCTGCTGAGGGCATGCCGCTCGAGTTTCTGCCGCACGGCTTCGAGAATCTGGTGGGTGGTCCGCGGTCCGAGATCGGCGGCGAGCAAGGCGTTCTCGAGTTTCGTGAGCAGCTCGGGATCGATTTTCTTTTCGCCCGAGATCAGGTCTTCGACCTTGGCGGTGATCTGCGTGCGGGTTTTCGAGATCGACTGTTTCAGCCGGTCGAGCAGCGACCCGCCTTCTTTGGGCTTCTTGCTGTTCGTCGTCTTATCTTTGCCGAAGATCGAAAACATAGGTGTTTCGCGGCGATGCGCGGCGAATCTCTTATTCTAGCAGAAGAAAACCTTCTCACACCCCACGCCCGTCGACGGGTGGTGCATCCGATCGATTTGTGCACGCGTCAAACTGCCCGCCCAAAGTACGGGCGGCCTTTACAAAACCGGCCGCGCCCCTGGGTTATGATTTTGCAGGGGGCATAGTTTCATTGCTGAGGGAAAAGTCAGTACATTTGTTGTATGATGTCGCCAATCGGCTGGGTGCCGGGCTGAGCCGGGCCCGATTTAATTTCATGCCAGAGGGGTGCGCGATGATTTCAGTTCCATCAAAGGCCGCGCTTGCGGTTTTGTTGTTTCTCACTTTTTCCGCCGCGAGTTCCCGGGCGCAGATGGCAGTCCAACCGGGACGCGGACACCGCCGCCATCAAGCAATTCGTGGCCGCTTTTGCGGACGCCTGGAACAGCCATGACGCGCACGCCGTGGCCATGCGGTACGTGGAGGATGGCGATTTTTCGAGCATCAAGGGCAGAGGCCAGCCACGGCCGGAAGGAACTGGAAGATCACTACACAGACGATCTTCACGACGTTCCTCAAGAACGCGCACACCACCGACACGGTGAGAAGCATCCGCTTTCTCGCGCCGGACCTTGCCTCCGTGGATATCGATTGGCTGGTGAATGATCCGAGCGCGCCGGGCGGCGTGCTGCGAAAGGGGCTGCTGACCTGGATGTTGAGCAAGCGCAACGGGCAATGGATGATCGTGATTTACCACGAGCAATCGTTCTAATCGCTTGCATCGATGACGCCGTTCGCGGGGCATGCCGTTTTTGTTCGCGAGATGTTTGAAAATCAGGAGGATGCGATGATTTCAGCTCGTTTGAAAATGGCGCTGGCAGTTACTTTCTTCTTTGCGTTTTCTTCGGCGCCGCTAGCTGGGCGCAGATGACGTCCAAGATGGACGCGGATTCGGCCGCGATCAAGCAATGCGTGGCGGCGTGGGAAGATGCCTGGAACCGGCACGACGCGCACGCCACCGCGGCGGCCTACGTGGAAGACGGCGATTTCTCAAGCACGACGGGCGTTCCCAGCCACGGCTGCGAAGGAACTGGAAGCGCACTACAACGAAATCTTCACCACGTTTCTCAAGGACGCGCACCGGACCGACACGGTGAGAAGTATTCGCTTTCTTACTCCGGAGATTGCATCCGTCGACATCGACTGGCAAATGACCGGGGCGAGGACGCGAGACGGCAAGGACGCGCCCAATCGCAAAGGACTGCTCACCTGGGTCGTGACCAAGCAGCACAACGGGCAGTGGATGATCACGATTTACCACGAGTCCGCGTTTTGATTTGAGTTGTCCGGCGAATTTTTGTGGACAGGCTTCAGCCTGTGGGCTTTGGTTCGAGCAACGTAATGCTTGCCGCAACTAAAACCCACAGGCTGAAGCCTGTGCTACTCGAACTATCGTCAAACTTCGACCAGGGTGGCGCTCAGGCGGAGTTTTCCGGCGCGGACGGCGCGCTGCAGGGCGTCCACAACGGCGGCGTCGAACTTCGTGTTGGCCAGCTGTGAATGCGGTTCATGGCGAATTCCAGGTCCATGGCGGTTTGATAGGGGCGGTTGGTGGTCATGGCGTCGAGCGTATCGGCGACGGCGATGATGCGGGCCATCAACGGGAATTTCGTCGCCCTGCAAGCCGTGTGGGTAGCCGCGCGCCGTCGACGTGTTCGTGATGCAGCTCGATCCCCGGCAGCATTTCCTTCAGCTGCGCGACCGGCCGCATGATGTTCGCGCCTTTTAGCGGATGCTGCTTCATCAGTTCAAATTCTTCCGGAGTAAGCGCGCCGGGCTTTTTCAGCACGCGGTCATCGACACCGATTTTTCCCACGTCGTGCAGCAGCGCTGAAATTCGGATTTTTTCCAGCTCGGCCGAAGGCAGCCCGAGTTGCTGCGCGATGACGATCGAATACTTCGCCACGCGCCCGGAATGGCCGCGCGTGTACGGATCCTTCTCGTCGATGGCGGCGGCGAGCATGCGAATCGAGCCGAGGAAAAGTTCGTGGTTCTGATCGGCGGCCTGGCGCAGCTGCACGACGAATTCTTCGATGTCGCCGGCCATGTGGTTGAACGTTTCGGCCAGCTCGCTGATTTCGGCGGCGCCCTGCACGGGAGTTCGCTGGTGGAATTCGCCGCGGCTGATGGCGAGCGTGGAAGCAGCAAGTGCGCGGATCGGCGTGCTGATGCCGACCGCGAACAAGTAGCCGAGAATCAACGCCGCGAACGTGACCACCACCACGAACTTAAGCGCCTGCGCATTCAGTTCCGTGACGCCGGCATCTTCGCGCGCCTTGTCCAGGCCGCGCTGCGCCACCACCGCCCAGTTCAGGTCCGGGATGGTGCTGTACGTCCCGACCATTTCCGCTTTCTTTCCCTTGTCCGTGGTTACATAGCGGCGAAGCGTTTCGGTGGTGCGCAGGCCTTTCGGCAGCTGGGTGACTTGAGTGACGACGGGCGAGGTTGCTTTGGCGTCCGAGCCGGGGACAAATTGGCGCATGTCGGGGTGAGCCACGATGTGCCCGTTATGATCCACCACGAATACCACGCGGCCACGCACGCTGGTTTCCTGAAGCCGCTGGAGAACACTGTCCAGCGATATGACGGCGGCCAGCATCCCGGAGAATTGATCGTTCACTTCCAGGGGGACCGCCATTACGAACGCGGGCCGGTTCTCCGGGCCGATGGCGAGCGGGTCGCTCCGGAAGACCAGGGATTGCAGCGTGGTGGTGAATGCGCGCTGAAGGGCCTTGGCCACGAAGGGGTCTTGGTTGGCCTGGAAATTGCCGGCGCCGCTGCCTTTGGCGTCCTTGCCTACGGCAGTCAGATACAGAATGTTCGGATTGCTGGCGACGAAATTTTCGAGCACGCGGGATACTTGGGGAGCGTTCTGTACGTTGTCGACCTTATCGATGAGGCCGGTCAGGGCAAGAATCTGGCGCTCGCTGATGAGTTCCTGGTAAAGGTTTCCGTCGAATTGTTGAATTTCCTGCGCCAGGTATCGGGTGACTTCTGTTTGCTGCACGCTTTCCGTGTCGGTCAGCTTTGCCTGGCTAAGTTGCAGAACCTGCCGGTGATAGAGCCCCAGGGGCAACACGCTGACGAGCAGCATGGCTCCCAGCACTAGCCAGAGAATTCTCGGCCGGTGGGAAAATACCGATTTGAGGCCAGTGAGGTCCACGGTGGGGCTAGTCCTAGCACTCCTATTTTACGATTTGGACGGGCTGGGCAGAAGGACGGAAAGGCGCGTTGCTACGCATTAGCTAACCTGCACTTTTCACAAAGCATCGTGGGGATGTCCCCCGGGAACGCCAATCTCCCGATTGGCGTCCTGCAAATCGCCAATCGGGAGATTGGCGTTCCGGGGGCTGAGTTATTCCTGTTTGAGGCGGCGTTCCATTAATTCGCGGATGGCATCTTTCGTCACACGTCCGGCGGTGAGGACGGCGTGAACCTGTTCGGTGATGGGCATTTCGACCTCCGTGCGGCGCGCTAATTCCAGTGTGGCTGCCGCGCTGCCAACGCCTTCGGCGACCCTGCGGGTCGAGCCGAGGATTTCATTCAGCTCCCGGCCTTTACCAAGTTCGATGCCCACGGAGCGGTTACGGCTGAGCTCGCCCGTGGCCGTGAGGATGAGGTCGCCGACGCCGGCAAGGCCCGAAAGAGTTTCCCGGCGGCCGCCGAGGGCGACGGCCAGGCGCGTCATTTCGGCGAGGCCGCGCGTGACAAGCGCGGCCACCGCGTTCGTGCCCAACTCCAGGCCCGTGCAGATTCCCGCGGCGATGGCGATCACGTTTTTCACGGCTCCGGCAATTTCCGTGCCCACGACGTCATCATTGGTGTAGAGGCGGAATCGCGGGCCGGAAAATTCTTCCTGAACTTCGGAGGCGAGTTGCGCGTCGGAGGAAGCGAGAACGACCGCCGTGGGGTCTCCTTTGGCGACTTCGAGAGCGAAACTCGGGCCGGAAAGAACGGCGATGCGCGAAGACGATGCGCGGCCCATTTCCTCGGCGATGACTTCACTGATGCGCGCGTGGGTGTCCGGCTCGAGGCCCTTGGTCGCGCTGACGAAAATGGAATTGGGTTCGACGTGCGGACGCATGGCGCGATAAAGCGCGCGCGCGTGCGCCGATGGCATCACGCCGAGCACGATGTCGGCTCCTGCGAGGGCTTTTTCGAGGCCGCTTGTGACTTCGACGTCGGAGGGCAATTCAAACCCGGAAAGATAAATTTCGTTCACTCGGCGCGCGCTGAGCATTTCGACGACGTCAGCGCTGTGCGCCCACAAAGCCAGCCGGTGCGACCGCGAGGACCGCGTCAATGCAATGGCCAGTGCAGTGCCCCAGCTTCCGCCGCCAATGATGGCAATTTTTTTCATGAGTCAAATAACCGTTACCCGTTCTTGACGTTTTTCACGATTCACGATTCACGAATCACGGCTCTTGCGTCTCATCTCGAATCGCGGCTCGGTGCCTGCCAGAAGGCGCTCGATATTGTCGCGGTGCTTTACGATGACGATCACGGCAGCCACGAGAGTGCTGAAGGTAACCGCCGTCGGCGGCGCGTGTCCAGGCGCGTAGAGCAGATAAACCAGCAGCGGCAACGAAGCCGCGGCCGAAATCGACGCTAGGGACACGTATCTCCAAAAAAGCGCCACAAGCAGGAAAAGCAAAACCGCAGCGGCGAGAGCCGGCCAGCAGATGGCCAGGAAAACCCCCAGCGCGGTGGCAACGCCCTTGCCGCCCTCAAACTTGAGCCACACCGGGAAAATATGTCCCAGGATCGCCGCCAGCCCCGCGTACATCGTGATGCGAATGTTTCCGCCCGAGAAATGCGCCGCGAGCCAGACGGCCAGAAAGCCCTTTGCGGCATCGAGGAGCAAGGTGGCGACGCCGACGGGCCAGCCCGACGCCCTCGCGACGTTGGTGGCGCCAATGTTTCCGCTTCCGATGAAGCGGATATCGCCGCCTCCCGTTGCGCGCACGAGCAGATAGCCAAACGGGATCGAGCCCAGAAGATATCCCAGGACGACCAAACCCCAGAGGCTCTGCGCACCCGCCGCCATTTCCAGATTCATTCGGATCTTCCCCCTGCGAACGTTCCCGTTAACGAAAAAGTTGCCAGCCGAGTATATTCCGCCCCGCCCGGTTTCAGAACGCTTTGATAAAGGTGAAATTCCCGCGCGGTGGCGGCGCCAAATTCCAGAGGGCCGGACTTTTCGATGGCGGCATGAAGAACGTCGAGGCCTCGCGGGGCGTCGAATCGCGCGAGAGTGAGGTGCGGGGAGAACGCGCGCTCCTCGCGCGGGAAGCCCAGTGGGTGGAGAGTTGCTTCGACCGCGGCGGCGAGATCGGCGAGTTCCGGGCCGGACTCGACGCCGGCCCAGAGCACGCGGGGGCGGCGCGCGTTAGGGAAAAATCCAAGGCTGCGGAAATTCATCGAAATGGGAGCGCGCCAAGGCATGGATGCCAGAGCAATCTTGATCCCGGCGGCTTTTTCCGGAGGAGTTTCTCCGATGAATTTCAGCGTGACGTGGAGGCCTTCGATCCGCGCCCAGCGCGCGTTTCGGCACGCGGGGCGGAGCCTGGCGACAAGATCGCCGATGGCGGAACGCACGTCTTCAGGAATATCAATCGCAACGAACAAGCGCATCTGCAAAACCCAAATGTATTTTTTGAAATCAATTTCAATCTCGCGCTACGGCAAGATGGGTAGTCCTCTCCAGTGGCGCATGCTTTAGCTTGTGAAGGTTTGTTCTTTGCAGTGCCCAACCCCAACACAAGCTAAAGCATGCGCTACTGGCTGCGCGCTGCGTACAGAAAATATCGCCGCACGAGGTCCAGAGCCGTTTGGGAGGCTTGCCAGCGGATGCGGTCGCGCTCGCCGGGATAGAGAACGCCGCGCTCCTTGCTGCCCGATGCGTCGGCAATGGCGACGTGCACCGTGCCCACGGGTTTTTCCGGAGTGCCTCCCGTGGGGCCGGCGACGCCGGTGATTCCCACGCCCAGCGTCGCGCCGGTGCGGCGGCGGATTCCGTCGGCGAGCGCGACGGCGACTTCACTGCTGACGGCGCCGCGCGATTCGATGATTTCGGCAGGGACGTCCACCCAGGCGGACTTCAGCGTGTTGCTGTAAGAAACGACGCCGCCCAGAAAATACGCGGAGCTGCCCGAAATGCGCGTGAGGCGCTCGGCGAGCAGGCCTCCGGTGCAGCTTTCCGCCGTGGCAATCGTGGCGTGGCGCATGGTGAGTTCACGGGCGACAACTTCTTCCATCGATTCGCCGGCTGTCGTGAATACCGCTTCGCCCAGCGTGAGGACGATGCTTTCCACTATTCCCTTAAGCTGGCGCTCTGCGGCTGCCGCGTCCAGTGTCCACGCGCGGAGGTGAATTTGAATTTCGCCCGGCGCGGTGAGGATCGTGGTTTGCACGTCGCTGTGTCGCGTATAAATCGGCGCGATGCGCTGATCGACATCGGATTCGCCCATTCCCGCGACGCGAAGCTCGCGCGCGACGAGGCGCACTCCTGTCGAGAGGCGCGCGAGACGCGGTTCCACTTGCGCCGTGAACATGGCTTTTAATTCGTGCGGCGGCCCGGGAAGAAGAATGACAATGCGGCCGCCCACTTCAAGCCATAAGCCTGGCGCGGTGCCGCGATCGTTGTCGAGGACGGCCGCGCCTTCGGGCACCATCGCCTGGCGGGCGTTCACTTCGGACATCTTCCGGCCGATTTGGCGGAAGCGCGCCTCGATCTTGCTCATTACGGCGGGATCGCGCGAAAGTTTGCGTCCGAAGAGATCGGCCACGGCGTCGCGCGTGCGGTCGTCTTCGGTGGGGCCGAGGCCTCCGCTGGCGATGATGAGTTCGACGCGCTTGGCCGCTTCGTCGAAGGCGTTGCGCAAGAGAGGCAGCTCGTCGCCGACCACCGTCTTGCGCGTGACTTCGATGCCCAACTGATTGAGCCGCGCAGTGAGGAAGAGGGAATTGGTGTCCACCCGGTCCGGGGTCAGCAGTTCCGATCCGACTGCGATGATTTCAGCTTTCATTTTTTGAGTTAGCGCGGAAGCGGAAGGCCTTCCACGTCCCAATCCACGGTGAAGAGGGCGCTGCTGGTGGCCAGGATGGCGCGATTTCCGGGCATGAGCGCGAGTCCGACGAGGCCGCTGCCGCCGAGGACCAATTCGGCGCGGGAGTCCGGCGAAATTCGCACCACGCCGCGGCGGCCTTGATACGACGCTGCCACGTATAGATTTCCCTTGCGGTCGAAAGCCAGTCCTTGCGGGCGGCCGAGGCCGCGAAAGAAGGCGCTGACCTCGCCTTTTTGATTGATGCGATAAATACGGTCAAAACTCGAAGTGGTCGGGCCGGTGACGAACAATTCGCCGGTGGGGCTGAAAGCCAGGTGATAAGCCGCCACGGACGGTTCGAGCGTGGCGAAGACGAAAATCTGGCGGTCGGGATTGATCTTGAAAATCGTGCCGCTGCGGTCGCCGACGAAAAGATTGCCGATGGTGTCGAAGGCGATTCCGGTTGCGACGCCCATGCCTTCGACCCAGAGCTGCGAGCGGCCGTCGGGCGCGACACGATGAATCGTCCCGTCGTTGCGGCAGGAGACGTAGAGGTAACCTTCGCGGTCAAGGGCCAGGCCTGTGGGATTCATCAGTTCGGTGACGAAGGGTTTTACTGCGTAGTTAGGCGTGATTTTGTAGAGCGAGACGGCAACTTTTTGTCCGCGGTGGCCGCTGTAGGTGACGTAGATGTTTCCTTCGATGTCCACGGCGGGATTTGCGACGGGGTGAAGGTTGTCAGCGATCTGCACGCCGAGGTGGAAGGCGAAGGGTTGGCTCGCCGCGCGCGTGGTCTCCACGCTGACGATGCTGCCCGGCGGCGCCCTCCGGCACTCGGGCGATCAGATAATTTTGCGTGGCGATCAGCAGGCTCGCTTCGGTTTCGCCGAAGCGCACGTGCGGGCGGGTGTTCGGGCGGGGAACGAAGCCCGCGCCGTAGATCGTGACGTCGCCGCCGGGGATGCCTGCACCCGGCTGGATGCGGTCAATGCGCGGAATGCCGTTAGTTTCCAAATTTATTCTCAATGAGACGATCCCATCAATGCTGGAGTCCCATTGTCCAAGGCGCCGTTGCTGTAGCCCGCCTCTTCAGAGGCGAGGGGTTTCGATTTAGCCGCGATAAAACCGCGCCTCTGAAGAGGCGGGCTACAGTAATTGGCTCCAGCCCGAGCGATTACGACAATTTCACCAAGCGTCTATAGCCCGAGCGCTAGCGCGATCCACAAACCCAGCGCCGCGAAGATTCCCGCGACCCAATCATCCGCCATGATTCCCAAGCCGCCGGGGAGCGATTCGGCTTGCCGCGCGGGGAACGGCTTCCAAATATCGAAGACACGAAAAAGTATAAAGCCCAGCAGCAAATATTTCCAGTTTGTCGGAATCCACATCCTGATCCACGGTGTGGCGTTGGCGCTCAGAATTGGATGGATTGAATGCGCATTTTTCCAGAAATTGCTCGCGGGGAATACGTATATTGGCCCGAGGCTACCAAGAACTATTGCGACGTACTGCCCGGACACTTCGTCAATGACTACTTTCTGGGGGTCTTTTGTGTTCCAGAATCTTGCCGCGCAATGCGCGCTCCACAGGCCGAGCAGAGCAATTCCAACGGTCAAGCAACACTGGAAATAAACACTGCGGCTGGCATCGAAGAGTGAATAAAAGATCAATTTGCTTCCAGCGCCGAAAAAAATGCCGAGCTGCATAAACCAAAATGGAAGAACAGCCAAAGCAATCCCGGCAAGCGAGCCCGCGGTTCCCGGGGCTTTGGGAAGATACCCAAGACCGAACGCCGTAGCAATGGCAAGCGAAATACGCGGCTTGCGCCGATTGGTTCCAGAACGGGGCGCACCACTATTCGTCGCCATTGTCGGAAGATTCGGGGTGGGCTCGCTCATTCGGTTCGGTTTCTTCGGGTTCCGATTCGTCCATCATGGGAGCGGCTACTTTGTATTTTTCGGTGGCCCAGTTGCCGAGATCGCGCTCGCGGCAACGCGGACCGCAGAACGGAAACTCCTCGGTCGTTTCGGAATCGACGGGCTGCTTGCAGATCGGGCATTTTAGTTTCATGTTTCGGTAGGACGGGCTTCAGCCTGTCGCTTTTGACTTTTCTTTAATTTTACGAAAACCAGACAGGCTGAAGCCCGTCCTACAAAATGCGCAACGCCGCGCCTGTCGCGACGCGTTGCAATGGCGCCGTCGCTGGAATTTGCGCCACTGCGGGTCGCGGGACATCCAGGATTTCCACTACTCGGCCGACTATGTCGTACTCGTGCGTTTCGATGATTTCGGCGGTGACCACGTCGCCGGTACGGGCGGAGGTTGTGGTGCCTGCTACTTCGATATCGTTCAGGTACAGCTTACCGTCGATTTCGGGGGCCATGCCTTCCAGGCGCGCCTCCCAGACAAGCGGCGTGTCCTTGGAGGGGCCTTCGACCAGAGCGGTCACGCGGCGGCCGCGAAATTTCCGAAGCTTGCGGGCGGAAATTTTTTGCTGGATTTCCATCAGGCGGCTCTGGCGTTCCTTGATCGTGTCTTCGTCCACTTTGGCGTCGAGCGCGAAGCTCGATGCGTTGTCCACGTCGGAATAGGGGAAGACGCCCATCCAGTCGAATTCGGCGGCCTTCACGAAATCGCAGAGCTCCTGAAAATCCGCATCCGTTTCGCCGGGGAAGCCGACGATGAACGATGTGCGCAGCGCCACGCCTGGAATCGTCGCGCGCATGCGGGCGAGCAATTGCAGGAACGCGTCGCCGTTTGAGCCGCGCTTCATGCGCGCGAGGACGTCGCGGCTGGCGTGCTGCAGCGGCATGTCCATGTAACTGGCGATGCGCGGGTGGGCGGCGATGGTGTCAAGCAGGCGCTGGGTCACGCGGTTCGGATAGCAGTAGAGTGAGCGCACCCACTGCAGGCCTTCGACGGCGGCGAGGCGCTCGAGCAGCACTGCAAGGCCGTCGCGCAGTGGAGCCGTAAAGGGAATTGATTTCGGCGATGCGGGCCTTTTGCTTGTCCGTGAGTTTTTTCGTCGGCGCCTTTTTTTCGAGGCGCTCCATGGCGAGTTCGTAGGCGGATTTCATGATTTCCCGGCTCCTTGATCTTCGAGGTTGACCCAGATCGCGCCGTCCCGGACTTCGACCGGATAGGTGGTGATGCGGACCTTGGGGATGTTTTGGCAGACGCCGTCGTCGAGTTGAAACTGCCATTGGTGCCACGGGCAGGTGACAACGCCTTCGGTGACGAAACCCTCATGCAGCGGCCCGCCGCGATGGGGGCAGACATTGTCGATGGCGAAGAGGCCGTCCGGATTGCGGAAAAGGCCGACCTGGGCGTCGCCGAGTGTGACGCAACGGCTTTCGCCGACGGGAACGTCTTCCAACTTCAGGGCGGTGTCGATGTAGGGCATGCGGGTAGATCTAACTTTAGGTTGATGCCGCGCCGGGGCAAGAGGCAATCTCAATCGATGACGAAAGCGAGCCGGTGATTTCGCGCCCTGGCTGGGGGTGTTCGAGACCTTGCGGGTGGTCGATGGCGTGCCGCTTTTCTTGGCGGAGCATCGGGCGGAACTGGCGCGCGCGATGGAGGCGCTGGGGTTGGAGACGCGACATCGATTTTGAGCAGGCAGGCGTCGAACTTGCCGCCGCGTCCGGGCGCTGGCGCTGGATCGTGACGCCGGAGGAGACGCGGACGCTTTTTTCCGAGGAGGAGACGGCGTCCGCCGGAACCGGCTGGCGCTTTCGGTTTCGCCGGTGCGGGTCGGCTCGCAGCAACTGGGACGCGCGTTTCAAGACGCTGAGTTACCTGTCGCACGCGCAGGCGTGGAAGACGGCCGCGACGCCGGAGGTGGTGTCTGCTCAACGAGCACGGCCATGTCGCAAGCGCTTCGCGGGGAAATATTTTCTGGCGGCAAGGGAAGACAGCTTTTCACGCCGGCGCACGAGGCGGGCTGCCGTTGCGGCGTGGTGCGGGGATTCGTGCTTCAACAGGTTGAGTGTGGAGCAGGGGCATTTCCCTGTCGCCGAACTCGTCCAAGCTGACGAGGTTTTCCTGACCAACAGCATGAAGGGAATTGTTTCGGTGCCAAGGATTGGTGAGCGCGTTTTGGATCCGGTGCGCGTTGCGCGACGCCTTGCGCGAGGCGTATAACCACGAAGTCGCGATACGCCTGCAGAATCGATTGCCAATCGACCGATGGTAACAATTGGCGCGAAATAAAATTTCGCGAGGAACAGGTGGCGTTCCCAAATGAAATTTGGGAACGAGGAAGAAATGGGTCGGGACGGAGTCCGATCCTCCAAGGCTTTACTTTTTCCGGGACTTTTTAACCGGTTCCTTCAAAACGACGCGGCGGCTGCCTTTGACGATCTTTCCGATGATTTTGCCGCGGGTGAGCCGGGCGGTTTTCTCCGCATCTTTCGCCGCGACGATGAACACCATGCCGATGCCCATGTTGAAGACCTGATGGAGTTCCTCGCTCTTGATCCGGGCCGCGGAGGCGAGCAGCCGGAAGAGGGGCGAGACCGTCCAGGTGCCGAGCTGGATTTCGGCGTCGACGCCCCTCGGGCAGGACGCGCGGGATGTTGTCCATCAGGCCGCCGCCGGTGATGTGGGCGATGCCCTTGATCTTGAGTTGGGCGCGGACTTTCCTGATCTGGGGCAGGTAAAGCGTGTGGGTGCGGAGCAATTCGTCGCCGAGCGTGCCGCGCAGCCCGTCGGTGCGCGCCTCGAGCCGGCAGCCGAGCTGGTTGAAGAGGATTTCGCGGGCCAGCGAGTAGCCGTTGGTATGGAGGCCGGAGGAGGGGAGGCCGATGACGGCGTCGCCGGGGCGGATCGATTTCCCGTCGATGATCCGGGCGCGGTCCACCACGCCGACGATGGTGCCGACGAGGTCGTAATCGGCGCCGTGATAGATGCCGGGCATCTGGGCCGTTTCGCCGCCGATCAAGGCGCAGCCGGCCTTTTTGCAGCCGCGGATCATGCCGGTGATGAGCTGGCGAAAGCGATGCGGGTCGAGCCGCTCGGAGGCCATGTAATCGAGGAAAAAAAGCGGTTCGGCGCCGAGGACGGCGATGTCGTTGACGCAATGGTTGACCAGGTCCTCGCCGATGGTGTCGTGGCGGTTCATGAGCACGGCCACCTTGATTTTGGTGCCGACGCCGTCGATGCTGGCGACGAGAACGGGGTCGCGCATCTCGGGAAAACGGGCGCTGAAGAGGCCGCCGAAGCCGCCGACTTTGCCGAGGACTTCCGGGCGGTTGGCCGATTTGACGAGGGCGGGCAGGCCGGCCTTGACCTTGTTTCCAAGGTCAACGTCAACTCCGGCGCGGGCGTAGGCTTTCAGGCGGTCACTCATGGGGACATTAATGGACAGCACAGGTTGTACTAGATCATCGCCCTTGTGCAAAAAGGTTTTAGTATTTTTTTGATCGGAAATCTGCCGATGGGGCGATTAAAGGCATTTTTAAAGTGCGACGGTCATAGACCGCCGCTACATTGAGCCATATGCCGGTGCGCGTAAAAATCTGCGGGATCACGAATCTGGAAGACGCCGAAGCCGCGGTCGCGGCGGGCGCGGACGCGTTGGGCTTTATTTTGGTCGAGAAAAGCAAGCGGTTCATCCCGATTGAGGACGCGATCCGCATCGTGGAGGCGCTGCCGCCTTTTGTGCAGACGGTCGCCGTGACGGTGAACGCGACGAAGGAATTCTCCAACCTGGGCTGGCGGAAACAGCTCAAGAATTTCGGCGTGGCGCAGTTGCACGGCGAGGAAACTCCCGTTCACGTGAAAGCCGTCGGCAAGTATCTGCCCGTGATCAAGGTCTTTCCCGCCGATCAGGCCGGGACGATTGTGGCGAAGGACTATTGGGTAGCCGCGTTCATGCTCGATACGCCCTCGGAGGATCACGGCGGCACGGGGCGCGTTTTCGACTGGAATCTCGCGGCGGAATTCAAAAGGCGGATCACGAAACCGCTGATTTTGTCCGGCGGCCTGAACCCCGAAAATGTTGCGAAGGCCATCGAAACGGTGCATCCTTACGCCGTCGATGCGAGCAGCGGAGTCGAGGCTTCTCCGGGAAGAAAAGACCACGCCCGGCTGCGCGATTTCATCCAGATATGCAAAAGCTTCTGACCCAGGTCCCCGACGCGACGGGCCATTTCGGCCCCTACGGCGGCATGTTCGTGCCCGAAACGCTGATGGCGCCGCTGCACGAACTGGCCGCGGAATACGAGAAGGCGAAGGCGGACAAGGCGTTCCGCAGCGAGCTGAAATTTTTGCTCGAAGAATACGCGGGCCGGCCCACGCCGCTTTATTGCGCGGCCCGGATGACCGAACGGCTCGGCGGCGCGAAAATTTATCTCAAGCGCGAGGACCTGCTCCACACCGGCGCGCACAAGATCAACAACGCGCTCGGCCAGGTCTTGCTCGCGCGGCGCATGGGCAAGAAGCGGATCATCGCGGAGACCGGCGCGGGCCAGCACGGCGTGGCCGACGGCGACGGTCGCGGCGCGGTTCGGGCTCGAATGCGTCGTCTACATGGGCGAGGTCGACATGGCGCGGCAGGCGCTGAACGTGACGCGGATGCGGCTGCTCGGCGCGACCGTGGTGCCCGTCACCGCCGGGCAGAAGACGCTCAAGGAAGCGGTGAACGAGGCGATGCGCGACTGGGTGACCAATGTGCGCTCGACCCACTACATTCTCGGCTCGGCCCTCGGCTCGCATCCCTACCCGATGATGGTGCGCGATTTTCACCGCGTGATCGGCGACGAGGCGCGCCGGCAGATTCTCGAGCGCGAGGAACATCTGCCCGACGTGCTGATCGCCTGCGTGGGCGGCGGCAGCAACGCCATCGGGCTTTTCTATCCGTTCCTCGAGGACAAGCAGGTCCGCTGCATCGGCGTGGAGGCGGGCGGCTACGGCATCCTGGCCGGGCAGCACGCGGCGCGGTTCCAGGGCGGGAGCCTCGGCGTGTTGCAGGGCGCGCGGACGTTCATTTTGCAGGACAGCAACGGGCAGATCATGAATACGCATTCGATTTCCGCGGGACTCGATTACGCCGCGGTGGGGCCGGAGCACGCCTGGCTGCGCGATGAGAAGCGGGTGGACTATACGTTCTGCACCGACGACGACGCGCTGAAGGCGTTCCGGTTCCTGAGCGAGACGGAGGGGATCATCCCGGCAATGGAGAGCGCGCACGCGATCGCCGAGACGATGAAGCTCGCGCCGACGCTGCGGCCGGACCAGACGATCATCGTGAACCTGTCCGGCCGCGGCGACAAGGACGTGCAGCAGGTGGCGCAGATGTTGGGGTTGTAAATTTAATATGTCATCCTGAGCTTGTCGAAGGATCTCTAACTATTCCTGCATTTTCTACGAGCTTAGTGACGATGAACTATCTTGGAAATAACGGCTACTGCAATCAAAGCCAGCCGCTGAAATGTAAAGTAGCTGCCCAGGCTATCTTAAGCCGGATGTAACATCACAAATACCGATTGACGTTATCTCGTTTCACATTGTGTCATCAGAGTTACTGAATTGATTATTATGAGGATTAATCCCGATGCCAATAGTAAATTCAGCGCCAACGCAATTGCTAGGCTGCCGATAAGGAGGAATGCAAGATCCCTTGATCGAGAATATTTTCCGACCTGATTGATCTCTTCGATACGATGACTGACGATGCCAATATGCCCCAAAGCTGGACTTTTCGCACGCGGTCAAGCAGCTTGTCGAGCGTCAGCTCCATTCGCAATCCTCTCGGCAAGGGCCGAACTGAGCCTGCGACAAGCTCAGGATGACAGGCTTTAGAAAAATAAGCTATGCGAAGCATGACTGGATACGGCCGGGGGACGGCGACGTTTGAAGGACGGCAGATCGCCGTGGAACTGAGTTCGGTGAACCGGAAGCAGGCGGAGATTTCGCTGTCGCTGCCGAGGGCGCTGCTGGAACTCGAACCGCGCATGCGGGACGAGATCAACGCCCACATTTCGCGCGGGCGGCTGACGGTGGTGGTCGGACTTCACGCGAAGGGCGGCGGGAGGAGCGGGGCGATCAATGTCGCGGCGGCGAAGGCCTACCGGGATCAACTGAAGGCGTTGCGCAAATCGCTGAAGCTCGACGGCGAAATCACGCTCGACCAGGTGTTGCGCGGGCCGGGGGTGCTCGATTCCGAGAACGTCGAGATCGAGACGGAGACGGCGTGGCCCGCGTTGCGAAAGGCGCTGAAAGCCGCGTTGGACCAGTTCGTGAAGATGCGCAAACACGAAGGTGAGGCGCTCGCGGCGGATTTGCGGAAGCGGGTCGCTGGCGATTCAAAAAAATGTGAAGACCATCGGCGTGCTGGCCCCGAAAGTCATGGACCACCATCGCGGCACCCTGCTGGAGCGCGCGGCCAAGGCGGGGCTGGAGATCGAGGCGTCGGATGAGCGGCTGCTGAAGGAGATCGTTTTTTTCGCCGACCGGAGCGATATCTCGGAGGAGCTGACGCGGCTGCGAAGTCATCTCGACCAGTTCTTCGGCCAACTGGCCAAGGACGAGCCGGTGGGCCGCACGCTCGATTTCCTGCTCCAGGAATTGTTCCGGGAAACCAACACAATCGGCAACAAGGCGAATTTCCTGGCGATCAGCCAAATTATCGTGGGGATGAAAACGGAGTTGGAAAAATTGCGGGAGCAGGTGCAGAATATCGAATGAACCGACCCGTCTTCAGGCGCCAGGGCATTCTCTTCGTCATCTCCGCGCCCTCGGGCACCGGCAAAACCACGCTCTGCGAAAGCCTCCGGGCCACGCCCGACTTCATCTATTCCGTTTCGTGCACGACCCGGCCGCCGCGTTCGGGCGAGGTGGACGGCGTCGATTATCACTTTCTCCGGCGGGAGGATTTTCTCCAGCGGATCGAGCGGGGCGAGATGCTCGAATATGCGCTGGTTCACGACAATTATTACGGGACGCTGAAGGCCACGGTGAAGAACGCGCTTAAGCAGGGGACGGATGTGCTGCTCGACATCGACGTACAGGGTGCGGCAACGATCCGCAAGGTCGATGACCCGATGGTGCGCGACTCGCTGGTGGATGTTTTCATCATGCCGCCCACGCTGGAGGAGTTGGAGAAGCGCCTGCGCAAGCGCGGCACGGAAACCGAGGAGCAGCTCCAGCAACGGCTGCGCACCGGGCGCGAGGAATCGAAGCTGTGGCGGCTCTACAAGTATACGATTTTAAGCGGCTCGATGGAGGAGGACCTGACCAAATTTCGGGCCATCATGCGGGCCGAGCGGTATTTAAGTCGGCGGCTTGAGTTGAATGAGAACAAGTCGAAAGAAATGGGTTAGGCCGGCAGATGCGTCTGGCGGCGACCCTCCAGGCTTGCCCTCCTGTGACGACAGCCTTAGCATGGGCGGTTATGCGACGGATTCTCTTTCCCCTGGCTGCTTTGCTTGGCATGGCGGCCTTTGACGCGGCGCCGGCCATTGATATCAATCCCAGCAAGGATAACCAGCCGCCCGTTTTCTGGCAGGGCCCGGGCAATCATTTCAGCATCTTCAATGGCGATCCGAAACGGATTCAACGCGCGAATGCCGTGGACCCCAAATCGTTCGATGCGAAGGTGGAGGTCTCGCCGAATCCCCTGTCGCTCACAGCGCTGAAGGCGACCGCGCCGAATCCGAGCATCAAGATCGCGTTTTCCGTGCATAACCACGCCAAGAAGACCTACACCCTTTCCTTTCCCACGGCGCAGCGCTGGGATTTCCGGATCGTGGATGCCGCCGGCGCGGCGATTTACGTCTATTCGGACAATTGCGAATTCGAGCAGAAAATCGGCGAGTCCATGGTCAATAATGACGACAAGCTGGTCTATACGGAGACCGTCGATTTCGATGATTTGAGCCGGCCCCTTGCGCCGGGAACTTACACGATCCAGACCGTCCTCGCCAATTACCCGGAGATACACGCGCAGGCGCAACTCACGGTGCAGCCGTAGGTTCTTGGTAGGACGCGAGTCCCTCGCGTCCCAAAATAAAAGGGACGGCAAGGGATTGGCCTCCCGGCCCATTCAAGTCAGTGGGCCGAATATTTTTTGCGCTTACGCGCAGGAATTGCCGTCCCTACCCAATAAGTTATGGCTGGGGCAGCGGTTCTGAATTTTCCGGGGCTTGAGGCGTCGCCATCGTGCCGGGAGGAGGCACGGGATCATTCTTGTCATCATCGCTGCCCGGCGAAGGCGTATCACGCAAAGGCTCCGGCTTATAATTGGGGTCGTTCAGCGGCTTGCTCGGTTCCTCCGGCTTAACGTCGGTATTGGGCTTGAAGCCATGATTGATAAGGTCGCGGACTTCATCGATGGTGAGCGGACGGTTCGGCAAATCCGTGACGAGCATCTGCCCATTGTCCATCTTGGTCAGGCGGCGCCGGGCGGCATCGGCTTCCGATCCCTGAAAAGTTTTCCCGGCCAGGGGTGAAGCGGATGTGCTGGTTGTCCGGGGCCCCAACGTCGCCGTGCGGCCCTGATCGGTTGACGTGGCGGATGCGAGCGCCGCTGTCCGGGACTGTTCCGCGTCAGCGCTCGACGTGGAATAATTCTTGTCGAATCCGGCGGCGTTCCGGTCGTAGCCGCTTGCCGTGGAGAAGCCGGCTTTGGCGTTGAGATTCGGCGCGGTGGGGGACGAGGCGTCGGGAATGTAGGCTTTCGTGATAACAGTGCCCTGGTCGCGATTGGCGAAATCGGAGTTGCTTGTGGAAAGGGAATTCGAGGGGAGCGAGTACGTTTTATTGGCCATGGAACTCGTGGTGCTAAAAGAATACTGTTCCGGATCGTATTTGCTCGTCGGGTTGGTGGAAGAAACATTTTTAGAGGGCGCGCCGGGCTCCTTGATCCGAACAGGGGTGGGCTTGCCGCCTATGTTGAGCATGACGGTTTTATATCCGTCGGAGGAAGCGGGTTGGTCGTCCGCATGGAGAAGCCGGCCTGTCATCACGAAGATGACGGCGATCAGACGCGTCGAGAAGATAACGGGCCTATTGTGCCACACGCGGCATAAATACACTTGGAAGCATTTGCAGTCAAGAGAGATATGCTGTTCCAGTGTAGCGGCGGTCTATGACCGTCGCATTTATTTTGCATTTATTCAGCGACGGTCGTAGACCGCCGCTACATTTTGACAAAAACAAAGGGCGAGCCCGTGAGCCCGCCCTTTGCGCCGACAGAATGGAGGGAAGAGGCTAGAGGGCCTGTTCGTTGCTTTCCTCCGTCCGAATCCGGAAAGCCTCGTTTACCGGCAGGACGAAGACTTTGCCGTCGCCGATTTTGCCCGTTTTCGCGGTTTCCATGATGACTTTGACGATCGAATCGACTTTGTCATCGCCCGAGACGATTTCGATTTTCACCTTGGGAAGAACGTCCACCGTGTATTCGCTGCCGCGGTAGATTTCCTTGTGGCCCTTTTGGCGGCCGAACCCCTTCACTTCGGTGATGGTCATGCCTTCGACCCCAGCCTGGGTCAAAGCCTCTTTAACAGCATCGAATTTAAACGGCTGGATGATGGCTTCAATTTTTTTCATATGGTTCCAAATGTTTCTTTGTTCAGCAGCGCGCCGGTATTGTGATCGACGCGCTGCCAGTTAATATAGCGACTTAACCGATGCTGACTAGAGGATATATCCCTCTTCGCCGTGATCGGAGACATCGAGACCGGCTTCTTCCTGTTCCGGTGTCGGACGCAGGCCGATGGTGAACTTCAGCGCATAGCCGGCGATCGCCGTGCCAACGATGGAAAGCACCATTGTGAAGAGGATGATCTTGAGCTGCTCGATATAGAGCAGGTGGCCCTTGCTCCAGTCGCAGAGGTCAGCCATGGCCTGTCCACCCGCGCCGCTCGCTGTCAGGTTCGGGTTGATAAGCGGATCGGCGAGGAAGCCCGTGGCCAGGGCGCCGCACATTCCGCCAACGGCATGGACGCCGAAAACGTCAAGCGCGTCATCGTAACCGAGGAGCGGCTTGAGATAGCTCGTGGTGAGGAACGGAATCGTTCCGGCAACCAGACCGATGATCATGCCGCCTGTCGGGTTGACGTAGCCGCAAGCCGGCGTGATGACAACCAGGCCGGCGACCGCGCCGGAGCAGAATCCGACAACCGTCGCCTTGCCCTTGAGGAAGTATTCCATGGTGGGCCAGACGAAGGAGGCGGTTGCGGTGGCGAGCGTCGTGGTGGTGAAGGCGTTGGCGGCGATGATGTCGGCGGCGCAAGCGCTACCGGCATTGAACCCGTACCAGCCGACCCAGAGCAGACTGGCGCCGACGAAGGTGAGCACCGTGCTATGAGGCGAGAAGTGCGTCTTACCCCATCCGAGGCGCTTGCCGACGATCAGGGCGAGTGTCAACCCGGACCAACCCGACGACATGTGCACCACGGTGCCTCCCGCGAAGTCCATGGCTTTGACTTTGGCGTTGGCATTCCAGACGCCGTTGAACATGCCGTCCACGCCCCAGACGTTGTGGGCCAGGGGGAAGTAGACGAGGAACATCCAGCCCCCGATGAAGATCACCAAGGCGGAGAACTTCATGCGCTCGGCGATGCCGCCGACGATGAGCGCCGGCGTGATGATCGCGAAGGTCAACTGGAAGCACGCATAGACGTTGTTCGACATCCAGTAGCCATAGTTGCCGTTCGGGATCGAATCGACGTACTGAGGCTGGCAGCATCATCCTTGACGTTGAATGACGTATGGCCGAAGCAGGCATACTCAGGTCACCCAAAGGTGAAGCCGTGGTATTGCCTTTGCTGTCGCGGTAACCGTGGTTGATGCCGAAGACCAGGCCGTAACCGCAGAGCCACCAGAGAATGGTCACCAAGCCGGTGATGGCGAAACACTGTGCGCAGACCGACAGGACGTTCTTGCGGCGAACCAAGCCGCCATAGAACAGGGCCAGTCCGGGCAGGGTCATCATCAACACCAACGCCGTGGAGGTCAGCATCCAGGCATTATGGCCGGGACCGGGAACCACGTTGCCGTAGTTTTGCTGGGGGTCAGAGCCGAGGCGAGGACGGCGCTGCCATTTTTCGTCGGATCCTTCTGATTGCTGGCTTCCCCGTTCGTCACGTAGGCCGCCAAGTCCTTGGTTGGTTTCCATGTCCGCTGGGGACGGCGGCGGAGTTGGGGCGGCGTTGTTGCCGCGGGGCGGCAGCAGCGGCGGGAGCTGCGCTGCTGGGGCGTTGGTGGCTTGGGCGTCGGCCTGAATGGCCCCGAAGGCCAGAACAAGACCACACACCGACCACCGGGTAAGGGTAGAGAGACGTTTGATCATAAATGAAATTAGTTTGATAAAAATTGGTTTAAGAGACTCTGACATGTTTTGCCTTGCTAGAGGGCAAGGCTCCTATGCGACTAACAGAAAATGGGTGGGTCCCCGCGCGGCGGGCCTCGGGTGCTTTCCGCTGAATTGGGTTGCGGACAAAGAATGTTCAACCAGCAGCCCGGCGCGATCAACGCATAACGGAAACACTTGGAATCGTCGAAAGAGCGGGGGGCGCCGGGGGCCTGCTTGCGGCTGGCAAGGGCCTGGTTGGAAATTCGCATGGGCGCGAGGATGGGTGGTGCTTTTTGCTCAGGCCGCACCATTCGCCAAGAGGCCAAATGCTTGATCGGCAGCAAAAAACCGTCAGAAGGGCGATAAACCGATTTGCTGGGCGTCACAGACCGTGAAAGTCACGGTCAACGCCACGGCCAATCCTGTCCATCTCCTCCTGCGTTCCTTGGTTACCCTGAGGTTTGCCAAATGCACGGACAGAGCTTTAGCACGTCTTATGCCAAGGGTTTTTGGGCAAATGTTGCCCTTCTAGCTTGGCGGAATAGGACTTATAGACTGATCCGGGACCTCATTTGGGACGTATCGGTCCTATTCGTTCCATATGTCCGCTAAGTTTCCAATTTGCCATGAAATTCCGTCCGAAAACTCCTCCCGAAGCGATTCCCTTTCAGCGCGGCAAGCGATCGGCGCGATCCGCGCCCGTCGAGAGGAAGCCTCTTTCCATCGAATGGATTTCGCCCGCCGTCTGGTCCGCCTTGGCGGCGGAAGGGACTGATGCGCATCGGCTCGCCTCGGGGCCCGAAATATGGCTGGAGCGTTTTGGGCGCGATGTCCTGCTTTCGCATCAGACCGGGCGCGGACCCGACGCGGTGCTGGCCGGGCTCGATCAACGTTGTGCCGGTTATTCCTATCGCCCCCTTCGCGTTTTTGGAAAATATCTGCCCCATCACGCTTCCGAACGCGGCGCGCCCGTGCTGCTGCGCGGTGACGCGGGAGGTTCGCTGGAAACGGAAGCCGGCGAAGCGGGCGTGCGTTACGGACTCGATTTTGCGGGCGGCTATTCGGCCGGTTTGTTCATCGACCAACGGGCCAACCGCGCCCGCCTGCGCGCGTTGAAACCGAAGCGCCTGCTCAACACCTTCGCCTACACCTGTTCCTTTTCCGTCGTCGCCGCGCTGGGCGGGGCGGGAACGGTCAGCGTCGATTTATCGCGCCGGTCCCTCGCGCGGGGCGAGGGGAATTTTCAGCGCAACGGACTCGACCCGAAGAGCGGGGCCATCGCTTTATCGCCGACGATGTCCTCGCCGTCCTGCCGCGACTGGCGCGGCGCGGGGAGAAGTTCGACGCGATCATCCTCGATCCGCCCACCTTCTCGCGCAACCAGGCGGGCGCGGCGTTCCAGGTCCAGCGCGATTTCGACCGTCTGGTCGCGCTGGCGTTGGAGGTGGCCGCGCCGGACGCGAAAATCCTGCTTTCAGTCAATCACTCCGCCATGCGTGTCGCCGACCTGGAGCGGGCCGCGCGCGCCGCCTTGAAACTGGCGGGCCGCGGCGGACGATTCCACTCCACCGCGCCGCTCGCCGATTTTCCCTCCGGTCACGGCGCGAAGACGGTGTGGCTGGAGCTGAAGTAAAGCGCGATTTACGGGGCGGCGTTTGTCGCAGGCGGCGCGGAGGAGTCCGGAGCGGCGGAAGGCGGCGCGTTGTCGGGTCCTCCCGGGCCGGCGGCGGGAGCAATTTGCGCGGGCGGATCGACCAGTACCAGGTGATAGATGACCCCGGAATCGGCGAGGAGTTTCTTGGCGTAAGCCTGCGACTGTTCTTCCATTTTTTGCTCGCGCAGCTTCGACGAAATATAGCCCGCGGGCATCGGCCACCGGAACGACTCCGGCGGGCTGGATGGCGGTCACTTTCAGAAATTGGTAACCCAGGGACGTCAGAAAGACCGGGCTGATCGCGTTCTCCTTGGTGTTGAAGGCCACGTCATCGAATCCGGGCTCGTTTTCGCCCCGTTGGAAGAAACCGATGTCTCCGCCCTTGGGCGCGGAATAGCGGTCCTGCGAAACTTCCATGGCCACCTTGGAAAAGTCCTCGCCATGGACGACCCGGTCGCGGGCCTTGTCGATGGCCTTTTTCTTCGCCGCTTTGTCCGCCGGGGACGTCTTGTCATCCACCAAAATCAGGATGCGGCTGGCGCGAATTTTCTCCGGGATATTAAAGCTGTCCTTGTTCTTGAGGTAGATATCGTCGATTTCCTGCTCGGTCGGATCGACGTTTTTAAAAGCTTCCGCTTCCAGCACCTTGCCGATGAGAACCTTTTCATGAATCTGCTTCTTCAAGTCATCGAGGGTCAATCCGGCCGTTTTGAGTTGCTGGTCGAATTCCGGCTCGGGCGGCCGGTCCCTTGAGCCTGTCGAGTTCGGCGGCTTCCTCTTTATCCACGTCCTTCAACGGCAGGGCGGCCGCCTTGTCCAGGATAAGCTTCTTCAAGACCATGTTTTTGAGCATCACCGTTTCCACCATGGGCATCTTGGCCGGCCCGACTTGCTCGGGAGTCGCCTGGTGCTGCTTGAAGTGGATGCGACTTCGCTGTCGAGTTCCCCGCGCGTGATCTGCCAGGTCCCCTTTTCCGCCACGATAAATTTCGGATCGTTCGGGTCCGTGACGGCCGGATGGCAGCCCGCGAGCAACGCCACGCCGGCAAGAAGGAGGGCGGGAAAGGCGAGGAAATTGTTGGGCGAATCGAAAACGGAACGGCGGACGGGTAAATAGGCCATTTATTTGTGTAGCTCCTGCGCCGCGACATGCAAACCGATTCCGCGGCATGCGGACGGCCTATGCTTCCGGGCGAAGCTTTACTGCCCTCCGCAGGAGTGACATGATGACAGGTCTGATGCCTACGACTTAGCGCCAAGCTCCCGCCCAAAAACGGCGTCGCCGTGCGCCCGCCCCCCGCCAAGCGCGCGCCCGTGCTCACGAAGGAAACGCAGGCGATCTTCGCCCGGTTTGAAAAGGAAATGGGCCTGCCGCTGCTCGCTTACTGGACCTCCTCGGGCGGTTCCATCTGCCAGAACGACGTCATGGCCATGTCCCAACTGCTCGACACGCGCCGGCACGGCGCCGCGGTGGGACTCTTCCTCAAATCGGACGGCGGCAATCCCGAAGCCGCGCTGCGCCTGGTCCATCTTTTGCGCAGCAAGTTCAAGCGCGTCATCCTCTACGCGCCGTTCGAGTGCGCCTCCGCCGCGACCATGGTCGCCCTCGGCGCCAACGAAATCCACATGGGCCCGACGTCGTACCTGACCGCGGTCGACACCAGCCTGAAGCACCAGCTTTCGCCG
Source organism: uncultured Acidobacteriota bacterium (assembly GCA_963819395.1). Lineage (GTDB taxonomy): Bacteria > Acidobacteriota > Terriglobia > Acidiferrales > UBA7541 > Palsa-360. The sequence goes on from CAWFVW010000010.1 coordinate 205,785, forward strand.
GTCGACAGCCGCAACGAAATCGTCTCCGTCAGCCAGGACGAAGTCTCCCGCATCCTGCGCCTCTGGAAAGAGCAGCGCGTGAAGGGCAACCCGTATCCGGAGGTCTATCGCTACCTGCATCCGCTCGTCATCGGCGCGCTCGACCGGTCGAGTTCGCTCTCGATCCGCATCTGCCAGGAATTGCTCAGCTACCACATGCCGACGGGCAAGCGGGCGGCGCGGATCAGCCGCCAGCTCAACTCGACCTACCCCTCCCATTCCTACCCGATCACGGCGCGGGAAGCCCGCAAGCTCGGCCTGGGCGTCCGCGATCTCGGCGCGCGCGAGGCCTCGCTCCTGCGCGAACTCAACGCGCTCTACTCGCACATGGCGAACCCGATTCTCACCGATTACGACCAGGAAAATCATCACAACCACGAGATCTGCAACATCCTCGAAATTCGCGACCGGCAAATCTACTACCAGGTCGACAAGGACTGGCATTACCGCAAGGAAGAACGCCGCTGGATCGCCACGAACGACAAATCAGGCTGGCAACGCGTCACGCTCAAAAACAAGCGCTGGGCCTCCGAGACCTTTTATATCCGGTAATTTTCTGGAGGGTCAGGCTCCCGCCCTGACCCTGACGAGTAAATGGGTCAGGGCCGGAGCCTGACCCTCTTGCAGAATATTGGCGACGAAGGTTGAAGGTTTCCCCGGAACAGGATAGATTCCCTTTTTCGGTCTTGTTGTCATCATGCGCACGCTGTTTCGTAAATTGGGTCAGGTTGGCTGGTCTTTCCCGATCATCCTGGCCCTGTTGGCGCTTTGCATCGCCAGTCATTTTCGCCATCACCAGCGCGACTTACGGCAATGACGCGCTCAAGGATGCGCCCGCGTCGCAATCGAAATACATCATCGCCGGATTTGTCGTTTACCTGGCGCTGGCGCTCACGCCGTACCGGATCGCTGGTGAGGATTTCCCCGGTTCTCTATGCCGTCGGCGTCTGTCCTGCTCATCGCGTGCTTCATTCCCGCATCTCGGGAGGAACGGCCACGGCGCCAATAGCTGGCTCAAGATCGGCCCGGTCGGTTTCGAGCCGGCGGAATTCGCCAAGCTGGCCTATATTCTGGGCCTGGCCTGGTTTCTCCGCGTCCGCGAGAACCAGATCCAGAATTTCTCCACCGTCCTGATGGCGCTGGCGATCACGGCGATTCCTTTCATGCTCGTGCTCAAGCAGCCGGCTCTGGGAACCGCCTCGGTTTTCTTTCCCGGTCTGCTTCGCCATGCTCTTTGCCGCGGGCGCGCGCGTCGCATTATCTCTTGATTCCGCTGGCGCCTGGTGGCGAGCGTGGCGGTGCTGAGCTACTATTGGATTCATGTCTGGGACAAGCCGGTGCCCTTTCTCAAGCCGTTTCAGGTCGATCGCATCAAGATTTTCTTCGATCCGAGCCTCGATCCCAAGGGCGCGGGCTGGCAGATCGACCAGTCGATGATCGCCATCGGCTCGGGCGGCATTGCATGGCAAGGGCTGGCGGCAGGGGGTGGAAACCGAGCTGGGTTACCTGCCCAAGAATACCAGTTATAACGATTTGATCTTCCCCGTGGTCGCGGAAGATTTCGGGTTTCTCGGCGCAGCCGCGCTCATCATTGGCGAAGGGACCGTTTTGCTATGGTGTTTGTGGGTGGCGGCGCGTGCGCGAGACAAAATTGGGGCCTTGGTGGCCGTGGGGGTGATGACGATGCTATTCACGCATATTTTCGTGAACATCGGCATGACCATCCAATTGGTGCCGATCACCGGAATTCCGCTGCCGTTCGTCAGTTACGGCGGCACATTCCTGGTCGCGTGCCTGGCCGCCATGGGCCTGGTGCAGAGTGTTTGGGTCCACCGCAAAAACTTCGAGCGGATATGAAGACGTTCCTCTTCCATCCGCGCAACTCCTCCTCCCGCTCCCAAGCGCGGAAAAGAAAGACATATGATTTTAGACAAAATACGCGGTTTTCTCGGTCTTAAGAAAAAGGGCGAGGAAAAAGAAATCGTCATCTCCTGCGAACGCCTCGAACGGCGCGTCGCCGTGCTGGAAGGCGGCCGGCTGGAGGAATTCTCCATCGAGCGCGAAAGCGACCGGCAGATTTCCGGCAGCATTTACAAGGGCAAGGTGAAGAACCTCGAGCCCGGCCTGAAGGCGATGTTCGTCGACATCGGCCTCGATAAGAACGCCTTTCTCCATTACTGGGACGCGATCCCCGCCGCGCTCGATCCGGGCGTGGAAGTCATCGAACGGCAGCGGCAGGCAAGCGCAAGATCCAAAAGCGGATCACGGCCAACGATATTCCGAGGATTTATCCGCCCGGCTCCGACATCATCGTGCAGGTGACCAAGGGGCCGATCGGCACCAAGGGCCCGCGCATCACGACCAACATCAGCCTGGCGGGCCGCTATCTCGTCCTCATGCCCTTCTCCGACCAGTGCGGCATCTCGCGCAAGATCGAGGATCCCAAGGAGCGCCAGCGCCTGCGCCACATCCTGACCGATCTCGACCTGCCCGACGGCATGGCGGTGATCATCCGCACCGTGGGCGAAGGCCAGAAGGCGCGCTTCTTCGTGCGCGACCTCCACGTGCTGCTCGAACAATGGCGCAGCATCTCCGGCGACCTGGAAACGGCCCGCGCGCCCAAGCTGCTGCTGGCCGAGCCGGACCTGATCGAGCGGACCGTGCGCGACTTCCTCACCGACGAGGTGGACCGCATCGTGGTCGACGACATCGACGCGGCCAACCGGATGAAGGAACTGGTCGGCGTCATTTCGAAGCGGCTCGACGGTGGCCGGGGTGGGCAGGATCACGGCATCGCCGGGCTGCCAGTTCGCCGGGGTCGCCACCTGGTGCGCATCCGTGGTCTGCAGCGCGTCGAGCAGGCGGAGGATCTCATCCATGTTGCGCCCGGTGGTGAGCGGGTAGTAGATCATCGCCCGCACGATGCCGCACCAGGCCTGGGACGGGCACGGCTGGCAGCACGCCCCCGTCGTCATTGGACGATCAGGCGCTCGTGATCAATGTGCACGGCCGGGCCTGGTCGTCATCACCGGGTGCGGCCACGCCGGGGTGGTTAACATCATCCGGCATGCCATGCGCCTGACCGGCGTTGGCCGGCTGCTCGCCGTCATCGGCGGCTTCCACCTGTCCGGCCCCGCGTTCGAGCCCATCATTGCCCCGACCGTGGCCGCGCTCACCGAGCTCACCCCCGAGCTGATCGTCCCTGGCCACTGCACCGGGTGGCGCGCGCAGCACACCCTGGCCGCAGCGCTGCCGGGTGCCTGGGTCCAGACCGGCGTCGGAACCACGTACTCGCTCAGTGCCACCCAGGCGGGTGATCCGTGACTATAGCTATGCAGGCCCGGCCTGGGCCACGGCAGTCGGTAATGCAGCCTGTCCCGCTCGGAAACTCGGTTTCGTGGTATGAGCTGGGGTTTTGCTGCGGGATTAGTAACGTGGCTGGGACCATCTCAAGATTTTTCCGTTGCTCATTTACCGCTTGCTGAGGTTCCTGTTCGGCTTGCTGGCAGTGCTGGTCCGATCTGATCTGTGCACGGATGCAGAGCTGCTCGTGCTGCGCCACGAGAACGAGGTGTTGCGCCGCCAGCTCAGCGGCCGCTCACGCGGACTGGTCCCGCACAAGAGCCACATCCGCCAGCACCTGCGCCGGGTCTTCTCCGGGGTGCTGCTCCGAACAGCAGCCTGATCTCGCTAGTGCCGGACGACAGCGGCAGCAGCTCTGTCATGTTGTGGTAGCGACTGCCCATGACCCGGTCAGCGAGCGGCCGGCCCAAGGCAGGGCCTTCGGCGGCCAGTTGATCAGGCCCGTCGCTGGGTACCTGCGGGGCCTGCGGCTCGCAGGCTTGTGAGGCGCTGGTGGTATTCGTCCTCGTCGATCTCGCCGCGGGCGAACCGCTCGGCGAGCAGTCGCTCGGGCGTGGGCGGCTGGACGGGTTCAGGGCCCTGTGTGCCATTCGGGCGGGCGTAGCGGACCAGCGCCACGATGCCGTAGATCACCGCCGCCCAGAGCAAGATCATGATGAGTGCGGTGAGCCCGTATCCCCAGCCGCCGATTCCGTGGCCGTACCTGTCCATCATCGTTATCTCCGTTGTCCGCCGGCCAGGCCGGCAAATGCCCTGTCTGGAGCTGCCTGCTGGCGCTGTGCGCGTGCCGGGCACGCGCACGGCGCGGGTGGGTCTATCGCCACATCCCGCCCATCGGCGAGTCCGTCCCGGTCATGTGCGAGCCCATGCCCGTGCCGGGCGAATGCGGCATGTCCATGTTGATCATCGTGTCGAGGTGGTCTTTCGCCTGGCTGATCATTGCCGCCCGCTGCTGCGCGGTCAGCGCGGTGTTTGCGTTGATGCGGCTGGTGATGGCGGCGAGTAGCGCGTTCTTGAGGCCGGGCACGGTCTTGCCTTGTGCGGTGGCGATATCGGCGAGCGAGTTGCCTGACTGCAGTTGCGTGTGGAGCTGGGTCAGGCTCAGGCCGAGGTAGTCCGCTGCGGCTTTCATGACCGGCTGCTGGCCGGACCACATGCCACCCATGCCGTCCATGCCGCCGAAGTGCCCGCTGCCAGGCCCATATGAGCGGGCTTGCCGACGTCGATGTGGCAGGCGCTGGCGCCGCGCCGGTTGAGGCAAGGGCCACGCCGCCGCCGGCCAGCGCACCGGCCGCGAGCCCAGTGGCCATAAGCCCGGTCACCACGCGCTTTCGGTTCAGCTTCATCTGTTTCAGCTCCTTGACCGGTGTCCCTGTGTTTTGCTCTTACGCTTTATTCGCGCTTTACTTGAGGATTCCGCGCTGATGTGAGGCAACGACCGGTGCTGGCGTGAAGCTTTCATGAAGGCGGGCCCCGGCTTTCCAGGCGGCCTTCACGCAAGCTTCACGGCCGGCGTGGCAGAGGCCTCATCCGCGGGCCGCATGGTGAAGATGAACGGTGGCCCGGGGCGGCCTTCACGGGAGGTTAGGTTGAGGATCAAGGACGTGCCGGTGGCGGGCGGCTACGCGATGCTGCGGTGCCTGGGTCCTGGGCCCGGCGGGGCGGCGGGCTCAGGCCGTGGCGTGGGGCTGGGGTGAGCCGTGCGCCGGGTGCTGGTCGTGGACGACGAACCGCACATCCGCGCCGTGCTGCGCGGATACCTGGAAGCGGACGGGTTCGCGGTGTCGGAGGCCGCCGACGGGGAAGAAGCGGTGCGCCAGGTCCGCCAGGACGCACCCGATCTGGTGCTGCTGGATGTGATGCTGCCCGGCATCGACGGGCTCGAGGCGCTGCGGCAGGTACGGACCTTCAGCGACGTGTACGTCATCTTGGTGACCGCCCGGGCTGAGGAGGTCGACAAGCTGGTCGGCCTGGGCGTCGGCGCGGACGATTATGTGACCAAGCCGTTCAGCCCGCGGGAGGTCGCCGCCCGGGTCAAGGCGGTGCTGCGGCGGGACCGGGGCGTGCGGGACACGGGCGCGGCCGTGCTCAGCTTCGAGGGCCTGACCGTGGACCCCGGTGCCCGTGAGGTCCGGGTCGACGGCACCTCGGTCACTGTTTCCGCGCTGGAGTTCGATGTCCTTGCCGCGCTCACCGGCGCGCCCGGGCGGGTGTTCTCCCGCCGTCAGCTGCTGGAGCGGGTATGGGGCTATGACTTCTTCGGTGATGAGCGGGTGGTGGACGTGCACATCCGCAGTTTGCGCGCCCGGCTGGGCGATGATGCGGCGAACCCGCGGCTGATCGCCACCGTCCGCGGGGTCGGCTACAAGTTCGTGGGGCGGCCGGGATGAGGATGCGCCTGCCGTGGCGGCTGTTCATCTCTTACGCGGTGGTGATCGTCATCGGCGCGGCGGTGGCGTATGTCACGGTGCGGCTGCTCGCCCCCACCTTGTTTGATCACCAGATGAACATGCTCGGCGGTGACCACATGGGCATGGGGATGGGCCCGGGCGGGCAGAGCGGGACCGCCGGGAGCGTGCAGTCGGCGTTCCTTTCCGCGCTGACCACCGCGCTGCTGGTCGGTGTGCTCGCCAGCGCGGCCGCGGCGGGGCTGGCGGCCGCGTTCGTCACCAGCCGGCTGCTGCGGCCGCTCAACGCGGTCCGGGCGGCGACCCGCCGGATCGCGGCCGGCCGCTACCAGGCCAGCGTCCCGGTGCCCAAGGTGCCGGAACTGGCCGCGCTCGCCGGCGACGTGAACACCCTCGCCACCGAACTGGCCAGCACGGAAACCCGCCGCACGAGGCTGCTGGGGGAGGTCGCGCACGAGATGCGCACCCCGCTGACCGCGCTGGAGGGGTACATGGAAGGCCTCATCGACGGGGTCTTCGCCCCGGAACCGGAAATTCTCGGTGCGGCCAGCGACGAACTGCGGCGGCTGCGCCGGCTCGCCGACGACCTGTCGGCGCTGTCACGGGCCGAGGAGCAGCGGCTGGACCTGCATCCCGCCGACACCGACCTCGCTGACCTGGCCCGGCGGGCCGCCGGACGGCTGGCACCGCAGTTCAGCGACGGCCACGTCACCCTGACCGTCCACGCGCCAGGCCCGCTGCCCGTGCGGGCCGACCCCGACCGGATCACCCAGATCCTTACCAACATCATCGGCAACGCGCTCGCCGCGACGCCCGCGGCAGGCACCGTGACCGTTGATGCCCGCACGGCGGGGCAGCGGGCACAGGTGGCGGTCAGCGACACCGGTGCCGGCCTCGCAGCCGACGGATCTTGAGCGAGTGTTCGAGCGGTTCTACCGCGCACCCGGGCAGCCGCGCCGCTCCAGCGGCTCGGGTATCGGGCTGACCATCGCCCGCAACATCGCCCGCGCGCACGGCGGCGAGGTCACCGCATCGTCGGCCGGGCCGGGCCGAGGCGCCACCTTCGTGCTCACCCTCCCGCTCCGCGCCAGCGCCCCGGCCCCCTCAGCGCCCTCCCGGCATGTGCGTGCCGAGAATCCCATCCACGGCTGTGACCAGCTGAGTTGCTCGCCCGACGCTCCGGTCGTGATGATCACCGGTCATGTGCCTGCGGTTCGCTTTCCTCCTGACTACGCGACTAGCCGCGTGGTTGCGGCTGTCCCGGCGTGAGGAGATGTGGAAGACCGCCGAGATCCTGATCCTGCGCCACCAGCTCGCGGTCCTGCAGCGGCGGCAGCCGCGCCGTCCGAAGCTGAACTGGGCGGACCGGGCCCTGCTGGCGGCACTGCTCGGCGTGATACCGAAAGCCCGCCGCTACGGGTTGCGGCTTCTGGTCACCCCGGACACGATCGTGCGCTGGCACCGCGACATCGTCCGGCGCCGCTGGGCGGCGCGGTCCATGCGCGGCAGGTCCGGCCGACCGGCCACCCGCCGGACCATCAAGGCCCTGGTCCTCCGGCTGGCCCGGGAGAACCCCGAGTGGGGCTACCGCAGGATCCACGGGGAACTGGCCGGCCTGGGAGTCAACGTCGCGGCGTCGACCGTATGGGAGATCCTCAAGACCAACGGCATCGGCCCCGCGCCGCGACGGACCGGGCCGACCTGGTCGCAGTTCCTGCGCTCCCAGGCCGAGGCGATCCTGGCCTGCGACTTCTTCACCGCCGACCTGCTCGACGGCACCCAGGCTCACGTCCTGGCCGTGATCGAGCACGCGACCCGGCGCATCCGCATCCTCGGCGTCACCCTGCACCCGACCGGGGAGTGGACCGCCCAGCAGGCCCGCAACCTGGCTATGGCCTTGGCGGACAGGCGAGCGGATGAAATTCCTGATCCGCGACCGGGGATCGAACTTCACCGACATCTTCAACGCGGTCCTGGTGGACGCCGGGGTCAGGACCGTGCTGTGCACCGTGCAGACTCCCCGGATGAAACCTCGGGTTGCATACTGCACCTCATCGGGTTGATTCGTTGGTGGCTGGTGTTTGTGCAGGTCGCCGGTCGGTGAGCCGTGGCAGGCCGTGGTGGGGGGTTGGCGGGTTGGGGCCGGGTGGGTCGTAGAGGATCTGTCCCTTGTCGTTGTAGCACTGGCCGCTGACAATCCCGGTGTGGTGCCACTTCTTGACGGTGGAGGTGGACACGCCGAGGCGGCCGGCCATCTCGTGCAGGGTGAGCAGGCCCTGGTCGTGCAGCCGTTGTTCGCGGGTGCGCAGCTGGTAGTGGTCGCGGATGCGCATGATTATCAGGCGGTGGAAGGGGCGTCCCTCGCCGCTGGCCATGCCGCGGATGTTGAGGATGTCAGCGATCTGGGCGTGGGTGTGGTGGTCGAGCAGTTCATCGACCGCCGCGACGACCTGGGGGGAGGTCTGGCGGAGTTCCCAGGCCGATTGAGGTATCGGGAGGAGCAGGGTGTGGTCCTGTCCGCCGGACAGGCGGACGTGTGCGGTGATGGTGTCGCTGGTTCTGGTCACGGTGACGTCGGTGAGCAGCAGCCGGGAGATGCGCTTGCGTTCCCTGGCCGGGGTGGCGGGGTCGTTCCAGATCGCGGGCAGGTCGGTGACCAGCTGCTGGATCCGGGCCTTCTGTGCATCGGTGAGCTGGCGGAGGTGTTGCTGGCGGGCGTTGTCATAGGCTTCCTGGGCCTCGTTCTGGGCGCGCAGGGAGGTGTTCCAGTCGGCTTCGAGGGTGTCGGCGACGAGCCGGTTGGCGGGGTCGACGGCCAGGTAGCGGCGGCGGGCCAGGTCGGCGTGGTAGCGGGCGCGTTCGACGTGGGCTGCGCGCAGCGCGTCAGCCTCGTCTGCCCGGTGCTGGAGTTCGGCCTGGACGGTGAGGGCGGCTTCGATGGCCAGCGGGGTGAGGGTCTCGATGAGCAGCATGCCGATGCGCTGGTCGAGGCTGTGGCCGGGGATCGTGGTGCAGATCCGGTGCCCGTTGGCGATGCCGTCGCGCTGGCAGACGTAGGTGGGCAGGTCCTGGTCGCCGCGCTGGTGGTAGCGGACGGTCATGCGCCCGCCGCAGCGGCCGCAGATGATGATGCCCTGCAGCAGTGCCGTTCCTTCCCGGGGCGGTCCGGTGACGCGGTCACGGCCGTGCGCGGCGGCGTTGGCGGTCAGGCGGTCGCGGTTGGCGTCGTACTGGCCCAGGGTGATGTATCCGGGGTGGACGCCGGGGATGAAGGAGATCCATTCTTCGCGGGGCAGCAGCCGTGACGTCATTTTCCCGCCGGGCTGCTGGTGATAACGGTGCCGGCCATAGGTGAAGCAGCCGGCGTAGCGGGGGTTGTGCAGGACCCGCAGCACGGTGTGATGCTGCAGCGGTTTCCAGTCGATCTCCCCTTTGCGGGGCCCTTTCAGATGCCGCCAGGGGAAACGCAGGCCGGCGGTGTTGAACGCCTTGACGCATGCCGAGGCGGACCCGGTCGCCTCGAAGGTGGCGAACAGGTGGGCGAGCGCGCCGCGGACGGCGGTGTCGGGGTCGAGGATGACGTGCCCGGCGGCGTCGTAGACCAGCCCGACCGGCAGCGGGGTGATGAGCTCGCCGCGGCGGGCCTTGGACAGGATCCCGCCGCGCAGGCGGGCCCTGATGAAATGGAGCTCAGCTTCGGACATTTGCCCTTTCATGCCCAAAAGCAGGCGATCGTTAAAGTTCCGCGGATCGTAGAGGCCGTCTTCGTCGCAGATGAGGGTGCCGGTCAGGCCGCAGAGTTCCAGCAGCTGGTGCCAGTCGGCGGAGTTGCGGGCCAGCCGGGAGCATTCCAGGCCGAGTACGATCCCGGCCCGGCCCAGGGACACCTCGGCGACCAGCTGCTGGAACCCTTCCCGGTCGGCGGCGGAGGCGCCGGAGTGGCCCTGGTCGATGTCGATCACGGTGACCTGGTCGCCGGCCCAGCCGAGCGCGACCGCTCTGCCGCGCAGGTCGTACTGGCGGATCGCGGACTCGGTGTTGTTGAGGACCTGTTTGAGCGTGGACTGGCGGACATACAGCAGAGCGGTCTTGGACAGGTGGGCGGCGGTCACCTTCGATGAGGCGGTATCGGTGAACACGGGTACTCCTTCCCCGGGGGGTTGCGGGGTGGTCAGGTGCCTGCCAGCGCGACGGCGAGCCCGGCCAGGGCGTGGACGAGCTCGGCGGCGACCGGCCCTGGCTGCGGCCCCGGCGGCTGAGCCGCCGGTACCGCCGTCCGGGTGGTGCTGGGGGTGGTTGCGCAGGTCAGGTGGGCCAGGGCGCGCCGCCAGGCGGTGACGCCCTTGCCGGTGAGCACGCCCAGCCCGAGCGGGAACGCGGCCGCGCGGGCATGCAGGGCGGCATGACGCAGTTGCTCGTAGCGGGCGTCGAGCCCGCCGCCGGGAGCACGAGCCTGGCCGGCATCCGGGTCCGGGGGTGACCGGCCTGGTTCAGCAGCCGCACGGCCAGGTGAAGGTAGCAGGGACAGGGACGGGTTCTCCTCCTTCCCGCGCTCGGGGGCGGGCAGTTCAGCGGCTTTTGGAGTGCTCCCGGCGGCGGGCCAGCGCTCGCTCGATGGAGCGGGGGTGCACGCGCACCCCGAATGCCTCGGTGATGGGCTCGGCCAGCCCGGCTGGCTTGAGGGCGGGATCGGCCGCCAGCTGCTGTTCGGCCCAGACCAGGATCGGCTCGGTGAGCTTGTGGCCGCCACGGGGCCCGGGCCTGGCCGGCACCAAACCGTCCAGGCCGGAGGCGGCCAGCGCCCCGGCCGCCTGGTAGTACGACGGCCGGGAGTACCCGAATGCCGCTGCTGTCGCGGTGACCGGTGCGCCGTCCACGCTGACACGGCGCACCATCTCGTACTTGACCTGGACCGCGTCGCGGGCGTCGAAGAACTCCCCGGCCAGGAACACCTCGTCGGTGACCTGCTCGGGGTGCGGGTTCAGGCACCGCGACTCGCGCAACGCGGTCACCTTCGGGTCCTCGGAGGATCCTCGCGGGGCCATGCCGCCTCCCAGCCGATACGATCGTTAGGGAGATTTTGCCGACGTTACGTGACCATCTCACTGCGACACACCGCAGAACGCTGAAGAACACCAGGAAATTAACTCCATCGCTGCACCAAGTCCAGCCTGATCGCGCTGAGCCAGGGAACACATCCGGCGTAATCCTCTTGACGGTCACGGCGTAATTCGCTTGACGGCCTCGTCGCTGTCCGGCTGGGAGCGCAGCCGGTCGATCAGATCCGCCAGAGCCAGCAGGCCGCCAGTCGTGAACGGGCACCGGCCATCCGCGATCACCACGAACGGATCGGCGGCCGCGACGTCGGTCCACCCGGCAGGCAGCGAGAACAGCACGCCGTTCTCGTCGTGGAGGTGGACCCGGTCCTCGCCCCAGTTCTGGCGGTGCGTGACGAACTCGAAGTCCCGGCCGGACAGCGGATGGAACCGGTGCGTCACCCGGACACGTCGGTACCGATCATCTGGATGGGGTGTCGTTGACGATGTGGTCCAACTGCTACCTGCGAGCGCCTCATCGGCACCTTGCGCCACGAGCTGCTCGACCGCATGCTGATCGTCGGTGAGCGGCATCTGCGCGCCGTCCTGACGGAATACCAGGTGCACTACAACGCCGCCCGGCCGCACCAGGGCATCGCCCAGCGCGTCCCCGACAGCCAGCACCACCCTCCGCGCGTCACTGTGGCAGAACTCGACGCTCGCCAAATCCGCCGAAAACCCGTGCTCAGCGGCCTGATTAACGAGTACATGCGAGCCGCCTGACGTCCGCAAGAACGTGCAGGTCGCCCGACCGAATCCCATTTTCGAGCGGCACAGGTAACCACGTAGCGTGGGAAAACGTTGTCGGATCGCTTTGCTGCCGGGATGTGGCAACTGTCCGTCATGATGTGGTGACGCCCGGACGTGGCCGAAGGTTGACGCGGAGGACGAGATCGCAGGCAATGCGAAGGCGGGGCTCGCGACAGAAGGCGCGGTTGCTCGAGCAACTTTCCGTGATGTCTTTGCCGTCGGGGAGTTCCGTGTGCTGTGGCTGGCGCAGATACTCTCGGTCGCGGGCGACCAGTTCGCCCGCGTCGCGCTGACCTTCCTGGTCTACGAGCGGACCAAGTCGGCCCTGCTGGCCGCAGTGACGTTCGCGGCCAGCATCGTGCCGACCTTCATCGGCGGCGTGGCGATGGGAGGCCTGGCCGACCGGCTGCCGCGCCGCCAGGTCATGATCGCTTGCGATCTGATCCGCTGCCTGCTGGTGCTGATCATGGCGATACCGGGCATGCCGGTGGGCCTACTGGTCGTCCTGCTCTTCGCCGTCACCCTGGTGGGCGCGCCGTTCACATCCGCCCGCGCCGCGTTGTATCCCGACGTCCTGCCGGGCGACCGGTACGTGCTCGGCGCCGCGGTCACGATTACCACGAATCAGCTGGCGCAGGTTATCGGCTTCGCCGTCGGCGGGACGCTGGTAAGCCTTCTCGGCGTCGGCGCATCACTGATCATCGACGCCGGCACCTTTGCGCTGTCCGCGCTGATCGTGCGGTTCTGGACCCGGTGGCGGCCCGCGGCGCGCGGCCGCAGCCAGGCCGAGCGGCGGCCCGTAGCGGACCTGCTGGCCGGGGCGCGGCTGGTCGTCGCCCATCCCGCTCTCCGGGCGCCGATGCTCTCCGGCTGGCTGGCCGCCTTTTACAACGCCCCGGAAGGGGTCGCGGTCCCGCTGGCGCGGTCGCTGGGCGGGGGCTCGGCCACCGTCGGCCTCGTGCTGGCCGCCGAGGCGTTCGGGGCCATGGTTGGCTCCATCGCCTTCAGCCGCCTGGTCGCCCCCGCCCAGCGGCTGCGGTGGATGGGGCCGCTGGCAATGGCCGCGTGTGGCGTGCTGGTGCTCTTCGCCTTCCATCCCCGGCTCCCGCTCGCCCTGACGATCCTGACCGTATCGGGAGTGTTCGCGTGCTTCCAGCTCGCCGCGGCCGCGGCCTTCGTCCGCGCGGCGCCGCCGGAGCACCGCAGCCAGGCGTTCGGCTTGGCCCAGGGCGGGATGAGCCTAGGCCAGGGCGTGGTCATGGTGCTGGCGGGCGCCGCGGCGGAACGCTTTCAGGCCGCCGACGTGATCGTGGTGTGTGGGGTGGCCGGTGCCGTGGCGGCGATGGTCATTGCGCTGGACAACGCCCGGACCCGGGACGCGCCCGGATTTTCGCTGACCGATCACTGACGGTTTCTACAGGTCATCACATGAATACACAACGTTAGCTAATTCGCGCCCATGTATCTTGTGCCGCCCGAATACTCGATTGGGTGGTGCTGACCTCTGTTCTCGGCAACAGGCTGTGCGCCATGATGGTTGGCTGGCCGGGTGCTGCTCAAGATCGTCTATCTGCTGATGCGCTGGCTATTCGGCCTGATTGTCCTGGTGTTCCGCGGAGACGAGGCGAGGGATGCTGAGTTGCTGGCGCTCCGGCACGAGAATGCAGTGCTGCGCCGTCACGCAGGCCGGGTGCGGTACGAGCCAGCCGACCGGGCCTGGTTCGCCGCGCTGACGCGGTTCATCCCGCGCCGGCGGTGGACCGGGATCTTCCCTGTTACGCCCGCGACCCTACTGGCCTGGCATCGCAGGCTGGCCGCGAGAAAATACGACACGAGCCGGCGCCGGAAGCCCGGCCGGCCACCGACAGTCCAGAGCATCACCAGGCTTGCGGTCCGGCTGGCGAAGGAGAACCCGCCGTGGGGTTACCGCCGGATCCATGGCGAGCTGACGAAGCTCGGCGTGACAATCGCGCCATCAACCGTCTATGAGATCCTCCGCGCTGCAGGCATCGATCCGGCGCCGCGACGGGCGGGACCGACCTGGCGGCAGTTCCTCACAGCCCAGGCCGCCGGGATCATGGCAGTCGATTTCCTGCACGTGGACACCGTGCTGCTTGAAGAGGCTGTATGTCCTGGTGTTCATCGAGCATGGCACCCGCCGGATGCATCTCGGCGGCGTCACCGCGCACCCGGCCGGCGGCTGGACAGTGCAGCAGGCCCGCAACCTGGCGATCCGTCTCGACGAACGGTTCGAGGACAGCCGCCGTCAACCTCATCGCCGGCACCACGACCCGCACCGGCCTGAACGTGCACGCCGAACGCGACACCGGCACCTACCCGCGCGGCATCAAGATTCCCGACCGCGAGATGAAGCAGCTGGCCTCGCAGTACCTCGACCCGCACGACTGGCACGGCGAGTGGAACTACACCATCACCCCGACCAAAACGCCCGGTTGAGCGTGTCGTTCATTTCCAGGCCCTAACCTTGCTCACGCCAAGTGACCGGGCATATCGGAGGAGCGGCTCACAGTGTCCAATGCAGACAGGAACAGGCAGACCGCCAGGGCGAAAATCGCCCGGATGCAGGCCCTGGAAGCTCAGCGCAGACGGCGCCGTAACTGGATCGCCGGAATCGGCGCCGCCGTCCTGGTGATCCTCACGGTCACCGGAATCACCCTCGCGGTCACCAGCAGCAGCACCCCGGCCACCGCGAGGGGCGGCACCCCGGCCACCGCGAGGGGCGGCACGCCGGAACGGAAGCTCGCGGCGCTGAGCACACTGGGCACCCTCCAGCCAGCACCCGCTCCCGGCCCGTCCGGACCCGAAGGCGTCCCCTTGCCAGCTGCCGCGCAGCTGGCGAGCACCGCCAGCGACGCCACCGGCAGCCCGGCCGACGGCATCAGCTGTCAGACCACCGAGCAGAGCCTCTTCCACATCCACTCCCATCTCACCATCTTCATCAACGGCGCGCCCCGGCAGATCCCGGCCGGCATCGGCATCCCCGGAGCACAGTCCCAGACGATCGCGGGCGGCGCCTTCATCGGCGGCGGCCGCTGCCTGTACTGGCTGCACACCCATGCCGCTGACGGCATCGTCCACATCGAGTCCCCGATCCGCCGGACCTTCACCCTGGGCGAGTTCTTCGACGAATGGGGCCAGCCGCTCGGCCCGGACCGGATCGGCCCCGCCACCGGGCACGTCACTGCCCTGTACAACGGCAAGGTCTACCAGGGCAATCCCCGCGACATCCCCCTCAGCGCACACGCCCAGATCCAGCTCGAGAGCGGCACCCCGCTCATCGCCCCGCAAGCAATCACCTTCCCCGGCGGCCTGTGACCGCCCATGCCCGATCTGTGGCGGCTGTCAAGGCGGCGTGGGCGGTAGTACTGGCAGTGCCGAGCTGGCGTCTCTGGGCTGTTACCTGCCCGCCGGCTGGCGGCTCGCCAGCCGGATTGCGCTGCACCGCGAACTTGCCGCCGACCGCGCGGCAGCCGGATCGGCGGGAAGCGGGGTGCTCACCGGCGCGCTGCTCAAGCTCGCAAGGCTGCCCGATGGTGATGGTCGCGGCCAGCCCGGCACGGACCCTCGGGCGGTGCTGCTGGCGTTCGCCCGCACGGGCGGGCTGGCAATGCTGCGGATGATGGGCGGCGCGCCCCGGGCCGACGGCACCGGCGGGCGGGCACGCGCATCACGGCGCAGATATCGGCCGCCCCGCACGGTCATGCCTGGGTCACGGCGAGCCTGCCTGGCCGGGCTCGCCGTATACCGCTTCAGAACTTGTGGGGTTCCAAAACGGAGCATAGGTTGCTGACCTGCGGATTCGTCTGCTGCGTAGGTGGCGCGACTGGAAGCATCGCGGGCTTGTGACCCTTCGGATGCTCTACCTGATCTTCGTCCGCCTGACCGGCTGGATGGCGCTGCTGGCAAGTTCTGCGGCCTCGAAGGACGCCGAGCTGCTGGTGCTGCGCCAGGAGGTGGCTGTGCTGCGGCGGCAGAACCCAAGACCAAAGCTGGACTGGGCCGACCGGGCGATGCTCGCCGCCCTGGCCCGGCTCCTCCCGGGTGCCGAAAACCTGTACCACCTGGGCAAAGGCCCTGCAGAGCGCGGTCGAGCGTTCGGCATGCGCCCGGGTCGGTCTTGGCCCGACCGGAGGTGGGATGATCTTCGGCTTGTGGGCTTGAAGCTGATCTTCCTGATCGTTTCCCGTGCCGTGTCGCTGCTGGGCTTGTCACGCCGGGAGGCGTGGTGGAAGGACGCCGAGATCCTCATGCTGCGCCACCAGCTCGCTGTCGCCGGGCGTGAGCGGCCGGGGGCTCGTGCCCGGCTGACGTGGCCGGACCGGGCGTTGCTTGCCCTGCTGGCCGGGACGCTGCCGATCGACCGACTCGCCGCGATGCGGCTGATCGTCACCCCGGGCACCATCTTGAGGTGGCACCGGGACATCGTCCGCCGCCGGTGGTCGCGCCGGTCGCGCCAGGGCCGGTCCGGACGCCCGGCAATGCACCGGAAGGTCCGGTCGGTGGTGCTACGGCTTGCCCGGGAGAACGAGTCGTGGGGTTACCGCCGCATCCACGGCGAGCTGGCCGGGCTCGGCATCACCGTGGCGCCGTCCACGGTCTGGCAGATCCTCAAGAACGCCGGCATCGATCCCGCGCCCCGCCGGGTGGGACCTGGCTGGGCCGAGTTCCTGCGGTCCCAGGCGCAGGGGATCCTGGCGCTGGACTTCTTTACCGCCGACCTGCTCAACGGGACGAAGGTCTACGTCCTTGCCGTTATAGAGCACGGCACCCGCCGGATGCGCGTCCTCGGAGCCACCGAGCACCCGGTCCAGGCGTGGGTGGTCCAGCAGGCCCGGAACCTGCTCATGGACCTGGAGGATGCCGGGACGCGGGTGAAGTTCGTCCTGCATGACAGGGACGCCAGCCTCACCGCCGCGTTCGATAAGGTCTTCCGTGCCGCTGGCGCCAGGATAATCCGTGCTGCGGTTCAGGCGCCTCGGATGAATTCGATCATGGAACGGTGGGTCGGCAGCTGCCGCCGTGAGCTGCTGGACCGGACCCTGGTGTGGAATCAGCGGCACCTGATGATCGTGCTGCGCGAGTACGAGGACTTCTACAACACCCACCGCCCGCACCGCGCCCTGAAGCAGGCAGCGCCGCTACGGCAATTGCCCGACGGCATCACGGATCTGGATCAGTTCCGGGTCCAGCGGCGCGATCGCGCCGGGGGCGCGATTCACGAATATCGCCTGGTGGCGTAGGTTTTCGGCACCCAGACGTGGGATTCGAACCCACGGAGGCGTTACTGCCGTTCGTTGCTCGTTATGACCCGTCTCACGTGCGTCTACCTCCTCTTGACGGTCTCAGTTCGTCGGCTGACCTCAGCATCCGGGGGGTCGGGCATCTTCCGGTAACGGTCACGCCTCCCCTCTCGCCCCGTTCCTGGTAAGAGGGCCATGCGGGCGCAGGGTGAAATCTTGGTCGACTATCGTTGGTGGGCGGCCTCGAGGCGGGGCCGCGGTCCGGCTGCAGTGGAGGCCAGGCATGCTGGCAATTCGGGCGGAGCGTGCCTTTGACGGTGAGCGCCTCGTGCGAGGAGGCGTGGTCGTCTTGCTTGATGAGGGACGCATCGTCGCGGTGGGGCGGGATGCCACGGTCGTGCCCGCCGATGTGCGCGTCGCCGATTTCCCGGCTGCCACGGTGCTTCCCGGGTTGGTTGACGCCCACGTCCACCTCTGCGGTGATGGCCGGCCGGGTGCCCTCGATCGGCTCCCCGAGTACGACGACGACGGGTTGACCGGGGTGATCCGCAGTTCGTTAACGGGTCAGCTCGCCGCCGGTGTGACGTCGGTTCGCGACCTGGGTGACCGTCGGGCAGCGGTGCTGGACTGGAGGAGGCGCGCCACTACGTTGACCGGCCGGGAGGCAGTGGCGCCGACGATCGTGGCATCGGGCCCGCCCATCACCAGCCGCGACGGGCACTGCGCGAACATGGGCGGGGAGGCGACCGGGCCGGAGCAGCTTCGGGCTGCGGTGCGCGACCGCGTCGAGCGCGGTGCCAACCTGGTCAAGGTGATGGTCAGCGGCGGAGTCATGACACCGGGCTCAGACCCGCTGCTGTGCCAGTTCCAGCTCGCAGAGCTGCGCGTTGTCGTCGAGGAGGCGCATGCGGCCGGGCTA
>CAWFVW010000011.1:0-417672 GCA_963819395.1 uncultured Acidobacteriota bacterium
CCGCAAGATCAATCCGTCTGAAACGGACATTTTGGATTTGGCCGTCTCCTCGGACACGATTCCCAGAAGCCATCTGTACGATTTTGCGATTCCATTCTGGCTCAAAAGATATCCCAGGTTGATGGAGTAGGGCAGGTCAACATTCGGGGGGGCGAAACCCGCGGTTCGCGTGGACGTGAATCCCAACGCGCTGGCGCACTATGGGATTGGCCTGGAGGCGGTGCGAGCCGCGCTTCAGTCGGCGAACGCGAACACTCCCAAGGGGAATCTGGAAGACCGTCCAACCGGTGGATCCTGTTCGCCACCGACCAACTCCTGAAGCCGGAGCAGTACACCCCTTGATCGTGGCGTACCGGAACGGGGCTCCGGTCCGGCTGAGCGACATCGCGAAAGTCACCGAGGGAATCGAAGACATTCGCAATTCGGGATATGCCAACGGCAAGCCCGCCGTGGTGATCGGGATTAGCCGGCAACCCGGCGCGAACATCATCGAAACCGTGGACCGCATCAAAGCACTGCTGCCGGAGTTGCGCGCCTCGATTCCGCCCTCGGCCACGCTTGATTCCCACTTTTGATCGCACCACCACGATCCGCGCTTCGGTCAAGGATATCGAATTCACGCTGCTGCTGACCGTCGTGCTGGTGGTGATGGTTATTTTTCGTGTTCTTGCGCAATGTCTGGGCAACGATCATTCCCAGTATCTCGGTGCCGCTGTCCATCGTCGGCACGTTCGGAGTGATGTACCTGTTGCACTACAGCATCGACAATCTTTCCCTGATGGCGCTGGCGATCTGCACGGGCTTCGTGGTGGACGATGCCATCGTGGTGATCGAGAACATCACGCGGTATCTGGAGGCAGGGGACTCGCCGCTGGAAGCGGCCATGAAGGGATCGCGCGAAATCGGATTCACGGTGTTGTCGATGAGCATTTCGCTGATTGCGGTATTTATTCCCATCCTGCTGATGGGCGGAATCGTCGGGAGGCTGTTCCGCGAGTTCGCGGTCACATTGAGCGTGGCGATCGTGGTTTCCCTGTGCGTGTCACTGACCACGACGCCGATGATGTGCGCGCTGTTCCTGAAATCGGCCCAGGAAATGAAGCACGGGAAATTTATCGGGCGAGCGAACGGGTATTTCAAAGGGCAGTGGATATTTTACGCGTCCGGTTTGCGCTGGGTGCTGCGCCAGCAACCCTTCATGCTCGTGGTTACGGTCGCGACGATTTGCCTGAGCGTTTACCTGTACATCATTATTCCCAAGGGGTTTTTCCCGCAGCAGGATACGGGTCGGATGGCGGGAATATCCTGGGCGCGCAGGACCCTTCCTTTCCCGCGATGCAGGAAAAATTGAAGCAATATACCGACATCGTGATGAGCGATCCGGCGGTGAAAGCATGTCGGCAAACACCGGCGGCGGGGCGGAAAATACCGGGCGCATGAAAGTGGACTTGAAGCCGATCGGCGAGCGAAAGGTCACGGTGGATCAAGTGATCGCGCGCCTGCGCCGGAAGCTGGCCGTGGTTCCCGGGGCGACGCTATTCCTGCGGGCGAATCAAGACATCAATGTCGGCGGGCGTATCACCAGTTCGCAATACCAATACACGCTGGAGAGCGAGAATCTCAGCGATCTTCAGCAATGGGCGCCGCGCGTCGAGGCGAGGATGCGGCAGTTGCGCAAGCTGCGCGATATTGCCACCGACCAGCAGACTCGAGGTCTGCAGGCGACCCTGGTGATCGATCGCGATACGGCGTCGCGGCTGGGGATTTCGCCGTCGGCGATCGACAACACGCTGTATGACGCATTCGGCCAGCGGCAGGTCTCCACGATCTACACGCAATTGAACCAGTATCACGTGGTGATGGAAGTGGATTCGGCCTTCCGGGACAGCACGGATGCCATCCAGGGTCTTTACGTGCGATCGTCGAACTGGGAACTCAGGTGCCGTTGAGCGCCTTCACCCACTATGAGACGAAGACCACGGCGCTCGCCGTGAACCACCAGGGCCAATTTCCCGCGGTCACGATTTCGTTCAATCTTGGCGAGGGAGTCGCTCTGGGCGACGCCGTGAAGGAGATCGAAGCGGCGGTGTTGCAGATGGGAGTTCCTTCCGACATTCATCCGACATTTCAGGGAACCGCGCAGGCGTTCCAGTCTTCGTTGTCGAGCCAGCCATGGCTGATTCTGGCGGCGCTCGTGGCCGTTTACATCGTTTTGGGAATGCTGTACGAAAGCTATATCCATCCGATCACAATTCTCTCGACGTTGCCGTCGGCCGGCGTGGGAGCCCTTCTGGCGCTGCTGGCGTTCCACACCGAATTGAGCGTCATTGCGCTGATCGGAATCATTCTGTTGATCGGCATCGTGAAGAAGAACGCCATCATGATGATCGACTTTGCCGTGGAAGCGGAGCGGTCTGGGAAAACGCCCGAGGAATCCATTTATCAGGCATGCCTGCTGCGATTTCGTCCCATCATGATGACCACGATGGCGGCGCTGTTTGGCGGATTGCCGTTGGCGCTGGCGACCGGCACGGGCGCGGAATTGCGCCGGCCTCTGGGCATCAGCATCGTAGGGGGATTGATGGTGAGCCAGGTGCTCACTCTGTATACGACTCCGGTAATCTATCTCTACATGGACCGGCTGCAAGTTGCGGTTCCGGCGGCGCAAGCGTGCCACGCAATAATCGGCGAAATTCCGCCCACCCCGCGCATCTCTCCAGAGGTCCGTCGCTGACTTAATTCCTCGAAGTGCGCGTAGACTTCCGCCGGAACGAGTTCCATGAAAATCTTTCCCGCCATCGTGACCGCCGGCCTGCTTTCCGGGCTAAGCGCCGTGCTGGCATCTCAAGGCGAATTACGAGGAGGACGAGGAGGAAGGGCCGCCGCTGCCCGCTGCGACATCAGAAAGCGGAATGGGCTTTCGCGCTTATCATTTCCGGTCGGAGAAAATTTGTACGGGGGCTTCGGCAGATTCCAACTCTGGGCGGCGGACTACCCAAAGGCGGACCGGCAATTTTCCGGGGCTTGCGGCGACTGACGCGCTTGAACGCGCGTGCCATGGAACAAATCGTGGACGCCGACAGTGACAAGTTATTCAATTGGCCGTGGATTTACATGGAGCACGGAAACGGGTGGCATCTGAGTCAGGAGCAGGCGGCGCGCCTCGCGTACCTTCTGCGAGGCGGCTTTCTGTTCTCGGATGATACTCACGGCGATTATGAATGGGATGAATTGATGCGGGGATGCGAATGATTTTCCCCGACCGGCCATGGAAGACTTCAAGGACAACGACGAAATATTTCACGTGATGTACGATCTGGATAACCGATTCCAGATTCAAGGAACGCGATTTCTCTGGGGCGGGCGCCCTTACGCGCCGGATATGATGATGCCGAAGTGGCGGGCATTCGAGACGACAAAGGCCGGATCATGGTGGCCATCTGCCACAACTCCGACGTGGGAGACGCCTGGGAATGGGCCGACAGTCCCCATTATCCCGAACAGGAAACCTGGCTGGCCTATCGCATCGGGATCAATTACATCCTCTACGAATGACGCATTGATTTCCCGCGGCAGGATTCCGGCTGAAATTTGCAGGTCGAGAAAAAACCAAGTGTTTTGACATTCCGAGGCGCGCTGCGCGCCGAGGAATCTCTCTGTTTTTACATTCAAATCGAAGAGAGATTCCTCGCTTCACTCGGAATGACAAAATAGGTCCATTTTTCCTCAGATTGGCAACCATGCAGAGAAACTAGGGTCAATTCAAGAGCCCGGGCCGAATTTAGGTCGGCCCGGGAATCGCTTTTGCTAGGGATGAAATTCTATTCCTTAATTCCAGTCATCGTCGTCGTGGTGGTCGTCCCGATCGTCATCGTCGCGATCTTTGGGAGCGAAGGCCACTCCGCGGAACACTTCGCCGGACTTTGCGCGCGGATGATCTTGATATGGTCGAGCCGGTCATCTCGATCGTGATCGCCGTCGCCCGTCGGGAGAGTTGTGGCATCGAGGTCGATCGGTGACCTTGAACAGCTGGTTCGGATCGGCGCCCTGATCTCCACTGGTGCTGAGGGTTGAGGTCACCGCGAAAATGGTGACGGTGCCGTCATGGTTGTGCTGGCCGGTCATGTTGCGGCAGCCGCCCGTCGCGGGATTGAGCGCCGTCGGATAATTTTCAACACCGTAGGGGACGCCGATGTTCAGGCCGCTGTTCATCACGTAGGCCATTTGCCAAGTGCCGTTCACCAGAATCCATTTCTGAACTCCGGCGGTGGCCTGCGCATAGGAGTGGCGACATTTCCATTCACCGCGGGGGTCACCAGAGTTCCGTCCCCTTCGTCGCAAACGTACAGCGTGTTTGGATTAGCGAACCAAATGCCGAACGGGTACAGGACCGGTGTTACGGCCATGGTGGTTGGATCCGCGCCCGCCGCAAGAGTGATCGGAAATCCAGGCAGAATCGTGATCGGCACTTTCGCGAGGGTTGCGATATCGCCGGAAGGGAGAACTCCCTCAGTGCCCACCTGATACACCGTGTTGATTCCGTTTCCGCCGCTGCCCTTGGTGATGTACAGGGTATCTTTGTAGATTGTCATTCCGCGGTAGTTATTATCTTTGCCGGGTTTATCGGAGGCATAGGGCTTTCCCGTCAGCGGGTCAGTTACTTGATTGATATCGAAGTCGCCGATTTTATTGATGTTCGGGGGAACAGGGGGCGTTTGGCCGGGAACGAGCAGTTCGGCGCCCGTGGCATTGACCAGTTCCTGGCCGACGATCGTCGTCTTGACTTGCGACTTGGACAGGTTGCCGCTGTTGTCGTTGCCGACCATGTAATACAACGAGCCTCCTTTGATCGCGCCGCGGCCATTGTCGCCGCTATAGGCGTTGCCTTCGGTAATCATGAGGTGGCCATGGGCATCCACTTCCGCCACGGCGCGATAGTATTGCCCGACAGCGGCATTGGTCGGATCGATGAGGCCGGGCGTGTTGCCGTTGGATACGTCGAAAATGTTTGCCGCGGTCAGGAATCCCGGGCCGCCTCGGTAGCCCACGAAAGTAAGCGACTTTCCATCGGTTGACAGGTGCAGGGCCAATTCGGATTTCGAACTGAAGCTGGTCACAATTTGATCGGTTGGGATCGGAAGAGTGTCCAGCCGATGGCCGTCCGTCGTGAGTTCGTCCAGGAAGATCGGAGAGGTGATGCCGAAGTGGCCGTCGGTAGCGGCGTTGTTGAATACGTTGGGAAATGTCCCATCGGCGCTTGCGACGCAGCACGGGACCGCTATCGGCGGCGTCATGCCTCCAGCAATGAGTGGTACGGTAACCGAGATTCCGGTCGTGCCCCCCATGCAGCCCGGCGGCAATACGGTTACGCCGGGTACAAGCAACGAGGGAGTTCCAACATATACGCTGCGTGTGAGGACCAGGGTGCCGGGTTTAAATTCAAAGTGATCGCGATCACGATCGTGATCGTCATCGTGATCATTGCCGGCTTGAATACCGCCAGCCAGGGCAATGGACACAGCTACCGCGAGGATTGCTTTCTTCACGTCAATTTCCTCCTGTAATTTACACATGGGGACGGCATGTGCGCGGCGAAAATCTCACGGAATGACGGACGGGAACATTAACTCTCAATGAATACTTTGTGAATCGCGGATCACAGGGGGCAGGGCATCATTCCCGCGGGTCGAGTCCGGGTGCTTCAACTTGACCAATGAGATAAATGTTGACGCGGCGGACCTAAGGACGTATGTTTTGCCCAAAGTTTGGTGCGGGAATTGTGTGGTTCTACGGGTGGTCCGCCCGGGCCGAGCCTCGCGGTTGGACGGAAGACAACAAGGGGGATTACATCGTGAGAAACAAGCTCACTGGCACACGCCTACGTTTTTTCGTATTGATTTTGCTGGCAGTGGCGACGCCTCTGTCTGTTCTGGCGCAGAGCAGTCTTCCGCCGGATGGTCCGGGAATTCCTAAAATTGCAAATACCGGAGGTCCAGCTGCCCAGGAGCCTGCTCCAAATCCTCCCGATCAGCAGTCTCAGTGGAACATGGAGCTTGCGGGCTGGAGCGACCTTCAGGGCCGCTCCGCATATCAGCCGATCATCATTAAGCAGGGGGACCGTGAAATCGCCTACGTTGGCCACCATACCGGCTCCATGATGAATCCTATCACCGGCGTCGTGGAGCCCAATGGGACTTCGATTGTGGATGTGACGGATCCCGCGAAGACCAAGTACCTGGCTCATATTCCTGGTTCCATGGAAGCGGGCGAAGAAGCGGGCGGCGCGCAGATGGTGCGCGTGTGCAGTGGAAACGTTCTGCCGCACGCAGTAAAGGGGAAGTGGTACCTGTTGCGGCCGCTGGGGTCCACGGCGCAGGAAATTTATGACGTCACCGATCCCTCTCACCCGGTCCGGCTGACGGAAATCGTTGGAAAACTGGACCATACGCACAAAAACTGGTGGGAATGCGATACGGGGATCGCCTATCTGGTTGCGAATGCGCCGGCGGAAGGCTGGAAGGGCCAGCACATGAAGATTTACGACCTGAGCGATCCGGCCAAGCCGATCTACATTCGTGACTTCGGCCTGCTCGGGCAGCAACCGGGCGCCACCTCGTACGAAGGCGTAACGGGCGGCATAGCAATTCATGGCATGATTTCCGCCGGGACTGCCAAGAACAGAGTCTATGCTGCGTACGGCACGGGGTCGAACGGCGTCATCCAGATACTGGATCGCAAGAAGCTGCTCACTTCTTTTGAGAACTCCGTAAAGCCGACAACGGAAGAAATGCTCGCACCGCAAGTGGGATACCTGACGATGTCGCCGGATCAGGGCGCGCACACCACGTTCCCAATTTTCAGCGAGCCGATTCCGGAATTTCAGGGACATGCGGCGCTGAAGACTCGGGACCTTTTGCTCGTGCCATCGGAATCCGCACGCGGCGACCACTGCTCACCTGGCCCTTCGGGAGATCGGCCCGGCCCGCATCTCGCATTCCTGGTCGATATCAGCAACGAACCCACCCCCTGGCCTCTTGCGACGTTTCGCGTGCCTGAGAATCCGGGAGATTTCTGCGGAAAGGGAGGACGGTTCGGAGCTCATGCTGTGACCGAATCGTTTTACCCTCCTTACTACGGAAAGCTGGCGATTTTTTCCTGGTTTAATGCTGGGACTCGGGTGTTTGATATTCGCGATCCCTTTGCCATTCAAGAGGTCGCCTATTTCATTCCCGCGCCGAATAAGAACACAATGGCTTTCTGTCCGTCGGATGGCGTCAGCCATTCAGCAGGAGATCCCAAGATCAATGCATCCTGCCAAAAAGTAATCGAGACGAACAACGTTGAGATTGACGATCGCGGGCTGATCTACAGCGCGGACCGGGCGGGCAGCGGGTTGCATATCATGCGGCTGACGGGGCACGCGAAGGAAATCGTCGCGGTGAAGTAGGTCCAGTAGGACGGGCTTCAGCCTGTCAGCTTTTGGCGCATCCAAATCAAAAGCAGACAGGCTGAAGCCCGTCCTACTTTTCGTGATACACGTATTTGTTGTTGTCGCAGACGTATTCCGCGATTTCCCAGCCCGGTTTCAAGTGGTAGGTTTGCGATGCCGTCCACGGTTTCGTGTAGGCCTTTGAGTCTTCAATCGTAAAATCATCCACCAGAGTGTCGTGATCCGGGCGGTGGATGCGTTCGACGACATGGAGAGCTTCCGTATGCGGGAGGCCGACGTGGTCGAGCCAGGTCACGTCGTTGAAGCCAACCGAATCGACAACCAGCGTTGCACCTTCCCATTTTCCGATCGAATCGCCGTTGTAAGTGGGATCGAGATCCTTGTTGTGTCCCCTGTTCATATGGATTTGGCGCAGCTGGTTCCCGGCTTCTTGATAGATCAGCACCATGTCCGGAACCTGAAAAATCTCCATCGGAAGAGGCACGAACATCAGCCGTGGGATTCCGTGAGGCAGGCAGGCCAGATTGGGGTCATTCAATTGCGTGTCGGCCTTCTTGAATTGCGCTTCGGCCCAGGGAGTGAATGGCGGCGTCGTGCCTTTGGGAAACAACGCAGGGTGGAAATTGTCAATTTGCCAGACACCGGTGAGGTCGGGCGCGCCCGCGGCCTTGGACGGATTCGCTGTCTGAGCAAGAATGGCGGGCAAGATCAGGAGGAATGCGGCGCCGGCAACCATCGAGCCTTTCAAGTGATTTCGCACTGGGAGAGCTCCTTCACCGAAGCAGGACTGGAAGCCGGATTACCTGACCACCGCTGAGAGTTCCTGGCCGTTTGCGAACGTGATCTTCGCAAGGCGCAAAACTTTTCTGCCGTCCTTGGCGGGATTGCCGTAGATCGTGATCTTGTCACCGGGCTTGACCGTGTCTCTCTTCCAATTCACTCTGGCCAGCATCCCCAGGCTGGCCAATTCGCCAGTCCACTCCACGGTGTTTCCCTTGTCGTCTTTGACCTGAATGTAAATGTAGGCATGAGGATTGGTCCATTCGAATTTCGTGACAGTACCTTTTACGGAATTCGTTGCGGTCATGTCATATTCCGCCGTCGAGTGGTGAGCGGACACGGGATTCGAGAGGAAGACGAGAGCGGCAGCGATCGGAACGAGTAATATGCAACGCTTCGTGTTCACAGGGATTCTCCGCGCGTGGCTGAAATTGTTCAGTTCACAGCTGCGTGAGCGAAACATATGTCCGGAGTTTGCTTCTGTCAATGTCATTTCTTAGGTCAATTATTAAATATGGATGTGCGGATCGGGCGCGGCGATCACAGCGCCAGCGGCTTCAGAGCCCGCAGGCAACGGGCATTGATTACCAGGAAGGAGCGTGCGGTCGAGGCTTGTTTTGCGCCGGGTACGATATCATAATGGAGACTGCTGCCATGTTGAAAAATTACACTCGAAAACTTGCATTGCTGGCTGCGGCAGGGCTTGGCTTGTTTGGAGCCGTGCGCGCCATTCTTCCTCGAGCCTCCGCCGCGACTCTTGCGCCTAGAGCCGACGACGCGAGCCAACCGGTGATCCGCTTCGTGAAGGATCCCGAACCTGCCCCGCCGCTGCAGGCGCAGGATCTGCTCGGAAAGGCGGTGAACAAGGACAACTGGGCGGGAAAAGTCGTGCTGGTGAATTTCTGGGCGACCTGGTGCCCGCCGTGCCGCGAGGAAATACCCGAGCTATTGGAGCTCAAAAGAATTTACAAGGACAAGCTGGAGATCGTGGGGATTTCCGAAGATGACGGTCCGGTGGAAAATATTTTGAAGTTCGCCCGGCAGAAGGGGATGACGTACCCCATCATCCTGGCCACGCCGGAGTTGATTGCATCCTATGGAGGCGTTCCCGCGCTGCCCACATCTTTTTTGATTGATACGCAGGGCCGGGTTGTAACGAAGCACAGCGGGCTGTATCCGATCGATTGGTATCACCGCGAGATTCGCTCGCTGCTCGGGCTGCCTACGGACGCGCGCGTCGAGACCTTCGTCGATAACGGGCAGATCTTCCTGAAAAATGCCGCGAATGCGACGGAATTACCCGGCGTCAGTTTCAAGGGTCTGACCGCGGACCAGAAGAAACGCGCGCTTCGCCGGATGAATTCGGAGATCTGCACGTGCGGCTGCAACCTGACGCTTTCGCAATGCCGTGTGAATGACAGTGAGTGTCCGGTGAGCGGGAAGATTACGGCTCAAATCGTGAAAGAAGCCGCCAGCGGAGCGAAACCGGCGCGAACGCCGCCCGCTCGCGGGTCGAGTTCGATCACGCAGTAGGACGGGCTTCAGCCTGTCTGGGTTTGATTTCCGCACACCATAATTTAAAGCAGACAGGCTGGAAGCCCGTCCTACTCGGAGGTTCAAAATGTTTGCTGGCGGAGGGAGTTGCAATTCGTCGAGTGATGTTGTTGCGCTGCCGGATCCGGCGGTGGACAATCTCCTGGCCATGGCAAAAGGGCAGGAGACCGCCGTCATCGCCGGCGGCTGCTTCTGGGGGATACAGGCGGTATTTGAACGCCTGAAAGGCGTTCTCCGCGCCACGTCCGGATACTCGGGCGGAGCGGCGAGCACGGCGACGTACGGAAAAGTTTGCTCGGGCCGCACGGGACACGCGGAATCCGTCGAAGTGGTTTTCGACCCGTCGCGAATTTCGTTCGGGCAAATTTTGAAGGTATTCTTTTCCGTCGCGCACGATCCCACGCAACTCGACAAGCAAGGGCCCGACCACGGCTCGCAGTACCGTTCCGCAATCTTCTACACGACAGAAGACCAGAAACGAATCAGCGAGGCGTACGTAAAGCAACTGGACTCGGCCAAGGTATTCCGGCAACCCATCGTCACGCAGATCGTGCCGCTCGAAAAATTTTATCCCGCCGAGGATTATCACCAGGGGTACATGGATCTGCATCCCGAGAACATGTATATCGTGATGAACGATTATCCCAAGGTGGAAAACCTGCGCAAAACCTATCCGGCATTATTCGTGGAGAAAAGTAAGGGACTCTCAGGAAGTTGAAGAAGTAAAAGAAATACAAGACCAGCAACAACGAATCGTGACCTCCTCCCCGTCTTTTATTTGAGTTTGTCCAGATTGAATTTTGTTTGCACTGTTTGTCCGTCCGGGGTTTGGATTTTGACCGATGCAGTGCGCGGACCAAACTGCCCGGCGTCGAACTGCAACGCAATCTCCCGCGTATACATCTGGTAAGTCGTATTCAGCGCGTAGTTGCCCGAATAATAAGGATCGCAGGTCACTTTATTCGTGGTTTCCCGCGGCTCGATCGATCCCGCCTGGGAAACGAAAACTTTGTATCCGTCCGCCGGTGGTTCGGGGCCGGCATAACCGAGCCTAAGGGAGAATTCGACTTTTACAATGACGAGCCCCGGGTTCGCGCGGTAGTCCTCATCCGCTTGGAATGTGCTGTAATGAATGATCTGTTTGGAACGGGAGACGATTTGTTCGTAGGGCGTTTGAAATTCCGCCGACATTACATAGACCACCGGATGATTCGCGGGATAACTGAATTTATGGACGTACTGGCTGTAAAAGGCCGCGAGCGCTTCGTGATCGGACGACTGGCCGAGGGAATACGCGTCGCGAACTTCCTCCGGCTGAAGGAAGGAATTAAATGCGAGCGCGTTCAGAGAAAATACCGCGCAGAGGACGAAAACTAAGGCGCAGATTTGTGACTGTAGGATGGGTGGCATGCTAATCGTCGAGGAATTCTTCCGTCCCATTCCAGTCAAGTATATCGCCAATCCGCTTGGGCAAGACCTTCCTGATGGCAAAAATCGAAAATCGGATGATCCGATTTCGCTATATGGTTTCGATTGTCGAAGGCCTTTCATCTAAACCCCCACCCTTTGAAATTCGCAAAGGGTGGGGCACCCGCGCGGTCCCCGAAGGTATTGGATTGAGGGATAGGATCGAGCTACTTCGCGGTGTTAAGATCGCCCTTCAGGTTAAGCTGGTTGTCTCTCAAAATTTCGATGGACCGCTCCCAATTCTCACGTCCCGAAGATTTTATACTCACGGTGTGCGGGCCGGCGGGCAGTTTCAGGGTCTCGGGCGTGTTACCGACGAATTTTCCGTCAAGATAAATATCGGCACCGTCGGGATCGGAAGAGACGGTAACGGTCCCGAATGCGTCGGAGGATTGGTTCGGGGACGAACCGGAAGAAGTGACGGCCGGGTAGAAGCGGTGCAGAACCTCGATCAAGTCGCTCGAACTTAGTGCGAAGCCGATGCCTTGAAAACCCTCCTTGACAACTTTTTGCGTGTTGATGCCCACAACTTCGGCGTGGCTATTCAGGAGCGGGCCGCCGCTGTTTCCTGGATTAATGGCCGCATCGGTTTGAATCCACGTTCCCTTGCCGTTTCCTTCCGATTGGCCGACCGCGCTCACGATCCCCTTCGTAGCCGAGAATGGCAGGCTTAAGCCGGGATTTCCGAGTGCCACGACGGTCTGGCCCTGTTGGACGGTTGTTAGATTTGCCAGCGTCAGGTGCGGGAAGCCGCTGCCGTCGACCTTTACGAGGGCGATATCCTTTTCGGTGTCTACATATACCACTTCGGCGTCGAACTTCTCGCCGGATGAGAGTTCTGCGACTAAAGTTTGCTGGCCTTCCGCCACATGAGCGTTCGTGACGATCACTCCTGTTTCGGTGATGAAAAAACCGCTCCCATGTCCATCCGGGCGCCTCAGCAAAACCACCGAGGGCTTGGATCGTTGCACGATATCCTCGACTGGGAGCTCCGGCCGCATCTCGGCGCTGCTTTTCGAGGCCGCAGTGGTGACAACAGTTCCTGTGAAAGCTTTGGAAGAAGGTTCCAGCGAGATATCGAAATGATTGGTTTTCAGCAGCCAGCAATTTCCGCGATATTCGGTGGCCAGCGGCGTAATTCCGATGAACGAGACGGGTCCCTCGGTCATTTCAATTTCTTTTGAGGTGAAGCCCTCTTTGCTGACGCGGAGCCTCATGGAATGCTCGAGGTGCGAACCAAAACCAAGGGTTGGCTTGTGAAAATAGCCTCCAGGAAATTTTGTTTCATAAGGAGTCGTGCCAACTTTCAAGCCGTCGATTTCGACGGTCGCTCCTGGCGGAGTGCTCGTAATTTTAAGCGTTTCGGCGTGAGCGGGCTGCGCCGATAGCAAGAGAAGAAAGCCGGAAAGGAGAAGAATGCGAGTGGATGCGCGCTTCATCAGGCTGCCTTTCCAGGAAGGGAGTTGCTTGGAGCGATGGTGAATGTACCGCGAGATTCAGGGGGTGAGCAGATGCAACTTGTCACGCATGGTGACACAAGTCATGTCACCATGCGTCGTGAGGTCAAATAACCTGTAAAGCTCCAGGTGGAGCTCCCGCGCCTTTAGTTCGCGAGCGGGTCTGGGCGCAACTGGAACTTCACGGCCTTGCTGGTTGTGCCTTTGCCGCCCTCGATGTGCCAGGGAGCGCGCGTGGCGTAGGTGGACCAGACTCCCTTGCCCTTCCAGCCGGCTTTGGGATCGTCGATGCGGCCGTCCATGCTCTTCGCAAAGAAGCCCATCGGGTAGGGAACTCGCATGACCATCCATTTGCCGGTCTTGGGATCAAGGGCTTCCAGAGCGTCGTTATCGTTCGCGGTGGCGATGGGAATGTCCTTGCCCATGCCGAGGACATCGAATTGATCAACCCAATTGTAATAGTTCGTGTCGGCGCTGCCGTAGCCCTGGACTCCCTGGAAGCTCGGGCCGGGGGTGGGATAGAGCGTCCAGCCTTCGGGGCATTGCTGGCCGGTGGCGGTGGGGCCGTTCAGCGGGCCCTTGCACTTGCGGCGGTCAAAGCTGGCGAAGTGGCCGCTGGCGAGCACGGTCCAGACCACGCCGTCTCGCGTGATGTCCATTCCGCGCGGTGAAAAACCCTGCACGGGGGCTTTCGGATTGTTCCACGGCAGTTCGTAAATTTCCGCGAGGGAAGTGCGCGCGGGGTCAGAACCGGGAACGACCCGGACGATCGCTCCGGGGAAGCCGAGAACCGTGCCCCAGATCGAGCCGTCCGCCGGGCTCGGGCTCACGCCGTAGAAGCCCACTTTGATGCGCATGTCTTTCTTGGGATCCATCGGCTGGCCGGGCTCGGTGTATTCGTCGCGCTTGCCGTTGCCGTTGGTGTCCAGAATGAACGGCGTCCAGCCCTGCGATTTTTCGGCGTCGTGCGTTTCGTCCCACATTTTCGTGTTCAGCCAGCCGACGTTGTCGCCGCCCGGGTTGCTGAACCAGAGTGTGCTGTTGGCGTCTTCGGCGAACATCAGGTGCTGCGTGCTGGTGCACAGGTCGACGAGGGTCCACTTGCCGGTCTTGGGATCGTAGACGTTGGTCTGCCGCGAACTGCTTGACAGAGGCAGCACCATGGCGTCCTCAAGGCTCGAGCCCTTCTTGCAATAGGCCGGATTTTCGCGGTCGCGCGTGGCCGCGGCGGTCCAGATGCGGCCCTTGGAGTCCATCATCAGGCTGTGTGCCGTGGCGTGCGAGACGGCAGCCTGCTCGTTGCCCCAGTACGGCGAAGGCTCAAGAAGTTCCTCGGGTTCGGCCATGGGAGCCGATCCGTAGGGAATCGCGATTTGCTTGAACGAATTCTTGGTCGGGTCGAGCACGGTGATGAAGTCCGAACTGTCTTCGTGCACGCCGTAGACCAGGCCATTGGGGTTGGAATTCACGTTCCTGCGGTCCACCGAAATTTCATCGTGGAAATATTCTTTCGGCCCGGCCCAATCCCACTGCGTGATGACGACGTTGCGCTCCATTCCTTCGGGGCGCGGCGGTTTCTGGGCCGGCAGTGCGCCGTTCTTGATGCGATCGGTCCAGTCGGCGTATTCGCTGAGGAGGCGATTGCGGCCCATGCGCACAGATACGGAGTTCATCAGGGTCCCGACCTGCGCCGACTTGATGCGGCGGTCCCACGCGGCCTGCGAGGTGTCAAAAGCGCCGAGCGTTGGCTCGATTTCGCGCGTGGCCTTGTCGCCCAGCTGGTGGCAGGCTTCGCATCCGTCGGTCTTTATGTTTTCAATCCACTCGGCCTGATCCTTGATGCGCGGGGAGATGCCGTTGCCTTTGTCGCCCGTGCCGGGGAAATCGCTCTTGGGCGGGATGTGCAGCATCGAATACCAGTAGGAGGCGGGATAATACTTCGCGGCCTCATGATCGTCCGGCGCGAGGACGGCGGTGAGATTGAGCATTTTTCCCGGCATGCTCTTTACTTTCGGAGAATCCACAAGCCCGTAGCCGCGCACCCAGACGTCGTAATTCGCTTTCGGCAATTCAGGAATGACGTAGCGGCCCTGATCGTCGGTCACGACGATTTTGCGATAGCCGGTGGGAAGATCCTTCGTTTCCGCGATCACCCACACGCCCGCTTCCGGGCCCTTCGAGCTGGTGACCACGCCGCCGATGTCGTCGGAGACGATTTTAATTTCCGCCGCGGGCTTTCCTGCCGTGCGGCTCGTGCGCGCGATTCCCAAAACGGCGGCGAGGCAAATTGCCACGATCGCGAGGTACGACATTCTCTTGTTCATGCGTGTGATCTCCTTCGGCGGCTGGGCCAAGGCCAGGGCATCCGCAGTCGAGAGTCGGGATGCGTAACCTGTGCAAGAATTGAGGGCCGTGAGAAATCGTATGCCGGACCGAAACCGTTGTCAATCGGTGGTTTTCAGTGGTTTTCAGGGGCTTTGCAAGGAAACGGATCCTAATGGTCGGGAGGAAAGAGTCAACGAATCGGTGGTGCCGGGGGACCGGGCGCTGCGACGCGTAGGGCGGCGTTCTGCGTCTCGTTAGCCACGTATTTAAAGCGATGGCATTTTATGTGTTTACGTCCGCAGGCCGCTGAGGTTATCGTTGCGGGCTAGCAACACATGGCTAACTGTACGTATTGCGGTGAAAAGACTGGTTGGTTTGCTGACCATCACGATGCCTGCCTCTCAAAATACCAGGCAGCCGTAGCCGCCGTTTCCAGTGGTGTTACCGAAGCAATTAAACGGCACAACAACGAGGCGCTGTTACAGTTCAAGAGCTTACTGAAATCCATAGACAAACCAGCTTCTGTATCTTTTTCCGATCTTTGCATTTTGGCCTTGGGAGATTGGCGGCGGACTGTTGATAATTTTTGTTATACCGACCGCGCCGCTCTTGAACTGACCGGAGAACAGATAGCGTTCTTAATACTTTTTCTTCAGGCTGTCTTTTCGTGGCTTGAACCGCTACCGCCAAATTTTCGGGAACTCATTGCCCGGTACCACGAACAGATAATGAGCCTACAGGTAGGCGATGTCATAAGGCGGATATGCCTCGGCGAAGGCGTAGACCGTCTTGCCATGGGCGACCCGAAGGTGGATTCTATCAATTATCTGCCCGGAGAATTTCCTGTAATGGTGGCTGAGGACGTCCGAATAGAAACTGCGCAAACAACCTATGAGAGAAATTATGGTGGCCCAAGTTTTCGCGTTGCACCAGGGTTGTATTGGAGAATCGGGCAGTCTCAGGGACAAGCGAGGACTTCACTTGTGGTTGACGAACGGGCTGGGCATCTGATTTTAACCAACGCGGGAATCTACTACTCAAATGCAACAAACACGTTTTACACACCCTGTTCGCAAATCTTGAAACGCGTGATGTGGTGTCCCGCCAACGACCTCTCGCCCAAGGGTGCTCTGGGCATGATATTAAATCTCCGAAACGGTAAGCAGCTAGGCTTCTTAATGGGTTCCGCACACCAGAGCCTTTGTTTTGTGAAGTTGGTGGGCTTGGCAGAGGCCGGTTTGATACATGCAAAGAAGCAATCGCCCTCAACGAATTAGGGCTGTCTACCATCCGCCTTATCCGCCCGGTAGTAAGTCAGCACTTGCTCAGGTTCTCCTAATCGGAGCCGAAGCACCTCGTCCTCGGGAATCGCGATTTCTAGCAAATACACAACCAGTTTACGGAGGAGACCCGTATCGGAATTGAATGATTCTGCGATGGCGAGGGCTAATCCAATCCCTCCTAAAGCGTCTACGTTTTTTCCGAGAATCTCGTGTTCTTCAAGAGTCACCCCGAATGCCTTCAGCTCTTCGGTATGTGCCATGAGTTTAGCTTTCGTGTTTTTGGTAATGTAGCACCGTTCCGTACGAAGACCGGGCGCTCCCCCACAACGGGAGCACTTATATCCTTTGGCATCCAAGATAGAACATCCACAGATTACACATCGGATCATCTGTATTGTGGCCCCCCGTGACGGGTAGCCCACCCTTTCGGTCTCCACTCGACCCGTTCCCGTCCGCGTTCTATTACTACTCCCGAGCCTTCACGCGGATCTATATTGTGAACTTGGGGAGCTCCGTTCTTGAGGCGTTTTCAAGGGCAGGGCATTTGGTATGACTTATCATCCGCAAATACTAATATGCGCTTCACAACGAGGGAATGAAAGTCAAAACCCCATCTGTCACGCGGCGTGACAGATGGGCATCCGAAATTCAAAGTCAAAGCCCGGGCCAGCCGTCCTCGTGGGTTCGAGGGTGGATGCTTTCCGTTGACCGAAGCAATTACAAACGCATTGGATATGCTGAAACGCTGCGGGGTGCGATTTTATCGGCCGAAACAGTGGTGCCGGGGGGGAGAGTTGAACTCCCTACGCCGGCCTTTTCAGGGCCGCGCTCTACCGGTGAGCTACCCCGGCACTTCGGTAGACAAAAGATTGTACGGGCGGGGGAGGCTTGACGCAAGGGGCTGGGTCCGCAAGCCCTCATTTTTTGTCATTCCGAGGTGAGTTTTTCGCCGAGGAATCTCTCTTTCATTGAACTTGGATCGAAGAGAGATTCCTCGCTTCGCTCGGAATGACAAAATAGCGTTGCTGTCGAAACAGGCTGGGGAAAAAATGCCACATGCTGTCATTCTGAGCGGAGCGAAGAATCTCTCTTGGATTTAAGTATCAGAAAAGAAACAAGGAGAGATTCTTCGCTCCGCTCAGAATGACAGAGGCTTGAGTTTTTCCGCAGCCTGGAAAGTCTGTTGCTGTCGAAAGTGCCCTGCTGTCGAAAGCCTGCCATCCCTACTTGCCGTGAAACAGCGCGAACGTCCAGATCGAGCCGCCTGCCGGGACTTTTGCCGCGCCGTAGCGGGTCGCCAGGGCGCCTCCGAGGCCCGATGCGATGGTTACGTACTGGCGGCCGTTGTGGGTGTAGGTGATGGCTGTGGAATTTACGCTTGAGCCGGTCTTGAATTGCCAGAGCGTCTTGCCGGTTTCCTCGTCGAGCGCCAGGAACTCGCCTGACATTTTGCCGGTGAAAATCAAGTCCGCCGCCTGTTGCCAGCATGCCGGCGGAACTTGGGAGCTCGGTGAGCGGGATCTCCCATTTCTTTTCGCCGGTCAGCGGATTGATGGCCAGGAAGTGGCCGAAAACATCATCCGGCTTCATGTTCGGCGTGCGCGCTGCTACGCCGGTCGTCGGCTCGCCCAACTCTTCTGGTTCCGCATTTGGGTCGATTTTTTGGATTCGCGCGATGTTCCACGTGTCCGCGTAGACCAGGCCGCTTGCCGGATCGAACGCAATGGGAACGGCGTTTGTGCCGCGCGACGGCCAGATTTCGACTTCCTCTCCGGCGGTAAAGCGCTTCTGCACGTCGGTCAACACCGGCCTGCCGGTGTCCAGATCGATGGCGCTGGCCCAGTTGACCTTGACGTAGGGATGCGCGGCGATCAGTTTGCAGTTGGTGCGGTCGAGCACGTACATGAATCCGTTCTTGTTGGCCTGAATCATGACCTTCCGGCGCTGCCCACGGATCGTGATGTCAGCGAGCACGGGCTCGTCGGTGCCGTCCACGTCGTAGATATCGTTGGGCGTGTATTGGTAGTAGCAGGCAATCTCGCCCGTCTTCGGGCGGATCGCCAGCATGCTGGAGGTATACAGGCTGTCGAGTCCTTCGCGTTTTTTGGGATCGTACGGCTCGGCATTGCCGGTGCCCCAGTAGACCAGGTCCAGTTCGGGATCGTAGGAACCGGATCGCCAGGTTGGGCCGCCGCCGTATTTCCACGCGTCACTGTTTTTGGGCCACGTTTCGGAACCGGGTTCGCCGGGCGCGGGAATGGTGTACCTGCGCCACAATTTTTTTCCGGTGTCCGGATCCCAGCCGTCCAGGAAACCGCGCGTGGTGGATTCTCCGCCGGACTCGCCCGAAATCAGGACTCCATTGGCAATGATCGGTCCGCCCGTTGCGTAGTAGCCCTCTTCGGTGTTGGCGAATTTCTGGTTCCAGATTTCCTTGCCGGTCTTCAGATCGAGCGCGAGAATGTGGTCGTCAATCGTCACGCGAAAGAGCTTGCCGTTATAAATCACCGCCGCGCCGCGATTGAATGCGACGTGCTTGTTCGCGGGCTCAATTTTTGTCGCGGTGCGCCAGATTTGCCGGCCCGTTTCCACGTCAATGGCAAAGCTCCACCGGCCGTTGATGGCGTACAGGACGCCGTTGTAGACCGTCGGCGCGGCGAGGTCTCCCAGTTCGTTCATGGTGCTGGCGCTCCAGACGGGCACCAGGCGGCTGACGTTCGATTTATTGATCTGGTGGAGCGGGCTGTAGCTCTTGCGAGCGTTTCCCATGCTCTCTGTGAGGACGTTGTCGGTGTTCTTGCCGTCGCTGTTCAATTCTTCCGTCGTTTGGCTGAAACCCGGCGCGGCCCACAAGGCCACGAGCGCCGCACACGCCAGAATTTTTTTCATGACCGGCCTCCAGTTAGGATTGAAGCTCGCCGCGCCGCGCGGCTCGTCTCAACGAACATGCATGGGTTTGCGGAGACTGTATGCCTGGCACGGAGGAAGGTCAAGCGGGTCAGTTGTTGTGGGTCACTCGGTGGGACTGTCCCCATTTCAAATCCTTCGTTGTGAATCCGATCCTTAGGAGGTCCGACCTTCAGGTCGGACAATCAATGTCGAACAAAATTGGGCTTTAGCCCATGAAGCTTCAGTGGCTAAAGCCTTCAATTAAGCGCGCCCTGAACGGCCGAGCTGAAGCTCGGCCCTCCTAAAGGCGAAGACCTTCAAATCAGGACAGTTCCGCCTTGCGAGATGATCCGATCTCAAATCGAACGGCTCAACAAAACTTGTTGGCTTCGCGGCCTCTGATTTTTCTTGAGAATGGCCCGGCGGCTCTATACGCTAATTGATTCTGGTTAGCCCGACCCTATGACGGAGCAGAGCATTTCAGAGAAAACCGTGCCGAACTTCTGTGAAAACGACAATCAGTTTTTCCCCGTGCGCATTTCGGTTGAGCCTACGGTGCGGGCGCAATGAGCGACACCTCCATCGCGGCTCCGGGCCTGCGGGCTTACAGCGCTCCGGCTGTCAACCCCTGGATCATCGCGCTAGTCGTGACCATGGCGACGTTCATGGAGGTGCTCGACACCAGCATTGCCAACGTGTCCCTGCCGCATATTGCTGGCGGACTTTCCGCAGGCGTCGATGAGAGCACGTGGATCCTGACGTCTTATCTCGTCTCGAACGCCATCATCCTGCCGATGAGCGGATGGTTTTCCAACCTGATCGGGCGAAAGCGTTTTTATATGGCGTGCGTGGCGGTCTTCACGATCAGCTCATTTTTGTGCGGGCTGGCGCCGAATCTAGGCTCGCTAATCTTCTTTCGCGTGCTGCAAGGTTTGGGCGGCGGTGGTTTGCAGCCCAGCGAGCAAGCCATCCTCGCGGACACCTTTCCCCCGGCCAAGCGCGGCATGGCCTTCGCCATTTATGGGATGGCGGTGGTGGTGGCGCCAGCCGTGGGGCCGACGCTGGGGGGATTCATTACGGACAATTACAGCTGGCGGTGGATTTTTTACATCAACGTGCCCATCGGGATTATCTCCCTGCTGCTCACATCGCGGCTGATCAGCGACCCGCCGCATCTGAACGAATCGAGAAAACGAAGTTTCAGCATCGATTACATCGGCCTCGGTTTGCTCGCTCTCGGGCTGGGCGCGCTGCAGGTTGTTCTGGACAAGGGGCAGCGGGATGACTGGTTCGACTCGCATTTCATCGCGATTCTGACGACGATTGCGGTCGCCGCTCTCGTGATGGTTATTTTTTGGGAGTGGCATCACGACCATCCCATCATTGATCTGAAGCTGTTCCGCGACCGCTCCTTCGCGACGGCTTGCTTGCTGATGTTCTCGCTGGGGTTTGTGCTGTGGGGCACGACGCTGCTGATCCCGCTTTTTGTGCAAACGCTCATGGGCTATCCCGCGGAGCAGGCGGGGCTGGTGCTGATGCCGGGTGGCCTGGTGATCATTGCGCTCCTGCCGCTGGTGGGACGGATGCTGGCGCGAACCGATCCGCGGCGGATGATGGTCTTTGGATTGTGCCTGCTGTCTGCGTCGATGTTTTACATGACCCACTTCGATTTGCAGCTCGGATTCGGGAACGTTGTTTTTGCACGGCTGGTCCAGGGCGCCGGCATGGCTTTTCTGTGGGTGCCGGTGAACACGGTGGCGTATTCCTATCTGCCGCGAGAGAAGAACAATGCCGCGTCCGGACTGATTAACCTGGCGCGAAATGTCGGCGCGAGCATGGGGATTTCCTATGTCACGACGATGCTCGACCGTGGGGCACAGTTCCACCAGGACCAGCTGGCGTCGCACCTGGACCCCGGGAATCCGAACTTGCAGCGGATGCTGGAGGGCGCCACTTCCGCGCTGAAGGCGCAGAGCGGCTCCGGCGCGACGCAGCAAGCCTATGCTTTGCTGCAGGTCAACGTCCAGCGCCAGGCGACGATGCTCGCCTACATCGACAATTTTCGTATTCTCGCGATTGTGGCTTTGTGTCTGATTCCGGTCGTCTTCCTGGTCAAAAAGCCGCGCAGGGGTGGGGAAATAGCAGTTCACTAATTTCCGACTCGCAAGTCTTTGAATTGGAATTTCCAGCTTCTGGTTTACAACTCCCGGAATTATCTCAAGGACCGATCGATCTCGCTGATCCAGTCTTTTGCTTTCAGGACTTCGCGGGGCTTGGTGCCGTCGGGCGGGCCGACGATGCCGTCTTTTTCCATGATGTCGATGAGGCGGGCGGCGCGGCCGTAGCCGATGCGCAGGCGTCGCTGCAGGGTGGAAGTGGATGCGCGGCCCGCTTCGCAGACGACGCGGACGGCTTCCTGGTAGAGATCGTCGTCAACGGTTTCGCCTTCCGGCTCGCCATCGGGGCCTGCGGCGTTCTCATCTCTCGGAGCTTCAAGCAGGCGCTCGTTGTAGACGGCCTTGGCTTGCGAGCGCCAGTGATCGCAGACAGCGGAGATTTCGTCTTCCGTGACGTAGGGGCCGTGCATGCGGTTGAGGCGCGCCGAGCCCGCGGGCAAGTAAAGCATGTCGCCGCGGCCGAGGAGCGATTCGGCGCCGTTGGCGTCGAGAATCGTGCGCGAGTCGACTTTGCTGGCCACGCGGAAAGAAATGCGGGCGGGGAAATTGGCCTTGATCAAGCCGGTGATGACGTCAACGGACGGGCGCTGCGTCGCGAGAATCAGGTGGATGCCGACGGCGCGGGCCATCTGTGCTAGCCGCGTGATCGACTCCTCGACGTTGGTCGTGTCCACCATCATCAGGTCAGCTAACTCGTCGATGACGATGACGATGTAGGGCAGCGGCTTGTGCTCGGCGGTGTCGGTGTCGTCAAACAAAGAGAGCGACTGGCCCTTTTGGAACGTGCGGTTGTACTGATCGATATTGCGGACGCCGCGCGCGGCGAGCAGTTTCAATCGCGATTCCATTTCGCGCGTGGCGTTGCGCAAAACATTGGAGGCGACTTTGGGATCGGTGACGACGGGCGCGAGCAGATGCGGGATGTCTTCGTACAGGCCTAGTTCGAGCCGCTTCGGATCGATCATCACCATTTTCAATTCGTCGGGCGTGCCCTTGTAGAGCATCGAGAGAATCAAGGAGTTGAGGAATACGCTCTTGCCCGTTCCAGTCGATCCGGCGATGAGCAAGTGGGGCATTTGGCAGAGATCGGAAACGCGGTTGCGTCCGATCAAGTCTTTGCCGAGAGCGAGCGTCAGCTTGGAAGGCGAATTGACGAACTCGGCGGATTCGATTTGCTCGCGCAGGGCGATCGTCTGCCGATTGGCGTTCGGAACTTCGATTCCGACTGTCGATTTTCCGGGGATGCGCTCGATCAAAATGGACTCCGCCTTGAGCGCGAGGCACAGATCGTCGGCGAGGCCGGTGATGCGGCTGTATTTGATTCCGGCTTCGGGCTTGAATTCGTAGGTGGTCACCACGGGGCCGGGATTGATCTGCGTCACGCGGCCGCTGACGTCAAACTCCTGGCACTTTTGTTCGATGGCGTGGGCGCATTCCTTAAGTTCATCCTCTTCGATTTTTTCGTGGCGCGGGGCCGGACGAAGCAAATCGGGGGAGGGAAGTCGGAAGCTCGTGGCGCCCTTGGCGATCTTCGGCGACGAAGGCGGCTTGGACTGCGGTCTCTTTTCTTCCACGTTCCGGAAAATAATAGAGCGCGCGCGGTCGGACTCTTCACTATCTGAATCCGTCTCTTCTCGTTCGTCCTGTTCCGTTGTAGCGCTCCCATCTACCTCAGCTACGGATTGCGAGGGGATCGGCGGGCGGCCTTGCGACTTGATCTCGGCGAGGCGCTTCTGCATGCGCTTCTCTTCGCGTTCCTCGCGCCAGATGGCAATCCTTTCCTTGATCGGGCCGGTCACATTCAGTTTGCTGATCGGGCCGCGCAGCGTTTCATGCGTCTCAATAAATGAAAATTTTGTGGTGAGGAAAAGCGCCACAAAAAAGATCGCCAGCGCAACGAGATTCGCCCCCACGGTATTGAATGCGGCGCGCAATCCCGTCGCGACTAGATGGCCCAGCAGGCCTCCGGGAGGAATCGCGCTGCGCACCTCCGGGACGCGCCAGAGGGTGAGCATCGCGGGCAGCATCAGCACGAGCAGCGAGTACCCGGCGATCTTGATGGCCGGCGATTCCAGAAGTTCGCTGCGGAACCATCGCGATCCCATGATGAACATGCCGACGGGCAGCAGAAACGCCGCGTAACCGAAGCACTGAAACAGCAAGTCCGCTCCATACGCGCCGACCGGGCCAATCCAGTTGCGCGCGGATTGCAAGCTCGAGGTTTCGCCGGACACATTGAACGACGGATCGTGAGGGCTGTAGGAAATCAGCGCCAGGGCCATCAGGATGGCGATCGTCATGCCGATAAAGCCGATCAATTCGTTGAGACGGTGATTCTCAGTTGGAGTCAGAACGCGCACGAATGTCTCCTCAGAATAGGGGGAAGGTGCTCGTCACAGGAAGGGTGCGCGGGCGCTGTCGCGCGGATCCCATCTGGAAATGTACGAGCAACGCAACGACTATACCAAAGACGGGCCCGCAGGCAAGAGGATATGAAGTGTGGGTAACGGGTCGGTTACCGAAGGACCTATTTTACTTCGCCAGCCATTTGTAGCGCCCGCCTTCAGGTGGGCATACTGGAATCGAGCAAATGCCCGCCTGAAGGCGGGCGCTACAATGAGCAAAACTGGGTGTGGATTTTCGCTTGCGGCCATATTTCTAGTTGACCCTGAGTCTAAACCCCCACCCTTTGAAACTCACAACGGGTGGGGCACCCGTCGCAGATCATCGATGAGACTGCTCCTACTTCCAGGCGCGGTTGTCCACTGTGTTCTCAAAGGTGGCGCCTGGCTCGGTGAGTCCCCAGCCAACTGTCCACTGGTAGGTGCGATCGAAACGTTCGCGAGTGTAGGGCTCGGGAGGGGCATTCAGGATGCGAGAAAGTTTGAGGTCGCCGGCATCGAGTTCGCCCCCCGCTTCTTCCAGCAGATAATGTGCATATTTGCCGGGGCTCCTTTGAATCGCTGCCGCGGCCTGCGCCTCGGCATCGAACATCTTTTTGAGCGTCGGGCCATCCAATTCCCCGCCGGATGCCTCGCTTCGAGTCGAATGCGATTCGATGAGCACGGTGTGCCCGCGCTTTTCGGCCACACTGATCCAGGGCTCCATGAGGCAGACGGCTTTGACTTCGCCCTTGCTCAACTTTTCGAGCCGCTCCTCGTGCGTTCCCGCATTCATCCACTTGATGTGTTCGCGTTCGACGAAGCCTTCCAGCATCTTCAGCATGGTGAAATGGGAGCCGTTGAAAGGGCTGACAGCGACAAGCAAGTCCTTCATTTGCTCGGGTTCGTAGATGCCGAACTTGGTGTCGGAAACGATCGCAAACGTGGACATCGCCGAGCCGAGGGCGACGATTTTGGCCGGGCGATGACCCGACGTTACGTTGGATTCGACGGCGCGCTTCATCACGCCCCACTCGCACATGCGAAACTGATCGCACGCGCCCTTGTCGTAGAGGGACTCCATGGTGCGTTCAAAAACATTTTCACGGAGAGCCTGGTGATCCGCGCGCCGCTGGGCCGTGCCCGGAGTCTTGATAATTTCCACGTCCAGCCCCTGATCATTGAAAAATCCTTCATCGCGGGCCACGAGCAAGGGGAGGTCGTGGATGGCGTTCATCATAGAAACGCGTACTTTTTTCAGGGTCTGAGTTGCTGTGGTCATGAATGATTCCTCTCCAGCCAAATTGGGCGGCAGTCACGAATGTCCGTACTCGCGCAGCATGAGCGCAATGTCGATTTTTCACGCGCCAAATGTGCGAATGCAGCTATTTAACATGCTTTTGTCGCCGTTGGAAAGGGAAATAATGGCGATCGAGAAGGGGCGACGATCCGAGCGGAGTGGCAATTCTGATCACAGTGACGAAATCAGAAAACGGTGCGCGAGCGCATTTCCGCGCTCGCGCTGTTGGGCAAGCCTGGATTTATACAACTCCAAGCGATGCGGAAAGGTCAGTTGGGGTTAACCTGAACGGCGACCTGCTCGGTTCGCGCAGGCTGCTTCGTCTTTGCCGATTGCCGTTCTCTTTCCGCCGATGAACGTCCCGGTGTGAAATCCACATGAAACCCAGGCAGATCGAGAGCGGTGACGACGCGATTGTTCCCTGCCGTATCGAGACTCAACGCGCCATTCTTACAAGATGTGCACGCGTATTGGGCAAACATCATGATTTCAAGCGTCTGCGATTTGCCCTGGATCTTCAGCACGTTCGTATCCGTCTCGGTCCGCGTCAGCTTCAACGTATAGTTGCCCGCGGGAAGGGTCGTGTTCTTCCACTGCGTCGGATGGTCCAGAGTGAATGAACCAACCAGCAGATTATTGGCACTGACGGACGAGGAAACCAACCCAATCGCGAATATTCCGGCCGCGATGAGCAAACCTTTGCTTAGAATTCTCATGGATACTAGCGCTCCTTTTTGGTGGAGTGATCCGGTGGATGGGGACCAGTTCACTTTTGCTTGCACACAATATTGGCGTGAGCCAGCGACAGGACCAATGGTACGCGCGGATAGGAACGATAGGAAAAGAGTACCCTGTCCCAAAGGGCAATACCGGATTCGATCGAATGCAAATCGCCTGGCCGTAAGAACATGTGCGAAAACGCGGTTTTCGTTCATGTAGCGCCCGCCTTCAAGCGGGCATCCGCGAGATTCAAAAATGCCCGCCTGAAGGCGGGCGCTACAAACATGCTCTTCAGGATCAGCCGAATATTCGCAGGCCCTTGCGTATTGCGGACTTTCGCTTAGTATTTGTTGGCGGGTCCGTCACGGACAGTCCAGGGTGAATGATGCGCTTGAAATGGGTTTTGCTGGGGATCATTTTTGGCGTGGGAAGCCTGGCGGTTCGCCCGGTCCAGAAACCCGTGGCGGCGCTCAGCGGTCGAGTGACCTCCGACGCCGAGGGCCCGATGGAGGGCGTGCTCGTTCGTGCGAAGGGCGAAGGGAAGACGATCAGCGTCACCGTCGTCAGCGACCGCGAGGGGCGCTATTCCTTTCCTGCAAACCGGCTCGCGCCTGGGCAGTACGGAATTGATATCAGGGCCGTGGGGTATGAACTCGCAGGCCCCGTTTCCGCTGACGTAGCGGCCGGCTCTACGCATCGCGCGGATTTGAAGTTGGTAAAGGCCAAGGACCTCGTTTCTCAACTCACAAGTTCAGAGTGGCTGGAAAGCGTTCCGGGAACGGAGGCGCAAAAGAACCAGCTATTTCGCTGCGCGGCTTGCCATTCGCTCGCGCCGATCGTGCAGAGCACGTACGACGAACAGGGATGGGAGACTACCTTTGCACGCATGCGAAGTTACTCCGAGCAGGCCGTCCTGGAACATCCTGTCTCATTGCCCTACAAAGTTTCAGTTCAGCCGGACCCGGAATTCGCGAAATATCTGACCACGATCAATTTGAGTAAAACGAGCGAATGGAAATATGAGCTGAAAACACTTCCACGTCCCACGGGCAGAGCCACCCGCGTCATCATCACGGAATACGATTTGCCCGATCCCGGACGGCTCCCGCACGACGCCGACCTCGATGCGAAAGGGATGGTTTGGTATAACGATTTTCGCGAGCCGCTCATTGGCCGCCTCGATCCGCGCACCGGCGAGACGAAGGAATGGCGCATGCCTTCGCTCAAGCCGGGTTTCCCCGAGGGCACCCTTTCCATCGAATTCAACCGCGACGGCTT
Source organism: uncultured Acidobacteriota bacterium (assembly GCA_963819395.1). Lineage (GTDB taxonomy): Bacteria > Acidobacteriota > Terriglobia > Acidiferrales > UBA7541 > Palsa-360. Next base: position 27,062 of record CAWFVW010000011.1, read on the forward strand.
TCTATGGATCCCGCGATTCCGGCAGGGCGGATACACGCGGTTCGATCCGCGGACGGAGAAGTTTCAAACGTGGCTTGTTCCGCCGGAATACAACGACGCGCGCGCGATCCAACCCCAAGTCGCCGCCGCGCCTGACGGAACCGCTTGGTTTCCGGGCGGCGAGAGCCTCTTGATATTTAAGGTTGACCCGGAAACGGGAAAGGTCAGCGCATATCCCATGTATCCCGACTATCATCCCGATGAAAAGAGTTCCGGCATCATCCAATTCAGCTATAGCGCCACACCCGTCGGGCATTCCACGTACGGGCTCGCAGCGGACTCAAAGTCGAATATTTATATTTGCGATATTGTCGGAGGCAATATCGGAAAGATCGACGGAAAGACGGGCAAAGTGACTTTGTACAAAACGCCTACGTTGAATTCCGGGCCGCGGCGCGTGTCGGTGGACGCGCAGGATCGCGTCTGGTTTGGAGAGTATTACGCGGACAAGCTTGGCATGTTCGACCCGAAAACGGAGAAATTCAAGGAATGGACCGCGCCGACGCCGTGGCTTGGCCCGTATCCCGCGAAGACGGACAAGAACGGCGATGCCTGGACGTCGGGCATGGGAGCTGACCTGGTCGACCGCCTCGATATCAAAACAGGAAAATTTACTGAGTACATGTTGCCGACGGTGAACGAGAATATCCGGCACATTGATGTGGATAACTCCGTGTCCCCTGTTGCTGTCTGGGTTGCGGAAGTGCACCAGGGAAAAATCGCCAAAGTTGAACCGCTCGATTGATTTTAGTGGCGCATGCTTTAGCTTGTGAGGTTTTGGCTCGTGCAAGGGCATAGGAACCACAAGCTAAAGCATGCGCCACTATTCGTTGACGGGTTCATTTAGCCGATGTATAGAAGTTGCTCGGAATCCGTGAAGGTCTACGTCCTGGAAAGCCCGAATAGCAAAGAGGAGATTGAATCCATGAAAACGAACTACAAAATAATGTTGGGAATACTCGCCGGCGCCCTGATCGGCGTGGGGGGCGCAACGGCGATTCACGCGCGGCAGACGAAAGTGATGCCCGGCTACGCGATCGCGGAAGTCGATGTCACCGATCCGGCTACGTTTCAGAAGTATGCGGAGAAAGTTCCGGGCACGATTGCGGCTTACGGCGGCCACTATATGGTTCGCGGAGGAAAGGTTGCGTCCATCGAAGGTGATGCCGCCAAAGCGGTTCGTGATCATCGCATTTGACAGCTTTGAGAAGGCGAAGGCCTGGGAAGATTCGCCGGAATATGGCGCCATCAAAGACATACGCCACAGGTCGGCGAAGAGCCGCGTCTTTCTCGTAGAAGGCGCCGCTGCACAGTAATAGCTGATTTTTTCCCCATAATTTGAATCGCTGAATTGTCACAGTCCGAGGAGGACAACCTCGATGTCCAAGGCGATTCGCGCATTCGTGTCGGCTATTTCACTCCTGGCGGCGGGGCTGCTTATTCCTCTCGCCGCCCGTGCTCAAGAAGGCCCCAAGGAGTTGCTCCCTCCCGCGAGCGAACAACTCGTCCTCCAGGTGCACGCCAAGGGCGACCAGGTCTACACCTGCAAGGCGGATGGCGGGCAATTTACCTGGACACTGAAGGCTCCCGACGCTCAACTCACAGACATGAGCAGCAAGCTGTTTGGCAAGCATTTCGCCGGGCCTTCGTGGGAAGCAAAGGATGGCAGCCGCGTCACAGGAAAAGCCGTGGCCAACGTCCCTTCGCCCAATGCGGATTCCATTCCCTGGTTGCTGGTGACGGTGGTCAGCCGCAGCGGAGAAGGCGTGCTTGCGCGGGTCACGTCCATTCAGCGCATTAATACCAAAGGCGGCGAAGCGCCCGCCGCTGGCTGCGATGCCGCGCATGACGGGCAGGAACACCGCACGCCGTATTCCGCCGACTACGTTTTCTTCGCTCCGAAATAAATCCGATTCAATTTGGCCGCAAGTTTATGTAGCGCCCGCCTTCAGGCGGGCATCTGTGAAGGGCACTGCGAAACGTCACAAATGCCCGCCTGAAGGCGGGCGCTACATAAGCCAATCAGAGACCGAAAGCGATCGGAACGGACGAGCTGAAGCGCGTCCCTCCGAAAGGCAGAAACATTCAAACCATCCCAATGCTGAGTTTTAGCGTTTCTTCCTGAGTAATGCTCGCTGGTTGTATACTTTCGCCACTCCTGAATGGCGGGAGCATAATGGCGATTCCCTCTGGCACAAGATTTGGGTCTTACGAGGTCGTCGCGCCCATTGGCGCGGGCGGCATGGGTGAGGTGTATCAGGCGCACGATACCAAGCTTGGGCGCGACGTGGCGATCAAAGTTCTGCCGGAAGCGTTTGCGTACGATCCCGAACGGCTCTCGCGTTTTCAGCGCGAGGCAAAAATGCTGGCGGCGCTGAATCATCCCAACATCGCCACAATTTACGGCCTGGAACAATCCGGCGGGACGAGTTATCTCGTCATGGAACTCGTCCCCGGCGAGAATTTGGCGGACCGAATTAGGCGAGAGGGTGCCGTCCCAGTAGAGGAAGCTCTGGGCATTGCGCGGCAGATTGCCGAAGCGCTGGAAGCGGCGCACGAGAAGGGAATCATTCACCGCGACCTGAAGCCTGCGAACGTGAAAGTGACGCCGGAAGGCAAAGTGAAAGTTCTCGATTTCGGATTGGCGAAGGCGTTCGAGGATGACGCGGCGAGTGCGGACATCAGCAATTCGCCGACGCTGACCATGGCGGCGACGATGCAGGGAGTGATCCTCGGCACGGCGGGGTATATGTCGCCGGAGCAGGCGCGCGGCAAGCGCGTCGATAAGCGCGCCGACATCTGGGCGTTCGGCGTCGTGCTCTACGAACTGCTCACCGGGAAGCGTTTATTCGACGGCGAAGATGCAGCGCACACGCTCGCGGCAGTGATTATGCAGAAGCCGGACCTTTCCGCCGTGCCCAAGCGGGTGCTGCCTCTGCTGCAACGGTGTTTGGAGAAGGATCCGAAGAAACGTCTGCGCGATATCGGAGACATGGAATTGTTGTTGGTGGAGGCTCCAGCCGCTCCCGCTGCTTCATCATCGCCGCTTGGTGGGGTTACGACAAACAAAGTGGCGTGGGGAGTAGCGGCACTGCTTGCGCTAATGACGCTTGGAGTTTCGTTCGTGCACTTCCGCGAAGCGCCGCCAGCCGATCCGGTGCTGCATCTCTCGGTGCCGCTCCCGGAGAACTCAATTGCGGGTTTCCTGGCGCTTTCGCCGGACGCACGGCGCATCGTTATTGGGTTTGATACGGAGAGCAAGGAGCAACTTTGGCTTCGCTCATTAGATTCACCCCAGCTTCAACTCCTGCCGGGCACCGATGGCGCCCGAGGTCCGTTCTGGTCGCCTGATGGCAAGTCTATCGGATTCTCTGCGGACGGAAAACTCAAGACCATGCCCGCAACCGGTGGTCCGCCACAGATCCTCTGCGATGGAACTGGGGCCGTCGCTGGCGGAACATGGAACCGCGACGGAGTGATCCTCTTTAGCACGAATGGAGTTAGCGACCCTATCAGGCGCGTGAATGCCGCCGGCGGCGCATGCGTGGCGGTCACAACGCCGGAGGGCGACAGCCGCCATCTATTCCCTGAGTTTCTCCCGGATGGAAAGCATTTCGTTTACCTCGTAAATGGGGGAGATGAAGCCAAGCGAGGCATCTATGTTGCCTCACTCGACAATCCCATTCCCCGCCGGCTTCTTTCGGATGTATCCAGCGCCATATTCGCTCCGTCCACTACCGGGAAAAAATACGGGTATCTCTTGTTTTTGCGGGGGAGCACGCTGATGGCGCAACCGTTCAACGCTGAGACGCTCCAGCTTGCGGGTGACGTCTTCCCCGTGGCCAATGATGCATCCATCAGTTTTAACGGTGACGTTGCCGCGTCTGCATCCGCCGGCGGCATTTTGGTTTACGAAGCCAATTTGACCCGCACAAGCCAATTGCAGTGGTTGGACCGGTCCGGAAAAGAGCTGGGCAAAGTCGGGAGCATCCAGGACGAAAATCACGTGGCGATGTCTCCGGATGGAAAGGCCGCAGCCACGATCCGCGGAGGCAATCAGGGAATATGGTTGTACGATCTGCAGCGCGGCGGGGAGACACGTTTCAATTCACCGGGTCTCTCCGGCTTCGCACCGGTGTGGTCACCGGACGGAATGATGATCGCCTTTGGCGCGGGCAAGGGTCTGTACTTGCAAGATGCCGCCGGCGGGTCGAAAGAAGACCTTCTTCTGGAAAACGAAGATACCAAAAGGCCTTCGGACTGGTCTCGTGACGGCCGCTATCTAATCTATACGGAGACCAATCCCAAGGGCTTGGGAGAGATCTGGTATCTGCCAGACCCGCTCAATAAATCCGGCGAACGGAAGCCGGTCAAAATCCAGGGGACAGACGCGGGCGAAAGCCAGGGCCAGCTATTACCAGACGGCCGATGGCTCGCCTACGTTTCCTACAGCTCCGGTGAAGAAAACCTGTTTGTCCGTCCCTTTCCATCCGGGCCGGTGGAAAGTCTCGACAAGTGCGACGGGCAACCGTGAGCCGCGGTGGCGGCGTGACGGTAAGGAACTTTTCTTTTTGGAAAATGGGATACCTACCCAGCGTTTGATGTCTGTTCCCGTGCAGTCCGGTCCACAAGGCGAATTCAAGGCAGGCACCCCCCAGGCTCTGATTGAATTTCGTGCCGTTGGTTATGCCCCGGCAAGCAACTCTTTCCTCTATAGTCCCAGTGCCGATGGCCAGCGCTTTCTGGTGCGGGCCTTGCCTGAGGACGCCGTGCCCACAATAAATGTGCTCACCAGTTGGGAGAAAGCCGCGCTCGGCGCAAAGTAGCGCGGGCTTCAGCCTGCGGGGGTTAGTCATTGCAAAGCTCAAAATTTCACAAGCTAAAGCATCTGCCACTGGGGGCTTATCAATAACCCATGTGATGGAGAACGCCGACGGCGACCGCGGCTGCCAGGCAATAGATCCCGAACAAGTACCAGCGGTCGCTCTCGAGCCACTTGCTGAGCCACTTCAGCGCCAGGAGGCCGGCGACGAATGCGCAGACCATTCCGATGAGGCTGGGCATCATGGCGGAGGCCAAATTCAGACCGGCGCCGATGTGCTCGGCCTTCATGAGGCGGAGTACTTCGCGTCCATCCGCAGCGGGAGTGATGGCGACGGCCAAAGCGAAGCTGAAAGCTTCGGCGCGCTTCTTCTCCACGTTGGCAAGGAGTCCGGTCGAAATCGTCGCACCTGAACGGGAGAAGCCGCGGAAGGGAAGGCACAATCCCTGCACGACTCCGATCAGCGCGCCCTGCCTCATTCCCAGGCCGCCGCTTGGGTCGCTCGAGCCGGCATGCGGGTGGCTCTTCTCGTAGAATCCGGCAATTAGGATCAGCACGCCGACGGCTGCGAGCGCCGGAGCGATAAGGTCAAGCCGGCCGAACAACTGTTCGACTTCCGCGTTCTGCGCTCCGTGAAAAGCGAATTTTTCTATACCTTTGATCAAAGCCTCGCCGATCACTCCTGTCAAAGCCGTGGCAACGATCAGCAGAATTACAATTTCCTTGAATGCTTTCGCGCTTTGAAAGTACGTCTTCATCCATTGCTTCCAGAAATAAACGATGACGGCGAACATCGTGCCGGTGTGCAACATCACGAGGAGCAATGTCATCTCGGGGGACGTCGGATCCAGGCCCATGAGCTTTTCGGACACGACTACGTGCGCCGAACTCGAAACGGGCAGGAGCTCGGCCAGGCCTTGCACGATGGCGAGGATCACTACATGCAGAAGTGTCATGGAGGGCCCTTTACTTGGGATTTCGTTCCAGCCGCTTGATCATTTCAAATGCGTGCTGGCCGCGGCCGTAATAATTTTCGATCTTTCCAGACTCACGATAGCCATGCTTCTTCCACAAAGCAATCGCAGCTTTATTCGTTGTTGCTGTTTCCAGATACATGATGGCAACCCCCGCGGCTAAAGCTTCCTGCTCGGCAGCCTCGAGGAGCCGGGTACCGACGGCCTGGCGGCGATGGGGCTTGAGAACATCGAGCGTAATGATGTGGGCGAACTCCTTGGAAGTCTCCGTGAGGACGAAGCCCGCAATCTCCCCGGCCATCGACGGACCCCCAATTTCCGCGACGATGCAATGCGAGCCTTCCGATTGCAGATAGGCCTTCAACTGGCGCCGTCCGTAAGCAATCGGATTCGGGAAGCATGCCTGGTCGATCGCAAACAACGCTTCGAAATCGAACGGCTGGTAGGGGCGAAGGGTCAATCCGGAATCGGGCACGGCGCCGGCTCACAATTCGAGGATCACGGGGAGGATCAGCGGGCGCTTGGAAGTCTGCTTCTTCAGGTAGCGGCGCAGGTCCACGCGGATTTTTTCCTTGATAACGCTCCAATCGGTTTTCTCCTCGGCATTGGACTGTTCGACGGTGCGCAGAACGACTTCGCGCGCTCCGTTGATTAATTCGAGGCCGTTATCGGAGGGCATGAATCCCCGGGTGACGATTTCGGGCTGCGTTTCGATCTGCCCCGTGTGCTTGTTGATGGCGATGATGGGCATGACGACGCCGTCCTCGGATAAATGTTTCCTGTCGCGGATGACGACTTCGTCGATTTCCTCGAGCGAGCCGGAATCGACGCAGACACGGCCGGCGGTCACGGGTTCGCGGCGGTAGGCGCGATCTTCAGTGAATTCGATGGGCTGGCCGTCCTCGATCAGCATGATTTCCTCGGAGACAGCGCCGACGGCGTGCGCCAGGGCGGAGTGGCGGAAGAGCTGGCGGTATTCTCCGTGGATCGGAATGAAGTAGCGCGGGCGCACGAGGTTCAGGAGCATTTTCTGCTCTTCCTGGCTGGCGTGGCCGGAGACGTGGATGGTGCCTCCGTCGTTGTCGTAATAGATGAGCGCGCGCTTTCGGAACATGTGGTCCAGCATGCGGAAGATGGCTTTTTCGTTGCCGGGAATGATGCGCGCGGAAAGGATCACGGTGTCGCGTTCGTCGAGCGTGAGCAAGCGATGGTTATCGACGGCGATGCGCGAGAGGGAAGACATGGGTTCTGCTTGGCTGCCGGCGACGAGGACTACCATTTTCTCGGCGGGGAATGAATTGATGTCCTGCGAGCGAACCACGAGGCCATCGGGGATACGCAAGCGATTCATGCCGTGAGCTAGTTCGACGTTGTCGACCATGCTGCGGCCGATGAATGCGATTTTACGGCCGGCCGCGGCGGCGATGTCCACGATCTGCTGGATGCGCGGGATGGAGGAGGCGAAACAGGAGACGATCACTTTGCGCGTGGCCGCGCGCGTCAGTTCCTCGATTCGCGGGCGGACATTTCGCTCCGAGGGCGTGTAGCCGGGACGCTCGACATTCGTGCTGTCGCTGAATAGCGCGAGGACGCCTTCGGCCCCATAGCGCGCGAAGGCGTGCAGGTCAAACGGCTGGCCGTCAATCGGAGTGGGGTCCATCTTGAAATCGCCGGTGTGAATGACCACTCCGACCGGAGTGCGGATGGCGAGCGCGACACAGTCAATCGTGCTGTGAGTGACGCTGATGAACTCGACCTCGAAGACGCCGACTTCCAGCTTGCGTCCTGGGATGACTTCGCGCAGATCGGTCTTGTCGAGCAGGCCGTGTTCTTCCAGGCGCTTGTGGACGAGGGCAAGCGTGAAGCGTGTGCCGTAGATGGGCACTTGCAGGTCGCGCAGAATGTAGGGCAAAGCGCCGATGTGGTCCTCATGGCCATGGGTCAGCAGAATGGCGCGCAGGTATTGCCGGTTTTGCTTGAGGTAAGTAATGTCGGGGATGACGATATCCACGCCGAGCAGTTCGGCCTCGGGGAACATCATGCCCGCGTCGATCAAAATCATGTCGTCGCCCGAGCGGAGGACCATCATGTTCATGCCGAACTCGCCCAGTCCGCCCAGGGGAATTGCTAAGAGAGAAGATTTATCCAATGTAGCTCACGTCCTTATGCGCGATGCGCGACCCAACATCGTATCACACGGGGGTGTGGGATTCGGAGAAGGGGCGCGGGGTTACCTTCCGCCGTTGGAAAAAGCGCGCGGCAGTGACACTGAGAGATGCGGCTATTGAACCTTGTTTTTCACGGGCGCGTCGCTTGCGCCGACCGGGTCGACATTTTTGAAGAAAGACGCTTGATCCGAATAGATGCAGAAATCTTCCCGGAATTCCTCGTTTTCGGAGCGGGGGGATTTCGGCGCCCAATCGAAATCCATTTTGTCACTGACCCAGGGGCGCGTGTATGTCTTCGGATCGGTCAGCGTAATAACCAACTCCAAGTGGTCATGGTCTATTCGGCGAAAAACCTCGTGCAGGGTCATTTGGTCGCTATGCGGAGAACCGAGCGGGTCGGTCCAGGTCCTGTCGTTATAGCCGTTTGAGTCCACTACGAAGGTGTCCCCCTCCCATCGGCCGACCGAATATCCGTAATACGTTGGCTCGGGATCCTCGAGAGGCTTTCGGCCGTCTGTCCAAATGTCGCGAAAGGTGTGGCCCCACTCGAAAAATTCCACGACTTCCTTGGGGGTTTGAATGAATCTCATTAACGGCGCGAAAATTTGCAGCATGACGCGCGGGTATCCCGCTGGCTCGCACTGCAGCATGGGGTCATTCCATTCTTTTTCGGGGGCGATCGGGGGCGCGATTCCGGGCGCCTTGCTGTATGTGAACGAGCCTCGCACGGCGTTGAACTTCGCTTGTCCCCAAGGCGTCATGGGCGGACGATCGCCGCTTAAGGGAGCGTTTCCCTTGGGAACTTTTCCCCGCACCCAAATTCCGGACAGATCGTGAGGGTCAAACGGCTGTGATTTTACCGTTTGATTCTTGGCCGCCGGCGAAGGCTGATTAGTTTGAGCGAACGCAGCAGAAGAGATGGCCAGCAATACCGCCGCCATGATAGGCACGGAACCCATCAGCCGATTATGCAAGTTGAAACTCCAGCGGTCCAATTCTTCAGGCAGGTTGTCATTCTGGTTCTTGCGGCAAGCCGCAACCCTGGGTCGAATGCAATCTGCGGCCGTCCGGGAAGAGGACGTCCGCGCAAATTCCGACGGGCTTGCCGTCCTTGCCGGGGTGAAATTCCAGAGAAACTGCGTCGCCGGTCTTCAGCGCGTTATGGGTCCAGCCCAGCCGGATTAAATTGCCCGGATTATTCAGTTCGACGGCCCAATTTACAATTTTCCCGCTCTCGTCTTTCGCATCCAGATAAATCTGGCAGTGTGGATTGGCCCACACGAATTGCGAAACCGTGCCCTTCAAGGTGATCCGTTTTGAGAAGTCGTATCCCTGGGAGCCGTGGTGCGCCACTACGGGGCCGGAAAAGGCGAGCAGTCCCGCGGCCAATGCGATCAGAGTTATCAGTCTGCCTTTCATGCGGAGCCTCTCGAATCGATTTGAGCCGATATTTACTGCATCGTACGCTTCTGCAGGTCTGGTTACAACGGTTTTGCCGCAGGTAAAGCCGGCCATGTTGCCTGGGGAATCAGTCTTTGCCGCCGGAAAATATTCTGGCGACGGCGACCAGGATGACGGCTCCTACTGTTGCGGCGGCGATGCTGAAGAGCAGGCCTCCGCCGCGAATATTTAACTTTGAAAAAATCCAGCCGCCGAGGATTGCCCCGACCATGCCCAGGATGATGTCGGCAATGCAGCCGAAGCCGCGGCCGCGCGAGACGGTCCCGGCCAGCCAGCCGGCGATGAGGCCGATGACGATCCAGGCGATTACGGATTGGGGGATGTAGAGCGCGAAGATGTGCATGGGTCTCCTTTATGTAGGACAGGCTTCCAGCCTGTCAGCCTTTTGCCATCGCATGCGGAAAACCAGACAGGCTGGAAGCCTGTCCTACTGGGGCTCCTGCTGCGTCATGCAGTGTAGCGTGCCCAGGCCTAAGACTAAATCGAGGCATGCAATTCCCACGATTTTGCGGCCGGGGAACAATGACGCGAGCTTTGTTAGCGCTGTCGCATCACGTGCGTCGTTGAATGTTGGAACGAGTACGAGTTGGTTTGCAATATAGAAATTAGCGTAGCTGGCTGGGAGTCTTTGCTCATCGAAATAGATTGGATTGGGCATCGGGAGCGTTTCGACGCGCAGCGGGCGGCCGTCCTGATCTTTCATTTCACGGAGCAGGGCCAGGTTTTCTTGCAGGGGCAGGTAATTTGCTTCCGAGGGGTCGTTCTCCACTACCGTTACCACTGTCGTTGGATTGACGAAGCGCGCGAGATCATCGACGTGGCCGTGCGTGTCGTCGCCTGCGATGCCGTTTTTGAGCCAAAGAAGGTTCGTCACGCCGAGGTAATCGCGGAAGATGGCTGCCAATTCCTTGCGTGTGACGGCGGGATTGCGCGCCTGGATCGGGCTCAGAAGACATTCTTCCGTGGTGAGCATTGTGCCTAGGCCATTTACGTCGATGCTGCCGCCTTCCAGAACTACGTGGCGGCCGCGATGCGTGGGCGACCACATTTTCCACTTCAGCTTGGATGCGAGCTTTTCGTTTGCGGCATCGTCCTTTTTCCAGTCGTAATATTTCGCCCAGGCGTTGAAGTGCCAGTTCGTGGCGGCGGTCTCGCCTTTTTTGTTGCGCACGAAAATGGGGCCGAAATCGCGAATCCATCCGCGGTTGGTGGGCACTTGAAAGAAATCCACGGCGGAGAGATTTGCACCGGCGGATTTTAGGATGCGGCGAGCGGCGCGTTCCATTGCCTGGTTTTCGACGAGGATTCTTACGCGCTCAACTTGCGAAAGGTGGCGCACGATGTCCGCGTAGACCCACGGGATTGGAGCGAATTTTCCCGGCCAGTCGGTTTTTTCGTGCGGCCAGGCGAGCCAGGTGGCCGCGTGCGGTTCCCATTCGGCGGGCATTCGGTAGCCGAGCGCGAAGGGGGTGGCGCGCGTGTCTAGTTTGACTCTGCTTCTTGCGGGGCTCATTCGACGAATCCTGGCAGGGGCTCCGAACCGGCAGCGGCTAAAGCCGTTTTGTGTGCAGACGGTTTACGGCACGGTTGAAACCGTGCCCTACAAACATTTGTGTCGTGCCGGGACGGATTCATTTGGTTACCCTGAGCGTCGAAGGGTGCCATCCACAATCGCGGCCCCAGATAGTTGGGAATTTCGGATTCACTCGTGCCATCGCTGGAGGATCGGGGAATAGGCGTCGATGCGGCGGTCGCGGAGGAACGGCCAGTTGCGGCGCGTTTCCTCGACACTCGCGGGATCGCATTCGACGATCAGGATTTCTTCCTTGTCGGCCGAGGCTTCGGTGAGGACACGGCCGAACGGGTCGGAGACGAAGGAATGCCCCCAGAATTCGAGGCCGCTGTCGGGAGGGCCCTCGAAGCCGACGCGGTTCACGGCCGCAACGAAGACCCCGTTGGCGATGGCGTGGGAACGCTGAATCGTGCGCCAGGCGTCGAGCTGCGCCGCGCCGAATTCCTGTTTTTCCGAGGGATGCCAGCCGATCGCCGTGGGATAGAAAATAATGTTGGCGCCGCCGAGGCTCGCGAGGCGCGCGCCTTCGGGATACCACTGGTCCCAGCACACCAGCACGCCGATGCGGCCGAATTTCGTGTCGAAATTCGGGAAGCCGAGGTCGCCCGGAGTGAAATAAAATTTCTCGTAGTAGAGCGGATCGTCCGGGATGTGCATCTTGCGGTATTTTCCGAGGAGCGATCCATCGGCATCCAGAATCACGGCCGTATTGTGGTAGATGCCTGCGGCGCGGCGCTCAAAGAGCGATCCGACGATGACGACGTTTAGTTCAAGTGCGAGTTTCGAGAGCGCTTCCGACGAGGGGCCCGGGATCGGCTCGGCCAGCTCGAATAAATCGGCATTTTCCGTGCGACAGAAATATTGTGAGCGAAACAGTTCCTGCGTGCAGATGATCTGCGCCCCGCGCCCTGCAGCTTCACGAACGCGAGCTTCCACCTTTGCGAGATTCTCCCTCGGATCGAGAGAACATCTCATTTGAATTAATCCAATGGTGAATTTTTCACTCATACCCGCATCATAACATTTTCATTGGATTCGACAGAAACGCATTTGATGTCAACGATATTCGGGCAAGGAATGAAACGAGGCAGCGTCAGTCGTCTTCGCCGATCATGATGGCGGCGGCTAGGACTGTGGTCCACAGGCCGCGCTTATCGCCGACGGCGGATTGCGTGATGTTCATGGTGCGGACGATTTTGTTGGAGATGCGGTAGACTTCTTTTTTCTCGTCCCAGGACAAATCCGGATCGAATTCGACATTCAAAGTCGTGGCGAGCATTTCGGCGGCGAGTTCTTCGGTGTATTCTCCGGCTACTTCTTCGGTTTCGCCGAAGGAGTGATGCTCGGAGAGATAGCCGTACATGGATTTGTCGGCGGGTAACGCCAGGCCGATACCGGCGGCGATCAGGCGGTGCGCTTCGCGCGTGGAATTTTCGCTGATTACGGTGAAGGCGACCTGTCCGGGCTTGAGGTGTTTCAGGCCCTCGGCGCGCGAGATGAGCTTGCAATTGGGAGGGAAGATCGACGAAACGCGCACGATGTTGCACGCGGCGATGCCCGCGCTGCGCAATGCCAGCTCGAAACTCGAGAGCCGCTCCCGATGTTTACCAACGCCTTTTGTCAGGTAGATCTTTTTCGCGACGAACGCCATGAGGGGTTCCGGAGTGCGGTGCCTCCTACTAACTTAATGATTGCTCGAAATTTGCGCGAACATTGGACGCGTGCGGAAAAGTAACAAGAACACACTACCGTGTCAATTACTTTCCGGGCCGAAAGGCAGGATTTTAATCAAGTTGTAACGGGCGCACGACGTGAGCAGTCTTTTTCGGAAGAGAAATCCTAAGTAGTCAGGAAAAGCGGGGATTCCTCGAGCATTTGTAGCGCTCGCCTTCAGGCGAGCACTCGCTTGAATCCACAGCGCCCGCCTGAAGGCGGGCGCTACATATGGCAAAGCCGAATCGGTTGCTGAAGGAGCGTTTTCGGACGGATCATTTCTCATTCTACGGGGCAAAGTTTCAGGAAGCGGTCCAATGCGGGGGAAAGCGACACGAGGGCGCGCAATTCCTTTTGAGTGAAATCGGCGCCTGCCTGTGCGACAGAACGCGCTTTTCTCGAAATTTGAACGACGCCTTGGACGCGCGTTCCGTCCAAGATAGGAGCGCTCATGATTTTCTGGATCAGTTCGCTTGGATCCCGGCCGAGGGGAACGGCTTCGAAGACGTTGGCGTGCCGCGCGGTGCTGAAATTGTTGACAAGTTCCGGCTTGCGTTCGCGCGCGGTCCTCGCGGCAAGCGCCGTGGTGCTGGTCAGCGGGATCGTGCCCACCGGAGAAAGTTTTTCGGGAATTACGAATTTCAGGCTTTTGAACTTGGGTACCACTTTCAGGATCGCCACCTCGTCCATGTCCACGCCAAAGAGTTTAGCCAGCGTCCTTCCCACTTTTTCCAGGTCGTCGGAATTGGGCGCGGCTCCTTTGCTCTCCAGCGTGTTGACGATTTCCCCCAAGTCTGCGGTCAGCTGATCCGGCATGAACATTCCCCCGTATTTGAGCCATATTCATTATAACTGAGTAAGTGGCGGGGGGATTTTCAGTATTCTTATCCATAACGGCATTGAAAAACCAGCGGGAATTACCTATACTGAAATTTCTAATCCATCGGAGCCGGGATGCCTGCGACAGAAGTGGATTTTCGACAGCTTCGCCAAATTTTTCCGCGGACATTTCCATACCAGAAGAATAAGAAACTGCCATAGTCCGGCTGGGTGTTCCAAGTGGGGAGGGACAGGGTGTGCCGGTCCGCGCGAGGCGCGCCAGAAAGGTTTCGGCTTGACGCCATGGAAATGAATTCAGGAGTACAGCAATGACGGAAACGACGGCGGAAACGAAAGCTGCGCCAAACCGCCTCCTGGCTCTCTGGAGCAGCGTGATCGGCAAGAAAGTGGTCATGGCCGTTACGGGGGCCGTGCTCATTCTTTTTGTGCTTGCGCATATGGCGGGCAATTTGAAAATCTTTTCCGGTCCGGAGGAAATCAACGCATATTCGCGATTCCTCAGGGAAGTGGGCTGGCCGGAGCTTGCCTATGGCCAGCTTCTGTGGATTGTGCGCGGTGTGCTTTTCATCTGCGTGATCCTGCATATCACGGCGGCGACGCAGCTTACGCTCATCAATCGTCAGGCGCGGCCGGTCGAGTACGAGTCGCGGAAAAATGTGGAAACGACTTGGGGCGCGGTGACCATGCGCTGGGGCGGCGTGCTGCTCGCCGTCTTTATTGTATTCCATTTGTTTCACTTTACCGGCGGCATGGTGGGATTTCAGCCGGGGCAGTTTGAGCACCTGATGGTCTATCAAAACGTGGTCGCCGGTTTTTCCAATGTGCCGATCGCACTGTTTTACATCATCGCCATGGGCGCGCTATGCCTCCATCTCGATCACGGGATCTGGAGCATGCTGCAGACGCTCGGCTGGGTCAATCTGGACAACACAAAGAGTCTGAGAGCCGTTTCCAGGATTTTGGCTCTGATTATTTTCGCCGGTTTTATCTCGGTGCCGATTTCGGTGCTCGCGGGCTGGGTGCGCTGAGGGTAGTGGCATCCGCCGCGGCGGACTGTGCCCCTACGATTGCAACACCGCCGCAATGGAGAGAAATGCTCGAATCGAAGATTCCGTCCGGTCCAATCGAAAAGAAGTGGGAAAAAGCCCGCTTTGAAATGAAGCTCGTCAATCCCGCGAACCGCCGCAAGCATACGGTGATCATCGTGGGCTCGGGACTCGCAGGGGCGTCAGCGGCGGCGTCGCTCGGCCAGCAGGGCTACAACGTGCATTGCTTCTGCTTTCAGGACAGCCCGCGCCGCGCGCACTCGATTGCCGCGCAGGGCGGCATCAATGCCGCGAAAAATTACCGGAATGACGGCGACAGCATCCAAAGGCTTTTTTACGACACGGTGAAAGGTGGAGATTTTCGCTCCCGCGAGGCGAATGTTTATCGCCTGGCGCAGATCAGCGTCAACATTATCGATCAGTGCGTAGCGCAGGGGGTTCCCTTTGCGCGCGAATACGGAGGATTGCTCGATACGCGCTCGTTTGGCGGCGTGCAGGTTTCCCGCACGTTTTACGCGCGGGGGCAAACGGGGCAGCAGTTGCTTCTGGGCGCGTACCAGGCGCTCGAGGAGCAGATCGCCACGGGCGCGGTAAAGATGCATACGCGCAGCGAGATGCTGGACCTGGTTGTCATCAATGGCAAGGCTCGCGGCGTCGTCACTCGCAATTTATTGAATGGCGCGATTGAAAGTTTCGCGGCTGACTGCGTGGTACTGGCGACGGGCGGTTACGGAAACGTATTTTATCTTTCCACGAACGCGAAGGGTTGCAACACGACCGCAATCTGGCGCGCGCATCGCCGCGGCGCCTACTTTGGAAACCCGTGCTTCACGCAAATTCATCCGACCTGCATTCCGGTGAGCAACGAAAATCAGTCCAAGCTGACTCTTATGTCGGAATCGCTGCGGAACGATGGGCGCGTGTGGGTGCCGAAGAAAAAGGGAGACACGCGGCCGGCGACACAGATTCCAGAAGACGAACGCGATTATTATCTCGAGCGGCGCTACCCGAGTTTCGGAAATCTGGTTCCTCGCGATGTCGCCTCACGCAACGCCAAGGAAGTGTGCGACGAGGGGCGCGGCGTCGGCCCCGGCGGCCAGGGCGTGTATCTCGATTTTGCGGACGCGATTCGCCGCATGGGGGAATCGGTTGTCCGCGAAAAGTACGGGAACCTTTTCGACATGTATGAGGAGATCACCGGCGAAAACGCGTACAAAGTTCCGATGCGGATTTATCCCGCGGTCCACTACACGATGGGGGGCTTGTGGGTGGACTACCAGCTGATGTCCACGATCCCCGGGCTTTTTGTGGCCGGAGAGGCAAATTTCTCTGACCACGGAGCGAATCGCCTGGGAGCAAGCGCGCTGATGCAAGGACTTGCGGACGGATACTTCATTCTTCCTTATACGATTCCAAATTACATCGCATCCTCGCAGCTGGAAAAAGTTGACACGTCTCATCCTGAATTTGCGTCCGTGACGGCAGAAGTGAACGCGCGTATCGCCAGGTTGATCGGCATTCAGGGCAAGAGGACAGTGGACTCTTTCCACAAGGAACTCGGCAAGCTGATCTGGGAAAACTGCGGGATGGCCCGGTCGGCAGAGGGCTTGAGAAGCAACCTGCAGAGAGTTCCGGCGTTGCGAGAAGAATTCTGGAACAACCTGAGGATCATCGGGACGGGCGAGGAGCTCAACCAATCTCTCGAAAAGGCCGGTCGAGTCGCGGATTTCCTGGAGTTGGGCGAGCTGATGTGCCTCGACGCGCTGGAGCGGGAAGAATCGTGCGGCGGCCATTTCCGAGTTGAGAGCCAGACCCCGGACGGGGAAGCGCTGCGCGACGACGAGCGATTCTCGTTCGTCTCGGATGGGAATGGAAGGGCGAAGGCGACCAGTGGGAGTTGCATAAGGAGCCCCTCACGTTCGAGCACGTTCACCTTGCCCAGAGGAGCTACAAGTAGCCCATGAATCTCAAATTAAAAGTTTGGCGGCAACAGGATTCCAAGTCGGCCGGGAAATTCGTCAGCTATCAGGTGCAGGGCGTGACGCCGGATATGTCGTTTCTCGAGATGTTGGACCTGCTCAACGAGAATATCCAGGCGAAGGGCGAAGCTCCCGTCGCGTTCGATCACGATTGCCGCGAAGGAATCTGCGGCATGTGCGGGTTTCTGATTAACGGCGTGGCGCATGGCGGACATCGCGGCACGACGGTTTGCCAGCTTTCGATGCGGTTCTTTAAAGACGGCGATTCGCTGACGCTGGAGCCATGGCGCGCGAAGGCTTTTCCTGTGCTGCGCGATCTGGCTGTTGACCGGTCCGCGTTCGACAGGATCATTCAAGCGGGCGGGTTTATCACAGCTCCCACGGGCGTAGCGCCGGAGGCCGGCTCGATCCTGGTTCCAAAGACTGACGCGGACCGCGCGATGGACGCTGCCGCCTGCATCGGATGCGGCGCGTGCGTGGCCGCGTGCCCCAACGCGGCGGCCATGCTGTTCACCGCCGCAAAAATCACCCATCTCAATTCGCTGCCGCAAGGGCAGCCGCAGCGCTACCAGCGCACGGCGGACATGGTCGCGGCCATGTCCGAGGAAGACTTCGGAAGCTGCACAAATCACGGCGAGTGCGAAGCCGTGTGCCCCAAGAAGATTCCGATCGAATTTATCGGCCGGATGAACCGAGACCTGGTCCACGCCACACTCCATCGCCGCGGCGAATAACGGGCGCTGGCAATCTGGGGAACAAACAATTTATTTTGACATTCCGAGCAGAGCGAGGAATCTCTCCTCGGTTTACATGCGAGACAAAAAAGAGAGATTCCTCGCTCCGCTCGGAATGACAAAAAGGGCGGGGCGCTTCCTGCAAAGACTGGCAACCGTGGCACTCTATCGACATGCGTGCAGATGAACTTTCTTCCCGGGCGCGCGCGATTCATTATTCCAGCCTCGTATTTGACACTCATGTAGACACGCCGCAGCGTTTTCTCTTCGATCAGTTTGACTTAGCGGGCCGCGACCCCGAAGGCTGCGTCGATATCCCCAGGCTACGCGAGGGAGGCGTTGGAGCAATCTTTTTCGCGCTGTGGGTGCCGGTGGAAATCACGGGCGGAGCGGCGACGCGGCGCGTTCAGAATTTGCTCGACGCCGTCCTAAGGCAAATCGAAACTCATCGCGGGGAGTTGGCGCTCGCCACGTCTTCTGAAGAAGTCCGGACGGCGCGCGCGGGGGGCAAGATCGCCGTGCTGTTGGGGATCGAGGGCGGGCACGCCATCGACAATAATCTGGCGATTTTGCGCGAATTCCACGCGCGCGGCGCGCGTTACATGACGCTGACGCACAACGCGGCGACCGAGTGGGCTGACTCCTCAAATTCCGCGCCGCGCCACAACGGCCTGACTGATTTCGGCAAACAAGTGATCGGGGAGATGAACCGGCTCGGAATGCTCGTTGACATCTCCCACGTTTCGGACCGGACATTTTACGACGTCCTCGGTACGGCTCGTGCTCCGGTAATCGCATCCCATTCCTGCTGCCGGGCATTGTGCGACGCCCCAAGAAATCTCGATGACAGGATGATCAAAGCCCTTGCGGCTGGGGGCGGCGTCATTCATATCACCTTTCACGATTCTTTCTTGAGTCAGGATTATGCGACTGCCTACCGCGCACTCGCATCCGAGAACGCATTCCACGAACAGGCGGCCAGGCAAAAGCTCGGGGAGAATGAGGCGCGGAAGTTGATGGAAGGGCAGCGGTGGAGCGACGAATTAATTCGCGCCGGAAGACTGCCGCAAGTGAGTTTTGAAAAAATTATTGACCACATCGATTACGCCGTGGGAATTGCCGGTGCGGATCACGTCGGCGTTGGCTCGGATTTCGACGGCGCTTTCATGCCTGCGGGGATGGAAGACGCGTCGAAGTTCCCTCTGATAACGGAGGGTTTGCTCAGGCGCGGATATGCGGAAGCCGACATTAGCAAAATTCTCGGAGAGAATACGCTCCGCGTAATGGACGAAGCAGCGCGCCATGGGGCTTTGTAGCGCCAGCGTCTCGCCGGCAATTTTTCCGGCCTCTAGGTACTTCAGAAGAGCCGGCGGGACGCCGGCGCTACAAAGCGCTCGCCAGACTTTTTGCACAGTTGGTATACGAAGCCCCGAAACTAGTGAGATATCCGGGCTAGTCAGGGAAGAGGAATCGCGGCATAATATGCGCCGTTCCTTTCTTACGGAGAACCTATGATGCGCTGCTCATTAAAAATCGCGTTCCTGGCTTGCGCCTGTTTCGTCATTTCCATTGTTGCGGCGGCACAGACGCCGGCCCCGGCACCTGCAAAGAAGCCGGCGACCGCGGCGAAGGCGCCCGAGGCCAAGGCGAGTTCATACGACCCGGCATTGCTGCAGCCGGCCACCCTGAAAGCCAAATCGCCAGCCGAGTACGACGTCAAATTTGTGACCACCGCGGGCGATTTCACAATGAAGGTGACGCGGGCGTGGGCGCCGAACGGCGCGGACCGCTTTTACAATCTTGTGCGTCATCATTTCTACGACGGCGCGGCCTTCTTCCGCGTGCTGCCCGGGTTCATGGCCCAGGTGGGAATCAGCGCGTATCCCGAAGTCTCCAAGGTTTGGGATACCGCTACCATCAAAGACGACCCCATCGTGCAGAGCAATCATCGCGGTTTCGTATCTTTTGCGACGGCGGGACCGAACACGCGAACGACGCAGTTCTTCATCAACTACGGCAACAACGAGGCCCTCGACAAGAGCGGATTTTCGGCATTCGCCGTGGTCACCGACGGAATGGAAGTTGTCGACAAGCTGTACAATGGCTACGGAGAGGGTGCTCCCGACGGCCACGGTCCGGATCAGGGGAAGATCACGAACATGGGGCGCGCGTACCTGGAAAAGGGTTTCCCTAAGCTGGACAGCATTCGGTCCGCGACCCTTGTGCCCGCCGCGACTGCGCCCGCCCCTGCGAAGTAGGGTTTTGCAGGTATTCTCGTTCGGGTGGTCCAGGGTGCAAAATCGAACCCACATTTGATCAGGGCAAGCTCCAATCATGCGTTTTCTTCGTCTAGAAAAGCGGGGAGCGGTCGTCCAGGAGGGAACGGGCGCGCTTGAATCCGTGCGTGCGGTCAGCCTGGATCGCGGCGGATGGCTTGAAACGGACGAGGCCGTCACCGTATGTTTTGCCGTCGCAGCGTGTCTCGTTCATTTCATATGGAACGGGCGTTACGGTTATTTTCGGGACGAACTGTACTACGCCGCGTGCGGGCAACACCTGGCCTGGGGATACGTTGACCATGCGCCGCTGATCGCCGTGGTTGCGCGTTTGTCGCGATGGCTCTTTGGGGACTCCCTGCATGCGCTGCGATTTTTCCCCGCGTTGTCCGCCGGCGCAAAAATACTGCTGACGGGATGGATCGTGCGCGAACTCGGCGGGCATCGTTACGCCCAGATTCTCGCATCGACCGCGATATTGCTCTGCCCCATTTACCTTACGATGGACAATTTTCTCTCCATGAACGCATTTGAACCCGTGATTTGGATGTCGTGCGTGGCGATTTCGCTCCGAATTATTCGGACGGGGAACGATCGCTTATGGCTACTGTTCGGACTTGTGGCGGGAATCGGAATCTTGAATAAGCACTCGATGCTTTTTTTTGGGCTGGCCTTTTTTCTGTCGTTAATCGTGACCCGCCAGCGCGTATTGCTTCGCTCGCCGTGGATTTGGTTGGGCGCCTTCATCGCGTTCCTGATTTTTCTCCCGAATCTTATTTGGGAGGCGGGGAACCACTGGCCCACGATCGAGATCCTGCGGAATGTCGATCGCATCAAGAACGCGCACGTGACCTGGCTGGAATTCATCGCCCAGCAAGCCTTCCTTGTGCACCCGCTGGGTGCGCCAATTTGCATCGCCGGGCTGTGGTTTTACCTGCGCAGCCGGCCGGGCGGTGCATTCCGTTTTCTTGGATGGACTTATTTTTTCCTGCTTGCGGAGTTCTTAATTTTCCGGGGGCGCATTTATTATCTGGCGCCGATTTATCCCATGCTGTTCGCGGCCGGCGCCGTTGCTATCGAAACGTGGATCGGGAACTTTGGGCGGAATTGGGTAAGAGCTGCCGTCCTTGCGCCGCTCGTATTTGGGGGGCTTGTCGCGGCGCCGCTGGCCCTGCCGATTCTCCCGCTGGACGCGGCTGCGGCGTACGCTAATTTCTGGGATGTGGACCGCGTGCAGGTGGAAAAAACGCCGAGCGGAAAACTGCCGCAGATGTATGCCGATATGATGGGCTGGCCGCAGCAGGCGGAAGTCGTTGCGGGAGTGTTTCATTCGCTTTCCCCGGACGATCGATCGCAGGTCGCGATCCTCGCCAAGAATTACGGGCAAGCAGGAGCGGTCGATTATTTTGGGCCGGCCATGGGCCTCCCACACGCCATCAGCGGGCACAACAACTATTATTTGTGGGGGCCGCAGCAATACACCGGGGAAGTGGTCATCGCGGTGGGAATGTCGCTCGAGGATTTGAACGCGCTATTCGGCCAGGTCGAACTTGCCGCAACCATCATCAATGAATACGCGATTCCCGAGGAAACAAATTTGCCCGTTTATATTTGCCGGAAGCCGAAAATGACGCTGCAGCAAGCCTGGCCGAGCCTGAAGTTTTACGGTTGAGTAGGACGGGCTTCAGCCTGTCAGGTTTTGTGCCAGGACTCATTAAAACGAAACCTGACAGGCTGAAGCCCGTCCTACAAACTTCTACGCCACTCCTAGAATCGTTACCAGTTCGCGCACGGAAGCAGCGGACTTGTCGAGCGCAGCCTTTTCTTCCGCGGTAAGTTTGATCTCGATAATTTGCTCGACACCGCGCGCCCCAAGTTTCACAGGAACGCCGACGTACAGCCCATTAATGCCATATTCGCCTTCGAGATAAGCGGCGCAGGGAAGAATTTTCTTCTTGTCCTTCAATATTGCCTCGACCATTTCGACCACGGCCGCGGACGGCGCGTAGTACGCCGAACCGGTTTTCAGAAGGTTTACGATTTCGGCGCCGCCCTTGCGCGTGCGGTCCACAATGGCAGCAATGCGGTCCGCAGGTAGCAGGTCTGGAAGGGGAATGCCGGCGACAGTCGAGTAACGCGGGAGCGGCACCATATCGTCGCCATGGCCGCCCAGCACGAATGAATTTACGTTTTCAATCGAGACGCCCAGTTCCATTGCCACGAACGAGCTCATGCGCGCCGAATCGAGAACGCCGGCCATGCCCATGACGCGGTTTTTCGAGAAGCCGCTGATTCTGAACGCCGCCTGCACCATGGCGTCGAGCGGATTTGTCACGCAGATCAGAATCGCGTTTGGCGAATATGTCACGACCTGCTCTACGACGGCTTTGATGACATCGAAATTGGCCTTCAAGAGATCATCGCGGCTCATCCCCGGCTTGCGCGGAAAGCCCGCGGTGACAACGACGATGTCGCTGTTGGCGGTTTCCTTGTAATCCCCGGTGGCCGTCGAAATTCCCGTGACGCGCGCGTCTGAACCCGTGATCGAGGTGGATTCCACCATGTCCAGCGCCTTGCCCGCGGGCGGACCATCGAGAATATCGGTCAGCACTACATCAGCCAGTTCCAGATCCACAATGCGCTGCGCCGTCGTCGAGCCAACAAATCCACCGCCAACAACCGTGACTTTCTTCCGCATGAGTGCGTTCTCCTGTATTTGACAGATAAAAGTGAATTGCAGCCGGAATGCTTGCCCGATGGTAGGGGCACGGCATGCCGTGCCCCTACACTATTATCGCGATTCTTACTTTGCGACCGCCAGCGACTGCATGTTCTCAATGATGGCGCTCGCGAATTGCGACGTGCCGAGCTTCGTCGCGCCCTCCATCATTCGCTCGAGATCATACGTGACGCGCTTCTGTCCGATGGTGCGCTCGATTCCGGTTTCGATCAATTTGCCCACTTCGCCCCAGCCCATGAATTCAAACATCATGACGCCGGAGAGCATCACCGAACTCGGATTGATCACGTCCTTGTCGGCATATTTCGGCGCGGTGCCGTGCGTGGCTTCGAAGCAGCCATAGCCGTCACCGATATTTGCGCCGGGCGCCATGCCAAGCCCGCCGACCTGCGCGGCGCAAGCATCTGAAATGTAATCGCCGTTCAAGTTGGGCGCCGCAATCACCTGATATTCATCGGCGCGCGTGATGACTTGCTGGAAAATCGAATCCGCAATGCGGTCGTTGATCAGCAGCTTCTGCTTCCACTTGCCCTGGCCGTGGGTGGCGTAAATTTTGTCGAGCACCGATTTCACTTCGTCATACACTGATTTCCGGAAAGCCTCGGTGGCCTGCTCAAGCCCCGGCTCGACGAGCGCCGCATTTTGTTCGATCGAGATGTTCGGATCCTTGTCGCGGTTGCCGAGGATCCAGGTTTCGCGTTCCGTAACGGTCTGGGCCCGGAATTCGTCCACCGCCAGCTCATATCCCCAGTCGCGGAACGCGCCTTCGGTAAATTTCTGAATATTTCCTTTGTGCATGATGGTCACGACGCGCTTCTTGTTGTCGAGCGCGTACTGAATGGCGCGGCGCATGAGCCGCTTCGTGCCAAACGGGGACATCGGCTTGATCGCCACGGCCGAATCGGCGCGAATCTGCTTGGGCCCGCCGCCGAGCATCTCCTTGTTCAGGAATTCGAGCAGTTTCTTTGCTTCGGGCGATCCGGATCGCCATTCAATCCCGATATAAATATCTTCGGTATTTTCGCGATAAACGATTACATCCATCCGTTCGGGATGCTTGACGGGAGAGGCGACGCCCTGGAAATAACGCACGGGGCGCACGCACGCATATAGGTCGAGGATTTGCCGCAACGCCACGTTGAGCGAGCGAATCCCGCCGCCCACAGGAGTCGTCAGCGGCCCTTTGATCGAAATTCGGAAATCGCGCACGGCTTCAACAGTTTCGCTGGGCAGCCATTCCTTGAACTCATTGAACGCCTTTTCCCCGGCAAACACTTCAAACCAGGCGATCTTCCGCTTCCCGCCGAACACCAGATCGACGGCAGCGTCAAACACCCTCTGGGATGCCTTCCAGATATCCCGCCCCGTCCCGTCGCCCTCAATGAAGGGAATGATCGGGCGGTCGGGAATAATGAATTTGCCTCCAACATACTCGATCGGCTGTCCGTCGGATGGAATGGCCCTGCCGTTATACGATGGCTTCATGTCTATGTTCCTTTGTGGATTGTCATTGCACTGGTGCGAATACCAGAGAATAACACACCCGGGGAGGCAAGACACTGATGAAGCGCCGCAAAGTCTGCAAAATTATTCCGGGCACGGACAGTGCGTCTCAGTGTTTCAACGGCCGGATTTCCAGGATCGTTTGAACGCTCGTGTTTGTACTCTTGCGCCGTGAAAAACATGCAGAATGTCGGTGTACTTGCGTGTCCTGCGGTAGTAAATGAGGTAATCCCCCGCGGGAAAGCACATAACGCTGGGAGCAATGTCGCGGGAAGATTTACCGGCTTCGGGGAATTCTCCTAGTAGCCGGAAGCGTTCGACGATTGCCTCAATCAAGCGGTCCGCGACGTCTAAACTGGTTCGCTCTGCCCAATACAGGAAGATTTCGTCAAGATCATCTTCAGCATCGCCGGAAATTCTAAAACGCATTACCGGCCCGTAGACTGCAATCGAGCAACCCGCGAGCTAATCAGTTTGCGCCCTCTGGACTTCACGCTCGCCGTGAGCTCGCTTAACCCCTCACGGCCGTCGTATTCCTTGAATTTGCCTGAATTGATGGCTAGGATCCCGCTTCGGACCTTCCGGCGGATGGTATCTAGTTGCTGTTCGGTTAAATCTGCAAGCATGTCCTCCGCTGAGGGCTTTGCCAGGCGAATGGCCCGCGCGTCTTCCTCCTCCATACGGCGCAAGGCCTCGCGCACGACTTCGCTCGCATTATTGTATCGACCGCTCTTTACCTTTTTCCGGACGTATCCTGCGAGCTCGTCTGTAACCGAAACATTCATTTGATCCATATTCGTCTCTAGTCCCCTCGATTTCTCTGTCTGGAAGAATACCGGCCTTTATTCCCGATGTCAAGGTTTGACATTATGTGTTTTGGATCGGAAAGGCAGTACCCCGTGAAATAATCTCTAAGAAGCGCCCACGCACCATTGGTTCAACGGCATCGCAAATAAAAAACGCCTCCGGCAGTGGCGGAGGCGTTTTTCTTGTTCCAAATTACAGTGAAAGCCGCGACGACCATGTCGCGGACAATCCTAAATGTCGTAGTAGAGATGGAACTCGTAGGGATGCGGGCGCATTCGGACGGGATCGGCCTCTACTTTTTTCTTGTAGTTGATCCAGAGATCGATGAATTCGGCGGTGAACACGCCTCCTTCGAGGAGGAACTTGTGGTCTTTTTGGAGTTCGCCGAGGGCCTCTTCGAGCGAGCCGGGCATTGACGGAATCTTGGCGGCTTCTTCCGCGTCGAGTTCGAAGATGTCCTTGTCGAGCGGGCTGCCAGGATCGATCTTGTTTTTGATGCCATCAAGGCCTGCCATCAGCATGGCCGAGAAGGCGAGATAGGGATTGCACGACGGGTCGGGTGGCCGGAACTCGAGCCGCTTGGCCTTCGGGCTTTCCGAGTAGACCGGGATGCGCACTGCCGCCGAACGGTTGCGGCGCGAGTAAGCCAAGTTTACCGGCGCCTCGTAGCCGGGCACGAGGCGCTTATACGAGTTCGTGCCGGGAGCGATGAAAGCGGCCAGCGCGCGGGCGTGTTTGAGCAGGCCGCCTGCGTACCACAGGGCCAATTGCGAGAGTCCCGCGTAACCGTCCCCCGCAAAGAGCGGCTTGCCGTCTTTCCAGAGCGATTGGTGCGTGTGCATGCCCGAGCCGTTGTCCGAAAAAATCGGCTTGGGCATGAAGGTCACCGTCTTTCCCGCCTTCGCTGCCGTATTTTTAATAATGTATTTGTACTTCATCATGTTGTCGGCGGAATTCAGAAGCGTGTTGAAACGCAAATCGATCTCCGCCTGCCCGCCGGTCGCGACTTCATGGTGCTGGCACTCGACATCCATGCCTATGGCGATCATGTTCAGGACCATCTGCGAACGCAGATCCTGGTAGTGATCGGCGGGCGGAACGGGGAAGTAGCCCTCCTTGTAGCGTGTGCGATACCCGAGGTTCTTGTAATCGCCCTCATTCGCGCGCCCCGTGTTCCAGCGGCCTTCATCTGAATCAATGAAATAAAAGGAATGCTGTGGAGCCGAGTCGAAACGAATGCTGTCCAGAATGAAGAACTCCGCTTCCGCCCCGAAATAGGCGGTGTCGGCAATTCCCGTGGATTTTAAATACGCGTCGGCGCGCTTCACGAAATGGCGAGGATCGCGGTGGTAGGGTTTTCGCGACGGAGGATCGGTGGCGTCACCGATCATCACGAGCGTTGGAACGGCGAGAAAAGGATCCATGAATGCGGTATTGGGATCGGGAATCAAGAGCATGTCCGATTCGTGGATCGAGGCCCAACCGCGAATCGAGCTCGCGTCAAATCCGAATCCATCCTTGAAAGAGTCCTCTTCGAGCTCGCCAATGGGGTAGCTGACGTGCTGCCAGAGACCGGGAACATCAACGAAGCGAAGATCGAGAATCTTCGCGCCATGCTTTTTCGCAAATTCCAGTACGCCTTTTGCGTCCATTCGCTCTCCTTAATAACGAAGTTATTGGGGTGATAATCCTCCAATGCGAGGAACTCTGAGTCGGAAGCGTGAATCTACCGGAAGGGCGGAAGCCTAGTCAAGTTTTCGAATGAAGAAAATTTGGATTCCGGATATCCGAAATCCTTATGAAATGTTTATGTCCCCTGGAGCCTAAATTGTGGCGTTTCAACCAGGGGACCACCAAGGGTTAGTCGTAGTATTCCTGGCCGAGGTGAGTGATCAGGTCCTCGCCCATCATCCAGCGAAGCGTGTTTTTCAGCTTCATGGACTGGATGAAGAGGTCGTGCTCGGGATACAGTTCGGGCGCGCACATGGGAGACTTGAAATAGAAGCTGAGCCATTCCTGAATGCCTCGCATTCCGGCGCGCTTGGCGAGGTCGAGGAAGAGAATCAGGTCGAGCACGATTGGCGCCGCGAGGATCGAGTCGCGGCACAGAAAGTCGACCTTGATCTGCATCGGGTAGCCCAGCCAGCCGAAGATGTCGATATTGTCCCACCCCTCTTTGTTGTCGCCGCGCGGGGGATAGTAGTTGATGCGGACCTTGTGGTGGATGTGCCCGTACAGGTCCGGATACAGCTTCGGCTGGAGAATGTATTCGAGGACGCCGAGCTTTGATTCTTCCTTGGTCTTGAAGGATTCGGGATCGTCCAGCACTTCGCCGTCGCGATTTCCCAGAATATTGGTCGAGAACCAGCCGTCCATTCCGAGGAGGCGCGCTTTGAAGCCCGGAGCGAGAATCGTCTTCATCAAAGTCTGCCCGGTCTTGAAGTCCTTCCCGCAGATGGGCACGCCGTGCTGCTTGGCGAGCGCGACGATCGCGGGGATATCGACGGTCAGGTTGGGAGCGCCATTGGCAAACGGCACGCCGCTCGTGATCGCGGCCCACGCATACAGCATGGAAGGCGCAATTGCCGGATGATTTTCCTTCATCGCGGCTACAAATGTTTCGGGCGTCTCGTATACGGCGTGCGGTTTCAGAAAAATTTCTGTGGAGCCGCACCAGATCACGACAGTCCGCGAGACTTTGTTTTTCTTCTGGAATTTCCGAATGTCATCCTTGATCTGTAAGGCCAGATCATATTTGTTACGCGCTTTCTTCACATGCGTCCCGGAGAGTTTCTTGACGTAGTTCTGATCGAACGCGGCTTTCATTGGCCGGATCTTGCCCAAGAACTTCTTTACTTCGGCAAGATGTTCGGTGCTGAGGACCGCGGCGTTCTTGGCGGCTTCATACGCGCTATCCGGAAAGATATCCCACCCGCCAAAGACAATGTCTTCGATTCTAGCAATCGGCACGAAATCCTTGATCGCCGGGGCGCGACCTTCCGTCCTCTTGCCAAGACGGATGGTTCCCATTTGCGTGAGAGACCCGATGGGCAGCGACTTCTTCCGGCGGATAAGATCCACTCCGGCCATGAACGTTGTGGCGACTGCACCCATGCCGACGGTGAGGACTCCCAGTTTCCCCTTCGGCAAGGCAATGCCCGCGGACTTGCGCATTCGTAATTCTCCTGTCGTTCTCAAAGTTTGAGGAAGCCGGAAGCAGCGTGCGACTCTCTTCACCCCGCACGATCGCCGCGATTCCTTTCGCGCAAACCAAGTATCATGCTCGTTCGCGCGAAGTTTTGCAACGCGGAACCTTGGCTATCGCTATACTAACTTCGATTTCGGCGCAATAAACCTGAACTTTAGGAGGTCCGACCTTCAGGTCGGACAATCAACCGGAAAAAATCGGGCTTTAGCCCCTGAAGCTTCAGGGCCTAAAGGCCATCACTATGCGGAACCGGGTGTCCGACCTGAAGGTCGGACCACCGAACCCATTTCTTCCGAAACAATTTCTACAAATTGAGACAAAATCCATCGGCTGAATCAGTTGGCTTTGCGCGCCTTGGACAAACCTCTCGCTGAGGCCGCGGCGGCGCGCGGCTTGCCGTGTGACGCTGCGCCCGGTTTTTCCCTCAAGCTTGCAAGCAGTTTTTCTAGGCTGAGCGTGTTGATAACATCCTTCTTTTCAATCCAGCCGCGCCGGGCCATCTGCACCCCGTAACGCATAGCCTGAAGCCCGCGCGTCGTGTGCGCATCGGTGGAAATCACAATTTTCACTCCGCGCTCTTTGGCCATGCGCAGGTGCACGTCCTTCAGATCGAGGCGTTCCGGAGAGGCATTGCACTCCATCACGACGCCGTATTTGCGCGCCGCGTCCAGGATGCGTTCCATGTCGTAGGCGTACGCGTCCCGGCGGAGAACCAGGCGGCCCGTAGGATGCCCGACGATCTGCGTGTAAGGATTCTCGATGGCCGCCAGAATGCGATCGGTCATCTCCGCGCGTTCCAAGTTCATATGCGAATGGACGGACACCAGCACGACATCGAGTTGCGCGAGCACTTCATCGTCGAAATCCAGCTTCCCATTCTTCAACACATCCACTTCGCTGCTTGCGAGGACGCGAATCCCCAGGTGCTTGGCGTTGGCGGCGTGGATTTTCTTGATCTGCTCGAGCGTCCGTTTTTCGTCGAGTCCGTTCGCGACCGTCACCGCCTTGCTGTGATCGGTCAGCGAGATGTATTCGTAGCCGAGTTCCTTCGCGGCAAGCGCCATCTCTTCGATCGAGTTTCTTCCGTCGCTCGCGGTCGTGTGCATTTGCAGATCGCCGCGCATGTCCGCAAGCTCGACGAGATGGGGCAGGCGGTGCTCGGCGGCGGCGTCGATCTCTCCTGTATTTTCGCGCAGCTCCGGCGGGATGTAATCGAGCCCCAGCTTTGCATAGATCTCTTGCTCGGTCGCGCGGGCCACGGGTCGCTCGCCCTTCAGCGTCGCGAGCGCGTATTCGTTCAGCGTGTACTCCATCTTGTTCGCGCGCCCGCGCAACGCGACGTTGTGCTCCTTCGAGCCCGTGAAATAAAGAAGCGCGGCGCCAAAGACTTCTTTCTCCAGAATGCGGACGTCCACCTGCATTCCGCTCTTTAAAAGAAAGCTCACTTTGTTTTCTCCATGCGCCAGCTTCTGGTCGATTTCGGGAAATTCAAGGATGTGTTGCGCGATCGCTTCGACGGTTTTCGGAGTGTACTTTCCAGCGGAGATCGTAACTAGCAAATCTAGATCACCGACGGTTTCCTTGCCGCGGCGCAGCGAGCCCGCCGGCGTGATGGCGTCTATGGGTTTGCCGAATGCGTGGATGTAGGCAACGAGTTTCTCGGCCTCTTCGGCCGCCACGTCGATGTGGAACCGCCCGGCGGATTTCTTATAGACCTCGATCGCCTTCAAAATGTTTTCTTCGCTCTTCTCTCCGAACCCGGCCAGATCGCGCAGCTTTCCCTCGTGAGCGAGCTTCTCCACCTGCTCCACTGTCCCCGCCTTAAAAGTTTTCCAGAGGGACGCCACTTTCTTCGGTCCGAGCGATTGCAAATCGAGAAGATGAAGAATGGTCTCCGGATATTTCTTGAGGAGCTTTTGCCGCAGGGAATAATTACCGGTCTTCAGAATTTCGCCAATGTGGTCGGCCATGCCGTCGCCCACGCCGGGCAATTCCATCAGCTTAGGGCGGTCCTTGGCCAGCTCTTCGATAGACTCCGGCAGGCTACCGAGGAGTTCTGCGACGCGCTCGTAGCTGCGGTACCGGCCAATCATGGCCCCGTCGATTTCCAGCAGTTGCGCCGTTTCCCGCAGAATGCGGGCGACTTCACGATTTTCCATGTGCGTGTCCCGCGATTGGTGGGTATTGGTTTTGTAGCGCCCACCTTCAGGTGGGCATCTTTGAATCGTACAATTGCCCGCCTGAAGGCGGGCGCTACAACAAGCGAATCAAGTCCCCGCCAAAAGTTTTAATGGCCGAGGATGTAAGCGAACATCAGCGGCGCGACAATCGAAGCGTCCGATTCGATGACGAATCGCGGGGTCGCGGCTTCCAGCTTTCCCCACGTGATTTTCTCGTTAGGCACCGCCCCGCTGTACGATCCGTACGACGTTGTGCTGTCGGAAATCTGGCAGAAGTAGCCCCACAAGCGGCACTTTTCCCGCAGGTCCTGCGTAATCAGGGGAACGACGCAGATCGGAAAATCGCCGGCGATGCCTCCGCCAATCTGGAAAAAGCCGATTGACTCGTTCGCGGAACTTTGCCGGTACCACTCGATCAGGCAAGCCATCTGCTCGACGCCGGACTTGACCACTTGGAATGTCGAAACGTCTCCGCGAACCACGTTAGCCACAAAAATATTGCCGAGCGTGGAGTCTTCCCAGCCCGGGGTGAAAATCGGAATGTTTTTTTCGCAAGCCGCAATCATCCAGGAATCCTTCGGATCGATCTGGTAGGACTCCTTGATGAGCCCGCAGCGGAGCAGTTGGTACATGTATTCGTACGGAAAGTAGCGCTGCTTTTCCTTGTCCGCCTTCTGCCAGAGCTTCAGCACCTGGCGCTCGATCCGGCGCATGGCCTCTTCTTCGGGGATGCAAGTATCGGTGACGCGGTTCATGCCGCGATCGCGCAGCGCCACTTCTTCGGCGTCGCTCAGATTGCGATAGTTCGGCACGCGCTTGTAATGGTCGTGGGCGACCAGATTGAAAATATCTTCCTCGAGGTTCGCGCCCGTCGTGCAAATGCCGTGCACTTTTTCTTGCCGGATCATTTCCGCCAGAGAAAGGCCAAGTTCCGCCGTGCTCATCGCTCCGGCCATCGTCAGGAACATTTTCCCGCCCCGCGCCAGATGCGCGTTGTAGGCGTCCGCGGCATCCACGACAACCGCCGCATTGAAATGCCGGTAATGGTGCTTGATGAAATCCTTTACGCTCATGTCCACCTTTCTCTCCGAAAAAAAAATCACGGAGAACACTCTTGCGCAAATCCTATGCTACACGCGCCGATGTTTCAAGGGAAACACGACAATTTTCAAAAATATTTTTCCGAAAGTGATTTGCGAAGAGAAATTGAGCGAGGGAAATGCAGACTGAATTTTCCGTAGCCGGGCAAGCAAAAGGCAATTCGCATGATTTCAAATCTCAAATTTCAAATCTGAAATCTCATTTCTCATTTCAGAAATCACGCCACCGGCGATCAGGCCCGGCTCGCCCG
The DNA here is from genome assembly GCA_963819395.1 of uncultured Acidobacteriota bacterium. Classification (GTDB taxonomy): domain Bacteria; phylum Acidobacteriota; class Terriglobia; order Acidiferrales; family UBA7541; genus Palsa-360. Next base: position 58,476 of record CAWFVW010000011.1, read on the forward strand.
TTTAACAAATCGCATGTAATAAAGCAGCCCGCAAATCGATTTTGCGTCGCGCAGCGTTCCGCGCTCGATCATCTTTTCCGCTTCCTTCAATGTGAAGATTCGCGGCGTGATCTTTTCATCTTCTTCCGGCTGTGCGGCGCCCTCGGTGAGTCCTTCCGCCGCGAAAATCCACATCCATTCGTTCACGAAGCCGGGCGTCGGGACGACCCGCATTAATTTTCGCAGCCGCTTCGCCGTGTAGCCAGTCTCCTCGACAAGTTCCCGCCGCGCCCCGGCGGCCGGACTTTCGTTCGGCTCCTTGCGTCCTGCGACGAGTTCCCACAAAAATTCCCCCACCGAGTGCCGGTACTGCCGGATAAGCAGGACGCGCCCATCCTTGAATATGGGCAGCACGACGACCGATCCCGGATGCACGATGATGTCGCGCTCGGCATGCACGCCGCCCGGCTCGATCACGGTATCGCGCTGCAAGCGAAACACTTTGCCTTGATAAAGAACTTCACTCTTGAGAATTTCTGCTCGTGCTTTGGCCAAATTCGCCTCCGTTGTCCCGCGGCCTGTAGTTGCGCAGAGAACCCCCAAATCTTAACAGGGAAGTGCGCTCCGGGCAGGTTGTACGCGGGTTCCCCGTCGCATATACTTTCCGTGCGTCATAGGACGCCTCTCCATGACAATTAACACGCTCATCGTCGACGACGAGAAACCGGCGCGCGACGAACTGGCCTACCTGCTGAAGAGTTTTCCCGACGTGCATCTCGTCGGCCAGGGAAAAAACGGCGTCGAAGCCCTCGCCCTCATCAAGGAACATTCGCCGGACCTCGTGTTTCTCGATGTGCAGATGCCGGGCCTCAACGGCTTCGGCGTCATCAAGAAATTGATGGACCGCAAGGGAAAGCTTCCTCAGATCGTCTTCGCGACCGCGTTCGACAATTATGCCGTGCAAGCCTTCGAAGTGAACGCCATCGATTATGTCCTCAAGCCCATTGAGAAAAACCGCCTGGCCCGCGCCATCCAGCGCGCGAAGAAAGCGCTCGAGGCCGAAGCCTCGCCGAGCGAGCGCTTGGAGACGCTCGTCAACCAAATTGGAGCGGCGAAAGCGCCACCGGTAAAATTGCTGGTGAAGACGCAGCAGCGCCTGTTCCTCGTGGACGCCGAGGACGTCATCTTCGCATCCATCGAGGACGGTACCATCACCGTGGTGGCGCGCGAAGTCGAAGGCACTTCGAACTACCGGACGATCGAAGAGTTGCAATCCACACTCGAATCCGACGTCTTCTGGCGTGCGCACCGCTCCTACCTAGTCAACATCAACCACATCAAGGAAGTCGTCCCGTGGTTCAAATCCAGCTACATGCTAAAAATGGATGACAAACGCGCGTCGGAAGTCCCCGTGAGCCGCGCGCAAACAAGACACCTCCGAGAGTTGCTGAAGATGTAGGTTTAGTAGGACGGACTTCAGTCCGTCAGGTTTTGACTTCTTGCCGGGCGCAAGAAGTCAAAAGAAGACAGGCTGAAGCCTGTCCTACTTGTGCTAGCATCGCTCCTGCCTGCTACGAGATGGACTTTTCTCTCACCGACGATCAACGCCTGATTCAAACGACCATTCGCCAGTTCATGGAAGCGGAAGTCCGCTCCACGATTCGCGCGCGCGATCGCGAAGAAAAATTCGCCGCCGACGAACTGCGCAAGCTCGGCGAACTCGGCTGCTGCTGCATGTTGATCCCCGAATCCTGGGGAGGGCTCGGTGCGGACACCATTTCCTACGTCCTGATGCTCGAGGAAGTCGCGCGCGTGGACGCCGCGATGGCCGTGGCGTTGAGCGTGACCAATTCGCTCGCCGTGTTTCCGGTTTTCAAATATGGAAGCGACCACCAAAAACAAAAATATTTATCGAGTCTGGCTCACGGAGAAGTCCTTGGCGCCTTCTGCCTCACCGAACCCCAGGCAGGCTCCGACGCCGCAGGGATCGCCTTGTCCGCGGAGCGTCACGTCAGCGTGTATCATTTGAATGGATCGAAATCCTGGGTCACAAATGGCGGAGAGGCCGGACTCTACCTCGTCTTCGCAAAAACAGACCCGTTGGCGGGCGCGAAGGGCGTAACTGCTTTTCTGGTCGAGCCCTCATTTCCCGGTTTTCGAGTGGCGCGCTACGAGGATAAGATGGGTCTGCGCACTTCGCGGTCGGCCGAAATCACGTTCACCGATTGCGAAGTCCCGGAAGCGAATCGCCTCGGAGAAGAAGGCCAGGGCCTGAAGATCGCCCTCGAACTCCTGGACGGCGGTCGCGTCGGGATCGCGGCGCAGGCGGTCGGCATCGCGCAGGGCGCGCTCGAAGCCTCGGTCGCCTACGCCAAAGACCGCCGCGCATTCGGCAAGAGCCTCGGCGGCTTCCAGGCGATACAATGGATGCTTGCCGACATGCAGACGGAAATCGAAGCCGCGCGTGCCCTGATGCACCACGCCGCCTGGATGCGCGACACAGGCGCGCCGCGCCTCGGCGCGTACGCCTCGCGCGCAAAATTGTACGCGGGAGAAATGGTGAATCGAGTCGTCTACAAAGCCGTGCAAATCCACGGCAGCCTAGGCTATTCGCGCGAGTCGGATGTGGAAAGAATGTACCGCGACGCCCGCGTGATCACGATTTACGAAGGCACCAGCGAAATCCAGCGCATGATCATCGCGCGCGATTTGCTGTCCTCGACGCACGCCGCAACGGCCTTGTAGAGCACTCCGTTGCTGGGACGTGTTGTAGAGAATTGCTGTAGAGAGTTGTTGCAGGGACGCGTCGTAGGCACGCCTTATAGGGACGCTTTGTAGGGCACGGCTTCAGCCGTGCCGTTTCCCGGCTGGAACAAAGCGGCTTTAGCCGCTGCCCTTTGATTGGGAATAGGGAGAGCTGATTCGAGTGACAGATTCCTCGCACAAAAAACGAGTCCTGAGCGGCATGCGCCCCACCGGGCGCCTCCACATCGGCCACTACTTTGGCGCCCTAGAAAATTGGGTCAAACTCCAGAACGATCCGCAATACGAATGTTTCTTCTTCGTAGCCGACTGGCACGCGCTCACCTCGGATTACGCCGACACTTCTCAAGTCGCCCAGAACACGATTGAAATTGCGACGGACTGGCTCGCCTCAGGCCTGGATCCCGCCAAATCCACTCTCTTCATCCAGTCGTCCGTCCCAGAACACGCCGAACTCCAATTGTTACTCTCGATGGTCACCCCGCTCGGCTGGCTCGAACGCGTCCCTACCTACAAGGAGGCGCTCGACAACGTCAAGGACAAGGACCTGCATACGTACGGCTTCCTGGGGTATCCCGTTTTGCAATCGGCGGACATCGTTATTTATGACGCTGACCTTGTCCCCGTCGGCGAGGATCAAGTCGCGCACATCGAATTGACCCGGGAAATCGTGCGCCGGTTCGACTTCTTTTACGGTTTCAGAATTAAAGGCGAACTCTTCGAAGCCGCTAATCTCCGGTTCTTGGCGCGGCATGTGCATGATCCCAAAATTCTTCCTTCGAATGGGAAACCATTCACGGAAGAACAAAAGAGGGAAGTAGCCGACCTCCTCCGAAAGCTAGCGCTAGAACAAGGAGTCGAAAACTTCCTGGATTCATTTAAAGGCTATGGTCACTTTTTCAGCCGCACGGTGATCCTTCGCGAGCCCGGCTCGCTGCTGACCGAAACGCCGCGCATCCCCGGCACCGACGGCAGAAAAATGTCGAAGAGCTACGGTAATTTCATTTCACTCAGCGAATCCGACGAATTGATCCGTGCAAAATCGCGCGCCATGATCACCGACCCCGCCCGCAAGCGCCGTACCGACCCCGGCAATCCCGACGTTTGCCCCGTCTACGACTGGCACAAATTGTTTTCCCCGCCCGAAACCCTGGCGTGGTCCGCCGCCGGTTGCCGCAGCGCGGGAATCGGCTGCATCGAATGCAAAATGGCAATGGCCGACAACCTGATCAAGTGGATCGAACCGGTTCGCGCGCGCCGCGAGGAATACGCCGCGCACCCCGACAAAGTATTGCGCATCCTCGACGACGGTTCCGTAAAGGCGCGCGAAGTCGCCCAGAAAACCATGGCGCGCGTCCGCGAAGCCGTTTTCAATTGGAAAGAAAAGCGAGCGGAGATCGCCGCGCCGCGCGGAGTTGGAAGCTCTCAGTAGCACAGGCACTCTTGCCTGTGCGGTTTTGGAGATCGTCGATTATCCAATACGTGCCCGAGAGTTGAGAAACCCGCACAGGCAAGAGTGCCTGTGCTACTTTCTCTGCGGTCGACCTAACCGCTATCTTTTGTAATAGGTCAGCGATAGATACAGCAAGCGAGGAAAAATGGCGTCACCCTACAACATCCATCTCGAGACGTACGACGGTCCGCTCGATCTCCTGCTCGATCTGATCAAGAAGCAGGAAATCGATATCCACAACATCCCGATAGCTAAAATCACGGGTCAGTATCTCGACTATCTCCACAAGCTCGAGCAGCTTGACATGGACATCTCGGCCGACTTCATCTACATGGCCGCGACGCTCATCTACATCAAATCGAAAATGCTCCTGCCGCCCGATCCGCTCGGCGGCCCCGAAGAAATGGAAGACCCGCGCGCCGACCTCGTGCACCGCCTCGTCGAACACGAGAAATTCAAGAGCGCCGCGCAACTCCTCCACCAGCGCCAGCAAATCGAGGAGCACGTCTGGTCAAAGCCCGACCTCACACTGTACGAAAGCGAAGGAACAGAAGGCGAGCTGATTGTCTCGCTTGTGGACCTGGTGAAAGTTTTTCAGCAGGTGCTTGAGCGCCGCAAGGAAGTGGTGAAGATCGAGCTGCACCACGAACAATTCACCGTGGCTCAGATGATGGATTTGCTTCGCCTGCAGCTTGTGACCGTCGAAGAGGGCATCGACCTGATCAATTTCTTCGAGTCCTGCCCGTCCCGCCACGCCATGATCGTCGCCCTACTCGCCGTCCTCGAACTCACACGTCTGCAGGCGATCATCCTCGTGCAGCAGGAATTGTTCGCAAAAATCTGGGTGCGAAAGCATAAAATGTTCGATGTGGTCTTCGCGGGTGGCGAATCGATTTCCGATTCGCTGGCGGAGCCGCTTCGAGGAATTGACGGCTAATATCCGGGTGCGGGCTCTACTCGTTTACCCTGAGTCTCGAAGGGGAGCCCGCCATGAAAGATGACGATGAATCCCATGGAATTGAAAGGCGCGCTCGAGGCGATCATCTATGCCGCCGATGAGCCCGCAACGTTAGACCAAATCGCGAACGCTGTAGGCGAGGAAAAGGCCATTGCGCGCTCGGCGCTGGACGAAATGATTGCCGCCTACGCCAGCGAGGATCGCGGCGTGGAAATCCGCGCCGTCGCCGGTGGGTACAAGTTTTACACCAAGCCGCAGCATCACGAAGTCGTTCGGCGGTTTATAAAAAGCCTGCGCCCGCCGCTGCGCCTGACGATGCCGGCCCTCGAAACGCTGGCCGTCATCGCCTACCGCCAGCCCGTCACGGGCCCTGAAATTCAGGAAATTCGCGGCGTAAACGTGTCGGGAGTGATCAAGACGCTGCTCGAAAAGCGCCTGATCGTGACCGCGGGCCGCAAGGCCGTCATGGGCCGCCCCATCATGTACCGCTCCTCCAAGGAATTCCTGATGCGCTTCGGCCTATCCGATCTCGAGGAGCTGCCGAGCCTCAAGGAATTTGAACAGCTTGCGCGCGCCGCTCTTGGCGCTGACGAAGGAATCGCTCCGATCGAGCCGGAACAAACAGAACCGATGAATGGCACGGGTGCCGAAGCCGGCGAAGCGCCTCCAGCAGAAATTGCGAGTGCGCCAAGCCTGCAAGACTCACAGGAAACTCTTGAAGCTCCCGAAGCGGGAGCGGAACTTCCTGAGCACACGAAAGCAGAAAGCGCTTCTTAAGAATATCCATGCTTGAGCGTCTGCAAAAAATCATCGCCCGCGCCGGAATTACCTCGCGGCGCCACGCGGAAGATCTGATCCGCAGCGGGCAAGTGCTGGTCAACGGCGTTGTCGTCACCGAACTTGGCGTTAAGGCCGATCCGGAGCGCGACCGCATCGAGGCAGCCGGCCGCGTCGCACATGCTCCTGCATCCCACGTTTATTTGCTGTTGAACAAGCCGCCGGAAGTCGTTTCCACGCTCGTGGACCCGGAGGGCCGCCGCACATTGCGCAATTTTTTAGTCGGAGTATCCGAGCGCGTCTTCCCGGTTGGAGCGCTGGATTATGCCGCGGGGGGCGCCGTCTTTCTGACCAATGACGGTGATCTCGCGAGCCGAATGTTGAAGGCCTCGGCATCCCTTCCGCAGACGTACTGGATCAAGGTAAAAGGCCGCATTGGCGAAACGGAACTCGAGAGCCTGGCTCGCGCGCTGAGCGGCAAGATTTTTCCATTGCGCGCGCCCCGCGCGGCCGGAAAAAATTCCAAAAATCCCTGGTACGAAGTGCAATTTTCCGGATTTCGCCGCGATTTGCTGAGGCGCAATCTGCTGGCGATGGGCCATCCCGTCGAAAAGATGAGGCGGATGAAGCTCGTTTCGCTCGACGCCGACACCGTACAGGAAGGGCACTACCGGGAACTGACCGCCCCGGAAGTGGCGAAACTGGTCCGCGCAGTGGACCGTGCGTTAACGCAAAACAAACCGATTCCGAGCGCACCCAAGCCGCGCCGCGTGTGGCGTGCACGGCGAGCCACGTCCAAGTAGAGGGGCGCTGCAAAAAACTTAAATGTCCACGACAGAAAAAGATTCGATCACTGAAATCCTCGCTTCGGCAAAAACAATCGCCGTGGTTGGCCTGTCGCACAAGCCCTATCGCGCGAGCTTCGGCGTGTCGGAGACTCTCCAGGAATCCGGCTACCGCATCATCCCCGTCAATCCGAACGAGACCAAAGTACTCGGCGAAAAATGCTACGCCCGCCTCGAGGATATTCCCGAAAAAATCGACATCGTGGATATTTTTCGCCGCTCGGAATTTGTCCCGGAAATCGTCGATGCCGCGATCCGCGTAGGCGCCCGCGCTATCTGGATGCAGGAGGGAGTCGAGGATGAAAAATCCGCCGAACGCGCCCGCCGCGCCGGCCTCTTCGTAATCATGGACAACTGCATAGCCAAGGAAATCTATAAACGCCGCAAGTAGGACAGGCTTCAAGCCTGTCTTCTTTTCTGTAGCGCGCTAGATGACGAAAGCCAGACAGGCTGAAGCCTGTCCCACACAAATCATTCGGTCTTCCGCTGATCTTTTATGCGCCGAATCTCCTCCATCCGCTGCCGCAACCGCGCTTCAAATCCCTGGTCAGTAGGCCGATAATAACTTTTCCCCGCCACCGATTTCGGCAAACATTCCATGTCGGCCACTTTATCCTCAACATCGTGCGCGTACTGATATCCCTTCCCATAACCGATACTTTTCATCAGCCCGGTAGATGCATTGCGAAGGTGCAGCGGCACGGGCTCAGCCCGCGTGCTCTCCAAATCTTTTGCCACCGTCCCGTACCCCGTATAAAGCGCGTTGGATTTCGGCGCGAGCGAAAGATAAACCGCAGCCTGCGCCAGCGCAAGATTCCCCTCCGGCGGCCCGACAAAGTCGGCGGCCTGCATGGCTGCAATCGTCACCGCTAGGGCTCCCGGTTCCGCGAGCCCAATGTCCTCGCTCGCCATGCGGACCAGCCGCCGCGCGATATACAGTGGGTCTTCGCCCGATTCGAGCATCCGCACAAGCCAGTACAGCGACGCGTCGGGATCGGAATTGCGCACCGATTTATGGAGCGCCGAAATAAGGTTGTAGTGTTCTTCCCCGGATTTGTCGTACAGCAAAAATTTGCGTTGCAGCAGTTCGGCAAGCAATTCCTTGGTGATGTTGCGCGCTCCGGAAGCTTCCGGCTGCACGGCGCGAACGCCCGCTTCGAGCGTGTTGTACGCAGCGCGCGCATCGCCGCCCGAGAACACGGCAATGTGCTGGAGAGCTTCTTCGCTGATCACGATCTTTTCATTCCCCAGGCCGCGCGCCGGGTCCGCAAGCGCGCGTCGCAAAAGCGTTTCAATTTGCTCGCTGGTCAGCGCCTGCAGAACGTAGACGCGCGTCCTCGAAAGCAGCGGCGCGATCACTTCAAAGGAAGGATTCTCCGTGGTCGCGCCAATGAAAATTATATTTCCCGCTTCCACGTGCGGCAAGAAAGCATCCTGCTGCGCCTTGTTGAAGCGGTGCACTTCGTCGATGAATACAATGGTCCTTCGTCCAGCGCGCCGCGCGTGCTCGGCCGCGGCCATCACCTCCTTGATTTCTTTGATCCCAGTCAGCACGGCACTAAATGCCGCGAATTCAGAATGCGTCATCCGCGCGATCAGCCGCGCCAGCGTCGTTTTCCCGCACCCCGGCGGCCCCCAAAGAATCATGGACCCGATGTCGTCGCGTTCGATCTGTGTCCGCAGCGGTTTTCCCGGCCCCAGCAAAGTTTCCTGTCCCGTGAATTCATCCAGCGTGCGCGGGCGCATGCGTTCCGCGAGCGGCTGATTCGCCGCACCGGAACCTTCCTCAGGCTCGAGTTTTGCGAAGAGGCTCATGCGTGTTCTCGCCGGGCGGCATTCCTCTGCCGCATGGCCTCGTAAAGCAACACGCTGGCGGCCATCGCGGCATTTAGAGACTCAATCCCGATAGGAGCCGTTGCCGCCGCTTGCGGAATGTAGACACGCGCGTCAGCCGCCCGCACCAGGTCCGCGGGTAAACCGGAACCCTCGTTGCCGATCAGCACAGCCGAAGGAATCTTCCAATCAATATCCCACGGGCGTAATAGTGGGGAGCCGTCAATCGAAGTTGTGTCCTGCGAATGTTCTTCTCCGCCGACAGCAACCGCGGCATAGATTTTCGCTCGAATCGTTCCCAATTTCGCGAAGAGAATCGCCGCCGAAATCCCATGCACGATCGGCAGCCTTAGTGCCGATCCCGCCGACGCACGCAGCGCCTTGGGTCCAAGCGGATCGCTTGTGCCAATGCCGCCGGCAGCGCACGTTGCCGCCCCACTCGCTCCGAACGCTTCCGCCGCCCGGACAATCGTCCCCACGTTGCCGGGATCCTGCACGCCCACCAGCACAACCAGCAGCGCGTTTCCAGACAAGAGGCTCTCGATTGCCGCCTCGCGCGGTCGAACCAATGCCGCGATCCCTTGCGGCGTCCGTGTGTCCGCCACCCCGGCGAATAATTTGTCGGATGTTCGAAGCACTGGCACGACAGAAGCCAGAACCGGCGCGACTCTCGATAGATGGCGTGCTCCAGATTCACTCAAGAGCAGCGCTTCCACGGAAAGTCCCGATCCAAGGGCCGCTTCCACCAGGCGAACCCCCTCGACACCCACAATCTGATCGTCCCCGCGATCCCCCGCAAGCGCGGCGCGAAACCGCTTGAGCCAGCGGTTTTCTCGGCTCGTTATCAAAGCGGCGTTTCCTTTGGTGACTTGTCGCGCAGTTGATCCGGCAGGATGAGCCATGCGCACCAGCCTAACAAACCCCCTCGGAACGGTAAAGCAAGAGCGCGTCGCAGCGCCTCATGGGTCGGATCATGAACGAGGCAAATACCCGTCTCGCCTCAAAGGTTTTGTAGAGACCCCCCGTTCTTCGGGCAGCCAGCTTCTTGTTTTGTGAGCTAGCGCCTTGAACGCACTAGACGTCTATGGTAGCTTCACTCGACCGCGTTTCCATTGCAGGTCGATCGCAGGTCGATTGCCACTTTTTCGCTCGAACAACGAGGTTCGCCACATTGTCCGCAGAGTTGCTGCAAATTTCTCCCGAAAATCCCGATCCCGCAGCCATCCGTTACGCGGCCGAATTCATCCGCCGAGGAGAACTCGTCGCCATCCCGACGGACACGTTTTATGGAATCGCGGCGGACCCGTTCAACCTAGCGGCCGTCGATCAAATTTATCGCGTCAAGGGACGCCCGGAAACCCGCGCGCTTCCAATTCTTGTCAATACCACGTCGCAGGCCGCTGCCCTCGCGCGCGATGTCCCTTACACCTTTCACAAACTTGCGGCCAAGTTTTGGCCGGGCCCTCTAACCTTGCTGGTCGAGGCCTCAACTGGGGTCCCTCTCAAAGTGACGGCCCACACGGGCAATGTCGCGCTACGCTGGCCGAAATCCGCGATTGTGGATGCGCTCATTGCCCTGGTGAAGGGGCCCATCACCGGAACAAGCGGAAATATCTCGGGCCAGCCCGCGTGCGCCTCCGCTGTCGACCTTCTGGAACAAATGGGAGATCGCCTGCCGCTAATTCTCGACGCCGGCGAAACGCCTGGCAATCTAGCCTCCACGATTGTGAAACTCGAAGGCGACGATTGGGAAATCATGCGCCAAGGCGTAATCACCGAACAGGAAATCCGTGCCGCCCTCGAGGATGAGACGGACGCATGAAAGTGGCGCGGGCTTCAGCATGCGGGGGTTTGTCCTTGCAAGATCAAAAACCCGCAGGCTAAAGTCCGCGCCACCTTCTACCGCGCATCGATCGTCCGCAAAAAATCATAGTCCCCGGTCGGAGAAAGCTGAACGTCACCGATCCTCTTCCGGTGCACGCTGATATTGTCCATAAACCACAGGCTGACGTACGGCAAATCCTCCGCGACGATTTTCTGAATTTTGCTGAACACTTCACGCCGCTTTTCCTGATCGCCTTCAACCCTCGCCTGGCCGAGCAGCGCATCCATCTCGGCATTGCGATAGTGTCCTCGATTGGCCCCGGCGGGAGGAATCATCTTGGAATCGAAAATATACGCGAAGAAAGTATCCGCATCATTGTTCGCTCCGATCCATTGCAGCGTATAGAGCTCAAAATTCCCCGCCGCCATGTCCGAAAACAAAGTTGCGAATTCCAGCGCCCTCACTTCGAGATCGATTCCCACTTTCCGCCATTGCTCCTGCAGGACCGCGCCCAAAAGCCGTGAAGATTCTTCTGTTGTTATCTTGAGTGTAAGCTTCAGGCGCATTCCGGAATTTTCGGGCCGCCTCGGAAATCCTGCCGCGTCCAATAATTGTTCCGCCTTTTGGGGATCATATGCATAGCGGGCGATGTCCGGCTCGTATGCCCAGCTGGTTTTTGGCAGAGGGCCGTCGGCGGCGTGCGCTTGGCCGCGGTATAAGTACCGAATGATATCTTCGCGGTCCGTCGCATAGGCCAAAGCCTGCCGAACTTCGCGCTTGGCAAGCGCCGCATCCTCAAAATTGAAAGCCAGGTATTGGAAAATGGTTCCGGGAGATTCGCTCACCTCAGCTGTGGGTTGTTGGCGGAGCACGGGAATCATATCCGGAGTGAGCGTGTTGACTTCCACGTCGGCGGACCCTTTGCGCAATTCGAGCGCGCGCACGATAGCCTCGGGCACGACGCGGAATCGCACGCGGGAAATCCTCGGTACATCCCGGAAATAATGGTCATTTCGTTCGAGAATCACTTCGTCGTCTTGCGCCTCGCTGACGAAACGGAACGGACCGGTCCCGATCAAGCGGTCCCCAAGGAATGCCCCGGACCCCGCGGGCACGATTCCGACCGTTTCTCGCGGAACGATCCATAGGAATCCGGCAAATGGCTCGCGCAAATGAAACACCACGGTGGAAGCGTCCGGAATTTCAATCGACTGAATCACGGCAAAGGTTCCCCGCTTGGGGGACGCCACCGTCCCATCCAGTATGGAATCGAATGTATATTTCACATCGGCGGACGTCAGTGGCCGCCCATCGTGAAATTTCACGCCTCTCCTCAAATGAAAGATGTAGGTGCGAGGGTCCGGTGTCTCCCATTTTTCCGCCAGATCGGCGCGAGGAATTCTCTGCGCGTCGAGTTCCACCAGGCTGTCAAAAATCAAGCCGTCCAGGCGCTGCGATGCGCCGTCCGTGCCAATGCGCGGATCCAAATTCGTCGGCATCGTTTGAATCAGGAAATTGACGACGCCGGGTTCGGTGGTTGACGTCCGTGAGCAGGAAGTGAGTGCAAGCAGGAAGAGAAGGGAAGCGAAGGAAGTTAGGGAAGCAAAGGAAGTAAAGGAAAAGGGGTTGCACATTCTATCGCGGCAGCGTGTGCGAGAAGCATCCGTTCCAGTACTTCCTTCACGTCCTGAATCTCCTCTACTTCCTTTCCTACCCTGCATAGCACACTTTACCCAACACGACCGCCCTCTTTGCTCCTGTCGCCCCAGGTACGTTCGCAGGCCGCCTGCGCAGCGTCTCGACCGCGAGCACTGCAAAAGCAAACGCTTCCTTCGCAACTCCCGGCACGCCAAGTTCTCCCGCCGTGCGGACACGAATGCCGTTCAGTCCCGATTCGAGCTGTGCCATCAGCAGCGGATTGCGAGCCCCGCCCCCGGAAACGATCAGCTCCCCGATTTTCGCTTCCGGCAAAATGAAACGATGGAAGGCATCCAAAATGGATAGCGCAGTCAAGATCGTGGCGGTGCGCACAACATCTTCGGGCCTTGCCTGCCGTGCCATGCTGTGGGAAAGCAGCCCGCGCAAGTATCTTTCACCGTACTGCTCGCGTCCCGCCGTTTTTGGCGGATTTCTCAGAAAGTATTTGTCGCGCAACAGTGTCCGAAGTAATTCGGGAAGCAGTGTGCCTTTGCGAGCCATCTCCGCGTTGCGATCGAATCTTTGCCGGCCATCCGTGAAATGCCGTACCAGGGCATCGATCACCATATTCCCCGGCCCTGTATCGAACGCAAAAACATCTTCGAGCCTAGCGCCCGCGGGAATCACCGTGACGTTGGCGATCCCACCGATATTCAGCGCCACACGCCCAATTCGTGCATGTCGATACAGCCGGAAATCGACGAAGGGAACGAGCGGCGCGCCTTGCCCGCCCGCGGCAATGTCCGCGGGACGAAAATCACCCACTGTGGTGATGCCAGTCCGCGTTGCAATCACCGAAGGCTCGCCGATTTGCAAGGTCGAAGCAACCTGGCGTCCATTGAAAAGAGATGGCAGGCCCTGATGAAAAATAGTTTGCCCATGAGAGCCGATCACGTCGATCTGGGCGGGGGCAACGCGGAATTTCTTGCACGCGGAAAGCGCGGCGGCTGCGAATATTTCGCCGAGTAAAAAATTGAACTGGCTGATCTCGCCGGTGGTCACCGGCCGGCCCTCGCCGTGTTTCAAGATTTCCTTTTGGACTCGCGAAGGGAATGGAAAAGCCGCAAAGTTTTCGAGAGACGCCTTTCGCCCGTTCATCCGCACGAGCGCAACGTCGATCCCGTCCGCCGACGTTCCCGACATGATGCCCAGCGCCAATGTTCCGCGTCCGCGGGAGCGTCTCATAAAATTTGTTTCTTCAACTCTGCCAGCAGATTAAGCGCCTCGACAGGTTTCAAATTGTCGATGTCCGCTTCGCGCAACGCATCCAGCACGCGCCGGTCAAGCGGGGTGAACAAAGCCTGCTGCGACGGCAGCGGCTCCCCCGACGGCGTGGCCCCAGGCGTCAGCCGCTCGCTCAACTGATGCTCAGCCTGCTCGTGCCGCTCAAGAATTTCGCGCGCGCGCGCGATCACCGCAGGAGGCAACCCCGCCATGCGCGCAACTTCAATCCCGTAACTTTTGTCCGCGCTCCCGGTTTCGACGCGCTTCAGAAATACGATCCCCGTCGAGGTCTCGCGCGCCGACACGTGCACGTTTTTAATCCCCGGCAGCAAATCCGCAAGCTCCGTCAATTCGTGGTAGTGCGTTGCGAAGAGCGTCCGCGATTTGGTCTCGCTCGACAGATGTTCCACCACCGCCCACGCAATCGAAAGCCCGTCAAAGGTAGCTGTCCCCCGCCCCACTTCATCGAGCAGCACCAGGCTCGCCGGCGTAGCCGTATTCAAAATGGCCGCCACTTCCGTCATCTCCACCAGAAACGTAGATCGCCCGCGCGCCAGATTATCCGCAGCCCCGATCCGGGTAAAAATTCGATCGGTGATGGGCAGCCGAGCCTGGTCCGCCGGAACAAACGATCCCATCTGCGCCATCAGAATAATCAATGCCGCCTGCCGCAGATACGTCGATTTCCCGCCCATGTTCGGTCCCGTAATCAAAAGGATTTGCTGGGTCGTTTCATCGAGATAAAGATCATTGGGCACAAACCGCTCGCCCTTTTGCTCGAGGAGTTGCTCGATCACCGGATGCCGCCCGGCCACAATCATGATCTGTGTGTCGTCGTTGAACTCCGGTCGAGTGTAATTTCGCGAAGCGGCCAGCCGCGCAAAATTTCCAAGCACGTCCAGCTGCGCGATGGCCGCGCCCGTCCGCCGTAAACGCGCCGACTGTTCCCCCACCCACAGCCGCAGCTCGGAAAACAGCCGTCGCTCGATTTCGGAAATGCGTTCGTCGGCGTCCAGGACCTTGCGCTCGTATTCCTTGAGTTCCGGCGTCGTAAAGCGCTCTGCATTCACGAGCGTCTGCTTGCGCTCGAAATCCGCGGGCGCGAGATGCAAATTCGGATTGGATATTTCAATGTAGTAACCGAATACTTGATTGAATCGGATCTTGAGCGACCCGATCCTCGTGCGCTTCCTCTCGCGTTCTTCCATCGCCGCGATTGTCTGCTTGCTGTGCTGCGAAAGTTCGCGCAACTCGTCAAGTTCCTTGTGGTAGCCTCGCCGAATCACGCCCGGATCGGAAGCCAGCGCCGGAGGATCGTCCGCGAGCGCCGATTCAATCCGCTCGCGTACGTCCGCCAATTCGTCCATTTGCGTGTGCAACGCGCAAAGCCGCGCCGACGGGCACTTCTCCAAATATTTTCGCAGGAGAGGAATGCGCGCAAGCGATTGCCGCAGCCCAAGCAGATCGCGCGGCGACGCCACTCCCAGCGTCACGCGCCCCGCCAGCCGTTCCAGGTCCTGCACGCCCGCAAGGTTATGGCGAATCTCTTCGCGCAGCACCGTGTGGCTCTTCAACTCCTCAACTGCGTCGAGACGGTCCTGAATTTCCTCGCGATTGACCTGCGGGCGCAGAATCCATTGCCGCAACAGCCGCGCCCCCATCCCCGTAGTCGTTTCGTCGAGCGCGGAAAGTAAAGTCGTAGATGATCCGCGCATACCATCCTCGAAAAAAATAGGCGCCACCAGCTCCAGATTGCGCACGGTAACTATGTCCAGCACCAGAGCGTCCGCCTGCTCGTAATAACGGACACGGTCCAGATGCCCGAGCGCAGCTCCGGAGTGATTCCCATTCTCTGTGTCCATCGCCGAAGTTTCGCGCAGGTAATGAACCACAGCCCCCGCCGCTGACACGGCGTGGGGATGACCCGCAAGTCCGAATCCGTCCAGTGTTGCCACCCCAAATTGCTCCCGCAACAGCCGTTCGGCGTAGTCAAACCGAAAGACCCATTCGTCGATCCGCGTCTCCACCCCTTCGCGAAGCTCCGGCCGCGCGGCCTGGGAGTGCCCGCCGAATTCGCCGTCCACCCCTCCCGCGGCAAACAAACTTGCCTGGCGGGGAATGAGTATTTCGCGCGGTTTCAAGCGGTGCAGCTCATCACGCAATTTTTCCTCGGCATCGCTGCCGGAAAAAGCCGCCGCGCGGAATTCGCCCGTCGTCACGTCCGCATACGCAAACCCGATCGGTGATCCGCCAGCCGCGCGAAAGATCGCCGCCAGAAAATTGTTTTCCTTGGGCTCCAGAACATTCAGACTGGTCGCGGTCCCCGGCGTGATGACGCGCACCACTTCGCGCCTCACCAGTTTCTTTCCGGGTCCGGGCGCCTCCATCTGATCGCACACGGCAATTTTGTACCCCGCCCGCAGCAGTCGCGCGATATATCCCTCCGCAGCGTGGTAGGGAACCCCGCACATCGGCACAGGCTCGCCGCGCTCTCGGTTCCGGGAAGTCAAAGTGATTTGCAGTTCTCGCGACGCCGCGATGGCATCTTCGTAGAAAAGTTCGTAGAAATCGCCCAAACGAAATAAGACGAGCGCCTGCGGGTAGCGCCCCTTAATGGAGTGATACTGCCGCATAAGCGGTGTGGCTGGTTCAGTCATGTCAAGTGGAGCGCCGTAACCGGGGGCGGGTTCAACCAGTTTCCCGCAGGGAAAAAGACCCCGGCCCTCACTGAAAGTTTATACCGCGCCGCCTTCGCTTCTGTCGAGCAACGGAATCGGGAAGGACCCTTCGGCCGGGCACATTCCTGTAGCGCCCGCCTTTAGGCGGGCACTTTGAAATCGAACGGTTGCCCGTCCGCCACGACGGACCGGCGCCACATAAGCCGAAACAGAATTCTCACACAAACCTGACAAGGGCGACACGGTTGGCTCCTCTTCACACATCTCTGAAGGAGCGAAGGGCGCCCCAATTTCAATTGGATTCAAAACAAGACGTATACTGCCAATCGATGCAAAAGCCCCCGCATCGTCAAGAAATTGAAATCAAACTTCGCGTTACGGATATCAAAGCGCTCCGCAGCCGTCTCAAGCGCCTCCGCGCTCGAGAAATCACGCTGCGCACCCATGAATCCAACACGCTCTACGACACGCCCAGGCAGGACCTCAGGCGACGTGGCCAGATTATCCGCCTGCGAATCGAACGCCTGGCTTCGAAATCCAGCGGGGGCCGCACAAAGGAAAACCCAGCAGCCATCCTTACCTTTAAAGGGCCTTCTCCGCAATCGCGCGGCGCCAGGAATACAAGCCGAAGACCGAAAAAGCCCACTCGTTTCAAGATCAAGGAAGAAGTGGAAGTCTCGGTCTCGGCCCCGTACGAAATGCCACGAATTCTCCAAGCCCTGGGCCTGCATCCGGTGTTCCGCTATGAAAAATTCCGGACCACGTATGCTCTCCCTGGCGTCCGCGCCCTGAAGATTGAACTCGACGAGACTCCGATTGGCTTTTACCTCGAACTGGAAGGCCCGGCGCCCAGTATTGTCCGCGCTGCAGGCCTTCTCGGATACGACCGTGAAGACTACATGACCGACACCTACGGCTCCTTGTATCTGGCCGATTGCCGCCGTCGTGGACGAAAACCCGGTGACATGCTCTTTCCGCCAATAAAAAAATTGCGCCAGCGTGCACTCTTTCCTTGACAAAGATTTCAACAGCGTTTACCTACTGAGTGGGAGTTTTTTTGTGTGGCCATGAACGAATCCGAAACGCTAGAACCCTTTCCGAGTAGGAATCGATCGGTGGCACGATGTTCCAGAATGGCCCGGCGTATCGGTGCCAAAATGCAAGTCCGCCAAGCCACAAGAGCGAGCCGTAAAGGCCTCGGGTAGACCGGATTTTTCCTCCACCCGTGGCCGGGAAAACATCCTGGTTGCGGGTTCCAAGTCTCAAAGATCCCGCGATACGCGGTTTTTTGATAGCACAGGCACTCTTGCCCGTGCGGGTTCTGCCATCACAGTTGGGTCGGGTAGTCAACTTGACAGCCGAAAACCCGCACAGCCAAGAGTGGCTGCGCTACTTGAACCCCGGCGCAAGGTTTTAAAGAACTAGCCTCAGGCCTAAACCATTCCACGGCCCGAAGGCTCGGGAAAGGAGGCAAAAATGCTGCACGCCACTGATCTCCTCGGCGGAGAAGCCTACGACCGCGACGGCCATTTCGTAGGCCAGGTCACCGAATTGTTCGTCGAGCCCGCCGACCAGCCCAACCGTGTCGCTCGGGTTCTCTTAGGCCGCGGAAAGTTTCTTCCCTTGATCGCGCGGTACGATCACATCGCCTTTGTCGCCCCCGGCGTCATCCGCCTGAATGTCGAAGAAAAAGACCTGGAACATTACCAGCCCAATGAAGCTTGGCTGGCCATGCGCAAAGACCTTCTCGATCAGCAAATCATCGATACCAGCGGCCGAAAAGTCGTCCGCGTGAACGACATCGATCTCGCCGAGCAGCGCATCAACGGCACGGTCGAACTGCGCGTCACCCAGGTGGATGTGGGTCTCACGGGCGCCGCTCGTCGCCTCCTCCACGGCATTGCCTCCCCGGGTTTGGTGCGCGGACTGGCGACCAGGCTGCCGACGCGAGTCATCCCCTGGGAATTCGTCAACCTCATCGAGCCGGACCCCTTGCGCCGCGTGAAGCTCCGGATCACCCACCAGAAACTCGAGCGCATGCATCCCGCCGACCTGGCCGATATCATGGAAGAGCTGTCGCCCATCGAGCGCCAATCCATCATCGCCTCCCTCGACGAGGAAACCGCGGCCGAAGCTCTCGCCGAGCTGGATAAACGCCTGACCACGCAGATCGTCGAGGGCCTGGCCCCCCAGAAAGCCGCCGACATTCTGGAAGAAATGCAACCCGATCAGGCAGCCGATGTGATCGCGGATATGAACGCCGATCGATCGCGCGAAGTCCTGAGCGAGATGCCCGGCGAGGAGGCACGCGAAGTACGCGAACTCCTGAAATTCGACGAAAACTCAGCCGGCGGAATGATGAATACCGATTTCATCTACGTAGGCGAGGCCGCTACGCGCGACGAAGTGGTCGCCTGGATCAAGGAAATGGAAGTGGATCTCGAGCGCCTCGACACCGTGTTTCTGATCGATCGGGAGGCGAAATTCTCCGGCGCTGTCGCCGTGGGACGCTTGCTCTTCGCTCCGCCCGACGAACTCATGGAAAATCTTAAAATGGAACCCTTGCTTTCAGTTCCTCCGGACGCGGAAGACAAAGAAGTATTCGAACTTTTCGACAAATACAATCTGCACAGCCTGGCGGTCGTTGACTCGCTAGGCCGCCCCATTGGCGCGATCGAAGTGGATGACGTCGTCACCCGCATCCGAAACCGCTGATCATGTAGCGCCCACCTTCAGGTGGGCAAATGGCTCCGACCAATGGCAATACTTGGAAAACCCGAAAACGAAAAACAGCCCCGGGACACTCCTGCGCTGATCACGCGCTGGAAGCTCGTCCCCGGCTGGGTCGAGCCGTGGCGCGTCCGCATGGCGGACTGGGGCAAGCGCACCCGTTTCTGGCGCCGCCGCCTGATCCTCTTTCTCGCCGTGGTAGGCCCTGGTGTCATCACCTCCAACGTCGACAACGATGCCGGCGGAATCTCGGTCTATTCGCAGGCCGGCGCGATGTACGGCTACGCGTTGCTCTGGTCGCTCATCCCCATGACCATCGCGCTCTACGTCACCGAAGAAATGTGCGCCCGCATGGGCGTCGTGACGGGTAAGGGTCTTTCCGATCTCATTCGCGAAGAGTTCGGCTTCCGTCCGACTTTTTTTCTGATCCTCGCCGGCCTGATCGTGGACATGGGCAACGTCTGCGCCGAATTCGCGGGCGTGGCCGCTTCCATGCAGCTCTTCGGGATTTCCAAATATATCTCCGTGCCCCTCGCCGCGGTGGCCGTTTGGATGCTGGTGCTCCGGGGAACTTCCCGCCAGGTCGAAAAGATTTTTCTGGCGGCCTGTGTTCTCTACCTTTCTTACGTCGCCTCCGCCATTCTCGCCAAGCCGGATTGGCTCCTGGCGGCCCGGGACACCGTTATTCCAACGATGCATTTTGAAGGCGGATATCTCCTTATGCTGACCGCCCTGATCGGCACCACGATCGCCCCCTGGCAATTTTTTTACATGCAGGCGAGCTTCGTCGAAAAACGCGTATCCGCCCGCCAGTATGCACAGGCCCGCATGGACGTGCTCTTTGGCAGCGTCAGCTGCATGGTGATCGTCTTCTTCATCATCGTCTGCACAGGTGCGACGCTCTTCGTCTCCGGCCATCACGTGATTAATGACGCGGGAGACGCGGCGCAAGCCCTCGTTCCCCTGGCTGGGAAATGGGCTGCGATGCTCTTCGCATTCGGCTTGTTGAATGCCTCGCTATTTGCCGCCTCGATTCTCCCGCTCTCCACGGCTCATGTAATCTGCGAAGGAATGGGCTTCGAAGCGGGCATCGACCACAAGTTCAACGACGCCCCCATTTTTTACAGCCTCTACACTGGAATGATCGTGGTCGGCGCCGCGGTCATCCTGATCCCCCGCGCCCCGCTCGAAAAAATCCTGATTCTTTCGCAGGTCGGCAACGGCGTCTGGCTCCCGGTGGTCCTAATTTTCATGTTGTTGCTTATTAATCGCCGCGATCTGATGGGCGACTTCGTCAACACGCACACGTTAAACATCGTCGCCTGGGTCACCGTCGTCGCCGTAATTATCCTCACCCTGGTTCTGGTCTACGTGACCGTCCTCCACCCCACCGCCATGCCAGGAACATCCGGCTAAGAGGCATTCCTCTGAGGTTTTGCGGGTCGCGGCTTCAGCCGCGACATTCAAGGCGCCAAAAAAACGGGCTTCAGCCCCTGAGGCTCTTTCAATTTGTTGTCAGCCGATCAGATCGCTTCCACAAAACGTTCCATTGCCAGGGTCGATATCGGTCCGGGCAAATGGAACCCGGTCATCTCCCTGTAAAGAAACCGTCACATAAAATTGACATCCGCCCAATAATGCCCATCTACGCTTCAGCCGAATGTTGGCTCATCCTCGAATGCCCCGAATCTTTCTTAATATGATCCTATTCATTTTGGGGGCGGGCATTCCTGCACTCGCCCAAAAATCGCCACTCGAAATCTGCCCGCGCCCCATTGCCGGTAGCACCGCATCCGATCCCGAAGACCTCCGTAGCGATCATGGACTGCTAAGAGTGACTCTCAAGTTCCATACTTCAGCGGATCCCCAAGGCAACATCCGTTATTGCTACATCTACAAGGACGGCGCCCAAGCCCCCACCCTCCGCGTGCACCCCGGCGACACCTTGATCCTGAATCTTGAGAATGAGATAGCGCCCGGGTCCTCTCACGCTGCAACCGCTCCCCATCAAATGCGAATGCAAATGCAGCCCGATTCCTGCGCGGAAGCAAAAATGACGGCGTCAGCAACGAATCTCCATTTCCACGGACTCATGATCCCGCCCGTCTGCCACCAGGACGATGTCCTGCACACGGTTGTAGGGCCATCCGCAGCCCCATTCGAATACCGCTTCCAGGTCCCCCTCGATCAGCCGCCGGGACTTTATTGGTATCACCCCCACCTGCACGGTTTTACGAAAGCGCAAGTGCTTGGCGGAGCTTCTGGAGCGCTGATTGTCGAAGGCATCGAGCGGATCAATACCCAACTCGCGGGTCTGCCAGAGCGAGTCCTGGTGATAAGGGATCAGGATTTGCTCAATCCGGATGCCGAGCCCACCACTCCCGATTCTGCGCTCCACACCGTCGTTTTGCGTGACGCGGAGGGTGATATCCTGAACACCGGTACCGACGGCGGGAAACCGGCGAAGGACTTATCGCTCAATTTTGTGCCCGTTGCCTATCCCAATTACAAGCCGGCCGTGATCGGGATGAAACCGGCCCAGCGAGAATTTTGGCGTGTCCTGAACGCCTCGGGAATCACTTACATGGACCTGCAAGTTCTGTACGATGGCGCGCCGCAGCCGTTGGGTGTCGTTGCATTGGACGGAGTGCCGATTGACGACAACGGCGTGGGTGGCCACGGCCTCCTTTTAAAGAGCCACATCCTGATTCCGCCCGCCGGCAGGGTCGAATTCATTTTGAAAGGGCCGCCGCTCGGGACTCACGCGACCTTTATGACGCGTGGAGTGGACACTGGTCGGGACGGAGAAAATGACCCCTCGCGTCCGCTCGCGACGATCGTGGCAGCGATGGACGCTCCCGAGCCGCGCTCCAAACTTCCAGCAGCTCCGGTCCCCCTGAGTCGGAGGAGTCCTGCCGCGCTCAGGGATGTCGAACCCGTGCGCGTGCGCAAGCTGTACTTTTCCGAAAGGCCTCAAAATCCCGCGGATCCAAAAAGTCCCACGGTATTTTTCATCACCGTCGATGGCCAGACGCCTGCGCCATTCGATCCCTCTTCCTCCGCGCCCAACATTACAGTGAGGCAAGGCGATGTAGAGGATTGGATCATCGAAAACCGCTCGCAGGAATTGCACGCCTTCCACATTCACCAAATTCATTTCATGCTGCTCGATTGGAATGGAGTTCCGTTGAATGAACCGTTTCTCCGCGACACGGTAAACGTTGCTTATTGGGACGGCGCGAGTCCCGTCTATCCCAGCGTGAAATTGCGCATGGATTTTCGCGATCCAAGGCTTACCGGCACGTTCGTCTATCATTGCCATCTTCTCGAGCACGAAGATGGCGGCATGATGGGCACCATCCGCGTGATCCCGCGGTCTTTCAATCCTTAGCAGGCTGCGGAAAAAATAGTTTATTTTGTCATCCCGGGCGGAGCGAGGAATCTCTCTTCGTTCCAGACCCAAGAAAAGAAAGAGAACTTCCTCGCTCCGCTCGGAATGACAAGATGGTAGACGGATTATTCCGCAGCCTGCCAGGTTCAAAGGTTGTAACGATTTCGTATTTCCGCACGGCGCTCCATTCTGAATGTCCGCCATTGGTGAATCGCAATCCATGTCTCCGAGTTTCAATTGTTACGTTACAAATTGAAGACACTCCGTGAAAGCAGATTTCATTATTCGTTCATCTGCGATTCACACGGTGCGCGTATCAATCATGGCGCGCGCCTGAACTTGCGTCCCCAAGTTGATCGGCGGCAACGGCCGTCCACGTGTCCTTGGCCCTAAACGCTGGCCCAACATTTTGAAATCCTTTGAGGAGAACCTATGAACGCGAAGTGTCTTCGTGTGTTCGCAAGAGCGGTTACAGCCCTCACCCTGGTCATTGGCGTCCCGGGCAGCCTCTTCGCCCAGCCGCCTGACTCAGACGATTTTCAGACGACCACGCCCATCAAGCACGTTGTCGTCATCTTCCAGGAAAACATTTCGTTCGACCACTACTTCGCCACGTATCCTTATGCGATGAACCCCGACGGCGAACCGCCCTTTCACGCGAAGGGCGACACGCCGCGCGTCAATAATTTACTCACCGCCGGCTTGCTCGACGAAAATCCGAACGCAACCCAGCCCTTCCGGTTGGACCGCTCGCAATCCAACACCTGCGACCAGAACCACAACTATCTGAACGAGCAGGAGGCTGTCGATCACGGATTGGTCGATAACTACGTGGCGGCGGTCGGGAGTGGCAACAGCGGTTTGCAAAACGCGAACACTCTCTGGTCTGGCACTGGTCCGGCCCCTGCCATCACGGTTGGCGCCTTGCTTTTGCCCGGGCAATACAACAAGAACCTGGTGACTGGCGGCAACGCGACCACCGGGCCGTTTTCCTTTTCTGGTTATTGCTACGACGGAGGGACTGGAAAGACCACAAACAAGGGAATTGTGATGGGCTATTACGACGGCAATACGGTCACGGCCCTGTGGAATTACGCTCAAAACTTCGCCATGAGCGATAATTCCTGGAGCACCACTTTCGGCCCTTCATCCCCGGGTGCCATCAACCTCGTCGCCGGAACTACCGCAGGCGCAACTATACTTACCAAGCGCCCCAATGGCACTCCCACGAGTGCCTCCGGCAACATCTGGGGCGGCCAGACAGCTGCCGCGGGCAGCGCATTCACAGGCGCCCTGATCGGCGATGCGCGCCCCGCCTATGACGATTGCGTAAATTCAAATGGCCAGCTGTTCAATACCAGTCAGGTTTTCATGACCGGATCCAATGTCGGCGATTTGCTCGGCAACCTTGTAAATCCGGGCAAGGGAATTACCTGGGGTTGGTTCATGGGTGGCTTTGCACCGACGGTTCCATATAATCCCCCAGCAACTCCCTTAGCCGTTTGCGGATCAGCCGGTACGGGCACGTATAGTTTCGGAGGCTTGCCGGTGCCGGACAATATGAGCACCGTCGGCGACTATATCCCCCATCACCAGCCCTTCGAATACTACACGTCCACAACAAATCCTCACCACTTTCCGCCGAGCAGCGTCAGCATGATCGGCAAGACCGACCAGGCCAACCACGAGTACGACATTAAGGACTTCTTCGAAGCACTGAAACATGGCCATCTGCCCGCAGTAAGCTACCTCAAGGCTCCCGCCTACGCCGACGGACACCCGGGCTATTCCGATCCCCTCGATGAACAGACGTTCGTCGTGAAAACGGTCAATGCGATCATGGCCAACGATGAATGGAATGAAACCGCGATCTTCATCCTCTACGATGACTCCGACGGCTGGTACGATCACACCATGGACCCCGTCGTGAATCAGTCCGGCGTCGCGCAGGACTTGGACGACGCCCTGTCCAACCGCGCCACCGCAGCGCCTCTCTACGGCCTATGCGGAACTACTCCCACAACCGGCCCCCTGGCAAATCTCTCGGGCCTGTGCGGATATGGCCAGCGCCAGCCCTTGATCGTGATCTCGCCGTGGGCCAAGAAGAATTACGTGGACCACAGCATCACTGACCAATCCTCGGTCCTTCGATTCATCGAAGATAACTGGAGTCTCGGCCGCCTCGGCGGCGCCTCCAACGATTACAAGGCTGGAACCCTCAACAACATGTTCGACTTCAGCGACCGGGACGACGACGGCCAGTGGAGCCATGAGAAGGATCAAGATCACCAGCGCAAACTGTTCCTTGACCCGTCCACCGGTGAGCCCGTTCATTTCGAGTAGCGACAACGGGCAATTGTTGGGGCGAATTCGGCGGACTCTTCGCCGCTTCGCCAAATAAGAAAAAAGCCCGCTCCGGATCGCTCCGGGGCGGGCCCGCTTTTTGGGCGTAGCCAATTTTTTGGTTCCGCGATTGGATGTTGCCAACTTCAACGAATCTTCGCTCCGAGTGTGTTGCGCCGTGGGATTGCCTATGCTAGCTTTTCCATATGCTCGCGAAACAGCCTCTAACAACTACTCGGAATTCGCGGGAATAGTCGCGTGAAAGCACCGGAATCTCTCAAACCCACGGACCTGGAAGAAGAGCGGCTGCTCCTTGAACTGGATGCGGATCGGCTCCCCCAGCACATCGCCGTCATCATGGACGGGAATGGGCGGTGGGCGCAGCGGCGCTATCTGCCGCGCGTCGCCGGCCATCGAGCGGGTGTGCAGTCGGCTCGCACCGTGATTGAAACTTGCGCGAGGCTCGGCATTCCCGCCTTGACTCTCTACGCTTTCTCCATGGAAAACTGGCGCCGCCCGAAAGCGGAAATTGATTTTCTGATGCGTTTGCTCCGCGAATATCTGCGCAAGGAACTTCCCGTCATCCATCGAAACAATATCCGTATGCTGGTCATTGGCCGCCCCGATCAATTGCCCGCGGAAGTTCGCGCGGACATCGATCGCGCAATGGAACTGACCGCGGGGAACACCGGCATGAAGCTGGCCGTAGCCCTCAACTACGGCGGCCGCGCGGAACTGGTGGACGCCTTTAATCGCATCCTCGATCGCGTGCGCAACAACGGTCTCGCCCACGCCCGCGTCGATGAAGAACTGATTTCGCAGCATCTCTACACGGCCGATATGCCCGATCCCGACCTGCTCATTCGCACCAGCGGTGAAATGCGCGTCAGCAATTTTCTTCTGTGGCAAATTGCCTACGCCGAAATTTATGTGACCGAAACCCTGTGGCCCGATTTCAGCCGCGCGCAGCTCTATGAAGCCCTGCTCGATTTTCAAAAGCGCGAGCGCCGTTACGGCGGCCTGGCCGATGCGCGCCGCCGTGTCATGGCCTGATCACGCCGCGCGCCGGCGGTCAGGAAGTGAAGCGCGCCGCCTCTTTTTAAGTTCCAACGGCCCCTATCGTTTCCCAACGTGGCACAGTAAATTTAATTCCTGCGAGTTCCGGAGGGACGGCAGACCGTAGCCCACCACGGAAGTGGCGGGAAAGCGAAAAGCCCAAGATCGCCAAGCCCCGGCAGGGGCTACACATGGCGCTCACGCAAGCACGAGTAGCAAAATACCCGTCACGACCTCGATCCTAAATTTTTGACGGTGAATCGGCAAAAGAAAGGACTGAATGAAATCCGGAACCGGTGTACGCGTCCTCACCGCAGCGATTCTGATTCCCCTGGTAATCGCCGTGATCTGGTGGGGACCCACATGGCTGCTCGCAATCGCCGCGGCGCTTGTCGCCATCATTGCCCTGCTGGAATTTTTTTCGATCGCCGCTCACCTCGGCGCGGAAGCCTACCGGCTCTGGTCATGTCTTGCTGCCGCCGGAATCATCGCCCAACAATGGTACGCCTCGCGCATGGACAGTATCACCCGCCTGGGCGACTTGCTGGACCGCTCCCCCAGGATCACGCTGGAACTCGTTTTGTTCGCTTTCGTTCTCGGAATCCTTGTAATCGCCCTCGGAAGCAAGCGTCCGCTGGCCGAGGTATTGCCCTCCATTTCGGTCAGCGCCGCTGGACTGGTTTTCGTCGTGCTTCCGTTCAGCGCCGTGGTCCGTCTCCATGGGATCGACGTTTCGGGCCCGCGAGTTCTGCTTTTTACGGTGGTCCTGGTCTGGGTTGGCGATACGGCGGCTTATTTTGTAGGACGCGGTATCGGCCGCTGGAAAATGGCTCCTGAAATCAGCCCGAACAAAACCTGGGAGGGAGCCGTCGCGAATTTGCTGGGCGCGTTGTTCGTCGCCGCTATCTTCGGTTACTGGAGCCGAATTCCACCCGCGCACATGCTGGCCATGGGCGCTGCCGGCAGCGTCGCGGGCCAGCTTGGCGACCTCTTCGAGTCCGCCTGGAAACGCAGCGCGGGCGTCAAGGATTCCGGCACGATTTTGCCCGGGCACGGAGGAATGCTCGATCGCATTGACTCCCTCATCCTCGCCGCCCCCGCAGTCTGGTACTATTTCCAATGGGCCGTCTTGAAGAAATACTAACGACCGAGCCTTGCTTTTGTAGCGCCCACCTTCAGGTGGGCACGTTGCAATCGAGCACATGCCCGCCTGAAGGCGAGCGCTACAGCAGGCGGCGTGAGCCATAAATCAGTCTGATGTAAATTGGAGCAATCAGAATTGAAGCATATTGCCATTCTCGGCTCCACGGGATCGATTGGACGCCAAACCCTCGCAGTTGTCGAGGCGTTCCCCGAGCGGTTCTGCGTCGTGGCCCTTGCCGCGGGAAATAACGTCGAAGAATTAGAGCAGCAAATTCTGCGGCACCGCCCCGAACTGGTTTCGGTTGCAACCCCGGCCGCGGCAGCGAATCTCGCCGGTCGCCTCCGCGCCGCCAATCTCCCCAAATTGCCGGAAATTCAGAACGGCCCCGCAGGCATGCTTGCTGTTGCCACCCATCCTTCCGCCGCGACCCTGGTTTCAGCCGCCGTCGGCGTCATAGGCCTCGAAGCCACCTACGCCGCCGTGAAAGCCGGAAAGCAGGTCGCCCTTTCGAATAAGGAAGTCCTCGTCGCCGCCGGTGAAATCGTGATGGCAGCCGCCCGCCAGGCCAATATCGAACTTCTTCCGGTGGACAGCGAGCACAACGCCATCCACCAATGTTTGCGCGCCGGCAGGCATGCCGAGGTCAAGCGCCTCATCCTCACGGCCTCAGGTGGGCCGTTTCGAAAGACTCCGCTGGCCGAAATGGCCGCAGCCACGCCGGAGCAGGCCCTCGCCCACCCAAACTGGCGCATGGGCCGCCGCATAACGATTGACTCGGCCACGCTCGTGAATAAAGGCTTTGAAGTCATCGAGGCGCACTGGCTCTTTGACATGCGCCCGGACCAGATTGACGTGGTCGTCCACCCGCAATCCACGATTCATTCCATGGTCGAATTTGTGGACGGGTCCATCTTGGCGCAACTCGGCCCAACCGATATGCGTATGCCCATCCAATATGCGCTAACCTACCCAGAGAGGGCCGCATCTAACAATGGGGCGTTTCTCGATTGGGACAAGCTCCGCCGCCTGGATTTCGAAAAGGTCTCGACGCGCCGTTTTCCTTGCCTGCGTCTGGCGGGCGAAGCCCTGCGGAAGAAGGGCGCCTATCCATGCGCCTTTAACGCGGCGGACGAAATTGCGGTCGAGGCGTTTCTCGATCGCAGGATCCCGTTTTCAGGCATCGCCGAAGTGATTGAGCGAGTCCTCACACGGACTCCGAAGATCAAAATGGCCGCCATCGCCGATGTTCTGGCGGCCGATTTCGATGCCCGCCGGATGGCCCGGGAAGAAGTGGAACGCAAGGCCGCGCGGACAGCGGTTGCATAGTTTAAACTCTTGACTTTGAGTTCTTGAGAATCATTAGGAGTCGTTTCAGTTCAGTCACCGTCTTTGTGGGTCGCGGCTTCAGCCGCGACATTCAGAGATCAAAAAATGGGCTTTAGCCCCTGAATTTTTGTCAAGCTTGGGTGGCGGGCCACTTTTGAGATGGCTCCTAGTAAGGGAGAAAAGAACGTGTCGGACTTCCTGATAATGATAGTTTCCGTTTCGATTGTCCTCGGCATCATGGTGCTGGTGCACGAGTGGGGACATTTCATTGTCGCCAAATCATTTGGCGTTCGCGTCGAGGTATTTTCCATCGGCTTCGGTACGCGCCTCTGGGGAATCAAGCGCGGCGACACCGATTACCGCGTCAGCGCCTTGCCCCTCGGCGGCTACGTGAAGATGGCCGGTGACAACCCGCTCGAAGAACGCAAGGGCGACCCCGATGAGTTTCTCTCCAAGCCCCGATGGCAGCGAGTGCTGATCGCTCTGGCTGGTCCGGCCATGAACATCGTCCTCTCCATCCTTCTTGTCGCCGGGATTTACATGCGCGGCAGCAAGCAACCCGCGTTCCTGGACCGCCCCATGGACTTGGTCGGCGTTTTGCAGGATTCCGCCGCACAAAAGGCCGGCCTCATGCCGGGCGATCACATAGTTTCGGTGAACGGCACTAGCAATCCGACCTGGGATCGCGCGCAGCTTGAGCTCATGTCCACCCTGCCTGGTCATACACTTTCACTCATCGTAGACCGCAACGGCCAGCAAATTCCGATCTCCGTTTCGGCTGCACCATCCGTCGAGGAAGTTTTCGGCTACCCGCAGGATCACCTCGTCGTCAGCGCCGTCAGTGCGGGAACCCCGGCGGAGCGGAGCGGCTTGATGGCAGGCGACGTTATCCTCAAAGTCAATGGAATCACCCTTAACAATGGCGCGGAATTTCCGCCCATCGTGGATAAATCGCAATCGGCGCCACTCGATCTGGAAGTCCAGCGCGGCGACCGCACGCTCCATGTCGAGATTCGTCCCCAGCAGGTGAGTTCGGCAAACGGCGCGCCGCGATGGCAGATCGGCGTCTTGCGCACGGGAGACCTCGTCGACCGCCGCCTCTCCATCGGCTCCGCGATCGTCGAGTCCGCCGGAATGAACGCCCTCATGGCCCGGCAAATCGGCTACGTCGTAATCGAATTGTTCCGCGGCAATGTTTCTCTGAAGCAACTCGAAGGACCGCTCGGTATTGCGCGTGAATCGGGCAGAGCCGCGCGCCAGGGTCCGGCCGAACTCTTTTCCCTCATGGCCATGATCGGAGTGAACCTGGCAGTCTTGAATCTTCTACCGATTCCTCCGCTGGACGGCGGCCACATCCTGCTCCTCTTCATCGAAGGAACGATCCGGCGCGACTTGAGCGTGCGCGTGAAGGAGCGTTTCGTCACCGTCAGCATGGTCTTCCTGTTGCTGGTCTTCGCCATCGTTATGTACAATGACGTCCTGCGGCTAATCCCGCATCACTAGCAGCTGAGTAGCACAGGCACATTTGCCTGTGCGGTTTTGCAGGCGTAAAGTGCGTCATTGCAGGGCACGGATTGCCTTCTAGTATTACTCGTGAAGAATTGATTCAGCCGCTGGCCTGTTCGCGAAACGACCATCGAACGGAATAGAAGAATAATTTTGGTGTTTGACGCGGCAACCCGCACGGAATCATGTCCACCACCGCACATCGAGTTTCCACAGGCGAGCGAATCAACGCCCACCAGCGCCCCGGCCGCCTGCAAGAAGCCCTCACCAAGCGCGGCGTGCGCCTCACGCGCCAGCGGAAAATCCTGCTCGAAGTCATGGACAACGCCGAGCGCCATCTCGATGCGGGCGCGATCCTGGACCGCGCTCAAAAACTCGACCCGCGCGTCCACCGCGTGACTGTCTACCGCACCCTCGATATGCTCAAGCGCAACGGCCTGATCGACGAACTCGACCTGCTCCACCTCCGCGGCGACCAGCACTTCTACGAAAGCCACGGCCCGCGCGACCACATCCACGTCGCCTGCCTGAAATGCGGCACCGTTCGCGAGTTCGAGTCCCCGCTCTACGAAAAGCTGAAAAAGCAGATTGAAAAAGACTGCGGCATCGACATCACCACGGCGCGCACCGAAGTCGGCGGCTACTGCGAAAAGTGCAGAAAAAAGTAAGCCTGTTTTCTTTCATTCTCAAATCTCAAATTTGAAATTTCAGATGCTTTACCAACTCGCGTATACTCTATCAGTAGAAGCCATCTCATAAATGCCTCAGGAGGATTACAGCGCATGCGAGCTGAACCATCCCGAGGAAATTCTCTGGGTAGTACTCCCAGCGAGTGACGATGCGACGATAATTATGGAGCCAAGCGAACAGGCGCTCGATTTTCCAGCGACGACGGTATCGGCGCAGAACCCGGCCGTCTTGAGTGACGGGCCTGCTCCGGTTCCAACGGTGCGGCGCGATCAATTCCACCTGGAGATGTTGGCGCACGCGCTGATCCAGCGGATCGCTGTCGTAGGCTCTATCGCCGATCAATCGCTTCGGTGTTTCGCGCAGGAAGCGGCGCTGGAGCGTGGGTTCGACGAGCGTGGCTTCATGCGGCGAAGCGCTGACCACGTGCACGGCGACAGGAAGACCATGGCGGTCTGCGATTGCCATGATTTTGCTGCCTTTGCCGCGTTTTGTAGGGCCGACACCAGAGCCCCTTTTTTCGCCGAACTGAAGCTGGCATCGATGAAGGCTTCGCTCAGATCGAGCTTTCCGCGGTCGCGCAGGTCTTCGGCCAGGGTTTGCAGCAAACGCTCGAACAGCCCCGCGCGCTGCCACTGTTGGAAGCGTCGATGACAGGTTTGGTAGGGCGGATAACGAGAAGGCAGATCGTGCCAAGGAGCACTCGTGCGTAACACCCACAACACCCCGTTCAACACCGCACGGGTATCCTGCCACGGTCGGCCCCGCCCATCCTTTCGCCGCTTCGGACGAAAGTGCGGTTCCAGAAACGCCCACTGGGCGTCGGTGAGGTCCATGCATCTGATTTACTCTGTTTCGCATAACTTGCAATCGAACAACGGCTTAAAAGTGTTTATGAGATAACTTCTACTAAATCAACGAGTTCTATCGAGAATTGCTCTTGCGAATTTACTTTGCCGCTTGCGCGACACTCCTCCAATCTCTTGATTCCCTCGATGAGCTTTGGACTTCTCCCCTCGGGCATATAATCAAAATCGCGCTTATGCTCCTTTCATTGGCATGGTGCGTTTATGTATCTTGCAATTATATGTTCCAGTCGATGGGGAGCGATCAGCAGACAAAAAGTGGACGTGAGCCGAAATGGCCGCTGAGGCCCAGCAACCTTCTGATCCTGCTTGCCGCTTGCTTTTTCATCTATGAGTGGCCGGGACGCCCAGTGAACTTGTTGATCGTCGAACTGCGATCCGATTTGTGGCTCTCCGCCTTGGCCTTTTGTCTTGCATTCGCACTGCGCAAATGGGAAAACCAAGGGATCAGAGACTACGACGAGTTGGAAAGTGATGAGAGCGATAAGAATTCGTAATTAAAGTGAGGAGCAGTAGCCCTTCCCGACGTAAATATTAGCGCGACTATCTGAATTAGCAGGCGACCCCAGCCGTCCGTTTTTCCATCATTCGCGAAGCCGTTCCTAATTGCGCGAGGACTGTCCCGCCAAAGTCCGCGCGGAAAAGAATTTCCGTGCCGCCTCAATATCTCGAGCGATCTGCGCCCGCAGCGCGTCCGGCCCGGGAAATCTCTGCTCGTCGCGCAGTCGCTCATGGAAGCGCACTTCCATCGCCCCGCGCGCAACATGCTCGCTGAATTCAAACAAGTTGCTCTCGACCGTAACTCCCGCGCCGTTAAACGTGGGCCGCGTCCCCACATTCGTCACCGACGAATACAATTTTCCGCCCACAACGGATTGCGTCGCATACACGCCCAGCTTCGGCAGAAGTTCCTGCTCGGGCGCCATGTTCAGGGTAGGGAAGAGGATCGTCCGTCCGCGCCCCGCCCCGGGTCGAATTTGGCCGGTTAGCAAAAACGCCCGCCCCAGCAACGGAATCGCACCGGCCACATTCCCGCTTGCGATCGCGCCTCGTATGGCCGTGCTGGAAACAATTTTCCCGCGTATCTCGACGGGTGGAACTACCTCGACATCAAATCCGTCGCGCTTCCCAAATTCGGCGAGCAGCCGCACATCCCCGGCTCCGCGATGCCCAAATCTAAAATTCGCTCCGACCAAAACAGAGCCGGCGCGCAAACCCGCCACAAGAATTCGTTCGATAAACTCCTCGGCTGATACGAGGGAAAGCGCGCGGTCGAACCGCAACACCAGCGCCGCGTCCAGCCCCATCCGCTCGAAGCCCGCAAGCCGCTGCGCCAGCGTCTGGATCATGAGCGGCGCGCGATCCGGCTGCAGCACGCGCATCGGATGCGGGTCGAATGTGATTACCGCGGCGCGCTGCCCGGTGGCGCGCGCATGTTCCCGAACGGACTCCAGAATCTTCTGGTGCCCAAGGTGCAGCCCGTCAAAATTTCCCACGGTGACCGCCGTGCGCCGCGTGTCTCCGAATCGCGCCGCCCACTCCTCCATCGAGTTGCAAACCTGAAAAGCCATCAGACGCGAACCTCAAAATGAAGTCCATCATAAGCCAGCGAGACATTTGGATATCCCGCCTCGATCAATCGTGTGATCGTTTCAGCATGGGGAAGCTCGTGGGCGATATGCGTGAACCAGGCGCGCCGCGGCTTCAGTTCGCGAATGAGCGCCAGCGCCTGCTCGACAGTCTGGTGCATCGGGTGCGGCTCATCGCGCAGCGCATCAATAATCAAATCGTCCAGATCCGCAAGGAGTCCCTTGGAGGATTCAGGAACAACACTGAAATCGGTAAGGTATGCCGCGCCGCCGAAACGAAAGCCCAGCACACCGATATCCCCATGCCGCGCCGGAACCGGAATGATGCGAGTTCCAATCACGTCGAACGGTCCGTCGATCGGGTGCAGCGTGACCTGCGGTATCGTGCTGATCGCCGGCAATTCCTCAAAGACATAAGCGAATGTCCGCTTCACCGTGGCAATAGTTTCCAGGGACGCATACACGGGCAGCGCCGATTTCTGCCGCAAATTAAACGGGCGAATATCGTCAAACCCAAGAATGTGATCGGCATGGGCATGCGTGAAAAGAATTGCGTCGAGCCTCTCCAGACCCGCGCGCATCGCCTGAAACCGGAAATCAGGAGTCGTGTCGATCACGGCGGTTTGCCCGTTATGGACAAGCAAAATCGAAGGCCGCAGCCTCTTGTCTCGCGGATCCTTGGAAGAGCACACCGCGCAATGGCACGTGAGCGTCGGCACGCCCATGGACGTGCCGGAACCAAGCACCGTAAGCTCGAGTACGGAATGAGGGGTTGCAGGCAGGGCGGGATCCTCGGTCAAGGCCGGGTCTGCGCTTGCTCTTGCTTCGCGGCGGCTTTCGCCATTTCCATAAAGGCCAGCTTCAAATTGCCCAGCACATCCAGGAGAAGAGTGTCTTCTTCCGGCGCGAGATTTCCCTTCGTCTTCTCGCGAAGCACGTCCAGCATATCGATCATTTCTCTCGCACCTTCCAGATCAAGCACTGGCTGTCCCGTGCGCGGGTCCGCGTACCCGCCGAGCAGCATGGCCGCGTTCTGCCCCAGCGACCGAATCAAATTCTCGAACACAGGAGATCGCCTCGGTGCATCAGCCGGTGGGACAGCCGAAGGAACTGCGCTCGGCGCCGCTTGCTTCCCGGGATTGGAACCGGCCGCAGGGGCCGTCTTGTCGCCCGCTCCGGCGGCAGGCGCAGTTTCCCGCTCGCGATCCTGCTGCTCCGCAACATCCTTCCGGAATTCCCCGTCGGGTGTAAACAGCCTGCGGTCCACTACTTTGAAGCTATCGTCATGTTTGGATTCGGACAACGGATTCTCCCTCGGGCAATCGATCCACCATCGGTGATATTGAGCATGCAGTTTAGCATCGCTCCGCACATGCTCACAAGTGCTCACCCGTGTGCGAAATCGGTCATTTTGTGTGGCAATCTACTGCTCTTCCACGGACATATTGAATTAATGCACGCTATCGGGAAAGTGACAGCACAAACTCTCGAACCAAAGGGGGGATTTGCCCGCGCAACGCTCGCCGCTCGTGCTGGAACAGCGTCGCCACGAAAAACGGATGCTCAGATAGCTCGACGGCACGAACTTCACCGGAAAGCGACCGCCCAGTCGCACGGAGTCCGTTTCTTAATAGCAGGTCTTCATACTCCCGATTGAGTCCATAGCTGCAATGAAACCCCTCAGTGATTGATGAGGTTCCGTAAGCTTTTCGCACCAATCCGCCATCAAGTACGACCTCTTCGGTCCGTTCCACCAAGGGGCAAGCCAGAGATGAGATTAAAAGAATGGAAGCGTCGGGATTCGTCTCGCCGTGGTCAGCTGAACGAAGCTCGCAAACGTTCCTGGCATATTCCAGGATGGCATGTTGAAAGCCGCCGCACGTTCCGAGGAAGGGGCGTCCCGATTCGCGGGCAAAACGAATCGCTGCCAGGGCGCCTTCCATGTTGGCGTAAGGGCTCGCAGGTACGCACCAAACGCCATCAAAATCACGGAACTGAACCTCCGCGTCTGAGATTGCACTTGAGTGGACCCACACTCCTTCGACGGGATGGCTTGTATCGGCGGACAATCTAAGCGCTTCTGGAATAGCCTGGTGCGCGATCACCGTCGGGTTGTAATCGCCAATGAGCGCCACGCGCAACCTCGCCATAGGGACAGGTTAACACAAATAAATTTCTACCTGAATTCGGCGCCGGGTTCACCGATTGCCCGCGGCATGCCTCTTGTGAATTGTCCACTCGTGCCGTACAGTTTTCCTTGATTTTAGGAGCCGACGAGCCAAAGTGCCTCGCTCACGATCGAAGCGCAAGAAAAACTCGAAGCCCGCAAAGCCTCCCCAAGAGACCGGGTCGAAGTCTGCGCGCCGACAGAACTCCAAAGCGCGGAACACCGCAGCACTTCCATCCGGCAAACGCATCGGCGAACTCTTTGAAGACCTCGTTGCTGTCCAGGCCCGCCTTCGCGCCCCCGGCGGCTGCCCATGGGACCGCGAGCAAACTCACGCAACCCTCAGAACTTACCTGATCGAGGAGGCCTACGAAGTCCTCGACGCCATCGAAAAGGGAAACTCGCAGGATTTAGCGGAAGAACTTGGCGACCTCCTGCTGCAAGTCTTGTTCCACGCGGACCTGGCCCGCGAAGAGGCCGCATTCGAAATTTCCGACGTCATCGCCGGCATCCACGACAAAATGGTGCGCAGGCATCCCCACGTATTCGGAAACGTAAAGGCGGAAACGGCCGGCGAGGTCCTCAAAAATTGGGCGCAGATAAAGGCCAGGGAAAAACTGGCAGCTTCCCCGAAAGCTGCAGCGCCACCAATCTCTGCACCGTCTGTCTTAGAAGGTGTTCCGCGAAATCTTCCAGCATTACTCGAAGCCTACCAGATGACTCGCCGCGCCTCCCAAGTCGGCTTTGACTGGGAGGATGTGGAAGGAATATTTGAAAAGCTACAAGAAGAAACTAAGGAACTTCGTGTGGCCATTGAAAGTACCAATCGTCGCGCCGCAGAAGAGGAAGTGGGCGATCTCCTTTTCTCGGTGGTGAACCTGGCGCGCTTTCTCGGCCTCGATCCTGAAGTTGTACTTAAACAGTCCAATTTGAAATTCAAGCAACGCTTTCAAGAAATGGAGCGGGCTGCATCCCGTTCCGGCCCAGGCCTCTCGCAGCTATCGAAAGTAGAACTCGAAGAACTCTGGGCCGCGGCAAAAATGAAAGAGCGCGCACAAATTTGAGCAGAACCCGCACCATGAAATTCAGCCAGCGGAAGAAGCCCGGCAAGGGGGTTGGCCCCGGGAACGCACCCAAACTCAGCGATGGCATCGTCATCCGCCACTGCCATGGCATCGAGGAATTTGAAGCCTGCGTGGGCGTCGAACGGGAAGTCTGGAAGTCCTCGGACATTGACGTCGTCCCGATTCCATTATTCGTTGTTGCATCGGAGACGGGCGGACACGTTCTGGGCGCCTTTCACGGCCCGAATCTCATCGGATTTACCCTCGCCATTGCCGGCTGGCGCGCCCGAAAGCCGTTCCTTCACTCTCACATGACAGCGGTCCTCGAAGCATTCAGGGACCGCGGCGTAGCCCGTCGTTTGAAGCTGTACCAGAGAGAAGACGCCCTCGCGCGTGGCATCAACCTTGTCGAGTGGACCTTCGATCCCCTCATAACCAAGAACGCCTACTTCAATTTCACGCGGCTGGGCGCGATCGCACGCCGTTATCTGCCGAACGCCTTCGGAATTACAACCAGCCCTCTGCACGGCGCGCTTCCCACGGACCGGCTTGTCGCGGAATGGCACCTCCAGTCTCCTCGAGTACTCCGGGTTCTCGCAAGGAAGGAATTGAGTGTGCCAATTTCCAAGAGGGCAGTGCGCATAACGGTCCCATCGAATATGGAAGGGCTCAAAAGCACCGACCACGCGCGAGCGCGCGAGTTACAGGCCAATATGCGCGCGCAGTTTCTTAAATGGTTCGGCAAAAAATTCGTCGCAAACGCACTCGTGCCAAGCTCGGGTGGAATGGACTACATCCTCGAACCGGGGAGCCGGGCTTGAAAGTCCAGCGGCTCACTCTCCGCGAAATCAGGATGCCTCTGGTCACTCCTTTTGAGACCAGTTTTGGCCGCGTCACCGACCGGCGCATGCTGCTCGTCGAGGTCGAATCGGACGGAGTCTCGGGCTGGGGCGAGTCCGTCGCCGGTGAGGGCCCCTTCTACGCCCCTGAAACAGTCGAGACGGCGTGGCTTATCCTCTGCGATTTCATTTGGCCGCTCCTGAAGGGGCGCGATTTTGAGAGTGCCGCCGAAGTGTGGGGCGCACTCGAAACGATTCGCGGGCATAACATGGCCAAGGGAGCTGTGGAAGCCGCTCTCTGGGACGCGGAAGCAAGGCAAAAAGGCGCCCCCCTCTGGAAGCTCCTTGGCGGAGTGCGCCAGGAGATTCCCTGCGGAGTCTCGATTGGGATTAAAGAAACACTCGAAGAACTCGTCGCCACCGTCGAACGCGAGTTGGCTGCAGGCTACCAACGCATCAAGATCAAGATTAAACCGGGAAACGACATCGCTCCGGTTGAGCGGCTGCGCCTGCAGTTTCCGAGGATCCGCTTAATGGTCGACGCCAATTCCGCGTACCGCCTGGAAGACTGGCCGCACCTGCAGCGTCTGGAAGCCTACTACCTGATGATGATCGAGCAGCCGCTCGGGTGGGACGATATTTTCAGCCACGTGGAATTGCAGCGCCGTCTCGACACCCCAATTTGCCTCGATGAGTGCATCCACACCGAAGAGCATGCCCGTGCTGCTATCGAACTCGGCGCCTGCCGCATCATCAATATTAAGCTGGGCCGCGTCGGGGGATACACGCCGGCCCGGCGAATCCACGACCTGTGCCAGTCCAGACAAATCCCCGTGTGGTGCGGAGGCATGCTCGAATCCGGCATCGGCCGCGCCCACAACATCGCTCTATCCACACTTGAGAATTTCTCCCTCCCCGGAGACGTCACGGCAAGCCGCCGCTACTGGGTCGAAGACGTGATCGATCCCGAAGTAGTCGTCACCCCACAAGGCACCATCCGAGTACCAGGAACCCCCGGCATCGGCTACACTCCTCGCATAGACCGAATCGAGGCCCTCACAGCAAGGAAGGAAGTCCTTAAGTAGGACAGGCTTCAAGCCTGTCTGCTTTTCGTAAAACGATAAGCAAAAGCTAGACAGGCTGAAGCCCGTCCTACTGGGCAGCACTCCTCAGCCTCGTGCGCACCCCGACCACAAGCAGCCCCCCAAGGATAAATCCCCCCACATGAGCCCACCAAGCCACTCCCCCTTGATCGGTCATCCCTAAAGACGCTACGCCGCTGAAAAACTGCAGAAAGAACCAGTACCCGAGCATCAGGTAAGCGGGAATGCGCACAGTAAAAAACAACAGCAACGCCGGAATCAAGGTAGTGACCCGCGACCGGGGAAACAATACGATGAAGGCTCCCATCACCCCGGAAATGGCCCCACTCGCGCCAATCGTGGGAACCTTCGAGCCCAGATTGAAGACCGTGTGCGCCAGCGCCGACCCGACCCCGCAGATCAAGTAGAAGATGAGATATTGAAAGTGCCCCAGAGCCTCTTCGACCGCTCCGCCGAACACCCAGAGAAACAGCATGTTCCCGAGCAGGTGCAGCCATCCCCCGTGCAGAAACATGCTGGTGAACATCGGAAGGATTGCTTGCGGAAGAGTAATTCCATGCCTGGCGAAGAGCAGTTGCTCGTGGGCAGGAATAAGCCCGAACGTATAGACGAGCGCGCGCCCCATCTTGGGGGACAGCGTCAACTCATGCAGGAACGCGAAAACGTTTACCGCAATCAATAGCGAGTTGAAAATTGCGAAGCGCGTGCGAAGAATGTCCACCCGAAGCGGGATCATCGGGCCTTCCTGAAGGCCTCAAGCATTTCCGGAGTGAATGCCGCAGGGCCCCGCCGCCCATTCCGGATCAGATCCTCGATTTTTTCCAGGCTTGCAATCCCGCCGCGCGCGCCCATCCCCATGCAGGAAAGCCCCGCGGCGGCGCAACTGAATTCCAGCGAGCGCGTGAAGATCGTCTCCGCGCAAAAGCGCAAAGGCAAAAGCAGCGTGAAAGACATCCCCGGCACCCGTCGTATCAACAGGCTTCAATTCAAACGCCGGGGAGTAATGGAATCGGGAGCCATCCCAGGCGAGTACTCCAAGAGCCCCCAGGGTCGCAGCACTCAAACGGCATCCGAAGCGGGAAGCCATGGCAGGCAGGGATACGGACAGGTCATTCTCGCCGCAAATCCGCGCCGGGAAATCCCGGGAGGTTATGGCGTAATCCACATTCTCAAGTAACACTTCGACTCCGGGGTATCGGTTGTCCAGATCCGCTGTAACCGGGATCCCCGCCGATCGGGCCCAGCGCGCCGCTTGGGTAGCGCCTTCGCAATCGTGTCCATCCACATGCAGGAGCTTTGCCTGAGCAATCCATTCCCGCTCGATCTCCGATGGGTGGAGTTCCAACCGGGCATCACGCCTCCATAAGACCGTTCGCTCTCCGGTCTCTTCGTCCACCAGAATGAACGACGACTGGCTCTGGCACTTCGGCGCCACAATCCAGTGCGCCTCAATCCCGGCCTTCCGCATTTCGTCTTGCTGCATGACCCCGGAAGGGTCGTCGCCGATCTTTCCGACGTAACGAGCTTTCAATCCCCATCGCGCGCAAGCAATGACCGCCGTGGCCACTTGCCCGCCCGGGAGGACTTCCGAATCGCGAAATTCGACCTTGGAGCCAAAGGCGGGGAAGTGCGGGAGCCGAATGACCGTGTCGGTAGCGTTCAGCCCTACGCCAACGATATCGGCGACGGAGGAGGAGTCAGTCACAGAGACACTCTACGGAATTCCAGTTCTGGCGCAAGAGAAAAGCGCGGGAAACACGTCCGATAATTTTTTCGAGGTCCGTGTCGAGTAAACATATTATTTTGCGGTTTGTAAAGCGAAGGTTCCGCAGGGCTTGTTGATTTCGGATCCCGAAGAATCAGTAATTCTCTCCTTCGTCTTACCAGGTATCCACTGCTTGCGCGGGCTGGCAGCGGCCCGCACTGCCGGCAAGAAACGTGGCCGGCATTGAAGAGATCTGATCGAAATTAAATTGAAGCGAGTGGAGTGCGGTTCTCAATTGATTCAACTCGCGTGGTGTGGTAAGTAACGAACTTAAAATTTCGTCGCGCGAATCTGCTTGCGAGCTCGTCCCGGTCGGTCGGCGCGCCGACAAAATGGATGCCACTCAAGGAGTCTGAAGCAATTGTCTTGCGCACTTATCCGCTCGGCGAGGGCGACCGGCTTGTCAGTTTCCTCGATCGCCAGGCGGGACGGATTCGCGGTGTTGCGCGCGGCGCCCGGCTCCCAAAAAGCCGGTTTGGTTCGACACTTGAAGTTCTTGCTTACATCCGGATCTGGTATTTCGAGCGCGAGACCAGGGAACTCGTCCGTATCAATCAGTCCGAGTTGATCGAGTCGTTCATGGATGTGCAGCGCGATTACTCTTCCTCCGTCGCGCTCGCCTTGGTCAGCGAAATTACCGACTCGGTTCTCGGGGAGAGGGAAGCGGCGGAAGCACAGTTCCGGCTGATCCTGTTGACAGCGCGTGCGATTCGGCAATATGGGCCATCTCAAGTAGTACTTGCATATTTTTGTTTATGGACGGCGCGACTCGGGGGCTGGCTCGGCCCGCTCGACCGGTGCTCCCGGTGCGGCAAAGCCTTGCAGCTCGAAACAGCTTTTCATTCTTCCGGCTTTGCGGAAATTTACTGTGCCGATTGCCGGGACGATTGGATGAGGTCAATATCTAAAGAAGCGCTTTCAGTTGGACGAGCGGCATTGTCCGGAACTTTGGACCGATTGTTGAAGGAAAAACCTGCCATCGGTCCGACGAGAGAAATTTTAAGCTATGCATTAGATGTTCTTGAGCATCACATCGAGAAGAAACTAATCTCAAGGAAAACATTTGAAACGGGAGAGACTGGATTTGGCGAAATCTAAAGTAAAGCGGAAGCGTCTGAAGGGGCCGACGTTTCAGAATCTCATCCTTCAGTTGCAGAAATATTGGGGTGATCGGGGTTGCGTGATCCAGCAGCCGTATGATGTCGAAGTCGGAGCAGGGACGATGCATCCGGAGACTTTCCTCCGCGTCCTCGGGCCTGATCCTTATCGAGTCGCCTATGTCCAACCCTCTCGTCGGCCCGCCGACGGCCGGTACGGCGAAAATCCAAATCGCCTTTTCAAGCATCATCAACTTCAAGTGATTCTTAAGCCTTCGCCTTCCGATGTTCAGAACCTCTATTTGGAAAGCCTGGCTGCAATAGGACTGGACCTCGCCGCTCATGACGTGCGGTTCGAGGAAGACAATTGGGAATCGCCCACCCTCGGCGCCTGGGGAATGGGCTGGCAGGTTCTTTTGGACGGGCTCGAAATTACTCAGTTCACCTATTTCCAGCAAAGCGGCGGGATCGACCTGGACCCCGTGCCCGCCGAATTGACTTATGGCCTGGACCGGATCTGCGCTTACCTGCAGGGCGTCGATAGCGTCTACGACGTTCGTTGGTCGGACGATTACAGTTACGGGCAGGTGAGGCTCCTCGAAGAGCTGGAGTTCTCCGCCTATAACTTTGAATATGCGGATCCAGCTATCACCAGAAAACTATTCGAGCTGCACGAGAAGGAGGCCGGCCAATTGCTCGATGCCTACGAAAAGCGCTCAGGGAAGCAGGACCGGCGCTTTCCTCTGCTCGCGGCGTACGACCATTGCCTGAAGTGTTCGCATCTGTTCAATTTGCTGGATTCACGCGGGGTTATTTCCACCACCGAACGCGCCCAGTTGATCGGGCGAATCCGCCAGATTGCTTGCCGGGTCGCCGTCGATTACCTCGCCCAGCAAGCCGAGGCGCGCAGCGCGGCCGCCATGGGGGAGGTTGCGCAATGAAGGAGACCGCGGATTTCCTATTTGAAGTCGGGTGCGAAGAAATTCCCGCTGGCATGCTCCCGGGCGCGATCAAAGAATTGAAAGTAATACTTGAGAAGTATTTTGCGGCGTATAACCTGATGCAGGAATCTCCAGTAGAGGTTTATGGCGCGCCACGCAGGCTGGCGGCGGTCTTGTGCGAGTCTCCGCATAAAGCAGCCGGACGAGATAAAAGAGGTCACAGGGCCACCGAAGTCTGTTTCTTACGATGCATCTGGAAAACCGACCAAAGCGGCCGAGAGTTTCGCGCGGAAAATGAACCTGCCGGTTGAGGGACTGACAATTGTCTCGACTCCGAAAGGGGAGTACCTATCCGCCAAGCAGGTTCTCCTTGGGCGACGAGCAAGCGAAATTCTCGATGAAGTTCTGCCACGCGCGGTCACCGAGATCCCCTGGCCCCGGAATATGTATTGGACAGGCGCGGAAGGGCTGCATTTTATCCGCCCGATTCGATGGATCGTTGCGATGCTGGGCGGGAAGCCGCTGCGTTTCAGCCTTGGTGATGCCGTCGCTGGGAACTCTTCGTCAGGACACCGCTTTCTCGGTAAGAGCAAGATTCCAGTACGGAGCGGTGCCGACTATATCCAGAAGTTGAAGGACAACTTTGTTCTAGTCCGG
This sequence comes from uncultured Acidobacteriota bacterium, assembly GCA_963819395.1. Taxonomy (GTDB): domain Bacteria; phylum Acidobacteriota; class Terriglobia; order Acidiferrales; family UBA7541; genus Palsa-360. The sequence goes on from CAWFVW010000011.1 coordinate 100,780, forward strand.
CCAGAAGACCGCAAAAAGAAAATCGAAGGGGAATTGCGGCGATCTGGCAACCGGAAAAGGGTTGCGGATTCACGAGGATGCACACCTCATGAATCTCGTGACCTATCTGAACGAATACCCGACGGCGATTCTTGGGGGATTCGACCCTGCCTACCTCGAGCTTCCGGACGAAATCCTGATCACCGTGATGCGGGATCATCAAAAATATTTCGCGCTGCAGCGAAAGAATGGGGCGCTTGCGCCAAATTTCCTGGCGGTCATCAATCTGGATAAGGACAAGGCCGGCTTAATTCGCGCGGGCCACGAGCGGGTGCTGCGAGCGCGGTTTGCCGACGCGCGCTTTTTCTGGGAGACGGACCAGAAATGTCGGCTCGCCGACTATCTGCCGAAACTCGGCGCCGTAACCTACCAGGAAAAACTCGGCAGCTATGGCGAAAAGGTCGAGCGCGATGCGCGAGCTGGCCCGCTGGCTGTCCGAACAATGGTTCTCCAGCGGGATTGCTCACGCCAGCGTGGGTGCGGCCGACCGCGCTACCGAACTTTCCAAATGCGATCTTGTCACGGAGATGGTTCGGGAATTCACCGAACTGCAGGGGGTCGTCGGGGGCCTATACGCAAAATCTCAAGGAGAACCTGAAGAAGTGGCCTGGGCCGTCTACGACCAATACAAGCCTGCAGGCATCGACGATTCCATTCCGAGAAACATTGCGGGACAGGCGCTGGCGCTTGCCGACAAATTCGATTCCCTGGTCGGCTGCTTTGCGGTAGGGCTTATTCCATCAGGTTCAAGTGATCCTTTCGCTTTGCGAAGGGCGGCCATTGGAATAGTTAAGATCTTAGTTGAAACTAAATTGCCAGTTTCACTTCCCATGGTCATTGCTCGTTCCGCCCGAACACTTACGAACGGTTCTCGCAAGATCCCGGTTTCGGCAGCAGTAGAAAAGCAGGTCTTGGATTTTCTGCTCGACCGCGCTCGATTCGTTCTCAAAGAGAACGCGGCGGCCTGGCCTACGATGAAATCAACGCCGCGCTCATGGCCGGATCGGATGACCTGGTCGACGCCATTCGCCGGATGGAGGCGATTCGGGCCATCCGGAAGACGAAGAACTTCGAGCCGCTGGCTGTCTCGTTCAAGCGCATCCGGAAGATCCTCGATAAGGCCGGCCCGGAGGCGGGATGGAAGCTTTCTGCCGTGCGCTCGGACCTGTTTACCGAGGACGCGGAGAGGGAACTGCATGCCCTCGCGGCCTCAGCCACCAAAGAAGTGGAGCAGCAGAAGAGGGCGGGCCGGTACCGCGAGGCCTTGCAAGGCATTGCTGCGCTGCGTCCTGCGGTGGACCGATTCTTCGATGATGTTATGGTGAATGCCGACGATGATCAGGTCCGAAAGAACCGGCTGACTCTTCTTTCCCGGCTGCTTTCGGAGTTTTCGACCATCGCAGACTTCTCGGAAATCGTAACAGTGGAGCAAGGGAAATAGCCGGCAGCCGATTGTAGTATGGCGGGTCGATCTTCGTCGGCGCGCCGACGTGCAAAGCGACCTGAGTTTAAACTTCGAGGGAGGATGCTCGTGAAATACGTCTATTTTTTTGGCGCAGGAAAAGCGGAAGGCGACGGCGAGATGAAAGAGGTCCTGGGAGGCAAGGGAGCAGGCCTTGCCGAGATGACGAAAATTGGACTTCCGGTCCCGGCGGGCTTCACGATCTCGACTGAGTGCTGCGACTATTATCTAAAGCATGCCTTTAAGTATCCAAAATCTCTTCACGCGGAAGTAAAAAAGAATCTTTCCCGCCTGGAAAAAGCCACCGGGAAAAAACTCGGCGACGCCAAGGATCCGCTCCTTGTGAGCGTCCGCTCCGGCTCTGCCCGGTCGATGCCGGGGATGATGGAAACGATCCTCAACCTTGGCTTGAACAGCGAGTCGGTCGAAGCACTGGCTCGCAACACGAAAAATGAGCGCTTTGCCTGGGACGCCTACCGCAGGTTCGTACAGATGTATTCCTCGGTTGTAATCGGATTGCCTAAAGAAGAACTTGAAGAAAAGCTCAGGGAGATGAAGGCGTAGGCGCGGTGTTAAAGATGACACACAAGTTCCCGCCGAAGGATGGCGCGAGCTGGTCGCCGCCTACAAGGAACACTTTAAGGACAAGACAAGTAAAGTTTTTCCGGAAGATCCGGAAGAGCAACTGTGGGGAGCGATCGGCGCGGTATTCAGTTCCTGGAATGCCGAGAAGGCTGTGACCTACCGCCGCGTGGAGCGCATCACCGGCTTGCTCGGAACGGCCGTGAACGTCGTGCAAATGGTATTCGGAAATATCGGAGATAATTCCGGCACCGGGGTTTGCTTCACTCGCGATCCGTCGACCGGAGAGAAAATATTTTATGGCGATTTCCTGATCAATGCCCAGGGCGAAGACGTGGTTGCGGGCATTCGCACGCCGATGCACCTCAGTGAAATGGCGACGCGGATGCCGAAAGTTTACAAGCAGCTCGAAAAAGTGCGCCAACTGCTCGAAAAGCATTACCGCGACATGCAGGACATGGAATTCACCGTCGAGGAAGGCACCTTGTACATGCTGCAGACGCGCACAGGGAAGCGCACGCCCGCGGCGACTTTTGAGATCGCGGTGGACATGGCGAAAGAGGGCCTCATTTCAAAGGAGGAGGCCATCGAGCGCATCAAGCCGGAGGACATCGATCGCCTGTTTTATCCGATTGTCGACCCGTCGACACCGAGGTCTGACCTCAACAAACGAAAAGTGGCCGCGGGGATTAACGCGGTGCCTGGCGCCGCGGTCGGGAAAGCTGTGTTTAGCGCGGAAGAAGCGGAAGCCATGGCGCACAACGGGGAAAAGGTCATCCTCGTTCGCCGCGAAACCAGCCCCGAGGATGTGGGCGGAATGTTCGTCGCGCAGGGAATCCTCACGGCCACGGGAGGCAAGACCAGCCACGCGGCTGTCGTCGCGCGGGGCTGGGGCAAGTGCTGCATCGTGGGATGCGAGCAACTCGATGTCGATTACGGCGCGAAAGTCGCCAACGCCAACGGGAAAACGATCCACCAGGGAGATTGGATTACGCTCGATGGAAACGACGGCGTGGTTTACCTCGGCCAGGTAAAGCTTTCCACCCCGGAATTGCCGAAGGCGTTCTCCACGCTGATGGGCTGGGCGGACTCCATTCGAAAACTGCATGTGCGGACGAATGCCGACACGCCGCATGATGCTCAAAAAGCTCTTGAAATGGGGGCCGAGGGGATCGGGCTGGTGCCGCACCGAGCACATGTTCTTTAAGGATTTTGAGTTTCCGGAAAAAAGCATCGAGAGGCAGCTGGCGATCCAGGAAATGATCATTGCCGATTCGTCCATGGCACGGAAGAAAGCGCTCGACAAACTCCTGCCATACCAGCGGCGCGACTTCATCGGCATCTTTAAAGTGATGGATGGGTTTCCGGTTACGATCCGCCTGATCGATCCGCCGCTTCACGAATTCGTTCCTCACGATCCGGAGAAGCAAAAGGAGCTTGCCGAAAAAATCGGCGTCGATGTCGAGGTGATTATTCGCAGGGTTGAACAATTACATGAAGCCAATCCCATGCTCGGCCACCGCGGCTGCCGGCTGGCGATCACATATCCAGAAATACTTGAGATGCAGGTGCGGGCGATCATTGAAGCGGCGATTGAATGCGAGAAGAATGAATTAAAGTGATACCTGAGATCATGATTCCTCTGGTGATGGATCGAAAGGAACTTCAGATTCTCACGGACAGGACGCATCAGGTTGCGCAAGAGGTGATTCGGGAATCGAAAGTAAAACTTGAATATATGGTTGGGACGATGATTGAAATTCCACGTGCGGCATTGCTTGCGGATGAAATCGCCGAAGTGGCTGAATTCTTTTCCTTCGGGACAAACGACCTGACTCAGATGGGGATGGGGCTTTCCCGCGATGATGCCGGACGTTTCCTGCCGGAATATGTGGACGAGAAAAAGGCCGGGATCTTTGCCGACGATCCGTTTCAGACTCTGGATGTGCACGGCGTTGGAATGCTGATCCGGTGGGGAATTGAGCGGGGCCGGTCCGTGCGTCCAAAACTGGAGATTGGAATTTGCGGCGAGCATGGAGGGGATGCGGCCAGCGTGAAATTCTGCCACGAAGTCGAGATGGACTACGTCAGTGCGTCGCCATTCCGAGTTCCGATCGCGCGGCTCGCCGCGGCGCAGGCGGTGATCGAAGAGCGGGCGGCAAAGAAGGCTCGCGGGAAAAGGAAAGCGAAGAAATAGCGGATAGAGAGCGCCCGGGAACGCCAATCAGGAGATTGGCGTTCCCGGGGTTTCGGTCCAAACTTCACAGGCTGCAGGAAAGCGGTCTATTTTGTCATTCCAAGCGGAGCGAGGAATCCCTCTTCGATTTAAGATCAAGAAAAGAAAGAGAGATTCCTCGCTCCGCTCGGAATGACAATATGGTGGAGAAGTTTTTCCGCAGTATGCTCGGTCGGCACGCCGACATGAAGTAATTGCTGGCAAAATTTTTGAGGAACAATTGTGGCAAAACGGCTGGTCATTGGAATTTGCGGGGGCACGGGTTCGGGCAAGACGACGATCACAGACCGCATTATTTCCGCACTGTCGCCGGAAAGCGTTCTGGTTCTCCAGCAGGACCACTATTACAAAGACCTTCCGCATCTTCCCCTGGAGGAACGCGAGAAACAGAATTTTGACCACCCAGACGCCTTCGATACTTCTTTGCTCGTCGAACACGTGCGCCAATTGGGCGCCGGCAACGCCATCGATCGTCCCGTATATGATTTCGCAAAATACGAGCGAGCCTCCCACACCGTCCGGTTGAATTCGCACCCTGCGATGATTCTCGAAGGCATTCTCATTTTCGAAAGCAAGGCGCTGCGCGACTTGATGGACATCAAGATCTTCGTGGATACGGACGCGGACCTGCGTTTCATCCGCCGGTTGGGACGGGATATTCGCGAGAGGGGAAGAACCGTCGATTCCGTGGTCGAGCAATACCTGGCAACGGTGCGGCCGATGCACATGGAGTTTGTCGAGCCGTCCAAGAGGTATGCCGACGTGATCATTCCCGAGGGCGGGCATAACGAGGTAGGGATCGATCTCGTCACCCAGAAGATACGATCCTTGGTTAGAAACGACATGTCAGGAAATTGAGCGTCCTTAGAAATACTCCCGATTTCCTAATGTAATGGGTTAATTGGTTTCGAGGCAGGATTGGATTCGGCCAATCCATACCAAGTCCGATATAAAGTGTCACTGGAGATATGATGTTTATCATCAATCTCAAATTTCAGATCTGAGATTTGAGATCAAAGATCTGAAACCTGAACTTGACATTGAGTGGATGGGTGCCGGAATCCGGCAAGGCGCATCCAACTGGTGCAAAATTCTTTGCCGTCATCTGATTCTTGATTTGCCACACCTTGAAAATCAAGCATTGCTTTAACTCTGATCCATTCTGACTCACGCACGATCCGCGAATCGCAAACTTAGGTTTCACGTCGGCATTTTCAAGAAGAAGTAAAGCCCGAGGAAGCCAAAGACCGTATCGGGCGCCCAGGCTGCCAGGAGCGGAGGCAATTGGCCGACGGCGCCCATCGCTTCGGTTAGCGCGGAAGCTGCCCAGTAGACAATCGCGATTCCGACTCCCAGGGCCAAGCCTCCGATGGCGCCGCGCGTTCCAACCAAAATCGAAAAAGGGATCGCCAGGAGGATGATGATCGGAGCGACCAGCGGAAAGGAAAGCTTCTTTTGCAATTGCACGGAAAGGCGCGCCACGTCGAACCCGGCCTGGTGCAGGTCGCCGATATAGCGCTCCAACTCCCACCAGGTCATCTGGTAGGACTGGCGAACTTCCCGGTTGAAATAGGACGGCTGGCTCGCTCAGTTCGTTCAGGGCGTTTGCCAGGAAGGGCGTGTAACGGGTCAGCTGGCCGTGATTGAAATCGCGGATCCAGCCGGATTCGAGGATCCAGAGCCCCTGCTGCGCGTCCCAGTGAGCGCGAGCGGCGTAAATGCGCCGGCGAATTTCAAAAGTGGCCGGATCCAGCTCGAAGACATTCAGGCCACCGAATAATTCGTGATCGGGATCGAAGAGCTCATAATTGTAGATCTTCGCGCTCTCTCCAAAAATCCATTGCCGGCTCGGGCTGGTAATACGTCTGCGCCGGGCGCCCTTTGATCTGATTGCGAAGGGCGTCTTGCCGTTGATTGGCGTACGGCAGGTAAGTGTCATCGAGCACCAGCAGGCTGGCGGCGAGAAAGATGCCGGCCAGCAGCAGCGGCAAGGCAATGCGGTATAAGCTCAGCCCGCTGGCTTTAAAGGCGACGAGTTCGTTATTTTTCGTCATTACGCCGAGCGTGACCAGCACGGCGACAAGCGCGGCGAGAGGCGCGAGCTGGTAGAAGAGGTAGCAGGCGAGATACACAAAATACAAAATTACTTCGACGAGGCCGGTGCGATGCTGCGCCACGTCGTCCAGCAATTCAAAAAAGGTGAAGACCTCGAAAAGCAGAATAAATCCGACCGTCAGCAGCATGAAATAATAGATGAAACTTCGCAGCAGATACACATCCAGCAGTTGCGGAATTCCTGTCCGGCTTTTTTTTCTGGTGAAAATCCTTCCCGTGATGGACGCGCCGTACTGAGCCGCCGGAAGCGATTGCTCTTCACGGGAGAAAAATTTCCAAATGCGCCAGCCGATTACCCACTCCAAAAGGACGTTTGTACGGCTGCTCCCCGGCATGCGCTCCAAACGGGGAAGAAGGAACAGTCCGAGCCCCGCGGTAATGATATTTGCCGACCAGATTCCCAACCAGATGGGGACGGCGCCCTGTCGCGCCAGTGTCGCGCCGATCGTGAATATCAGGTAATACCCCGTAATCAGGAGGAGAGTGATCAAAAAACCGGCGGCGCGACCGCCTCGCCGCGGGCGCGCGCCGATCGGCATGGCCAGTAGGGCAAAGGAAATGCATGCGAAGGGAAAGGAAAGGCGGCGCTGAATCTCCACGCTCGCGTCACCCTGCGTTCGGCGCTCCTGCCATAAGGCGCTAGTGGTGCGCCCGGGAATTCCGGGCTCCGCAACGTGATCGCTTTCGGCGGATTTCACTTCCACGGGGAAGTCGCGTTGCCCAAAAGCGGAAAGGGAGTAGTGTCCCGGATCGGCAGGTGAGAACTCGTGAACACTGCCATTACGCAGGTGCAACTCCAGCTTGCCCTCGTTGCGGTCGGCAATTACAATCGCTTCCTCGGCCAACGTGAGGCGTGAGACGCCGTTGTCAGTGCCGGCCAGGAATACTCCTTTCCAACGCGTGGCCGCGGAATCGATGTCGTTGACGTAGAGAACCATCTTGGGGAAACGTTCGTCGAAAACGCGCGGAGCAATCTGATAGGAAGCCTGCCCGGCGCGGAGACGATCTTCAATCGTCCGGAATGTGCGCACCGAAAGAGGACCGAGCCAGAGCGTCATCAATAAAGTAAGGGCAGTTGCGCCGACCGCCAGAAAGCCGACCGGGACGAGCAACCGCCTTCGGCCCATGCCGAGCGCGCTCATGGCGATCAATTCACTGTCGGCGGACAGGCGGCCAAGCGCGATGAGCACGCCGACCAGAACGCCCATCGGCAGCGTCAAGCTGAGAATGCCGGGAAATGTTGAAAGGAACAGGATGCCAATCGTTGACCAGGATCCCGGATGGCGCACGACCAGATCCATCAGGCGCACAAGTTGCGGGACAAAAAACACAAACGTGAATATGCCCAGTCCCAGGAAGCGCGTGGGAAAACACTTGTCGGCAAATGTACCGGTCAATTAGGCGCATCGTTCAGAGGTGCCATTCTAGCACGCCCGCAATGCGCGGATGCGAGTCCCGCCTATATATCCTTCACAACGAAGCGCAGCCTGCCCGCCAAACCATGGGAGCAACCCCTCGATGAATCGGGTCCATTTGATGATCTTGTGGCACATGCACCAGCCGCAATATCGCGATCCATCCTCCGGGCGTTACGTTCTGCCGTGGACTCGTCTTCACGCGCTCAAGGATTATTGGGGCATGGTCCGGGTGATCGAGGAATTTCCGCGCGTGCACGCCACGTTCAATGTCGTGCCTTCTCTCGGCATGCAACTCGAGGAGTACGCCAGCGGAAAATTCGATGAGCCGTGGTTTACCGCCGCGTTTCGTCCGGTCGCTAATCTTACGCCGGAAGACAAAGCCGAAATCATGCAGCGCGCATTTCAATTGAACTACGACAACCTTCTGGCGCGTTGGCCGCGGTACATCGAACTTCACGGCTGGGTGTGCGCGCAGGGCAGCGACCGGGCCACGCAAACATTCGGGGAGCGCGACTGGCGCGACCTGCAAGTCCTTTCGCAACTCGCCTGGATGGATGAAGAATATCTCGCGACGGATCCTGTCGTTTCCATCCTCGCCCGGAAGGGCGTCGATTTCACCGAACAGGACAAGCAGCAGCTCCGCGAAAAGCAAATCGAGTTGCTCGGGCGGGTCCTGCCCGAATATCGAAAGGCGGCCGCGGCGGGGCAAATCGAAATTTCAGCGACGCCTTTTTATCATCCTATTCTTCCGCTGCTTTGTGACACCGACATTGCAAGAGTCTCGAATCCCGGAACGCCCCTGCCCACGCCCGCGTTCCGCCGTCCGGAAGATGCTCGCGAACAGCTTGTGCGAGCGCGGCGCTACCACGAGCGAGTTTTTGGCAAGGCGCCCGACGGGCTGTGGCCCTCCGAGGGATCCGTATCGGACGAAGCGCTTTCCATCGCGGCCGATCTCGGATTCAAATGGTTCGCCACGGATGAAGGAGTCCTCGGCCGCACGCTGGGCGTCGGGTTCGGCCGCGACGGTGCAGGAGTGCCGGACAACGCGGACAAGCTTTATTCGCCCTTGCGTGTGCGCGTGGGCGGCAGGGAAATGGTGGGCTTCTTTCGCGATCACTACCTGTCCGACCTCGTCGGATTCGTCTACAGCCGGATGGACATGCATGCCGCCGCCGAAGATTTGTACCAGCGCATTCGCGTGATTGGAGAGCGCGTCCACATCGGGCGCCCGCTGACTGTCTCCTTGATCCTGGATGGAGAAAATGCCTGGGAATATTTCCGGGGCAACGGCCGCGAGTTCCTGCGCCAGTTTTACAGGAGAATCGACAACGATCCGGATATCCTGGCGCTCACCGCGAGCGAGGCTGCCGCATCCGCCGGGGAAATTCCACGGAACAACGGAATTTTCCCCGCGTCCTGGATCAGCGCCAATTTCGATGTGTGGATCGGCGCGGGGGAGGACGTGACGGCCTGGGATCATCTCCGCCGCGCGCGCGATTTTTACGGGCAGCAAGCGGAAAATGCGGCCAAGGGGTTTCCGAAAGCGCCGACCCCGGCGCAACTCCAGACATCGTACGAGGCTCTGCTCGCGGCGGAAGGCAGCGACTGGTGCTGGTGGTACGGCCCAGAGCATAGCTCGGCAAACGACGCCGAATTCGACGCATTTTATAGAAAACTATTAACCGAAGCCTATAGATCGCTGGGCGCCGAAGCGCCTGATGTGTTGGCCGAGCCGATCAAGCGGCAGCCCGTCCCCGCGCTGGTCTTGCCGCCCACCGCCTACCTCAAGGTGAAAGTGGACGGGCGCGAATCGACCTATTTTGAATGGATGGGCGCGGGCCTGTATTCCGCCGACCGCCGCAGCAGCGCGATGCACGGTGCCTTGATGCTGCTCCATGAAATCCGCTACGGGTTCGACGAAAAGCGGTTTCACCTGCGGGTGGACGTTTTTTCAGAAGCCTTGAACGAGCTTCGCGACGCCGAATTCCGCATCACGTTTCGCGCCGAACAGGAGCTGCGTGTCGTCGTCAGGTTTGAGGGAGGCCGCGTGACGGGCTACCTCGTCGAGTCCCGCGACCTGTGTTTGCTGGGGCCGGACGAAGTCGTCAGAGTCGCCTTCGACCGCATCATGGAAGTGTCGGTTGCGAAAGAGATGTTTTTCCTCGGCAGCCGAAAATCCATTTCCATGGGGGTCGCCCTCTGGGAGGGCGGGCTGCCCATGGACCTTCTCCCCACGGAAGGAATGCTGGAAATCCAACTTGGCGAGGAAAATTTCGCCTGGCCTGTGGGTTAGTTCATTCCTCCGCGAAATTCCTGATGCATGAACTCGATCGATTGAGTTCTTCCCCAATCATGCGCCTGAAATCCCTGCCTGGTTTCGCGAGCAGGTCGGCGAGGCGGGGGGCACAAGCGGCTCACCGTGTGCCGCCCCTCCGGGGCTTTGTCGTCTCTCCTCAAGATTGCCCACCGCTCCCGCAGTGGGCCACGGTCTGCCGTCCCTGTCGGGACTGAATCCAGGTTGAAATAAGTGCGACTCTTAATTATGAATCCCAGATTGTGGAGTCTTACAGGTTTGAGAACGCCCTCCGGGGGATATAGCAACCTGGTTGAAAACCAGCGCGGCTGGTGCATTACAACCAATCAAGCCTGCAACGCGTGTTGGAACTGAGTCTCGACGCGGTCGCAATTGCGTGATTCTAAATCAGATACGTTTTAGGCCCACGGATTAAACTTTGGCATGTCCATTGCCTTATTCGCAGCGTCAGATGGATTAGATGGGAGCGGCAAGGAAAGTTGGCAGTCGCCGCGGATGGAATCTGGAGGTCACGATATGAGATATCTAAAGTACGCTGTGATGCTTGGGTTTCTGGTGGCGGTTGCCGGGGCGGGAACTGCCCATGCACAGGTTCGTTTTGGAGTTGGAGTCGGAGTCGGGCCAGTCTATGGTGGGCCAGCTTATGTCGAGCCGCCACCGGACTGCGTCTATGGCTACTATGGGTATCCCCCATACGCGTGCGCGCCGTACGGCTACTACGGCCCTGACTATTTCGATGACGGCGTGTTTATAGGCGCGGGCCCCTGGTTCCATGGATTCTACGGCGGCCGCGGTTTCTACGGTCGCGGTCCGGGTTTCTACGGTCGCGGGCCAGGCTTTTATGGCCGCGGCGGGTACGGCTATAACGGCGGATTCCGGGGCGGCGCTCCAGTTCGAGGAGGCGGCGGATTCCACGGCTTCGCGCCATCACGCGGTGGAGGCGGGTTCCACGGTGGTGGCGGCTTCCAAAGCGGAGGTGGCTTCCATGGTGGAAGCAGCTTCCACGGTGGAGGCGGGTTCCATGGTGGCGGTGGGTTCCACGGAGGCGGTGGAGGTCACGGAGGCGGTGGAGGCCACGGAGGCGGTGGAGGCCACGGCGGGGGTCATAGGTAACCGCTAACGTAAATTTCTCTCTCATTCGAACGGCTGGCAACGAGAGTCGCCGGCCGTTTTCGTTTTCCGTACGGGGCGGCTTTTAGTGGCGCGGGCTTCAGCCTGCGGGTTTTAATCCTTGCAAGGCCCAACCCCACAGGCTGAAGAGTCTGTGTGAGAACTCCAGAATGGCAAGATTGTGTAGCGCCCGCCTTTAGGCGGGCACTTTGGAATCAAACGGATGCCCGCCTAAAGGCGGGCGCTACATGGCCCGACCACGAGTTCCCACACAGACTCTGAAGCCCGCGCCACTAAAACAACTTGATCGCTATGGAACTCGGGCGCATGCCTACAGGGATCATGGTGATCAGGCTTTGGGTGCGCACGCGGATTACGGCAAGGTCGGCGGATTCCTCATTGGCGACAAGCAACAAGTCGCCGCTTGGATCGAGGGCACATGGGCCGGGATGCGTGCCGGCGGGAATCTGGGGCAAGAGTTGCCGGGTAGCCATTTCTATGGGAATGACGCTGTTTGCGGCCGCATCGGCGACGTAAACAAGGGAAGCGTCGCCGGTCATGATTCCGTCGGTCGGCGCTGACCCCAGCACCAACGACTCCGAGATTTCAGTCCTCCAGGTATCTACAATTTCGAGCCCGTGCGAGCTGGGAACGTTGACGTAGAGCTCTCCTCCGTCAGGCTTCAGCAGCATGGCGGCAGGCGGCCCGGTCAACTGCAGGTTTGCAATCAGCACATGCCTCTTCAGGTCAACAGCGGAAACTTCGTTTGAGCCGGTGGCGGAAACGAAAGCAACGGAACTGTCCGGCAGGATAGAGACCTGCTCGGGGTGAGATGCGACAGGAATCGTGGCGATCGAAGCAAGTGTTGCGGCGTCGAAAATTTCCACGGTCGAGTCTTCGCGATTGGGGACGACGATCAGCTTTCCATCCGGCGTCACGCGCGCCAGCCAGGGGCGCCTTCCGGTGCGGGCGCGTCCCACGATTTGCCCGGTCCTGCAATCGATGGCCACCAGTGTTGCCGAGCCCGAAGCGGCCACGAAGGCGCGATTTCCGTCCTTTGAAAAATCCAGCGCGAAAGGTGACAGTCCTACAGGAATCCGGGCCAGGATCTGGCCGTTCGACGCGTCAATGGCGAAGGCAAACCCGCCCTCCGTTGAGACTCCCCAAATTTGATTGAATTTCGGGTGCGCCCGCAGGCCGGACGGGGAGGGGCCCACTGCGATGGTCGCAATTTTGCTGACGCGGACAAGGTCGATCACAGAAACGGTGCCGTCACCCGCGTTGCCCACAAACGCGTACAATCGGAGGCCCGGCCGCAGGAAGGATGGGCCGCTCTCCCTTGCGATTTCTACAGCAGCGGAGGCGAGGATCAGAATCGCGGTAATCAAGAGACGGTAATTGAGGCGGCGCGGCATCGCGAGCCAATGATATTGCCACAGAGGGGGTGAGTCACGGAGCGGAAACGCCGATTGCGTGGGCGGAGGGGCAGGGATGAGGATTCCTGATTTCAGTATTGTGCGACGGCGAACCCGGGTGCGGCTCGAAAACCCGTTAAATTCCGGCAAACAGGTCTAACAGGTACGTTAAAAAATGCGCAAATAAATGCAGCCGACACACCTCCCAGAGCATCAAAGCGCCTATGAGCGCAACTGTCCCTAATCCAAGCATTCGGCCGAGCGAAGTGCTAGAAGCATGGGGAAGAATCCTGACCGGCAGGGTGCCCATGCTGTCGATCGAAATCACGCGGGAATGTCCGCTGACCTGTCCTGGATGCTATGCGTATGGCGATACCCACCTGGGCGGCGGAGTTACGCTAAGTGAGCTGAGCGATTATCGCGGGGATAAGCTCGTGGAGGGCGTCCTGGGGCTCGTTCGAAAGCACAAGCCGCTGCACGTTTCCCTGGTTGGCGGGGAACCGATGGTCCGGCATCGTGAGCTGAGCCGGGTCCTCCCCGAGTTGTCCCGGATGGAAGTGTTCACTCTCCTCGTGACGAGCGGCGTGATTCCAGTTCCGACGGAGTGGATGGGCCTGCCGCGAGTTCGCGTGGCTATTTCCGTGGACGGCCTGCCCGAACATCACGACATTCGCCGTAAGCCGGCGACTTACGATCGCATCCTCAAAAATATCGAAGGCTGCAACGTCAATATCCACTGGGTGATCACGCGGCCGATGCTGCAACGCGAGGGATACCTCGAGGAATACGTGAAGTTTTGGAATGACCGCCCTGAAGCGAATCGCATCTGGGTGAGCGTCTACACGCCACAAATCGGCGAACAGAGCGCGGAAACTCTGACTCCTGTTGACCGTGAAAAGCTGGCCCGGGAGTTGCCGCCACTAGGGAAGCTTTATCCGAAGCTTCTCTTTAATAATGGCCTTGCAAAAGCGTTTCTCCATCCGCCGAAGAATCCGGACGAATGTCTTTTTGCAAAAATGTCCGCCAATTATTCAGCGGACTTTGAAACGCGGGTTGAACCATGCGTTTTCGGCGGGACGCCGGACTGCTCCCAGTGCGGCTGCGCTGCGAGCAGCGGCTTGCACTGGATTCGGGGAATCAAAGTGGCCGGTCCGGTGAAGGTTGATAATTTTATTGGCACTTCGGTGAAGATCGGCCTCATGGTGAACCGCATTCGATCACGGGCGGCTCGACCCACGCGATGGAAAACTTCAGGTACTTCTCGATCCGCCAAAGACGACAAGCTTGTTCAAATTCAATAATGAAGTGATTTGGTAGGACGGGCTTCACCCTGTCAGGTTTTCGCTTGCGAGGTGCGGGCAGAAAAGCGACAGGCTTGAAGCCTGTCCTACTTGGTTGTGATTGCCGCTTTTGCACGCATCCTATAGAATAGTCAGCTTACTGCTCACCTGAAGGTCTACTGAGGGAATGGCTGACCCATTGATCGGCGCGGAACCCGCCTACGACGTAGAAGACGAATATCGCCCTGAACCTGAACCGATTCCTGAGCCGCCGGCCTGGCAGGACGGCAGTTTCCGCATCGGGATTCACACTTCGATCGCGGGGGACATTGCCGGGGCGCTCGATTCCGCTGCAAAACTTGGCGCGAATGCGCTGCAGATATTTTCTTCGAGCCCGCGAATGTGGCCGCGCGGAGGGACGCGCATTGCGGAGGCGGATGCGGCCAGATTTCGCGCGCGCCGCGCGGAACTGGGCCTTGGGCCGCTGGTGATCCACGACAATTATCTGATTAACCTGGCGTCTCCGGATCGCGTGATGCGGACCCGGTCGATCCAGGCGTTTCACGATGAAATGATTCGCGCGGTGGCGCTGGGCGCGGATTTCCTTGTTGCCCATCCTGGTTCCGGGCTTGGAAACCACAAGGATCAGGCCATCGCCGATATCGCAGAGGGCATGCGCCACGCGGCCAAGGGGATGAAACTCGGCGGGCTGCGCATCCTTGTCGAAAATACGTCCGGAATGGGCTCGGCGGTTGGTGCGCGGTTTGAAGAGATCAAGGCAATCCTGGATCAGACTCGCGATTTGCCGATGGGAGTATGCGTGGATACGGCGCATACATTTGAGGCGGGGTACGACATCACTACGGAGGAAGGGCTTGAGACGACACTCGCCACGGTGGATCGAACGGTGGGGCTGGACCGCGTTTATGTGCTGCATGTGAATGACTCGAAGACGGCGCTCGGGTCCCGCGTCGACCGGCACGAAAATATCGGGCGCGGCAAGATTGGCCTCAAGGCGTTCGGCAGGATTCTGAATTATCCACGGCTCGGGCCGGGGTCGCAGGGATTACCGGGGCGCGCGTTCATTCTGGAGACTCCGATTGACCGGCCGGGGGATGACCGCCGCAATGTGCGGGCGCTTTGGGAATTGGTCGGCGTTAGTGTGAAACAGGCGCCCAGGGCGGAGAACGGGTTCTCGATGCTGAAGGCGAAGAAAAAAGCAAAAGCTTTAACACAGAGAACACAGAGGGTACGGAGAAAGAAAGAGAAGAGGAAGAAACGCTAGGAATGTAGGGCACAACCTTTAGGTTGTGCAGAATGGACGAAGGCGGAACGGAACCGTGACGGAATACGATCCACAGGCGATTGAGAAAAAATGGCAGGCGCGCTGGAATGCCGATCACGCGTTCGAGGCGGATGCGGATCCCTCCAAGCCGAAATACTATGCGCTCGAAATGCTGCCGTACCCGTCCGGGACGATGCACATGGGGCACATGCGCAACTACACCATCGGGGACGTGGTGGCGCGGTTCCGGCGCATGTTGGGATTCAACGTTGTTCATCCGATGGGATGGGACGCATTCGGGCTGCCGGCGGAGAACGCCGCGATCCAGCGGGGGATACACCCGCGCGAGTGGACGCTCACCAATATCGCGTCGTTCAAGCGGGTCATGGGCCGGTTTGGATTCAGTTATGACTGGCGACGCGAAATTTCCACTTGCGAGCCAGAGTATTACCGCTGGAACCAGTGGTTTTTTCTGCGCATGCTGGAAAAGGGAATCGCTTACCGCAAGCGCAGCCGTGTGAACTGGTGTCCGAAGTGCGCCACGGTGCTGGCGAATGAGCAGGTGGTGAACGGCTGCTGCTGGCGGCACGAGGATACGCAGGTCGAAGCGAAGGAAATCGAGCAATGGTTTCTGCGAATCACGCAGTACGCCGATGAACTTGCTCGACGGGCTCGCGCAGCTCGAGGGCGGCTGGCCCGAGCGCGTTCTGGTGATGCAGCGCAACTGGATCGGAAAATCGCGCGGGACGCGCGTGCGGTTTGCGGTGGATGGATTTCCCGGCACTTCCATCGAAGTATTTACGACGCGCGTCGATACTATCTACGGCGCGTCGGGACTGATCCTCGCGCCCGAGCATCCACTGCTGGCCACGTTGATCCCAGGCGTCGAGGGGCAAGCCGGGATCGAAGAACAACTGGAGAAATTGCGGCGGCGGATGACGCGCGCGGCGGACATCGCGACCGCGGAGAAGGAAGGATTTTTCACCGGGCGCTATGCGCTCAATCCATTTAACGGCGAAAAAATTCCGATCTGGGTTGGGAATTTCGTTCTGATGGAGTACGGGACGGGCGCGGTGCAGTGCGTTCCTGCGCATGACGAGCGCGATTACGAATTCGCGAAAAAATTCGGGCTGGGCATACCGATCGTCGTGCAGCCCGTGGAAGGTGCGCCGCTGACGCCGGAATCGCTGGGCGCCGCGTTTGTCGAATACGGCATGCTCGTGAATTCCGGTCCGTACACTGGGCTCGCGTCTGAAGTGGCGATCGATAAAATGTCCGCGGATGCCGAGGCGGGCGGATTCGGCAAAGGCGAAATTATTTTCCGGCTGAAAGATTGGGGCATTTCGCGGCAGCGGTACTGGGGCACGCCGATCCCCGTGCTGTACTGCGAGAAGTGCGGGATGGTGCCCGTTCCCGACAAGGATTTGCCAGTCGTGCTTCCGCCCATGGCGAAATTTTCCGGGCTGGGCGAATCGCCGCTGGCGAGCGTGCCGGAATTCGTGAACGTGAAGTGCCCGAAATGCGGGGGCGCGGCGCGGCGCGAAACCGACACGATGGACACGTTCGTTGATTCATCCTGGTACTTCTACCGTTACGCCGACCCGCACAACAACAAGGCTCCGTTCGATCCGGCACTGGTGCGTTACTGGCTGCCGGTCGATCAATATATCGGCGGGATCGTCCACGCGATTCTGCACCTGCTGTACACGCGATTTTTCTGCAAGGTGATGCGCGACCTGGGTCTCGTGAATCACGACGAGCCGGTAAAGAGGCTCTTCACGCAAGGCCTGGTGCTCAAGGGCGGCACGGCGATGTCGAAGTCGAAAGGCAACGTCGTGGGCGCGGAAGACATGGCGGACAAGTACGGCTGCGATACCGGGCGCCTCTACACGCTTTTCGCGGCGCCGCCGGAAAAAGATCTGGAATGGAGCGAGCAGGCGATCGAGGGATGCGCGCGATTCCTGCAGCGCGTGTACCGGCTCGTGTCCAAGACACGCCGACCAATTGAAGACCGTTCGGGCAGGAAGCGGTGCGTCGAGGTCACTCGATTCGGCGACTCCAAAGGAAAAGGCGCTGCTGCGCAAGGCGCATCAGGTGCTGCGGCGCGTGACCACGATTTCGAGACGCGCTGGCATTTCAACAGCGCCACGGCTCTGCTGATGGAACTGGTCAACGAAATTCACGATGCAGGAGCCGCTCGAAGAGGGAGTGCGCCCCGAAATCGCGAAGGAAGTTTTCGAGCTGCTGATCCTGATGCTCAATCCGATGGTGCCGCATCTCGCCGAGGAACTTTGGGAAATTCTCGGCCACACGCAGGCTACGCTGGCGCACGCCGCGTGGCCGAAGTTCGTTCCGGAACTGGCCGCGGAAGACCAGGTGGAAATCGTGGTGCAATGAATGGCCGCGTGAAGGGCAGAGTGTTGGTCGAAGCTGGGCTGGACAAGGACGCCCTGACGAAACGCGTCCTTGCCGATCCGAAGATCGCGCAACTTCTGAATGGCCAGCGCGTAATAAAAGTCATAGCGGTGCCGGACAAGCTCGTCAACCTGGTTGTGGGCTGACAGAATGCATGTTGCCTTCTTTGAAGTCAAAGACTGGGAGCGAGCGTTCCTGGCGGAACGATTGCCGTCGGACAAGGTTTATTTTGCATTCGGGGATTTTGACGATTCCGGAAGAGGAGTTGCGCGGGCTGCAGGCGCTTTCCGTGTTCATCTATTCTCACGTGACGCGCGAGGTGCTGGACGCTGCTGCCGGAACTGAAATTCATCGCCACGCGCTCGACCGGATTCGATCACATCGACGTCGAGGCTTGCCGGAACCGCGGCATCGCCGTTTCCAATGTGCCCTCGTACGGAGAAAATACCGTGGCCGAGCACACCATCGCGCTGCTGCTCATGCTGTCGCGGAAAGTGCACCAGTCGGTGCTGCAGATGCGCAGCGGCCGCGTGGACCTGGCGGAGCTGACGGGATTCGATTTGCAGGGCAAGACGATCGGCGTGATCGGCGCGGGGCACATCGGGCTGCACGTGATTCGCATCGCGCGCGGGTTTGGCATGCGCGTGCTGGCGTTCGACGTTCGCCGCGATCCGTTTCTGGCCGACCTTTTGGGTTTCGAATATGCGACGATGGACCGGCTGCTGGCCGAAAGCGATATCGTGACGCTGCATTCGCCCGCTCACGGATAAGACGCACCACATGCTGGGCCGCGAACAGTTTGCGGGGATGAAGCCGGGCGCTATGATCGTGAATACGTCGCGCGGCGGGCTGATCGACACGGACGCGCTGGTGGAAGCGCTGGAGAGCGGCAAGCTGGGCGGCGCGGGGCTCGATGTCCTCGAGGGCGAGGAATTGATCAAGGAAGAGAAACAGTTGCTGCAGCAACCGCTGGATGTGGAACGGCTGCGCACGGCGGTGCGCAATCGCGTGCTGCTGGCGCGCGAAGACGTGGTGTTCACGCCGCACAACGCCTTCAACAGCCGCGAGGCGCTGGTGCGAATTCTGGAAGTTACGCTGGCCAATCTGGAGGCGTTTCGCGCGGGGCCAGCCCGTGCACCGGGTGGCTTGAGAGATTTGAAATCTCAAATTTGAGATTTGAAATTTGAGACGAGCCCGTACAGAAGTCGATTCTGATGAAAGTGATCGCAGAGCAGGTCGGAATGAAGCTCCGGCCCGATGAGGAAACGAATGAGTGAGCGCGGCGGCATCGTGGTACTGGATTTCGGCGGGCAGTACACGCAGTTGATCGCCCGGCGGATCCGCGAGCAGCAGGTATTCAGCGCGATCCTGCCGTGCACGGCGAGCATCGAGCAGATTCGCAAGTTCGAGCCGGTCGGGATCGTTCTTTCCGGCGGGCCGAATTCCGTGTATGACGCCGGCGCGCCGCCTTGCGATACCGGCAGTGCTTGTCGCATGGGCTTGCCGGTCCTGGGAATTTGCTACGGGTTGCAGTGGATGACGCACAACCTGGGCGGGCGCGTCGAGCGCGCGGATCGCAGGGAGTATGGCCGGACCGAACTGCGTCGTGAAAGACGGCTCGCCGCTTTTTGCCGGGCTTGCCGCAAAAACTGCGCATCTGGAACAGCCACGGGGATCACGTGCGCGCGCTGCCCGCGGGATTCCACGTGACCGGGGAAACGGGAAACGCCGTTTCCGCCGCCGAGGATCCGGCGCGCAAACTTTACGCCGTGCAATTTCATCCCGAAGTGCGCCACACCGATTGCGGCTCGGAAATCCTGCGCAATTTTGTTTTCGAAATTTGCCACGCGCAGCCGCTGTGGAGCGGCGCGGCGTTTATCGCCGAAACCGTGGAATCGATTCGCAAGCAAGTCGGCGACGGGCCGGGCGATTTGCGCGCTGAGCGGCGGAGTGGATTCCGCCGTGGCCGCGGTGCTGGTTCACCGCGCCATCGGGGACCGCCTGACGAATATTTTCGTCAACAACGGGCTGCTGCGGAAAAACGAATTCCGCGAGACGCTGGAACTGCTGCGCGACCGGATGGGCCTTCAGGTGATCGGCGTGGACGCGTCGGAACGCTTTCTTGCGCGTCTAAAAGGAGTAGTGGAGCCGGAGGACAAGCGCAAGCGGATCGGCGGGGAATTCATCGCCGTGTTTGACGAGCAGGCGCGCCAGTTGGCCATCGGCCCGGACCGCGCCGGGTTCCTGGTGCAGGGAACTCTTTACCCGGACGTGATCGAATCCGTGGCCGTGCGAGGCCCCTCGCAGACCATCAAGACGCATCATAATGTGGGAGGGCTTCCGAAGGACCTTCCGTTTGAGCTGATCGAGCCACTGCGCGAACTGTTCAAGGATGAAGTCCGCAGCATCGGCCGCGAGCTCGGACTTGCCGGAAGAAATGCTTACCAAGCATCCATTTCCCGGGCCGGGCCTCGCCGTGCGGCTTCTGGGCGAAGTTACCGAAGAACGCCTCGCTCCGCTTCGCGAGGCCGACGCGATCGTGGTGGAGGAAATTCGCCGCGCCGGCCTGTATGAAAAAGTATGGCAGGCGTTTGCCGTCCTGCTCCCGGTGCGGAGCGTGGGCGTGATGGGCGATGAGAGAAGCTACGGGTTCACCGTGGCCGTGCGAGTCGTGGAATCGGAAGACGCGATGACGGCGGATTGGGCGCGCCTTCCATCGGAAGTCCTGGAACGGATTTCGACGAGGATCGTCAATGAGGTGAGCGGTATTAACCGAGTGGTGTACGATATCAGCTCCAAGCCGCCGAGCACGATCGAGTGGGAGTGAAGGGCGGAGATTGGAAGCTTCAAGTCGAGGATTTGAAATTAGAAACAGAAAAGACAAAGCTCACCAACAAAAGCTGGACGGAACAACTCTGGGCTGGGGCTCGGCTCGAAGTGAGCTGAGAAGAGAAGGGCGGATATGTACCGGAATGAAACAATTCTCGATGAGGATGGATTGGCTGCGGCCCGGATGGTATTACTTTGGTCGTGAACAGACCTGCTAAAGCAATACCGTCCAGGCCTCTGAGCCTGTATGTCGGAGATCGCCTGTCCGACCCGCGGGAAGGGTCGGAAACCGCTCGGACTTAGCGGGTGGCCATCTTCTGAGCCATGTACAGCAGGAGCCGACGGTCGCCTTCTTCGATGCGACCCATGAGCCTGCGGAACTTGTTCAGAAGACGAGCCTCTTTCCCGGCGCTGCCCCAAACGATATCGTCAGCGCTCTTGCGCTTCGGAAGGTTGGGAAGCTCGGGAGGTTCTTCTCCGTCATAGAAGAGTTGATAGAGTGGGACTTCCAGGGCGCGCGCCATTTTCTCGAGCGTTTCGATGGCCGGAACAGTATGGCCATTTTCCACGCGCGAGATATAGCAACGAAGCAGTCCGGTGCGCTTTTCGATGTCCCCTTGGGAGAACTTTTTTTCTTCGCGCAGGGCGCGAAGCCGATCGCCGATAATCATGTCGGCATTGTCACATAGAGTTACAGTGGCTGCAAGGGCAAAAAGCAGGCGAGACTGGAATAATCCGTAACCGGGAAGCGATGGCAAACGTCACAAATTCAGCGCCTCTCCGCGCCACCGACGCTGCGAGCGAGAAAGAGCAGTTGACGCCCGCGGAGAAGCAAAAAGAGCTGGTGCGCCGCGCGCAGGCCGGCGACGTCAGCGCGTACGAGGAATTGGTAAGGATTCACCAGCACCGCGTGCTGGCCGTCGTGGGCGGCATCCTGCGGGGCAGCGAGGACGTGGAGGATGTGGCGCAGCAAGCGCTGGCAAAGGCTTATTTTTCGATCCGGCGGTTCGATCTGCGGTCGGCGTTCGGCACCTGGCTGTACAAGATCGCGGTCAACGAATGCTGGGATTATCTCAGAAAAAAGAAAGTGCGGCGTCTAGTGTACGAAGCGGATCTCAGCGAAGAGCAGGTGCGAAAACTGGAGTCCATGCCGGAGCATGGTTACGGCGGGGCGCTGCATCGCGAGGACACCAGCCGTCGGCTGGAGCAACGGCAATTGCTGGAGCGATTGCTCGGGGAACTCGAGGAAAAGGACCAGCTCATGCTGGTCATGAAGGAAGTGGAAGGATTTTCGGTCGAGGAAATCGGGGAGGTCCTGGGACTGAACGTCAACACGGTGAAAGTGCGGCTATTTCGGGCGCGAGGCCGGCTCGTGGAGATGTACCGGAAGCGGATGCAAAAACGCCCGGCAACACGGGAAGGGCTCAAGCAGCGAAGGAGTGAAAAAGGTGTTTAACAAACCGAATATTCCGATGCGATGCCGAAAGTTCGAAGCGCGATTCGAGGATTACCTCGGCGGCGCGCCAGACTCCGAATTGGAGGGCCACCTGGCCCACTGCCAGGAATGCAGCGCCGCGCTGGCGGATTCCCGGCTTGCGGGCAATCTGCTCCGCGAGGCCTGGGAGCCGGCCAGCGAACCGAGCCAGGCGTTTCTGGCCGAATGTCATGGCCAGAATTCATCAGGAAGAAGCGCGGGCGAAATCGCCCGCGGCATTCTGGGCTCCGCTCGAATTCCTGGCTTCGCGACTTGTCTTTGACGGCAGCCGTGGTTTTGCTCGCTCTTTCGGTCTATCTGGTGGAATTTGCTCCGCACCGAAGCGTTCCGCTGGCTACGTCGATTCGCACCGAATTAAGCGCCAGCGATTTTCCGCAGCCACCCGGGGATCCAGTAAGCAACGAAGAAGTGCTGCAGTCCCTGGCTGAGAGGAACAATGGAAACTAATCAAGGCAGCCGCAAAGCAGTTCTGTTCGTATTCGTTCTCTTTGTCCTGGGCATCGCGCTGGGCAGCGTTGGCACCTATATGGTGACCACTCGAGTCCTCGCCGCGCGGCCGCAGATTATTCCGCCTCGCAATCCCAATCCCAGCCATATGGCGATGTTCACCCGTGATTTGAACCTGACCCCTGACCAACAAAGCCAGATTCAGGCCATCCTGAATGACACGCGCGCCCATTATGCGGCGCTGCACGAGAAACTGGACCCCGAGTACGAGCAGGTCCGCCAGCAGGGCAGGGACCACATCCGTCAACTTCTCACTCCGGAGCAGCGGCCGAAGTTCGAAGACTTGTTGCGGCAGATGGACGAAGATCGGCGGCAGCGAGCCGCGGAAGGGCACGACTAGATTCCGAATCATTGGTTATCCGCCGCGGAGTGAACACGCGAATGGCAAGATTTTTGGAAATTTTCAAGGGCCTCTGGCAGCGGTCGATGATGCACCGCGCCATGCTGGTTGCTCCCCCTGTTGCGCTGATTCTTTGGGCCGGTTACATATCGGTCGGCCAACGGTCAACGCACAATACTTCACTGCGAAGGTCGACCAGGGCGACATCTCCCAGGTGGTGCAGACCACGGGCACGATTAACCCGTATAACACCGTACCGGTCGGCTCTGTCGTCTCTGGCAACATCGTTGCAAATCAACGTCGACTTTAATTCGAAAGTGAAGAAAGGCGACGTCCTGGCGAAGATTGATCCCACCCCGTTCGAGGCAACGCTGGCGCAGGCCCAGGCGAGCTACCAGAATGCCACGGCGAACGTAGCCAATCTGGAAGCGCAGATCGGGACCGCCCAGGCCAATGTGGCGACGATGAAAGCCAACATCGCCAAAGCGCATGCAACAACCATTGATATGGGCACCCAGCAGAAACGTACGAAGATGCTGGCAGACCAGGGTGTTCTTTCCGCGCAGCAGAATGACGATGCCCAGGCCGCCTACGACGAAGCCGTCGCCTGCTGAGAATGCCACCATAGCGCAGGAGAAGCAGTCCGAAACGCAACTGGCGTCGGTAACGGCGCAGCGGGACCAGGCCAAGGCCCAGGTGCTCATGCAGAAGGCTTCGGTGGATTCCGCCAAATTGCAGTTGAGTTATTGCACGATTCGAGCGCCCATCGACGGCACGATCATCAATCGCACGGTCACACTCGGCCAGCCGGTGGCGGCCAGCCTGCAAGCACCAAATTTGTTCAGCGTCGGGCAGGACCTGACTCACATGCTGGTCTATACGACCACGGACGAGGCGGACGTCGGCCGCATTCGAATCGGCGCGCCGGCGACTTTCCGCGTGGACACATTTCCGCGGGAAGTATTCAACGGACGCGTCGATCAGCAGCGCATGAACGCCACGACGGTTCAAAACGTCGTAACCTATAACACCACCATCGCGTTCGATAATCCCGACTTGCGGCTATTTCCGGGGATGACCGCGTACGCCTCCATTCCCGTGGCGACGGCCAAAATGTTGTGAAAATACCCAACGGGGCGCTGCGGTTTAAGCCGGACATTGTCCGACAGCCAGCGCAAAGCGCTCTATGCCAAGTACAACATTGATGACAGTACGCGCGCCACGACTGCGGGACGCATCGCGTCTGCAGGTGGCGGGTCCGCCACCGGCGCGCCTGGCGCGACCGGGACGGCTGGTGCGGCCAGTGGTGCTGCGAGCGCGACCGGCGATACAGCAGCGGCACCGGGTGCCAACGCTCCCGGTAAAAGGCCGGGGGGCGGTGGCGGACAAGGCCAGGGCGGTGGCGGCGGTGGAGGCGGCAACCGCAGGCCGGGTGGTGGCGGAAACGGCGGTGGCGCGAACAGCCAGCGCGACGGATATCTGGAATTGTCTGGAAGTTGCTGCCTGACAAGACTCTCGAGCCGGTTCAAGTGCGGCTTGGCGTAACCGATTTTACGTTTACGGCGATGTTAAACGGAAACCTGAAGCTGGGGGACGATCTGGTCATCGGCCAGGCCACGCGCGACTGCCGTCGCAAGACTACGCCCCCAGTCCACTTGGCGGGCGGCGGACCTCCGGGAGTCCGCGCAGGTTTTAATTCGATTTGAGCCATTTCCAACAACGTGACAGAACAAACGACACCCGCGGCGGAGCCAAGTCCAGGCGAGCGCCAATGCCAAGCCGGTCATCCGGCTTGAGAACGTTTTCAAAACATACGATTTAGGGCGAGATTCAAGTTCAGGCATTGCGCGGGGTTTCGCTTGAAGTGTATGAGGGCGAATTCGTCGCCGTCATGGGGCCGTCCGGGTCCGGCAAGTCCACCATCATGAATATCCTGGGATGCCTGGACCGGCCCACGAAAGGGCACTATTACCTCGACGGCGTCGATGTTTCGCAGATGTCGAAAAACGAGCTGGCCCGGATCCGGAACCGGAAATTGGGATTCGTGTTCCAGCAATTCAATCTGCTGTCGCGCACGTCGGCGCTTGAAAATGTGGAATTGCCGACCGTGTATGCGGGAATCGCGCCCGAAGAGCGCAGCCAAGCGCGCCATGGAGTCGCTGACTCGAGTGGGCCTCGCCGACCGCGCTGGGCATCACCCGTCCCAACTTTCCGGCGGGCAGCAGCAGCGCGTGGCGATTGCGCGGGGTTTGGTCAACCGGCCGTCGATTTTGCTTGCCGACGAGCCTACCGGGAACCTGGATAGCCGGACGTCGGTGGAAATCATGGACATCCTGCAAACGCTGAATAATGAACAAGGCCTGACCATCGTGCTGGTGACGCACGAGCCGGACATCGCGCAATATTCCAAACGGACACTGGAGTTTCGGGACGGCAAACTTGCGCCGGGACAACATCGTTCGCGACCGCTCCGTGGCCCGCGAAGTTCTCTTGACGCTTCCCACGCCGGAGGAGCAGGCTGCCGAAGATGCGGAAGACAACGCCCGCCAGGAAAAGCTGGCGGCGGACAAAGCGGACTTTGCATAGCGCCAACGCTGAAGGCACTGACTGCGTTATGAAAGCGCGTACGGATTGGGAGATTTTCGATGGACTTCATGAATACATTCCGGCTGGCGCTTCGCGCGCTGGCCAGGAATAAGATGCGGTCGGCGCTGACGATGCTGGGCATCATCATCGGCGTCGGCGCGGTGATCGCCGTGGTGAGCATCGGCCAGGGAGCGAACTACCTGGTCCAGCAGGGCATTGCGGCCATGGGAACCAACGCGGTGTTCATCGCGGCGGGAAGCAACCGCGCGGGAGGCGTGCGGCAGGGATACGGCGGGGTGAAGACGCTCACGATCGATGATATGAACGCGATTCTGAAGGAGATCCCGCTTATTAAGCAGGCCGCGCCGTCCTTGTCGAGCAACCAGCAGGTCGTGTACGGAAATCAAAATTGGAACACGAGGGTGACCGGCACGACTCCGAACTATTTCGATATCCGGACGTGGCCCGTGCAATCGGGCTCGGTTTTCAGCGACGAGGAAGTCGATCTCGCCGCGAATGTGTGCGTGCTCGGAACCACGGTCGAGAAAATATTATTTCTGGACGAGGATCCGATCGGGAAAACCATACGCATCGGAAATTTGCCGTTCCGCGTCGATGGCGTGCTCGCCTCGAAGGGGCAGAGCACCGTGGGGCAGGATCAGGACGACATCATCTTCGCGCCGTACACCACCGTGCAACGCAAGATCCAGGGCATCACCTGGCTGCAGACCATCAACGCTTCCGCGGTTTCCCAGCCGGCGTCGATTGCGGCTGTCGCTCCGATTACGAGTTTGCTGCGCGAGCGGCACCGCCTGCGGGCCGGCACCGACGACGACTTTTTGATCCGCACGCAGGCGGACATCGAGGATCTGGCGGACCAAACGCAATCCGTCATGACGCTGCTGCTTGGAGGGATCGCCTCGGTCTCCTTGCTGGTCGGCGGGATCGGGATCATGAACATCATGCTGGTCTCGGTCACGGAGCGGACGCGGGAGATCGGAGTTCGCATGGCCGTGGGCGCCACCGAAGACGACGTGCGCCGCCAATTCCTGGTGGAAGCGGTGACGCTCAGCATGATGGGCGGGTTTATCGGAATTATTTTTGGACTGGTGGGCTCGGCGCTGATCAGCAATTTGCTGTCGTGGCCGACGCTCATTTCCGGCAAGGCGATCATCGCCGCGGTGATTTTTTCGGCCGCGGTGGGAATCTTCTTCGGGTACTATCCCGCGCATAAAGCCGCGCAACTCGATCCGATCGAGGCGTCTGCGGATACGAGTAGGACGGGCTTCAGCCTGTCTGGCTTTCGATTGGAATCGAGACTCAAGTCAAAAGCGACAGGCTGGAAGCCTGTCCTACTAGAACGGAATATCCTCGTCGGTCACTTCGGGGCCTGACTGCTCGTGTTCCGACGGGGCGGAAGGTCCGGCGTCAAAGTCCGCCGAGCCTGCGGCCGCGGAGTTGCTGCGGTAGCCCGATCCGCGCCAGAGTCCGATTTTGAGCCGAGCATGCGAAAGTTCGTGGCTACGATTTCGTAACTGGTGCGCTTCTGATTTTCCTTGTCCGTCCATTCGCGCGACTGAATGCGGCCCTCCAGATAAATCTGCGCGCCCTTCTTCAGGTATTGCTGGGCAATCTCGGCCTGTTTTGCCCAGATGACAATCCTGTGCCACTCGGTGCGCTTTTGCCGCTCCCCGCTTTTGTCCTTGAACGTTTCATCGGTGGCGAGTGAGAAATTACAAACGGCCTGCCCTCCGCTCGTGTATCGAGTCTCCGGATCTTTGCCCAAACGCCCCACCAAAATCACTTTGTTGACGGACATATGTTTTTCTCCAATTAACTGAGGAAGATAACACGGCAGTGTGCGGCGCGCAAATTTTGGGCTGCGGAAATTGAAAGCGCAGGGATCCTGCAATGACCGGGCGGCATTCAATGAGATTGCAGGAAAAAACTTAACACAGAGAACACGGAGAAAGGCAGAGGAATACAGAGAAAAACCGCAGACCATCGGGTCACGAGTCACGGATCACGAGTGACGAATCACGCGCTCACTATCCCGCGGTGGCGCCCATTTCTTTCAGCTTCGCTGCGGAGCGCTTGGCTTCGTCCGTGCCCGGGTACAGGCGAACTACGGCGCGCAACTCGCGAACGGCGGAGGCCTTCTGGCCCAATTCGGCCAGGCAGAAACCTTTGCGCATGCGGGCGGAAGCCGTCTTGAAGCTCTTCGGATAATTTTCAATGACTCGGTTGTACGCGTCGAGCGCGGACTGAAACTGGTTCTGCATGAAGGCGATTTCGCCGAGATAGAATTGCGCGTTGGAAGCCAGGTCCGTGTCGCCATAATATTTCATGTAGTCCTGAAATTCCTGCGTGGCGAGGTCGTAGTGTTTGCCGTTGATGTCCCGCAACGCGTTCGAATAAAGCACATCCGCGGAGGCCGGCGGACCGGCGGATGCGGCGAGGCCCTCCTGGCGGAATCGTGGGCATTGTCCCGCTCGGAGAATTCATCGCCGGCGGCGGACCCGCCAGTGGCGCGGGCCCGGGTCCTGGCGCTGGAGAGGCCAATTTCGAATCCACGTTTTGCAGCGTGTTCTGGATGTCCGTAAGCTTTTGATCGAGCTTGCCCATGCGAGCCTGCAGGTCGCCCACGTTGTCGGAAAGGCCTTGCACCTGCGTGCCCATGGTGTCGAGGCGCGCGCCGGAAGCCGCCGAGAAGTCCTGCGTGGTTTTCTGGACCGCGGCCATGGAGGTATTGAGTTTGTTCACGGCGTCCAGCGATTGCTCAATGAGGGTGCGCTGCACCGCGGCATTTTGCGTGATCTCCGTCTGCATATTCTGCTGGCCCTGAATCAGCTGGGTCACGCCGGTCTGAAGTTCGATAATCTCGCGTGCGACGGCGCCAGCCGGCGCTGGTCCAAACAAGGTGCCGCCGAGCGCTCCGGCGAGCATCGCGGCCCCGAAAAATAAAATCCATCGTATACGCAAGGTGTACCTCCTCCGAGGGGATGACTCCTCGTTCGCTCCTTAGAGATTCTCCGGGGCTCCCGACCCGCACTGTGCGGACTCGGGAACCCCAGAGGTTGATTCCGGCTACTTCCCCATGATGATGTGCGCCCGGCGATTCTGCTGGTAGCACTCTTCCGTGGAAGCGGAACAGAAGGGGCGTTCCTTGCCGTAGCTGACCGTTTCCATCCGGTCCGCCGAGATTCCCAGCGAAGTCAGGAATTGTTTTGCCGCTGCGGCCCGGCGGTCCCCAAGTGCCAGATTGTACTCCGTGGAACCCGCGTTCGTCGCAATGGCCTTCAATGACAACCTTGAGTTGCGGATAGGAGCGCAGGAACTGAGCGGTCTGCGAGAGGGCGTCGCGAGCGTCAGGGCGCACATCCGCTTTGTCGTAATCGAAGAAAGCGTCCTTCACTTCCCGATTAAATAGCTCCTGCAGCGTAGGCTCAGCGGCCCTTGGCGGCGGAGGAGGTGCACTGACTGTAATGTGCACATTGGCATCGGCGGAACCGCCCGGCCCGGTGGCAGTCAGTGTGTAAGTGATGGAATCTTGCGGGGTCACGCGCTGAGTGCCTTCCGCGGAAACGTTGCCGATTCCGGGCGACAGGCTCAGCGAGGTCGCGTTGGTCGACGACCAGGTCAAGGTGACCGCCTCGCCTCTCTGAATGGTTGTTGGAGACGCCTGCAGGTTAGCCGTCGGCCTGGCCGGTGGCGCCGCTGGTGGGGGTGGGGGTGGAGGTGGCGCTTGGGGCGCAGGCTTCTTGCATGCCGCGCTCAGAGCGAGGATCGCAAGCAGGGTACCAAATAGAATCCTGGCGTGCGTACGTGTCCGCATCTGTCTTCTTCTTCCTCCTTTGACAATTTACGTGAGCTTCGGTCGTGAGTGCAATTACGAAATTCGGCCGTCCGACATCTGGCCATTCCCCTCTGCTATCTTTGACTGTCCGCGCCTCATTTGGGCGACCAGTTTGGAGATTCGTTCTGCCCCTGTTTGGTTAGCTGGCGGGCTTGGGTTCCGTCAGCGAGCATGGACCAAATTTGCCGCGTTCCCGTCCGCGTGGATTCGAAAACAAGATGGCGCCCGTCGGGAGCCCAACTGGGGCGCTCGTTGCTGCCCGCGTCGCGCGTCAATTCCACGAGCTGGCGGGTGACAATTTCCATGACATAGAGATCATAGTTTCCGTTCGGGCGCCGCCAGCTGAAAGCCAGCAACTGGCCGTTGGGAGACCATGCCGGATCAATGACGTAGCCCATGTCGGGCAGATTCGACTTTGGCCTGGCTCGATGCCGTCCGAATTCATCGTGTAGAGCTGCGGGATGCCGCCGCGGTCGCTGACAAAGGCAACCTGCTGGCCGGTCTTCGGATTCCAGGACGGGGAAGTATTCGCCCCGTTCGAATAGGTCAGGCGTTTCGGGCGCTGGCCTGATGCGTCCGATGATAAATAGCTCCGGATTTCCAAGCATGCTGGACATGAACATGAGCTGCGAACCGTCGGGCGACCAGGAGGGCGAGGAATTCGTGCCCTTGAAGCGCGGCCAGGAAATCAGCTTGCTGGTCAGGGTCGAGTACACGCAGATCTGCGCCGTCAAGACGCTGCTGCTGCCCGGCTGAGCGTAACACGTAAAGGCGATGCGCGATGCGTCGGGAGACCAGCGAGGGGTGAGGGAGATGGTATGGAGCTGCGTAAGCTCATGCTGGTTTTCGCCGTCGTAATCCATGGCCCAGATTTCCTTGTTGCCGCTGCGATTGCTGACGAACGCGATCTGCGTGCTGGCGATTCCCGGGAGGCCGCCGGAAAGTTTGCCGATGATTTCATCGGCAAACTGGTGCGCGAAGATGCGGACCTGCGATTCGGTGGCCTCTCCACGATACACTTTTCCGATCACCGGGGGCAGGGAAGAGTCGCGCACATCGTTCAGCCAGGCCTGAATTTCGACGTTGTTGCCGTTGACGGTGAAACTTCCGAAAGCGAGAAGTTGCGCCGAGGCCGGCGCCTGGGACCAGCCTTTGTAGTCGACTTCGGCCGGAGTCGCGGGGGTCTGCAGCGGGTTGTAGCTCTTGCTCACGAGTTCGAGGATGCCGCTGAAATCCAGGTCCGTTCGCACCACGTCGCTGAACAGGGTTGCCAGGGGTTGAGAGGGAGTGTCCTTGGCGGCAAAATCCGCCACGGCGACGCGTGCCTTCGAAACGCCGAGTCCTGTGCCGGTTTTAAACCAGTCCTGCGCGCTCATCTGCGTCGCGCCGAAAATGCAAATGAATCCACAGATGAACACTGATAAACAGAGATATGGATTCAGACAGGGGAGCAATCTTGCCAAACGTTTGCGAAGCGGCTGCATCATGATATTTCTTCTCCGGCCTTGCAGTGAACTTTTCATCACTTCAATGAATCGCATAAAGTCTAACGGCGAAAATCGAAACAGAACTCGACGGTCACGCTGTTTCCCGAATAATTTGAAGGGAGCGGCGACACCGGGCTCGAACTCAGAATTGCGCGCAACGCCGAATTATCGACCGAACGGTTGCCACTGGATTGCGATCATTTGAACGTTGGTGACCGTTCCATCCCTCAAGACCTGAAACGTAAAATTAGCTCTCGGCGCCCAGCGCACGGTCGGATCCACGGTGGACTGCAGCCAATTGCTGCTGACCCGGTTTCGCACCGCGTCCACGTAAGAAGGGAAACGTCCGGCGAAATCGCCGCCCCCGGAGCCGCTGAATCCCAAGCCTCCTTGCGTTGGGTGCTATTCATCGCAAAGGAGTTGGAGTAGGGCAGCGCCGGTGATCCGCCCTGGCCGTACGGGACCGCGTTCGTCGGCGGCGGAGTCTTGTCCTCGAAAACCTTGGAGGGGCGCGTGACGTAATGCGGGGTCTTTTCCTTTGTAAATTCCGGAATCTTTTTTACGTCCGGCTCGATTTCCTTGGGCTTAGGTTTCGGGGGCTCGGACTTGTAGAGGCCTTTGCTGGTATCCACGGTCTGGCTCTGCGTTACGGCCTCGGGGCGTGGCAGCATGATTCCCGGGAGCCTTGGCGACCAAGCCCACGGAAACCGAGCCTTCGCCGCCTCCGGCGCTGCCCCACATGTCGCCGCGATGCGAGTAGATGGTGGACACGGTCAGCGAACCGAAGAGCAGGCCGTGAAATACGACTGACCAGAAGAAGGGCTTCTTCAGGCTATCGGCGCCGGGATGTGGTGGGGCGTAAGACATAGGGTTCAGTGAGGAGTTTCGTCGAGCGGCTCCGTCACGACGCTGATATTTTGGATGCCGGATTGGCGCAAAGTGTCCATCACGAGGGCGAACGAGCCGAACGGGACGGTCTTGTCGCAGCGCAGATAGACGGCGTCGCCTTGCGGATTGTGCAACTGGCGCGTGAACCTTGTCGCCCAGTTCATGGATATTGACAGGATCGTCGCCGATATAGATGCGCTGGGCGCGGTCGATGGAAACGACCACGCGCGATTCGGAGATTTCTTTGACGGTCTTGGTCTTCGGGACGTCCACTTCGATGCCGGACTGCAGGATCGGCGCCGTAATCATGAAAATCACGAGCAGGACTAGCATGACGTCCACGAAGGGGACGATGTTGATTTCCGAAAGGGAAGTTCCGGTTTGGCGAGCTAGTTGTGGCATCTTCGATTACTTTCAAAGGAAGAGAAATGCTTTAACACATAGGACACTGAGAAAACCGAGAACACAGAGTTAAGATCGGATTGTTTTCTCATCTTTTCCCCTCTGTGTCCTCTGTGTTAAAGCATTTCGCTTGTGCTTCATCCTTGTCGTTGTTTCAACCTCGCTGACCCGGATACATTTTTTCCACGACCGCCGTGACTTCCAGGGCGAAACTGTCCATGCGCGAGCTGAGATCCCGGATGTCATGCAAAAAGTGGTTGTAGGCGATCACGGCGGGAACGGCGGTGAAGAGTCCGGCCGCGGTCGTGATCAACGCCTCTGCGATGCCGGGGGCCACCGCGCGAAGGCTCGCGGCTCCGGCGGTGCCCAGGCCAGTGAAGGCGTCCATGACGCCCCACACGGTGCCGAACAGTCCGATGAAAGGAGTGACGGATCCCGTCGTGGCCAGCCAGGGCATGTAGCTTTCCACCTTGCGGACTTCCTCGCCGGCGGCCAGTTGCATGCTCACCGTAACGGCATTCAGGCTTGTGATCTTGCCGGAGGACGGGTTTGCCGCTGCGGACCTGGCTTTCGATCTCGCGGTACCCGGCGCTGTAAACGGATTCCAGCGGAGAACCGCCGCCGCCCATTTGCCTTGGGTCGGGAAGAGTTCTATTGGCGCGAAAGATGCGAAGAAATAGAGCGGTCTGGCGGTTGATGCGGGAGAACATACCCAATTTTTGAAAGATCAGCGCCCAGGAAAAAAGAGAAAAGGCCAGGAGCATCGCCAGAACGACGCGGGCAACCCAGCCGGTCTGCTCGATGAGCGTGTTAAGTTGGCCGACGTACAACAAAAACGCGGATAACGGAATGGTCTCCCCCCTCAGAGGGCTGGTCGATGGCCCTACGGGCAACCTAGCACACGCTCAAAACACGGTCAAACAATTACAGACACAAATGTTCTTGAATGTGCCCGGTGAGTATAACACATCGTGTTACGATGTATTTTGGGCCGCCGCGCGAGGCGTGGGAAGCAGGGAATGCTTCAACCCGGCGGGCGGCAAATCAATAAAACATCGGGCCCATGGCGGCCTCAGAAGCGATCATGCGGCGGGGGTGCGGCGTTGTCACTCAGGTTTTTTCTGTATTCTACGAATGCGCGAGTTTGGAGCACGGCGGGTGGGCTTTTCCATGGCTCGGAAATGGGTGTGATATCATTTACCCGCGGCTGATGGCGCAGCAATTCGATATTCGTCTGGAGACACTGGCCGGCGCCAACGCTGGTTTGACCGAAGGCGCAGCTGCGCTTTCCCTCGGCGCGGCAGGAGATAAAACCTTCTACCTCGAAACGTTCGGCTGCCAGATGAACGTTCACGATTCCGAGAAAGTGGCGGGAGTTCTTCTCGGCCGCGGATACCAGCAAGTGGAAACGGTCGACGCGGCCAGGCTGGTTCTCTACAACACCTGCAGCATCCGCGAAAAAGCCGCCCAGAAAATATTTTCGCGCCTTGGGGCATACCGGAAATATGCCGGCGAGGAAAAAATTATCGGCGTTCTGGGCTGCGTCGCGCAGCAAGAGGGCGAGGAAATCTTCGAGCGCTCTCCCTGGGTGCGCCTGGTGTGCGGCTCGGCGAGTTACAGCAAGCTGCCTGATCTGATTGCGGAACTGGAATCGGGAAATCGCCGCGTCATGGGACTGGACAAGGACACCGACGCGACGTTTGAAACGGAAATCACGCGGCGCGACAATCCGTTTCGCGCGTACCTGACGATCATCGAGGGCTGCGACAAGGCGTGCTCCTATTGCGTCGTGCCTTTCACGCGCGGGCCGGAGCGCAGCCGCGCGAGCGCGTCCGTCCTGGAAGAAATGCGCAGGCTGGCCGATGCCGGATATTCGGAAATCCAGCTCCTCGGGCAGACGGTGAATTCGTATGCGGACCCGTCGGCCAGGCGAATGACTTTCGCGGAACTTCTGGTGGCCGTTGCGGCGGTGAAGGGAATCCGGCGCGTGCGGTTTACGACTTCGCACCCGCGCGATTTCGGCCGGGACATTGTCGAGGCGATCGATGCCGTTCCGGAACTGTGCGACCACGTTCACCTGCCCGTGCAGTCGGGATCGACGCGCATCCTGCGGGAGATGCTGCGCACCTACTCGCGCGAGGAATATCTGGAAAAGATCGCCATGATTCGCGAAGCGCGCCGGCCGATCAGCGTGACGTCGGACATCATCGTGGGCTTTCCCGGCGAGACCGAAGAGGATCTTGAAGAAACGCTTACATTGCTCGATGCCGCGCAATACGACGGAGTTTTCGCATTTCAGTATTCGCCTCGGCCGAACACGACGGCGCAACACATGGCCGACGCCATTCCCGAGGAAGAAAAGGGCCGCCGCCTCGCGCTCGTGATGGATCGCCAGCGCGAAATTCAGCGCGCTCGCAACGAGGCGCTCGTCGGGGAAACATTTGAAGTGCTGGTGGACGGCGGTTCGCGGCGCCCGGGCCAGTGGTCGGGTCGCAGTTCGAGCAACCGCATTTTAAATTTCACTTCGCCGCGGGAGAACCTTCTGGGAGAATATCTTCCAGTGCGAGTTTCGAGCGCCAGCCCCAACTGCTTGATCGGTGAGCATGTAATTTGATTGTGGGGCGGACAAAAAGTTTGCGGAAAAAGCAGATTATTTTGTCATTCCGAGCGAAGCGAGGAATCTCTCCTCGGTTTCAGGCCGAAAAAAGAATGAGAGATTCCTCGCTCCGCTCGGAATGACAAAAAGGGTCGGCGTTTTTTCCGTGGGCCGCTAGCGCTAAGGCAGCGTCGATGTCCGGGGAGGATTCCATGGAAGTCGAGATGAAAATCCGCGGACTAATGATGGACCCCGTTACGAACATGCCTATTGTGGTGCTCAAGGATGCGCAGGGCACCGCCGTTCTGCCGATCTGGGTGGGAATCTACGAAGCCAACGCCATCGCTCTAGAAATTGAAAAAGTGCAAACGCCGCGCCCGATGACGCACGATCTTTTGCGCAACGTGTTCCTGGGCCTCGATGTGCGCGTGCAAAAAGTTGTGGTGAACGATCTGAAGGACGACACGTTCTACGCGCTGATCTGGGTGGAGCGCAACGGCGAGATTTTTTCCATCGATTCGCGCCCGAGCGACGCGCTGGCTCTGGCCCTGCGCGTCGATTGCCCCATTTTTGTGGAAGACGAAGTCCTGAAAAGCTCAAAAATTTCCAACGCCATCTCCGAAAAATCCACGAGCGAAGAACTCCGCAAGTGGCTGGAAGGCCTTTCCGACGAGGACCTAGGGCGGTATAAGATGTAGTGGTAGGACGGGCTTCAGCCTGTCTGGTTTTGAATTCTGCCTACTTAATCAAAAACAAAACCTGACAGGTTGAAGCCCGTCCTACTTTGCCGCGACATAAATAAAACGCGCCAGGCGGTTTTCAGACGTCAGGGAGTGCACGCATCCCAGAAACCGCTGAAGCCCCTCGAAGTTCGTCTCGCCTTCTATCTTTTGCAACGCGTCCTTTCGTCGCGCGCGCGCATCGCGCCAGCGTTGCGAAACGGCGGCTGCCTGTTGCGTTGAGTCATGCGCCTGCAAGAATGTGAGGCCCGCGTCCTGGATCAGCCTTTCATTTTCTCCTCGCGGCATGAAAATGTAATAGCCGATCGAACTGCGCGCGGCGATTTCTTCGTTGGTCAGGGGACCGTTCACGATCAGCGCGTCGCTGAAGAGCAGGCGGCCGCCTGGTTTCAGCACGCGCCGGGATTCGCGCAGCAGGTGCAGCCGGTCGGGAATGTGGCAAATCGCGTCATTGCAAAACACCGCGTCAAATGTATCGTGAGGGAAGGGAAGCCTCACGCCGGCGTCGTGTTGGATGAAATGGACGCGGGTAGCGAGCTGCTGGGCGTGGGCGGAGTGTTCCGCGGCGCGGATGCCGTTTGCGTTGACATCAATTCCCGTGACCCGGCAGCCCACCGTCGCGCCGAAGTGCAAAGCGCAGCCGCCGGCGCCGCAGCCGATTTCGAGCACGTTGCTCGCAGCATGGATCTGCAGAAGTGGCGGGATTTCCGCCAGCTCCCTCTCGCTGACCCAACTCGTCTGGCCGAGATCGAGGCCGTAGGTTTCATGACGGACTTCGGAATACACATCGACTTCGCTGTTTCCGTAGGAAGTGTTGTAGAGGTCTACTTTTTTTTCTGGCATGAATCCCCGCTTGGTCGCGGTAGGACGGGCTTCAGCCTGTCTGGTTTTGACTTTCGTTAAATTGGCAGAAGTCAAAAGAAGACAGGCTGAAGCCCGTCCTACTTGCGGCGCATGAAAAGCAGAATGGCTGCGCCGGCAAAGGCCGGAATGGCCAGCGTCAGCATCCCGGTCTGATAATTTCCCGTAAAATCCTTTGCCTGGCCCATCCAGTAGGGTCCCACAAATCCTCCTACAATGGCGATCGTATTCGCAGTGGCAATGCCCGCGGCCGCGGATCTGCCCGTAAGAAAGCTGGAAGCGATGGCCCACGCCGGTCCTGCCGTCGCATTAAACGCGATGAAGATGATTGCGTAGGCCGAAAGCGCAAAAATGGGCGCGACAGTAAGCCCGCCCACCACAAACGCCGCGCCGATCAGGACGCAAGGGACGATGAGATGAAGGAAGCGTTCGTTCGCGCGGTCCGAGTGATGTCCGTTGAGCACCAGGCCGAGCGCGCC
Source organism: uncultured Acidobacteriota bacterium (assembly GCA_963819395.1). Taxonomy (GTDB): domain Bacteria; phylum Acidobacteriota; class Terriglobia; order Acidiferrales; family UBA7541; genus Palsa-360. The sequence goes on from CAWFVW010000011.1 coordinate 137,517, forward strand.
CAGGACGCCCATGATCGCAACCGCGAATCCAACGTTCGTATTGCCAAGGCCGGTGGCCTGCTGTATCAGCACCGGCGCCGAAAACGAGAATGCATAGAAGCCAATGTAGATGCAGAGGAGGAACAGGCCGAGCTGCCACACGCGCGGATTCAAGATGGCGCGCAATGCGCCTTCGCTGTGCCGCTCGCCGATCGCGCTGTTGTCCGCGCGCAACTGATCGACCAACCAGTCGCGTTCCGCGGCGGTGAGCCACTTGGCTTCGGCCGGCGTATTCGGCAAATAGAGGAGGAAAACGGCGCTGAGAATCACGGCAGGAAAACCCTCCGCGAGAAACAGCCACTGCCAGCCGGCGAGCCCGAGGCGCCCCTGGAGATTCAGCAATGCGCCCGCAAGTCCGCCCATGAAGACGGAGCTGAGAGGCAGCGCCACGTAGAAGCGGCTGACGGTCCGCGCGCGCACATTGGCCGGAAACCACTGGGTGAGGTAGTAGACCACTCCGGGGAAGAAGCCCGCTTCGGCCATGCCCAGGAGAAACCGCACGGCGTAAAATTCCAGCGGCGTCTTCACGAACATCATGCCCATCGCCAGGAGGCCCCAGGTGATCATGATGCGCGCGATCCAGCGGCTCGCGCCGAACCGGTAGAGCAGCAAATTCGAGGGAATTTCGCACGCCGCGTAGCTCAGAAAGAAAAGCCCCGCGCCCAGTCCATAGGCCGATGCGCTGAAGTGCAAATCGCGATTCATCTGCAGCGCGGCAAAGCTGATGTTCACGCGATCCGTGTACGCGACGCCATAGGCGATGGCGATGAGCGGAATGAGGCGCACGCCTGCTTTGTGCAGCGCGGAGGCGCCGATCTTCTCCTCGCTGTGATGGGTAGAAGAGGGCGCGTCAGCAAGGCTTTCTTTTGGTGTGGGAGGAGGCACTGGCTCGACAGCACTCATCTTTTTCGTGGAGAGAATAACACGCGGCGCTTGGAATTCAGTAGGACGGGCTTCAGCCTGTCTGGTTTTGAATTTCGTTTAGCGGCGACATTCAAAGAAGACAGGCTGGAAGCCTGTCCTACTCCGCTGCGCTTGAAAAAATACATTGAACGTGACGGCCCGTCGGAAGCATGATGCGTTTACAGAGACGCGCCCCAATCAAGTTCAGCGGCGCGCTCTCAACCAAAAACCCAAGCGCAATAGATTCGCTGTGAATTTGCCGACGCATTGAATTGGACGTCGTTGAAGCAAACGACTGGAGGTTGCCCATGAAAGGCAAGCTGCTCGCCCTTGCCGCGCTGCTGGCGGCTGTTCCGCTGTTTGCGCACCATGGAGGCGCGTCGTTATATGACATGTCAAAAGAAATCACGGTAGACGCGACGGTGACGGAATTTTTGTGGACTAATCCTCACGTCGAGATCAGCTTCGACGCCAAGGATGAAAAGGGCAATGTGAAGCACTGGCTCCTCGAGGCCAGCTCGCCGCCGGTTCTGGTGAGCCGCGGCTGGAACCGGAAGAGCGTCGAGCCGGGAGACGTCATCAAGGTGACGTTCAACCCTTCGCAGAGGGGCACGAACGTGGGCCGCTTCATCAGGCTGATCAAGGCCGACGGCAAGGAACTGGGAGAGCATCCCGAGCCCGCTCAAAAATAATCTGTGCGGTTCGCGGCGGGTGCCGCACCCTTTGCGAATTTCAAAGGGTGCGGGTTTAAATTCAACTACGCCGGCAGTGGTGGATGGGCATGGGCCGAAAATCCCCACCCTTGCAAAATCCGCAAGGATGGGGCACCCGGCGCGGCAACGGAAAAATCCTTGTAGGGCACGGCTTCAGCCGTGCCGTAGGGTATGAAAAAACTATACGGCTTTAGCCGCTGGCCTGTTTGGAATGAAGTTGCCACAAGGACTTTTCAGTGTCTGCGGAAAAAAGTACATTTTGTCATCCCGAGCGCAGCGAGGGATCTGCTTTTTCGCTAATCACAATAAAAAGCAGATTCCTCGGGCAAACCGCGCCCTCGGAATGACACTTTTGGAGTTATTCCGCAGCCTGTTCAGTCCGTGAGGGCCAATCCAAATTTGTTGGCTTGGCCATCAATGAGATTCGTTCTGCAGCGTTGCAGGGAGCGATTGAAAATGCGAAATCGATCACTTCAATTTTTGTCATTCCGATGTCGCCGCGGCGACCGAGGAATCTTTCTTCGATTCTGCTGCTCAGCGGTGGGATTGCTCGGTTTGGTCGGAATAATCTCCGGCTGCACCGCGAAGAACGCCGCAAAGCCAACTCCCCAGCCGCCCGACCTATCCGGCATCTGGCAAGGCAAGGCGCTCCAGTCTTTGAGCCCTTCCGACCCGTCGGGCGAGAAGCCCGGAGCCGAGGGCGACATCCCGTACACGCCCTGGGGCCTTGCCAAAATGAAGGCCGAGCGTCCGGCCTTTGGAAAGGGCCAAACCTTTGCAAACACAACCGACCCGGCATTGAAGTATGCCGATCCGGACGGCTATCCGCGCGCCTCGATTCATCCGATGCGATTCAAAATCGTGCAAACCCCGGACGCCGTCTATCAACTCTGGGAATACAACAAATCCTGGCGGCAGATTGCCCTGAACAAGCCGCATTCGGAGGTTCCGGACATCTCGTGGTTCGGCGAAGCCGTCGGCAAGTGGGAGGGAGACACGCTGGTGGTGGATTCGGTGAGTTTCAAGGATGCCTCGTGGCTCGATCCCGTCGGCCACCCGCACACGGAAGATCTCCACATCGATCGAGCACATCCGGCGAGTCGACCCGGAAACCCTGGTTTTCAACTTCACGTTTGAAGACCCAAAGGCCTATACGAAACCCTGGGACGCGCACCTGACATTCAAGCTGGTAAAAGATGGCATCATGACCGAAACCATCTACACCATCTCGGATGAACTGAGTTTCCGCCAGCGCTTCCTGAACGAAAAGCCTCCGATTCCGATAAGGCCGAGTAATTGATAATAAGTGACAGACCGATCCCTCAAGTGAGAGAACCAAACCCTCTGCCCCTCCGGAAAAACACGGAGGGGGCGGCCCACCCCTATCACCAAAAACTCCAAGGCAATCCAGATGTTGGCTAGGGCTCAATCTAATAGTAGAATTACTTAAGTGGGAGAATTTTAGCTTATGGGCACTGAACAACTTTTAGCCTGGGTAGGAATAGAACTAGCCCTTCTTTATCCCCTTATTGACGTCGAAGATCCTCGATGGAGAATCGCTATTCTTGTTGCAGCGGGATTGGTAGCTCTAGAAATCGTTCGAAAAATCGAATGGGTCAAGGAATCGGACCAGATTCTTTCTTTGAATTGCGAGCCCCCTACCGACGACTGTGGCATCTTCTCGCGGAAGCTCAGGGTGTACATGCTTGTAGTATTGGTATTCACGCTATTGGGCTTTGGCAATTTGCCGCCAAAACAAATGGGAGTTCCGGGCGATGGAGTCATTCTCGCCATTCCAGCCGCGTCGCAGATTGAATACCATCCGACGGAGAAGGGGATTCTCCCAAACGCCCAGCCTGAAACTGATTCGAAAATGACAGGCATGGGCGTTTTAGGCGGTTCGGCAAAAGGCGCTAAACCGGTTATGCTACGTCCTAATGCCCCATTTAACGTGACAATTGCCGTACATTAATTCACAACTTCCCGAAAAGTTGACCACCAACTTTCGAATTGCAATCTACCCCATTTCGTTGCTGGGTGCCCCATCCTTGCGTCTTATGCAAGAGTGGGGATTTCCGGGCCTGAATTCCCACTCATTCCATCACTTCCAGTCCTTTCAGGAATCTAAACCCCACCCGTTGAAGATCACAAAGGGTTGGGCACCCGGCAAATCATAGTCCTTTAGCATTACTGAACATATAATAAATAATCCTATTGTAAAAGTAGAGAGAGGGTATCAACCTACCTTAACGGGATCACGAGCAGCGAAGAAAGCTGGATCTAATCGTTTGGTACCAGCAGGAATAGCGCTGACTGGTAACGATTCGAGTTTGATGTGAATCTCTTTAGGACGGAGCATACCAATGTCACGAGCCGCGCGACGACCAAATGTGTCAGTTAAGAGCATGCTAGAAGAGGCAGAACAAAACCTCCTCGCTGCATTTCAGAGGTCTAGCAATACTTCCCATAGGGGGCTGAAAGGAGATGGGCGGGCAAAAAGCATCGCAGAGTTTCTTCAAAAAAGGCTTCCCTCGGGTTATGGAGTGCTCTGTAGAGGGGAAGTTGTCGACTATCTAGATCAAAGGTCGGGGGAAATGGACATCGTGATCTTTGACAAGGTCCGCAATGCCATGCTCTCGGATGATCCATTGTGGATACCCGCCGAATCTCTCCTAGCATATATCGAAGTCAAGAGCGCGCTGACAGAAGACGAATTACGGAAAGCGTATGTCGCTGCGCAGAAAGTTAGCGCCCTCAGGCCTTTCAAACGTAACTTCAGCATCGCGGGCAGTGATGCAGAAATCGCTGATGAAGGGAAGCCATTACTCGGAAAAAGCAGTGTCGCCGGCCCACTTCGTTGCTTCCGGACGGTGTTCGCATACACAACAAATCTCAAACAGGAAGATTGGCTAAGTCAAGAATGGAAGAGGGTGGTCAAGGTCACCGGCGAGATTCAATGTGCTCCCGCACAGGTCGACCGGATATTAGTCCTAGATAGGGGTATTATAAACCCGCCTGCCAAAAACGGGGCCGACGAATTCGAGGTAATCTCCCCCTTCAGTCAGTGGTTTATAAATCTCGTAAACTTTCTTTCTCGTGAGAATGGTCGCCGTCCACCGGTCGATTGGCAAACATATTCAAAGAATCCCCTCCCGGGCTGGAAGCGACTCGACTAGGGCGTGCGATGGTTCGTTGGCTTGGCCAAAGATTCTCGTGGTCCAAAAGGTCCCTGCTTCGAGATGATCGCGTGCCGAAGGCGCGTCTAACTGTCATTTCCGCTTTTTCGCTTGCACTCATTCCACTGGGGCGAGTAGATTTGGGTTTGCGCTGAGGGCTGGGGGCAATCCGTCACAATCTTGCGGGGAAGTTGCCGCCCAGGGAGGATTTATGTCCCGACTCTGTCGGGGCGGATTATGACCGCCATCCTGACCATTGCCAATCAGAAGGGCGGCGTGGGGAAGACGACCACTGCCATTAATCTCGCTGCCGCAATTTCTCTTCGCAAAAAAAGAACGCTTCTCATCGATCTCGATCCGCAGGCCAATTCCAGCATCACGTTTTTCGATCTGGCCGACGTGCAGGCGTCGATGTTTGACGTGCTGGGCGATCACCGCGCCGAAATGGCGAGCGTGATCAAGGTGACCAAGAACCCGATGCTGTCCGTGGCGCCTTCGCGGCTGGCGCTGGCCAAGCTCGAGCAGCAGCTTTCCGGGCAATTTGACGCGCCGTTCAAGCTGAAGGACGCGCTCGCGCCGGTCCTGAAGGACTACGACTACATCATCATCGATACGCCGCCCGCGCTGGGCATCCTCACCGTGAACGCGATGGTGGCCTCGACGCATCTGCTCGTGCCGATTCAGGCGGCCTACTTCGCGATCGAGGGGACGGACGATCTGCTCGAAACCTACGAGCGGATTCGCGCGCGGCCCAATCCCGACGCTCAAGGTGCTCGGCGTGCTCATCACGCTGTTTGACAAGCGCACCAACATCTCCCGCGACACTCACGAACAGATTCGTTCCGTGTTCGGCACCGTGTTGTTCAAGACGCGCATCGGCAAGAATGTGCGCCTGGAGGAGAGCCCAGCCTATAAGGAAACGATCATGACCTTCGCGCCCAAATCGCCCGGCGCGAAGGATTACGGCAAGCTCGCCCTGGAGGTTATCCAACGTGTCGAAGAGAATGGGATTGCCCGTCACGCTGAAGATGCGGCATGACGCGCACTACGTAGAACAACTCACCAGTTTCAGCGGCGCGGCCATCGGCCGCATGGTTCCGGTCGATAAAATCAGGCCCAACCCCGATCAGCCCCGGAAATTCCTGGGCGACCTGCGCGAACTCACCGAATCCATAAAAGAAAAGGGCGTGCTGGAACCGCTGCTGGTGCGCTTTATGCCGCGCGACGATTGCTATTACATCATTTCCGGCGAGCGCCGCTACCACGCTTCGCGCGCCGCGGGACTGCGCGAAGTTCCGTGCATCGAGAAAATCGCCGACGACGCCGAAACGCTGGAACTCGCGCTCATCGAAAATCTGCAGCGCAAGGACCTGACGCCGTTTGAAGAAGCCGACGGCCTGCAGCGCCTCGCCGAGCAGTTTGAATACACGCACGAAGATATCGCCAAGAAGATCGCCAAGGCGCGCTCGTCGGTGACGGAAACGATGTCGCTGCGCGTGATTCCCGAAGCGCTGCGCAAGATGTGCATCGACAGCGGCATCGTCTCGAAGTCGCTGCTCCTGCAGATCGCGCGCCAGCCGAACGAACGCAAAATGGAGGAAGCCATCCACCGCATCGCGCAGGCCGGCCTGACGCGCGACGAAGCCCGCCGCGAACGCCAGGAAGAGCAAAACGCCGGTCCGCGCCCGCAGCCCTTCATCTTCAATTACCGCCCGGAGAACGAGGCCTTCAAGCTGCGCATCCAGTTCCGCAAGAGCAACGTCACGCGCTCGGAACTGATCGATTCGCTGCGCCACCTCATCGAAATGCTCGAGCAGGACGCGAAGTCGTCCTCCGGCGACGGCAAGGCCAATCCAGCAGTCGCCTGACGAAATTCAAAACCTCGGATTTCAACACAGAGGGCACAGAGAACACAGAGAATACATACTGAGACTACAAGAACCTCACGCGCGATTTGAATGTTTTCTCTGTGGTCCTCTGTGCTCCTTTGTGTTCTCTGTGTTAAAGGTTTTTCTTCCTGCCGCTCGTTCCAACCATCTAAACTCGTATATCCATGAACGAATTTACCCCGCAACAGATCGGCATTCTGGAGCGGCTGGTGTCGAATGAATTCGTGCTGGTCGCGTTTCCTCTTTACGCGAACGCGGTCGGCGTCCGGAAAGGGAATTGCGCGGCGCTGCTCGACCCCATCGCAAACGGCGGATTCCGCGTGTTCGGCGAGCCGTGCATGCTCCTTGAAGGCAATTTGACCGTCCGCATCACGGAAAAAGGGAAGACTTGGTTCGTGTGGAAGAAGCAGCGGCTTGAAGGCGACTGCGGAGCGTATATCGGAATTGGAGAGCTTCGTGGCAGAACTGAAGTTGCTCCTCGAGCCGCATTTGACTTGATTTTCATGTAGGACGGGCTTCAGCCAGTCGCACTGCTGCGTGCGTCCAGGCCCAAAACCTGACAGGCTGAAGCCCGTCCTACTTGAACCTAACTTTTCTTGCCGGCCTTGATCGAGTTGTACTCCATAATCGCCTGCTTCGTGCCTTCCACATCGATGTCCGGCGTGAGCGTGCCTTTGAATTCGTCGTACAGGCGGACGGTGTTCATCACGATCCGCTCCGGGCCCATCCAGTTGTCGTACTTGCCCATCTTGATGTCCGCGGCTGCGGCGCCGGGGCTCATCTTGGCGTCGTAGCGCTTCTTCACTTCGGTTTTCAGGAAGCGGAAATATTCGCCCGACTCCGCCAGGTCTTTCTTTCCGCCGACCGGTCCGTGGCCCGGGACGATCATGTCCACGTCCCACTTCATTACCTTGTCGATGGATTCGATCCACTTGGATATATGGGCGTTGTGGCAGTAGGGGACGAGGTGGAAAAAAGCCAGGTCCGCCGCGAACAGAATTTTGTGCTGCGGCAAATAGGCCACCAGGTCGCCCCAGGTATGCGCGGGCCCGATGAAGCGGAACTCCACTCGGTTGCCGCCGATGTAGTACACCAGGTTGTCTTCAAACGTTACGTTTGGCGGAACGAGTTTGCGCGCTTCGGTGCCGTCGGCGAGGCCTTCCTGCTTCGGCCAGGAGGCGGGCGTATTGGGCACGGCCTTCACTACTTCTGCGCGGCAATAGGGATGGCTCATGATCGGCGCGGGAACAAAGAATTGATTGCCGGCCACGTGATCGCCGTGGTGATGCGAGTTGATCAATTCCGAAAACGGCTTTTCCCCCCGAGACTTTTTTCGACGCGGCGATAAAGGCTTTCGTCTGCATCGGATATCCCAGCCCGTCAAAGGCCAGCATCGAGTTTTCACCGACGAACAGCCCGGCATTCGAGATGCCCGCATTCAGCTGGCCCGTCCCGCCTTGCTGCTGGTAGGCGTAGACGTTCGGCGCGAGCTGCCTCAGTTGCGTTTTCCAGGTGGGCACTACCGGATAGCGGCTGTCGATCGGAGGAAGCTGCTCGACCGAAGCGCCGAAGATGCGCGGCGAGGATTCATCCACGCGCGGCTGCCCTTGACCCATAAGTTTTTCCAGCCCGCCCGCTCCGATCAAACCCGCGGTTGCACCAAGTCCAGCCCACGCGGTGCGCGCCATCATTTCGCGCCGGCTTATTCCATTTCCCTCAAGGCTTTTTTTCTTCCGTCATGGATCCTCCTGGGTGTTCCGCGTTTCAAACGAGCGATCTCGTTTCGAGCTCTACGGAGCAAACTGAAATATAAAATTTATTGTCCTGAAACGCCCGCCATTGTACACCCGTTCAGCAGGGATGATTCGCTGGCTTCCCATCCCGGTCCCGTGTGGCGGGCAGGGATGGGGACTAAGGTCTCATGCTTTTCTCTGTGTGCTCTGTGTTAAGTTTTTCCTCCGGGAAAGAGCAAAATTCTTAACACAGAGAACACGGAGAAAAGCGGAGGCTGTCTGGCTTGAATTCTTCTGGCACTGGTAGGTTCCGCACCTCGCGCGCGGGCTTTGATGGGTTTTCGAAAGTTTTTCGTATGCCTCATTTGCTATTCTTGCGTGCATGAAATACCTACTAGCACTAACGGCAGCAATCGCGGGGGTGATCGCCCTGCACGCGTCGCCCCAGGCGGTGGGAGATGCGCGGGCGCGAGAGATCATTCAAACTCTTCACCTCACAGTCTTGCCGAAAGAATCGGGATATCTCGGGATCATCGGCCGCTCGGCGCAGACGGTGACCGTCGACGGGCGCTCGCTCGCCGTGCAGAGCCAGAACTATTACATGCTCACGCGCGACCGGCCGATTAACTATCTCCACTGGCTCGTTCCGGACGACACCCACATCCTCATCGAGGGCGGCCCGGTGGACTATTTCATCTTTCATCCCGACGGCCGCGCGGAAAAAATAACGCTCGGCCTCGACCTCGCCGCCGGGCAAAGGCCCGTGGTGGCCGTGCCGGGCGGATGCTGGAAGGCGCTGCGCCTGCGCGACGGTGCGAGCTTCGCATTGATGGCGAACACGCTCTCGCCGGAGTTTACGCCCGACCGGGTGAAGATTGGCGCGGGCCCGGACTGGGTGAAACGCTTCGCGAATTCCGCGCCCTGGGCGACCCCGAAAGGCCCTGCGGGAATTGATCGGCCCGAATTGGATGCCGAAATAGCGCCGCATTTTCCAAGATCGCTGGGACCGCGGGCCGCGTGCGTGTCATTGCGCACATCTTGACGTGACTTAGCGTCACTGACGGCAATGCCTCGTGACAGGCAGCATTGGGCGAAACAGGAGGTCCCCGTGACTGGCAACTTTCACATCCGCAAGAACGCTTTGCCTGCTCAACGAAAACGCGCAATGCAACCCGATCTGGGTGTCGCAGCCCGAAGGACTGAAGCTTGTCCATTTCCAGACACTTCAGGAGGAATTGACAGGCCGGGAACACATGCCGGTGGACACTGCCTATGAAAAATGTGAGCGCCTATGCCTGCAAGGCGGCAATTTGTGAGAAAAATTCGAATATCGAGTCACTGAAAATTCGGAAAGTCCCGCCCAATCGCAGAATGAACTGCTGCTGAAGTCAACTCGCAGTTGGCGAGGTCTTTGGAACGTCCCTATTGATTCATCAGCGGCAATTCTTTGTCTGCGGCTGCCCCGCATCCCCCCGCAAAAGGCTACTATTGGGAAGTGACTTGCCTCGGATCTTACACGAGGCGGGCCGAAGCCTGATATTCGTGATGGATTGCCTGGCGATATGACGAAAACGGATCGGTGCAGCTTTACAGATTGTGGCTTGGCGGTCGCCGCGTCGCTCGACGGCGAGGCGCTGTGCCGGGGACATTTCATCTCAGTGTGCTACACGCGGCTTGACCATTACGAGGAAATTCAGAAAGGACCAGGCCTGAGCACCACGAATACGGAATCGGTGCGCCGTTTCATCCACGAATGCACGCGATCCGCGGACGAGATCGAACACTCGGGCTTGGATCTCGACAATCTGGACCGGGCCAAGCTTCTCCACATCATCCTGTCTGCCAGCGAACTCGGGCGTCATCTGCGGCGGAGTCCACGGAAGGTGGCGACGATCGCCGTGCGGCTCAGCTCGGAAAAACTTGGCGGCGCCTGGGAAGAGGACACCGAGACGGTGCTGGTTAGCCGGTACGGCGCGCTGGTGCGGTGCAAACATCCCGCCAAAGCCGGTGAGACCATGCAAGTCATGCGGGCCGATACAGGGGAAAAGGCTCTGGCCCGAGTCGCCTGGCAGCGTCCCTCGGGCAGGCGACGATATTCGGATCGGGGTCGAGTTTATGGCCTGCGAGAATTTCTGGGGGTTGGACTGGGGGATCGTCGAGCAATCTCGATGAACGTTGCCGGTCCTGAGCTGTGCGTTTGATGTAATTTCATCGGTGTTGGTCCGCAATTTCCGTTCGGTCCGTGATTCCTTCCCGGTTACTGGTAGACGGCCGCGTCCTTCAACGTCTCCTGCTTGGAGTCGATCTCCGGCAGCCATCCGCTCACTACCAATTCTAAATCATGCGCGCTGGAAGTCTGTTCAGGATAGCTGATCGCATCGATTTTGAAGGAAAAGCGATCGTTCACTCCCGCCGCATCGGATAATCCTTCCGCAATTCTCGCGGAGACTCGTTGCGACTGCCTGCTTGTCCAACACCCGGCAGAATCACCCCAAAAAAGCGCGGGCCTCAAAATGTAGATGGAATCTTGCTCGCGCAGTTTCCTCGAGACCGCCTTTGCAGCATCGCCCAGAGCGGACATCCCAAGGCTTGGCTCCGAGAAAGCGGCATGCAGTTTGATGGAGATCACCAGCACCGAAAGCTTCAGCTCCGCCGCAGCCGCGCGCCGGAACTCCATGGTCAACCGGTCTTCAAACGTATTGAAGTTCGGCATGGTGGACAGCAAGTCGGCGCTGGCCTGCCGCAAAGCCTCGGAAGCCCTCTTACGATCCATGGCCATCTGGTCTCGAAGACGATGAATCGTAATCTGGCGGTCCACGATGTAGGCAACCAGAAGACCCGCGAGGGCGCAGAACCCGAAGAAGGCAACCTGCGGAGCCCTGGTCGGAGAATTTGTCCCGGGTTGAAAAAACCGCCGGATACATGAGCAGGGCAAGCCCCCCGGCCAGCACGACGATCGCCAAGCACGCGAAGATGACTTAATTGAAATTCCCGCCGTTCCAGATCCGCGTGCCGTCTGCCCGTTGTTTTGCATAAAGGTATTACCACGCTCAAAAATTATACGCAAAAGGTCGGCGTAAAAAGGCGGCAAGTAATTCGCAAGATGCCCGAAAAGGTACCGCCGAAATTAGCACAGCGATCCGCCGCGGCGGAGCTGTGCGGTTTTACAGATCGTCGGCCTGTCATGCCTGTCAGCATTCGCGGGCCTGATCTGCTCCGCCCCCTTCGAGTGTGATGCACGTCACAACGGGATGTGCATCCAGTCACCGATCCACCGGCCTATATCCGCTAGCCTAAGAATCGTGATGGGGAAGACAACACGCAAGGATTCGCACATTCGTTTCTCTGCCAGCCGGGGGTATACTCTTGATGTCGTTCGGCCCCACCGCGGGCAGTAAGCCCCTCCCATCCCGCAGGATCGCATTTCATATCCAGCAATTACTGTCTTCATTCGGTGAAGGGATAATCCATGCCTAAGACAATGGAAATTCTTGATGGAAATCAGGCCGCCGCTTCGGTCGCCTATCGCCTGAGCGAAGTGATCGCGATTTATCCGATCACTCCGTCCTCGCCCATGGGCGAATGGGCGGACCAATGGAAAGACGAAGGCCGCCGCAACATCTTCGGCACCGTTCCCACTGTCATCGAAATGCAAAGCGAAGGCGGCGCGGCCGGGGCGCTGCACGGCGCGTTGCAGGCCGGAGCGCTTGGCACGACGTTCACCGCGTCGCAGGGCTTGCTTCTGATGATTCCCAATCATGTACAAGATCGCCGGAGAATTGACGCCCGCGGTGATTCACGTGGCCGCGCGAACGATTGCCACGCACGCGCTCTCGATCTTCGGCGATCACAGCGACGTGATGGCGGCGCGCGCGACCGGATTTGCCATGCTGTGCTCCTGCTCCGTGCAGGAAGCGAGCGATTTCGCCCTGATCGCCCACGCCGCGACCCTCGAAGCGCAGAATCCCTTTTCTGCATTTTTTCGACGGATTCCGGACGTCCCACGAAGTGAACAAGATTTTCCCGCTTTCCGACGAAGACCTGCGCGCCATGTTCGACGAAGATGCCATTCGCCGGCATCGCGAGCGCGCCCTCACGCCGGACCGCCCGAAGCTGCGGGGCAGCGCGCAAAATCCCGACGTATTTTTCCAGGCGCGCGAAGCCTGCAATCCTTTTTACATGCCACGCCCACCATCGTGCAAAACGCGATGGATCGCTTTGCGGCCCGCACCGGGCGCGCGTACCACTTGTGCGATTACGTCGGCGCGCCGGACGCGGAGCGCGTGATCGTGCTGATGGGTTCCGGCGCGGGCGCCGCGGAAGAAACGGTCGCGGCGCTGAACAATCGCGGAGAGAAAGTCGGCCTGCTGAAGCTGCGCCTGTTCCGGCCGTTTCCCGCGGAAGCATTTCTTGCGGCATTGCCGAAAACAGTCCGCGCCATCGGCGTTCTGGATCGCACGAAGGAGCCGGGAAGTCCGGGAGAGCCGCTGTACATGGATGTCGTCACCACTGTTCGCCGAACTCCCGGAAAAGGACCGTTCCGCGCGCGTCTGGCCGCGCATCGTCGGGGGGCGCTACGGACTTTCCTCCAAGGAATTCACTCCCGCCATGGTGAAGGCCGTGTTCGACGAATTGAAAACGGAGAAGCCCCGAAAAATCATTTCACGGTGGGCATCCAGGACGACGTGACGCACACCAGCCTCGCCTATGACGCGTCGTTTTCCACGGAAGATCCGCGGACCGTGCGCGCGATTTTCTATGGACTGGGCTCGGACGGCACCGTCGGCGCCAACAAGAACTCGATCAAAATCATCGGGGAAAACACGCCCAATCATGCGCAGGGATATTTCGTGTACGACTCGAAAAAAGCGGGATCGGTCACCATCTCGCATCTGCGCTTCGGCCCGCGGCCGATCGAATCCACTTACCTGATCATCACGCGCGAGTTTCGTTGCCTGCCACCAGTTTTCTTTCGTGGAGCGCATGGACGTGCTCGGCGCGGCCGAACCGGGCGCGACTTTTCTGCTGAATTCTCCCTTTGCCGCCGATCAGGTCTGGGACCATCTGCCGCGCAAAGTGCAGCAACAAATCGTGGAAAAGAAACTCAAGTTCTACGTCATCGACGGATATTCCGTCGCGCGCGAGGCGGGAATGGGCAGCCGCATCAACACGATCATGCAAACCTGCTTCTTCGCCATCAGCGGCGTGCTGCCGCGCGAGGAAGCCATCGCCGCGATCAAGCAGCGCGATCCAGAAAACCTACGGCAAGCGCGGCGAAGCCGTGGTGCAGAAAAATTTCGCCGCCGTGGATGCCTCCATCGCTCATCTGCACGAAGTGACAGTGCCGCGCGAGGTGAGCAGCCACTTCGATATTCTGCCGCCGGTGCCGGAGATCGCTCCGGCATTCGTTCGCGGCGTTCTCGGCGAAATGATTTCCGGCAACGGCGATTCGCTTCCGGTAAGCGCCCTGCCGCCGGACGGCACGTTTCCCACCGGCACGGCGACGATGGGAAAAGCGAAACATCGCGCAGCAGATTCCCGTCTGGGACGAAGACCTCTGCATTCAGTGCGGAAAATGCGTGCTGGTCTGCCCGCACGCCGTGATTCGCGGCGAAGGTTTACGATTCCGCCCTGCTTGCCGGCGCGCCCACGGAGTTCAAATCCGCGGAGCCGCGCTGGCGGGATTTCGCATCGACCTCCGCTACACGCTGCAGGTTTCGCCGGAGGATTGCACCGGCTGCCGCCTCTGCGTGGAGGTTTGCCCGGCAAAGAGCAAGAGCGAAGTGAAGCACAAGGCCATCAACATGGCCGACCAGCCGCCCCTGCGCGAAACCGAAAGCAAGAACTGGGATTTCTTCCTGTCGATTCCCGGAATTCGACCGCGACCGCCTCTCGCACACGCAGGTGAAGGACGTTCAGTTGCTCGAGCCGCTCTTTGAATTTTCGGGCGCGTGCGCGGGTTGCGGCGAAACTCCCTACATCAAGCTGCTCACGCAATTGTTCGGCGACCGCGCGCTGATCGCCAACGCCACCGGCTGCTCCTCGATCTATGGCGGAAACCTGCCGACCACGCCCTACACCTCGAATGCCGCCGGACGCGGGCCTTCCTGGTCCAATTCCTTGTTCGAAGACAATGCCGAATTCGGCCTGGGCATGCGCCTGGCCGTCGATAAGCAGGCCGACTATGCGGCCGAACTTTTGCGGCGCGTGGCCGGCCAGATCGGGCAATACCTGGCCCGCGCAATCCTGACCGCGGACCAATCCACCGAAGAGGGAATCGCCGCGCAGCGCGTTCGAATCGCCGAACTGAAACTGAAGCTTTCCGGCATCGCCTGGCCGGGACGCGCGCGACCTGCTGGCCGTCGCCGATACCCTGGTACGTCAAGAGCGTCTGGCTCGTCGGCGGCGACGGATGGGCCTACGACATCGGCGCCGGCGGCCTCGACCACGTGCTCGGCTCGGGCATGAATGTGAACGTGCTGGTCCTCGACACGGAAGTCTATTCGAATACCGGCGGGCAAATGTCCAAGGCCACGCCGCGCGGCGCGGTTGCGAAGTTCGCCGCCGGGGGAAAGGAGACGCGAAAGAAGGACCTGGCAATGGAGGCGATCAGCTATGGCTCGGTCTACGTCGCGCGCGTCGCCATGGGCGGCAGCGACACGCACACGGTCAAAGGCCTTCCGCGAAGCCGAAGCGTATCCGGGGCCGTCGCTCATCATCGCCTACAGCCATTGCATTGCCCACGGATACGACATGGCGTTCGGCCTGAACCAGCAGAAGTCCGCCGTGCTCTCCGGTTACTGGCCGCTCATCCGCTACAACCCCGCGCTTCGCGAGCAGGGAAAGAATCCATTCCAGCTCGATTCGAAAGCGCCCAGTATTCCGCTCAAGCAATACATGTACGAGGAGGCGCGCTACTCGATGCTGGCGCGCAGCCACCCGCGACGAGGCCCGGGAACTGCTCCGCATGGCGCAGGACGACGTCGAACGCCAGTGGCGCGTCTATGAAAGCCGCGCGGCGATGGCCGGGGAAGGGCAACCCGCGCCGGAATTGCCGTCGGAGCCCGCTGAAACCGCTGCCGTTGTCACGAAGGGAGGCGAGGACGAATGATCGACCTGAGCACCACCTACATGGGCCTGCAATTAAAAAATCCGATCGTCGCATCGGCTTCGCCGCTGTGCGATTCGGTGGACAAGATCCGCCTTCTCGAAGACCACGGCATTGCCGCCGTCGTTTTGCCGTCGCTGTTTGAGGAACAGCTCATTCTGGACAGTGAATCCGTGGACGCGGACCTGTCCCGCGGCGCGGAAGCCTTCCCGGAATCGGCCAGCTTTCTCCCGGAACTCGACGGACTACAATTTGGGACCGGACGGTTATCTCGAACTCATTCGCAGGGCGAAAAAATCCGTTTCGATTCCCGTCATCGCCAGCTTGAATGGAGTCACGCCGGGCGGCTGGGTGCGATACGCGCGCGAAATGGAACAGGCCGGCGCCGACGCCATCGAACTGAATATTTATTCGCTGGTGACCGACCCGTCGCGCGGCGCGGCCGAGGTGGAAAAGGATTACTGCGAACTGGTGCGGAAACTGCGGGAAAATCTGAAAATCCCCATCGCCGTAAAACTTTCCCATTTTTTCAGCGCCACTCGCGAATTTCGCGAGCCATATCGATACATCCGGGCGCGAACGCGCTGGTGCTTTTCAACCGCTTTTACCAGCCCGATCTGGACATCGATCAACTGGAAGTTGTTCCCAGCCTGACCCTCAGCCATCCCAGCGAATTGCTCCTGCGGCTTCACTGGATCGCGGTGATCTACGGCCATATCGGCGCGGACATGGCCGTGACCGGCGGGGTGCACAGCGCCGAGGACGTCTTGAAGTCGGTGATGGCCGGCGCGCGCGTGGCCATGATGACGTCCGCGCTGTTGCAAAATGGCGTCGAGCATCTCGATACCGTCCTGTCAGGCGTCGTCCGATGGATGGAAGAGCACGAATATGAATCCATCAGACCAGATGCGCGGAAGCATGAGCCAGCGGAACGTACCCGACCCCGCGATTTATGAGCGCGCTAACTACATGCGGGTACTGAGTTCCTACACGCTGCGCTCCCCGTCGCGATAGTTTGCGGGGATAGATGAAACTGGCGTCCTACACCCGTCTAAAGGTTATTTTCATATTGCCGATGAGTGCATCGAGGCCAAGCCCCGGCTGTCCGCCCATGGGGTCATGCCGATTAGTTCTCCTATAGGAGCGTTCAAATGGATTTTGATCATGCCATCGCTGCCCATTCCGCCTGGAAAAGCAAGCTCGCCAGCTACTTGAAGAATCCCGACCATTCCATCAAGGCCGCCGAGATCGCGCTGGACGATCATTGTGATCTCGGCAAGTGGATCGCAGGCGAAGGAAAACAATTCGCAAAACTCCCCGAGTACGCCAGCGTCAAATCCGACCATTCCCGCTTTCACAAGGCCGCTGCCGAAGTCGTCCACCGCGCCGACGCCGGTCAGAATGTTTCAGAGGAGGTCGTCCTCGGAGGAAAAAGCGAATTCGCATCGGCATCCGCCGCCGTGGTCCGCTCCATCATGGCGCTCAAGGCAAAAGTGGTAAGTGTGGGCGCCCATTAGTTGCTGAACCTCGGGAACGATAAGCCTGCAGGGCAGGCATCGTCGAATGGCGCATTGAAGCACATTTTTCTCTCCTGGAGGACAACGATGGAATTCGATCAGGCCATTGCCGCTCACGCGTCATGGAAAAGCAAGCTCTCCAAGTATCTGGCGAACCCGGACGGATCGCTCCAGCCCGCGGAAATCGCCAAGGACGACCGCTGTGAACTCGGCAAATGGATTGCCGGGGAAGGGAAGAAATTCGCAAATCTTCCGGAATATGCCATCGTTAAATCGGATCATGCCCGCTTCCACAAGGTCGCCGCCGGCATCGTCCAGCGCGCCAACGAGGGCCAAAGAGTTTCTGAGGAGGTTGTTCTTGGAGCGAAAAGCGAATTTGCTTCGGCTTCCAGTTCCGTGGTGCGCTCCCTGAGGCGCTGAAATCGAAAGTGGAAGTTCCCGCAGGCGCACGAAGATAGCAACGTTCTTTTCGATCGATAGGGCGGAAAGGCACGCTGAACGATCCTACCGTGGTCGGCAGTCGAATAGACGGCCCACTCACAAATGGCGCAGGTGCGAAAATTCTGCGGCCATCCTCGTTTTTCATGCTGATTTTTTCGCCGGGCCTCCGAACAAAGTCGTGGGCATCACTTCCACATCGAACGTCACGTAGGTGGTGTCTTTCAATGTGTCCGCGGCTGCTTCGTTCAACTCTTCCGGCTTGGTATTCGGCGGCACTACTCTCCCTTGCAAGATCGTGAACTTCCCCAGTTGGCTCATGTCCGGCAATTGATTGCCGGGAATTAAAATATAAGTCCCGCTCTGCAGCAAAATTCCCGTCGCGGAAGAGGGATCTCCCGTATTTTGAATTGCTTCTTTTGTCGCAAAAACAGGAAGCGGCGGCGATTGGATGACCGGAACCGATCGGGAGTGCAGCGCTCCATACAGGTTGTTAAAGGACTGGAGGGCGGACAGGGCGACGCCCGGCAAACCGAGCACCGGCGCAAACATTCCCCCTTCCTTCACTATGTTTTGCAAGACTTTACAAAACAGGGAATCTTTCCTCTGTGCTTCAAGGTTCAGCGCCCATCGTCCTCCTCCGCCCTTCAACGGAATGTTCTGCATTTTCTGCCAGGTGGCGTCGGAGGAGACGCTGATGTTTTGCACGATGGGCTGCGCCTTCTTCTGGGCAGCCGTGCCCTTCACCTGCACCTGCACGGAGCGCATCGCGCCAACCACCGTGTAGGCCATCGCCTCGATGACCGGGATCACTCCCGTCTTCTGCGCGATGTCCACTCGGATTTGCGCGTTTTGCAGCCGCTCGAATGTTTTCTGATCTCCGCTGCCGACCTTCACCGTGGACGTGTTCACACTCACCATGACATCACCATTGTCCACCAGGTTGTCGGGACTGAGCTCGATGGCATTCTTGAATCCTTCCGTCCCATGGTGCAGAAACACGGGCTGCACGTCCTCCGGGCCTGCCGACGGAGTTTGGCCGTTGCCTCGGGTCTTGCGGCCAGTCATCGAGGGGCGGGCGGGAGTGTTCAAAAAACCGGACCAGAAGTCGTAGGCCTTGGGATCGAATTCAGGATTGATTTCACTCGCGGCCTGAGGATCGAAGGGCGAGCCAAATGCCTCCGCCCCTCCGAGTGAAGCAAGGAGTCCGGGAAGCGCGCCCATTGCAAACAATTGCTTGAAGAGATCTCTCCGAGGGCTGGTCATGGAGCACCTCCGACCGGGCGGTCCAATCGATCAGGCGTTCACGTATACCACTCGCCACTTTGTATGGCAAGAATTCTGAAATTTCCATAGTGGCTGGGAGAAATTCAAATGGTACAAAAATCCTCGGTCAGGTTAATAATTACACCGCCGGTTCTTTGTTCAGCGAAATTCCCGATCGAACGATAACCTCAATGCGTTGTGAATCTTAGCGATAGCATGCCTACTTGGCGGGAATATTGCTCTGTCCTATATGTTGATTTTGAATGGTTATCGTCCCGAGTTCACCTCAGCCCAACTCGCCCAGCAGCTCCTAACCTAAGACTCGGAGGTGAGTCATGAGTATGGATAGCGCAACGATGTGGATCTTGGTCGTCTGTCTTGTCACGATTGCGATTTTGGCGGTCGGGGCTTGGATGGTTGTTCAGAGGCGCCGAACAGAAAGACTGCGCGCTCAGTTCGGTCCAGAATATGCACGCGAACTCGAAAGAACGCGGACCGGCGCCGGGTGGAAGGGAAACTCGATGACCGCTGGAAACGAGTCGAGCATTTGCATATTCGGCCGCTCACGCCCAGGGACCGTGCGCGCTTTATAGAGTCCTGGCGCATGGTTCAGGCGCAATTTGTCGACAATCCAGGCGCTGCTGTAGCAGAGGCCGATCGACTTTTAGCTGATGTCATGTCAACGCGGGGTTACCCAACCTCAAATGCGAGCGTCGAACAACGCGCGGCCGACATTTCCGTCGATCACGCGGCTGTAGTGCAGAACTACCGGTACAGCTCACGACATCGCGGTTTTACACTCAGTGGCAAGGCGACACGGAGGAACTACGCCAGGCCACCATACATTATCGATCAGTCTTCGAAGAGCTGATCAATGAGCCAAGCGACATGCCGGTACGCATCGCATCATGACGGCAGCGTTGGGAAAACTGTAACTGTTTTGGTCTGATGGCTCCGGTGGTGGCGGCTCGGATTCGCCTGCGGGTGGATCGATTCGCCGCCACCGCTTCTCTCCGTTGCTTCTCGCGCTTCCATTCCAACCTCGTTGGGGAAATAAGACTTGAGTGCGTCCTCCCGCTCTTTTGCTGGAGTTGTGTCCACGACAGGAGAAGCGTACGATGCGTGAACTACTAGGCCCATTCGCGAATTTCGGGCAAATTTCCACGGGGTGCCTTCATGCGCAAAATGATCGCTGTTATTCTGCTGGTCTTCGCTGTTTCCGCGGCGTCGCTCGCCGCGCAGACGAGGACGGCAAGAACTACATTGGACATCTATGTGGTCGATGTAGAGGGCGGCAACTCGGTGCTCTTTGTTTCCCCCTCGGGTGAGTCTGTCCTGATCGACACGGGAAACGTGGCTCCGGGCGCCGTTCGCGATGCCGAACGCATCATGGCCGCTTTGAAAGACGCCGGCGTTTCGCAGATCGATCACTTGATCATTACTCACTGGCATGGCGACCATTTTGGCGGCCTCGCGGAACTGGCTGCCCGCATCCCGATCAAGCAGTTCATCGATCATGGCCCGAACGTTCAGCCCGGCGCTGCCGCCGATGATTTTTTGCAGAAGACTTACCCGGCGCTATACGCCAAGGCCACCCACACGGTCGTTAAGCCCGGCGACAAGATTCCGGTGGCTGGTCTCGATTGGCTGATCGTCGCGTCCGCTGGACAAGTCCTCAAGACGCCGCTCCGAGGGGCCGGCAAGCCGAATCCATTTTGTTCCGAGTTCAAGCCGGGAGAGAACAATGCCGAAGACCCGCAATCCGTTGCGAGCCTGATCACCTTCGGGAAATTTCGGACGATTCATTTGGGTGATTTGACGAAGAACAAGGAATTCGAGTTGATGTGTCCGAATAATCCCATTGGCACTGTCGATCTCCTTTTGGGTTTGCACCACGGACAGGCGACTTCCAATTCGATAGTGGCCGTGCACGCGCTTCGTCCGCGAGTCGGCATTATGAATGATGGCACTCGCAAAGGCGGGGAACCCGAAACCATGCGGACCGTTTACTCATCTCCAGGCCTCGAGGACCTCTGGCAGATGCACTTCTCCCTCCTGAGCGGTCAGGAGTACACCGCACCGGGCATGTTTATCGCTAATACCGTTGATGACCAGCCGGCCAGTATGCCGATCGCTCCGATAACGGCTCCCGCGCCAGGTCCGGGAGCGCCTCCGCCGCCCCAGCACAATGGAACGGCGTACTGGATTAAGGTGTCGGCACAGCAGAACGGCACATTCACGGTCACCAACGCCCGCAACAGCTTTAGCAAAACTTACACCGCGGGAACAAAATAGCGCTTGAAGGAAACTGGCCCGCTATGCTGCCTGCGGCCTTGCCTTCTCTGGGGACCGCAGGTAGCATAGTAAGTCCGCGTTTGGTTTGATCCCTCCTAAAGAATCCGTGGTTTTGGAGTGGCGCGGAGGCGTGTGGCTGAACCGGCGGCATGCGCCGAGGGAATTGTTTTACTTCTTGTTTTTAGGAATGAGAATGCGAATGCAAGCGGGAGCAATTTGCCGATGAAGTCGATCGTGGTGGTGGGCGCGCAGTGGGGCGATGAAGGCAAGGGCAAGGTCGTGGACTACCTTGCCGCGTCGTTCGATTACATCGCGCGA
Source organism: uncultured Acidobacteriota bacterium (assembly GCA_963819395.1). Taxonomy (GTDB): domain Bacteria; phylum Acidobacteriota; class Terriglobia; order Acidiferrales; family UBA7541; genus Palsa-360. Next base: position 158,912 of record CAWFVW010000011.1, read on the forward strand.
TGCGCGGGAGGCCACAACGCCGGCCACACCGTTATCTTCAACGGAAACCGCTTCGTCCTGCAGCTGATCCCCTGCGGAATTTTGCGCCCCGGCAAGCACGCGGTGATCGGATCGGGAGTGGTCGTGGACCCCGCGGCGCTGGTGGGAGAACTGGACACGCTGGCGAAAGCCGGGATCGACATCACAGGGCGTTTGCACCTTTCCAACCGCGCGCACTTGATTTTCCCTTATCACCGGCAAATGGAGAAGGCGGCCGAAGCGGCGCGCGGCGCGTGGAAAATCGGCACAACCTCGCGCGGAATTGGCCCGGCCTACGAAGACAAAATGGCGCGGCACGGAATTCGCGTCGGCGACCTGCTCGATCCGGCTCGATTTCGAGAAAAACTCGCCCGCGTGATTTCCGAAAAGGATGCCGTGTGCCGCGCGACCTACGGCGTGCCCCTCGATACGGCGGGCCTCGCCGAACAGTATCTCGCGCTGGCCGAGCGGCTTCGCCCGCTCGTGGCGGACGCGTCGGAGCTGATTAACGACGCGCTGGACGCCGGACATTCCGTTTTGTTTGAGGGCGCGCAAGGCACGATGCTGGACATCGATTTCGGAACGTATCCGTACGTCACCTCCTCGAACGCGATTTCCGGCGGCGCCTGCACGGGCCTCGGCGTGGGCCCCACGCGGATCAACGCCGTGGCCGGAGTGACCAAGGCGTACACGACGCGCGTCGGCAGCGGCCCCTTTCCCACCGAGATGCCGGACCTCGAAGCCACCGAAGTGCGCGACCGCGGAAAGGAATACGGAGCGGTCACCGGACGGCCGCGGCGATGCGGCTGGCTGGATCTCGTCGTGCTGCGCTACGCGGTGCGCATCAACGGAATCTCGTCGCTGGTCGTGACCAAACTCGACGTCTTCGACACGCAAAAAGAAATTCAAGTGTGCACGGGCTACCGCTACAAGGGCGCGCCCGTGAAGGAAATGCCGGCGTCCGCCGAGGACTTGGCCGAAGTCACGCCGGAATATCGCACGCTTCCCGGATGGCAGTCGGATACTTTCGGCGTGAAGAACATCGAGAAACTTCCGCGCGCCGCGCTGGATTACCTGAAATTTATTTCCGATTTCCTGGGCGTCGAAATCGGCATGATTTCGACCGGGCCGGACCGCGATGCCACCATCGTTTGCGCCGGCACGCAGCTCGCCAAGTGGATCTGATTCGCGAATCCCATGTTGTCCTACACTGACGCGCGGCAAAAAGTAATCGAGGTCGCCGGATCCATCCCGCGGCCATTGCCGCGAACGCAAGTTGAAATCGAGCAGGCGTTTGGCCGCATCCTGGCCGCGCCGGTCCTCGCCGATCGCGACTATCCTCCCTTTGACCGTTCGACGCGCGACGGTTTTGCGGTTCGCGCCGCGGATGCGCAAGTGCCCGGCGCGCGTCTCGAATGTGTCGGCGAACTTCGCGCGGGCGGACATTTTGAAGCGACTGTCCTCCCGGGGCAATGCGTCGAAATCATGACGGGCGCAGCCGTCCCGCGCGGCGCGGACGCCGTCGTGATGATCGAGCACACGAAGCGCGAAGGCCGACACGATTACGCTGGAACGCGCGGCGCAGAAGGGCGATCACATTGTCCCCCGCGGCAGCGAAGCGCGGGCGGGAGCGTTGCTCGTTGCGCCAAAGACTCGCCTGGGCTATGCGGAGATGGCCCTCGCGGCGCAAGCAGGCGCCACGCGCCTCGAAGTGTTTCGCCGCGCCGCGGCTCGCAATTCTCTCCACCGGCGATGAAGTCGTGGACGCGCGCACCAAGCCCGGACCGCTGCAGGTCCGCAACAGCAACGGCATTTCCATCGAAATCCTGGCGCGCACGGCGGGCGCGGAAACCATTCAGCTCGGAAACGCCCCGGACGAAAAAGGCGCGCTCCGCGCGGCCATCGAACGCGGCCTCGAAGAGGACATTCTGGTTCTCTCCGGCGGCGTATCCATGGGCAAGTACGATTTGGTCGAGCAGGTGCTCGCCGACCTCGGCGCGGAATTTCACTTCACAGGCGTCTCGATCCGTCCCGGGCGCCCCGCCGTGTTTGGGACGTGCCGCAAAAGCTCGTCTTCGGCCTGCCGGGGAATCCGGTTTCCACGATGGTGACGTTCGAACTGTTCGTCCTGCCGGCGGTGGATGTGTTCAACGGCGCGATTGCCCCGGCCGCTGCCGGTTTTTCGCGCGAAGCTCGCAACCCCGGTCCGCGAAAAAGGCCCGATGACCCATTTCCTGCCCGCGCGGATCGAATGGGAAGGCAGGGAAGCGCGCGTCACGCAGTTGCCCTGGCAAGGCTCCGGCGATATCGTAGCCCTGGCCCTGGCGAATGGTTTCCTGATTGTCGGGCCCGAGCGTCCCGAAATCGCCCCGGGCGAATGGGTGGACGTGCTCCCGCGCCGCGGAGCGATCTAGGGTTTAAGTAGCACAGGCACTCTTGCCTGTGCGGTTTTCGCGATCGACAATTAGATCGGGCAGTTTATCCGTTTTCGACTTACAAAACCGCACAGGCAAGAGTGGCTGTGCTACTCGACGTAAATATGAAAAAGCTCACGCATTTCCGAAAACGCGGTGAAGTGGCCATGGTCGACGTGACGTCCAAAGACGTCACGGAACGCACGGCGCTGGCGCGCGGCTTTGTGCGCATGTCTCCGGCGGTGTTGCGCGCCTTGCGCCAGCAGAAGCTGCCCAAGGGCAATCCCCTGGAAATCGCGCGCATTGCGGGGATTGCGGCGGCCAAGCGCACCTCGGAGTGGATACCTCTTTGTCACCCGCTGCCGCTGACGCACATTGATGTGACTGCGCGGCTATGCAAGAATGGCGTGGAGATCGCATCGCGCGTCACCGCGACGGCGCGGACCGGCGTGGAGATGGAAGCGCTCGTGGCCGTGTCGGCGGCGGCGCTCACGGTCTACGATATGTGCAAAGCCCTGGACAAGGGCATGGAAATCACCGATATCGTTTTGCTCGAAAAAATCGGCGGCAAGAGCGGCCATTATCTGCGCCGCAAAGAAGTAGCGGTTCCCGATGAACAGCCCCGTCACAAGACGTGCAGGTGCTGATTGTCGATGACAATCCCATGATCCGCGACCTCATGTGCCGCGGCATGGAATCGCACTGCGCCGTGATTTCCTCCAGCGACGGCGCGGACGCGCTGCTCAAGTCCATCGACAATCCTCCCGACTTGATCATCTCCGATTTCCGCATGCCGGGTCTGGACGGGCGGCAACTCTTCGAAAAATTGCGCAGCCGCGAGAACACGCGGAATATTCCGTTCGTGTTTGTCGCCAGCCGCGGCGATATCGAGGAAAAGCTGCGCCCCGCGGTGGGCGGCGGCGTCGAGGATTTTATTCCCAAGCCGTTTTTCGTGGCCGACCTGGTCCGCCAGGTGAAAAAAATCGTGGACCGCCTGCACCTGGAAAAAATGCAGAAGCATGCGTCGCGCCCCGGAGTCATCCAGGGCCGCCTCGAGGAAATGAGCGTCACCGAACTCATGCAATCGCTCGAAATGGGGCAGAAAACCTGCCGGCTGACGCTGCGCCGGGCGGGGAAGAGGCGGAACTTTACTTCAACGCCGGCCAATGCAAGCACGCTCATTTGGGCGGCACGGAAGGCGATGCGGTCGCGTATCAGGTCATCGGCTGGCTCGACGGCGAATTTGAAATCGAATTCGGCGCAACTTCCGACCGCGAGACCACCACACTTTCCACCACCGGCCTCTCATGGAAGCCATGCGCCTGATGGACGAAGCCAATCAGAGCGTGCAAAGCTAGGTTCAAGTAGCACAGACTTCAGTGGCTGCGGGAAAAAGGCATTGTTCTGTCATTCTGAGCGAAGCGAAGAATCTCTCTTTGATTTAAGTATAAGAAACGAAACAAGGAGAGATTCTTCGCTTCGCTCAGAATGACAGAGTTTTGAGTTTTTCCGCAGCCTGTAAAGTCTGTGCTGCTTAGCCTTCACAATGCGCGTAGCCATTCTCACCATCAGCGATTCCGTTTCGCGAGGCACTCACAAAGATGCCTCCGGCCCAGCCTTGCGCGAGCGATGCGCGCAACTCGGCTGGGACGTGGCCGCGGAAGTAGTCTTGCCCGACGAGCCCGCGGCCATCCGGGACCGCCTCATGTTTCTCGCTGACAGCGGCGCGGCGGACTTGATCCTGACAACCGGCGGCACCGGAATCGGCCCGAGGGATTCCACTCCCGAAGCCACCGCGGAAGCCTGCCAGAAACTCTTGCCCGGAATCTCCGAACTGATGCGCGACGAAGGCCGAAAAAAAACTCCGCGCGCCGTATTATCTCGAGCGGTAGCCGGCGTTCGCGGCCGCGTTTTAATCGTCAATCTGCCCGGCAGCCCGCGCGGCGCTCTCGAATCGCTCGACGCCGTTGCCGATTTATTGCCCCACGCCCTGCAAGTCCTCGGCGGCGCGCGCCACGATTAGATATTCTGCCCTGTAAATTTCTCTTCCCATACAATTCAGGAAGGGTGGAAGGAACAATGTTGACGTACGGCTTGGCCTCGTCAACAATGCTGGGACCATGAAAACGATCACTTTCCAACTAAGAGGCTGGCGGTGCTGGGCGCCGGAAAGATCGGCGGGATTTTGCTGCGCGCATTCCTGGAGCAGAAGCTGGTGCAGCCGAAGCGCGTGCACGCCACGGTGCGTCACGCGGAGAAGGCGCGCTCGCTCGCCAAGCAATTGGGCATTGAAGCTTCGACCGACAATCGCGCGGCGGTGCACGGCGCGGATATCATCCTGCTGGCCGTGAAGCCGCAGGCGGTGAAGGAAATTCTCGAAGAGATCAAGCCGGAGATGAAGCCGGGGAAGCTGATCGTCTCGGTGGTCGCGTCGGTTTCGACGCAGCTCATGGAAAAGCATCTGGGGATGGATCTTGCCCGTGATTCGCGCCATGCCGAACACGCCCTGCGCGATTGGCTGCGGCATGACCGGCCTCGCCAAGGGGATTCACGCGGGCGAAAGAGCATCTGGAAATTGCGCGAGCGATGTTTGAAGCCGTCGGGCGCGTCGTGGACGTGGATGAAAAACAAATTGACGCCGTGACCGGACTTTCCGCGAGCGGCACCGCATTCATTTATATTATTCTCGAATCGCTCGCCGAAGGCGGCGTAAAAGTTGGCCTGCCTCGCGATGTTTCGACGTTGCTCGCGGCGCAGACCATGATGGGCGCGGCGCGCATGGTGCTCGACACCGGCGATCATCCCGCGCTGCTGAAAGATGCCGTGACCACGCCGGCGGGATCCACCATGGACGGCATCCTCGAACTCGAGGACGGCAAGCTGCGCGTGACCTTGATCAAAGCCGTGATGAAAGCCACGCAGCGCGCCAAGGAATTGATCGTAGAATCTTAGCGGCTGGTCAGGTTGCGCGGTTTCGTCTGACTCGGGAAAAATGCTCTGCGCTGTCATTCCGAGCGAAGCGAGGAATCTCTCGTTCTCTGCATCCAAATCACGGAGAGATTCCTCGCTTCGTTCGGAATGACAAGAATGAGTAATGATTCCGCAATCGTTTCGGCTGTTTTCAATATTTAGACATACCAATCGCACAGGAGGAAAGCAAACATGATACGCAAAGCTTCGGCAGTCTGGAACGGTTCGCTCAAGGAAGGCAAGGGAACGATTTCCACGGACAGCAAGGTGCTCTCGAACGCGCAATATTCTTTTTCGACGCGCTTTGAAAACGGCATCGGCACGAACCCCGAGGAGTTGATCGCCGCGGCGCATGCCGGCTGCTTCAGCATGGCGCTTTCCGCGCAACTGGGCGGCGCGGGGATTACGCCGGAATCGATCGAGACCACCGCCTCCGTTACGCTCGAAAAAATGGACGCAGGGTTTACGGTCACCAAGATCTCATCTCGATGTAGTCGCGAAAATTCCCGGCGCCGATCCCGCTGCATTTGAAAAAGCGGCGCAGGACGCCAAGGCAGGATGCCCCATTTCGCGCCTGCTCAAGGCGGAAATCACGATGACCGCCAAGCTGGTTGGCGGGCGCGCAACGACCGCGTAGTCTTCGCCGCCGGTAAAACTATATTTCGGTTGGAACTGGCTTTGTTGTGGCGCCGACATCCTGCCGGCGGTTTTGCAGGTTTTGCCGCCGAGGAAGAAATTCACCGGCGGGACGCCGGCGCCACCAACGACCATCCCCGCTTCATGGCCTACGTGAGGTGGAACGAAAACCAGCGCCCCAGCGTGATGATGCCCAGCCACAGGACGATCGAGAATGTGCCATAAACTCGCGCTCCGAGCGGCGCGATTTGAGCGTTCTTCCACGTTTCGACGTGTTTATACATCGTCGTGTGGAATATCAGCGCATTGATCCCCACGCCCAGAAGCATGGCCATTTTGTACCAGAAAAATGAATTTATAGCAGATCTGGTAGCTTCTGCCGAAAACATAAGTGTGCCGGTTACAACCTGAATCGTAAACCCGGCCACCACCCACGGCAAAACCCACTTCGCAAGTTTATCGACAGGCTTGTCCCGCATCGGACCCACGCCAAACAGCCGCAAGTCGAGCAAGAAGGCGGAGCTGACGAGCGACACGATCCCGAACACATGGAGAGTCTCGACGACGGGAAATAAGTACAGAGATTCTCGCATCAGGTGCCCGAACTGAAGTCTGGTCCAGCCATTGGGCAAAGTGGAACATCCAAAAAGGCAGCCATCCTGGCATCACTGCACCCCTTCATTTGGTCTACGCAATTCGTCAAACTGGAGTTCCACGGGCCGGCGGGCTGGACCTCACTCGCCAGTGCGGATCTCCACTTACATTTATCGTTTGGATTGCGTTGGAACTCAGTGACTCACGGCACGCGCGGTAGTGATGCGTGTCACAATGAAAAATGGAAGGAGGCGATCGCGGAACTAGAAGTTGTACACTACACCGCCAACGACCTGAAACGATCGCTGATTGGTCGAGAAAAATCGCGAACCTACGGCGTCCGCTTCGCCTCGGAAAGCGAAGTGAGGGGTCAAATACACGTCAATCCCGCCTCCCGCAGGGCCAGCAAGGGCATTGTTGCTCCCGAGCACCCCAGCAGTCTGGCTAAAGCGGAAATGTTCCATACCGACAAGCACGTGGACCCACGGTTCGATATCGGCTGCGGTTCCGAAGGCCAGTCTGGGGCCTACTCCTACGAAGAGCGACTTGGCATCTAAATTTGGCGGGACGTGGTCTGCCCCGTGTTTCCCAGGAAGCCGACTCCCGCCTGGGCTTCCACGCCAAACCATCGCCCAAAGTATCGGGCCAGGCTAAAATTTACACCGTGCGTATTGAATGGGCTGCCGAGCAGATTGTCGCGGTTGTATTGATAGCCGACGGCAAATTGCCAGGGGTCATACTCGTGTTGCTCGCAGAGACTAAACGGGGCCCCGGAGTGTTCTGAACCGACTCCCGCTGGCCCTTGGGCCCCTGCCGAGGCCGAAAAGAAAAGCATATCCCGAGTAGGAAAATAGCCACACGCATTACAATGCCTCCCTCGAGTCGCCCACACGTTTCAAATTGGTACAACTTTCTTGATTGTAGCTGGCGGCTTCGCCCGGAAAGCACGATTTACCGGTCATTTGCCTAATTCCATACGGAGTTAACCTTCACGTGTCATTCTCAGGTTCCATGCGCATGGCATGCGAAAAGTGGCTCCCGCTTGACTGATGTGTTAGGATTTCCGGCGAAACGGGTGTGGGCTCTATTTGGAGCCCTCGTTAAATTGGTATGCCGACCCAATACATTCCGATCTTTATTTTTGCCGCGCTTGCCGCTGCCTTCCCGGCCGTGACTCTCGTGCTTTTCAAGCTCATTCGCCCGACTCCGGTGGCTGTCGGAGCGAAGCTGAGGCCGTACGAGTGCGGCGTCGAAGCGGAAGGCGATACGCGCGGGCGGTATTCCGTCCGGTTTTACATCGTGGCAATTCTTTTCGTGATCTTTGATGTGGAAACGACGTTTCTCTTTCCCTGGGCCGTGCTGTTTTCGACTCGGGACGCAGGGCTTCCGCTTGCCTGAAATTTATGCCCTGGCGAGCATGTTCGTTTTTCTGGGCATCTTGATCATCGGTTACGTCTGGCTCTACCGGAAGGGCGCCCTCGAATGGGTGTAGGCAGCGCCCTGGGTTTTTGATATGTGGTGTCCCGGCCACGGAAGGTGACCGGGATTTTTTTTGAGCTTTGGCCGAACGCGGGCATGGGTAAAGCCGTGGATTCTGGCGGAACAGGTTGACTCTGTTTTCCGCCGTGTGCTAAAAGCTACAACTTAATATTGGCTGTACGGTTTTGGTGCAGCCGCACTACTCCTAATTCATGGCAAACGACCCGGAAGAGAAGCAGCCGTCTGCGAGTTCACCGACTGAGCCGTCTGCGGCGAAAACGCCAGCCGCAGGGGGAGAACCCGCATCTAAACCGCCTGCTCCTCCGGCCGCTCCTGCCGCGAAGCCTCCGGCTGCGCCCGGCGCTCCTGCTGCTGCAAACCTCCCGCGCCGCCGCGACCTCCGCTCCGCCCGCCTGCCCAAGGAAGGCCCTGTCGCCCTCGATAACGACCTCGTAAAGCGCTACAAGGAGAAATTCGGGTCCGGCCATCCTGGAAGCCTGGACGGATCGCAAACAAGCCATTCTGGTCGTCGCGCGGGAACTGCTTGCCGAAATTGCGATTTACAGCCGGGATGATGAGAAATTTGACTGGCTGAGCGACCTCACGGCCGTCGACTGGCCGAAGCGCGAGAAGCGCTTCGACATCGTGCTCAACATGTATTCGTTCGAAAAGAACGAGCGGCTGCGCTTGAAGGTGCATGCCACGGCGGACGAGCGCGTGCCCAGCGTGCAAGGAATCTGGTCCACGGCGAACTGGATGGAGCGCGAAGTGTACGACATGTTCGGCGTGGTTTTTGAAGGCCATCCCGACCTGAAGCGGATTCTGCTTCCGGACGAATGGCAGGGCCATCCGTTGCGCAAAGACTACGACATTCTGACGCAGGACACCGCCTGGGTTCGCGAAAACCTGGGCATCGAGAGCGGACAATAACGAATGCCCGACGAACGCATCCCGTTTGCCACCCACGCTGATCACACCGTGCTCGGGGCGGACGAAATTGTCCTCAACATGGGGCCGCAGCACCCGTCGACGCACGGCGTGCTGCGCGTGAAGCTGCGCCTGGACGGCGAAAAAGTCATCGGCTCGGAGTGCGTGATCGGCTACCTGCACCGCGGCGTCGAGAAAATTGCCGAGCACCGCAGCTACACAGCAATTCGCGCCGTACGTGGACCGCATGGATTACGTCGCGGCGGTTTCGAACGGCCTGGGCTACTGCGAGGCGGTCGAAAAGCTGCTGGGGGCGGAAGCGCCGCCGCGGGCGCGCGTCATTCGAACGATTCTCACCGAGATGCAGCGCATCGCGAGCCACCTGTTCTGGCTGGGGACGCATGCGCTCGATATCGGCGCGCTGACGCCGCTGTTTTATTGCCTGCGCGAACGCGAAGAGATCCTGAAAATTTTCGAGAAATTTTGCGGCGCGCGGCTGACCACGCACGCGTTTCGCATCGGCGGCCTGCAATACGAGGCTTACGACGAGCTCGAAAAGGACGTCGAGCGGTTCTGCACGCCTTTCGACAAGCGCGTGGACGAATACGAATCGCTGCTGACCGAAAACCGCATCTGGGTGGGGCGCACCAAGGGCATCGGCATCCTCACCGCCAAGGAAGCGATCGATTACGGCGCTTCCGGGCCGGTGCTTCGCGCGAGCGGCGTGAAGTGGGACATCCGCAAGGCCATGCCTTACGCCGCGTACGACCAGTACAAATTTGAAATTCCCACCGGCAAGAACGGCGACACCTACGACCGGTACATCGTCCGCATGGAAGAAATGCGCCAGTCGCGGCTGATCTGCCTGCAGGCCATCGAAAATATTCCGGCCGGGCCGATCATGGGCAAGGTCGGCAAAGTGCTGAAGCCGCCGCCGGGCGAGGTTTACCACGCGATTGAAGCGCCCAAGGGCGAGCTCGGCTATTACATTATCAGCGACGGTACAACGCAGCCGTACCGCGTGAGGATTCGCCCGCCTTCTCTGATTAATCTCGAGGCGTTTGACAAGATGATTCGCGGGCACCTGGTGGCGGACGTCGTGGCCATCATCGGGACGCTCGATATCGTATTGGGAGAAGTGGACCGGTAGCGCCATGCTGATGAACCTCCTCCATTTCGTGATTTCCATTTGGGTGCCGCTGGTTTGCGCGCTCATCATCGTGGCCGTTCTGCCGCTCGTTGCCGGATACATCGTTTTGATGGAACGCAAAGTCATGGCGGACATGCAGGCGCGGCTCGGCCCCATGCGCGTCGGGCCGCACGGATTGCTGCAGCCGATCGCGGACGCGGTGAAACTGCTGATCAAGGAAGACATCATCCCGGATGAAGCGGACAAGGTGATTTTCTGGTTCGCGCCGCTGATTTCGGTGACCGCGGCGATGCTGGCGATGTCGGCGCTCGCGATTGGACCGTGGTTCCAGATTGCCGACTTGAACGTCGGTCTGCTCTTCATCGTGGGAATCAGCGCGCTCGGGATTTTCGGAATTGTGCTGGGCGGATGGTCCTCGAACAGCCACTATTCGTTGCTCGGCGCGCTGCGCAGCGCGGCGCAACTGGTGAGCTACGAAACCGCGGCGGGGATGGCGATTGTGGGCGGATTGCTGCTCGCCGGAACGCTATCGACGCGGGAAATTATTCAGGCGCAGAACGATTACGGCACGTGGTTTGCTTTTGCCGCGCCCGTCGGATTTTTTGTTTACATTGTCGCGTCGATCGCGGAAACCAATCGCGCGCCGTTCGATTTGCCGGAAGCCGAATCGGAACTGGTCGCCGGCTACATGACGGAATACAGCGGGTTCCGCTGGGCGCTCTATTTCCTCGCGGAATACACGAACATGGTGGTCGTGGCGTCGATTGCCACGACGCTGTTTCTGGGCGGATGGCTGCGGCCGTTTGCCGGCACGCCGGCGTTCAATTTTCTGGATTATCTTGCCATCGCTGCTGATGCTGGGCGTTGGCGGATATTGCTTTTATCGCGCGCCGAAGCAGCCGGTGAAAGTGCAGAGCCTTTTCATGGTGGCCGTGGGGCTGCTCATGATTTTGGCCGCGATCATTCTTGCGGTGCCGCTGGTCCCTGCTGTCGGCAACTATGCTTCCCGGATTGAAGCCGGGATTGCACGGGGCGTTCTGGTTCCTGTTGAAAGTGGGGCTGTACATTTATCTGTTCATGTGGCTGCGGTTCACGTTCCCGCGCTACCGGTTCGATCAGTTGATGCGCCTCGGGCTGGCAATTTCTGATTCCGCTCTCGATCGTCAACGTGATGGGGATCGGCGTGGCCCTGGTGCTGCACCGGCACTGGGGATGGGGCCACTGGACGGCGTTTGGGCTGACGACTTTGCTGACCCTGGCGGTGGCCGGATGGCTGGGCTGGGCAGAGCGAGAAGAAAGATAAAGAGCACGTGTTCGTAGGGGAAGCGTAGGTTTTAGTAGCACAGGCACTCTTGGCTGTGCGGTTTTCAGGCGGTCAACAAAGGCGCACAGTTCCGCCGAGGCGGATTGCGTTGCGGTCTTCTGGCAATTAACAAAGGCGCACAGCCAGGAGTGGCTGTGCTACAAAGATGCTCGATCAGATCGTATTTCATTTTTTTGCGGCGCTGGCCGTTGTTTCCGCGATCCTGGTGGTGACGCGGCGCAACGTGGTGCAGAGCGCGATTTTCCTGATCACGGCGCTGCTGGCGACGGCGGGCATCTTTTTGCAGTTGCACGCGGAATTTTTGTTCATCGTGCAGGTGATTCTGTACGCGGGCGGCATCATGGTGCTGTTCGTATTCGTCATCATGCTGATCAACATGGACGTTTCGCTGCACCAGATCCAGTTCAACCGGCAATGGTGGCTGGGATTGCTGCTGGCGCTTGTGGTGGGCGCGGAACTCACGATTGCGATTGCCATCGGGCGGTCCCAATTAGCCTTTGGCGAGCCTGCGCCGGCGAGCGCTCTCGAGCCGAGCACGCAACTCGTGGGAAGAGTTCTGTTCAGCGAATACATGCTGCCCGTTTGAAATCGCGTCGATCCTGTTGCTCGTGGCCATGATCGGCGCGGTGGTGATGGCCAAGAAGAAAATATGAAGGGGCGGGTACAGCGATGATTCCGATCAGCCAGTATTTGTTTCTCGGCATGGTGCTGTTCACGATCGGCGCGATCGGGGTGGTGACGCGGCGGAACGTGATCATTATTTTGATGTCCATCGAGCTGATGCTGAACGCCGTGAACATCAATCTGGTGGCGTTTTCGCGGCTCGTCGGCTCGGCGGAAGGGCACGCGTTCGCCATTTTTATCATCACCGATGCGGCCGCGGAAGCCGCCGTGGGGCTGGGCATCATCATCGCGTTTTTCCGCAACCGCGAGACGTTGCTGGGCGATGAGATGGATTTGCTGAAGTGGTAGAAATGCCGTGACTCGTGATCCGTGGCCCGTGTCCAGTGAAATGCACAGAGCGGCACGTTTGATTGTGAGTTCTGTGATTTGTTTTGTCATTCCGAGCGGAGCGAGGAATCTCTCTTGCTCTTTGGTCGGGAACGGAGAGATTCCTCGCTTCGCTCGGAATGACAAAAAAGAGCGAAGCGAAGAAAGCGATGCACAGAATGAACTACCCGAGTGAGCGCTAATTCATGATGCCGACGGAATATTTTCTCGCGCATATCTGGCTGATCCCGCTGTTTCCACTGGCGGGCGCGGCGCTGATGTTTTTCATTGGGCGCAGGCTGCCGAATGCGGGCGTGAACGTCATTTGCGTCGGCAGCGTTTTCCTCGCGATGTGCTATGCCTTCGGCGCGATCTGGCAACTCATTTCGCGGCCCGTCTCGGAACGCCTGGTCAGCTACAACCTGTTTGACTGGGTTCCCGCCGGCGCGATGCACACGAATGCCGGGCAACTTCATGCATTTCAACGTGCCCTGGGGCGTGATGATCGACCCGCTGACGTGCGTGATGCTGTTCGTCGTCACCGGCGTCGGATTCCTGATCCACGTTTACTCCACCGGATACATGGCGCACGAGGGCGGCTACTACCGCTTCTTCGGCTACCTGAATTTGTTCATGTTCTCGATGCTCACGCTGATCACGGCGAACAATTTGCTGCTGCTGTTCGTCGGGTGGGAAGGCGTCGGGCTGTGCAGCTATCTCCTGATCGGGTTTTACTTCCTGCGGAAATCGGCGTCGGACGCGGGGAAGAAGGCGTTCATCGTCAACCGCATCGGTGACGCTGGCTTCCTGCTCGGGCTGTTCCTGATGCTGGGCACGCTGGGCACGATTCAGTTCACGGAGATCGGCCCGGCGATTGCCGCGGGACATTTTGCGATGGGCGACGCCACGCTGACGGCGATTGCGCTGCTGCTTTTCGTGGGCGCGACAGGGAAGTCGGCGCAGCTTCCGTTATATGTCTGGCTGCCGGACGCGATGGAAGGCCCGACGCCCGTCAGCGCGTTGATCCACGCGGCGACGATGGTGACGGCCGGCGTGTACATGATCGCGCGCACGAACGCGGTGTTCTCGATGGCGCCGAAAGCGCTCGCCGTCGTCGCGGTGGTTGGCGTGCGTCACTTCGATTTTCGCGGCGACGATGGGCCTCGTGCAGAACGACATCAAGCGCGTGCTGGCCTACTCGACCGTCTCGCAGCTGGGCTACATGTTCCTCGCCTGCGGCGTGGGCGCATTCACCGCGGGCGTGTTCCACTTGATGACGCACGCGTTCTTCAAAGCCTTGCTCTTCCTCGGATCAGGCAGCGTGATTCACTCGCTCTCCGGCGAGCAGGACATGCGCAAGATGGGCGCGCTGTGGGGAAAAATTCCGACGACGGCAAAAACTTTTTTCGTGGCGTCGATCGCGATCGTCGGGAATTCCGCCGCTTGCCGGCTTCTTCAGCAAGGACGCGATCCTGGGCCACGCGTTTGAGTACAGCCCGATCCTTTGGCTGATCGGCTTCATCACGGCGGGGATGACGGCGTTTTACATGTTCCGCCTCGTGAACATGACGTTCTTCGGCAAATCGCGCGTCGATCACGAAGTCGAGCACCACATCCACGAATCGCCCAGCTCGATGACCGTGCCGCTGATGATTCTTGCGGGGCTTTCCATCGTTGGCGGCTGGGTCGGCTGGCCGGAGTCGCTTGGCGGCAGCGACCGTTTCGCCAAATTCCTCGAACCCGTGATGGCCAAGCATGCGGAAGAGGGCGGCGAGGCAGCCGGCGCACGCGGCGTCCGGGCTTTCGACGGAATATTTGCTGATGCTGCTCTCGGTGCTCGATCGCGTGCGGCGGCATCTGGCTGGCGTACCGCTGGTACATCCAGCAGCCGGAAGTTCCGGGCAAGATCGCGGCCGCGAGTTCCCGTTCCTGTACAAGTTGCTTTACAACAAGTATTACGTGGACCAGCTTTACGACGCGATGTTCGTGAATCGCATGAAGGATCTGGCGCTCACGCTCGGCGCGTTCGACGTGAATTTCATCAACGGCCTGGGCGTGGACGGCGTCAGGCTGGGTGACGCGCGTTACCTCGACGCATTTCCGGCATTTGGGATTCCTGGATTGTGGATGGCCTGGTGAATCTGGCCGCGCGAATCGTATGGCTCTTCAGCTGGCCGGTGCGCATGCTGCAGACCGGGCGCGTGTCGCGGTACGCGCTGTTCATGCTGTTCGGCGTGCTGATTTTTCTGGGCTATTACTTGTGGACTTCGGGATTCACGCTGTAGCGCCCACCTTCAGGTGGGCATTTTCGTCGAGCGCAAAGTGCCCGCCTGAAGGCGGGCGCTACAAGATTGGATGAAGAAGGCGAGGCGGGAAGATGGAATTTTACAACACTCATATCCTGACGGTGGTGCTGTTCACGCCGCTGGTGGGGTCGCTGGTGCTGCTGTTCGTGCCGCGCGACAGCGTGAACGCGCACCGCGTCATCGGCAATCTTTTCGGCTTCCTCGGGCTGATCGTTTCGCTGCCGCTGATCTGGCGCTTCAGCCTGGACCCGGCCGCGCCGCGCTACCAGTTTCCCGAAACCCACGACTGGATTCCCTCCATCGGCGCGCACTACTCGCTGGGCATCGACGGCATCAGCCTGCTTCTCGTCATGCTGACAACCCTCCTCGGCGCGATTTCGATTCTTTCTTCGTGGAGCGCGATCAAGATGCGCACGAAGGAATACTACATTCTCTTCCTCCTGCTTCAGGTCGGCATGCTGGGCGTTTTCATGGCGCTCGATTTCTTCCTCTTCTACATGTTCTGGGAAGTGATGCTCGTGCCGATGTATTTCCTGATCGGCGTGTGGGGCAGCGACCGCCGCTTGTACGCCGCGATCAAATTTTTCCTGTACACGCTTGGTCGGCTCGGTGATCATGCTGCTGGGAATCCTGGCGCTGTATTTCAAGGCGGGCGGCGACACATTCGATATGCCGACGCTGCTCGCCTCCGCCGCGCAATTTGATACGCACACGCAAGTGCTGCTGTTCTGGGCGTTCTTCTTCGCGTTTGCGATCAAGGTGCCGATGTTCCCGTTCCACACCTGGCTGCCGGACGCGCACACCGAAGCGCCCACGGCGGGCTCCGTCATCCTGGCCGGCGTTTTGTTGAAAATGGGCACGTACGGATTCATCCGCTTCTCGCTGCCGCTCCTGCCGCAGGACGCCGCCGCGCGCCACAAAATTGTCACCATCATGCTGGTCGTTTCGATCATCGGCATTATTTACGGCGCGCTGGTCTGCATGATGCAGAAGGACATGAAGAAGCTGATCGCCTACAGCTCGGTCAGCCACCTGGCATTCTGCACGCTGGGCATTTTCGCGCTGACGCCGAACGGGCTTTCCGGCAGCGTGATTCAGCAGATCAACCACGGCCTCTCCACCGGCGCGCTCTTCTTGATCATCGGCGTGCTGTACGAGCGGCGGCACACGCGCTTGATTTCGGAATTCGGCGGGCTCTCGACGCCCATGCCGAATTTCGCCGCCATCTACATGATCGCCACGCTCAGCTCGCTGGGCTTGCCGTTGCTCAACGGATTTATCGGCGAGTTCGTGATCCTGCGCGGCACGTACGAAGTCAGCATCAAGTACGTGGCGTGGGCCGTCATTGGCATTGTCCTGGGCGCTGCGTACTTGCTGTGGCTCTACCAGCGCGTGATGTTCGGACCGGTCACCAATCCCGCGAACGAGCATTTGCCGGACCTGAACGCGCGCGAATATGCGACGCTGGTTCCCTTGATTATTCTGTGCTTCTGGATCGGAATTTATCCGAAGCCGCTGTTCCGCGTGCTCGAGCGGCCCGTGCAGCTGATCGTCGAGCAGGTCAATCCCGGATATTACGGCGCGGAACGCGCGGCTGCTCCTGCGGCAACTCCCGCGCTGCGCTCCCGCGCGCACAGGCGGCAGGGACGCAGGGCATGCCCGGAATGAGTATGCCGTCCGGCACCGGAGACATCTCCCGCTCCGGAAACGGAGAAGAAGTAAACGAGGCGATGAGCCAATGAGCCGATATGCTTAAGGCGTTCCAGACATTCATGCAGCAGGGCGGCGGCGGGCTGCTCCTGCCGGAGATGATGCTCGTCCTGTTTGCCATGGGCATCCTGCTCACCGATTACCTGCTCGAGGCTCGCGACAAGTATTTCAACGCCCTGATGGCCATGCTCGGCGTGATCTTCAGCGGCATCTGCCTCTGGCAATTGCGCGGGGTTGCCGACCGCGGGCGCCGTCGGCTTCAGCAACTCGCTGCTGGTCGATCCGTTTTTTCTGTTTTTCGGTTTCATTTTCCTGATCGCCACGGCGCTGGTCATCATCCTTTCCGTCCGCTATCTGCAGATCGAGGACGAAAATCACGGCGAGTATTACGCCCTGATGCTGTTCGCCACGGTCGGCATGATGTTCATGGCCTCCGGCTACGACCTGATCGTGCAATTCCTGGGCCTGGAAACGATGGCCATCAGCTTTTACGTCCTGGCGGGATTCCTGCGGCGCGACAAGCGTTCGAACGAAGGCGCGGTGAAATACCTGCTGCTGGGCGCGTTCAGCTCGGCGATTCTGGCCTACGGCTTTTCGATCCTCTACGGGATCGGCGCCATGGCCAACCTGAGCTCTATTGGCGCAGGCGCTGCCTCCCAGGACCAATCTGGACGTGATTGCGGTCGCGGTGGAGGCACAGGGGCCATGCGGACCTGTTCGTGCTTCTGGCGCTCGCTACGGTGGCTGCGGGGCTTTTCTTCAAGGTGGCGGCCGTGCCGTTCCACCAGTGGGCTCCGGACGTGTACGAGGGCGCTCCGACGCCGATCACGGCCTACATCAGCGTGGCGTCGCAAGACCGCGAGCTTCGCCCTGCTTGCTGCGCCTGCTGCTCACCGTGTTCTGGCCGGTGCGGGTCGATTGGGAGATGCTGCATCGCGGGCGTGGCCATCGCGTCGCTCACGCTCGGGAACTTCGCCGCGATCACGCAGACGAACGTGAAGCGCATGCTGGCCTACTCCTCGATTTCGCACGTGGGCTACATCCTGCTCGGAATCGTGGCGGCCGCGTCGAGCCCGCTCGGGTTCCTGACCGGCATGAAGGGCGTGGCGTTTTACCTCTTCGTTTACGGGTTCATGACCATCGGCGCGTTCGCCGTGCTCATCGTGCTGCAGCGGCAGGGAATCATCGGCGATGAACTCGACGATCTGAACGGCCTGTACCGGCGCAGCCCGCTGTCCGCGCTGGTGCTGCTGATTTTCATGCTGTCGCTTGCGGGGATTCCGCCGCTGGCGGGCTTCGTCGGAAAGTATTTCATCCTGCAGGCGCTGATCGAGACCGGGCACATATCGCCTCGCGCTGTTCGGCGCGCTCTACATCGTCCCGGCGCTGTACTACTATTTCCGAATCGTGATGCACGCGTATTTGTACGAACCGGGCAACGCGCCTTTGCCGATCATCACCATCGGGCAGAGGGTCGCCTTCGCCGTGTTGTGCTTCGTGACCGTCGCCGCCGGCGTTTATCCGGAGCCGTTCGTGCGCCTGGCGACCTACTCGCTGTTCTTCCCATCAGGTTTCAGTGGCCACTGAGGAACCAGGCTCGCCTTCCTCCCCATCGCCGCGAAAACGGCCCGCCGAAGGTGTCGCGGCAATTCTCCGATATAATGGAACTGCCGATTCTGCTGGTTGCGAGCGTGGCCATTGGCGGAGGAGCGGGATATTTTCTGGACAAGCGTTTCCACACATCGCCCGTATTTACTCTGATTCTTGGTTTGCTGGGCTTTGCCGCGGGCATGATCCAATTGGTGCGGCGCTTGTCAAAGGATACTTAGGACGATGGCTGAGTCCGACTCCATCTACGTAGCCGCCGAGCATCGCATCGAGTGGATGACGCTCGCGTTCGGATTGGCCGGCGCCGTGTTTGTCCTTCTGCGCTGGGGCTGGCGTCCCGGAGCGGGAGTGGCTCTGGGCGCCGCGCTCGCGTGGCTGAATTTTCGCTGGCTGAAGCAGGGAGTCGACCGCTCTCGTCAAGCTTTCGACCGCGCAGGCGGGTTCGGAACATGCCCGCGTGCCTGTGAGCGTTTACGCTAAGTTCTTTGGGCGCTTCGCTTTGCTGCTGGTGGTGGTCTATGTTATTCTTTCGCGTTCCTTGTTGCCTGTGGCCGCGGTGCTCGGAGGATTGTTCGCGGTCGTTGCGGCCGTGATGATCGAACTGATGTGGGAACTTGTGCGCGGCAGGCGTGGAACGGAAACACACACTTAGAGCCCTCTTTCGCGAGGCTCAATCCCGGGGTCAACTGGACAAATGGAAGAGCAAGTCTTGGGTGTGACAAAACTGGTCAACGCGCTGCTGGGAAAGCCTGCGTTGGCGTTGCTCGCGGCGCTGCACATTCATCCTGAAAATCCCGAGTACCCGATCCCGAATCACATCGCCATGGAACTGCGTGGTCTTTCTGATCGCGATCGTTTTTTTCACGTGGCTGAAGGGGCGGCTGTCGGTGGACAATCCCGGCGGCACGCAGCAGTGCATGGAAGCGCTGCTGACGAACCCGATGGGCGTGGGCGCGCGCGATTTGCTGGAGGACACGGCCGGCCACAACGCGGTGAAATATCTGCCGATGATCGGCAGCATCGGCATGTTCGTCTTGATGAGCAATCTGATCAGTCTGGTTCCCGGATTTTCTTCTCCGACGGCTGAGAAGTCGGTGCCTCTGGGCTGCGCGATCGTCGTTTTTCTCTATTACAACTGGGCCGGCTTGCTGCATCACGGACCGCTGAAATATGGCAAAGCATTTCCTTGGGCCCGTGCTGGCGATGTCTCCGATCATGGTTGTCGTCGAAATCGTCAGCCATCTCGCCCGGCTGCTTTCGCTCACGGTTCGTCTTTGGGTCAACATGCTGGTCAGCGAACTGCTGTACGTGACGTTTCTTGGGTTTGACGCTGTCGCTGTTTCTGTTTGTGGGAAAGCTCAATGCGCTGGGATATGTGCTGGCGCCGCTTCCGCTGCTGGCTCCGCCGTTATTTATTCTGTTGCACATCTTCGTCGGATTCGTGCAGGCGTTCGTTTTCACTCTATTGCCGATCATTTATCTGGGCGGCGCGGTAGGCGAAGAGCACTAATCGGCGCCCTGATTTCATAGTGGTCCAATTCATACCGGCATGATCCGCTGTCTCGCGTGAGCCCGGCTGCAAGAGGGATGTCCGGGAACCACCTCCGAGCGGCTATTTCTTAACGAAGGAGAAACACGATGAAGAAGTATTCGATGATTCTGTTCGCGCTTCTGGCGGTGGCTTTCGTTGCTCCGGCTGCGTTCGCGCAGACTGGCGCGGTGCGGCGCTGAGGAGTCGACCAACTGGGTGGCCATCACTTCGGGCTTTGCCATGGCGATTGCCTCGGCGGCTTGCGGCATGGCTCAGGCCCGCGCGACGTCTTCGGCCTGCGAAGGCCTGGCTCGCAATCCCGGCGCGGCGGCTCCGATTCGGTTCGCGCTGCTGCTGGCGCTCGTGCTGATCGAGTCGATGGCGCTGTACACGTTTGCCATCATTTTCGCCAAGGTCAAGTAAGCGAATTCGCTTTTGGTTTTTCATGCGGCACGCTCTCGAAAGTTCGAGGGCGTGCCGTTTTGTTTTTAAGTAGCACAGGCTTCAGCCTGTGTGGTTTTTCGTGCAGACTTGCGAAAGATCCGACAGGCTGAAGCCTGTGCCACTAAAACCTATCGGATATTCAGCGCGGCTTTGGCGGCGAAATCGATGATGCGGGCGGGGAACAAGCCGGCGTAGACCGTGCCGGCGGCGGCGATCCACAGCACGACGGAGAGCGTCCAGGGCACGGGCTCGGCGGCGATTTCCGTGCCGGCTCGCGCATGTACATGGCGACGATCACGCGCAGGTAGTAGTAGGCGCCGATGACGCTGTTCAGGGCCAGCAGGATCGCGAGCCAGATCAAGTTGGATTCCAGCGCGGCATTGAAGACGTAGAATTTTCCGAGGAAGCCCGCCGTGATGGGCAATCCCAGCAGCGAAAGCAGAAACAGCGACAGGCATGCGGCCATCGCGGGCTGGCGCCGCGCGAGGCCCGTAAAATCGTCGATGTCGACGTGGCGCTCGCCCGGTCCGCCCAGTTGCGCGACGATCAGGAACGCGCCCATCTTCACGAGGGCGTAGCCCACCAGGTAGAACAGCGCCGCGGCAATGCCCGCTTCCGGATGGTCCGTGGCGGCCGCGGCCGTGAGCGCGACGAGAATGTATCCCGCGTGCGCGATCGAGCTGTAGGCCAGCATGCGCTTCACGCTCGTCTGCACGATCGCCGACAAATTTCCGACGAACATGCTGAGCGCGGCCGCCACCCACAGCGCCCAGAACCACAGCGGCGCCGCGGCGTCCACGCTCGCCATGATGCGCAACGCCAGGGCGAACGCGGCGGCCTTGGGGCCTGTCGAAAGCAGCGCGGTGACCGGCGCGGGAGCGCCTTCGTAAACGTCCGGCGTCCAAAGCTGGAAGGGCGCGGCGGCGACTTTGAACGCCAGGCCGATAAAAATAAATCCGAGGCCGATCTTCAAGAGCGTGTGCGCGGAATCGTTGGCGAGCGGCGTCATCAGGTCGAGATGCGTCGATCCCGTGGCGCCGAAGGACAACGCAATCCCGTACAGGAAAAAAGCCGTGGCGAACGATCCCAGCAGGAAATACTTCATCGCCGCTTCGTTCGAGCGCGGGGCGTCGCGCCGGTAGCTCGCCAAAATGTAGGAGGCGATGGAGCTCATTTCCAGGCCGATAAAGGCCGTCAATAATTCGTGCGCTCCGGCCATCACGCCCATGCCGGCCGTCGCAAACAGGATCAGCGCGCAAAATTCGGCGGCGTCCAGATCGTCGCGCTTGAGGTAGCCGATCGAGCCGAGAATCACGAGGAACGCCGCGCCGCAGACGATCCAGTGGACAAACAGGCTGAACGAGTCGGCGCGGAAAAGGCCCGAATAGGCGAGGCCCGGATGCGTCAGCGGGATAATACGTCGCAGGCCAGCGCCAGCGCCGCGCCCACGAGCGAAATGCCCGCCAGCACGCCGTGGCGCGCCTTCGGCACGACGGGCGCGAGAAGCATGACCAGCATCCCGAACCCGCAGAGCACGATTTCGGGCGCAATCCTGTACAGGTCTTGGAGGGGTGGGAACATTTATTTCAATTTCACCGAGTCTGCCGCGCTGCCGTACGCCGCGGTGTTCAGGCCGGGCGGCGTCACGGGGGCATGATCCAAATCCATGCTGCTCGCGCCAGGAGTGGGCGCGCCGCCGGCGTTGTACGCCTGCGGGCGCTGCATGAGTTGCAAAACGTTTTGCGTGTAGGCTTCGGTCCGCCGCGTGAAGAACGGCGAGCCGATGCCCATCCACAGGATGAGCGCGGCCATCACGAACAGAATTCCGCGCTCGCGCATATCCAAGTCCGGAAGCTTGCCGTTCTTGTCCTGCGTGATGCTGCCAAAGAACACGCGCTGGTAGGACCAGAGCAGATAGACGGCCGAGAAAATGACGCCGAGCGCGGCCCAGGACGCCCACGCCGCATGTTTCTGAAACGTCCCCGCCAGAATCAGGAACTCGCCGACGAAGCCGTTGAGCATCGGCAGTCCCGCGGAAGCAAAGCACGAAAACAGATACAGCGCCGCCAGAACCGGCATGGGCGTGGCCAGGCCGCCGAATTCCGAGATCAAGTGCGTGTGCCGGCGGTCATACAGCATCCCGACGCAAAGGAACAGCGCGCCGGTCGAGATGCCGTGATTGAGCATTTGATAGACGGCGCCCTGAATCGAAATCGGATGAAACGCGAAAATTCCGAGCACCACAAATCCCAGGTGGCTGACCGAGGAGTACGCGACCAGGCGCTTCAAATCCACCTGCACCATGGCCACCAGCGCGCCGTAGACGATGCCGATGATCGCCAGCACCGCAATGTACGGCGCAAACTGGCGCGCGGCGTCCGGAAACAGCGGCAGGCAGAAGCGCAGCATGCCGTAGGTGCCCATCTTGAGCAGGACGCCCGCGAGCATCACCGAGCCCGCCGTGGGGGCTTCCGTGTGCGCGTCCGGCAGCCAGGTGTGCAGCGGGAAGAGCGGCACCTTGATCGCAAACGCCAGGAAGAACGCGCCGAAGAGCAAATATTCCGTTCGCAGCGGCAGCGTGATCGTGCCGTTGGAAAGCAGCGCCTGGATCTGCGCGACGTCGAACGTCGGATATCCGGCGACGGCGGTGATGCGGTAGAGCCACAGGATCGCCACGAGCATCAGGATCGAGCCGAACATGGTGTAGAGCACGAATTTCAGCGCGGCATAAATGCGCCGCCCGTGTCCCCAGATGCCGATCAGGAAATACATCGGGATCAGCATCACTTCCCAGAACAAGAAGAACAGGAACAGGTCGAGCGAAACGAAGACGCCGATCACTCCGGTTTCCAGCACCAGCAGCGAGATGAAGAAGCCTTTCACGCGCTGGTCGATCGATTTCCAGGACGCCAGAATCGAAATCGGCGTCAGCAGCGTGGTCAGCAAAACCAGAAACACGCTGAGGCCGTCGACGCCCAGGTGATAGTGAATCGGCGGCTGCGGAATCCAGGCGTGAAATTCTTCCCATTGGTAGCCGGCCGCGTGCGCGTCAAAGCCGCGCAGGAGCAGCAGCGAAAGGGCGAATTCGACGACGGCCGTGGTCATCGCCAGGCGGCGAATCCAGACATGATCGTCGTCGCGCAGCAGCAGAAGCGCCAGCGTGCCCGCGACGGGCAGAAACGTCAGGACCGAAAGCAAGTAGGTTTGCTGCACGTCAGTCCACCATCCAGAGCAGCAGGGAAGTGAAGACCACGACGCCCAGGACGATCCAGGTGGCGTAGCTGCGCATGTTTCCGGTATTCACGCGGCGCAGGCGGTCGCCCGATTCGCGGGAAACGAAGGCGACGCCGTTCACCGTGCCGTCAATCGCGCCCTCATCGACCACGTGCCACAGAACTTTGTCGGAAATCCAGACCAGCGGGCGCACGATCACGGCCGCGTACAATTCGTCGATAAAATATTTTCCGGACAGAAGCTTGTACGGCGCGGAAAGGGAAGCCGCGAGTTTCTTCGGCGTTTCCGGGCTCTTGATATAGAACCACCACGCCAGGAGGAAGCCGAGAAGTCCGGCGATCACGGGCGCGCCGAGCAGCGCCTGCAAGATTTCTGCTGCACCGCCGTCCCGAAGATTCGGCTGCATGCACTGCGCAGGATCGCTGCGACGCGGTTGCCAGCACGGGCGCGAGAAAATGCTCGAAGTGATTCACGCCGCCCCAGAGCTGCGGCGCGGCCATCCATCCGCCGCAGACGGAAAGAATGGCCAGGACGATCAGCGGCACGTCATGTTCTTCGGCGATTCGTGGACGTGCACGTGGTGCTCGTCATACCGCTGGCTGCCGAAGAAAGTCAGGAACAGCAGCCGGAACATGTAGAACGAAGTGAGCCCCGCGGTCAGAACTCCGAGCCCCCAGAGCACCGGGCTCACGCGCTGCGCTTCGTTCAGAATTTCGTCCTTGCTGAAGAATCCGGAAAAGCCCGGCGCGCCGGCAATCGCCAGCGTGGCCATGAACATCGTCCAGAACGTGATCGGAATTTTCTTGCGCAGGCCGCCCATCTTGCGCATGTCCTGCTCGCCGCCCATGGCGTGAATCACGCTGCCGGCGGCGAGGAAGAGCAGGCCCTTGAAGAAGGCGTGCGTCATCAAGTGAAAAATGCCCGCGCTGAACGCGCCCACGCCGCAGGCCAGAAACATGTAGCCGAGCTGGGAAACGGTCGAGTAGGCGAGCACTTTCTTGATGTCGGTTTGCACCAGGCCAATCGTCGCGGCAAACAGCGCCGTCACGCATCCGATGATGCCGACAACCTGCATGGCCACCGGCGCGTTCAGGAAAATCGCGTGCGAGCGCACGACCATGTACACGCCCGCGGTCACCATCGTCGCCGCGTGGATCAGCGCGCTGACCGGCGTCGGGCCTTCCATCGCGTCCGGCAGCCAGACGTACAGCGGAAGCTGCGCGGATTTTCCGGCCGCGCCGACGAACAGCAGAAGCGCAATCGTCGTGAGCGTGCCAATCTGCCCGGCGGGATCGGCGGACATTTCGGCGGCGCGCGGAAGAACGATCGCAAAATCGAGCGAGCCGAACGTGCGGAAGATCAGAAGCACGCCGAGCAGGAATCCGAAATCGCCGACGCGGTTCACCCAGAACGCCTTGTTGCCGGCGTTGGTGGCGGATTGCTTCAGGAAGAAGAAGCCGATCAGCAGGTAGCTGCACAGCCCGACGCCTTCCCAGCCGACGAACATCAGCAGGTAGTTGGCCGCGAGGACCAGCACCAGCATGAAAAACATGAACAGATTCAGGTAAGAGAAAAACCGGCGGTAGCCCGGATCGTCGTGCATGTATCCGGTCGAATAGATGTGAATCAGCCAGCCCACGCCGGTGACGACGAGCAGCATGATCACGGTGAGCTGGTCCACCTGCAGCGCGAAGTCCGCCTGAAATCCGCCGGCGGAAATCCAGGTGAAGTAGGTTTTGATCCAGGGAATCTGGTCCGGCGGAAGCGAAAGGAATTCGCGCACGGCTTCGAGCGCCGCGAGAAACGCCAGCGTGGTCGAGGAAAGCGCGACGGCCGAGATGACGTTCTTCGGCCAGCGCCCGCCAAAAATGCCGTTGGCGGCGGCGCCCAGGAGCGGCAGCAGCGGAATGATCCAGAGATAGGTGAGAACGGGCATCAGTCTTTCAGCGAATCCACGCTTTCCACGTTGAGCGTTCCCCGGTTGCGGTGAATGAGGATAATGATCGCCAGGCCCACGGCGGCTTCCGCCGCGGCCACGACGATCACGAAAAAGACGAACACCTGCCCCTGCAATTGGCCGAGCGACCGGCTGAAGGTAACAAACGCCAGATTGACGGCGTTGAGCATCAGCTCAATGGACATGAAAATAGTGAGGATGTTGCGTTTGAAAATAAACGCAATCACGCCCAATCCGAACAGGACGGCGCTCAGCACCAGAAAGTACGAAGTCGGAACCACAACTCCCCCAGAGTGCTTCTATTGTATAGCGCCCGTCCGCCGCGGCGGACGGGCGCTACATTGTCACGGCCGACTCAGTCGGACTCTTCGCGGCGCGCCAGGACCAGCGCGCCCAGCAAAGCGATCAAAATCAGAAACGACGTCAGCTCAAACGGAAACACGTATTCGCGAAACAGCAGCGTCGACAAGTCGCGCGTCGAGACCGCTTCCGGCGGCGCCGAACCGAGATGCGACGTGGCCCGCCCGATCCAGTAGGCCACTTCCGCCAGGAACACGACTCCGAGCGGCACGCCGACGAATCGCGCCATGCGGCTCACGTTCGTGCGTTCTTCCTCTCCGGCGTTCAGCAGCATGATCACAAAAATGAAGAGCACCATGATCGCGCCGGCGTACACGATGATCTGCACGGCGGCGACAAATTCCGCGCCCTGCAGCAGATAAAGCCCCGCGAGAGCGACCATGACGACGATCAGCGACAGGGCGCTGTGAATCGGATGCCGCTGCAGGATCAGGCTGACCGCTCCGGCCACGGCCACCGCCGCGAGGACCAGGAACACCGCGATTTGCGGCGTGATCATCGCGCCACTCGCGGCGTTTCACCCGGCATTTTGCTGGACTCGGACATCATCGTTGCGTCAGCACAATCGCCAGACTTGTGATCACCACGTTCACGATCGAAAGCGGCAGCAGCAGCTTCCAGCCGAAATTCATCAACTGATCGTAGCGGAAACGCGGAAGCGTGCCGCGCACCCAAACGTAAATAAACAGAAAAATCGCGATCTTCAGCAGGAACCAGAACGGCCCCTGAATAAATTCGATCACGCCCGGCTGGCCGCAAAATACTCCCAGTCCGCACAGGGCAAGGCCAAGAACCGGCAACACGATCCGCCCAAATACCGTGATATAGCGCACGCCATGAATGATCAAGGCGAGGCCCGCCAGCGCGAAGACCGCCGCGGGAATGAAGTGCGTCCAGGCGAACAGCGGAGTCTGCGGGAACGGGGAGAGCCATCCGCCAAAAAATAGAATCGTCGCGAGGCAGGAGACCGTGATCATGCTGGCGTATTCCGCCATGAAGAACATGGCGAATTTGAAGCTGGCATACTCGGTGTGAAAGCCGGCGACGAGTTCGGATTCCGCTTCGGCAAGATCGAATGGCGCGCGATTGGTTTCCGCCACCGCGGCGGTGAAAAACAGAGCGAAGCCCAGCACTTGCGGCATGGGCGAGCCGATCAGGTTCCAGCGCGGCAGGAATCCCCAATGAAAACCCTGCTGCGACGTCACGATTTCGCTCAGATTGAACGTTCCGGCCATCAGGATCACGCCCACGACGGACATGGTCAGCGCCAGTTCGTAGCTGATCATCTGCGCCGAGCTGCGCAGGCCGCCGAGCAGCGGATATTTGCTGTTGGACGACCAGCCGGCCAGCGCCACGCCGTACACGCCCATCGAAGTGATCGCGAACAAAATCAGCAGGCCGATGTTCAAATTCGTGATGCCCGTCGGCGTCGGCTGGCCGAAAATCGTCAATCCCTTCGGCCCGAAGGGAATCACGGCGATCGACGTGATGGCGAGCGACAGCGCCAGAAACGGCGCAAGAAAATAGGCGAACTTGTCCGCGCCCGCCGGCGTCACGTCTTCCTTGAACAGAAATTTCACGCCGTCGGCCAGCGGCTGCAGCAAGCCGTGCGGGCCGACGCGATACGGTCCCCATCGCGACTGAATGTGCGCCACGACTTTGCGCTCAAACCAGGTGAGATAGGCGAGCGCCGTCAGCATCACGAAAAGCAGGATGACGACCTTCGGCAGCACGACGACGAGAAGCGGATGCTGCGCGGCTAAATCGTTCACGGGCGCGCCTCCACTTCCACTCTTCTTCGGCTGCTTCCGGCAGGGAACGAACCATCGTGCAGTAGCGGCTCAAGCTGCCGCTGGTGAAGAGCGTGTCGGCCGAGGAAAAGATCGCGCCGGCCGGGACGTCAAATTTCGCGTTGCCGTTGGCGGAGGAAACAGGCGAAGTTCGTTCCGCCTCTCCGAGCAGCAGCGTCGCCATGGCGAGGTTGTAGCCCGGCACCGATTGGCGGATCTCGTCGAAGGCGGCTTCCGGCGTGCGCAGGCGGATGGCTTGTCCCAGGCCGTGCTGCGCGAGTTGGTGCGAAAGGATGCGCAGGATATCGAAATCCGAGCGCGTGCCCATGACGTCGCCGCCCTTGCGCACGAGTTGCACTTCGCCGGCGGTGTTGGTCATCGTGCCGTTTTTTTCGTAGGCGGCGGCCGCGGGCAGGACGATGTCGGCGAGCTGCGCGGTCTCGGTGAGGAACAGGTCCTGCACGACGAGCAAGTCGAGCTTGCCCAGGACGTCCGTTCGCGGAGACGCCGAAAGTTTTCACCGGATTCGCGCCGACGACATAGAGCGCGTGCAATTGTCCTTTGGCCGCGGCGGCGAGCATCCCGCGCGCGTCCAGTCCCGGCTTTTCCGGCAGCTTCGCGCCCCACAGCGCGCCGAATTTCTTCGCGCGCCTTTGCGTCCGCGACGGAGAGCGTAGCCGGGGAGCATGTCCGGGAGCAGCCCCATGTCCGCCGCGCCGCGCGAATTCGCGTAATCGCCGAGCGCCATGTAGCGCGTCTGGCCGGGCAGGGAAGAGCCGAATTTCACGAGGTCGCGGATCGCCGCGCCGGTCAGCTCCGCGCCGAAGACGATGACGACGTTGCTTTCTTTTTCGAGCGAAGCTTTCAGCGAGCCAAGCCGCTCGATCGTTCCCGCGTCGAGCTGCGCTTCGCCGCCGGCGAGCCAGCGGACAGCGGTCGCTTCGCGGCCTTCGCGGCACTTCGGCAAATCCCCTGGCCTTGCGGAGCAGCTTGATGGATTTCGAATTGATGATGTACAGGCGCGCGCCGCGATGGCGGATCGCGGAACGAATCTGCCAGGCGACCAGCGGGTTCTGCTCGGTCGGATCGTGGCCGACGAGCAGGACCGCGTCCGCTTCGTACAGCTGCGTCATCGTGGCGCTGGCGTCGCCGGCCTGCGTGCCCAGCGCGGCGATCAGGCTCGCGTAATCGGCGGTGCGGTGATGATCGATGTTGTTCGTGCCGATGGACGCGCGCGCGATGCGCCCCAGCAGATAATTTTCTTCGTTCGTCGTGCGGTTCGAGCCGATGAAGCCGATCGAATCCGCGCCGGATAGCCTTGTGCATTTCGGCGAGACGCCGGGAAACTTCGGCCAGGGCATCTTCCCAGCTGGAGGGCACAAGCTTGCCGTCGCGGCGCACGAGCGGCAGCTTCAGGCGCTCCGGGTGCCTCGTGAAATCAAATCCGAAGCGGCCCTTCACGCAAAGGAAATCCTTGTTGAATCCGGAGAGATCGCGATTATTGGCGCGCAGAATTTCGTTGTTGCGCACGCTCAGCGTGGTCTTGCAGCCGTTCGAGCAGTGCGTGCAGACCGTGGAGACGTAGGTCATTTCCCACGGGCGCGTCTTGTAGCGGTACGTGCCGCTGGTGAGCGCGCCGACGGGGCAGATGTCGATGCACATGCCGCACTCTTCGCAGTCCAGATGATCCTCGCCGTTCGGAATGATCACCGATTGCGAGCCGCGCGCGCCCACGCCGAGCGCTTTGACGTCCATGCCCTCGTCGCACACGCGCACGCAGCGGAAACACAGAATGCATCGCGGCGCGTCGTAATAAACCGCTTCCGACCATTTCTGCTCGGGCTCGTGGCGCTTTTCTTCGTCGAAGCGGCTCTTGTCCGCGCCATACGTGAAAACCATGTCCTGCAATTCGCACTCGCCGCCCTTGTCGCACACCGGGACAATCGAGCGGATGATTGGCGAGCAGAAATTCCAGCATGGCCTTGCGCGCTTCGTGCACTTGCGGCGTGCTGGTGCGCACCACCATGCCGGGCATGGCGACCAGCGTGCACGCGGTTTGCAGCTTGGGCGCTTTTTCCACTTCGACCAGGCACATGCGGCAGGCCGCCTGCAGCGAAAGGCCGGGGAAATAGCAGAACGACGGGACTTCGATGCCCATGCGGCGCGCGGCTTCGATCACCAGCGTTCCCGGCGGGACGGTGACGTCGCGGTCGTCAATCTTCAGCGTGATGTCTTTTGAATCTGCCATTTTGTCCCGGGATCCTCAGCGGACCGCGGCCATGACATCGGCCGGTCTGTACGGACATTTTCCGGAAAGATGTTCTTCGAACTCGTGCCGCCATTTCTTGACGATGCTGATGGTGGGCATCGCGGCGGCATCGCCCAGCGGGCAGAACGTGTTGCCCAGCATGTTTTTCGCCAGATCGCCCACCAAGGTAATGTCTTCCGGCGCGCCCGACGCCGGCATGGAAACGGTCCAGCATCTTGCGCAGCCAGCCCGTGCCTTCGCGGCAGGGAATGCACCAGCCGCAGGATTCGTGCGCGTAGAAATGCATGATGCGCCGCGCCAGATCCACCATGCAGGTGTCTTCGTCGATCACGACGAGGCCGCCCGAGCCCAGCATCGAGCCGGCCTTGGCCACGGAATCGTAATCCATGTTGATGTCAATTTCCTCGGCCGTCAGCAGCGGGCAGGAACTGCCGCCGGGAATCACGGCCTTGAGCTTTCTTGCCGTTCCGCATGCCGCCGGCGACGTCTTCGATGATCTTGCGCAGCGGAAAGCCCATCGGCAATTCGTAAATGCCGGGCTTGTTGACGTGGCCGGAAATGCAGAACAGGCGCGTGCCGCCGTTTTTCGGCGAGCCGAGGCCCGCGTACCATTCGCCGCCGCGCCGCAGAATTTCCGGGGCGGAGGAAAGCGTCTCGACGTTGTTGATCACCGTCGGCGATCCGTACAGGCCCACGACGGCGGGGAAGGGCGGCCGGATGCGCGGATAGCCGCGCTTGCCTTCGAGCGATTCCATCAGCGCCGATTCTTCGCCGCACTCGTAGGCGCCCGCGCCGGTGTGCGTGACCAGATCGAAATCGAATCCGCTGCCCAGAATATTTTTGCCCAGATAGCCGGCCTTGTAGGCTTCCTCGATGGCGCCGTCCATGATGTCCAGCACGTAGCGATACTCGCCGCGAATGTAAATGTATCCCTGATGCGAGCCGACGGCGCGGCCGGCGATGACGATGCCTTCGATCAACTGGTGCGGCATCATTTCCATCAGCGGGCGGTCCTTGCAGGTGCCGGGCTCGCTCTCATCCGCGTTGCACAGAATGTATTTGGGCTTGGCCGATTCCTTGGGCACAAAGCTCCACTTCATGCCGGTGGGGAATCCCGCGCCGCCGCGCCCGCGCAGATTCGATTTCTTCACTTCGTCGACGACTTGCTCGGGCGTCAATTCCTTGAGCGCGCGCTCCATGCCCTTTGTAGCCGTCGTTCGCGACGTAGACTTCCAGCTTGTGCGAATCCTTGACGCCGAACAGGCGGCTGATGACCGGCACTTCGGCGGGATGCCGTTCTTTCACCGAGCCGGTAATCGGCGTGGAAGTTTGCGGCTTTCGTCCGGCTTCGAGCGCCTCGAAAATTTGCGTGGTGCGTTCGATGGTGAGATTTTCGTAGAAATCGTAATTCACCTGCATGGCCGGCGCGCCGGTGCAGGCGCCGATGCATTCCACTTCTTCCAGCGAAAACACGCCGTCCTCGGTGGTTTCCTTGTGGCCGATTTCCAGCTTTTTCTGCACGAATTCGTAGAGCTTGTTGCCGCCGCGCAGCATGCAGGACACATTCGTGCAGACCTGCACGTGAAATTTGCCGGCGGGCTGGCGGCGAAGCATCGAGTAATACGCCATCGTCTCGGTGACCTGCAGCGTGTTCAGGCCGAGCCGGCGGGCGATTTCCGCGATCATTTCATCGCTGACGTAGCCGAACTGATCCTGCGCGTACAGCAGCATGGGGATCAGCGCCGAACGCTTCACCGGATAGCGGTTTTCCAGCGTTTGGAATTTGGCTTCCAGTTGCGGAGGCAAATTCATCAGCGGTCAATCTCCCCGAGGACGATATCCAGCGTGCCGATGCAGGCGATCGCGTCGGCCACCAGGTGGCCCTCCGACCATTTTCTGCAGCGCCTGCAGGTTCACGAACGAGGGCGCGCGCATTTTCATGCGATACGGCTTCGGCGAGCCGTCGCTGGCAATGAAGCAGCCCAGTTCGCCGCGCGGCGATTCGATGCGCTGGTAGACTTCGCCGGGCGGCGGCGCGAAACCCTTCCGTAAAAATCTTGAAGTGGTAAATCAGCGCTTCCATTTCCGTCTTCATTTTTTCGCGCTGCGGCGGAACGATGCCGGGCGCGTCGGCCTTGATGGGGCCTTCGGGCGGAATTTTTTCCAGGGCCTGGCGGACGATTTTCAGGCTCTCGCGCATTTCCGCCACGCGGCACAGGTAGCGCGCGTAGCAATCGCCTTCGGTGCGCACGGGCACCTGAAAATCGAATTCCTCGTAACTCGAATAGGGGAAATACTTGCGCACGTCGTAATCCACGCCGGAGCCGCGCAGCGACGGGCCGGAAACGCCCATGCGCGATGGCGTCCTCCGCGCTCAGCATGCCCACGCCCTGCGTGCGCCCGATCCAGATGCGGTTCTTGGTCAGCAATTCTTCGTACTCATCGAAGCGGGAAGGGAACGTCTGCACAATTTTCTGGACGTGATCGGTCCAGCCGACCGGCGGCTCGAGCGCCAGGCCGCCGATGCGGAAATAGCTGGTCATCATGCGCTGGCCGCTGACCAGTCTCAAAAATTTTGAGAATTTCCTCGCGCTCGCGGAAGCAATAGAGGAAGACCGACATCGCGCCCAGGTCGATGGCATGCGTGCCCAGCCAGACCAGGTGCGAGCCGATGCGCGTCAGTTCGGTCAGCAGCACGCGAATGTATTGCGCGCGCTTGGGAACTTCCAGGCCGAGCAATTTTTCGACCGCCAGGCAGTAGGCCAGATTGTTCGACAGCGGCGCGAGGTAATCCATGCGGTCGGTAATCGTGATGGCCTGCGAATAGGTCAGCGCCTCGGCGGTTTTCTCGATGCCGGTGTGCAGATACCCGATATCCACGTCCGCCTTGACGATGGTTTCGCCGTCCAGTTCCAGCAGCACGCGCAGCACGCCGTGCGTGGACGGGTGCTGCGGGCCCATGTTGAGGACCATGGTTTGTTCGGGGCCGGTGGCGGTTTGAACGGTGGTCATAGCGCAGGTTCGCTCGTTTCCAATCAGAAATCAGCGAGGGCCCTCCACGGGATAATCCTTGCGGAGGGGATAGCCTTCCCAATCGTCGGGCAGCAGCATGCGCCGCAGATCGGGGTGCCCTTCAAATCGAATGCCGAAGAGGTCGAAGATTTCGCGTTCGTGCCAATTCGCCGTCGGCCAAACGGGCACGACGGACTCGATCACAGGATCTTCGCCCGGCAAGCGGACCCGCAGGCGAATCGTTTCGCGCCGGGAGAGCGACAGCAGATGATAATTCAGCTCGAAGCGCGGCTCGATGGGAAATCGGTCCACGCCGGTCACATCGGAAAGGTAGGTAAACGCCAGGTCCGGCATCGGCAATCAGAAATTCGGCGAGGGGCCGCAGATGTTCGCGAGGGACGACCACGGTAATCTCGCCGCGAAAAGAAATCACTTCCGCGATGGCTTCGGGCCGCCAGCCGCGGATTTTCGCGATGATGGGGTTTTGCTCGAGGTCAGGTGTCTCCGTCACGAAGTCGCGGTCCCGGCGTGCGGCTGGGCGGTTCCAGTCGAGCGCCCCTTTCTTCCAGAGATAGAAGTAACCCACCAGCAGGATCCCGATGTAGAGGAGCATCTCCACGAAGCCAAACCACCGCAACGACCTGAAGATAAAGGCCCAGGGATACAGGAAGATGGCTTCCACATCGAACAAAATAAATATCATGGCGACCAGATAGAACTTCACGGAAAACGGTTCGCGCGCATCGCCCGTCGGCGTGATGCCGCACTCATAGGCTTGCGATTTTACTTTGGAGGGGCGTCTCCAGCCCACCAGCGAGGAAAGCGTAAGAGCAGAATGCCCGAAAGCGCCATCGCCAGGATGAGGTGTAAAAGTAGCGGCGCGTATGCTTGGAGATCGTTTCCTGTCATCGGAGCACAAGCTATAATAGCGATGAAGCGCCAAGCGGTCAAATGCACCAGAAAGATAGATCGGCATATTCTTCTGATCCGGTTACGGATCGAAGGGCTTCGCCGTTCGCATAGTAGGAAAGGCTGGCGATCTATGAACTTCGGCTTCAACTCGAATGTTCGCGTCGGAGACGTCATGTATCACGTGCAAACGGAGGACCGCGGCCCTTCGCATCCCTTTCTCGATACGGTCGTGTATCATGGCGGGCCGGGTGGTTTACAAGCGCAGCACGAATTACGAGAAGTTTGCCCGCGGGACGGAAGCAGAAAACCCTGGCGCAGAAGCTGCACGAACGCCTGGCGCAGCAACATCGCGAAGTGATTGCCGAACTCGAGGCAGGAACCCTGCCGTTTCAAGGGAAGGAGAAAGTCGCCTCCGGTCGCGGAGGATGCCGGCGCCGAACGACGGTCTCGATCTGCGCCTGACGAATCCGAAAAGCTGGTTTGCGGCGGGAAATGTGACCTTCGAAATCGAATTGTGCGAAAAGAATTCAAAGCGAGGAATCGGCGACGCCGATGTTCAGGCGTGCCTGGAACATGGAAAGCATCGCATCCTTTGTGCGGAGGCGCGCACGGACGCCAATGGCTGCGCGACGCTGAAATTTCCCATGCCGGCGAACGTGGCCGAAGGGTCGTCCCTCGTGGTTCGCGCCACCGACGGCTCCCGCTACGGGGAATTGCGATTCCGGCTGAAATCGAAGCCCCGCGACAAGACTCCGGCCCCGGTGTCGCAATGAATGCAGGAATCCAAATTGTCGTGAATGGCGAAACGCGCGAAGTGCCCGAAGGGCTGGGCGTTTCCGCCCTGCTTTCGCACCTGGGCCTGCCCGCCGACCGGGTTGCCATCGAGCGCAACCTGGAGATCCTTCCGCGGTCGCAGTGGATCGCAACCGCCGTGCAACCTGGCGACCGATACGAAATCGTTCATCTTGTCGGCGGAGGATGAGCGCGTTTCGAGCCAGAATCAAATTACGAACGCTTGCGTGTGGCGAGATACGCCTTCCACGGCTCCCAGTAAAACTTCACCCAGCCCTTCGTGACGCCTTCCTGGTCGTATTCCGGGACGCCAACGTGGACCAAATCCACTTGCGCTCCGCCACTGGCGGACTTTTCAAAGGTGACGATGAGGATGGAATCGGGATCCGCCTTCTTCCATTCCGAGGAGCGCCACGTTTGCACGATCATCCGATTCGGGATCAGCACGAGATTTTTTCCAAGAATCATCCCGCCGAAGGCGGACCATTTTCCGCCGACTTTGGGGCTGATCTTGGCGGGCATGCCGGTGGCGGCGGTGTGTTTGGCCGAATTCATGAAGAGTTCGTAGAGTTTCGCGGGAGTCGCATTTTGAAAAATCGAGCCGGAATGGACGACGGGCGTCATGTAGGTTCCTCCGTGAAGATGGCAGTCAGATTACAGACGATCCAGCAGGTGGCCGAGTTTCGTTCGTCTTGGTCTCCATATAGGCGCGCGAAGTGCGCGAAGTGCGAGGCCGGCACGGCACGCGCTCTACCACGCGAATGCCCGAGCTCTTCCAGCTGCTGCACTTTATCCGGATTGTTGGAAAGCAATCGCACGCGGCGCACGCCCAGCAGATGCAAAGCCGCGGCGGAAAATCCATAATCCCGCGAATCGGCGGCAAAGCCAAGCTCCTCGTTGGCTTCCACCGTGTCCATGCCGCGGTCCTGCAATTCGTAGGCGCGCAGCTTGTTCATGAGGCCGATGCCGCGCCCCTCCTGCGGCAAATACAGCAGGATGCCGGAAGGCGCCGCGGCAATGCGGCGCAGGGAAAGTTCGAGCTGCGCGCGGCAATCGCAGCGTTCCGAGGCAAGGACATCTCCGGTGAGGCACTGCGAGTGGATGCGCACGAGCGGCGTTTGGCCGCGAATTCGCCCGTGAACGAGCGCGACGGCGCTTTCCTGCTCGTTTTTTCCTTCGATGCCGAGAATTTCAAACGGACCGAATCGCGTCGGCAACTTGGCGCGCGCGACGATCCGGATGTCTGTCTTCTGTCCCCTTGCGCGAGGCGCGTGCTCGTTGTCTTGTTTTGCGTGGCATGAAAGGCCCCGTATTATATCAGGCGATCGCGCGCAAGCGGCGCTTTACATCGGCACGGTGATTGGCTAACGTAGCCGCAGCGGGCAAGGTCCATGAAAACGCTTACTTTCGGCGGAGATTTGCTGCTCACGCTCCTGCTCCACGTCGGGGCGGCGGCGTCGATTTGCGCCTGGCTGGCGCGCTCGGCCACCTTCCGAAAGGTGCTCTTCACCGAACTCCGCGACTCCGACCAGAAATTGAAGCTGATGCTGTTTGTCACGCCGCCCCTTGCGTTTGGCGTGATTCTGCGAATTTTGGGGCAGCCCTATCGCGCCGCGGACTTGATGCTCGAAGGGTCGTTCCTGCTCGGATTGCTCGGCGGGCGCGTCGTTGGCCCGCTCGGCGGATCGATCATCAGCCTGCCGGCGTTTGTGCACCATGAGTGGCTTTCGATGCCCGTCGCCGCAACGGCGGGGCTGGTGGGCGGATTGATTCGCCAGGCCATGCCGAACACGGAGGAGATTTGGAGGCTTGGGCCGTACACGTTCATGAGCACGCCTCGCTGGCTGGTGCGGCTGTTCCGCGGGAAAGAAAGTAACCTGGGAAATGCTGCCCCTGGGCGCCTGCGTCGTTCTGGAACTGGCCCGCCAGGCGCTCGGGTACGCCACCAAGCCGCAATGGCTTTTTTACCTGAATGCCGGGAAGAGCTGGGGAATCGCGCTGGTCCTGCTGTCCACGGTCATGGCCGTCGCGGTGCCGATGAAGATCTGGAGCAACACGCGCCTCGAAATGAATCTCGAACAGCACCGGCAGTTGCTGCTCAAGGCGCGCATGGACGCGCTGACCGCGCAAATCAATCCCCACTTTTTATTCAATACGCTCAATACGGTTTCCTCGCTCATTCGCTACGATCCGGACATGGCGCGCGGCGTGGTCATCAAGCTGAGCAATATTTTGCGGCGGCTTTTGCGCAAGCACGAGACGTTCGTGCCCCTGCAAGAGGAACTCGATTTCATCGACGACTATCTGGATATCGAGGTCGCGCGCTTCGGGCGCGACAATCTGGTGATTCACAAGCAGATTGACGAGAACACGCTGGACGCGTTCGTTCCCAGCATGCTCCTGCAGCCGATTGTCGAAAATGCCCTGAAGCACGGCCTCGCCGCAAAACTCGGCGGCGGCGAACTCACGATCCGCACCGAATCGCAGGACGGCCGCCTGATCATCGCCATCGAGGATAACGGCGTCGGAATTCCCAAGGAGCGCATGGCGCAGGTGTTTGAGGACGGAATCGGCATCAGCAACGTTCACGAACGCCTGCGCGTGCTCTACGGCGCGGATTTCCGCATGGACATTTCCAGCCGCGAAGGCGAGGGAACGCGCATCCGCATCGAAATTCCGGAGCTTGTGCCCACCGCCTCCGAGCCTTCGGCAATCCTTCCCGGTTCGAAGGCTTAGCCTCTCCCAAATTTTCCCGTGACCTATAATTTTGCGCGGCTTTTGTGCTCGCTTTCCCCTTGAGTCAGATTCCCAATCGAAGCATAAAATTGGGTGTTGATTTTCTCAGGCTTCCGAGTTATTCTTACGGGTGGATTTAAGTCCCTGTATTTCAAGGAGCTTTGACCATGGAATGGACAACCCCTCAGCACGAAGAAATTTGCTTGAACTGTGAAATTAGCTCGTACGCGAACGCTGAACTCTAATATCTGAGTTCGCATGCGCGTTACGGTCCTCGGCTCCGCAGCCGGGGGTGGTTTTCCCCAGTGGAATTGCGCTTGCCCTAATTGCTCTCGCCTGAGGGCAGGGGGGATGACGTTCTCAGGCGCGTTCACAGGCGCAGGTGGTGGTGTCTTCTAGCGAGGGGAGAGTGCTTTCTTCTTAATGCCTCCCCTGACCTTCGCACTCAAATTCTTTCCGCTCCGTTCCTCAATCCAGCACATCCAGCCGCGACACACACCTATTGCCGGGGTCTTGCTTACAAGCGCCGACGTCGATTCCGTCGTCGGGACTGCTTCATCTGCGCGAATTCCAGCCCTTGCAAATTTATTGCACGCACCGTCGATCCGGCGGATCTTGCTTGAGGACAATCACATTTTTCGCGTTCTGGATCGAGCAAATCCTCCTGCCGTCTGGCGCGATGTTCCGGTCAATGCTTGGTTTCCGCTGGCGCAGCCAATTCTTCGAGCGAAGAATCTTCGGTTCGCTGCCGCATGGTGCCTCTTGGCAGCGCGTATCCCGACTATGTGAGCGAAGATCTGCGGCGCGTGCTTCCTCCGGGGGAAGCCGTCACGGGGCTCGTGTTGGCACAGGGAAGCAAGCAGTTCTTTTACGCCCCCGCTCTTCCCGGGCGTTCGGAGGAATGGAAGGACTGGGCGCGATCGAGCGACCTTTGTCTCCTCGACGGAACATTTTGGGACGAGAACGAATTGATTTCTGCTGGAGTAGGGTCAAAGACGGCGCGCGAAATTGGACACATTCCGCTTTCCGGAGCGGACGGTTTGCTGGCGCAATGCGACTTTCCGAAACAGCGGCCGGCGGGTCCTGATTCACATCAACAACACGAATCCGATCCTGGATGAAGAAAGTCCGGAACGCCGCGAAGTGCGAGACGCAGGCTGGGAAATTGCGTATGATGGGATGAGCTTCGAAGTGTAACTTTGCCAGGAGAGACTCATCTTGCTCTCGGAATCAGAATTCATCGCCGGCTTTCAGGCCATCGGCGAAGAGCGCTATCACCACAAGCACCCATTTCATCTTTTGATGCACGAGGGCAAGCTCACGCGCGGCCAACTTCAATCCTGGGCCCTCAATCGCTACTACTATCAGAGCCGCATTCCGATCAAAGACGCGGCCATTCTCGCGCGGACGGAAGATCCGGATTTCCGGCGCGCCTGGCGCAAACGCATCATCGATCACGACGGCGACGGCACGCGTCCCGGAGGCATTGAGAAGTGGCTTCGACTGGTGGAAGCGACGGGCCTGTCGCGCGAGGAAGCCATCCGCGGCGAAGGCATCCTGCCCGCCACGCGCTTCGCCGTGCAGGCGTACGTGGACTTTGTTTCCACGCGCCCATTTCCGGAAGCGGTGGCCTCGTCGCTTACCGAACTTTTTTCCGGCAAACTCATTGCCCTTCGCATCGATGCTCTCCGCAAACACTATCCCTGGCTCTCCAGCGGCCTCGACTATTTCACCGGCCGCCTTACGCAGGCGCCCGAAGACGCCGACTTCGCTCTCGCCTGGGTTGTGAAACACGCGCGCACGCGCGAGGAGCAAGACAAGGCCCACGCCGCGCTGCGAGCCAAGTGCGACATTCTCTGGGCGCAGCTCGATGCGCTGTACTTCGCCTACGTCGAACCGGGCTGGCCGCCGCCCGGCGCCTTCAGGCCAAACGGATCTGGCCAGGAAGGCAAACGGCGATGACGCCTGAACTCAACAGCCGTCCGCGCCTTGCGGTGGGTTGCCGCCTGAATGAAAAGGGCCAGCCATCGCGCGTTCTGCACATGCCTGAGCGGGCGCTGCGATTGAACGGCCCGAGCCTTGAAATCGTCGAGCGCTGCGACGGCAACCGCACCGTTCAGGAGATCATCTCCGAATTGCAGAAGCTCTACTCGAAGGCCGAGCCAAAGAAAGTCGAAGACGGACATTCTCGGCTATCTCGCGCTCCTCCACGACCAGCGAGCGCTCGATTTCACTTCCGACCAGGCCGATAGGAGCGCGGACGCCAGATGACTCCCGCGGCCCCGACGCCGCTCGCCCTCATCGCCGAACTAACTCACCGGTGCCCGCTGCATTGTGTCTACTGCTCGAATCCCCTTGAATTGAAATCTCGAGCGGACGAACTTTCCACCGAGGTTTGGTCGCGCGTGTTCCGCGAAGCCGCCGAAGCGGGAGTTCTGCAGATTGATTTTACCGGCGGCGAGCCGCTGGCCCGCCCCGATATTGTGGAACTCGTCCGCTCCGCCCGCGAGACCGGACTGTACGTCAACCTCATCACCTCCGGGATTCCCCTCGACGAAGCGCGGCTCGACGAGATCGTCCAGGCGGGCCTCGATCATATTCAACTGAGTTTTCAAGGCGCTTCCGAAGAATCCGCCAATGAATTCTCCGGCACGAAAGCGCACGCCCAGAAACTCCGCGTCCTCGAATGGCTCAAGCGGCGCCGCGTGGCCTTGACGCTGAATTTCGTCATTCACCGCCGCAACATCGATCAACTTCCGGAAATGCTGGCGCTCGCCGAATCTTCCAGCGCCAGCCGGATCGAATTTGCCAACGTGCAGTATTACGGCTGGGCTTTTGCCAACCGCGAGAATCTTCTTCCCACGCGCGAGCAGCTGGATCGCTCCGTCGAACTTCTGAAGCGCGCCGAAGAACGCCTGCGCGGCAAAATCCACGTCGAATTCGTTGTGCCCGATTATTACGCGAAGTATCCGAAGGCGTGCATGGGGGGATGGGGGCAAAAGCTGATGCTCGTCACGCCAAACGGCGACGCGCTTCCATGCCATGCGGCCCAGATCATTCCGGGCTTGCATTTCGACAATTTGAAAGACCGCAGCCTGCGTGAGATTTGGGAGAAATCGGAAGCGTTCCAGAAATTCCGCGGCGAAGAATGGATGCCCGAACCCTGCAAGAGCTGCGATCGCCGCGCGCGAGACTTCGGCGGTTGCCGCTGCCAGGCGTTTCTTCTGACCGGTGACGCGACGGCGACCGACCCTGTTTGTTACCCTTGCGCCGCAGCGTCCCAAAGTGGACGCCATTCTTGCTGCCGCGAATGGGCCTTCCGCGGAATCCTTTGTAAAACCAGACCTGGCTCTATCGTCCCAATCCCGCCTGAGGTTCCGTTGAGCCTGGCGCGTCGCCTCAGCCGCATGGCGACGCGGAACACAAAGAACAGGCTCCCGATCAAGCAGATCGATCCAAATGCCGAGAGCGCGTACGGCGCGCCGATCCTCTTGGCCACGCCGCCGGCAACCAAGGCGCCGACCGGCTGCACGCCCATGAACATCGTGGCGTATACAGCCATGACGCGGCTGCGCAGTTCGTCGGGCACGCGGGCCTGCACGATGGTATTGGTGGCCGCCAGTTGCGAGGTGGCCGAAAAACCTACGACCAGCAGCATCATCGCCGACAGCCAGAAGACGCGCGACTGTGAAAACAGGATGAGTCCCAACGCGCAAGTCGTGGAGGTCGCGGCGATCCATTCCACGAGGCCTTGTAGTCCGTCCGCGCGGCAAAGTGCAACGCGCCGATCACAGCGCCCACTCCCGCGAAGCTCATCAGCAGCCCCAGCAGGCTCGGCCCTCCATGAAGGATGTCGCGGGCGAAGATCGGCATAAACACGGAATACTGCAGGCCGAACATGCTCATCAAGCTCATCGAGCAGCAGCGCGGAACGAATCGGCCGGTCGCTCATCGCGAAGTGGAATCCCTGAACGAAGTTTTGCAGCGGGGAACCCTTGCCCGCGCGGACCTCGATCTTCTCGATCCGCATCATCAGCAGGGCAACGATCACAGCCAGAAAACTCACGCCGTTCAAGAAAAAACACCAGCCCTCGCCGATCCAGGCGATGGCGAAGCCGGCAATGGCCGGACCCACGACGCGCGCCCCGTTGAAGATGGACGAATTCAGCGCGATCGCGTTGGGCAGGTCTTCTTTGCCCACCATTTGAACAAGAAACGCCTGGCGGATCGGCACGTCGAACGCATTCACGATGCCGGCAAGAAACGCAATCAGAACGATTTCCCAGACGCGCATGACGCCGAGCAGCGTCAGCGCCGCCAGCACGAACGCCAGGATCAACGCCGCGGTTTGCGTCCAGATCACGCCCCGGTGGCGGTTGTACCGGTCGCCCACATATCCGCCGAGAGAGGCCAGAAAGAGAATCGGAATTTGGCTGGCGAATCCGAAAACGCCGAGCAGCGCCGGCGAGTTCGTCATCTTGTAGACGAGCCAGAGCTGCGCGGTCGACTGCATCCACGTGCCGATGAGCGAGACCAGCTGGCCTGCAAAGAAGAGTTGAAAATTGCGGTGTTTTAGCGCGCGGAAGCGAATGGACACAATCAGGATGTTCCCACACTTGATGGAACGCAGACAATCCACAGCGAATTTTCGTGCACTTACGCGCATACGCTGGCCGAGAGGGTGAAATCCACAAGGCAAAGAAGGGAATGCGTTACGTAGTTTCGTTCAATTTGTTTAAGGAAAATTACGCGTGCGTCGTGGCCAGCGCTCCGATCACCTGACGATAATACGCCTCATAAAGCGGAATCACATCATTGGCGCAATATTTTTTCTTGGCGTTGATGCGCGCGGTTTGCCCCATCGCGCGGCCGCGATCCGCTTGCGACAGGATTTCCAGGGCGTAGCTGGCGCCAATGGCCACTTCCCGCGGCGTAAAAAGGTAGCCGTCGACTCCGTGCTCGACCACTTCCGGCAAGCCTCCCACATTGGTCGCCACGACAGGAACTTCGCAGGCCATGGCTTCCAGCGCCGCAAGGCCGAACGATTCCATGTCCGAAGGGAGCAGAAACAAGTCGGCCTCTGAAAGCAGGCGATAAACGCGGTCCTGCTTACCGAGGAAATGGACATCGCGCCCGAGCCTCTTCTTGCGAACCAAGTATTCGGCTGCGCCACGGTCGGGGCCGTCCCCGATGAGCACCAGCTTGGCGCGCATTTTCTCTCGCACCAGGGCGAACATTTCCACAACGTCCGTGAGCCGCTTGACGGGCCGGAAATTCGACAGGTGCATCACGATAGGCTCCCCGTTTGGCGCCCATTCGGCGCGCAGGTCCGGGTCCGGAGTGCGGCGGTACAAGTCGCAATTCACAAAATTGGGAATCACTTCGATGGGGTGCTTGATGTCGAATTCCTCAAGCGTCCGCTGCTTCAGATAATGCGAGATGGCCGTAACGCCGTCCGATTGCTCGATCGAAAATTTCGTGATGGGCAGGAAGCTCCGATCGTTTCCGACCAGCGTAATGTCCGTGCCATGCAGCGTGGTTATAAAGGGCAACCGTTTCGGCGCGGCCATCATGCGCGCGAGCAGCGCGCTGACGGAGTGGGGAATCGCGTAATGAACATGCAGCAGATCGAGCCCCTCCGTTTCGGCCACCTGCATCATTTTCACGGCCAGCGAAAGCGCGTAGGGCGCGTGATCGAACAGAGGATAACTTGAAATTTCCACCTCATGAAACTGGATGCGCTCGTTGGCGTCCGTCAACCGGATAGGAGGGGCGTAGCTGATGAAATGAATTTCATGGCCACGCGCGGCAAGTTCCATACCCAGTTCCGTAGCCACTACGCCCGAGCCGCCGTACGTTGGGTAACATGTGATCCCGATTTTCATCTCGATCCGGGTGAAATGCCCGTGTGCCCCTCTAATTGGAACTTCTGAAATTGCCGCCCCACGAAAATTCCGCTTCGGGGAAGTCTAGCAAACACAGTTACAAACAAGACAGAGAATCTATTGCGCCGGCCAAGGAGCAGTGCTAGATTCCCCGGCCTCGGGCCCACCCGGGAGTTTCGCCTATTGGACGCGAGGCAGGGCATCGGGGTGACAAAATTCTTGAGAAGGAAGGGCATAGCTCTGGAATCTGCGAAAGGCGCGCGAACACCATGAAGCCGCGAGGAAAATTATCCAAAGCCGACCTGGCCCGAGCCGCCGACAGGCTGCGCCACAGCAATCCGATCAATCACTTCGGTTTCCAGTTGGTGAAGGCCGAGCGCGGCAGGGCCGTCTTCCTGATGCCGGTGCTTGAACTTCACAAGCAGGCTCACCGGGTAGTCCACGGCGGGGTTCTGGCGATGCTGGCCGACACGGCCGGAGGCTTTGCGGCCTTCCTGGCATCCCCGCCGGGCTCGCGCGTCGTTACGATCGAAATGAAAATAAATTTTCTTGAGGCCGTCGAGCACGGCGAAATCAAGGCGGACGCGCGCGTCCTGCGGCAGGGAAGAACCACGAGCGTAGTGGATTGCGATGTGACCGATGAGGACGGGCGCCTCGTCAGCAAGGCCCTGATGACGTTTTCTGTTCTCTCGCCAAGACCGTAACCCGGGAACGCCAATCTCCCGATTGGCGTCATGCACAGCGCCAATCGGGAGATTGGCGTCTTCGGGAGGGAACACTTAAAATCCATATATACAGGATGCAGACAACCTCAAATATTTGTCATTCCGAGGCGCGCCGCGCGGCGAGGAATCTGTCTTTTCCTTGGTTTCAGTCAAAGAGAGATTCCTCGCTTCGCTCGGAATGACAAAATAAATTCTTTTTTCCGCAGCCTGTATAGTTGTATGTATGGGAAAAATTACTGCCCGTTAGTGCCCCCGATAGCGGCCTCCGGCCCATCCTTGTAGATATACTTTATATATTGCTTATAAATTAGCAAATTCGGGCTGCCCGTCCGCGTCAGCTTGATGCAGTCCCGGTCATACCATTCCACCGTGCCGTGCAAGGTTTCCCCATCGGTCAGAACGATAACCACCGGGGTGCGCGCCTGCATCTGCTTGATCCAGTAAAAGTTCTCCGCGTGCGTCTG
Organism: uncultured Acidobacteriota bacterium; assembly: GCA_963819395.1. Classification (GTDB taxonomy): domain Bacteria; phylum Acidobacteriota; class Terriglobia; order Acidiferrales; family UBA7541; genus Palsa-360. Next base: position 203,149 of record CAWFVW010000011.1, read on the forward strand.
TTCCGGAGGCGCCGGTTTTTTGTGCGGCTGCGGCCCGGATGTGGTGGAGTGGGAACGGCTCGAAGTGGGGTGAGGCTCTTTCATTTCCGTCAGAGTAGGGCGAAATAACTTGCGATTCACGATAACAGCTCCTTCAATTATAAATTTCAACCGCAAAGGCGAGGCTTCTCACCAGCTATGATGCACCATAGACGATTCAGGGTACGCTTTCGTTACCGAGAAATTGATTTTTTCGTGCCCATCGAGGGGCGGGTCAGGGAAATGGCCACTGCATCCAGTCCCAATGACCGGTTGATGTTCCGCCGCGTCCTGGCGTGCAGCACGTCAAATCCATCGACGGCTTTGCGAATCCACGCCGCGTCTACTTTCTTGCTGAGTGTTTCAAGTTCCCGGCGTAACGCTGGATTTCGCAACACCTTCTTCGTGGAAGAACTGGACAGGTCAAGCAGGTCCGTGAGCAGACTATAGAACACTTCCAGAACATTTTCAAACGCGATTTCCTGGCTCTTGGCCAGCGCCGCGGTCGCCGCGAATAAATCGGAGACGCCGCGCAGTTCCACGGAGCGCTCGAGAATCGTCAGCGCATCGCGGCGAAGCTTTGCCGTGGCGTCCAGATCCATTCCGATTACGGCCCCGGGGCAGCCCTCGGCGTATTCGGCGGCGAGCTGGCGCTCTTCCGGCTTCATTTCCGTGTGCGCGCGCAGAATCTCTTCGACTTCAGCCGTCCCGAGCGGTGTAAAGGAAAATTGCAGGCAGCGCGACCGGATGGTGGGCAGGAGTTGAAAAGGATTCGGCGCCAGCAAAATCAAGGTTGCCGATTCCGGCGGTTCTTCGAGAATTTTCAAGAAGATATTGGCGAAATCCCAGCGCATCGTTTCCGCGCCGTCAATCAAAAACACACGCCGCCGTCCCTGCGGCTTGAAATAGGCCGCGCGCTGCACGGCACGCAATTGCCCCACATGCAGCACGGGTCGCGCGACGGGTTCCTTAAGACGCACGGGATCGGGAACAATTGCCCACACGTCGGGGTGCGTCTCAAGCAGAAGCGGCACGCGCTCGACCGTCCCGGCATCGGGCCGCTCGCCGCGCTGCGCAAGTCCCTGGTCGATCAGCGGCCGAAGATCGGCAAGCAGGCCGATCTTTCGGCAGGGTTCGCACTCCCCGCAAAAATCATCGCGCAGCCGCTCGCAGTTGGCCGCCTGCGCGAACATTCGGGCGAGCGTGAATTTCCCAATGCCCCGCGGCCCGGAGAAAAGCATCGCATGAGGAACGCGCTCGGAGGCCAGCATGCCGCGCAGAGCGGTGACGACGCGCCCGTTGCCCAGAAAATCTGAAAAGCTCACGATGGTCCCTTTCTTCTTGTTCTTGTTACCGCTGGGCGGAACCCTGGGACAGAATACGCGTTTCCACGGCCTGAATTACGGCCCGGTGGATTTCCTCCGGCGAATATAAACCGCCGGAAACCGGGTTGCTACACTCGATGCGCGTCCAATTCGCTTCGGTTGCCAGCCGGTCGTAAATTCTCGCAGTTTGTTCGAGATGCTCTGTGTCGGCTTCTTGAATATCGCGTTTCAGGCTGGTGTACGCCCGTACGGACTTCATGCCAATCAAGTGATGCGCTTCCGCCACAGGCACGCGCAGGTAAACGACCAGGTCCTCCACCGGCAGGCCGTAAAGCCCATATTCGAGGGTCTTCAGCCACGCTAAAAATTCTTCTCGCTTATCTTGGGGGACTCGTGCGCTCTGGTGCGCCATATTTGAGCCGATATACCGGTCGGCAAGCACAATTTTCCCTGATGACAGAGCCGCTTCGATCTCAGGCTTAGCTTCCATGCGGTCGCCGGCGTAAAGCAACGCGGACAAATGCGCATCAACGGCCTCCAGAGGTCCGAATCCTCCGTCCAGATAGCGCCCGACAAGTTTTCCAAAGAACGATTCGTAACGTGGAAAACTGATGCGGAACGTAGCAAATCCTCGCGTATCGAGTTCACCCGCCAGCATCTCAAGCTGCGTGCGCTTCCCCGACCCGTCGATCCCTTCCAGAGCAATTAATTTTCCGCGAGCCGCCATAATCGTTTCGTCAGTCTAGCGTGAGCGCCGCCATGCCGCAAGGAAGTCGCCTTGGGAGCACATGCATCCGCGGCAGCGGACCTGTGCGATTTTGAGAGCCGCCCTCTCAAGCTATCGATCTACCGTTCGAGCGGCAGCCGCATACCCCACAGAGGTCCTCCGCGGCGGATGCATGTGCTACTAAAACCGGGCAATCCCTCTCCCCATGCTAAAATCCACCCAATGTCTCCCGCATCCGCACGATTGACCGAGAATCTCGCGCGTGTACGCGAGCGAATCGATCTTGCCGCTTCTCGCGCCGGCCGTCGTCCCGAAGAGATTACGCTCATCGCTGTCTCAAAAACACATTCCGCGCGGAAAATTCAGGAACTCTACGAAGCCGGAGCCCGTCATTTCGGCGAGAATCGTGTACAAGAAAGGGAGTCGAAGCTGGCTCATTCGGCGGGCCTGGACGCGACTTGGCACATGATCGGCCACGTCCAGAAAAACAAAGTCGCGAAGGCTGTCCGCCTGTTCGACAGTATCGATTCAGTGGACAGTGCCGCTTTGGCGGAAAAACTAAATCGAGCCAGAGAGGAATTCAGCGCAGAGATCAAAGAGAAGCCGGGGAGCAATACGGAACCGATTCGCGCCGGTTCAGGGAAATTGCTGCGCGTGCTCATCGAGGTGAAACTCGACCCAGAGCTGGCGAAATCAGGAGTGGACGGCAGGGACTTGCCAAAATTGGTGGAAGCAATAACGAACCTCCCGCACCTGGATTTGCGTGGCCTCATGGGTGTCCCCCCATATTTCGATGACCCCGAAGAAGCCAGACCATTTTTCCGCCGCCTGCGCGACTTTCGCGAGGATATGCGCGCGCAATTGGGATCAGATATTCTTCCGGTCCTCTCGATGGGGATGTCTCACGACTTCGAAATCGCCATCGAAGAGGGAGCAACCGAAGTACGCGTCGGAACGGCTCTCTTCGGTGAAAGAGAAAAACCATAGCCCGCCATGCGAATTACCGAAAAAGATGGCTCAGTCAACTTTGCGGTGCGCGTCCAGCCGCGAGCGAGCCGCGATGAAATCGCAGGCGAGTATCTGGATGGACTGAAGATTCGCCTCACCACCCCGCCCGTGGACGGTCGCGCAAACGAAGCCCTGCGCAAACTGCTGGCAGAGCGTTTGAATGTGCCGCTGGCGGCTGTTAGTATCGCGTCAGGCGAGCGCAGTCGCTCCAAGCGCATCGAAATCAAAGGAGTAACGGCAGAAATGATTCGCAGCCTCGCCCGCTAATATTAGTGCGGGCGGCGAGTGTGATCTTGGCGCGTCAAGAAACGTGTACAGCCCGCCGGAGAAAATAATGATTCACGGCGGCAAGTTTCACTGATCGTCTTCTATGCCTAACATCGAAGCCATCCAGACAGCCCTCCGCCAGCAAAAGCTTGGCGGCTGGCTTTTTTACGACATCCTCCACCGCGATCCGATTGCCTACCGCGTCCTGGGACTCGACCATGCCCTGGCCAAGCGCCGCTGGTTCTACATGATCCCGGCAAAGGGCGCGCCGAGAAAACTCGTGCACCGGATCGAAGCCGCGACGCTCGACTCGCTGCCCGGCGACAAGATGCTTTACGCTGCGGCGGAAGAACTCGAAAAAAATCTGAAGAAACTCGTCGGCCGCGCGAAAAAAGTGGCGATGCAATATTCCCCGAAAAATTCGATCCCATACATCTCGCTCGTAGACGCCGGCACGGTCGAGCTGATTCGTGCGCAGGGGTGCAAGGTGGTCAGCTCGGCGGACTTGGTTCAGCAGTTCGAGGCGGCGTGGTCTCCGGAACAGCTCGATTCGCATCGCGCCGCAGGCCGTGTGATCGACGCGATCACGCAAGCGGCATTTGCCGAAGCGGCGCGGCGCGTATCCGCCGGAGAGTCGTTCACCGAATTCGACCTGCAAGAATGGATCCTCGGGCAATTTCGCGCCAACGGCGTAGTCTCCGACTCACCCCCGATTGTGGCCGTCGGCTCCCACTCCGGCGACCCGCATTATGAGCCGCGAGCTCAGGGTTCGTCGCCGGTCCGCCGAGGCGACTTGCTTTTGCTCGACATCTGGGCAAAAACACATGCGCCGAACAGCGTCTATTACGACATTACGTGGACCGGATTTCTAGGCCCCAAAGCCCCCGAAAAGTATGCGAAGATTTTTTCGATCGTGCGCGATGCTCGCGATGCAGCCGTTAATTTCGTGAAAGAAAACGTAAGCGCCGGACTCCCGGTCGAGGGCTGGCAAGTGGACCGCGCCGCGCGCGAAGTGATCCGCAAGGCAGGCTTTGCAAAATATTTCGTGCATCGCACCGGCCACAACATCGGCCAGGAAGTGCACGGCTCGGGCGCAAACATGGACAGTCTCGAAACACGCGACATTCGGCGCATCATCCCGCACACTTGCTTTTCGGTCGAGCCCGGAATCTACCTGCCCGAATTCGGAGTGCGCAGTGAAGTGAACGTCTACGTTTCGGAAAGCAACGCGGAAGTAACCGGCGCCGAGCAGACTGAAATTCTAAAGTTACTCGCTTAATCGAAAGGGCAACGAGCGTGGATGAAACAGTGAAAGTGGAAGCAGTCAAAGGGAACCAGGTCTTGGGTATAGTTGCCGCTGTCGCAGGCTGGATCGTTCCCGGCCTCGGCCATCTCGTCCTCCGGCGATGGAGCAAGGCCGCGGTCTATTTTCTTTGCATTGGCGGCCTGGCCTGTGCTGGTCTCGCCATGCGCGGAGGCATTTTTGGCGCAGGTGCGGAAGACTTGTTCGATCGTCTCGGATTTTTCGCCGATCTCGGCGCCGGCGTTTTCTATTTTCTCGCTCACCAGATTCAGACGGCAGGCCCCGACGTAGCCCACGCAACAGGCGACTACGGCACCCGCCTGTTCGCGGCCGCCGGCATGCTCAATTTCCTGACCGTCCTTGAGGCCTATGATATCGGGCGGGGAGGCGAAACAAGATGAACTTCTTGTTTGGCAACCTCACCCATTTTGAAGCGCTCCTGTTTTTTGCGCTTGTAGTCTCGGTCACATTCGCATTCCTCTCCAAACGTAGCGCCAGGGACAGAATGAATTACACCCTGTGGGCATTTCTCGCCTTCCTGCTCGTTGCAATCGGAATCGGCTGGCTGATGTACCCCTTCTCGCATAGTAACTGATGAGCATTTTCTTGTGGCGCTGGCGGGATCTCGGATTCCAATGTGCCCGCACGCGTAATTGAGTCACACAGACAACTAGCAATTTGCTTCCTTCTAATTTGCCCCGTACCCGTGACTTTGCTACACTGACTTTCGATGCCCTCCATGATCAGGGAAGCCGGCGAAACGTTTATAACGCTCGTAAAAGGCTTCAGCGTGACCTTCCGCAACATGCTGCGGAAACCGGTAACCGAGAATTACCCTGAAGAGCCAGTCCACTTCCAACCTCGTTATCGCGGCATTCATGTTCTCCACCGGGATGAAAGCGGACTGGAAAAGTGTGTCGGCTGCTTCTTGTGCGCGGCGGCGTGCCCCGCGCGATGCATCTACATTGAAGCAGCCGAAAATACCGATGCCCAGCGAATTTCCGCAGGGCGAGCGTTACGCTCGCGTCTACAACATCGACTACTCCCGCTGCATTTTTTGCGGCTATTGCGTCGAAGCCTGCCCCACGGACGCCATCACACACGGCCACGGCTTCGAATTGGCCACATCCAACATCAATTCAATGATCTACCGCAAAGAAAAGCTGCTCGAAAAAGCCCCCGCAACCTCGTAGAGCTTCCCCGATTTCTGCGTCTCATCCCAAGATAATTCCTGCCGTGAAAAGCGATTTACCATAGTCTGCGACTCCGCGAAATACATAATTGAATGAAATTACATCTGACACCCCTCCGCCCTTGGAAAGGGGTAAATATTTATTATAATTAACTTCCTTGATCATAAAAATGAAAAGTACTTAGAAGTTATCTCATAAACACATTCAAGCCTTGCTCGAGCTTGAAAGTTATGCGAAACAGCGTAAATCAGGAGCATGGACCTAACCGACGCCCAGTGGGCGAAGCTCGATCCACTGTTTCGTCCGCAGCGACGGTCCGACGGTCGAGGGCGGCCTTGGCGCGACACGCGCGCGGTGCTGAACGGCGTGCTTTGGGTTTTGCGCACGGGTGCTCCTTGGCACGATCTGCCCGACTCGCTATCCACCTTATCAAACCTGCCATCGCCGCTTTCAGCAGTGGCAGCGCGCGGGGCTGTTCGGGCGATTGCTGCAAACACTCGCCGAAGACTTGCGCGACCGCGGCAAACTCGATCTGAGCGAAGCCTTCATCGACGCCAGCTTCAGTTCGGCGAAAAAAGGGGCTCTGCTGTCGGCCCTACTCGACGCGGAAAAGGCAGCAAAATCATGGCGATCGCAGACCGCCATGGTCTTCCTGTCGCCTGCACGTGGCCAGCGCTTCGCCGCATGAAACCAAACTCGTCGAAGCCACCCTCGCAGCAGCGATTCCTGCGCGAACCACCCGAAGCGAATGATCGGCGACCGCGCCTACGACAGCGATCCGCTGGATCAGCGCCTGCTGCAAACACTACGGCATCGAGCTGATCGCGCCGCACCGTTGCAACCGCAGCAGAACTCGTCACCCAAGACGGCCGCGAACTGCGTCGCTACCGCCGTCGCTGGAAAATCGAGCGCCTGTTTGCTTGGCTCCATAACTTTCGCCGCATCGTGATCCGCTGGGAATATCACCCAGAAAATTTCCTCGCGATGCTTCAACTTGGCTTGCGCCGTCATCCTCCTGAGGCATTTATGAGATGGCTTCTAGTCTCCCCAGTTTCTATTAGAAAATTCGATTGTCTGATTCGCGATCATTAAATGAAAATGCCGCCCCTTGGCAGATCACTAAGCGCCTCACTTCTAATTTTGCCGCTCGATTACGGCCTGCTTTCGTCGCTCTTCCCGGATCACGAGCTCCATCACGGTACCAAACCCCGTTTCCCGATGCGGGACTGAAGTAAATGCCACACTGCACGCAACATAAACAAAGTCTCCCGCCAAAGCCCTCATTATGCCCAAAGTCATAGTTAGCACTCTTATTACCCATCACCCTCCCGCAGTCCGTTCACCCGCCTCACCCTTAAGCTATAAGAAGTGAGGCGGACATAGGGATATTGGGTGGAGGGCGGATGGGGTTTGGGGGGGGTGATTTTGGTGTTGTGGAGAGAGGCGTTCTGGGGTGAAGAGGAAGGATATAGTTAATGAAGTATTAGTTAATGATGTAAATTCAGGTGTCGTATTCATTGATTTGTTGGGATTGAGATTGGGGCAGGGTGGAGTTTTGGGATGGGGGGATGTGGGAATCGGGTGGATTGGGATTGCTCAACGGCGAAGTGAGGGGGGAGGCTTATTGGATGGGGACGGGGGTGGAAGGAGACCGTCGGATGAGTGGGGAGAGCGTCGAGGGAGTGGATGGGGATTGAAGGGTGAAAGGAGAGGCATGGCTGGGGGGACGGAGAGTGTTGGGGGAGTGGATTGAGATTGAAGGTTGAAGGGGGGGTGAGAGCACGAGGAGTGGATTGAGATTGAAGGGTAACGGAGAGGAATGGCCGCGGGGAGGGAGAGTGTTGGGGGAGCGGATGGGGGTTGGAGGATGAACGGAGGGGGATTGGTGGAGGAATGGGGGGAGATTTATTGAGGAGGTGAAGAAGAGTCCGAGAGGGGTCCGACCGAAGTCCATGAGAAGTGCAAGAGGAGTTGAAGAGGAGCTGATGGATATTGACGGGGGAGTGGAGGGAGATTGACGTGGGGGATTGACGTGAAAACGATTCATTAAATACATGCTGGTTGATTTTGCCGCTGCTTCCGGGGTGAGGGCCTTGATTTTCAAATTGGTGGGTGTTGCGGGTGAAAGGACGAGTTCCAGAGGTGATTTGTGGGATGAGTTTTTTTCAATTGCGGGTTGGGGGCGGGATGGGTCTGGAAATTGATGGGTGGGAAACGAAGGCTTGGCGGGGGAATTTGGGATGAAGCGGTGGGGGCGACGCGGAGTGGGGCGCGATCCGGGTGCAAAAGAAATTGTCGCGCAAGCCTGGAGACGGCGCTTTTCGCTGGGGAATTAGCTCGTGACTCGCGGCGCGGGCTGCGAATGGCGGCAATCGAGGCGGCGCTACTCAGGCGATGGAACGAGGCGGGGGACAGCGGCGCGGAAGCGGGTGATTTGCGGAGTGAGAGGGGACGGTCAACTGTGCGATCTGGCTTGCGATCTGGGGTCGAGGGTTAGAGCGGATGAGGTAAGAGGCCTGGGGGGCACTTGAGAGAATTTCAAATTTGAAATTTCAAATGGACTCAGCTCCTGAACGATATGAAGTCCAAACTCGGCGGAATTCAGGGGCTAAAGAGTCTGTGTGAGGACTCAAAATTGGCACGGTTTTGTGGCGCCCGCCTTCAGGCGGGCACTGTGGAATCAACCAGATGCCCGCCTGAAGGCGGGCGCTACATGAGCTGAAACCGAGTTCTCACACAGACTCTAAAGCCCTTTTTTCCAGGTTCTGGATGTCGCGGCTGAAGCCGCGACCCGCAAAGATTATCGGCGACACACGAAGATTATCGGCGACACACAAAGATTGTCGGCGAGACACAGAGATTATTTGGGAGATGAGGTTAGGGGGGCGGGGAAATCTTGGATCGATGGGACATAGTTTTTGGGGCCTCGTGGGCAGACAGGTTGCGCCGGTCAGCCGGCGGCGGATTGCCTTTGTTTTTGGGGTTTTCGGGTGATCGAATTTTTTGGCGGCGCCGGGGAGGGGAGAAGCGCGGGGGCGCGGGAACGATGTCGGAGAAGGCGGGGCCGATTCAGGGAACAGGGTGGCGGCCGGGTCGATCAGAGTGCGGACGACTTCGGAGGGAGACATGGGCGAGGATTGCAGGGACTTATGGTGATCGAGCATCCATCGGGCGAGCATGGCTTCGGACGTTTCCTGGATCCATTGGTCGATCAGGGCGGCAATTTCCTGGCGCAGGTTCGCGGCGTGGTTGAGCCGCGTGAGCTCAAAACTTTGCAAGCGAGGCGCGCGAAGCCGCCTGCAGATAGTCGAGCGGCGGAGTGAATCGAGATATGGTCATGGCCAAAGCTCCAATCTAAGGGCTGGGCCGAAAGGGCCGGCCAGTGAAATTACTTATGCACAGTACTGAGTTGTCACGATTCGTGTCTAGCCCTCCGATTGTGGATATGCTGTGGATAACTTGAGGCGGGCGGGAGGGGGCGGCGGGGAGCGGACGTGTAACGAGGGGGTAGATCACGTTTCTGTTATCGCGCGCGCGAGGAAGATCGCCGCAACGGCGAACGGCGGAACGGACGCTGGCGGCGATGCGCGCGGCCGGGGATTCGGAGAGAGGCGGAGTGAGCGCAAATTGTCGCGTCAGCGGAGTTGACGCGGGCACGAAGAGAAGACGCGCGTCGGTTGCGGGCGAGCGGAAAATATGAGCGGGAAACTGGCCGCGGATGGACGGGCGGAAATGTGAAAATGAGTAAGGACTGATAATTCCGGGAAGGGGCGCGAGGCAGGGCGTGGGGAGCCGACTGGAAGGGCGCGCAATGTTATGAGACGCGATGAGATTGGGCGTGACGGAGGGGGAGGCCGGGAAACGGGTGGAAGAATGCGGGTGAACGCGGGCGAGTCGCAGTACGAGAGGGCGGAGAAATGGATGTTAAGTAAACAGAACACGATTGTAGGGGGCGGTGAGCGGGAACGGGCGAAAGAGCGGCATGAAAAATGGCGCATTATCGGACTCGGACGGAGTCAGAGAGGCGATAAGGCAGGAAATTGCAGTGTTTTCGCGTGCGCGCTGGTGTTTTCGCCAGTGCGCATGGCCGGCCAGACGGCATGCCCGGAAGAATCATTGGCGCGCGCGCGAAAACACTGCGAGGAGGCGAGCGGCGCGGGGAAGAGGAGGGGAGAATTTGAGATTTGAGATTTGAGATTAAATTAAGATGTGCGGAAGGGCGGAATTTCAAATTTGAGATTTGGAATTTCAGATGAACCCAATTCACGAATGACATGGCGTCCTGCTCGACGGACTTCGGGGCTAAAGCGTTTTTTCTTGGCGCTGGATGTCGCGGCTGAAGCCGCGACCCACAAAGATTGTTTGCGGGATGAGTTGATTTGAATGTTTTCGATGGAAGATCTGGCTGGGGACGGTGGCGCATGCTTTGAGCTTGTGAAGGTTTTGTTTGTAGCAGGACGCTGCTTGCTAGACACCTAGAAACCTTCACAAGCTAGAAGCGATGCGCCACTGGGAATTCGGTGTTGGGGCGAGTGGTGATCGCTCGCGGTTTGGCGGGGACGAATTTGAGGTTGGAAAAACACTCTCCAGGGGAGGCGAGACGAAAACTTAGACCGGAGGAGGGAGCGATGAATCACAGAGACGAAATTTGCGGTGGCCGGGACGATCGCGCGGGAAAATTAATTTGCGGGAAGGGGGCTTGGGATCCGATCGGACTGTCGCGACGGGAAACGGTGGAGGAGGGGCGACGGAGCTTGCTGGAATTCCTGAGGGCGTGCGGGCGAGCGTGCGATCGAGGCCGGGGGAATATGACGCGCGGCGGTTGCGTTCGCAGCGGGAAATTATTCGCGACGTGATGCTGTCCGCGGCGGATTGCGAGACGTGGCTGACGCTGGGGGAACTGCGGGCGCTCACGCGGTATGGCGAGGCTTCGATTTCGGCGCAGTTGCGGCATTTGCGCAAGACGGAGAACGGCGGGTACGACGTGGTCGAAGCGGCACCGCGAAGGCGTTTCTCCCGAGCGGCCGGGCGCGGATGGGCGCGGGGAGTCGCGTATGGGAGTATCGCATGACGCGCGGATGCGCGCGAGCGGGAAGGGAGCGGGACGCGTCGGGCGGGTGGATGCGGCGGCGTGAAGTGCGGGGGTCAGTTGGAAGTGGACTCGCCGGCGAGTGACGCGACAATTCGGCTACATCTTTTTCGGCGGGGATGAAGAGGCTGCGGAAGGAGTATCTCCACAGTGCTGTCATTCCGAGCGGAGCGAGGAAATTTACGTACTTCTTAGTCTCGAAATGAAGAGAGATTCCTCGCTTCGCTCGGAATGACAAAATAAATTACTTTTTCCGCGGCCTGCAAGACTGAGTGCTGGGAAGAATTCGCTGTTGGCGCGTGGGTTTGGCGCGACAGTGCGTTGTGATTGTGAACATTGCTCCGAACTTGAGTAGGCGAATGGGTTCATTGGTTGAAAACCGCACAGGCCGGAGTGCCTGTGCTACCTGCGGAGGTGTCCCATGCCGAAACGCGTGATTGATTTCGATGCGATGTGGGGGTCGGACAAGCTGGCGTCTTGCGCCGACGTGGGCGCAGGCGGAGTACGCGTGGCTGTACGGGCTGGCGGACGCGTCGGGCTGCTTTGAGCTGACGAATTTGCGCGTGATCTGGGGGCGCGTGGCGGCGATTCGCGGGAACCTGACGATCGAACGGCTCGAACAGGTGTTTGCGGAATTTCAGGACAAGGGGTTGCTGTTCGTCTGGGAGCACGAGGGGAAACGGTACGCGCACTGGACCGGGAGCGATGTGCCGGGGCGCTTGCCGCCGCCTTCGTGGCGGATGCGGCTGGAAAAATTTGCGCCGCCGGTGCCGAAGCAGCGGCTGGCGGAATACATGGCGCGGTTTGCGCGGGGGCGCGCGGCGCTGGCGGGCGCGGGATTTCGCGGGGAGGCGCGGGAGGAAGCGCGGGCGGCAGGAGAATTTGAAATTTGAAATTTCAGATTTGAGACAAAGGCAAGGGCCGGAGAACGGTCGGGGCGCGGCGGATCGAGAATCTCGCAACGGAGCGGGATGGAGCGGGATCAAGGAGGGGCTTGAGGGGACTCAAGCACAGGATTTGGATTTGAATTGGAATTTGAATGGGGATAGGGAAGTGGGGAGCGGGAGAGAGGCGGGGAGGGGCGGGAGATGGGCGGGGTTCTTTGGTGGAGCGGGACCGGGAGGGCGGTCTATCCGGTTCCACTTCTTGCAAATCAAAAGCAAATGCAAATTCCCATTTAAGTGAGAATTCAAATTCGGGAGCTGCGGCGGATTTTCATTGGCCTGCGGGTGCGGACTCAAAGCGAAATTCAAACTCAGATTCAAACTCAAATTCAAATTTGGATTCAGACCCGCAGTGCAGCGTGCCCCGCTTTATGCAAGTGAATCCGGATTCGCTGTCGCCTAAAGAGCTGGCTGTGTGGCGCGAACTGCGAGTGGGGCAGGGGCCGGTTTTCTCGCCGGGAGGGGTGAGGCCGGAAGTGCTCGAGAGGATCCGGCAGCGGGAGGCGGCGCGGGCGAAGTCAGGGTGAGTGGCGCAAGCTTTTTACCCTGAGGTCAAGGAAGGGTAGCTTGTAGCTTCTCCCTTTCAATAAATTAGAAATTTAAGATTTCAGATTTGAGAGAAGAGCGCGGACGGAGCGGCTGCCCCACGCATTCGCGATCAACGGGCCAAATTCGTTTTTGGAACAGGTTAGGAAAATCTAAGGGCCACAAGCTAATGCATGCGCCACTTTTGCAATGTTCGGGGCGGCCTCATTCCCGCAGGGGAACGAAAATCAAGGGACACAAGCTAAAGCATGCGCCACTGTTCAGGGGTGCACGTCAGGGAGTGTGGAGGGGAGGGAACCATGCTGGCGACGTTTGCATTTGATGTTTGCCATGATGTGTATCTGGCGGCGCGGGAAGTGATTGACTCGAAGATTCCTACGATGAACGCGGATGCTGCGGGGAAATATCAGTGGCGGCCGGACCGGATGCCGCGGCTGGCGGAATATGTTTGCGATTTCGCGCGAGCGGGGGAGCGGGCGCTGGGGGGTGGACCCAGCGACGGAAAAGTCACAAGCAGACAGGCTGAAGCTTGTTTCACTACGAAAGTCAAAAGCAGACAGGCTGAAGCCCATCCTACTGGGAAAGTCAAAGGCGGGCAGGCTGAAGCTTTTTCTACCAGCAAAGTCAAAGGCAGACAGGCTGAAGCCTGTCCTACTTTGTTCCGGGCGAGCCGCATGGCGATGTTTCGCGTTTACTATCTGGGCGGGGCGGAGTATCAGGCGGCGCGGCGGCATCTGGGAATTTGCGAACGGACCTGGGCGGATTGGTCGGAGGAGATCCGGCGGGTGGTGGGGCGGGAGCTGACGCGCGCGGGAGTGTTTCCGCCGTCGAAATATTTTCGGGAGCCGGCGAAGAAGGCGTCGTAGTAGCACAGACTGAACTGGCTGCGGGAAAAATTAGCACGGGCACTCTTGCCTGTGCGGTTTTCTCGATCTCAACAGGTTGGGGATGCGACAGGGCTGGAAATTCGCACAGGCGAGAGTGCCTGTGCCACTCAAACATGGCGCCGTCCGGCGCGTTGGATTCTAATGCGGCTGTCCCTGACTGACAATCGCGTGGATGGGCGGCCGGCATGAAGCGCGGACGGATGCGCCGGGGGAAAATCACAAGCTAAAGCATGCGCCACTGGGATGGCTGTCAGCGGGCCTGGCCGGCGCGCTCTTCGTCAAGCGACTTGCGGTATAGCGTGCCGACGGCCAGGAGGAAAAATCCCAGGAAGAGGGAACCGACGGCCAATCCGAGGCGAAGGATATTTCCGGCGCCGCCGCCGTGGCCGTAAATGGCCTGGAGGAGCAACTCAAGGGCGAAAAAGACGAAGCCCGCGGCGCCCGCGAAAAACAAAACCGTTACCAGCGAGTACAGCTGAGGGTGTCGCTCCGACGGCATGAATCCTCCGACGAACAATCGAACGTTGAGGCCATCATAGCAGAAATCTGCAGGGCGGAATAAAAAAGGAATTTAAGTGGTTGGCAGAGTGTTAATATCTATACAGTATTACCCTGCGGTATATAGTGCTATTCGGTGGCACAGGCTTCAGGGGCTGTGGAAAAAAGGCATTGTTCTGTCATTCTGAGCGAAGCGAAGAATCTCTCTTCGATTTAAGTATAAGAAAAGAAACAAGGAGGGATTCTTCGCTTCGCTAGAATGACAGAGTTTTGAGTTTTCCCGCAGCCTGTTCAGCCTGTGGGGCAACTTGATTCCACGCGGGCCAGCGGCTAAAGCCGCATTGATTCTGAAAACCTTACGGCACGGCTGAAGCCGTGCCCTACAAAGATTTCGTTGTTGCCACACAGGCTCTTCAGCGTGTGCTACTTGGGGCTTCTATTTCTCCTGCAGGGAAACCAGGTAGTCGCAGAGATTCTTGATGCGCTTCTGGACGACGGCCTGGTTGTAGTTGTCCATGTACTGGAAGATGCCGCCCCAGGTGGGCATGTCGGAAGAGCCGTGCGCGGCGACGCCGGGGCCGAAGCGCAGGACGTTGGTGACCAGGTCGTAGGGAAATTCTCCGCCATGGCGCTTGGCGAGCGTGGTGAGATCGGCGGCGGGAACTTTGAGCGCGGCGCGGGCGGGGCCGTGTCCCTTGGCGTCCAGGCCGTGGCAGGCGGCGCAGTATTGCTTGAACATGTCCTTGCCGGTGGGGACAAAGTTGGGAGGAATGGGGTCCTGACGTGCCGGTGGCTTTGGATTGCGCGCCGGCGGCGCCCGCAAAGAGCAGCATGGCCGCGATGAGAAGTGAGTAGCGCATGGAGAGTCCTCCTTGAGTGGTGCCGTTCGTGTCCCGGAACGTCCTCACGAGGGGACATGTCCTCTGAGAGTTTACGCCCAATTGGGGACGGAGGCGCGAAATGATTCGGGACGTCTCGAGAGCAATCGGCGAAGGCGCGCATTTTCTTTACTTTGCGGAGTTCGCAAATAAATACTTGACAAATAAAGTCCACTTATGGTACATTCCCAATCGCAGAGTTATACCTTCTCGCCGGATTCTCCGGCAGATTTCCGAATCATCCCAGTGCGCGCATGCTTTAGCTTGCTGAGCTTCGCGCCGCATTCAGACTTTGCGCATTCGCTTCATACTCAACAGGCTCACGACAGGCTAAAGCCTGTCCTGCCACAGGAGGCAACATGCCCGCTTACAGCAACTCCACTCCGCCGCTTTCCTTGTTTCCCGGGCGACGTCGGGTTCAGCTTCAACGCCGAAGCGTTTCCGGCCAACGGAACGGCGGGGGCGCAATTTGCGATTCCCGAGCCCGCCGGGCTGACCGATCAGGGCCACACGGTGCGCTGGCAAACCATTTTCGGCACCGCGCCCTCGGCGATCAGCATCGTCCTGCAGGGCGCCGCGGCCGACGTCGATTCGGAATATTTCACGATCGATACTTCCACGGCGACGGCGGGCGAAGCGCGCACGGTCACCGGCGTGCGCGCGCGCTTTCTGCGAATCAAGCTGACGTCCTCGACCGGCGGCGCGGCGCTGACGGCGAAGATGCTGCCGTAAGACGGACCAGTGGCGCGTGATTCGTGACTCGTGAAGCCCGTGATTCGGATATTTGGTTGCAAAGCGGCCCTCCGAGCGCATGCGAAATCAGGACTTTTCACGAGCTCACGAGTCAGCGAATCACGAGTCACTGCTCTTCATCCTTTCCTGCCGCGAAAGCCGCGCGTGGGGTGCTTGCGCACTTCTCTCATCTTGTGAAAGAACTCGGTGTTCAGCTGGCCCAGTTTTTTGCCGCCGCGATGTTCCAGCTGTCCGATGGAAGGTTGAATGGAGATTTGTTTTTCATGGCGGTTCACCTCCACTGTCAAGCTATCGGAATCAGTACTCCTTTGTCTGTGACGCGGGTCACGCCAGTGGGACGGGCTTCAGCCTGTCTGGTTTTCTCCGATCGTCATCAGCAGAGACTCACAGATCAAAGGCAGACAGGCTGAAGCCTGTCCTACTTATGGCCTCGAATCCAAATTACGTAAAGAAGCAGATCGCGCTGGACACGGTTTCCTGGACGGCGGTGGTCGCGCCGGTGGACTGCATGGCCGTGTCGATCAAGAATTCCGTGCTGGTCGATCTGCGCATTCGCACCGATTCCGGCGACGCGACCACGCAGGACACCATTTCCGCGGGCAGCATCGAGACCGTTTCCGCGCCGCGCCACTCCGGCGGCGTGCAGGACGGCGGCTCGGCCACGCGCTTCTACGCCGGCGACACGATCGCGTACTTGCAGGTCGCGAGCGGCACGGGGCCGGCGCTGCTGACGTTCGTGAGGTAGGACGGGCTTCAAGCCTGTCTGGTTTTGAATTCTCGGTAGCTCCTCGCACTTAAAGAAGACAGGCTGAAGCCTGTCCTACTAAAACATGCGAATCAAAATTATTGGCGACAACAATTGCGCGCGCGCCACGCGGCATCTGTTGCGGCTGGCGGGCTTTGCGGTCACTGAATATCTTCCTGCCGACGCGGTCGTGCGGCGGACCGCTCGCCGGCTACGCCATCACCATCGATCTTGCCCCGGCCCACTTCACCCCTGACTCCTCCACTGCGGCCGGATTCCCCCACGCACCACCGACGCCTCAGCCAGCGAGGAAGCGCCTCGATCGCATCGGGACGCTTCCTCTCCCGCCTTCGTCCGCCAAAAGGCGGGGCGGACTACGGCGGGCCTGCCCGCTTCGGCGATTGCTGCGTCAATTCATTTTGATTCGGTGGACAGCGCGCTGGAGGCGGCTGTGTTGCGGCACGTGGACGCAGCTGGCGGCGGCGCCGGTGATTGTGGATCGTCCGGGCGGAGTGGTGCACTCGGATCGCGAATTGCGGATCGTCGCGCCGAATACGGGCGATGCGCAAGGCGGATGAAGCGGCGGCGGTGGCGATTGAGTTTGGCGTGTTGCGCGGGTTGCTGGATTTGACCGCGCCTGGGACTGTGCGCCAACGGCGGGGCGGAGTGCGGCAGGCAAGACTGCTCCCGTGCCCGGATCGGCTTCGCCGCGCAAGAGACTTTTGAACGCAGGCGTGGCGGACGAGTCCGCCGAAGCTCCGGCGAATTCCCGAAGGGCGCGCGGGAAAAAATGGTGGCCGTTTTGGAATTTTGTTGTCTGGCGTGCTTTTGTAGCGCCGGGATCTTGCCGGCCATGTGGGGGCCTGTCCGGGCCGGGATAATTGCCGGCTCGTCTCGAATCGAAGCGAGCGTGGCGCCGGCGGTACGGTCGCAGGCGGGGTTCGCGACGCTGCGGGCTGATGGAGGAACGGTCATGTAGCGCCCGCCTTCAGGCGGGCACTCAGGCTCGAGGGCGATGCTCACCTGAAGGTGAGCGCTGCATTGCGGCTGCTTGCTTCGATTACGGAAAGCCACAGGCTGAAGCATGCGCCACTGGGGGCCGTGCTACTGGCGGCTGAGCCGCAGGGGCAATTTGCTACCGGGCAGGGATTAAAGATTACGGACGGGACATAATTTTCTTGTGGTGGATCCTTGCAAGGCGCAGGCGAAACTTTACGCCAGCATCAATCAGACGGCGAATACGCAGCTGGTGGCCGGGACGGCGTCCAAGAAAATTTATGTGTGCTCGATTCACGTGGTGGCGGCCGCGGCGACGAATGTCGCGGTGGTCGAGGGCACGGGCTCGGTGTGCGCCACGAGCACGGCGGGAGTGAGCGGATTTGGCGGAGCGACGGCGGCGACCGGCTGGAATTTCGCGGCCAATGGCGGAATCGCGCTGGGCAACGGCGATTCGTCGCTGGGCGCGGAAGGGACCAGCGGGGACAATCTGTGCATTTTCAATTCCGGCTCGGGACAAGTGTCCGGCGGGATCAGCTATGTGGTGCAGTAGGGATTTAAGTGGCACAGGCTTCAGCTTGTGGGTTTTGATTTCGGGCGGAAGCAGAAGTGCCCTTGCCGGGGAGGCAACGGTTGGAGTTTCTTGCTGGAAATGCGAAGAAGCCACAGGCTGAAGCCTGCGCCACTTGTGCCTGGGTTTCCTTTTGATTGGCGCTGCCTGCGCGGGCTACTACTTACTACGTGGCGGCGGCGGGAAGCGACTCCAACACCGGGACCGATTCCGGGCTCCCTGGCAGACGATCGCCAAGGTGAATGCGGCGACGTTTTCGCCGGGCGATTCGGTTCTGTTCAATCGCGGCGACGCCTGGTACGGGACTGCGCTGACCGTGCCGTCGAGCGGGTCCAGCGGATCGCCGATCACGTTTGGCGCGTACGGCAGCGGGCGCGAATCCGATCCTCAAGGGCTCGACGCTGCTGAACACGAGCGGCTACGTTCTGGACACGCATCTGACAGCGCGCCGATCTACGGGCCGCTGGTCGATTCGGCGACGTCCAGCACCGACAGCGCGACGCGCAACTGGCGCGATCAAGTGGCGCACGCGAACATCACGGCGAGCGCTCAATCGATCACGATCACCGTGACGGCTTCGCGGGCGGCGGCGCTGAACATTACCGGCGCGGGCATCGGTCCGGCGGCGACCGCGCCCAACACCAGCTCCATCACGCGCATCACCTGGGGCGGCGGGAACAACGGCACGACCGTCGCGGCGGGGACCAGCGCGACTTCCGATCAGATTACTTACTGCATTGAGACAACACGCGTCGATCAGATCGTCACGATCTACACGACGGCGCGCAACGTCGAATATTACAACCGGCATCCGGCGAAACGCTGTGGTCGAATTTCTCGGCGCCCGACCAGTCGCAGAGCGCCACCGTCAGCGGGTTACTCGCCACCGGCGGCGGCTCGTCATCTCGACGATCACGAGCATCAGGCGACGCAGTTACACCTACTACGCGGCGCTGGCTGCGACTCCCGTGGCGGTCTGGGAAAACGATGTCGCTGCTGAAGCTCGTGGCATCGATCGGCGCCGGTCGAGACCACCGCGGGATCGTGGTACTACGACGGGACGAATCTTTACCTGCACGCTTCGGACGGCTCGAACGTCGCGACCAACGGCAAGACGTACACCTACTTCACCGCGTCCAGCCCGTCCTACACCACGTGGGACAACGGGAAAAATTATCTGATGATCAACGGGATCGACCAGGCGGAAACCTACAACACCTCGACCTGCGACGCTCGGCGGGCTGTACCTCACCGGCAGCAACTCGATCGTGGAAAATCTCGCGGTGCACGACATGTACCGCCACGGATTTTGTTTTTACCTGACCGCGACGAACGACACGGCCACGAACATTACGGCCTACAACTCCTACGGCACCGCGCCGATTTGCATTTACGGCTCGGGAACGACCGGCAATCTCCTGCAGAATTCGACGATCTACCAGGACACGTATTACGCGTCCACGTATGTGACGCCCGGGCCGTGGGGCATGATCGTGGCGCACGGCGGATCGACGGCGAACACGGTGGACAGTTGCGTGATCTACAGCACGGCCACGAGCGCGCGCGGGTTTGCCATTCTGGTGGGCGATTCGGGCACGACGCTTACCGCTTCGCACAATCTGATTTACGGGCCGCTCACGGATGCGGCCAATGTGGGGAGCGGAGGCGGGTTTCTCGGCTCCGGGGCGCACGCTTACATTTTTTGACAACGCCGTCGATCTCTCGCAGGCCAACGGCGCGGGGCTGCTGTTTACGGCGAGCACGGGCGACATCGTTTACAACAACACGATTTACGGGCCGTCGGATGCGAACGCGGCGGTCAGCCAGGCGTCCACGTCGACGGGCGCGCTGGTGAAGAACAATATTTTTTACACGGGCGCGTACGCCAGCGTGGATGCGTCCTCCGAAACCGGCACGGCGTACGACTACAACAATTATTTTTCCGCGTCGGGGACGCCTTTCAGCTGGGGCGGCACGGCGTATTCACTTTGCGAACTGGCAGACGAACAGTGCGCAGGACGCGCATTCGCTTGATTGCCGATCCGTCTCTCGCGAACGCCGCGTCCATTTCGTCGGGCGGGAATTACTCGCCGCTGGCGATTTCTCCCGGCGATCGACGCGGGAGTGAATCTTGGCTCCACGTATCAGATGGGGCTGTCGCCGGCGTCGGCGTGGCCCGGCGGCGTGTCGCTGCTCAATCAAAATTCCGCCGGCGCGGGATGGGAAATCGGCGCGTACGTGTACCAGGCGAATGGATCGACTCGGCTGCTGCTGGGATGCTGCGATTAGGTTTGAGTAGCGCAGGCTTTAGCTTGTGAGGTTTTGGTTGGCACGAATGAGCGCCCTACCAAACCCAAAACCTCACAAGCTAAAGCATGCGCCACTCTTGCTCTTGAAATTTGAACCGAGATATTTGGAGGAATCATGACTGCATCTACTGCAACACCATCCTGGCAGTCCATCGGGCTGTACGTGCAGATCGCCGGGGCGGGCGCGTTCATTGCCGGCATTGTGCTGAGCCTGCATCACTATGCGACCGGGATTTGCTTCATCGCCGGCGCCGCCGCGTTTTACATTGGCAAGAAGCTGAAGGCGCAGTGAGCGAGAGTGGCGCATGACTTTAGCTTGTGAGGTTTGAATTCTTGCAGGGCCTGTCAGAACTGCCACTTCCAAGAAACACAAGCTAAAGCATGCGCCACTAAAACCATGGCCCTCAAATCGCTAGCGAAGAAGTGCATTCCCGACTTCGACAAATTTTGCAAGGCTTTCCGGTACGAGCCATTTTTTCGCCAGCGGGAATTCCACGATTCCACGGCCAAGTATCGCCTGTTCGGCGGAGCGGCGGGGCCGGGGAAAACGAAGGCGCTGCTGTACGAGGCCATTTACCAGGCGCACCTGCATCCCGGCGTGGACACGCTGCTGTTGCGGCGGACGTTTCCGGAGCTCGAGGCTTCGCTGATCACTTATTTTCGGCGCGACGTGCCGCGCGAGCTGTACGAGAAATACAACGAAGCCAAGCACATCGTCACGTGGCTGAACGGCTCGACGACGCGCTTCGCTTATTGCGATACCGAAAATGACGTCTACCGCTACCAGGGCGCCGAATATTTATTCATCGGCGTGGACGAGCTCACCCACTTCACTCTGAAGCAGTGGCAATTTCTCACCAGCCGCAATCGCTGCCGCATCAAGGGCGCGAAGCCGTGCATGGCCGGCGCGACCAATCCCGGCAACATCGGCCACGCCTGGGTCAAGGCGCTGTGGGTCGATCGCGTGCCCGCTCCCGGGATGGACCGTCCCGACCAGTACGATCCGCGGCGACTACGAATTTATTCACGCGACGATCGCGGACAATCCGTATTTCGCGCACGACGACGCAATACAAGAAAACGCTCGGGCAGCTGCCCGAGGCGCTGCGGCGCGCGTTTCTCGACGGCGAGTGGGACGTCTACGCCGGGCAGTACTTCGATATTTTTTCGCCGGAGCGGCACACGGTGCGCGCCGAGCAAGTGCAGCTCGAGCCGTGGACGCCGCGCTGGATTTCGATTGACTGGGGATTCGAGCATCCGAGCGCGGTCTACTGGCACGCGACGCGCAGCGACGGCGTCATCGTGACGTATCGCGAATTTGTGCAGAACCGGCTCTCGCCGCGCATGCTCGCCGCGGCCATCGCCGAACGCAGCATCGATCGGCTCGGCCGCGCCGAACGCATCCGCGACATTTATCTTTCGCCCGACGCTTTCGCGCAGCGCACCGCCGACGCTTCCATCGCCGAGCAACTGGGCGACGGCCTCGCCGCCGCGGGCCTGCCGCGTCCTACTCCCGCGGACAACGATCGCGTGGGCGGATGGATGCTGATGTACCAGGCGCTCGAAGCCGATCACTGGCTGATCGCCGAAAATTGCCCGCGCCTCATTGAAAATTTGCCGACGCTCACGCGCGATCCCGCCAACGTCGAGGACACGCTGAAGTGCGATGGCGACGATCCCGCCGACTCGGCGCGCTACGGATTGAAGTCGGCGCTCGAGCCGGGCCGCGCGCCGGCAGAAGTGCTGGCCGCCGAGCGCATCACCGCCGTCGACCCGACGTCGCGCGCCATCTGGCTGAAGAAATTTTCCGCGGAGGAATCGCGGCGGGTAGCGCCGGTGGTGCCGCGAAGATGGAGGCCGCAGGGATGGTAAGCAGGATGGACCCGGCTGACATTTCAATTGTTGTCATTCCGAGGGCCTGTCTTTGGCCCGAGGAATCTCTCTTTCTTTTCTCTTTGCTCGATCGAAATCCCAGAGAGATTCCTCGGGCCAAAGACAGGCCCTCGGAATGACAAAGAGGTTTTGTTTGCTCCAAAGAGTGGACCTGTTAGGTGCAAAGAGTGGGCCTGTCGAGTGCAAAGAGTGGAATGGCCATGTCGGCTGTGGCACAATACGTGCCATGCGGCGCCATGTATATCACGTATACATCCTTGCGAGCGCGTCCCGTGTGCTCTATACGGGCGTTACAAATGACGTGCAGCGCCGCGTGGACGAGCATCAACAGCGGCGCGTTCCCGGATTCACTCAGAAATACCATGTTACACAACTTATGTATTTCGAGGCTTTTGGCGATGTGCGTGACGCGATTGCTCGAGAAAAGCAGATTAAAGCGTGGACTCGCGCTAAGCGCGTCGCACTGATTGAAACGCTGAATCCTCATTGGCGCGATTTGAGCGCGGACTGGCACGCCGAGTCCAAGGATGCTCTCGATGGAAGCCGAAGCCGCCCCATGGCAGGCCTGTGAACAGCGGTTTCCGATTGAGGACATCTTGCTCAGTTGTCATTCCGAGGGCCTGCATTTGGCCCGAGGAATCTCTCTTGCGTGTTGATTGTGCCGAGCCAAAAAAAGAGAGATTCCTCGGGCCAAATGCAGGCCCTCTGAATGACAGATTTCAGGGTTTTTCGCAGTCTGTTCAGACTAGCTAATCCAAAAGCTATGTGGCAAACAATAATGAATTGGGCCGGCCGTCGGGTGCGTTCGCGCTACGTGATGCTGCTTGAGGAAGAGACGGCGCGGCTGCGGGCGGAGAATCGGGCGCTGGTGAATTCGCTGCTGGGGACGGCGGGGTTTCCGCCGGTTTCTCCGGAGGATGAGGCGCGGCGCGGGCGGCGGCGCTGGCTCCGGTGCGGCGGCGGACCTGGACGCAGATCGCGCGCGAGAGGGAACTGGCGGCGGGGCGGGGCGCGGCGGAGAAGTGATTTCAGTGTTGAGATGATTTCAGTGGCGCATGCTTTTTGCCCTGAGTGCAGGGAAGGGTGGCTTGTGGCGCTTGGTTTTGGCCGTGCGCGACGTCGCAAAATAAAAAACAAAACCAAAATCAAAACCAAAACCTTCACAAGCTAAAGCATGCGCCACTTACTATATGTTCCACTCAGGCTTTTTTGATCAGCCTTATGACCCAGAGCAGGATGCAGGCGCCTATGAACGCCACGATGATCGAGCCGATCATTCCGCCGGCGCTGATGCCGAGCATGCCGAAGACCCAGCCGCCGATCAGCGCGCCGACGATGCCGACGACGATGTCCATGATGACGCCGAACCCTCCGCCCTTCATCACTTTTCCGGCGAGAAACCCGGCGATCACGCCGACGATGCACCACCAGAGCAAGCCTGCTGAACATGTGCGCCTCCTGAATTGCTTGAGAGTGAGCCGCTTCCCTAGCAGTCTGCAGGGCCTGAGGACTGCACTCTTCTATACCAGTTGCCTGGGAAGGTCAACAGTGGCGCATGCTTTAGCTTGTGGTTCTTCGTGCGGGCGGGGTTGACGGTGGCAGAAATGACCGGTGGAGACTGAAATTAAAACCTCACAAGCTGAAGCATGCGCCACTTAGGGGCTTCATAACATAGCGACGAACAAATTTATGACGAATGCGCAGAATAATTTGAATGATCTTGCAATCTTGAACGGCGAGACGGATCCGCCGAACGACGGCAACGTTGCGCCGCTCGATGGCTCGTCCGTCGCGGCAGGACTCCGCACAGCGGGCGCTGCGCGCGCGCCGCTGGGGATCGACGGCAAGCAGCCCGCGGCGTCCGCGCAGGAAGCGCTGGCGAAGCTGGCGCTGGGGCCGAACAACGAGCGGCTCGAGGAGCTGCGGCCGGACCTGGTGAACGCGCTGCGCGAGCTCGTGGTGCAGTATCGCGAAGAGGGAATCGTCGCGCGGCGGCACGAGATTCGGCGCATCCGGCAGGCGCGCCTGTTCTGGCAGGGCTTGCAGTACGCCTGGTGGAATCCGCAGGACATGACCTGGCACCTGCCGTACGAATCGAAAATTTACGATGACAGCGCCGCGGCGGAGATGCCGCGCTACCAGTTCGTCACGAATTTGTATCAGGCGTTCGGGCTGTCGTTCATTTCCATGCTCAGCCAGGACGTGCCGGCGACGCGATTTTATCCGCAGTCGGCGCAGTCGATCGGGGACATCACGGCGGCGCGCGCGGCTTCGCAGGTGTGCGACCTGGTCGAGCAGAATAATCGCGTGCAGAATTTGCTGACGGGCGTGGCGTTTTATTTGTGGACGGACGGAAAAATCGGCGGCTACGTGCGGTACGTGGCCGATGCGCAGCGTTTCGGTTCGCACGACGAGCCGGTGATTGAGGAGCACTATGTGCGCGCTGGGCGATGACGCGTATGTGTGCCCGGAGTGTGGGGCGGAGCAAAAAGTAGGACAGGCTTCCAGCCTGTCGGGTTCTGCCACGCATGGCATGAAGCAAACCGAGTCGCTCGGTGCGAATGTTGGCGGAAACGAAGGTTACCAATCGGCCGTCGGGGCGCGAAAGCGACAGGCTGGAAGCCTGTCCTACTGGGGGCCTCCTCCCTCCGGTGATTTGCCGGGATTGCGGGGCGTCGCTCGGCCCTGAACATTTCAAGCCTGCGCCGCGCGTGGCTGTGCCGCTGATTACCGGCGTGCGGCGCGTGGCCAACGGGCAGGAAGTGATTTCCGTGGTGGGCGGGCTCGAGCTGAACACGCCCGTGTGGGCCAACGAGATGCACGAGTATCCGTACCTGCAGTGGTCGATGGAGGTGCATCGCGCCAAGCTGAAGGCCAGCTACCCGCACGCGGCGGACAAGATTCAGATGGGCGGGCCGCAATCGGCGGACGAAGTGTACGCGCGCGCGACGCGCGTGGCGATCGCGCAGGGGTTGCCGACGACGCATCCGGGCGACGCGCTGTTTAATTTGATCACGTTTTCGCGGACGTGGATTCGGCCGTGGTCGTTCTACGCGATCGAGGACAAGTCGATGCGCGACGCGCTGCTGGCGCTGTTTCCCGACGGCTGCTACGTGGCGTTTGCGGGCGACACGTATTGCGAATCGCGCAACGAATCGATGGACGATCGCTGGCGCGTGATGCACGCGCTGCCCGGCGACGGGCAGAACCGGCCGTCGGTGGGCGATTCGCTGGTGCAGATTCAGGAGCGCTACAACACGCTCTCCAACATTCAGGCGGAGACGTACGAGTACGGCATCCCGCCGATTTACGCCGATCCGCAGGTGCTCGATTTCGACGCGCTCGCGAATCAGACCGCCGAGCCCGCCGCGCATTATCCGGCGCGCGCGCGGCCCGGGCAGCCGCTTGTCGGCGGGATTTTTTCAGCCCGCTCCGGCGCAAGTGCCGCCGGACCTGGTGCGGCATCAGCAGGAATTGATGGGCCCGGTCTCGCAATTTCTGACCGGGCTTTTTCCCGCCGTGTTTGGCGGCGAAATGGAAACGGTGAAGACCGCTACCGGCTACGCCATGGCGCGCGACCAGGCGCTCGGGCGTTTGGGGCTGGTGTGGCGGCGGCTGAAAACTTTTTACTGCGACGTGATGCTGCTGTCGGTGGATTGCTTCCGGAAAAATCGGCCTGAGGACGCGGAGATTCCGATTCTCGGGCCGGGCGGGGAATTCGAGTCGCGCTGGATTCGGCTTGCCGATTTGAAGGGCAACATCCAGGCGCATCCGGAGAGCGATGAAACTTTTCCGCGCTTGAAATCGCAGCAGCGCGCCGTGGTGCAGCAGCTGATGGCTTCGTCCGACCCGATGATCCAGCAGGCGCTCGCGGATCCGGCGAATATGGGATTCGTGAAAGGCGTGCTGGGATTGTCGGACCTGGTGGTGCCGGGAGAGGATTCGCGGAACAAGCAGCTGCGCGAGATTGATTTGCTCCTTGTAGGACAGGCTTCCAGCCTGTCTGGGGTTGATGTGGCAGAACCCCGAGCAGGGTAGCGCAGCTGGGAGCGAAGCACATTTGGCCGGAAAACCGACAGGCTAGAAGCCTGTCCTACTGCTGCCGTCTGTCCCTATCGATTTACTATTCGATAATCATGTGGTGGAGCTGGAGGAGTGCCGGCGGTGGGCGAATTCGGATGCGGGGCAGATTGCGCGCATTGAGAATCCGGCGGGGTTTGCGAACGTGCGCGCTCATGCGGAGGCGCATTTGCGGGCGATCGGGTTGGCGTATGCGGCGGCCAACGCGAGCGGCATCCGCAACGAAGCTGCCCAGTCGCTAACGCTAATTCGTCCCAAGACGAACAATCCCCACAAGAATAAACATTACCCCGCCAAGAAAGCATGCCGCCATTGGGGCCATGAGTCCTCCCATCCCCATGTGGACATTGGTCACGGCGGGACTGACGTGATCCAGCAGAGAACCGCCAAAGAACAAGAAAAACAGCATTCCCACGCCGCTACCAAATAGTGCCGAGGCGGATAGCGTGCGACAAATCATCACACAACCTGTCAGCCAGATAACCAGACCTATGAGGCCAGCGATCAGAGCGATGGGCGGAACTTGGTAAGCTTGTCTTGCCTCAGAAAATGTAGCCCATTCAAACGCGGCGGTACTCGCAATTATCGTGAGAGCGCCCGCGAGCATCGCTGGTTTGCCATAGTTCATTACGCCGCGGAGCTTAGCACAAAAGATTGCCGGGCAAGGAAGTAGCACAGAACACAGAGAAATACAGAGAAGAGAGGAGAGCCACGGAGAAGTTTCGGAAGCATGTTGAGTGCTCGCTGATTTTTCTTCTCTCGAATTTCTCCGTGGCCCTCTGTGCTCCTCTGTGTCCTCTGTGTTGAGCTTTTGAATTTAGTTTGCGGCGCCGCAGCCTCGATAAGGAGAGAAGAGATGAGCAGTGGAACGCAAGTGGAGATGGATTGGGCTGGGACGGATGCAGGGCAGGGCGGCGCAGGGGCTCGTGCGACGAGTGTGCCGAATTCTGGCGTGGCCGGCGGGGCGTATCTGACGGACGAGGAAATTTTGGGGATCGAGCCATCTGGTTCGGTTGCGCTCACTGACTCATCAGCGTACTGTCATTCCGAGCGAAGCGAAGAATCTCTCTTCGATCGATCGTGCCGGCGGGGACGCAACCAAGAGAGATTCTTCGGGCAAAGACGGCCCTCAGAATGACAGCCAAGGCAATTTGCGGAACGGACAGCAAACTCCCAAATGCCGGAGTGGATGGCGGCGGTGGCGGGGGATCCGAAACATGGGGGCGAGGCGCAGCAGCTTTGGCGGGAGCATCAGGAGTTTCGCGCGGCGTTTTCTTCTCCGGAGGAGGCGCGGGCGGTTAAGGAACTGTTTGCCTGGCGGCGTGCAGGATGTTGCTGTCGCTGCGCGCAAGCTACGCAATCGGTCGATCGGATTGATGCGGCGCTTTTTTCGGGGGATGCGCGGGCGCAGTCGGAAGTGGTGGCGGAGCTGGCGCGGGCGAATCCGGCGGCGTTTCGGTCGATGTTTGCGGAGGCGGCGAAGGTGCTGGCGGGGATGGGACAGTCCGTCTCTGATTGTTCTGTGAGTTCGGATGGAGCGATGGCCGGCACCCGGGCACAACAAGATCGTGTCATTCCGAACGAAGTGAGGAATCTCTCTTCGATCGACGAGAGTATCAGCGCAGGAACACGGCAGAGATTCCTCGGGCAAATCGACGGCCCTCGCGAATGACCAATGCGTCGCGGGCCAGCAGTCACCAGTACACCGCACTTCGATCCTGCTGCTTACGCTGCATTTGAGCGGTCGACCAACGATGCGGTGGCGCGCGACGTGCGCGGGTCGATCAGCGACACGCTGGCGCGCGTGATGCCGGAAGGCGTGGCGGAAGGGGCGGCGCGGCGGATCGGCGAGGATATTTTTAATGAAGTGCATCGCGCGCTTGGCGGCGGACCGGACGCTTTCCGAGCAAGTGGCGGCGGCGTGTTGCGCGACCGGCGCTTTGGCGGGGCCGAGCAGCAGCGCGTGGCTTCGCTGCTGGCGGGGCGCGCGAAGCAGCTTGTGCCCAGCGTGGCGCGGCGCGTGATCGGCGAATGGACCAGCTCGGTGCTGAACACGGCGCGCATCGAAGGCGGCGCGGCAGGCGGCGGCGGCTTCGCGCGTGGATATTGCGGCGCCGGGCGGATCGCTCGATTCGATGCCGCTGCGGCAGATGTCGCGCGCGCGAAGTGAATTACGCGTCGATGAGCGACGAGGAAATTTTAGGGATCTAGATAGTGGCACAGTGCTTCAGCTTGTGAAGGTTTTGCTTTGAAGCCCTCGCGTCGTCGGCACAAGGCAAAACCTTCACAAGCTGAAGCACTGCGCCACTGTTACATTCAGTTCCACTGCACTCATACTAGTCAGCACTTCATAAATAATAAGGAGAACTCATAATGGCGCAACAAAACAACGCACAAACCATCGCGTTGCAACTGGAGAAGGTGCGCGACAAAGTGCCCCTGCTCTACGAGCGCGACGATGTTCTGCTCAGCATGATCCAGCAACGCGGCGACGTCGAAAAAGTCAGCTCGCGCAACATGCGCCTGCCGCTGCAACTGGTTCCCGGCGGCAAGGCCGGAAGCTACAGCGCCGATGGCGGCGACCTGGGGCGCGGCTCGGGCACGACGTACGACGTCGCGCAAGTCTCGCCGATCTTTTTCCGGTTCGCCGTGGAAATCACCAAGCTCGTCGAATACGCCTCGAACTCGCGCGAAAAGGCCATCGAAAATGCCGTGAAGCGCGAAATCGCCAGCGGCATGAAGCAGTTCCGCGTCGTTCCTCGACAAAGTGATTCAGACGGCGGGCAACGGCGTGCTGGGAACGATCAGCGCGATCAACAGCAACACGTTCACGATGACCGTGCCCATCGGGCGCGGCGCTCGTGTACGTGGGGCAGACGATCCAGATCTACGATCCGACGCTCACCACCAACCGCAACGTCGCGGCCAGCGTGGTTTCCACCGTGACGGCGGCCGATCCGATTTCCTCGACGCAAACCATCACCGTGGACAACGTGCCGAGCGGCACGTCCGTCAACGACGTGATCGTGCACGACGGGCTGACGGGCGCGTCGCCGGTGTCGCTCTTCGGCATCAAGTATCATCAGAACAACGCCACCACCGGCACCTGGCTGAACCTCAACCGCGCCACCTATCCGCAACAACTGCAAACGCCGCGCGTCAATGCGGCGAACGCCGCGCTGGTTCCCGGCTACGTGCGCCTGGCGATCAACAAAGTGCGCAAAGCGCTGGGCATCAACCAGCTCGGCAAACTCATCGCCTACACCAGCGTCGAGCAGGAACACGCCTGGGAAAATCTGGGCATCACGATTTCGCAGGTGATCAAGGAAGGGCCGGGGGGCCGCGCGAACGACCTGGACATGCTCTTCTCCGGCAAGAAAACGATGTCCGGCATTCCGATCAAGTCTTCGGTGAACGCCGATCAGACGCGCGTGGATTTCCTCGATCTGTCGCACTGGGGCCGCGCGGTGATGAAGGACATCGACTTCTTCGAGGTCGGCGGGCAAACCGTGTTCCCGATCTACGGCGCGAGCGGCGGCATTTCCGCGTCGTTCATTTTCTACTTCGACACCGGATTCCAGGTGTGGAATGACTCTCCGCGCAGCGGCAGCTACATCGATGCGCTGGCGCGGCCGAGCGGGTACTAGGCTCAGGTAGGACAGGCTTATAGCCTGTCGGGGTGATTGGCGCTGTAGCGTGATTTAAACCGACAGGCTGAAGCCTGTGCTACATAAAAACAGGAGAAGAACATGTCTGTCACACTTACGCTTACCGATGTCGATCCTGGCGGGACGCAGATCTACGCATTTGGGACTGTGCACCTTTCGGGGAATTATCCTTCCGGCGGGGACACCGTGGACTGGACGCAGCTCATCACGCAGATGGCGCGCGCGCGGCGAGACTGTGGAATCGAGCATGGCCGATCCCGCGTACGGGCCGGTGCAGGCCAGTTTCACCGTGCAGGGCGGGACGCCCAACCAGTACCAGATGCAGCAGGGCGCCGCGGCGAACAATTGGAAGATGCGCGGCTACACGACGGGCTCGAGCGGCGCGGAATTTACCGGCGGCTCGGCGTATCCATCTTCGGCGACGAGCGACGTGATCACGTTCTCGGCGCAGTTCCGCAAGCTGACTTGACGTCCCTTGTGGCGCATGCTTTAGCTTGTGAAGGTTTTGGTTTGAAACCCTCGCGGGTCGGCAAGATCAAAACCTTCACAAGCTAAAGCATGCGCCACTTCTCCTATTATTATGATTTCTATTATTCGAGAAACGCATGAAGCGCCTGATGGCGTGGCGCGCGCGCTATTGCTTGCCGGCGGGAGCAATTGGTTTGGCGAGCCGAATTACCGGGCGGTGTGGGGATGGTCGCGGCTGGACTGGATTGGGGGGAAGTGGGAGGACCGCGATCCTGTTTACCGGGGCGCTGGTGCGCGAAGTGGTGGAGCTGCGGCGCGAGCCGAAGTATGTGCCGCACGATCGCTGGCACATCGAGCGGTGGATGCCAGCCGGAGAGCTTACGGGTCGCCGGGCGAGTGGCACGCGCAGACGATGGAAATTGTGAATGGGCGGAACGTTGCGGCGCTGGGGCCGTATCCTTCGCGCGGGGATTATGAGCATTGCTTCACGCTGGAGGGGCCGCGCGGGGAGTTTGTGCAACTGACGCCGGCGGTGGCGCGGCACATTGCGCGCGCGATTGAAATTGGCCGCGGCGTTCCGGTCGCGAAGAAGAAAGAAGCGCTCGAGGATCGCGCGCGCCGCGAGGAACGCGAGTATGACGCGTACGCGGACGCCGTGCTGTCGTGAATTGTATTCAGAATTAGTGGCGCATGCTTTAGCTTGTGAAGGTTTTGGTTTCGATGCCGCACATGGTCAAAATCAAAACCTTCACAAGCTGAAGCATGCGCTACTTAAAACCGCGAGGAACTTTAATGCATAGCGATACTGTTTTGATTGCAAATATCACCGAGCAGCGCTACATGGCGCACCGGATGTACGGGACGTTTCAGATTGCGGGGCGCGGGGACGGGGAAGCGTGCTCGCTGACGCGCATCACGCCGCGCACGGCGGTGATGGACTACGGCGACAAGCGCACGCTGCCGCTGGCCATTTCCGCGCGCGAAATTGCCGAGGACATTTGCCGCGAAATTAATTCCGACGCGGGGGAGCGCAGTTTTCTGGGAGTGTTCGTGTGCGCGGGAGACGCGCCCACGGAAGAGGAGCTGCGCGGCGCGCGGGAGAAGCTCGACGAATTTTACCGCGCGCTGGTGGCTTCGGCGGATCGCGAGTGGGAACGCTCGCACTCGTTTCTTTTCATTCACGATTTGCAGCGGCGCGCGGCGGCGCGGCTGGGGCTCGAAAAGGAATGGCACTACCAGGCGCGCGAGACCGAGGAATGTCCCGGGTGCGGCGAGCGCGTCAAGCCGGGCGTCGCGGTGTGCAAATCGTGCCACGCGATTTTGAATCGGGAGAAGGCGCTGGCGCTCGGGCTCATTCAGCCGCCGCCGGACGCGCCGGAAAGAATGCCGGAGAATATCGCGGGAAGGCAGCCGGCGCACAAGGCTTAGTGGCACAGGCCGCACAGACCACGGAAAAAATAATTCAATTTGTCATTCCGAACGGAGTGAGGAATCTCTCTTTGGTTTAGACGCAGGAACGGAGAGATTCCTCGGCGCGCAGCGCGCCTCGGAATGACAAAGAGTTGAGCTTTGCACAGATTGGAATGACAAAGATTTGACCTTAAACAAACCGGTTAGCCTGCGGCGTCTGCTGGCGAAGATTTGCGGGTCATTGATGGCGATACCAAAACTTGCATCACATGTGGGGACGTCGGGGCGGGTATGGAAGTAAGATTCAAAGGTTACAGGCTGCGCTTCCTGGCACTCAGGGTAAAAGGCCTGTGCCACTTGCGGGAGTACCACCGGCGAGAGTCGCTGGATGGGCGGAGATTTGAAATTTCAGATTTGAGATTTGAAATTTGAGATGGGGAGGGGGATCTTGCGAGATGCGCAGACTCAGGAGACATCTTCGGAACGTTTTCGCGATCGCGGCGATGGGGGCGGCTGCCGCAATCGTGTTCGTGGCGTGCGGCGCTGACGCGCTGGCGCAAGGGTCGCGCAAGGATGACGTGGTGTTCAACGCGCAGGGCCACCCGATGGCGGGCGCGACGGTGCGCGTGTGCACGTCTGCGGCGACGGGGCAGCCTTGCTCGCCGCCGGCGCTCGTTTATTCCGATGCGGGACTGACGCAGGCGCTGGCCAATCCCATCGCCACCGACGGGCTGGGGAACTACACGTTCTACGCGGCGCCGGGGCGGTACGAGATCGAGATCAGCGGGCCGGGCATCACCACCAAGCAGATTCCCAACGTGATTCTGCCCAGCGATCCGACCGCGCCGACCTTCACTACCGTCTCGACGACCAGCGGCATCTCCGCGTTTTCTCTTTCGCTCGCGGGAAATTTGACGGTGAGCGGCTCGGCCGCGGTCAGCGGTTCGTTCAGCGTGGGCGGCGCGCCCGTGGCCTCCACCGGGGTGGACAACCAGTGGACAGGAAGCCAGCGCTTCAAGGGGCCCGATTCCTTATCGGGACGTAACGGCGTACATGCCTGCCGGCGGATGCGATAACACAAATGCCATCCTGCCCTCCGTACAGGGAACGATCAACGCGGGTTCGACATCGCTCAGCATTAACGCCAACAACGGTTTTCGGAACGGCTGCGGCATTTTCATCATGAGTGCCGGCCCGGCCTCGACGCTTTCGTCGCCGTCGCAAGGCGCCGCGCCAAATCCGAATGTGATCGGTGCGGCCGGATCGACCACGGTGCACTACAAGATTGTGGCGATTGACGACGGCTACGGCCTGTCTTCGGCAAGTTCGCCCATCACGGTTACCACCGCGCCGTCGACCAGGACTGCGCTGAACTATGTGGGGATTTACTGGACCTCGATTGCCAACGCCGTCGGATACCTGCTCTACACGGATCAGAACGGCGGAGGCAGCTATGTACCTCTCGGTTACTCCTTCGATTGTTTTGGGTTCAATGCCGGAAATGTCTGCGGAGCGATTGACAAGGGCGTCGAGACCAACACCTGGACGAATGCGGCTTATCAAACCTGGCCTTTAACTCCGCCATCCGCCAACACCAACCAGGCGCTGATTACCACGATCGTATCGGGCGGCGGAACGCTCAGCCTGACTTTGGCGGCCGCGGCTACCAATTCGGCGACCAGCGCTTTTACGCTGCCGGACAATGCGCCGTTCTTCAAGGCGGCCATAGCGGATGCCTCAAACGATGGCAGCCAATTCGACAAGGGCACAATTTTCATCCCGAACGGGCTTTGGTTTGCCTCCACTCTCCTCTTTCCATCGACCGGAACGCAGGGGGTTAAGATCACCCTCGCGGGACAGTTGGAAATTTTCGGACTGCCAATCATGGGGCCTTTGTCGGGAGGCGGGCTCACTTCCGGGTATCTTGCGATTGAAGGCCGCGGGGGGATCCATCAGCCGAATGACTGGAATCTTTCTTGCAGCAACATTTCCGGCTATCCGTCGCTCGGGGCTCTATTTCTTGTGGCCAACGGCGGCCTGGACCTGAAAAACATTTGCGTAAAGCCGCAACAGGCGGGAATCATCTCCGTCGCGGGCAGCGTCACCACGCAAGACGTTTCCTTTGCGAATACGGGCAGCGGGCCGTCCTTTCAGGCGGACAACAATAGTTTTTTCACGCTCTTCGACCGCACCAATTGGAATACGAGCATCTTCAATCCCGTGTGGCTGCTGGGCCTGACGAACAATTCCCACTCCAGCGTCTTTGACTTCCGTGACAATTCCTTCATCTCTCATGGCATCCGTTACGATGAGGTGTTCCCCACACCCGGGTATTTTGGAAACATCGTTTTCGACGGATCCAATGTCATCGAGGACAATCTGGACCACGGATTTATCAATGTGACCACGAACGGCACGGCTCTGGACGATGTAACCGCCGATAATCTGGTGAGTGGGGACGCCATGACAACGCAATACGTTGTCTACACCTATGACACCAACGGGTCGAATCCAGGCGTGAATCTGACGATTCACGGAGAAAGCGCCGGCTTCTCAGCGCTCCTGGGTTCGGCCGCGAATCCCAGTACTGTGACGGACTGCCGCGCATGGACGTATGAGAATTCAAACCTGGGCGGCACTGGCGTCGATAGCATCGGCTATTACGGGAGTATGTTTGGGACCTACACGGGCTGCGACTTGGGCATTACGACCACCGGCTATGATGTGCAAACGACCGAAGTGCTCGTCAGCGGGGGAAATGACACGCTTGGCTCGGCAGGGGAGCAAATTATCGGGCATGTGTTCCGCAGGCCGATGGCGACGGTCAGCGGCACGGGTTCCGGGTCGCTTTCCGCGGGGACTTATTACGTAATGGTAACTGCCGTGGACGTGGCCGGGCGCGAATCGGCGCCCAGTCCGGAAATTTCGACGGCCGTCGGCGCGTCCAGCTCGATCAATCTTTCCGCCACCACGGGAATTTATTTTCCGGCCGGCTGCAATTTCTATTTTGGCACGAGCCCGGGGATGGAGGGGAATTACTTCGCCTCGACTGCGGTGACCAACGGAACGTGCACGTACACGCTTACGACCACGTCCGGAGAGACGGCCAAAGCGCCGGTGCCCGTCGGCAACGCCATGCGTTCCTGGCTCACCGCGGAAAATAACGCCAGCTCCTGCCTGTTCTGCGGAACCGGCGGAGGCCTCGGAACGGGCTTCCTGGGCTTCAATCTGACCACGGCGCAATACAACGTGCCTGTGGCGGGCGTGCAGTTCCCGTTTAATGGCGGCGTGCACAGCTATAAATTGTTCTCGGCTTCCGAGACGTCCGCTCCCGCGGGCGTGTCCGGTGTCGATCAGATGTATGCGGATTCAACCGCGCACCGCTGGAAGAAAATCGAGAACAACGGCGCGCCGCAGACGGTGGCGAGCGCGGACAGCTCCGCGTGCGCGTACCAGGGCCCCGCATCGCCGGTCACGGGAACGGGCGCGGCGGCCACTTATTTTACGTGCACCATTCCGGCGGGCGTGATGGGCGCGGGGCAGGGAATCATTATCACCGCGCTGGCTAAACACACGACCGGCACCGCGTCCATCACCTACACGCTTACGTTTGGCGGGACGTCCACCACTGCCGCGGCCCCTACCGGTGCGGCCAATCAACTCGAGCACCTCACCTACCTCATCATGAATAATCCGGGCTCGACCAGCGCGCAGAACATCTCGACGGTGGGCCAGGACAGCAGCGGCGGAACGAATTCGATCAAGCTGGATACGGCCACGGTGAATACGTCGTCCGCGGTGACCGTCAGCCTGCAGTTCAACGTGGCATCCACAGATGCGATCACTCCGGAAATGTTCCTCGTAGAATTAAAACAATAGCACTCCCAGTGGCGCATGCTTTAGCTTGTGAAGTTTTGGTTTCGGTAAGTCGCGATCTTCAATCAACCAAAACCTACACAAGCTAAAGCATGCGCCACTTAATCTTCCTCGTGAAACTGAAGCAATAGTTTTACTTAAACTATCTGCATTCGGAGAATTCCATTCATGCTCACAATCTACAATCACTCCTCTCGATTTGTGTGCACCCTGCTTCTCAGCATCGCTATGGCCGCTTCCGTGGGCGCAAGCCCGCAGGGCATCCCCGCGGGCACGGCGCACAGCGTCACGCTTGCCTGGACCGCGCCGTCGCCCGTTGGCGGTTCGGGCACGATCAGCGGGTACAACATTTACCGGTCGCCGACGAGCGCGGCGCTTTCCTACACGAAGCTGAACACGGCGCTCAACGCGGGGCTCACCTACACGGACGCGAGCGTTTCCGCCGGGGCAAGCTACACGTATTGCGTGACGACCGTGGACTCGCTCAGCGAGGAATCGGCGTGCTCCGCGCCGGCCACGGCCAACGTGCCTTCAAACCCAAACGCCCCGAGCGCTCCCCTTATCACCGTAAAGTGAAAAGGAATTCGTGAGCGCCTGAAACAATGCGCCTGAAACAATGCCAAGTGGCGCATGCCTTAGCTTGTGGCTTCCTTGTTTTGCCAGTGCGCCCCGTTGCCGAAATCAAAACCTTCACAAGCTAAAGCATGCGCCACTGGAGCCTCTCATGGCAGCTTTCACAAATTTTCAATTGTGGTGGCGCGGGCTCGTGGCCGCGGCGATTGCCGGCGGCGCCAACGGCGTCATCACCGGCTTCGCGGCCGTGGGCATCGATCCGCAGCATTTCAATCTGCAGGCTGGGCTGCGCGCCACGCTGGCCATCGCCGGAGTGAGCGCGCTCATGTCCGGCATCATCGGCGTCGCGGCGTATTTGAAGCAATCGCCGTTGCCTGCCGGAAATTAGGGGCCGGGCAAGGAATTAGTGGCGCATGCTTTAGCTTGTGAAGGTTTGGGGCCCACTAGAACGTTGGTCCGAGGCAAACTCCGCTATAACACGCTGGATCGAATTTGTTTCAACCAAACCTTCACAAGCTAAAGCATGCGCCACTTAGACCCTCTTTAACCATCAGGAGTTCTCATGCCTGTCGTTGGAACTACTGCTTACAACACCGCGGGGCAGATTACTTCGCTGGTGCGCTCGCTGCTGAATGATGCCGCGGGGAATCTGTTTACGGATGCGGTGCTGCTGCCGTACGTGAATTCGGCGCTACCGCAAGGCGCAGCGCGCGCTGGCCAACGTGCAGTCGGGCACTTTTCTGAGCGACGACGTGCTGCTGGTCGTCGCCGCCGTCGCCGCGGTGGACGCTTCCGCGCAAGTCTCGATCACGGACGCGACCGCGCCGCCGAACCAGTTGCCGCCGGATCTGCTCGTGCCGGTGAAATTGTGGGAGCGCGCCAACCTCAGCTCCGACGATTTCATCGAGATGACGGACCTCACCGATCACGACGGCCTGCCGTCGGAGCCGCAGGCGCAGACGCTGCGCTTACTGGGAATGGCGCGCCGACGGCTTGTATTTCCTGGGCGCCACGCAGGACACGCAGATCCGCCTGCGCTACCAGAAATCGTATCCCGACCTGGTGGATGCGACGAGCCCGGTGCTGATTCGCAACGCGC
Organism: uncultured Acidobacteriota bacterium; assembly: GCA_963819395.1. GTDB lineage: Bacteria > Acidobacteriota > Terriglobia > Acidiferrales > UBA7541 > Palsa-360. Next base: position 240,273 of record CAWFVW010000011.1, read on the forward strand.
AGGAGGCGCTGGCGTATGCCGCCGCGGCGATGGCGGGCGCCGCGCGCGGCGCTCCGCAGGCCGAGCGCTGGGACATCGCCGCCGCCGACGCGCTGGAAGATCTGATAGTCGCGCGCCACGCAGCGCGAACAGCAAACCGGCCGCCGCCGCAGGCCGTTCTCCGCGAGCGGGATTCGCGCCGCTGATTTAAGTGGCGCATGCTTTAGCTTGTGGCTTCTTGGTTTTGCCGTGCGTCCCGGTGCCAAGATCAAAACCTTCACAAGCTAAAGCATGCGCCACTGATCCTGGTAGGACAGGCTTCAGCCTGTCTGGATTTCGGCAGGGTTAAGGAAAATTAAATTCAAAAGCTGACAGGCTGAAGCCTGTCCTACTTAAACCATGAGCATTGCTGGAACAATTGATGCGCCGCTGGATTTGTTCGGCGGGCTGGTGACGGACATGCCCGCGGCGGATTTGCCGCAAGGGGTGTCGCCCGATTGCCACGACGTGGCGTTTTTGCAGGGCGCGGTGAAGACGCGGCCGGGGCTTGCTGTCGGTGTTACTCGCCGATCGCGGGCAATCCCACGGTCAATTACCTGAAGACGTACACGCAGCCGAATCTCGTGCAGACGCTGCTGGCGCTCGATTCCGCGGGGACGCTGTGGGGCGAGAATTCTCCCGGCGTGCTGTCGCAGATCGCCGCGGGGCTTGCGCCGAATGCGCGCGGCGAGCTCGGCGTCGTTATTCGGCCGCGAGTACATCGCGCATGCACGACGGCAACTTCGGCGTGGACATGCCGCGGCAGTACGACGGCACGAATTTCGATCGCGTGAGCCAGGTCGGCCCGGGCGCGGGCGCCGGCCATGGTCGCCGACATCATCGCGAATATTTCGGCGATTTCGCGCGCCTCGAATGTGGTGACCGTGACGACGGCGACGCCGACCGGATTGCTGCCGACCGATCAGGTGACCATCGCGGGCGTCACCGACACGAGCTTCAACGGCACGTTTCCCATCGCGTCGATCATCGATTCGCTGCACTTCACCTACGCGCAGACGGCGTGCCAACTCGTCCTCGAGCGGCGGCACGGCGGCGCCGGTCGGCTCGATCAGCGCGGGCGTGCATCAGTGCGCCGTGATTTTCGTGACGCGGCAGGGATATCTGACGCGGCCTTCGCCGCCGGTGTCCTGGACTCGGCGGGCGGACGTGCGCGCGAACGTGACGGGCATTCCGTCCGTCGCCACGCTGCCGAATATCGTGGCGCGCATTCTGGCGTTCACCGGAGCGGGCGGCGACAATTTTTACTACACGACGGGCCTGGACGGCGCGCCGCAGATGCAGATCGTCCGACAATACGCGCATCGTCGTTCGTCGTGGATTTTTCGGACACGGCGCTGCTCGCGGGAATTTCCGCGGATTCGCTGTTTCAACTGGTGGAGCTGGGCGAATGCGCCGGCGTGATCGGCTACTCGCAGCGCCTGTTCTGGTGGGGCGAGCGCAACAAGCAAAATAATTGGGACAACCTCACGTTTGACGGCGGCTTTGGCGGCGTCGGCAACAACGTGCCGCTCGGCTGGACTCCCGACGCGACGTACTTCGCGGGCGGCAGCTGCGACACGACCGGGGAAGCGATCTGGGGCGGCGCCTACGCGATCCTCGGCGACGGCGCGACGCGCGACGCGCGGGCTGATCACGCAATCCGCCGTGGCCGATTACAACGGCGCGCCGCGCCTGCAGGCGAACACAGGCTATTCGGCGCGCGTACGCGTGCGCATGACGGGCGCGCTCACGCAGGGAACGCTGCACGTGCACATCTACAGCGCGTCGCTGGGAATTTCGACCACCGGCGATTTCCGTGCCCGCCGCGCAGATCACCACCGGCGCGTGGAAGGAATTTATCGCGCCGATCACGCCGGCGCTCGGGCTTCACAACGATTCCGCCCGACCTGGTGCTGCGCGTCTACGCCGACGGCACGCCCACGAGCGGCGCGGGCTTCCTGGTCGACAACATCGAAATTTTTCCCACCGCCGAGCCGTACAACACTTCGCTCGTGCGCGCGTCCTTCGCCGAGGATCCGGAAAGCTACGACGGCGTCAGCGGCTTCATGAGCGTTTCCGAAAACGACGGGCAGACGGTGCGCGCCGCGTTCCTGCTGCGCGAGCGGCTCTACTTCGTGAAGGACCGCTCGATCTACGTCACCGAAGACGACGGCGTGAACGAGCCCGCTTCGTGGACGATCAACGAAGTTTCCAGCACGGTGGGCACGCCTTCGGTCGCGGGCGTGGACGTGGGCGAGGACTGGGCCGTGATCGCCGGACGCGCCGGGCATGTACATTTTCGACGGCGGCGAGCCGGTAAAAATTTCGCAGGAAATTCAGCCGCTGTGGGACACGATCAACTGGGCCGCGGGGCAAACGCTGTGGGTGCGCGTGGACACGCGCAACAAGCGCATCCTGTGCGGCGTGCCGACTGGGCGCGGCCACGTCGCCCAATCTGCATTCTGGTGCTCGACTATCGCAGCCTGTCCAGCGCCGGCGAAATCGAATCGCTCGGCTCGGTCCTGTTCTCGACGCTGTCCGGAAAACTTTACGCCGTGGGCCGCTCGCGCAAGTGGTGCCCGTGGAATATCACGGCGAATTCCTGCGCGCTCGCCGAACGCCCCGACGGCACCGCGCAGGTTTTTCTGGGCAACGGCAGTCGTCGGCGGCGCGGGCAACGGAAAAATCTACCAGCTCTCCGACACGCAATTTTCCGACGACGGCGCGGCCATCAATTCCTACTACACGACGTATTTTTTCCTGAGCCACGATCTCGAACAGACCTACCAGGTGCGCTCGCACCGAAAATTGTTCGCGTACCTCGACGCTGTACGCCGAAGGGGCAGGGAACTTGAACCTCTCCGCGTTCGTCGACAACGAAGCGTATCCCACGGCGCTCGCGCCGCTGCCGCTGTCCTCGCCCGCGCCCAAAGGATCTCGAGCTGCCGATCAATTTGCTCGGCGAACGCGTCGCGTTCCAGGTGGGCACGAACGCGCCCGGCGCGTGGTTCAAGCTCGAGCGATTCATTCCGTCGCTGCTGCCCGATCCCTGGGCGCCGGTGAGGGGAGGGAATTAGTGGCGCAAGCTTTAGCTTGTGAAGGTTTTGTTCCCCGCAGGCGGCGACTTCTCCAAGTCTCATGCAAAGGCGCACAAGCTAAAGCGTGCGCCACTGTAACCCGACGCCAACTCGCCCGCGCGGAGCGGGAATTAGTGGAACAGGCTTCAGCCTGTGAGCCTTTCTCTTAGATCAAGAGAGCCCGCCCGCGACGCAGATCAAACCTCACACGCTGAAGCCTGTTCCACTGTAACCCGATCCCTGGTCGCCTGTGAGGGGAGGGAATTAGTGGCGCATGCTTTAGCTTGTGAAGGTTTTGTTCCCCGCAGGCGGCGACTTCTCCAAGTCTCATGCAAAGGCGCACAAGCTAAAGCGTGCGCCACTGTAACCCGACGCCAGCTCGCCCGCGCGGAGCGGGAATTAGTGGAACAGGCTTCAGCCTGTGAGCCTTTCTCTTAGATCTAGAGAGCCCGCCCGCGACGCAGATCAAACCTCACAGGCTGAAGCCTGTTCCACTTTGGGCAATCAGGCGGCCTTGCGGTGTTTGGCTCGCGTGCGCGCGGCTTTGCGTGCTGCCTGGCGGAGGCCGCTGCGGCCCTTCGTATGGACAGCTTTCTCGGCGGCGACGTGCAGCGAGCGCTTGCCGCGGCGACGCGCGGCGGAACGAGCGTGGCGCGCCAGCGCCTGCCGCGATGCCGCGGAATGCCCCTCACGCCGTAGCGCCTTCAAAATCGCGCGCGAACGCGTTGCGGACGTTCTGCGCCCGCGCCGCGAACGTCCCCGGCTCAGCTCTCGTTGCGCCTGCCTTCTCGTGCGCGCGGAAGTCTTCCCGCGCTTCGGCGCCGGCAGATGAACGCCCGCGCGGCGAGCCTTGGACAATCCGATCGCGATGGCCTGCTGCGGAGAGCGCGCGCCGTGCTTTCCTTCGCGCACATGGCGCATTTCCTCGCGCACGAATTCGCCGGCCTGCGTGCTGGCGGATTTGCCTTCTGCTTTGTCGCGTCTTGCTCGGCGGATTTCTTCTTCCTCTGGCATGATTGGCTCCTCTGGAAAGTTTCGTTCTTCCGGGATGTGCCGGGGAATCCCGGAGATTTGTTTTCCCTTTGTTTGGATGCGGAACGGCTGCAAAAGTTTTTCGCCGGCGAGAAAAATTTCAAAGCGAATAGGGCAAATGCAGTAGGACAGGCTTCAGCCTGTCTGGTTTTCTTCTCCGCGAGCGCAAAATTCAAAAGCGACAGGCTTGAAGCCTGTCCTACTAAAAAATGCTCAAAATTGGACAACTCGCGCAGATCAAGAGCGACTCGCCCTACGTGTACGAAGCGCTCACGCAACTCGTCAACGGCGTGAACGCCGTGGGCCGCGCCACCGGCGTCGATCCTTCTGGCTCGATCGCCGCGCCCTCGCCGATCGGCAGCCTCAGCGTCACCGCCGCCGACGGAATTTTCGATCTGGCCATCACCGACAATTCCACGCTCAATCGCGGCATTTTTTATTTTGCGGAGTCCGACACGACGCCCGCATTCAGCCAGCCCTACGTGCATTTTCTCGGCAGCTCGCGCAACCTGCGCGTGGCCCTCGGCAACCAGACGCTCTACTGGCGCGCCTACTCGCAATATCTCGGCTCGGAAACTTCCGCAGCCAGTCACCTTCGGCTCGCCGCCTACAGCCGTTACCGGAGGCGGCACGGCCACGGGCCCCGCGCTGCAACCCTCCAGCGGCAGCGGCACCGCCTCCGGCAGCGAAGGCGGCTCCGGCTTCGGCCAGGTCACGCAAAGCACCACCGGCCCGGTGATTTTGCGTTAGGTTTTCAGTGGCGCACGCTTTAGCTTGTGCGCCTTTCCGTAAGCCGCTTTGGACTAGCTGCCTGTCAAAATTCAAACCTTCACAAGCTGAAGCATGCGCCACTAAACGCGGTCAAGTGCAACAGGCTTCAGCCTGTGAGGGTTTGTCCTTGCAAGATCAACCCCCACAGGCTGAAGCCTGTTCCACAAAACCCATGCACATCCGCGAATACACGCCGAATGATCTTGACGCGCTGCGGCGCATGCACGCCGCGCAAGGATTTGGTTACCCGTTCCCCGATCTGGACAGCCCGCTGTTCGTGACAAAATTAATTCTTGAAGAAGACAGCAACGTTTTGCGGGAAGAGGAACGCGACGTTTCGCGAGATGAAAAAGACGAAGCTCAGGGCAGGGAAGCGGCGCATCGCAATTCCCCGCCGGAAAATTCGGCAAGCGCAACCGAGCCTTCCCGCGCGCCGCGCATCGCCATGGCCGTCCTGCTGCGCCTCACCGCCGAAGCGTACCTGCTGCACGATCCCGCCGCCGGCACGCCCCGCCAGCGCTGGCAACATTTCCTGGCGCTGCACGAAGCCGCGCATGAAAGCGCCGCCGCCCGAGGCCTCGACGACGTCCAGGCATTTCTCCCGCCGCGCGTCGCACGCGCCTTCGGCCGCCGCCTCTCGCGCCTCGGCTGGACGCACGACCCCTGGCACTGTTTTTCGCGGCAAGTCTAGTGGCGACATGCTTTAGCTTGTGAAGGTTTTGACTTTCTTCGTTATTCCACACGCAGATTGAACCACCGAAAATCCACAAGCTACCCTTCCTTGCACTCAGGGTGAAAAGCATGCGCCACTGTACAGCTCCTTCCAACATTCACGAATCGCAAACTCAGGAGGTCCCCATGGGACGCGGCGCACAAGCCCAAACGCAGCAAATGATCGACCAGCAACTCTCCCAGCAAAACGCCATGAACCAGCAGACTCTACGGCTCCAGCCAGGCGCTCGGCTCGCAAGCCGCGTCCGGCTATCAAAACTTGCTCGCCAATCCCGGCTACTCGCAGGCGCAACAATCGGCGATCACCAATCTTTCGCAGTCGGCGCTGTCTTCCTCCTTTGACGCGCTCGCGCAAAACGCCGCCAACCGCGCCGCGCGCACGCGCAACTCCGCCGGCTACGGCGAACTCATCGACTCCCTCGCGCGCACGCAGGGCCAGGACCAGGCCAACCTCGCGCAGCAAAATCAAATCGCCTTCGCCAACGCCGCGCGCTCGGACACGCTTTCGGCCCTCTCCGGCCTTTCCGGCCTCTACGGCACGGACGCGGGCCTGCTGGGCCGCGCCCTGGGCGTCCCCGCGCAACTGCTCGACGCCAGCGCCCGCAACGCCGCCAATCCAGCGGCTTCAGCATCGGCTTCGGCCCCGGCGGCCTCTCCTTCGGTTTCAAGGGCTAAAGTGGCGCAGCTTTAGCTTGTGGCTTCCGAAGATTTTCCGCAAGCAATCCGCGAAGCCACCATCTGCAAAAAAGTTCCCCCAAGTGAAACAGACTTCAGAGTCAGTGTGAGAAAGCGGTTTGGTTTCATGTAGCGCCCGCCTTCAGGCGGGCATCTGGGCGACTCCAAAGTGCCCGTCCGAAGGCGAGCGCTATAAACGGCGCCGATCTTGAGTTCTCACACAGACTCTTCAACCTGTTTTCTTTCCGTGCACGGACGCAAACCCCTCTGGCAAACCACCCGAAGTTTTACCGATAAGCTGAATTGCGCTCCGCCCTCGCAGCTGGAAAAACCCGCACAGGCAAGAGGCCTGTGCTACACAAACCCCATGAACCCCTACTGGATCGTTGTTGGCTTCCCCTCGTGCCTCCAACTCTTCTTCTTCCTCCGCTGGCTGCATCGCCGCACCCGCGACGACGAAATTCGCCGCGCCTTCGTTCGCGACATGGCCATCAACCACCTCCCGCACCTCTATCACGCCCTGCGCCAGATCGCCGGCCACCTCGGCATCGAGCTAAAAGAACCCCCGCCCGTCCAGTTCCTCGAGCTGAACGGCCGCGACAGAAAACGGTGACACGCTTGCCCTGAGGTAACCGAAGGGTGTCCTGAAAATCTGATCGCGTTGCGCACTGTTCTATTTCAAGATTTGAAGACCCTCACAGAAGATCGACACACCCAACTCACGCCCCGCAGGCCTCGTTTCACGCATCACGGCACGGGCCACGGGCCACGAATCACGGGTCACGCCCCACTTCCCACGGATTACGAACTCATGCCCGACACCGTCCCTCCCGAAATCATCGACCTCGCCCGCCACATCGCCGTCGAGCACGCCCTCGATCCCGCGCTCGTCTGCGCCGTCATCGAGCAGGAGTCCGCCTGGAATCCCTGGGCCGTGCGCTACGAGCCCGGCTTCCTGTCGCGCTACGTCGCTCCGCTCTACACCGCAGGAAAACTGAGCGCCACCGAAGCCTACACGCGCGCCATGTCCTGGGGACTAATGCAAGTGATGGGACAGGTGGCGCGAGAATTCGGCTTCAAGGAAGCGTCGCTCGCCGAACTCTGCGATCCCGCCACGGGAATCGAATTCGGCTGCCGCATCCTGGCCGCCCGTCTGGCGCGCGCCAAAGGCGACGTCCCCGCCGCCCTCCTGGCCTGGAACGGCGGCGCCACACGCCAACTATCCCGCCGAAGTCCTGGCCCGCAAGCGCAACTATTCCTCCAAGTAGGGCGCCAAGTAGCACTGACTTCACAGGCTGCGGAAAAAACGGCTAGTTTTGTCATTCTGAGCGAAGCGACGAATCCCTCTTCGATTTAAGTATAAGAAAAAAACAAGGAGAGATTCTTCGCTTCGCTCAGAATGACAGATTTTTGTGCTTTTCCGGAGTCAGTTTTGTTTGTGGTTTTCCAATAGCTTTCCCGAGCCATAATTTGCAGAAACCAAAACTCATCCACTATCCAAGCAAGAAATGTCACCCGTTCCAGCAGGGAATTAACCCCCATCGAGAGACAGCCCGAGCCCCCATGGCGATTTAAGCCCTCCCTCCCCACAGCTAAGATCTCCGTGCTATTACCAGAAGATTAACCGCGACTTCTCAACTTCAATCCCAACCGAACCCACCCTATAAATAAAATTTATAGATCGTGATTCCGCGGCAGCCTGCAGAGATCTGACCGTCTCTGTAGCGCCCGCCTTCAGGCGGGCACTTTGGAATCAACCGGAAACTTTGGATTCAAGCACAAGCCCGCCTTCAGGCGGGTGTTAGGCGAGACAAAACCTGGATCTCAACCACACTCCTTAGCCTCCGGAGCCCCATCAAGTTTGGCGGCACGTCATCACTGAGGTGTGTTCACCTCAATTTCAAATCCCAATCCCAATTCTCAGTTTCAAATCCCAACTGAACTCATCTCATAATTCATCTTTGTGGGTCGCGGCTTCAGCCGCGACAAAAAAGATCTGAATAGGAAGGGCTTTAGCCCCTGAAGTCCCCCAGAGTTTGGCCCGCATGTCACCACTAAAATGACTTCATCTCAAATGTCTTCATCTCAAATCTCAAATTTCAGATTTTAAATCTCCTCCCCATGAAACCCACCCTCCACATCGCCCTAATCGCCGCCGCAGCCATCTCCATCGCCCTCCTAGCCGACGCTTGGCATTCCGCCCGCCACGACTCCCAACAACTCGCCGCCACTCTCGCGAAAACGCCGCGATCCAGCAGGCCGGCGACCGCGAAAAGCAGCGCGACTCGCAACTCACCGCCGCCCTATCTGCCATTCAAACCCAAAAGCGTTCCGTCCAAACTCCGCAACAAGCCGCCCGCGAACTCCCCTCCGTCCTCCCGCCCCTCCCGCTTCCCATCTCCATTCTGGATCCCAATCTTTCCGCGCCACTCCCGCCCGGCCAAACCCCTTCCACCACTCTCTCCATCCCCCAGCCCGATCTCATCCCCCTCTACGACGATCTCCAAGACTGCCGCGCCACCGCCGTCCAGACCGACGCCCTGAAAAAAGACCTCTCAGACGAAAAGACCCGCACCGCCTCTCTCCAACACGAACGCGACGCCGCCATCGCCGTCGCCCACGGCGGAACTTTCCTCGTGCGCCTCAAGCGCGCCGCAAAATGGTTCGCCATCGGCGCAGCCACCGGAGCCGTCATAGCCGCCGCAGCCCGCCGATAAATCCGCCAAAATTGATCCCCGACAATAAGAGAACCGCGATAGACCACCCGCAACAGAGCACCCGCAACAGAGCACCCGCAACAGAGCAACCGCGATAGGGCATCCAAAATAGACCGGCCACAATAAAGCGTCCCCAACGGGATAGTCCCAACCGCAATCGACGTTGCGACGCAGATGGTGTATCCAGCGGTCTGGCATCAGCGCTTTTGGGCGCATTGGTTTCGGAACTTGCAAGCGCTGACGCCGCGACTCACTTGGTTCGAGCGGCGCAAGTTCCGGCGGGAGTTCTGGTGGATCTGGGACGCAAACAACCAAGCGCAGACGCAGAACCTGGCGCGGCATTTCTGCGCGCGCCTGTGGTGGGCCGCACCGGAGAGATTCGAGAAATTCCAATTCCAGCTGAAAAATTGATGGCGTTTTCCAACTTCCCAGCACAGCGGCGGGAGCGGCGTCGGCATTTTGGGGAGTTGGTGCAGATGGACGGAAGTTTTCACGCCTGGTTGGAGGGGCGCGGTCCGGGCGGCTGCATGATGAACATGACCGATGACGCGACCAGCGATGTGGAGTTGCGGCTGGGAGAAGAGGAGACGATCTGGGCGGCGGCGAACACGTTGCGGGGCTGGATTGAAAAACACGGAGTGCCGCAGGCGTTGTATGTGGATTGGAAGAACCTGTATAAACGCGCGCCCACAGCGCGGGAACAGCTGCGGGGGGAAGAACCGGTGACGCAATTTGGGCGGATGTGCGAGAAGTTGGGGATTGCGATCATCGCGGCGGGATCGCCGCAGGCCAAAGGGCGAGTGGAACGCAACCACGGCACGCATCAGGACCGGCTGATCAAGAAGATGAGGCGGAAGAAGATTGAGACGCACGAGCAGGCGAACCTGTATTTACAGCAGGACTATCTGCTGGAGCACAACGGGCGGTTCCGGTGCGCGGCAGCGGAGGGGGAAGATTATCACCGTCAGGCGCCGAGTGAGGCCGAGATGCGGGAAGTGTTCCGGCTGGAGAGCGAGCGGATGATCGGGAACGACTGGGTGGTGCGATACGACAATCGGTTGTTTCAGGTGCAGGCGGAGAGTCGGAAGTACGCACCGGCGCAAGGCAAGGTGGTGGTGTGTGAGTGGCAGGACGGGACGATCGAGATCGAATATCGAGGAAGAAAGCTTCCATGGAAGGAGATCTTCGCTGCGGGGCCGCGAGTGATGGCAGAGCTGAAGCCATCGCCGCTGTTTCGGGTTGCGGCCTGCGCTGCACCCTAAACGCGCCGCAGAAAGCGCGGCGCAGGGTTCCGCTCCGTCCGCAACCCGAAACAGAACCAAGCAAGAACAAGCAAATGCCAAAGCACAAAAAGGGGACATTTCTAACGAGGTAAGGAAGGGGACATTTTAAAAGAGGTTTGACACACGAATTACCCCCCCCTTGACACCTTTGGTCGTATAAGCTATATTACGTTTACTTTGACAGGTCGCTGTATTCTATGTCTGCTTCGATTGCTGATTTATCGGGGCCTACTAGGCGACGGGCGTTTACGAATGTGGTTGGTGTGGCGGTGATTGTCAGGGCGTGGCCTTCCTCGATGGTGGCTTTTACCTCATTTGTCGTTTCTGGGTTGGTCATGCAGGCTTTGTAAGGCGTCTGTGTTCAATCCTAGTTGAGTTGCTAGGTCTAGCATCTTATCCCAGACATTTGAGGGGCTGATTACGTCTTGGGCGTCGAAGATGGCGTCGTGGATTTTCCAGAAGGCGGCTGGGCTTTGCTGGAAGGCGCACTGGCTGGCGATTGCGGCGGTCATTGCCCAGGGGTGAATGTCGGTCAAGGGGTAATGTTTGAAGACGAGGCGGACTTCTGGATGGCGTGGCAGGAGATCTCTCAGGACTAGATCGAGTTGGCGGCATGAGGGGCACTCGAAATCGGCGAATTCGATGAGGGTGATCTTGGCGTTTTCCGGGCCCATCGACGGCGAATTGCCGACGTGGAGTTTGGAACGGATGTCGGCGAAGGGGTCCACCGACATGTCCGTGAGTTCTCCGCGGAGCAGGAAATTTCCTGCTTTTGAGACGTAGACGACGGCGGTGTCGGATTGTCCTCCCATTGAAACAGTTACCGGAACTTCCAGCAGATCGGGAATGGGCGAGGGCTTGGATGGGACCGACTTTGACATCAAAGGACGGGCCCCAGGCGTACAAATTCCTTAAATATTGTTCGACGCGACTCTTCGACGGTTCCTGGTTTGGCGGGCGACGAATTGGCTGCTTTGGGAGTTGGAGATTTTTCCTTTCTGGGGTTGGATTGAGCGGCTGAGGGAAGCTGGAATACCGCAAGGAATAAGAGGGTGCAAAGGGTCAATTTTCGTAGCACAGTGAGGCTCCTCTCAGGGGTTGAACTTTTGAACGATTGGAAATGGGCGGCCCAGTCCAAAGGCCCGGGAAGTAATTTTCAGGCCGGGTGGGGCTTGCCTTCTTTTATATTCGTTGCGGTCGACTTTGCCGGCGATCGAACGGACTAGATCGATATCGAAACCACATTCGACGGCAATTTCCTCGGGACTTTTTACTTCTTCAATATACGCCTTCAGGATTCGGTCCAGAACTTCGTAGGGTGGAAGGGAATCCTGATCCTTTTGATTCGGGCGAAGCTCGGCGGAAGGGGGCTTTTCGATCGAGGCGCGGGGGATGAGTTCCCTTTCGCGATTGATCAAATCCGCGAGCGCATACACCATCGTTTTGGGGACATCGGAAAGCATCGCCAGGCCGCCTGCCATGTCTCCGTAGAGAGTGCAATACCCTACCGCCATTTCCGATTTATTTCCGGTGCTGAGAACCATGGAGCCGAACTTGTTCGATAGCGCCATTAAAAAATTTCCGCGCACTCTGGCCTGAAGATTTTCTTCGGTCACGTCTTCCGGCCGGCCGCGGAAGGCATCTGCCAGCGCTGTTCGGTAGGAATGGAAGACATCCGTAATCGGAATGGTCAGAAACTCAATTCCCAGATTCTCCGCCAGCTGCCGGGCGTCGGCGCGGCTTCCTTCGGAGGAATATGGGCCGGGCATGGAAACGCCGAGCACATTTTCGCGGCCCAGGGCTGCCACGGCAATGGCGGCGACGACGGAGGAATCGATGCCTCCGCTCAGGCCTACAACGACGGACGCGGAAGCCGGATTTGCAAACGTAGTCGCGCGTGCCGCAGATGAGGGCTTGCAGGACGAGTTCGAGTTCGGTCGCGGGCTGGGGGTGAAGGTCGCCCGTGTTTGTTTCCGTGTCAAAAAGGACGAGATCTTCCACAAAGGAACTCGCCTGGGCGGGGACTCGGCCGTCGGGCAAGACGACGACGCTGCCTCCGTCGAAGACCAAACTGTCATTTCCGCCGACCTGATTGACGTAGACAACAGGCAAGGCCGTGCGATTTTGCAAGCGCGCGCAACATGTCCAGGCGCAGGGCTCGCTTATCGATCGTGTAGGGAGATCCGGAGATATTGATGATCAGAGCTGGCGCGCTTGGCAACCAGTTCGGCGACCGGATCGCGCTCATAGAGGGGTTTGGCCCAGAACGTTTTATCGTTCCAGATATCTTCGCAGACGGTGATGCCCAGATTTTGCCCGCCGAAGGAGAAAACATTTTGCGCCGCGGCGGGCTGAAAATATCGGGATTCGTCGAAGACATCGTAGGTGGGGAGCAGCATTTTGTGCTGGACGAATTCGATTTTTCCGTTGGCCAGGAGGGCCGCGGCATTGGCGGCGGATTTTCCCGTCGATCCCGTCGCGCGGGCCGCGTACCCGACGATGGAGGGAATCGGCAACTGTTTCGCCAGGCAAGCCAATTCCCTTTCGTTCCGGTCAATGAATTGAGGGCGCTCGATCAGGTCCAGCGGCAAGTAGCCGCACAGGCAGAGCTCGGAGAAGACGGCCAAGTCCGCGCCGCGCTTGCGCGGCGCGCTGCGCAAATTCCAAAATTTTGGCGGAATTTCCGGCGAAGTCGCCGACGGTGGGATTCAACTGCGCGAGGGCGATTTTCATGGGCGCCCTATAGAATACGGGGCACGGTAGCGCATTGCAACGAGTTCAACGGTGCTCCGTACAAAGGCGGGGATGCAAAAAAAATGGGCCTGTGCGAAGACTCGCAAAGGCCCATCGGCAAACGCGTCCGAATCGAGAAAGTGTCGCGGCGCTCTTAAACGCTGAACGAGCTGCCACAGCCGCAGGTGCTCTTGACGTTCGGGTTATTGAACTTGAAGCCAGCGCCTTCCAGCGTCTCGATATAATCGATGGAGACGCCTTCCAGGTACATTTCGCTCATCTGATCGACGAGGACTTTGAGTCCGTCGAATTCATAGACGTTGTCGGTGGGATTTTCCGAGTTCTCAAACGCCATGTGATAGCTGAAGCCCGAGCAGCCTCCGCCCACGACGGCCACGCGCAGCGCCACAGGGGCGGGATTCTGCTGGCCCATAATTTCTTTTACTTTCGTTGTCGCCACTGGAGTAACTGTAATCATTTCAGTGTTTTCACTCCCTGCCGGTTTCGGCGAGATTTCTTCCAAAATCATTATACCACAGGATGCAAGTGCGCGATCTCGTCCGTAACACCTGTTCGCCATCTACAAATTCGATGCGTTAGCTGCACTGTAGGTTCACATCTATGCAGGCGGTATGTAAGATGGCGATTCGAGGAACATTCCGTGCGAGTTGGCGATCCTTACGGTGTAACGTCCCATGAGCTCTCCGCTAAGCCGCTTTGCTGCGATCAGTACATAGTGCGCCGCTTCAACGCCTGAAGGCCGGGACTACTTTCAGGCTACGCAGCCCGACATAGCCCGACATGAGGACTCTAACGAAAACTTACTGGCCGTAAAGCCTTCCTTCGAATTCGATTCAGCTAAGACCGGACCTGCCCAATCCGATGCGGCGAAATCAGCCCAGTCGCTTCGTCAAGAATAGGCCCGACTTGCGGATTTTCGACAATTTGGCGCTATTCCCTTAAGAATGTTGAAACTATGACTCACAAAATTACTCTTCTTCCCGGGGACGGGATCGGGCCTGAAGTCGCGGATGCGGCCACGCAGATTGTGGAGGCCTCGGGCGTTTCGGTGGAATGGGAAGTGTTTGCGGCGCCGCTTGAAGACGGCAAGCGCGTGGGAGAATTTCCGCGCGAGCAGGCGGTGGAATCGGTGCGGCGCACGCATGTGGCGCTGAAGGGGCCGATGGCCACGGCGGTCGCGCAGGGGCCTCCGAGCATCAACGTGGCGCTTCGCAAGGAACTCGATCTGTACGCCAATCTTGCGGCCGGTGCGGAATGTTGCCGGGCGTTTCTTCGCGCTGGACGGGCGTGGACCTGGTCATCGTGCGGGAAAATACGGAGGATCTCTACGCGGGGCTCGAACACACGGTGGTTCCGGGCGTTGTGGAGAGCTTGAAGATCATCACGGAGCACGCTTCGACGCGCATCGCGCGGTTCGCTTTTGAATACGCGCGCAAGAATGGGCGCAAGAAAATTCATGCGATCCACAAAGCCAACATCATGAAGCTTTCCGACGGCCTGTTTCTGAATTCGATTCGCGCGGTGGCGGAGAAATATCCGGAGATCGAATATCGCGAACTGATCGTGGACAACGCGTGCATGCAATTGGTGATGAATCCCGCGCAATTTGACGTGTTGCTCCTGCCGAATCTTTACGGGGATGTGGTCAGCGATCTGGCGGCGGGTTTGGTGGGAGGACTGGGCGTCGTTCCCAGCGGGAATATTGGAGATGTGGCCGCGTTGTTTGAAGCGGTTCACGGGACGGCGCCGGATATCGTCGGCAAAGGGATTGCGAATCCGACGGCGATTGTGATGTCGGCGGCGATGATGCTGAATTATTTGAACGAAACGGAGGCTTCGCGGCGGATTCTCGGCGCGCTCGACAAAGTGTATCGCGAGGGCAAGCACACCACGCGCGATGTGGGCGGGACGGCGACGACGCAGGAATTTACGCAGGCGGTGATTGCGGAGATGGGTGGATTGAGTAGGACGGGCTTCAGCCTGTCGGTTTTGAGTTTGCCAGGAAAAAAATGGAAAAGCAGACAGGCTGAAGCCCGTCCTACTTAAAACCCCGCGGGTCGTTCTTCCGCCACGCCGAAGATTTTCTCCAGGGCCAGGCCTGCGCGGCCTAAAGTGCCTTCGTCGAAAAGCCGGCCAATCAAGGTGACGCCGTGAGGGACGCGGCGCGGCGGCGTGAATGTCGGAAGCGGTTTGCTCGGGGTCGGGCGCCCAGTCGCTTCGCGCGGTGGATACTTCGACGAAGCCTGCGCGCAACGTCAGCGAGGGATGCCCGGTGAAATTGGTGATGGTGAGCATTTCGTCGCGCAGCGAAGGCACCAGGAGCAAGTCCACGCTGGAGAAGACGCGCGCCATTTCCATGGCGACGCTGCGGCGGAAGCGGTCGGTCTGCACGAAGTCCACGGCCGAAAGAAATCGCGACTGGCGGAAAATGTTGGGCCAGGCGTCGGGAACCTGAGCTTTCAGCTGGTCCACGCCATGATTCAGAGTGAGTTCTTCGAAGGCGGCTGCCGCCTCGGCGAACAGGATCAGGTCCAGCGAGTCATACGGCCAGTCGGGGATCGACACTTCAACCGGAACCATGCCCGCCTTCCGAACGCGTCCAGGGCATTGCGGTCCACATCGGTTGCCGGGTTCTCCTTCATCCAGGCGGGGAAATAGCCCACGCGCAAGACCTTGCACGCTCGCGCCTGCGTCGAAGTCCAGCTTGCTGGGCACGCTGGACAAGTCGCCGGCGTCGGGCCCGGAGATGGCGTGCAGCACCAGCATGGCGTCGCCGACGCTGCGGGCCATCGGGCCGAGCTTGTCGAGCGACCAGCACAGCGTCATGGCTCCGGTGCGCGGCACGCGGCCGTAGGTGGGGCGCAAACCGGTAATTCCGCAACGCATGGAGGGGCTGACGATGCTGCCGTCGGTTTCGCTCCCGATTGCGAAACCTACAAGCCCCGCTGCCAGTGGCGGCGCCCGGGCCTGCGCTCGATCCCGACGATCCTTCTTCGAGCAGCCACGGGTTCATGGTTTGCCCGCCGAACCAGATATCGTTGAGCGCCAGCGCGCCCATGCTCAGCTTGGCAACCAGCACGGCACCGGCCTCATTGAGGCGCTTCACTACGGCGGCGTCCGCCGTGGGAATGCGGTTCCGGAAGGGCTCGGCGCCGTAGGTGGTCGGAATTCCGGCGGTGTCCAGGAGGTCTTTGGCGCCCCAGGGGATGCCGTGCAGCGGGCCGCGGTACTTCCCTGCCGCGATTTCCGCGTCGGCATTTTTGGCTTGCAGCAAGCGCGGAGTTCTCGCGTCAGAGTAATGACGCAGCGCAACTTGGGATCGAATTTTTCCAGGCGGTCGAGATAGATTTGAGTGAGCCGCTCGGAAGTAAGTTTTCGCTGCTCGATCCAGCGCGAGAGCTGCGTCACTGGAGCGAAGGCAATTTCGTCATCCTTCGCCGGCAATGGTCCTGGGTCGGTCGCAGTTCAAAAATAAATCGGTCGCGCTCCGGGCCGCGCTTTTCGCCGGGCAGCACCGGGTCCCAGCGCGACCAGGGCGCCAGCGACGGCTCCAGCGCAACTTTTCGAGGACCCGTGCGCCGCTCGTAAACTGCGGCCATGATTCGCTCGCCAGCGTGCGAGCTGCCTGCTCGCGTTCCGCGCTGGTCAAATTGACCTGCACAAGCTTCTCCGCTTCGGCAAAAGTGGCGGGCGACACTTCGGGTCCGGCGGGCGGCGAAGTGCCGAACGCGGGCGGCGCGCCGGGAGGAGATTCAGCGGCGCTTTTGTGACTTGCCGCGGCATCCCGCGGCCGCGCCCAGCAGCGGCGAGCGAGGAATACTGTCAAAAATTGCCTGCGCGATTTCGACATGGTTGTCTCCAAGCGGCAGAGTGTTCGACAGTCTGCGAAAAAACTTCCTGCCACATTTGTGTCATTCCGAGCGGAGCGAGGAATCTCTCTTTTTTTCCTGAACTCAAATCGAAGAGAGATTCCTCGCTCCGTTCGGAATGACAAAGTAAAGTTTTTCCCCCGCGGCTTGTTAAACCGAGTACCGCAATAAAGCGATTCCGCCGAATTGTCGCCTTCGTTTGAGATCGTCATCGAATTGTCTGCGCCAGATTCAATCTGCGGCGCGTGCCGCGCCAGTAAAGATAGGCGCCGAGAGCATTCGTTGCGCAGATCGCTCCAGCAACTTTCACTGCGAACATCACTGGGTTAGCGACCTCTGCCAGCGGGACAATCTCAAAGATCAGCCCGCACAGGGAAACGGAGAAGGCTGCGAATGCGGCGAGCCGGAGGGCGAGGCTTGGATGCTTTTCTGTCCCGCGAAACGCGAACAGGATCACACTGAACAGAAGCATGTACGTGAGGCAGTACGAACCGAACGCCGCGCCAATAATGGCCTGCACTGCTTCCTGATTGCCCGCGCCCCACAAGTTCAGCGCTCCCAGCACCAGCATGCCCACGCACACCGCCCCGATAGCCTTGACGGGAGTCCGATACCGCGGGTTGAGCGCGCTCCACCATCCGGGGAGGAGGCCGTCCCACCCTGCGACCATCGGTAATCGCGCGATCATTCCTACGTAGACGACCATCGAGGCGAAATAAGAAACGCTGAATCCAAGGGCCGCCATTTTCGTCAGTGCGCCACCCCACCCTGTGAATCCGAATCCAGCCTGCATCGCCTGCGGCACGGCTGCGGCCAAATCCACATTGCTGGGTTGAACGTATGCGAGCACGGCGCCGGTGCTGAGAATATACATCAGCGCGATCAAAGGCGCGGCGATCACCACGGAACGCGCGACATCATTTTCCGGCTTCCGGCACTCCTCGGAAAAAATGGAAGCGCCATCGAAGCCGCTCAGGGCGGCTATGGCCATCTTGGTGAACACATTCAAAGTGACAATGGAGGCGGCCGGCCATGCCAGGGAAAGCGACGCGCGAACGGACGGCAGCCCGGCCGACAGTGCCCGGACGAGGAGAAGAGCGAGGACCAGAAATGTCGCGACCGTCAGAAGCGAGCCGATGTTGCTCCACCACTTCGCCAGGTGCAATCCGCGCACATTGAAAAGAAAAGCAATCAGGCAGGCTAAGACTGTAATGCCGAGCGCCACTGGCCTGCTATTCAGCATCCAGGAACCGCTTTTCCCGGCGCCGTAGGCAATATTGTTGGCAAGCAGCTCCCCGACGGCGGCGAAGGTCGAAATGCCGTAAATGCAAAAATTCCACGCCGCCATGTAGCCCGCGAAAGGCGAGATTCCCTCCTTAACCCATTGATAGACCCCGCCTTCGACCGGCATGCTCCGGCTCAGTTTCATCACCACCGCTGCCAGCGGCAGATAAAAGAACACGATCGCCAGGAGCCAAAGCACCACTTGCGTGCGCCCCTGTTTTGCTGCAAATCCCGCCCAGCCGAGCCACACGATGACGACGATCTGCATGGGAACGAGGTCCCAGAGTTTCAGCTCGCGCTTCAGTCCATGCTTGCCGATTTCCATGGGGCGCTATGCTAGCTCAAAACCGGCGCGCGGCGCACGAAACTCAAATCAGAGTCGTATCGCTGAAACTTTGCCGAAACGGCGCAGGGATATTCTACGAGGGCAAAGGCGGAGGAATACGATATGGAGATGTGTTCGGAAAATCAAAAACGGATGGCGACTTCGTTCGGTCCGGACGGCAGATTAAATTCCGTGCCGCGCTCTTTGTTGAGCTTCACGCTCGCGGGGATGTCCAGGTCAGCTAGAGGGATTTTCCTCGTCCAGGTACCCGTGGTCCAGTAATCCGACGATGTGTAAAGGACGCCTCCCTGGATCATGTACTTCTGGATCTCTTCCGTGTGGCCGTCCCGGTATACGATCTGAGCGGGGGGCAGTTCGGGAACTGGCGTTAATACTGCCGCAGGACCAGCAGTTCCGGGTTGCAGACTGGAAGATTGCGTCGAACCCGGGATGGTTTGCATTTGACTCGCAGTCGGAACGCGCACCCATTGACCGTCGCGATTCTCCAGAAGCAGCGGTTCGATCGGCTTTGCCGGAGGTGCAGGCGGCTGAGCTGATTGTGAGACGGAAACTTGCACTTGCGGTCCGCCCGGCACGACCGGTCCCTCGTCAATTCCGTCATCATAAAAATAGGGGGGAAATAGATATGCGGAGTTATTTAAGAAGCGGCGCTGGCCCTGACGGGCGATATCGCCCCTTCGGCCGATCCTAGTCGAAGAGCGACCGCCGCGAGGAGCCGGAGCGAACCCGCGCATGCCTCGGCCCTGCGCGTGCGCAGACGGCGCAAGCAACGCCACCCCGAGGATGGCAACCGGCAATGCGAGAGTGAATCGAGAGATCATCCGCTAGTTCGCCCGCGTTTCTTTCTGCTGGCGGCAAGCTTACTCCTTGTTATCTCAATAAGCAACGCGATGAAACCGTACGATTCGCAACTCGCAAATCAAGGAATTTCCCGGTCAAAAGTCACCTGCCATCCATCGTACCTTTTTGCGCAGAATGGAATAGAAAGGCCCGGGAGTTTAGCCGAATCTTCTGTAAAATTTAAACTGTGGCCGGCAAATCGATGAAGTTGTCTCATCTCTCTCGACGATCGCCTACCCAATGCCGCTGAAGGCAGGATCACCTAATGGAGAAGAATCGCCGCATGCGAATCCTGATCGCGGCCCTCATTTTTGTCGGCGCCTGCTATCGCTACTGGCCTTTGGACTTCCCGCTGGGTCCCTGCCACATCGGCTATGAAAGTCTCGAAATCGCGTGCTCACTCGCGCAAAATGGATCTTTCTCCGATCCTTTCATGTTCCTGAAAACCGGGCCGACGGCCCACCTTGCCCCCCTTTTCCCGATGATGGTCTCGCTCCTTGTCAGATGGTTCGGGGATGGGCCGGCCTCGATGAACGCTGTTCAATGGGTGGGAACCTTCGTGCTCGCGTTTCAACTCGCCCTCTGGCCGTGGTTTGCCGAATGGCTGGGCATGGGATTTGCGTCCGGGGTGGTCGGTGCCGCTGGATGGGTTATCGTCGGATTTGTTCACGATCCGATGTGGGAATCGCTCTATGTTGCCTTGCTGATTCTGATTCTCATGGTGTGCGTGCGCCGTATTTTGAGCGAGCAAGTCACGACCCTCTTCGCCTCGTTCACCGGCGCCCTTTGGGGAATTCTTTTTCTCTTTAATCCGGTGACGCTGCTTCCCTTCCTGGGTTGTTCAACCTGGATTGCATTCTCAAGGCGAATCCGGCGGGTACAAAAGCTGGCGCTGCTCATTATTCCCTTTGCCGTCATTTCTCCATGGGTGATCAGGAACTATCAGGTCTTCCATCATTTTGTGTTTATTCGAGACAATCTTGGTATTGAGCTGTCGATTACAAACAATCCCTGCTCAACGTTTTCGTTCCACCTGAATCGGTGGTCGAGTTGTTACCATCATCCGAATGAAAGCGTTGACGAAGCCAAAAAGGTGCTGGCCTCGGGCGAGTACGCCTATAACCAAGCTAAGCTGCAAGAAGCCTCGGCCTGGATCAGGAACAATCCCGGTAGGTTTGCAGTTCTGACGTGGCAGCGCTTCCTGGCCTTCTGGTTTTACACTCCAGACAGAAGCCATCTTCCCGGCCAGCACGTCCCCTTGGGCATCCTGATCATCTGGCTGGTCATGCCATTGAGCATTGCGGGATTGTGGATGCTCTTCCAGACGGACAGAATTTCCGCGGGCCTCTGCCTGGTCTGGCTAATCCTTTTTCCGCCGATCTACTACTTCCTTGCCTTCATCCCCCGCTACCGCTACCCAATCCTTTGGGCCAGCCTCATGCCTGCATCGTATTTTCTATGCGAAGCAGCGCAGAGAATCTGGCAGCGCCTGAGAAAGACCTATGCCGCGCCCGCAACGCCTGAAATTTCCGCGCGCCGAGCGTAGCGGCGAATCTGTAGCGCCCGCCTTCAGGCGGGCATCTGCTCGACGCTAAAATGCCCACCTGAAGGTGGGCGCTACATGAAACGCAATCGAGGATGCGATCTTTGCAATGATTGCAGGTACGGCTCCGCAGTCACAGCACTGCATCTTTCGTCTCGCGCGCCGCGAGGAGGCCGACGAACGTCAGCGCCGCCGCCCCGGTGAGGTAGTAGCCGACGTATTGCAGGCCGTAGTTTTTGGCCAGCCACGTGGCGATATAGGGCGCGAGCGAAGCCCCGAAAATTCCCGCGAAGGTGAACGTCAGCGAACTGCCCGTGTAACGCACCGAGGTGGGAAAAAGTTCGGACAGCACCGTGCCAAGCGGGCCATAGGTCAGGCCCATCAACGACAGTCCCAGTGTCATCATCAGCACCGCTCCCGTCGTCCCGGCGCGAAACATCGGCGCCATCACCAGTCCGAACGCGCCGATTGCCGCGGTGATCCAGAGGAGCGTGATGCGCCGCCCCCGTTCGGCCAGCAGCGCGCCCACGGGAATGAAAATCGCAAAAAATACAATGGCGAACAATTGCATCACCAGAAATTTCTGGCGGCTGTAGCCCAGCGCGGTGGTGCCCCAGGACAGCGCGAATACCGCCATCGAGATAAAAAATTACGAACGTCGCCAGCGCCACGAGCGTGCCTACGACCACCGTTCCGGGGTGCTCGCGGAACACGGTCAGCATCGGCACCTTCACGCGCTCTTTGCGGCTGAGGGCTTCGCGGAACACGGGCGTCTCGGTAATCGTCAGCCGCACGTAGAGGCCGACGAGCACCAGCGCGGCGCTCGCCAGAAACGGAATGCGCCAGCCGAAGGCAAAGAATTGCTGGTCGGTGAGCAATCGAGAAAGAACCAGAAATATCCCCCCGGAAAAAAGGAATCCGGCCGGCGCGCCGAGCTGCGGAAACATGCCGTACCAGGCGCGCTTCCCCGGCGGCGCATTTTCAATCGCCAGCAGCACCGCGCCGCCCCACTCTCCGCCAAGGCCCGAGTCCCTGACCGAAACGAAAAAAAGCGAGCAGCGCCGGAGCAGCGACGCCGATCGTGGCGTATGTCGGCAACGCGCCAATGGCGACCGTGGAGAGCCCCATGGTGAGCAGCGCCGCAACGAGCGTTGCTTTCCGCCCAATGCGATCGCCGAAGTGGCCGAACAGCGCCGAGCCAACCGGCCGCGCGAAAAATGCAATCGCAAATGTGGCCAGCGAGGCGAGCGTCGCGGAAGCCGGATCGGTCGACGGAAAAAACAATTTGGGAAAGACCAGCACCGCGGCCGTCGCGAAGATATAGAAATCGAAGAACTCGATCGTCGTGCCGATCAGGCTGGCAAACAGCACCTGCGCGGGCTTGTTGACAGACACGCCCGCGCGCAGGTCGTCCTGGCTGACCGCAACGCGGACGTTCGTGGATTCGCTCAACGGCGCTCCAGCTTACCTCATGTTTGCAATGAATCCACTTCCGGATTGTCGCGGACGGTTCCGCAGTGAGATTGAGTAGCACGGGCACTCTTGCCTGTGCGCTTTTCGTGCCCCCGTCGGTTCGAGCGACTCACGCGCGCCACTGTCAAACCCGCACAGCCAAGAGTGGCTGTGCTACAAAAATCGGGTAGACTTAGCCCGTATTTCTCTTATGCCACTTTCCGCAGGCGATAAGCTTGGCCCTTACCAGATCCTCGCGCCGATTGGCGCGGGCGGCATGGGCGAGGTGTATCGCGCCAAAGACCCGCGCTTGAATCGCGACGTGGCCATCAAAGTTTCCGCGTCGCAATTCTCGGAGCGCTTCGAGCGCGAAGCCAAGGCCATCGCCGCGCTGAATCATCCCAACATTTGCCAGATTTACGACATCGGCCCGAATTATCTGGTCATGGAGTTTATCGAGGGGACTCCGCTCCACGGTCCTCTTCCGCTCGATCGAGCGCTCCGCTACGCCATGCAGATTTGCGATGCGCTCGACGCCGCGCACAAGAAAAGCATCACGCATCGCGATTTGAAACCCGCCAACATTCTGGTGACCGCAACCGGCGTGAAGCTGCTGGATTTCGGGCTGGCGAAGATGGGAGCCTCCAGCGCTGCGCCGGCTTCCGATGACGCCACGCAAACCTCGGACCTCACGGAAGTGGGCACGGTCCTGGGCACCGCGTCTTACATGTCGCCGGAACAAGCCAAGGGCGAGCCGACGGACGCGCGCTCCGACATTTTTTCTTTCGGCGTGGTGCTGTATGAAATGCTGAGCGGCCGCCGGGCGTTTTCGAGGAACTCCGCCATTGAAACCATGGCCGCGATCGTGCGCGACGAGCCCGCGCCGCTGGATGCGCCGTCGAGCCTCTCCGCGATTGTCACCCGCTGCTTGCGCAAGCTACCCGCCAGCCGGTTCCAGACGATGAACGAAGTTCGCGCGGCGCTCGAGCAGGCAACCGCGACGGCCACCGCCAAGACTCCCTCCATCGCCGTCCTGCCCTTCGCCAACATGAGCGCGGACAAGGAGAACGAATACTTCAGCGACGGACTGGCCGAAGAGATTCTGAATTTGCTCGCCAAGATCCCGGGTCTGAAGGTGATTGCGCGCACTTCCGCGTTCGCTTTCAAAGGCAAGGAGCAGGACATCCGCAAGATCGCCGAAACGCTCAACGTCGGTACGATCCTCGAAGGCAGCGTTCGCCGCGCCGGAAACCGCATCCGCGTCACGGCGCAGCTCATCGAGGCCGAGAACGGATCGCATCTCTGGTCGGAGCGCTACGACCGCGACATGACCGACGTCTTCGCCATTCAGGATGAAATCGCCCAGGCCATCTCGGAAGCGCTCAAAGTACGCCTGGCTCCCCGCGCGCAGACAGTGAATATCGAAGCCTATCAGAATTATTTGAAAGGAAAGTATTACCGCGCCGCCTTCACGCCGGAGAGCCTGGCGAAAGCGAAGGAGTCTACTTTGAGCAGGCCTTGGCCATCGACCCGAATTACGCTCCGGCTTATAGCGGCCTGGCGCTGTACTACTACGTGCTCGCGGTGCTCGGCATAAAACCGGTTGGCGAGATGGCGCCCTTGGCGAAATCGGCTGCGGAGAAAGCGCTGGCCATCGATCCTGCCACTAGCCTGAAGCACACAGCGCGTTGGCGAGCATGGCGGCAGACTTCGACTATGACTGGAAAGCGGCCGAAACACATTACCGCCAGGCTCTCGGTTGAACCCGTCCCGCCCAGGGTGCGATACAGCTACGCCGTGCATTATCTGCTCCCGAGCGGACGAGTCCCTGACGCGATCGAACAATGCCGGTTGGCACTCGAGACCGATCCGCTTTCCATGATTGTTCACTTTGGCATGGTTCACTCCATGTACGCGGCGAAACAGTACCGGGAAGCAATCGAGTACGCGCGCAAAGCCCTGGAAATCGATGCGAACTTCCACCAATCTGGTTGCGATGGGACTCGCCCAACTTCAGGCGGGCCTCCCGCAAGAAGCGATTGCCAGCTTGAAACGAGCTGTGGAATTGGCGCCCTGGTACCACATGGGCGGCGTGGTTACTGGCCGCGGCCTACTATCAGGCTGGCGATCAGCGAGCATAGCCAGGAATGGGCGCGGAAGCTCGCCGACTCGCACGGTCACAGCGTAGGGGCTGCGCTGTATTACGCCGCCGCCGGCAAAGTGGATGCGATGTTTGAAGCGCTCGAAGGGGCCCACCGGCAGCGCGATTATTTCCTTCTCCATATTCAAGACCTGCCGTTCTTCGACCGCTACCGCGCCGACCCGCGCTACCAGGCCCTGCTCCAGAAAATGAACCTGGCGTAGACGCTCGTGTAGGACGGGCTTCAGCCTGTCTGATTTGCGCGCAGGCTTGCGCCTGATCCGCCGCCAATTGTGTTGTGTCTTGGGCTGCAGAGGCGTAGGATGCCGAAACCAAAGGCCCGAGTCGGAAATTCCCCGTTTCGAAATTAAGAAAGAAATCCGTGAGAGGAGATTCAATGAAAATCAGGACGATCTTGCTTACCCTGGCGACGCTGCTCGCCGGGGTCGCGGTGTGCTTCGCCGCCGACGTAAACACGGGCACCTGGAAGCTGAACGAAGCCAAGTCCAAGGTCGCCGCCGGAGCCCCGAAAAATTCCATGGTCGTCATCGCGGCCGCGGGCGACAGCATGAAAGTCACCGTGGACGGCGTCGGCGCCGACGGCAAGCCCTCGCACAACACCTGGACGGGCAAGTTCGACGGCAAAGATTACGCCATCACCGGCGACCCAGCGTCCGACATGCGGGCGTATAAGCCGGTCGACGATCACACCCTGGCGCTGGCCGAGAAAAAGGGCGGCAAGGTTACCAATTCCGGCAAGCGTTGTCGTCTCGGCCGACGGCAAGACCCGCACGGTCACCGTCAGCGGATCGGATCCGACCGGCAAAAAGGTGAACATCACTTTTGTCTACGACAAGCAGTAGAAACCGGACTTGCTAATTTCCCGACGGGCCGCTGATTTGCGCGCCCTTGCTTTTCTTGCAATGACAATGGGCGTGGATTTCCAAATACGTTGCCGGTTCCATCGGTGATAGGCTCCCAGATCATCAATCGGTTAACCTACTCACGTCACTTTCCGGAGGGTCCATGAACGTCTCCGTCTTTTTTTAGTGCGCGCTCGCCATCGCTTTCGCGGCGGTGCTTTGCTCCGCCACCGATCGCATTCTCTTTCTGCACCTGGCTCCGACGCAAGCCGTCCTGTTCATCTCCAATGCGGACGGCTCCGGAGAGCGGCCCCTCATGCAATCGGGCTCGCTCGATTACAATCCCGCGTGGTCTCCCAAGGGCGACTGGATCGCGTTCACATCGGAGCGCGCCGGCTCGGCCGATCTGTATCGCATTCACCCGGACGGCACGGGCCTCGATCGCCTGACGGACGATCCCGCTTACGACGACCAGGCCGCATTTTCCCCCGATGGCAAGCAGATCGTCTTCGTCACCACGCGCGCCTCGGGAACCGCTAACCTGTGGATCCTCGACGCCGCATCTCACAGCGCAAAGCCTCTGACGTCGGGCCGCGGCGGCGATTTCCGGCCTGCATGGTCTCCGGACGGCCAATGGATCGCCTTCTCCTCGGATCGCGGAAGCGATCTTCCGCCTGCGAAAGGCCGATGGGAGCGCCTGCATGTCGTCGACATTTACGTCATCCGGCCGGACGGGACGGGCCTGAAACGCATCTCGGAGCACGGCAATTTTTGCGGCAGTCCGAAATGGACGCACGATAGCCAAAGCGTCGTCGCCTATTGCATGTCGGCCGAAGAAACCTGGACGTATCGTGTCGGCCCTGAGGATGGCGCGACCAATCTTGTGCAAATCAATATCGCCGACGGCAAGACGACCCCCGTGAACGCCGGTCCGGGCGTGAAAGAATACCCGTCCGTTTTGCCATCGGGCGAGATCGCTTATGTTCGCCGCCAGAGTCCGGTGCAGGGAGTCTTCTATGCCGGCGGCAAGTCAGGTCCAGCAGGCTCGGATGTGCGCTCCCCCTCCTGGTCGCCGGACGGAACTCATGTAGTTTATAGCCGGTACGAAACGAAACGCACCGCGGAACCCGTGAACCTCTGGAGCCGAAATCCGAACTATGAACTCTCCACCACGGAATTTTTGCCCGCGTACGATCCGTCCGGGCAGCGCTTCGCAGTGACGAGGATGAACCCCAGACCAAACCTGCAGCTTGCTGATCGTCGAGGAAGGAAAGCCGGCGTCACGCAATCCTGGAGCGCAAGGATTTGATTCTGGACCCGCAATGGTCTCCCGATGGCCGGCAGATCATTTTCGGTATCGGCGCCTTCACTTCGTTTCTGGACTTCGCTGCAGGAGGAAAAAAGCCGATCGATCCCGTGAATGGCGGAGCGCAAGTCGGCATGATCAACGCCGACGGATCGGAATTTCACCTCATCACTTCGGGCCCGAACAACAACGCGTTTGCCGCCTTCGCGCCCGACGGCAAGCAAATCGTTTACCGCACCGCCGGCCCCGATGGCGAAGGGTTGCGCATCATGAATCTCGAGGATCACTCCGTTACCGTGCTGACCAGCAAGTACGACAACTTCCCTGCCTGGTCTCCGCGAGGCGATTTGATCGCTTTCATCCGCAAAATCGACGGAAATTTTGAAGTGTTTACGATTCGGCCGGACGGAAAAGACTTGCGCCAGTTGACCAATACTCCCGGCAACGAAGCGCATCTGGCGTGGTCGCCGGATGGGCAGCGGCTTGCCTTTGCCAGCACGCGGATGGGATTTAAAGACGAAGCGCTCTACTCCGGCGCGCCGCAGCCCTACGGCGAAATCTTCGTCATGCGCTATGACGGCACCCAGCTCGAGCAACTCACCGACAACCAGTGGGAAGACGGCGGTCCCGCCTGGCAGCCTCGCAACCCGAGATTCGCCCGCCGCGACAGCTCGCTCGAAATGAAGTTTCATCGTTTTCAACCCGGAAACTGATTCGCCGCGTCTTGACCAGCAGCGATTGACAAGTCGAGGTGCGTCGGCAAGAATATGTTTTAGTAACCCACATTTTTGGAGGCTCGACGTGGCGTATTCGGCTCCCAGCATCGAGGAATTTCAGGCGGGAACGGTCGTCAAGCACTCGCCCATTTCCACCGGCACGACGACCCAGCGGAAGCGCAAACCCCACATTCTTGCGGTGATCAATGAATGCTGCACGGGATGCGCCGGCTCGCCTGCTTGCGTCGAGTACTGCCCCGTTGCGGATTGCATGTATTGGGCGCCGGACGAAGACCACGCCCCGTTTGGCCGCATCATCGTCGATCCCCTGCTCTGCATCGGCTGCAAGCTGTGCACCAGCAAAGGCCCCGACGGCGCGTTCCTCGAAGGCTGCCCGTGGGACGCGATCGACATGGTTCCGCTCGCCGAGTTTGAAGGCGCGAATGGCGCGCTTCCCTTCTGAAAAACGCTGTGACTGGTGATTCGTCAGATTCGTGAATCGGGTATTCAGGTTTGAGATCCTGGATTTTCGGTTGCCGCACTCTTGCGGATTTTGCAAGGGTGCGGGTTTTAGGTCCCGCTGCCACGATCGATTCCGCTCGTTGGTGAATCTAAACCCGCACCCTTTCGACTAGTCGACAAAGGGTGCGGCACCCGTCAGCCTTTCGACGAATCACTCATTGCTTATCTTCGCGCGCGGAAATTTCGCGGGCGGTCAGCGCCGCCTGCTGCTGAATCTGCGGCGGCATTCCTTCGGCGCCGCGGACGTAGGGATTGACGGCGGGCAAGTCTTCCTTCTGGCCGATCAAGTATAGCGCGCGCAGGGATTCCCACACCATTTCGGGGCTGGGATCGACGAGCAGCAGCGGCTCGCCGGTTTTGACTTGCGCGTTGTCGGACGGAATCCACTGGCGGATCGTGCCGGGAACATCGGAGCGGACTTCCGTTTTGTCGTTTCCAATGGTGATGTGGGCGAGCAAGGTGCCGGGATTGATTACGTCTCCGGGCTTGAGGCGGATCGAGAGAATGCCGGTGCGCTGCGCGGCCACCGTGTAGGGCGCGAGCATTCCCGCGATGAGGGCGTGGCCGGAAGGATCGGCGAAACGCACCAGGGAGAGCGCGGCGTTGCGCTGCACCATGGGATTCGCGTCGGCAAGCTGCTTCAAAAGCGCGGCGTGAAATTCCGGCGACTGGTTGTCCTGCCCCATGACCCACGCGGCGGTCACGCGCAATTCATCGCTTCCCTGCTCGGAAAATTTGATCACTTCGGGATACCAGATTTTCGCCGATTCGCGGATTCCGGGATTCGGGCTCATGATCCGGTCGGCGATTTGGGAGAGCGCGTGCTGCGCGCGGCGCGGATGCAGCGTGTCCGCAAAGTAGGTGGCAAGGTCGGCGTCGTTCAGCGGCCGCGTGAACGTCGTCATGTACCACAGCAGGAACGGCATCAGCACAAACGCAAACGTAAGAACGAGAATCGCGACGAGCCATTTCTTGGCCATCCCGGGTTTGGGAGGCGGCGGAGGGAGAATCCGCGGCATGTGGAAGCTATTCATTGACATTCGGCTCATGGTCATGCTTTACATGCGAATGCATTGCTGTCCATCGTAACTCAAGTGACGCAGGTTTTCGTAGCGCCGGCGTCTCGCCGGCAATTTTCCTATTCTCCAAGTGACTGGAAAAATGCCGGCGGGACGCCGGCGCTACGGGTGGCGGCGCGTAAATCTGGTAGAGCACGACGTAAATCAGCACGCCGGTCACGGAGACATAGGCCCACAGCGGGAGCGTCCAGCGCGCGATGCGTTTGTGCGCCGGGAAATTGGAGCGCAAGGCGCGCACGAGCGAAAGGATCACCAGCGGGACAATGACGATCGCGAGGATCGTGTGCGTCGTGAGCATCGTCAGATAGGCGTAACGCGGCGCGCCCGTCCCCGGAAAATGCACCGGGCCCTCGCCCGACGCGTACAAGTGGTAGTGATAGATGACGTAGGAAATCAGAAAGGCCGCCGAAGTGGCCGTCGCCGCGAGCATGCAGGTCTTGTGCGCGAGGATGCGCTTGGTGCGGATCATGACGTAGCCCACCGTGACCAGAATGGCGCTCGTGCCATTGAGGACGGCGTCCAAGGCAGGCGGGGAAATCAATGCGGGGTTCCTTCCTGTTCTTAGTAGCGACAGGCTTCAGCCTGTCGGTTTTCGGCGGTTGCAGCACAAACGAAAACCAGACAGGCTGAAGCCCGTCCTACTTGACGCGCTACTTCGCCGCGGCCGGCGGGCCTGCTGAGCCTTCGTCCTTGTGGTGCTTGCCGATCCAGCCCTGCTGCTTCGCCTGGACCAAAAGCAGCAGGCTGAAAATCAACAGGATCATCAGGGCAACGCCCAGGATCAGCAGGCCGTCGATGCCGCCGAAAAGATCCCTGGAAAAACCGGCGATGATCCCCAAAATCGAAAGAACGATCATCACCACAGACATGATCAGCCAACTCGGCCTCATTTTCCTGTCCGTTCATGGCCTCTCACATGCGCCCCGCGCGCGCCGAAACTTAACGGGTGAATTTGTCGTAGATCAGCAATCCCAACAGCACCGGCAGGTGAAGCACGGTCGCGTGCATGAGCCACTTCGCGCGAACATTGGTCTTCGACGCCGCGGCCCACAAGCACACTTCCACCAGCATGAGCCCCAAAACCACCGCTCCGAAAAAGTAGCGCGCCCCGGCAAGCCCCGTCACCGCCGGCAGCAGGCTGACGGGCACCAGCAGCGCCGCCGTCATCAGGATTTCGCGAAATGTCCGCGTGCCTTCGGGGTCCACCACCGGAAGCATCTTGATTCCCGCCCGCTTGTAATCCTCGCGGTACACCCAGGCGATCGCGTCAAAATGCGGGAATTGCCACAGGAACAGCATGGCGAACAGGAACCAGGCCTCGATATTGAGCGTCCCCCGCGCCGCGGCCCAGCCGATCAGCGGCGGCACGGCGCCCGGAAACGCGCCGACAAATGTGGCCAGCGTGGTGCGCCGTTTCAGCGGCGTGTAGACGCAAAGATATAAAACGGATGTGGCAATGCCCAGCAGCGTGGCCAGCGCGTTCGTGGCCAGGGCGAGATACAGCGTGCCGAATCCGAGCAGGGACAGCGCAAACCAGAACGCTTCGCGAGGGCTCAGCTGCCCGGAAGGCAGCGGGCGCGAGGCCGTGCGGCGCATCAGGGCGTCGGTATCGCGTTCGAAATAATGATTGAGGGCCGAGGTGCCCGCGGCAATCAGCGTGGTCCCAAATACCGTGTGCGCCATGCGCAGCCAGTCCAGCGGACCGCGCGTTCCCAGGGCGTAGCCTGCCACCGTGGTCATGACGACCAGGAAGGAAACGTCGGGCTTGGTCAGCGCCAAATAAAGCGCGGGGCGGCTGGCCTCCGATGCGGCTGTTCCCGTGGCTTGCGTGATTCTCTCATCGATTCTCATTGCTCGATGCCTCTCAGTGGGCAACCTGCTCGGAAGCCGGCGCGGAATCCGCGACGACAGTGTCCGCCCTGAGCATACGATAGCTGACCAAAGCTGTCACCAGCGTCACGGCCAGCACCAGCGCGCCCGTCACCGTGTGCACGACCGTCAGGGCCACCATTACCCCGATCGGCTGCGGGAAGCGCGCGCTGTAGAGCCGGGACCAATACGCGCCCCGCTCCCAGCAGAAGCTGCACTCCGATCAGGATGTGCAGATAACGCGCGCAGCTTCGAAGCGCCGGCACATCCGCAAAGCGCCTCTTCAGCGCTCCCGCCGTCATAAAGATCAGGATTGTAACAATGACCGCGCCAATCAGGTGCGGAATAATTCCAAAACCCTTGTGCCGGAACGCCGCGCCCAGAATCAATTGCAGGAACACCGCGGCCAGCGTCCACACGACCAGCGTTCGAACGCGGGGCGACCCCGGGTCGTCGATTTCCGCGAGGGCGCCGTTCCACCAGGAACTGGTAAAGACGGCGATGGCGACCACCGTGGAAAAGAAAAGCTGCGCCAGCGTGGCATGCGCGGCGGACACCGGCGGCGGTTGGAACATGCGAACGGTCATGCCGCCGAGGATCCCCTGCGCAATGACCCCGCCAAGGGCCGCCAAGCCCAGCCAGCGCATCCAAGCGCGTTTTTCGGCCCTCCATAGCCAGGCGGCGAGTCCGATCGTCAGAAGGCCCACGCACGTGGCAATCACGCGGTGCGTGAATTCGTAGCGGATGCCGCCCACCATGGGCGGAGTCAACGAACCATAGGCGAGCGGCCAGTCCGGAATGGAAAGCCCGGCATCGTTCGAAGTAACCAGAGCGCCGGCAATCAGGAGGACAAACGTGCAGGACGCCGTGAAGACAGCGTAGCGGTGCAGAGCCTCGTTGTATAAGAGTCTTCATCGGATTTCGAATGCTGGATCGTGTTACGAATCTTCTCCGTGGCTCTCTGTGCTCCTCTGTGTTCTCTGTGTTAAGCGCTTTAAGGCTTTAACACAGAGAACACCGAGAACTACAGAGGGCACGGAGAGGTTTATGCCTTAGTCTCCAGCTGCGGCCGCGGCTTTGAACGTGAACGTCACGTTCTTGGTTTCTTTGGGGCCGATGGTGACGGTTTGCGGGTCGCTCGAACCATAGAGTTCCTGCCAGGCGACCACCGTGTACGTGCCCGGAGGAAGATTCTTCAGGTCGAACTTGCCGTCCTTATCGGTGACCTGGAAATACGGGTTCGGCAAACGGCCATGTACGCCTTCATCCACGGATGGACATTGCACTTCACCGGGATGGCGATTTCTTCGCGGGTAAACGACTTTTCGATGGGCGCGGCGCCGGGCGGCTGCGATTCGTTCCACTCGCGGTTGTCCTTGGGGATCGGGTGGATGTTGTGCGTGGTCTGGTCTTTGTTCACGACGTCGATGTTCTGCCCAACCTGCATGGCGACCACATGCGGGTGATACTGGCAGCCCTCCTGCGTAATTGTCACTGCGCGCCGACGGGGCCGGGAAGGAATATCCGTCGAGGCCGGTCTTCACGTAAACGACGACGTTGGCAAGCGCCCCGCCGTCTCCGGTGACGACTTCTTCGGTCATCGCCGGGCTGGTGCGCGCCTTGGCGCAGGCCGGCTCGGCCGCCATGTTGATGGTCTTCGCTTTCGGCGCGGCGCCATCGAGCTTCACCGATCCTGTGACTTCGCCGGCCGTGGCGGGGTCAACCGTTTTCCCGGCCGGCGCGCCTGCCGCCGGAGCGGCTGTATTTCCGTTGATTCTTGTTTGTTCCCGCCGCAGCCGGTGATCGCCAGAGCGAACGCCCCGACTGCCAGCGAGTACATGCCCAATCTTGTTTTCTTCACGAAACAGTTCCTCCTCTTCGAATGCAGAATCTGCGCTATTCCACGATTAGCAGCACTTCAATAAACTCTACTTCCCTGCACCGCCCGAGCCGCCGCCTGAAGGCGTCCGGCCCATGAGAGCGCGCTGCTCCTCCGGCGTCAATTCGAACATATAACGCACCAGCAGGTCGGCCTGATCGCCCGTGTAGCCCTTAAAGCTTGCCGGCAGCGGGCCGGAGAAGACCCAGTGATCGCCGTCGCGCTTGAACAGGCCGGAAGGCATGGCCGTTCCCGGAGCGATCAAGCGCCGGATTGGTGATCCAGCGCTCGGTCCAGGCCGGCTGCAATCGCTCCTTGGCGAACAGGAAATTCGGAGCGATGGCGTTCTTGTCGTGTCCCGGATCGCCTGTCGCGTGGCACTTCAGGCACGGAGCGGCCGTGCTGGTGAACAAGTCCCGGGCCATTTCTTTTTCCGCCGTGGTGATCGGCTCGATCTTCTGCGGAATGTAGGGCTGCGGCTGGCTGGACATGGCCTGGAAGAACGAGACCAGCGTGCGGATTTCGTCGTCGGACAGGAAGAACGTCGGCATGCGCACTTGCAAGTAGGAGCGCACGCCGTTGCGGTTCACGTCCGTGGTGCTCAGCGACGGGTTGGCGAGGAACGCCTTG
Organism: uncultured Acidobacteriota bacterium; assembly: GCA_963819395.1. Taxonomy (GTDB): domain Bacteria; phylum Acidobacteriota; class Terriglobia; order Acidiferrales; family UBA7541; genus Palsa-360. Next base: position 273,670 of record CAWFVW010000011.1, read on the forward strand.
AGCCAATCGGGACTGACGCGCGCGCCTTCGCTGGTCAGCACCGGCGGCAGGTTCTGTTTGTTTTCACCCTGATACTGCGGCAGGCCCATCAGCACCGATCGCTGGCCGATTCCGATCTGGTGGCAGCCGATGCAATTATATTTCGTGACGATCCACCAGCCTTTTTGGATGGCGGCGCGCTGGTCGGCGGGCTTGTACATGTATTCCTGCGGCAGCGTCGGATCGGTCGAGCCGAGGAGGAAGGTCGTCAGTGCGTCGATATCTTCCTTGGTAACGTTCGGCTTGGGCATGCGCAGCCGGTCCATCGGATCGGGTTTGTATTTGCCGCGATCGAATACGGCCGGGTCGGTCAGCTTGGTTTCGAAGAAGCCCTTCAGGTCGTACCACGCGCCGCGCGGAGACTTCTTGCCGTCGGGCAGAATGCCGAGCTTGGCGTCTTCGGTGAGGAGCGCGAAATCCAGGCGCTCGATGGGCTTGCTGCCTTCGTTCGTCAGTTCGGTGCCGATGCGGCCTTCGTCCTCGAGGCCGGAAATTTCATGGCAGCCGGCGCAGCCGTAGTGCTGGATCAGCTCCTTGCCGTGCTGCCTTGAGGTTCGGATCGTCCATGAAATCCGCGGCAGCGTAGGAGGCGTCGGCGTGCTTTTGCGTCATCGAGGTAGCTGGCGATGTCGCGCGCGTCTTCGACCGTGAGGCGCAGGCTGGGCATGACCGTCATCTGCTGGACGACCAGTTCGTGGCCGTCGTTCGGGCTGCGCGAATGGTCGAGGTCAAACACAAACGGGAGATTGTGCTTGGCGTAATCCTCCGGGCCGAGGTCTTTGTGCTCGAACGGGCTGTAGGGGCGCGTGCGCGTTCGCGGATTCAGGATCCAGCGAACCAGGTAATCGTAGTTGTCCTTTTCCCCGACGCGCGACAGGTTCGCGGCGAAATCTCCGCCGACCATGTTGGCGCCTTCGCCGATCGAGTGGCAGGCTTCGCAGCCGCGCTCTTCAAACAGCACTTTGCCGTTCGCCGCGTTTCCCGGCGTTTGCTTGGGAAGCTCGGGGCCGGTGATGGCCGACTGCCAGATGTAGGCGGAGATCGCCTGAATTTCGTCGTCCTGCAAGCGGAACTGCGGCATCTTTGTGGTGGGACGGAAATCGCGCGTGTGCTCCAGCCAGTACGGAATCCATTCCTTGTGAATCTTCATCCGGACTTCTTTGAGGTCCGGACCGACTTTCTTGATTTCGCGGAGCAGGTTGCCGGAACGCCGGTCGAGCTGTTCGATCTTGGCGTCCATGCCCGACATGGTGACGGTCAGGTTGGTGGCTTCCGTGTAGTAACTGGTTCGCGGTGTCGTTGTCGGGAGCGGTGTCGCCCTTCTTGTTCAGCTGGGCGATTTGCAAGCGGTCGTCCTGCTTCTGATTTTCGAGCTGGGTGATGGCCTGGCGCGCGCTGACGAGTTCCTCGTCCTGATTGTCGAAGCCCTGGAAGCGGTGGCAGCCGATGCAGCCCTTTTCCCGGTACAGCGTCTTGGCGTGGTTCAGGACCGGGGCGTGCTCGGTGACCATGTCCGAAGCGTGGCACTGCTGGCATCCGGCATTGAAATTTTCTTTATAATAGAGCGGCCAGAGCCAGTGTTCGTAGCGGCCATGGCCCTTCTCGACCGTGTCCAGCGCGCGCCCATTTCCGCCGTGGCAGGGCGAGCAGCCGAATTTTTCCAGCGGATGATATTTCATCATGTCCGGATCGGGATGGCTGGTGAACGGCGCGTCCTTGCTCTTGGCCAAGCCGAGATCCGCTTTGGTGAGCGTCATCGTGACGGGAACAATCAGCGGGTCCGTGCCCAGGTGGCAGGATTGGCAGCGATCGACGAGTCCCGCGCCGCCAAGATTGTTGAGGGATGTCCCGGTCGGATTCACGTTGATCTGGCGGATGTGAATGTCCAGGCTCTTCATGCTCTGGCTCAGGGAAAATAAATCCTTGGAGGCCAGGCCGGGGAGCTGCTCCTTCACATATTCGTTCAGCTTGTCTTGCGCGTCCTTGGCGGGCTGATCGACATCGCCGCGCTGGGCGACCAGTTTCGCCTTCGATTGCATGATCGAAACGAACAGGCCGTTGAGCTTGTCGTAGTTAAATTTCTGCGGCTCGATCTTGCCGCCCTCGACCGGCCAGGCCACGTCGAACGTCTGCGCTTTGGCTTCGTTCAGTTCCTTGAGCTTGGAGTCCTTGCCGCTCTTGTCCTTCTCGCTGATTTGCTCCAGCTGATAGGTGAGAGAGCCGACCAGGCCGCGCGAAGTGGTGAAAGAGTCCGTCATGGCCGCGCGCTGGCGGTCGAGCAAATCGATTTGCTGGCCGATTTCCTGGTCCTTGGTTCGAGCGGCGTCGGTGGCGGCCTTCACGTCGGCCACGAAGTTTCAGGTATTCCGGCGTGGCGTAAAATTTCTGTTCGTCGGCCCTGCGCTGCTTGTATTGCTTGTCCAGGTAATTGGAATACGCGCTGGAGAATTCGGCCTGGTACTTGCGCCACGGGCGCAAGCCGTAGAATTCATCGTAGAGCGACCAGGACACGGTCAGCATCAGGATGAAAACGGAAATCAGGACCAGCCCGGCCATCGGCCGGCTTGTAACCGGATCATCAGGAGGAAGCTGCTCAGGCACCCCGTGCCTCCTTATATTTTATTCAGGCCCATCATTTTTATTCAGACCCATCAGATGCTGAACCACGGCGTCACCCACACGTACTTGATGCGCAACAACAGCCGCAGCAGAATTTTCACCGGCAGGCTCAGCATCAGGATCAAAAACAGTTCCATGGTCACCATTTGCAGCAGCGTCATGCGCTTGAAAATCTTTCTGCTGAAATCCGTCAGCAGCAGCAGGCGGTGCACCAGATATCCGGCGACAATGAAATAGAGCGCCAGCGGGAAAATTCCGAAAATGATGCGCGCCAGGATCGGCGCGTAGCTGGCGTTCGCCGCCGGCATGAAGTGAACGATCCACGAACCGTTGATCCCGAAAATCTGATCGACGTTCCGGTTCACCGCGAACTCGACCCGCTGCGCGTCCCATGTTTGCCCTGGCCAGAACCACATCCAGCCAGGGCCTCGTATGAAGGTCCCTATTACAATCATTAAGACCCATAAGCCAATGAATCCGAACAGGAACGTCCAGATGGCAAATTTCCGCTGCTTGTAGGTGTAGTAGCCGTTCCCGAGAGGATTGGCGTCGATGTACGGCACGACCATCAGGCCGACGATGATGAGCGTCGGCATGATCACCCCTGCAATCCACGGATCAAAATAGACGAGCATTTCCTGCAGGCCCAGGAAATACCACGGGGCCTTGGCGGGATTCATGGTGACGTTCGGATTGGACGGCTCTTCGAGCGGCGCGCTCAGCGTGATGGACCACACCATGAGCAGCGCCGTGACCAGGACGGCCGCGACCAGTTCGACGCGCATCAGGTACGGCCAGGTGTGAACTTCGCGCTCCCACTTCGGATTCCACGGCTCGGTCTTGCGGTATTCGGTTTTCGCCAGCGCCGGGTCGGCGGAGAGCTTGTCGATCAGGCGGTCATTCGCGAGCGCCTGCCGGAAGGCGTACCAAACGTAAAACGGGACCAGGAATAGCAGCGCCACAATCGGCACGTTATCCGGAGCGGATGCAACCTCCCATATCTGGTGCCAGTTCATATCGGCCTCAAACCCCGCCTGTTAGTTTGTCAAAACCTGTCCTTGATGCTATCCTGCGCCGGTCTCCAGCGAAATCCTGCCGAAGATCACCAAAGTGGCTCTCAAATTCCGCTACACCATTCCGCTCGGCCGCAGGATGACCGGCCGGTGGCCCTTCTCTTCCTTGATTTCCGATTCCAGCATGACCGGCGCGGGCCCGGAGATTCCGCCGTCCTTGCGCACGCGCCAGAAATGCAACGCCATGAAAATGCTGGCGATCAGCGGAATCGCAATGCAATGCCAGATGTAGGCGCGCAGGAGCGCATTGGCATCGACGATCGATCCGCCGAGCAAGGCAAAGCGCACATCGTTGTACGGCGTCATGCCCAGGAGCGCGCCGAACGGCCCCTCCGTTCCTAACAAAGGCGTGGCCCTGGCCATGTTCGTTCCCACCGTCACCGCCCAGAAGCCCAGTTGATCGTCGGGCAAGCAGGTAGCCGGTGAACGAAAGCAGCAGCGTCAACACCATCAGGAGGACGCCGATGCACCAGTTGAATTCGCGCGGCCGCTTGTAGGAGCCGGTGAGGAAAACGCGGAACATGTGCAGCCACACGGCGATGATCATCAAGTGCGCGGCCCAGCGATGCATGTTGCGCAGCAGTTTGCCGAACGGCACGTCGTTCTCAAGATACAAAATGTCGCGGAAGGCCTGCACTTTGCTCGGGTGGTAATAAAACATCAGCAGGACGCCGGTAAAGGTGAGGACGATGAACAGATAAAAAGTGATGCCGCCCATGCCCCAGGTGAATTTGTATTTTACGGCGTCGCGATTGACCTTGGCGGGATGCAGGTGGAAGAAAACGTTGGACAGGACCGAGAGCGCGCGATTGCGCGGCGTCTCATCGTGCTTGACGCGGAAAATGGAGCGGAAAACCTGGGTCTTTTCGGGCTCTTTCAGGCCCTCGAGTTCATCCTTGCCCTTTTCCTTGATCGTTTCCTTGAGGTCGGTGATGTCCTGGCGGACACGGTCGAGCAACCCGGTGCCCTTTTTTTCGCCGTTTTCTTCGGCCATTCCTACGCCCCCCAGTAGGACAGGCTTCAGCCTGTCGGTTTGACGAGGTGACATCCAAAAACCAGACAGGCTGAAGCCTGTCCTACTACACCGGCAGATACGCGCCTGGATCGTTGAACTGATTGACTCCGGCGCGCGGATCATCCATAAACAGCTTGCTCGTATCCACAACAATTTTCCCGGTCGGATCGAGAGCGATCTTCGCGCGGTCCATGGGCCGCGGCGCGGGCCCTTCAAAGTTGACGCCCTCGCTGTCATATCCGCTGCCGTGGCATGGGCACTTGAATTTGTTCTCCGCCGGCTTCCATTCCGGAGTGCAGCCGAGGTGCGTGCAGCGCGCGAAGATCACGAAGATGCGGTCCGGTTCGCGAACGACCCAGGCGCGATTGGTCATCAGAAAACGCTGGTCGATGCCGATGGAAAAATCGGCAGGATAACCGATATTGAAAATGGTATTGGGTTCGTACAGCGCGCGCGGGAAGAAAAACCGCAAAAACATCAGCAGGTTGATGCCGAGATAGCCGTAAATCATCCCCCAAATGACGCGCCTCCGCATGGGATCCGGCGGGTCCGCGCTCTCTTTGGGTTTTGCCGCCGGCTTTGGTGCGGCTGGCGGTTTTGGTGCTGCTACTGTCTCCGGCTTTTGCTGCTGGGGGAGCCGGGGTACTTCCTTCTACAGGGTCGGCCATATTTCCGCTATCAGACCTCTCGATAAATAATTATAAATCGAGACTATGGATGAACCAGGTTCTCAGAAACGGTTTTTAGATACAACTTCTTATATTTCCGCAAGCCCCTTCCTGTCAAGGCGAATTCCGATTTTTGGTGTTATTTGTTCGCTTGGTTCTTTTTTTGGACCGCAGCGGTATATTGCTGAGCTGGATGTGAGGCGGCTGCCCGTATTACATGCGCCAGTCATGCCTCATCACGCGAAAAAGATTTTAACACAGAGGGCACAGAGAACACAGAGAAAGGAAGAGAAACACCATGTCACGAAACAGCGAATTGTTTCTCTTGTTTTCTTCGTGTCCCTCTGTGTCCTCTGTGTTGAATTCCTTTCGATTTGGATTGCGAGATCTGCGTCCTACTTGGGACTGTCGCTCAAGGAGCGGAGAACGACGTCGGCGAGCGCGGAAATGAATGTGGGCGAATCGCCGACGGCGGGCATCATCTCAAATTGCTCGACGCCGAGCTTGTGCGCCTGCTCGCGGGCTTCGATATTAATTTCGTGCAGGGTTTCGATGTGCTCGGTGACGAAGGCGATGGGCACGATGAGGAGATTTTTTTCGCCCGCGCGGGCGAGCTGGTCGATCGTGTCGGTGAGCGAAGGCGAAAGCCATTTGCGGCGGCCCACCTTGCTCTGAAAGCAGAGCGTGTGCGCGTTTTTCCAGGCGCCGCGCTGCATCACGAGCTTGACGGTGTCGGCCACTTGCCGCGCGTACGGGTCGCCGCGCTCGATCAGGCTGAGCGGCAATCCGTGCGCGCTGAAGACGATGTGCGCGCGGTCGGGCTCGTCAAAGTGCGTGAGCGTGAGCGCGATTTTTTCCGCGACCGACTGGACGTACAGCGGATGATCGAAAAACGTCTCGACGGTGTGCGCTCGCGGCGCGTTGCCGTTCGGGTGAAACACGCGCTTCCATTCCTTCAGGCTGCTGGACGTGGTCGCGAACGAATATTGCGGATACATCGGCAGCAGGACGAGGTCCGGCGCGTTCCAGGCGTTCACTTCCGCGGCCGCTTCCGCCGAGAGCGGATTCCAGTAGCGCATGGCGATGAAACATTTGGCGTCGCAATGCGGGGCGAGCGCGGCTTCCAGGGCGCGCGCCTGGCGCTCGGTGAGCAGGCGGATCGGCGAGTGCCCGCCGATCGCGTCATAGTGCTCGCGCACGACGCCCGCGCGGTTGCGCGCGATATAGCGCGCCAGCGGACGCCGCGCGAACCAGGCGCCGAAAAAATCGATGATGTCGGGATCGCAAAACAGGTTGTAGAGGAACGGCTCCACGGCGTCCGGAGAATCCGGCCCGCCCAATTGGAACAGCACTACGCCGATTTTTTTCTTTTCGGTCACTTTGGATGCACGCGCCCTTTGCCGTGGAATGCACTACTTTCCGTCTTGCTTCAGGCGGCGAATATCGTCCTTCAGATTCGCCATGCGGCGCGCCACGGACAAAACGTATCCGCAAAACACGAGCCAGATCGCGATGTATGCCGCCGCCAGAAAATTCAGATTCTTCATTGCGTCTCTCCCTCAGCACGGGCTTCAGCCGCCAGTGCGCATGCTTCACTTGTGTTCGATTGCGAGTGTCCGCGCACGAAATTGCAAACCGCACAGGCTGAAGCCTGCGCTTCAAAGTCCTACGCGTTCCGCGACGCCTCCATGCGATACGCATCCACTTCGGCGCGCAACGCTTCCAGGCGATAGCGCAGGCGGATCAGCACGGTCATCACGCCGAGCGTCGCCGCCCAGCACAGCAGCAGCACCCAGCCCATGCGGGCGTCGAGCGATCCGCCGTCGCCGATCACGGGCTGCGGATGCTGCGTGCGAAACCACCAGATCGAGAAATACACCAGCGGAATGTCCAGCGCCGCGAAAATTCCGAAGACGGCCGAAACCAGGGCGCGGCGTTCGGGCTCGTCCACCAGAGTGCGCAGCACGAGATAGCTGACGAACAACACCCACAACAAAAAGGAAGACGTCAGGCGCGCGTCCCAGGTCCACCAGATTCCCCAGACCGGCTTGGCCCAGATGGGGCCGGTCACCAGCACGATCGTAAAAAATGCGACGCCCACTTCCGCGGAGGCCACGCTCAGCCAATCCCACTTCAGCGCGCGCGTGCGCAGGTAGGCGACGCTGCCGATGAAGACCAGAATGAAAGAGACAAAGCCGGACCACGCGCTCGACACATGAAAATAAAAAATGCGCTGGACGAGGCCCATGGTGTTTTCCGTGGGCGCCCAGATCAGCGCGCCGTAGCTCGCCGCGGCCAGCAGGAGAAAGACGAGCACGATCGACGGCACGGAAATTACCGCGCGGGTCGCCGCCTGCGGATTGCGCTTCGGTTGCCATTTCACTCCTCCAACAAATATTCGCCGACCATCCAGGCCGCCGTCAAAAATACCACGTCAAAGCATGCCAGAAACGTCAACCATACCAGGGACAATTCGGAAGGGTCGCGCAGGATTCCGATCGTCGCTTCCGTGCTGGCGATCAGCACCGGGGCCAGCACCGGGAGGAGCAGGAGCGGAAGAAGCAATTCGCGCAGGCGCGCCTGCGCGGCGACCGCGGAAAATACCGTGCCCGTGGCGGCGAGTCCAATCGTGCCGAGCGCCAGAACCAGAAGAAGCGGCCCAAGAACCGGGAGGATCGCGACGTTGTAGAGCACCGCGAACACCGGCAGCAAAATCACTTCGACGAGAAGCAGGAACAGAAAATTGGCGGCCATCTTCCCCGCGAGAATGCTGAACGGATCGATCGGGGCAAGGCGCAGCGCGGCCAGCGTGTCGTTGGTCTGCTCGCGCAAAAAGGAAGACTGCAGCATCAGCGAGCCGGCAAACAAAAACGCGAGCCACAAAAGGCCGGGGCCGAAGCGGCGCGATTCCGAGGACGTGGGATTGAACGTAAAGCTGAACAGGACGATCACGATCAGGACGAAGACGACGGTCGTGCCCAGCAATTCCCGCGAGCGGAACTCGGTCCTGAGTTCCTTGGCGAGAATCACGCCGGTGGCGCGCGCGAGGGTCATGGCGCGCCCTCTTCCCCGCTCTCGCGGACAGCCGCCATGACCAGGATTTCCCTGGGATTGCCGCCCGCGCCCGAGTCGTGCGTAATTTTTCCGCCGTCCAGGCGAATCGCGCGCGTGACCGCGCCCTGCGTTTCATTTCGCCCGTGCGTGCTCATCAGAATCGTGCAGCCCGAATCGCGCAGCCGCTGGATTGTCGCTCCCAGCCACTGCTGGCCTTCCGGGTCGAGGCCGGTGCCCGCTTCATCGAGGAGAAGCAAGTCCGGGCGAGGCGAGCAGGGCGCGCGCAATCGAGAGGCGCTGGCGCATGCCGCGCGAAAATGTGCGCACGAGGTCCGTGGCGCGGCCGGCAAGGCCGACCGGCTGAAGCGCCTGCCGGGCTTTTTCGGCGGGATCTTCCAAGCCGAACAATTTTGCGAAGAAGATGAGATTTTCCTCGGCGGTCAGTTCTTCGTAGAGCAGCGTGTGATGGCCGACCATTCCGACCCGGCTCTTCACTTCTTCGAGCGAGATTGGATTTTCTCCGGCGTAGAAATGCGATTTTTCCGCGCGAAGGCCGCGTCAGTTGCGCCGCAATCTTGAGCAGCGTGGTTTTGCCCGATCCGTTGTGGCCCACGAGCGCGACGCATTCCCCGGCGGCGATCGCGAGCGAGACGCCGCGCAGCGCCAGGCGCATCCCGTAACGCTTTTCGACTTCGCTGAATTGGATTCTCAATCCGGCGGCACGGGCCTTCGCCGGGCCGCCATTCGGGGAAGATGCAAGCGGTGTGGACACGCGCGACGGCTCAGCCCTGGACCAGATCGCGCAGCAATTGCTCCGCGCGACCCCGCTCCAGCGCATACTCCGCGTCCGTAATGGTGCCCGCCTGGCGCCGCAATTCGAGACGCAGCAGCGTGTCTTTCAGGGAGTCCAGATTCGAGTTCACTTCCTGCGTGATCCTCTCGACGGGCGGCGGCGGGCGGGGCAGGCGCGGCTTGCGCGCGCCTTTGCTTGCGCTGCCGCTTTGCGCCTTGCGGCCTTTGGCAGCCGGCGGCGGCGCGGGCGCGCTCGCTACTTCGGGAACCGGCTTGCGCAGCAGCAAACCCACGCCTACGGCAAAGATCGCCGCAAGCCCGCCGAGCAAAATCCATTTTTCGTCGTCGAGGCGCGCCGGAGCGGTTTCGATCGTCGTTTCCGGGCCGGAGTCGCGGCCATTCACTTGATCCGGTGCGCCAGAGGACGCCGAAGCATCCGCGGGAGGAGGCGCGGTCCCCGAAACGGTGACGTCAAATCCAGTCCCCGCCTTCAAGGATTCCTTTGAAAATACGTTGAAGCCCTGCTCCGTGCCCGCGGCGTTGAATCCCGCGCTGGCAACCTGCATCGTCGGCGGAATCACGAGCAGCACGCGCTGCGCGTCATAGGTGGACGATTCGCGAATCTGCGGCCTGATTGCCGGCGTACGGAACAATGTAGGAGATGCGCACGCCGTTTTGTCCCGGCTGAAATGCGTAGGCGATGGCGTAGCGGCCCTTGCCTTTGTCGATCGTGCCCTGCCGCACGGGCATGCCCGAAGGGCCGAACGTGGAAACCTGGTCGAGCTCGGCGCCCTGCGGAATCGTGAACTCGAAATTTCCGTCCTGCTTGAAATACGCGGCGGGAGGATTCGAGTTGTTCTGGATGGAATATTCCTCGCCGACCATCAGCTTGTCCGCCGTTGGGCTGGAAGACGAGCAGGCGCAGCGGAACCTGGATGGCCGCGGGATTCGTGGTCGGTTCGTAAACCGTGACGTCGACGTGTCGAGGTGCCCGGCGTGAGCGGCTGGTGAAAGAAGACGCCGCGATAGACCGCGCGGATCAGCATCGGGCCCTGGCCGATGCCCGGGATTGTCAAAATGATAGCGGCCGTCGGCGTCGGTCTTGGTGCTGGCCACGACCGACATGCCGCCCTGCAACTGGATGAGCAGGACATCCACGCCGGCGGCGGCTTTATTGCTGTTCGTGCCGTTGTGAACGACGCCGGTGACCGTTCCCGCCTGGCGCGGCTATCGCACGCGAGCAACAGCAGGGCGGCGATACCAAGGAGCCGCTGGCCAATCAGATTGTTCCACTATCTTCATGAGCAAAATAAATCCTTGTAAGTCGAAACACTCGCGGCCGGTTTTAGTGGCGCAGGCTTCAGCCTGTGGGGTTTTAGTCCTTGACGAGCGTCAAAACTCCACAGGCTGAAGCCTGCGCCACTAAGAAGCGACGAATTACTGCCGAGGGTTCGCGGCGGTCGCCGGATCGCGGCGCGGGATCGGCGCCTGATTCCCGGTCACGCGTTCAATTTCCAGCAGCACTTGCGCCGCCTCGTTTTCCAGCGAATCCCTCATCTGTTCGTAGTCCTGCTCCGCGTACTTCCCTGCCCGGTTTTCAAATTTCAGATCGCGCAAATTGTCGTAGATCGAGTCCCGGCGCTCGAGCAGCTGATCGAGCTGCGAGCGGTGCGGCGCAGAATCGCCCGGGATCGGGCTCAATCCAAAAAACAAAAATGACGGCCGCCAGAGTGAGAACGACGCAGGCCGAAAGCATCACGGCGTCCGGGAAGATCATCGCAGCGAGGGCAAGCGTCATTTTCTTCAGTCCTCGGTCTCGCGGTCCGCTTGCTTCCGCGCGCGTTCGAGCTGCACATCGCGAAGTTCGGAAGCCGCGGTAGTGCGGAACGGGCGGCGCGCTGGATGCCGTCGCGAGCCGCGCCACATCGCGCTGCCGCCACAACCGGATCAGGGTGATCACGATGCCGAGCCCGATCGCAAACGCCACGCCCGGAATATACCAGGCGATGCTGTTGAATCCCTTGGCGGGCGGCGCGCTCAATACTTTTTCGCCGTACTCCTGCACAAAATCCTGAATGATCAGGTCGTCGGCCTCGCCCTTGGCGACGTGCGCGTCCAGCTCCTTGAGCATCGGCCCGGACGACGGGCAGTTGATGTGATTGCACTGCGTGAGAATCTGGCCGCATCCGCACATGCACATCAGTTTCGTGCCCAGGGACTTGGCGCGGTCGGTTTTCTGCGCGTCCACGTGCAGAGGGACGAGCGCCGAGGCGATGCCCACGCACGCGGCGCAAATGAAGGCAAGTTGCCGGCGGTTAGTCATGACTGTCCGGCAACTGCGAGCGGGCGGAATACGACACTTGCGCAGGTTGCGCGCCTCCAGGCACGGGGGCGGATTGCCCGGCCGTCGCCGTCGACAGGACCATGACCGCCTGGCGGTTGGGCAGAAGAGCCAGAATCGTTCCCAGAACAACCACCGCGCCGCCCAGCCAAATCCACTTCACCAGCGGATTCAGGTACGCGTGAATGACGGGAAGATTGGTGTCCGGATTCGTGCCTGCATAGACCACGTAGAGGTCTTCGCGGAGCGTTGACGAGATCGCCACCATCGTGCCGGACTCTTGATTGGACGGATAAAAGCGCCGCGTGGGATAGAGCATCATGACGGAGCGGCCGCCCTTTTCGACGTCAATCGTGGCGCGTTCGGCGCTGTAGTTGGGCTCCTGCGTCGAGTCGTAATTCTGCAGGTGAAGGTTATAAGGACCAATGGTCATCTCGGAGCCGGCCGACATGTCCATCTGCTTGTCCTTGATTGAACGCCTGCCCGGAGATGCCGATAAACACGAGCACCATTCCGAAGTGGACAACGTATCCGCCGTAGCGGCGCGTGTTCCGCATGGTGAGCTGCGCGGCGGAGGAAAAAATATTCGATCCCGTCCGCGCGGCGATCACGCGCGCGCCGCGATAAAATTCGGCCGAGAATCGTCAGCGTCACGAACGCGGAAAGCAGCAGGCAAAGCGTAACGTAAAATTCACGCAGCCCCAGCGCGACTGCGATGACTGCCACGACGAATCCGCCGATCAGCGGAAAGCCGAAATTCTTTTTCAGGCTTTCCACCGAAGTCTTGCGCCAGGCCAGCAGCGGGCCGACACCCGTCAGAAACAACAGAAACATCGCGATGGGAATATTCACGCGGTTAAAGAAACGGAGGCCCGACGCTGATCTTCGATCCGCGCACCGCTTCCGACAGCACCGGGAAGAGCGTCCCCGCCAGAACCGCGACGCAGGCAACCAGCAGAATCAGGTTGTTGAACAGGAAGCTGGATTCGCGCGAAAGCATCGAGTCCAGTTGATTGTCGCTGCGCAGGTAATCGCGATTCTTGAAGTAGGCGGCGACGCACACGAGGACGATCACCAGCAGGAAGCCCCAGAACCAGTGGCCGATATTCGATTCCGCGAAGGCGTGCACGGAATTGACCGCTCCGCTGCGCGTCAGCGAAGTGCCCAGAATGCATAACATGAACGTCAGAAAGACGAGCCACACATTCCACACGCGCATCATCCCGCGCTTTTCCTGCATGATCACGGAATGCAGAAACGCCGTTCCGGTCAGCCACGGCATCAGCGATGCATTTTCGACCGGGTCCCAGCCCCAGTAACCGCCCCAGCCGAGCACGGCATAAGCCCAGTGCGCGCCGAGCAGGATTCCCGCGGACTGAAAGGCCCACGCGATCATCGTCCAGCGCCGCGTCAGATGAATCCACTTTTCTCCGGGATATCGCCCAAGCAGCGCAGCCAGCGCAAACGCAAACGGGATTGTGAATCCGGTGTAGCCGGAATAGAGCGTCGGCGGATGAATCGCCATTTCCGGATACTGCAGCAGCGGATTGAGGCCGCTTCCATCGGCGCGCGTCGCCAGGTGCAGGATCCCTCCCGCGCCGTGGCCCGCAAACACTCCATAAGGACTGGCAATGAAATTATTCATCGTCAGAAAGAATATTTGAACGCCGGCAAGAACCACTCCGACGTACGGCATCAGCTCCGGATGTTTTCCGCGATAAGTGAAGAGAGCCGAAAACACATAGATGGAAAGCAGGAAACTCCAGAAGAGCAGCGAGCCTTCCTGGCCGGACCAGAGCGCGGAAAATTTGTAATAGGGGGAGAGATTGCGGTTGCTATGCGCCGCAACATAGGCCAGCGAAAAATTGTCGGTGAAAAACAGGTACCACAGGCTGGCCGTCCCAATCCAGATGAGGCCGCAGACCGCGAAGCCGGCATTCCGCGCGGATTTAATCAGGAGAGGGCGCCGTGTGATGATCGCGGCAATGCCTCCGAAAATCGCGTAGAGCGCGAAGGCAAACGCCAACAATAACGCGTAGGAACCGAACAGATCCAATTCAGGTCCTCGATTCTGTGCTGTTCACCGGCATCATGCGAAGTACCTCACACACTGCGGAAAAAACCACCCACCATCTTGTCATTCCGAGCGGAGCGAGGAATCTCTCTTTCTTTTCTTAAACTTAAATCGAAGAGAGATTCCTCGCTCCGCTCGGAATGACAAAATAAACTAGTTCTTCCGCAACGTGCTCCGACTGTCCGGCCAAAGCGGATTCGGACAGCCCCCTTTTACTTCCTAAAAATGCGACTCGAATCGACGAGACTAGCTCTTGCCGTTTTGATACGAATCGCCCGAGGCAGCCCCCGGCTGCGCCTGGTCCTGGGGCGCCGCCTCATACTTAGACGCGCATTTGGCCTGAATCGTCTCGGCCACAAATGTCCCGTTGGGCTGCACTTTGCCTTCGACGAGGCATTGTGCTCCATCCTTAAACGTATCGGGCAGCGGATCGGTGCCCACGTAACTGACCGGAAGCGTTTTTCCCTGCTCGATCAACACGAAATCGACTCGGCCGGAATAATGCTGGATCGATCCGTTCTTTACATCGCCGCCCACGCGCAGGCGCTGGTGCAGCGCCGAGCCATCCAGCGTCGGAATTTCCGAGATCGTGTGGTAGTAGGTTTTACTTTGCTGCGCGCCGACATAAGCCAGGCAGGAAAGTGTGACCAGGATGATTGCCACGCCAATGCCAAACTTCGCTTTAGTTTTCACGAATTGCCCCCTGCTCCCAACTTCCGCTCCGTCTGTGTAACTTGAATTCTATCATAATCCGAAGAAGGATATTCGCGAGGTGCCACAGTCGCTACCGCTCCACGGAACAGTTCGTGCCATTCCCGGTCGCCTGTCCTCGGGATAGGCAAGACTGCCCCCTGGTCCAGTGCCACGATGGGGCCAATTCCCGCGCCTCTTAACACATCGACCAGTGGAGCCAGCTCTTGACCTATTGGCGCAATCAGTTTCGGCTTGTAATTGAATCGGATCCGCCGGATCAGAGTTGGACTCAGGCGAGCGATTATGGCCTCGGCCGTTTCTTGCCCTCCACGCAAAGGACATTCTGAAACAAACGCCAGGAAATATCCTCTATGCTGAAATTCCAAAAGTCTTGCCGGGTTCTCCGCTGGGGGAATCTCCAGGGCCGTCAGGAAGGGGTCGAAGAAGTCGATCTTATCGCTGGTGGCATAGAAATCGTCCTGCGGGCGAATGGGGGGCATCAGCGCGATGAACAAGACGCCCATATGAACCGGCCGAAACCGGGTCGAGAGTTCGAGGCGCCGCAGCCGGTCTGCGATGTGATCCGGCGATGCCGGCAGGCCACACCCATCGCAGGGCAGGTAACTAAGAGATGTTCCCATACACAATCCACATCCTACAGCAAATAGCCACGGCGAAGGTAAGGGAAAGACGGATGGGTCTCAATTTGAAAGAGAACGTGCCCTCTCCGTCCCGAGAGGCATGGAACGAAGAGTCCTCTACAAAAACGCAACGCCAATACGCATTTGGTTTTGTAGCGGCCGCCCGCTTTTTGGGCGGGCAGCTTTTCGCGGCCATCCAAATCAAACTGATGTACTACCAAGTGGAGAGTCAAAGAAATACGGTGACGTAAGTTCTCAGGCGCAGAAAAAGTAGAAGGGCGTGCCGCAATCGGGGACGGAGCGCCCTTCGATGCTCAACCCTGCAGGCTGGGGGTCCAGGGGTGGATTCAGCCCGCAGCATTTGAGCAAGCTCAAAAAGCGAAGCCAATATTGGAAACACGGGCGT
Source organism: uncultured Acidobacteriota bacterium (assembly GCA_963819395.1). Lineage (GTDB taxonomy): Bacteria > Acidobacteriota > Terriglobia > Acidiferrales > UBA7541 > Palsa-360. The sequence goes on from CAWFVW010000011.1 coordinate 289,085, forward strand.
GAGGAAAAAGTTGCGGTCGTTAAATCATTTTGTTTTTTTAAAAATGGGCTTTTCCACAGGTCCAAGCGAATCAATTCTGTTCTCAAATGTCCTGTCGGATTCGCCGTTTGTTCTCCCATGTTTTGAGACGGATTCCAGCGCACATCAGAAGACCGCATATCAGGATGCGGGAAAATAGGCCTTACAGGCTGCGGAAAAGCTCAAAACTCTGCCATTCTGAGCCAAGCGAAGAATCTCTCCTTGTTTCTTTTCTTATACATAAATTGAAGAGGGAACAAGGCTTTTTTCCCGCAACCACTCTATCCAGAATTTGACCGGAACCTCAGAATCAAGATAGAGTCCTTCGCATTGAACTCGAAATTGCCGGGCGCGCTAAAAGCATCTGTCTTATCCATTCCCGCGGCTCGTCCCCACTCGAGCGGGACGACGGCGAGTTCGGGTGTGCGTCTGTTGGATCGGTATTTCTACTTCTTCATGTCGCTTTTAATCGCCGCGATTATTGTCTACGGCTTCCATTTCACCATAGACCAGAATCTCTTCCATCCCGCTCCTCCACGACCGCTGCTCCTGTACTTCCACGCTGCCGTATTCTCCTTTTGGGTCGTCTTCTTTATTTTTCAATCATCTCTGGTGCGCACTGGAAACGTTCGCGTGCATCGACTGATGGGCTGGTTCGGGCTCGCCCTTGGCATCGGCATTATCCTTCTTGGCGTATCGACTTCCATCACGATGGCGCGCTTTGACATGGTCCAGCTTCATTCCCCCAATGCTCCCTGGCGGATGATCATCCCCCTCTTTGACATGGTCTGTTTCACCCCGGTGTTCTTCCTGGCCATTTACTGGCGCAGGAAACCGCAACTGCATCGCCGCCTCATCTTCATCGCGACCTGCGGACTCACGGCCGCCGCCTGGGGGCGTTTTCCTGAAATTATCCTGCCGCACTACATGCTCTATGCCGGGGTGGACCTGCTCATCCTGCTGGGCGCAGCCCGCGACCTGATCGTCGACCGCCGGGTCCACACGGTCTACCAATATGTGCTCCCCCTTTTCATCGTTGGACAATCCATCGTTGTCTATACCAGATGGCATGAATTGCACTATTGGCTCAGACTTGCCGATTTCCTCCTGCGATGATCTCATTTGCTCCCGGCAGATCAGATTATCAAAAGCTGAGAATCTGCGTGGTCAGGTGGAAGTCAGATTTCGGTAAGCCGAATTCACGGGCCCTATCCGAGTTTTACCCGAGGGTAACTTCCGGTTTGCCGACCATCTGCTCGGAATCAGTGTGCGCCTACAGGTCGAACACAAACAATTAATTGGAAATGGGCACCTCATCGGCTCATCGCTTAGGTGAACCGCAAACTTCTTCGCCTTGATATGCAATCGGACGGGTGACCGCATTTTCTAAGAGCGCCACAGGAAAGGCCGATGTATCATTCGACATCTAGCCCGCGTACGTCACGTTCACCGTGCGAGGAATTATCGGGACCGAGGCGCGGACCTTCCGAGATTGGGTCACCCACAAGTACACGAAATCCCATGGCAGATTGGCAAATGCGAACAAAGCGGCCGCTCAGAGGACCGGTGCGAGACGAACCCGGACCGCCGCTCAAAAATTACATCACGCCCGCCGGATTGCAGCGGCTGAAAGACGAGCATCGGTTCCTGCTGAGTCGCGAGCGGCCCGCGGTGGTGGAGGTCGTAGCGTGGGCTGCCAGTAACGGGGACCGCAGTGAAAACGCCGACTACCATTACGGCAAAAGACGGTTAGGCCAGATCGATTCGCGGATTCGCTTTCTCACGAAACGCATTGACGCCGCCGTGGTCGTCGACCCCGCCGCTCCGCGGCCGGGATCAGCCGCTGCGCGCGTCTTCTTCGGCGCAACCGTGACCTACAAGGACACCGCCGGCCTCAAACACGTCGTCTCGATCGTCGGCACCGACGAGGTGAACCTCGACCGCGGCTACATCAGCTGGCGCTCGCCTCTCGCCATTGCGCTAATGAAGGCGCGCCCCGGCGACCGCGTGGACCTGCGCGCGCCAGCGAAGACGGAACATCTCGAGATCATCGACGTCGAGTATGCGCCGATTCCGATGGATCCTTTCCGCGAACCGCCAGGAGCTCAGTCGACGCCCAAGGTCGAAGGCTCCTAGACCAAGCCGCCCGACTCGCCGGTCCCGTCGCCAATCCCAAGTCCCGAGAAACGGGATTCTCATCAGGTGGAAATCCCTCAAATCCCAGATGACGATAAGCCGACGCAGTATAAAAGGGCGCCCCTTCAGGAGTAGGTTTTGAGTGTTCCGCTCAAGCCCTCCAGAAAGGAGCACCCTTTTTATGGATAACACCAAGTATATCGGGATGGATGTCCACAAGGAAACGATCTCGATCGCGGTTCTTAATTCAGCGGGCAAGTTAGTGATCGAAACGGTCATCGAATCCAAAGCCAGCACGATCGTTCAGTTTATGCAAGGACTGCGCGGTGATTTGCATGTCACCCTGGAAGAAGGAACCTGGGCCGCGTGGCTGTACGACCTGCTGAGGCCTTACGTCCGCGAAGTGCTGGTGTGTGATCCGCGGAAGAATGCGTTGCTGAAGGTTGGAAACAAGAGCGACCGCATTGACGCTCGCAAGCTGGCCGAACTGTTGTATCTGAACCGGCTCACGCCGGTCTACCACGGAGAGCACGGCGTACGAGCGTTGCAGGAGTTGTCGCACAGTTATCTGGCGATCAGCGGCGATGTGTCTCGGGTGATGACGCGCCTGAAGGCGGTGTACCGCAGTTGGGCCATTCCCTGCGCGGGCAAACAAGTTTATGCGCCACGCCATCGTACTCAGTGGCTGGGCAAGATCCAGGAAGCGGGAGTGAGGCGCCGGGCGGAGTTTTACTACCAGCAACTCGATGAGCTGAGGAGATTGCGGCAGCAAGTGCGGCGCGAATTATTGGCCGAGAGCGGCAAACACCAGGCATCGAAACTGCTCTGCCAGATTCCCTCGATTGGCCCGATCCGGGCGGCGCAGTTGATCGCGATCCTGCAGACCCCCCATCGCTTCCGCACCAAGCGGCAACTGTGGGCGTACGGGGGCCTGGCCATCGAGACGCACAGCAGCGCGGATCACCGGTATGTGGAAGGGCAGCTGCGGCCATCGAAGAGGCCCGTGTCGCTGCGCGGGCTCAACCGCAATCACAATCACGATCTGAAAAACATTTTCAAGGGCGCAGCCATTATCGCGGCCACCAAGGCGGGGCCTTTTCAGGAATTTTACGCGGCTCTGGTGGCCAAAGGAATGAGGCCGGAGATGGCCCGGCTGACGCTGGCGCGCAAAATTGCGGCGATCACTTTGATCGTTTGGAAGAAAGGAGTCTCGTTCGACGCCCAACATCTGAAACCACAAACAGCTTGAGTGTCTCGGGAGTCCGTCCCATCCCCTGGAAGTTTTCCGGGCGGTGGTCCGTCAGGTTCTTGAGACACTCGGGTTCGAGAGCGAGTCTCCACTGATAAGTTAGGCGCTGCGTGCCTCGGGCACCCAGTCTCCCAGACGACCCTAGGCCCTCTCGGATAACCCGAAAAAGCGATAGGCCATGAGCCTCAGATAGAACCATGGTTGGCACCTGACAACCGTTTTGCTTGTCGGTCTCAGAACAGATGGGCTTCGTCGCAACGACGCGATGAAAACCGCTGATAGAGAAAATCCAAACAGCCGGGCTTGGCTGTGCAACGTACCGAGCAGATGGGGCGGAAGGCCAGAACCATCCTCGCTCATTCACGTGGGCTGGAAAGCCAGAAACTTTCCGGCGGTGGGAGAGGTATTTTTCTTGACTTTACCTTTTATAGAACTTATCAGGACTTGGAGGTCACAATTTCACAAAAGCATTTATAATCATCTTGATAACGACTATGATTCTGGAGTTTGAGGCTCACAATCAATCCAGTGGGGTGCCTCATGAAGGTCCGTAAATCTCTCGTCCTTCCAATCATTTTTGAGATCGCGATGTTGTTTGCCGTTCATGGTGCGGATGCGGATCAGCAGAGCGCTTCCGAAGTCATACAGGTGTTGACTGCAACTGAAGGTGTGGACTTTACGACTTTCTTGAAGCACGTGTCAGAGTCGGTCAAGCACAATTGGTACGCGAAAATGCCCGAGGCTGCCAGGCTGGGGATCAAGGGGAAGGTCGTGCTCCGCTTCCGAATCCAGAAAAAGGGCCCATTAGATGGCACGCCAGTGATTGAAACCGGTTCGGGCTATAAGACGCTCGACGACGCGGCTGTTGCTGCGATTGTTGCCTCAGCACCGTTCGAGCAGTTTCCGGAAGGCTTCAAGGGTCCGAATGTGGAGCTCCGCGTTATTTTCTTGTATAACGTAACGCTGCCAGAACAATAGACAGGGCTTATCGGAATGTGGCCCACACACTTCCTGAGGCCTAAAAAGCCAGATTCCGGTAAGACTTATCAGGCACTGAGACTCCCCCCTGCCACTGGAAGGCGTAAAGGTAGCCGTAAGACCGCTAAATGGGTATTTAGGTTGTGCATTTTGGTGCACACCAACGATCACGGTGTTCATTTAAGTAACGTATTTGCTTTGCAGTGCAGGAATGCCGGTTATGGAATCTGGCATGCTTGAACCTAAATTGGACGTTGATGGGTCAGCGCGAGCATTACGATGGAATTCAACAGCAAGCTCACCGAAGCTGAATTTACCGAATACCGAAAGATGACTCGCTCAGCTATGTATTGGCTGAAGATCTTGGTAGCGTGCATTGGCTGCCCTTACTACTTCTGGAGGTCAGTTTCGATAGTTTTACGCTCGCCAAGCCTGTGGAATTTGTTTGCCGTAGCGTACATACTTGTCGCTTGTATTATTCTGTATGCCCTATACAACCAAAAGCAGATGTGGGCCAAGCAATTAGCCGAACTGAACTCAAAGCATGATCGGTTAGTATTTACAGATAGCGGCATGAATTCGGAAACGCTCGGTGGAGCGACAGTCTTTCTGCCGTGGAGAAGCTTCAAAGGTTGGCGTGAGGGCCGAAAAGTTATGCTGTTAGACACCTGCACAGGTAGCCCGATAATTCTGCCAATCACGAACTTCTCCGAAGAGGAACGTCAATCGATACGCCTGTTCATACAATCGCATATCCATGCGGAATCGAGTGAGGCTTCCTTAATTCGTGCTGGAATCGACCCTCAAGGCGGGAATCCAAGTGGAAAGACATTCTATGAGTTGCCCCGTCAGAACGATGTATCCCCAAAAGCCAATACCGCCGTTGATGCCGTTCCTCGACGATCTGCGCTCGAATTTACAAGCCAGCTTACAGAAGCCGAGTTCCGCGAGTTCGAGAAGATTACCCGCTCAATAATATTCCTTTTGGGTCATCTGATAGCATCAATCCTTTGGTTAGGGATGTTTTGGGCTTTCATCGGCACAGATTTAATCTCTACACACTCTCACTGGGGACGCGATGTAATCGTATTTGGCATACTCGTTGGTGGTTATCTCTGGTACCTGACTGACTTAAAAAATACGTGGACGCAGAGATTGGCGCGAGTGAATGCATCTATGAATCGCTTCATTCTCACTGATGAAGGTGTGGAGTGGCACGGTTCCAGCGGAAAGACAGGCTTGCTGCCGTGGAGTGGCTTCCACGGTTGGCGAGAAGGCCGGCAAGTTATGGTGTTGGAGGGTTCCACGATCAAATTCGTGATTCTGCCTGTTATTAATCTTTCCGAATTTGAGCGCCAATCAATTCGACAATTCCTCCAATCACACGTGCTTTCCGCAAGGAGCCAAGCTTCTTCCGATTTGTTGGCCAACTCCTGATAAACGGGGCGTTACCGGAATGTGGCCAGCGAATACTAAAAAGGGGTTCTGCCCTGGGATCACTGACTTATACCTGTAATAATGGCTAATCAGGCGCTAATTCACAGTGCTGTAAGGTTCCGTCAGTGTAAAGGGCGCGATATCGATGTCAAACTGCTCTTTTCCCTGATTGATCATCTGGTAGGTGCCATGCATCGAACCAAACGGAGTGGTGAGTGGACAGCCTGAGGTGTACTCGAAGTTCTGGCCTGGCGCCAAGACTGGCTGGTTGCCAATGACCCCTGGACCCTGGACCTCTTCCACTTTTCCCATCCCGTCGGTGATCACCCAATGGCGACTGATGAGCTGAACCGCGTCATGACCTTCGTTAGTAATGCTGACGGTGTAGAGAAAAAACCACAGGCTCTGCTGTGGCCTAGAGCGGCTAGAGTCATATTGCGCTTGGACGCGTACCCGGATGTTTCTTGTTGTGGCTTCAGACGAGGACATTTGTTTAACCACCTTATGATAGCGCATGCCGGGTGTCCGTGCCCTGTGAAACGGGATTGTCGGAATGTGGCCCGAGTCGCATCCGGCGGAAAATCCGTACTCTACTTCGCAATTTTCTTTGCTTCGGCTCTGAACCTCGCCCAACGCTTTTTTGCAGCCTTCCCGATCTTTGCTCTTGCAGCAGCTGAAAGCACGCGCTTAGTACCCTTCTTGACTTTCTTGTCAGCAGATCGCCCCATAGCCTCGGCTGCCGCCTTGATGCCTTTCAGTTTGTGCTGAATTGATGCGAGTTGCTTTTCGAGTTTGCGCTCTTCGCGCTTGATTGCTGACAGAATATCCATGAATCCTCCGATATGGAATCTATCCCAGAGCGATGGTCATATGCCAGATGTATCAGTGAAAAGTGACCTACAGAACTGATAGGGCCTGAGGAACGGCGTTCTCGGAAACTGGCCTATTAGTGGAAGGGGTATATGCCAAGGACGTGGACTATAGATTGAACAAGGTTTTATGCCACTTCCTCGCTACCGGATAAGAATTCGTACTTTTCAATCTTTGTGGCGATGCCCGCGGATTCGCCTGGATTCAGGACGCATCGCTGGATGCGCCCCTGGCAACGCACTCTCACCGAAGGCCCGAGTGTGATTTGCGCCGGCAGCGCCATCTCAATTTCAACCGCCGTACCATCCGGGATTCCCTCTGGCAGGAAAAAATAAACCCCGCCTGAACTCACATCCTGGCTGACGGTATTAGCCTTGCGCTGTTCAGAACCGTTTGTCCATCGGACAGTTAAAGGCATTCCAAGATTAAACCGGGCCGCGCGGCGTCGCTCATGGTCTGGCAATTGATTTTTCCTTCGTTTCAAATATCGAATTGTATTGATTCTAGTACGACGGCCCCGTAGCGTGGAGATAGAAATAATTAAGTCGATCTAATTCATCTTCCAGCGCCGCAGACAAGGTTGGGTGAAGTATTTTCCCTCAAGAATAACGACAGACGCTACTTCCCCAGCTTGTTTTGGAGGCAATACTTCAGTTCGGGGCTGATTTCGCTGATTTCCATGCCCGCGCTCACCAGGAACTTACAGCTCAGCAGTTCGTGCGGTTGGTCCTCATCCGTCAGCTTTCCGACGACCCGGCAATATTGGCAGTCCTGATTCCAGCAGAAACGGCCGTACGGAATCGTCTCCGGGCTGATGTACTGAAAGCAGCGAAGAATCGTGTTTTTCTCCGGGACCTGAAACGCCTTCCCCAAGATTTTGATTTCGACCAGCCGTTCATATGGGCGAAATACCTGAGTTGTCCCATTTGACGCTGCCGGCTCCGACACTTGCGGTCCCGTTTGCTTTGACATGAGAGGCCTGTCTCCGTTCACCCAGATTATGACGAGAGGGCGTGGCGCAACAACGAAGATGGTGCCGCGTGGTGCGAAACCATCAATGGTACTGAGGAGGCTCAAAAACGGCGGGCGGGACGTAGGGGCACGGCATGCCGTGGCCCGACGGTCGAACAAAGGGATCGAGGCCGAATAAGAAGTTGCTAGAGTGAATTAAACTTTCACATTTTTTACGCGGGTAAGACGGGTTAGATTCGAGCGGCTTCGAAAAACTGTCCCATGCGGCGGAATTTCTCATAGCGGCGGTCAAGGAGTTGAGGGATGGTAAGCTGTGAAAGATCGCGAAGCGAATCGTCAAGGACGCTGCCCAGGAGCGCGGCGGAAGCTTCGTGATCGAGATGCGCACCGCCCTCCGGTTCGGGAACGATTTCATCGATGATTCCGAATTCCTTCAGGTCGCGCGCGGTGATCTTCAGCGCTTCGGCAGCCACTTCCGCTTTCGCCGCATCGCGCCAGAGGATCGAGGCGCAGCCCTCGGGAGATATGACGGAGTAAACCGAATTCTCGAGCATGTTTACCTGATCGCCGACGGCGATGGCCAGCGCGCCACCCGAACCGCCCTCGCCCGTGATCGTCACGACGATGGGCACGGGCAGGCGCGCCATCTCGCGCAGATTGCGCGCGATCGCTTCCGCCTGGCCGCGCTCTTCCGCGTCAATGCCGGGATAGGCGCCCGGGGTATCGATGAACGTGAAGATCGGCCTGCCGAATTTCGCGGCGAGCTGCATGATGCGCAGCGCCTTGCGGTAGCCTTCGGGCTTGGCCTGGCCGAAATTTTGCGCCACGCGCTGCTTGGTGTCCCTGCCTTTTTGCTGCCCGACCAGGACAACATGCCGTCCCCGGTAGCGCGCAAAACCCGTCACCATGGCTGGATCATCGCCGTAAGCGCGGTCGCCATGCAATTCGTGGAAATCCTCAAACAGGAGGCGGACATAATCCATCATGTAAGGGCGTTGCGCGTGGCGGGCCAGAAGCGTCCGCTGCCAGGCGCCCATGTGCTCGTAAAAATCATGGCGCAACTGCGACACTTCGCCGCGAAGCCGTTCCAGATCAGCCGAAGGAATGTCCGGCCGCGCCATTTGCTGCAGGTCGGCCAGTTCCCTTTCGAGCCGTGCGATTTCGTCTTTCCGAGATTCTCGCGCCATGGGTTTAAGTAGGACAGGCTTCCAGCCTGTCTGGTTTTGGTGCGTACCACTATCAGAAGTGCGACAGGCTGGAAGCCTGTCCTACAAGTGCTAAGCCCGCGCTTCCAGCTGCACCGCGTCCTCACCGCACAACCGGCAAACCTCGCGCACAAGTTCCTGATCCGGCCGCACGCGCTGATCGGCGCGCAGCGTGGCCACCGATCCCTCCGTCGAAACCAGATCGAACGCCACCGCGCAAGGACCGGGTTTGTTTGTAAACAACTCCTTCAGTTCATCCAGCACGCTGGGATCGACGGTCTCCAGATTTACCCGGACGCGCATCACGTTCGGCGGACGCTGCCCCATATCCTCGAGCTTCCGCGCATCCATCACGGCGAGGCGCGTTCCAGCTTCTTCCACGTTGACGCGGCCCTTCAGGACCAGAGGCGCGTTGCTCTTAAACACGGCCTCGAGACGCGCGAACGATTCCGGAAACGCGAGAATTTCCAGAACCCCGGTCATGTCCTGCAAGGTGAGAATTCCCCAGCGTTCCCCTTTGCGCGAGCGCATGGTGCGCGTGGCCACCACGATGCCCGCAACGGTGATCTCCTCGCCGTTCCTGCGGCCTTCCACGGCGGCGAGATCGATGGCGCCGAGCTCAGCGAGTTTGGAGCCGAATTTCGAGAGCGGGTGCCCGGAAATATAAAAACCCACCGTGGAGAATTCCGCAGCCAGAGTTTCGTGCTCGGGCCACTCTTCCAGATCGGGCAAGGGCTCGTCGGCTGGTTCCGGCGCTGCCGAGGCGCCGCCGAAAAGGCCGTGCTGGCCGCTGGTTTTTTCGCGCTGGCGGCGCTGAGCCTTTTCCATGGACCGGTCTATCACCGCGAACATTTGCGAGCGCCGCGATCCGAGCGAATCCATGGCGCCGGATTTGATCAGGCTTTCGAGAACGCGCTTGTTGAGGAGCCGCGTGTCGATGTGGTCGCAGAATTGGTAGATCGAAGAGAAACGGCTCAGCTCAGCGCGTGCGTCGAGAATTCCCTTGACCGTGTTTTCTCCCACGTTCTTGATGGCGCGCAGCCCGAAGCGAATCGCTTCGCCGACCGGAGTGAAATCGAGATCGCTCGAATTGACGTCGGGCGGCAGGACGGTGATGCCCATGCCGCGCGCTTCGTTAATGTACTTCACCACTTTTTCGGTGTTGCCCGTTTCCGACGTCAGCAGCGCGGCCATGAATTCGACGGGATAATGTGTTTTCAAATATGCCGTCTGATAGGCGAGCAGCGCGTAGGCGCACGAGTGTGATTTATTGAAGCCGTACCCTGCGAATTCCGCCATCAGGTCGAAAATTTTCTCGGCCTTTTTCGGCGGAACCTTCCGCACCGCGCATCCGGCCAGGAATTTTTCACGCTGCGCCGCCATTTCTGCGTGATTCTTTTTGCCCATCGCGCGGCGCAGAATGTCCGCTTCGCCGAGCGAAAATCCCGCCAGGCGGTTGGCGATCTGCATGACCTGTTCCTGGTAAAGGATTACGCCGTAGGTCTCTTCCAGAATCTCTTTGAGCTCGGGCAAATCGTACGCGACTTTCTTTTTGCCATGCTTTCGGTTGATGAAGTCGTCGATCATGCCGCCTTGGATCGGGCCGGGGCGGTACAACGCGTTCAGAGCGGTCAGGTCTTCCAGGCGCGTGGGCTGGTAGCGGCGCAGAATGTCCCGCATGCCGTGCGATTCAAATTGAAAAATCGCCGTCGTTTCTCCGCGGGCAAAAAGTTTGTAGGTTTCAGCGTCGTCCAGAGGCAACGTACTCGGATCTATGTGGACGCCGCGATTCTGCTGGATCATGTGCTCGGTATCGTCCAGCACGGTGAGCGTCGTCAGGCCCAGAAAATCCATCTTCAGCAGGCCGATGTGCTCGAGGCCCTTCATGTCGTATTGCGTCGTGATTTCATCCCGGTTGGACTTGTAAAGCGGGACGATGTTGGTGAGAGGTTCGGGCGAAATCACAACGCCAGCGGCATGCGTCGAAGCATGCCGCGCGAGCCCCTCCAGGCGCAACGCCACTTTCATCAGGTCGGTGTAGCGAGCGTCGCCGTCGATCAGGCTTTTCAGCTGCGGCGCCTGTTTCAAGGCTTCGTCCAGCGTGATATTGAGCTGCGCCGGGACCAGCTTGGCGATGCGATCCACTTCCCCGTACGGCAAATCCATGGCGCGGCCCACATCTTTGATCGCCGCCTTGGCAGCCATGGTTCCAAACGTGATGATCTGCGCCACATTCGAGCGGCCGTACTTCCCCGTAACGTACTCGATAACTTCGCTGCGCCGCCGCATGCAGAAGTCGATGTCGATATCGGGCATCGACACGCGCTCCGGATTAAGGAAGCGCTCGAACAGCAAATCGTATTGCAGCGGATCAACGTCCGTGATCTGCAGCGCGTAACTCACTAGGCTCCCCGCCGCCGAGCCGCGACCCGGACCCACGGGAATCCCCTGCGACCTGGCATGGCGGATAAAATCCCAAACGATCAGGAAATATCCGGCATAGCGCATCTTCTGAATCATCCGGATTTCATTCGTCAGACGAGTTTCATATTCCGCCAGCGTTTTCCGAAGCATGCCGGCTTTGGCGCGCGCCTCGAGGATCGGCACGCGAGACGCGAACCCTTCGCGGGAGACGGCCTCAAAATAAGTATCGACCGTATGCCCTTCGGGGACCTGGAAGTCCGGAAAGGAATTTTGCATGGAGTCGATCTTTACATTGCAACGCTCGGCGATCGCCACGGTGCGTTCGAGCGCCTCCGGAATTTCGCCAAACACCTGCGCCATTTCTTCCGCCGTCTTGAAGAAAAACTGGTCGGTGGCAAATTTCATGCGGTGCGTGTCGCTCATGGTCTTGCCGGTCTGGATGCAGAGCAACACTTCCTGCGCGTGCGAATCGGAATGTTTTAGGTAGTGACAATCGTTCGTGGCCACGAGCGGGATGCCGGTTTCGCGGGAGAGATTCGCAATTTGCGGGTTGACGCGCTTCTCGATCTCCAGCCCCTGGTCCTGAATTTCCAGAAAAAAGTTTCCCTTACCGAAAATGTCGCGCAACCGGTAAGCAGCCTCGCGCGCCTGATCCGGCTTTTCATCCACCAGGCTTTCCGTAACGGCGCCGCGCAAACACGCCGACAGCGCAATCAGGCCTTTGCTGTGTTTTGCCAGCAAGTCGTAATCGATTCTGGGCTTGTAGTAAAAACCTTCCAGGTAGCCTGCGGAGACGAGCTTGATGAGATTCCGATACCCTTCTGCATTTTCGCAAAGCAACACGAGGTGATTGTTGCCGCGTTGCCCCGGTTCCGCCGCCGCTCCATTGGCATGGCCATTGCCGGTTTCGCGCTGTGGCGCTTCTCCTCGATCGTGCCGGCTTCCTTTGGCCACATACACTTCGCAGCCGATGATCGGCTTGACTCCGCGCGTTTTGGCCGCGTGGTAAAACGATTCCGCCGCAAAAAGATTTCCGTGATCGGTGACGGCCACAGCTGGCATCTTCCGGCGCGCCGCTTCATCCACGACCTCTTCGAGGTCGCATGCCCCATCGAGCAAACTATAATCCGTGTGCAGATGCAGGTGAACGAATCTGGGATTTTCCATGCCGGACGCTATTCTAATCTCGCGCGCAGATTTTAGCTACGCCTAGTAGGACGGGCTTCAGCCTGTCAGGTTTTCGTTCGATTCAGCAACGCATAAACGCGACAGGCTGAAGCCCGTCCTACTTATTTCTTCTTCGCTTTGGGTTTGGGCTTCGCGGGCGGCGCGGGAGATGCTTTCCCCGGCCCCATGCGGTGAGGCTGTATTTTCGCGGGTGCCACCGGCCCAGCCGGCGCGACTGCTTCCGGCTTGGAAGCCGCCTCGCCCTTCTTCTTTGGCTTTTCCGGTTTTTTCTTTTCTTCCACTTTTTTGGGCAGTTCCTTGATGCCCGCTAGTTTTCGCAGGATTTTGGCGTGGTCTTCGGGCTTGCGCGCGCGCCCGAGGAGCTGCAGCTGGAAGAAATCCTCCACTACTTTGTCGAACTTCGGGCCGCGCTCCATTCCGAGAACCTCGAGCTCCGTGGCGACACCCGGCAGCGCCTGGCGCAAGGGTTTCCACTTGCTGAAGTAGGTTTTAATTTTTCCGACGGCCTTTCCGTTATTTGACTCAGCGAGAATGTAGGCCAGCAATTCCAGCGGAGCCTTTTCCATGAACGCATAGGCATCGCGCGGCGACGCGGTCTTGGGGCCGGTTAGCAGCTTTACAATTTTCAAGGCTTCCGGTTCCACGTCCTGCACGGAGCGCAATTCCGAGGAAGGCAGTGACATCCGGCCGAGCACGGATTTACGCTCAGTGTCCTTCAGGCGGCCGAGAATCGCCACGGTGACGGGAGCGAACAAGCGCGGGCGCAACCCGGAAGAAACCATATCCTCGCGGACACGAAAAATCCGGTTGATGGCTTCGTAATCGGGATGGCGCTTTTCCAGTAGCGGGTGAACGACTCCCATCAAGCCGCTTGATTCCCACGACTTCAAAACGGCGGCCGGTTTCTCTTCGCGGGACACTTGCCTGAATTCGCTGCCGGCGTCCTCCTGCGAGATGGTCGTCTGCAGTTCGCGCTCCAGCGCCAGGTTGAACCAGTCCCTTGTGCGCGACTCCATCTTGAAGCCCATGCGCGCCTCGTAACGCAGGGCGCGCAGCAGGCGCACCGGCTGATTCGTAAAGCTGTGGATGGAAAGCGCGCGAATCTCGTGCCGTTCCAGATCGGCGAGGCCATTGGTGGGATCGAGCAGCAGGCCGCGCGAATTCGGATTCAAGGAAATCGCGATGGCATTCACGGAGAAATCGCGCCGCCTCAAATCCTCCATGATGGTGGAGAATCGAGTCTCGGGCTTTGCGCCGGGGCGCGCGTAAATATCCTCGCGCGCGGCCGAAATGCTGGCATCCACTTCCCCGGAAAGAACCAGCTCCGCGGAGCGCAGTGATTCGTCCTCCCGCGTCACTTTCGCTCCACCCTTTTCCAGTTCGCGAACGATGCGCGTCGGGTTGCCCTCGACCGTGAAGTCCAAATCGCGGATGGACATCCCGGAGACGACGTCGCGCACCGCGCCGCCGACGAGATACAAATTGGACTCGAATTCCGCGGCCAGTTCCTGGATGCGGACCATCGCGGCGCGCTGCTCCGGAGAAAGCCGGCTTTCGAGCTGGAACATGTAATCAGGCATGCGTATACCATCCTCGGCCGGAGACGCCGCTCACTTCTCTGCGTCCCCGCACCCGATCGAATTTATCGCGCCACGGAAGTCTTCCCGTCCGTGAACCGGCTTTTGGCCTTCACGCACGCGGGTGATGCGCTTTATAAATTTGCTTCAAGCGCTCCTCGACCACGTGCGTGTAAATCTGCGTCGTGGAAATATCCGCGTGGCCCAGCATGAGCTGGACCGAGCGGAGGTCCGCACCCCCTTCCAGCAGGTGCGTGGCAAAACTGTGGCGCAGCTTATGCGGCGTGAGGCGTCCGCGCAAGCCAAGCCTCACACCATAATCGTGCAAAATCTTCCAGATGCCCACGCGGCTGAGCCTCCTGCCAATGCTCGTCAGAAAGAGCACATGATTATGCGGCGGAGGGCTCGCAGGCCTGGCAAATTTCGGGCGTCCCTGGGCCAGGTATTGCTCGACGGCCTCGATGGCCTTTCGGCCGATGGGCACCAGGCGTTCCTTGTCTCCCTTGCCGATGCAGCGAACGCAGCCGATGCGCATGTCAATATCGGACATGCGAAGGTTCAGCAATTCGGAAACGCGCAGTCCCGTGGAATACAGCACTTCCAGCATGGCCCGGTCCCGCAGCCCGATCGGAGTCGCGAGGTTGGGGGCCTGCAGCAGCTTGTCTATCTCTTCGACGCGAAGATAAGTCGGCAGACTGTTGCGGATTTTCGGCGACTCCAGATTTTCCGTTGGGTCCGTCGTGACCATGTTTTCCATCATCGCGAATTTAAACAAACCTCGGAGCGAAACCAGGAACCGCGCCACGGAACGGCTGTCCATCTTTTCCTTGTACAAATTGGAAAGAAAATCGACGATGTCTTCCCGGGTGACGTCTGGCAACCCCAGTTTGCGCCGCTTGCGCAGGAATACCGCGAACCTCCTGAGGTCGCGGCCATAGGCCAGGATCGTGTTCTGCGCAAGGCCTTTTTCCACGCGCAAATAACTCAGAAAGACATGGACAGTCGATTCCAAAGTTTGTTATCCCGCAATCCCTTGCTTTCCCGATTCCGCTCCGGCCCGATGAAACGCGATCCCGTACACTTCGCTGATCTCCGTGCAGCGCAGCGCCCAGGCCACGCCCAGGTAGACCAGCGTCGCCGATCCGATCAGCGCGACGAACACGACAAGCCGCGGCAAGAAATGCTCGATGCTGTCGAACTGCGAATACCGCAACGTGCCCCAGCAGACGACGCCCATGGCCCCCGCGCAGACCGCAATTTTTGAGAGAGACGCCGCGATCTCTCGCGTTCCCAGCCGCCCAAACCGCAATCGGAAAATAACAAATAGGGTGAAAACATTGAAATAGCCCGCCAGGGCGCTCGCCAATGCCGGGCCGCCATTTTTTAATTTTGCGAAAAAATAAAAAAGAAAGACCACGTTGAGCAGGACATTCACAAGCATCGCGATCACGGCGACTCGCACCGGCGTCCTCGTATCCTGCGTCGAATAAAATGCCGGGACAATCAACTTGACCGCCGCGTAGGCCGGAAGCCCAATCGAATAATACAGCAGCGCGCGGGCCGTCAAGCGCGTGGACTCCGCCACGAACAGGCCATGCTGGAACAGAACCTGCACGATCGGCTCGCGCAAGATCACCAGCCCCACCGCCGCCGGGATCGTTATAAAAGACACGATTCGCAATGCAAAAAGGAATGTTTTCTTCATCCCCTCATAATTTCCGGCCGAAGCTTGATGCGACATCATCGGAAGGATGGCCGTGGCAACGGCGATGGCATAACCGCCCAGCACGAGTTCAGTCACGCGGTCCGCCACGTAAAGAGAAACAAGGCTCCCTTCCGGCATCACTTTTGCGTTTACGAAAATAGTGTCCACCAGCAGGTTGATCTGCGAGATGCCCATCCCGATAAATCCGGGGACCATGAGCTTCGCCACGCGTAATACTCCGGGGTCCGTGAATGAAACGCCAAACTTGAAGCTCATCCCCCGCTTGACTAACTGCGGGACCTGCAAAAAAAACTGAAAGATCCCTCCCACCAGGACACCGACGGCGAGCGCTGCGGCAGGGCTGGAAAAATGCCGCCATACTACCGCTACGGAAAACACAATAAAGGAGATATTCAGCAGGATGGGCGTAGCCGCCGGCAGCCCGAAGATGTGGAAGCAATTTAAGATGGCCATCGCCATAGCTGCCATGCCAATGAATAGAATGTAAGGGAAGATCAAGCGATTCAGATAGATAGCCTCCCCCTGAATCTGATTCTTTCCGAACATCGAAAAGAACCGGACAAAGAGGGGGGAAAAGATCACCCCTAAGACCGTCAGCGCGGACAAAATCACGCAAAATGTCCAAAATAATCGGTTTGCAAACGCCCAGGTCTCTTCCCGGGTGCGATTCCGCATGTAATCGGTGAAAACAGGAATGAAGGAAGCGGTCATCGAACCTTCGCCGACGAGCCGGCGAAGGACATTCGGAATGCGGTAGGCCAGCACGAAGGAATCGGCCAGGCCCGTGGTGCCCAGCAGAAGGGTCAACCGCTGGTCACGGACATATCCGAGAACCCGACTGACAACCGTGATGATGCTGATAATGGAAGCAGATTTGAGGATCTGCCGCTTATGGGTGACGGTTTCGGTCAAAAGATCGAGGCCCCCAGTCCTAGCCCCAGCCCGCAGAATCAGTCTAAACCTTTGAAAAATATACACTTGACAGCAAAAGATCGCTTAACATAACATAGTTGCGCTCGACTCGCAAGGCCCGCGCTGCGGGCCCTCTTTCGTGAAAGTACGAACTCCATCCTCCACGCACAAGAAAGTCGTCGTGCGATTCCTGGATCGCAATGTCGTGCGTGGATACTTGAACCCCGGCAAACTTGGCAGCGCCGAGACGCTTGAACTTGCTCACTCCAGACGGGGAGCAGCGGAGTTTCGCGGTGAAGGATGTTCGCAGCATTTATTTCGTGCGCGAATTCGCGGATGATTTTGAGCCAGAACGTAAAGCGTTTCTCTCTCGGCCGAAGCTGGATGGATTGTGGGTTCGCCTGAAATTCCGCGATGATGAAACGATTGAGGGCGTCGTCCCCAATGATCTGCTCTCCCTGCTGGATCGCGGCGTGCAAATCACTCCGCCCGATTTGCACGGCACGACATTAAAAATTTTCATTCCGCGCACCGCGCTCACCGAAATGACAGTCCTCGGGGTTGTGGGAATTGCGCGCCGCAAGCCCGCTGCTCCGCCCCAGCCGGGCCTTTTTAGCGAGTGATGTGAATTCCCCGGGAATTTTTCATAGGCATCAGCCGCTTACTGCAGCCGCTCGAGAATGATGTAAAGTGAACTGCGAACCTGCTTGGATCATGTGATCTGCCGAACTGAATTTTCTAGGAGAGCGAGACATGAAACTCGGCGAACTGGCCGCGCGATTGGGCTGCACACTGGAAGGCGGCGAAAACGGTGAAGTTCACGGCGTGGCGGGGATAGAAAACGCGAAGGCCGGAGAGGTTACGTTTCTGTCGAATCCGAAATATTCCCGCGAGCTTGCCAGGACGCTTGCTTCGGCTGTGTTCGTGGACGAAAAAGTGGTCATCGCCCGCGGGCCCGGCTTGCCTCCTCTTGCCGCTCTGCGCTCGAAGAATCCGTACTTCGATTTTGCGCGGGCGATTGAATTGTTTTCCGTTCCCGCGGCGTATCCTCCCGGGATCCATCCGACGGCGGTCGTGGCGAAATCGGCGAAGATCGGCGAAGGGGCGCATATTGGTCCGCATTGCTTTGTGGATGAGGGCGTGGAAATCGGACGCAATGCGGTGTTGCACAGCCTCGTGACGATCTACAAGAACACGCGGATCGGCGATGATTTCCTTGCTCATTCCCAAACCGTTGTGCGCGAAGGATGCACCATCGGGAATCGAGTGATTTTGCAAAATGGCGTGGTTATTGGCGGCGACGGATTTGGTTTCGCAAAACGTCCGGACGGGCGGTGGCACAAAATCATGCAGAACGCGCCCGTCGTGATCGAGGATGACGTCGAAATTCAATCCAATTCCTGCATCGACCGCGCGACCGTCGGGGAAACGCGCATCCGGCGCGGAGCCAAGATCGACGATCTCGTGCTGGTCGGACATGCTTGCGAGGTCGGCGAGGACACGATTCTGTGCGGGCAGGTCGGCCTGGCCGGATCGACGCGCGTTGGGAATCGCTGCATCCTGGCGGGGCAAGCGGGTTCGGCGGGGCATCTCGATATCGGCGACGGCGTCGTCATCACAGCGCAGACCGGAGTGCACTTGGATGTCCCGCCGGGCACGATGTGGTCGGGTTCGCCCGCAATGGAAAACAAGCTGTATCTGAAAGTCGTCGCGGCGCTCAAGCGATTGCCTGACATTCAGAAAACGGTACGGCGCCTTTCCGGGGAGTTGGGCCAGAAGAAAACAGACGAGCGGTAGGCGCCTTTCTGTAGCGCCCGCCTTCAGGCGGGCACTTTTGTATCACGCAGATGCCCGCATGAAGGCGGGCGCTGCCTAGACCAAATTCGAGTTCTCACATGGAATCCTCAGCCTGGGGGTCTTTGCGCACACTTGCACAAAACCAAACAGGCTGGAAGCCTGTTCTACTTACGTGGCCGGCTTTTGATCTTCGGGGAGTTCGGCGGCGACGGCGTCATGCACTCGCTGGGCGAGCTCGTCACGCTGCTCGACTGTGTACGCCGAGGCATCGATCGGCTTTCCAAAACGCACCGTCACTTTCCCCGGGCGGATGATCAGCGACTTTTTCTTCATGATGCGATGCGCTCCGGCACAGGCGACCGGCACGATCGGGATGCCCGCCTCGATGGCGATGACGAAGGAACCTTTCTTGAACCGTCGAAGGCGCCCGTCCGGGCTGCGCGTTCCCTCGGGATAAACCAGAAAGGAGAACCCTTCGCGCATATATTCCACGGCCTGCTTGACGCTGGCGAGCGCGGCGTCGCGATTCTCCCGGTCCACGGGAACAAATTTCGCCAGACGGAACGCCATGCCGACGATGGGAATATCAAACAGCGATTTCCTTCCCAGGATGGCGATTCGCCGCGGGATGGCGTCCACGATGGCTGGCGCGTCCGCGTTGCTGGTGTGATTCGCGGCAAACAAACATACGCCGGGCGGAATGTTTTCGCGGCCGATCACGGTCACTTTCTCCCCGGCCATTCGCGTGACATAGACCACCATCTTCACGCCCGCCCAGTACATCAGGGTCGCCGACCTGGTCACCAGGGTGAATAAAATGAGCGGAGGCCCAAGCACAAGGGTGCAGAGCGCCAGGGAGAATGCGACAAAGGCTGTGCGTATCATTTCAGGGAGTCGTTACGCCGCGCAGGATGCCGTCTCGTATGCGCCGCTGCTTTTCCGTGGGGGACGCGAATTCCGTGATCTGGTAGGCCGCGTCCGCTTGCCGCCCGAGCGGAAAGGAAAAACTTCTTACTTCCCCGCCCCGCTGGACTTTCACGGTAACGCGTTCGTCGGGCTGGTGGTCGCGAAGCCAGCGCTCCGGGCGCGCGGGAAACGGTTCGCCGTTCAGCGCGAGCAGGACATCGCCCTCCTTCAGCCCCGCATCGCTTGCCCCGCTTTCGCGATCCACGGATGCAATGCTCGGGGAAGCGCCATTATCGCGGCTGACGGAGAAACCGAGGGCAGCGCGATGCTGGCTCGTATCGCGAAGGCTCCATCCCGCGCGCGCCAGGAAATCCGAGTAGGGGATCTCATCAGTACCCGAAACGTATCGCGTGAAAAAATCCTTCAGGTCGGCGTCCGCCGAGGGCGCCTTCTTGCGAATCACTTCTTCCATCACGGCGCGCAACCCGTCACTGTCATTATAGAAACGGCCCGCCTTTGCGTACTCCTCATTGAGCGCGCGCAACACGTCATCCAGGCTGGCGCGGTTGTCGGTCCGGTCGCGGATCAGGATATCCAGCAGCACGCCGACAATCTGCCCCTTGTTGTAATAGGAAATGCTTTCCTCGGGGCGCGTGTAGAGCGGATATTTTTCGTACCAGGCGTCGAGGCTGGATTGCTCGACGCTTTGCCACCGGTGCGCGGGACGGGACTTGCAGCTCGCCGATCTGGTCCGCCAGGTTGGCGTAAAACTGCTGCGTGGACCAGAGGCCCGATGCGCACGAGCGTATAGGCTCCGTACGTGTTGGTCACGCCTTCCGCGAACCACAGCGAGCGCGTCCACATCTCCTTCGTGTAATCCACCGGCTCCAGGGACTGCGGCCGAATGCGCTTCACATTCCAGGCGTGAAAAAATTCGTGCGCCGAATAGCTCGGCAATTGCGCCGGAACGTCGGCGGAAATGGCGGTGCAATTCATGTGCTCCATTCCGCCGCCGCCGAAATTGTTCCCCACGTGAAACAGGAAAAGATATTCGCGAAACGGCGCTCCACCCATCAGCGAAACTTCGTAATCGACAATGCGCTTGAGCGAATCCGTCAGCCGCGCGCGGTCGCCGGAATCGCCGTGAACGACGATGCGGATCGGCCTTCCTCCGGCTTCGAAGCGAAATTCGTCGAAATGGCCGATCTCCACCGGCGCGTCAACGAGCGCGTCGTAGCTTGGCGCGGCATAAACGGCAGAGCGATGTCCCGCAGCCGTTCCCGCGGCGTCGAGCTCGACGGCCACGCGCCAGCCCTCCGGCACATCGTCGAACGCCACTTTCGTGTCCTCGGCCCGGCGGTCCGGCACGTACAGCAGGACCATTGCCAAAATTGAGAAACGCGTGGTCCGGATTCAATTGCGAGGCGAAGGGTCCCGGCTCGTCCCAAAAGATGGGATAACTCACGGTGACCGTGCCGTTCGCCGTGACGCGTCCAGGTCTGCTTATCGAGCTTTCGCAATGGGAGAGGATGTCCCTCCTCGTCTTTCGCGCTGACCTGCATCATGTGCGAGGAAAAATCGCGAATCTGGTAGAGAGCGTTCCAGGCGGGCATTTGAAGCGTCACTTGATCGCGCACTTGCGGGATGCGCATCGTCACCGCAAAAATGTGCCGCTCGGGATGAGCGATGGAAACCGTATAATCGATGGTGGCGTGCGCGGGGGATGCAAGGAAGAAAACTGCCGCCAGAATTGCGGCACTCGGCCAGTTACGAAGGCGAAAAATCATGCTTTGAATTTCCCCGCCGGGGCGCCGCGTTCCTGCAGCTTGCCGAGCAGCTTGCCGCAGAGCCCGTCAAAGCTGCCGTTGGACATCACCAGGACGAGATCGCCGGGCCGCGTTTCGGCGGACAAGATATTCCGCAATTTCCTCGGCGGAGTCAAATCCTTCGGCGCTCCGCCCGGCGTCGCGGATCGCATCCAGAACGCGTGCAGGAGACATTCTTTCTTCGTCGCTCAGAAGATTGGCCCGGTTCACGGCTCCCAGGACGGCGGCATCCGCTGTCGCGAGAGACGCGGCCAGATGCGTCTTCGAACACCCTGCGGCGCATCGTATTGGAGCGCGGCTCGAACACGGCCCACAATTTCCGGCCGGGCCAGCGGTGGCGCGCCGCGTCGATCGTCGCGCGGATCGCCGTCGGGTGATGCGCAAAATCGTCGACCACAAGGACGCCGGACGATTCCCCTTTTATTTCCAGGCGCCGCAGGACGCCGCGAAACTCCGCCATCGCATCCGCAATCGCTTCGCCGCTTACGCCGCGGCCGTGCGCGATGGCGATGGCTGCAACCGCGTTCAGCACATTGTGGCGGCCGGCGAGGGACATTCTCACGCGCGCCACTTCGGCTCCGTGGCGCGAGACTCGGAACCGCGTCTCGCCGTCGGTAATTTCCAGGTCGCCCGCGAGCCAATCCACTCCGGGCGTGAAACCGTACGTCTCGACGGGGCAAAACGCCTTTTGCACGACGCCGCGAACCGTTTCGCTCTCTCCCCAGGCCACGATTCGCCCGCGCCGGGGCACCAGATTCACCATGCGCCGGAATTGCAGCTCGATGGCGGCAAGATTTTCATAGATGTCCGCGTGGTCGAATTCCAGCGAAGTGATGATGACCTCGCGCGGATGGTAGTGCAGAAATTTCGGGCCCTTGTCGAAAAACGCGGAATCGTATTCATCGCCTTCGAGAACAAATTCTCTCCCGCCGCCCAGGCCGAAGCTGCGGCCGAAATTTTCGGCCACGCCGCCGATCAGGAAATTCGGATGCCGCCCGGCGTGATGCAGAATCCAGGAGAGCATGGACGTCGTCGTGGTTTTTCCGTGCGTGCCGGTCACGACGAGCGAATCGTGGCCCGGCAGAAAAAATTCCTCGAGCGTTTGCGGGAGCGAGCGGTACGGAATCTGATGATCCAGCACCGCTTCGACTTCCGGATTTCCGCGCGAAAGCGCGTTGCCTAAAACAACGATGTCCGGCGCGGGATCGAGATTGGCGGCGTTGAATCCGTTCGCCCAGCGTATGCCCAGGCTTTCGAGCAGCGTCGATGCGGGTGGATAGACGCCCGCGTCCGAGCCGGTCACGCGGTGCCCGCTTTCCACCAGCATTCCGGCGAGCGGCGTCATGGCCGCGCCGCCGATTCCCGAGAGATGAAAATGCAGGGATCGTGTCATGCCCGCACCGCCGGTTCGAGAATATCGAGTCGCCCTTCGCCCGAAGCGTGAAGCCTCGCGCGGACGCCGAGCGGCAAGGTCAGCATCGGTCGCGAGGTGTGGCCTACCGGCGCCCCGTACACGATCGGAATGCGCAGCGGGCCGAGAACGCGGCGGCAAACATCGGCGACCGTCACGGCGCTGCCTTCAGGAGGCTCGGACTCGGGAAATTCACCGAGGACGATTCCGCGCACGCCTTCAAATTTCCCCGCCTGCTTCAAATGCAGCAGCATGCGATCGAGTTGATATGGTTTCACTCCCCGGTCCTCAAGCAATAGTATCGAGCCGCGCGTGTCGAGTTCCCACGGCGTTCCCATCGAAGTTTCGATCAGCGTAATGCAACCGCCAAGCAGCGTTCCTTCGGCCGTGCCGCGAGTAAATGTTTCGGCTTCGAGCGGCGCGGTCCAGCCGCTGTTGGTCGCCGTCATCGCCCACATGAAAGTGTCTGGATCGAATCCGCCCGTGGCATTCGGTCCCGCGTCGAATCCGCCGGCCACCAGCGGGCCGTAAAACGTCACCCAGCGAAGTTTCTGCCATAAGAAAATTTGTACGGACGTCAAGTCGCTGAACGCGCAAAAAATCTTCGGCTGTTTAAAGCTCGCCGTTTTCAGCCCGTCCAGAATTTCCGTGCTGCCATATCCGCCCCGGGAGCACAGCACGGCGCGAATATCGGGACGCGTCAGAGCGTCTTGCAAGTGTTTGCGCCGTTCCGCTAACGGAGCGGAAAAATATCCCTCCGGTTCATTCTTTGGGGCGTACCTCTTCACCCGGTAGTCGAGCCGTTCGAGCGTTTCGCAGCCGCGCTGGATGCGCTCCTCCCTCGCGGAACTGGCCGGCGCAACCACGGCGATGGTGCTCCCCGGAACGAGCGCCTTCGGCTTGCGAGGTTTCGGCATGGAAGGGTGCGGCAAAGCGAAAGTATACAACGGGCCGGGAAAGTGTGAGCCAATTCACAGCACCGGGTGTTGCGCGAATCGCAATGATGCCTCAGGCGGTCCCCGAGACTGTATCTGACGGATTACTGGGGTCGAAAAACGACGACGAGGTGTCGCGCCAACGGCGCGGAGGTCGCTAGCCCGGGGCAACGCCCCGGGTATGGGCCCCCCAAGCAGATCCGCCCTGAAAGGGCGGAAGGTCCCTGCGCCCTTTCAGGGCGCATAGCAATCGTTAAACTTGCAAACACAGGGCGTTGCCCTGGGCTGATTACCGTCGGCGCTTTCAGCGCCGCTTCGGCATCGGGTTCGCCGGAGGACTTCCAATCACATCCTCGGGGAATCTACAGTCTGAACTGCGTCATCTTGTGAAAATGGCGGGCCCTGGCGCTGATTTCCGATTTTTTCAATGCGCGCAGGCGGTCCAGGCCGAATTTTTCGACCGTGAAGCTGCCCATCACCGATCCGTAGACCATGGCGCGCCGCAGCGCCGCGTCGTCCACTTTGGGAGCCGTCGCGAGATAGCCCATGAAGCCCCCCGCGAACGAATCTCCGGCCCCGGTGGGGTCGTGAACCTTCTCCAGGGGAAACGCGGGCACGTTGAAGGTGCGGTCCTGGTGGACGAGCATGGCGCCGTACTCGCCGCGCTTGATTACCAGGGCCTTCGGGCCAAGCTTGAAAATGTGGCGGGCGGCGCGCAACAGATTGTGTTCGCTCGAAAGCTGGCGCGTTTCCGAGTCGTTGATCACCAGAATGTCGGTGTGCTTGAGCGTCTCGCGCAATTCCTTGGGCGTCCGCTCAATCCAGTAATTCATGGTGTCAAGCGCCACGACTCGCGCCCGCCGTTTGACTTGATGCAGCACCGAGGCTTGCAGCGTAGGATCGATATTGGCGAGAAAAATGTGCGTCGAGGCGAGGTAGGCTTCGGGCAGCTTTGGCTTGAATTCCGCGAAGACGTTCAATTCGGTCGCGAGCGTCGTGCGCTCGTTCATGTTTTCGCTGTACTTGCCGGCCCAGAAAAACGTTTTCCCGTCCGCGCGTTCGAGGCCTTGGGTATCGACCCGGCGGCCGCGGAAAATGGACTCGTCTTTCTCGGTGAAATCCGTGCCCACGATCCCGACCAGATTGACGTGCGTGAAATAACTCGCGGCCACGGAAAAATAAGTAGCCGCGCCGCCGAGCATGCGTTCCACCTTGCCGTGCGGCGTTTCCACAGCATCAAAGGCAACCGATCCAACCACGAGTAGAGACATTTTCAGCGGGCTCCCGGCGTCAGGTATTTTCCGGCGATGACGCTGAGGCGCCTGCGCGTCGCGGCCGGAATCAGTTTGGGATCTGTAACAATCGCGTGGGCCAGGGCGCGCCCGCACTTGCAGGAGCGATCGGCGGGCATGGCGCGCACGGCTTCGCGGATCACGTTTTGCGCGTTTTCCGCGTTCTTGTTTAGATTGGAAATAATCTCTTCGAGAGTGACCGAGGCGTGTTCGGGATGCCAGCAATCGTAATCCGTGATCATGGCCACCGTGGAGTAGCAGATTTCGGCTTCGCGCGCGAGCTTGGCCTCGGTAAGATTTGTCATCCCGATCACGTGAAACCGCAACTGGCGGTACACATGCGATTCCGCAAGCGTGGAAAATTGAGGGCCTTCCATGCAGATGTAGGTGCCCTCCCGGTGGACGCGCACCCTGGCCTGATCGCACGCCGCGCCGAGAACTCCCGCAAGCTGCGCGCAGACCGGATGGCCGAAGCCCACGTGCGCTACGACGCCGTCTCCAAAAAACGTGGAGACGCGGTGACGCGTGCGGTCGTAGAACTGGTCGGGAATCAGAAAATCGAGCGGCTTTAATTCTTCCTGCAGCGAGCCGACCGCGCTCACGGAAATAATTCTCTCGACACCCAGTTGCTTCATGGCATGAACGTTGGCGCGGTAATTGATCTCCGTAGGCGTCAAGCGGTGCCCGCGCGCATGCCGCGCAAGGAAAGCGACGCGCTTTCCTTCGAGCGTTCCAACGACCAGGGCGTCCGACGGATCTCCGAAAGGCGTCTTGAGGCGAATCTCGCGCGGCTTCTCGAGCCCCGGCATGCTGTAGAGGCCGCTGCCGCCGATGATGCCAATAAGGACCGCGTCCTTGCCCGCGCCGTCAGATTTCGCCGATTGCTTCTTCTTTGCCATTCCCATGTCCTCGCTTGAAAACGAATTTAGACGTCGATCATCACCGGTTCAAGATCGAATTTCCCCTGGCGTTCGCGCAAATATCCCGAGGGCGTTCTGGCCTCGTGTCCGAAGATAACGAGCCACTCCTCCCGCGCCGCCCGCGTAATCCATTTCTTCTTGTTTTCCAGCGTCGTGAGCGGGTACAAATCGTACCCCATGATCCAGGGAAAAGGGACATGAGCAGCGGTGGGGATCAAGTCCGCGGTAAAGAAAACCGTTTTTCCGCCGCCCGTCAAGCGGGCGCACATCATATCGGCGTTATGCCCCGGCGCGCGGATCACTTCCACGCCGGGGACGATTTCCGCGTCACCCGGGAGCAGCATCCATTGCCCCGTTTTTTCCATGGGCATGAAATTTTCCGGAAAATAGCTGGCGCGGTCGCGGTCCGTGGGGGATTTGGCGTGATCGAATTCGCCGCGTTGAACGACGTAGCGCGCGCGGGGGAAGAGCGGAACCGCTTCCCCATTCACCACGCGCGTGTTCCAGCCGCAATGATCGAAATGAAGATGCGTGTTGATGACGATGTTTATCTTTTCCGGTGGAACGCCGTGCGCCGCCAGTTTATCGGGAAGCCTGGGAGGCCCGTCAAACGCGTAAATGTCCGTCCGCTTCGCGTCCCACTTGTCTCCCGCCCCGGTCTCGACCAGAATCCACAAACCCGCCGTGTGAATCAGCAGCGAATTCATAGCCATCAGGATTCGATTGCGCTCATCGGCCGGCGCAACTTTCTCCCACATCGGTTTGGGAATGACGCCGAACATCGCGCCGCCATCGAGCCGGAACGTGCCATCCGTAAGCAGCCAGAATTCCAGGTCTCCAAGTTTCATGCGCTTTTCCGGGCGCCGTCGGCGCGAGCGAGCAATTCGCGAACGGCGGCGTAGGGGTCCTTTCCGCGATTCGCAACTTCGCGCGCCAGCCGGTCGAGCGCGGCTTCGCCATCCACGCCGGAGACCGCACGAGTCAAAAAAGATTCCCCGGCGAGCGCGAGAATCCTTGTCCGCCAGTGATCGATCTTTCGCCCCTCGCGTTCCGCGCTCTGGCCGAAGCGCTCCCTGTATTTGGCTATCGCTGCGGCGAGTTCGTCCACGCCCTTATTTTCAGAGGCCACGGTGCGAACAATCGACGGTTTCCATCCGTCGCGTTCCGGGGCGAGGTGGAGCATCGCTTCCAGCTCCGCCTCCAGCCGCTCCACGCCCTCGCGGTCCGATTTATTCAACACGAAAATGTCGGCGATCTCCATCAGCCCGGCCTTCATATTTTGCACGTCGTCGCCCATGCCGGGGACGAGCAGGACCAGTGTGCAGTCCGCGAGGCGCACGATATCCACTTCATCCTGGCCCACGCCCACAGTTTCAATGAGAACGTACTGCTTTCCGGCGGCGTCGAGAACCAGCGCCACATCTCCAGTCGTTCGGGCGAGCCCGCCGAGGAATCCGCGGGTCGCCATCGAGCGGATGAAAATGCCCGGGTCGGTCGAATGGCCTTGCATCCGAATGCGGTCGCCCAGAATAGCGCCGCCTGTGTATGGACTTGTCGGATCGACTGCGATGATTCCAACATGATTTCCCTGGCCGCGATAATGGGCAGCCAGCCGGTCGACCAGCGTGCTCTTCCCGGTTCCCGGCGCCCCCGTCACTCCAATCACAAAAGATTGCCCGGTATGAGGGAAAATTCGCCGCAACAGATCCTCCGCGTGCGGGTCGCGGTCCTCGATTGCAGTGATCGCGCGGGAAACGGCGCGCACATCTCCGGCGCGTATTTGCTCGGCCCAAGTTTCGATGGATTCGGACATAGCTTTTTGTGGCGCCGGCGTCCCGCCGGTGGTTATTCGAGCCTCCACCCATCGCAAAAACGCCGGCGAGACGCCGGCGCCACGACACCAGGAGCACTCCGTTTCTTGGGATGTATGGCGCCCAAATTAAGAATCCTCAGTAGAAAATCCATGCTGAATCGAAGCAAGGAAGTTATCACAATCGCGGCGGGCCCCACACACGAAAACGATCAGCGCGAATCCAGAATCTGCCGGGCGATCACCATGCGTTGAATTTCGCTGGTGCCTTCTCCGATGGTGCAGAGCTTGCAGTCCCGGTAAAACTTTTCGACGGGATAGTCCTTCACAAATCCGTAGCCGCCGAAAATCTGCACGGCCTCGTTCGCCACGCGCACTCCGACTTCGCTCGCGTAGAGCTTCGCCATGCTGGATTCCTTCGTGAATCGCGGGCCCTTCTGGTCCGCGAGCCATGCCGCGCGGTAAACCAGCCATCGCGCGGCGTCAATCTCGGTGGCCATGTCGGCGAGCTTGAATTGGATGGCTTGAAACTCGCTGATGGCTTTGCCAAACTGCTTTCTTTCCTTGGCGTACCCGGCCGCTGCTTCGTAAGCGCCCTGCGCCATCCCGAGCGCCAGCGCGGCAATCGAAATCCGACCTCCGTCCAGCACCTGCAACGTATTCACGAACCCGAGGCCTTCTTTTCCCAGGAGGTTCGCGTCCGGCACAAAGCAATCGCTGAAAATCACCTCGGAAGTGTCGCTCGCGCGCATGCCCAGCTTGTTTTCTTTTTTGCCTGCCCGAAAGCCGGGGTTGCCCTTCTCCACGATGAACGCGGAGATACCTTTCGTGCCCTTTGGCTTGTCGGTCGAGGCCATGGCCACGCAGACGTCCGCGTAGTGCCCGTTGGTGATAAAAGTTTTCGACCCGTTAAGAATCCAGCCGCCCTCTTTGCGCACCGCCGTGGTCCGCGCGCCCCCGGCGTCGGAGCCCGCCTGCGGTTCGGTCAACGACCAACAGCCGAGTTTTTTTCCCTGTGCCAGTGGCGTCACATAGTTTTTGCGCTGCTCAGGCGTGCCGAATTTGTAGATGTGATTGGTGCACAGGGAATTGTGCGCCGCGACGATCAGCCCGATCGAGCCGTCAACGCGCGCCAGTTCCTCGATGACCGTTGCATACTCGATGTAACCGAGACCCGCTCCGCCATACTCCTCCGGGAAAATCACCCCCATGAGGCCCATTTCCGCGAGCTTCGGGATCAGCTCGCACGGAAACTGCGAGGCCTCATCCCATTCCATTACATGCGGGGCGATTTCCGACTGCGCGAATTCGCGCACACTGCGCCGGAGTTGCTGCTGTTCGTCGGTGAAGGAGAAGTCCAAATGCCCTCTGCAATAGAGCGCCATTCCAGCGCTCAATTCCTTTATACCACAGGCGTGCGCCGGTCATTTTCTTGCAGCTGTCGCGAAGTTCCGAAGACTTACCGGATAGCTTATGACTCGGCGGCTGGGCAAAAATGCGGCCATGTCCTAATTTCGAATCCGTCGGAATGATTCCGGTCGTTAGGAGGTCCGACCTTCAGGTCGGACATTCGACAACGGATAAAAAGGGCTTTAGCCCCTGAAGCTAATGCTTCAGGGCCTAAAGGCCAAGCTCTTGTGGAACTGAGTGTCCGACCTGAAGGTCGGACCTCCGAACCCATTTCTTCTGGCACCATTGCTCTAAACCAGGACAAAATCAAGAATGCCAGTCATGTGATGAAAGGTTTGGCCCTGTCCGGCCGGAAAATGCATTGTTTCGAAATCGCGGCAAGCGTACGATGCGCGAGTCAGTAGTCCTCATCCCATAACGAGTTGCAGACAGCATGACTTCCACAGGCGGGCAAGGCAGTTTGGATTGCCGGCGATATCGTTCACACACCATCGGAATTTCTGAGAACTGTGGTTGCGCCTGTTATCGCTGGAGTGTGCGAAACTTCATTGCGGCGTAGGAGGCTCAAATGAGTTCCGAGCAGAATGGCCGGCGAAAATTTCTCAAGCGCGCCGCATTGCTTGCAGGCGCTGCCGTAGGGTCGATGCGGGAAGCCGCCGCCCAGTCCACAAAAAAAGGCGAAATAGAAGTCCCGATTCCGGGCCCGCCCTACGTGATTCCTCCCTACGGCGAACGTTCTAAATTTGTGACCTCCAAACGCGTGGGAGAATTCGCGCCGCTTCAGGACTTCATGGGAATTATCACACCCGCAGCGCTTCACTACACGGTCGATCACGGCAGCCCAGTTGCCGACATCGACCCCGCCGAGCATCGCCTGCTGATCCACGGGATGGTGGAGCGCCCACTGATTTTCACGGTGGACGAAGTGAAGCGCTTCCCTTCCGTCTCGCGGATCCATTTTCTGCAGTGCGCCGGAAGCAGCTATCTGCCCCTCGGAGACCGGGAGAAGGCAGTAACCGTCCAGGAAACACACGGAAAAACCAGCTGCAGCGAATGGACAGGCGTCCCGCTTTCGACACTACTGCAAGAGGCCGGCGTGAAAAAAGAAGGCACCTGGCTGGTGGCCGAAGGGGCCGAATGGAAGAAGCATTCCATCAGCATCCCCATGGCCAAGGCGCTCGATGATGCACTGGTTGTCTACGGGCAAAATGGCGAACCGATTCGCCGCGAACAAGGTTTCCCGTTACGTCTCCTGGCCCCCGGCTGGGAAGGCGTGCGCAACGTGAAATATCTGCGGCGGATCAAGGTCGTCGATCGACCCTACATGACCAAGTGGGAAAGCACGGTTTACACGAATCTTCGAATGGATGGAAAGGCGCGCTGGTTTCAATTCGAACTCGAGCCCAATTCCGTGATCACCTATCCCTCCGGCGGTCAAACGCTCCCGGCAAAAGGTTTCTATCAGATTTCAGGGCTTGCATGGTCGGGCGGCGGGGCTGTCCGCAAAGTGGAAGTTTCGACGGACGGCGGCCGGAATTGGAAGGAAGCGCAGCTGCAACGTCCAATTCTTCCTAAGGCCCACACGAGGTTTCGGTTTGACTGGAATTGGAACGGCGAGGAGGTTGTGCTCCTCTCCCGCTGCACCGATGAAATGGGCGAGGTGCAGCCCACGAAGGCCGAAGTCGAGAAACTCTGGAACGTCAAACCGGACTACTGGCTGTCCACGACGAACCGAATTCAGCACTTCAACGCCTGCCAACCGTGGAAGATAACCCCTGAAGGGAGCGTTCGCAATGCGATTTGGGAAGTGTAGCGTTCTCGCAGCGGCAATCCTGGCGGCATGCGGCGCCTCATGGGCGCAAAGTCCGAAATATCACCTCGGGAGAACTCCCACCGACCAGGAAATCAAAGCCTGGGACATCTCGGTCGGGCCGGAAGGAAAAGAATTACCCCCCGGCAGCGGCACCGCCGATGCCGGCGCAAAAATCTATGCGGAAAAATGCGCTTTATGCCACGGACCCACGGCAACGGAAGGAAAATTCCTGCACGGAGTGCTGGCGGGAGGAAAAGATTCGCTTACGACGCTGGAGCCCATGAAGACGATTGGCAGCTACTGGCCCTACGCTACGACAATCTTCGATTTCATTCGCCGGGCCATGCCCTTCAACAACCCGGGGTCGCTCACCTCCGACGAGGTCTACTCGCTGACCGCATTTCTTCTCTATCGCAATGAGATCATCGAGGAACCCGCCGTAATCGATGCCATGACTTTGCCAAAAGTCAGAATGCCGAACCGCGATGGATTTTTTCCTGTAAATCCGGCCTGGAAGCCCGGATACTATCAGCCCTATTTTTCACCGCAGCCGGAACCTAGAAAGAAAAAACAGTAGCGCATAAATGTTGCTCTCCGTAAAATTTTCCATCTGTAACTCGTGAGAGGGTGATGCGGGCGCCCCATCCTTTATGCCTTTCAAAGGGCCCAGAATTCGGAGCAAATTTAAGGGAGGTTTCATGTTCCACAAGCTTCGTGAGATTGGCGCTCTCGGCGCAGTTTTTCTCTTAATCTGCACCGTTGCCGTAAAGACCTCCGCGCAAACCGCGCCCGGAGCGTCTTCCATTCCCTACCAAATCATCCCGGCCTGGGGAGACCTTCCAGGGGAAAGAACCTGGGGATCGTCATCTGGATTATCGACCGACAGCAAGGGACACATATGGCTTATTGAACGCTGCGGTGGAAATTCCTGCTTCGATCGGACCGAAGCGCCGGTTCTGGAGTTCGATCCATCGGGCCGTTTGCTCAAGAGCTTTGGTGCGGAAATGTTCGTGTTTCCTCACGGGCTATTTGTAGATAAGGACGACAACGTGTGGATAGCCGACGCCGACGGAAAAGATGGAAAGGGCCATCAGGTTGTGAAGTTCAGTCCCGAGGGAAAAGTGTTGATGACGCTGGGCAAGCCCGGCATCGCAGGCGATGGGCCCGACACTTTCAATTGCCCCTCCGGAGTGGCGGTCGCTGCGAATGGCGACATTTTCGTCTCGGACGGGCATGGCCAGAAAGGTAACGATCGGATCGTGAAATTTTCGCCAAACGGCAAATTCCTCACGGCCTGGGGGAAAAAAGGGACTGGCCCGGGCGAATTTGGCGAGCCTCATGCCGTTGTCATCGATTCGACTGGCCGGGTCTTCGTGGCCGACCGTGCGAACAACCGCATACAGATCTTCGATCAGAACGGCAAGTTCCTTGAACAGTGGACGCAATTCGGCCGCCCCAGCAACATTTTTTTCGACAACAAGGGGATGATCTACGTTACCGACAACACTGACCCGCGAACTTCCGAGTGGCCAAAAGGAATCCGAATCGGTAGCGTCAAGGACGGAGTGGTCACGGCCTTCATTCCCGATCCCGACACGGAATTCATAACAGTGGATGCCAGTGACAACATCTATGCAGTCGCGGCCATGGCCGTACCTAACAAGAGAATAAAGAAATACATCAAGCAGTAGCACTTTCTGAGGCGGAGGAGGGCCGTCGGGTTGAAATGGGGTCCCAAGCGCGAATTGTAGGGAATCGGCGCGGTCCGCGCGGCGCAGAACGGCGGCGTCTCAATTTTATATTTCAGGGCGGCCTTATTGAAATCCAAATCCTTTCTGCTCTAATTCCAGCCCACCTTGTGTCCTGCATTCTGTTCATCAAGCCACTTCTTCAGCGGAGCGAAATAATCGAGTATGGCGGTCGCATCCATTTGCCGCTGGCCCGTTAGCGCTTCGAGCGCGTCCGGCCATGGGCGGCTCTGGCCCATGGCCAGCATTTTCGCGAACTTCGCCCCTGCGGCTTTATTTCCGTAAATCGAGCAGCGATTTAAAGGGCCCGTGTACCCTGCTTCCTTGCACAGCGCGCGGTGAAATTGGAATTGCAAAATGTAGGACAGGAAATAACGCGTATAAGGAACATTGGCGGCTACATGGTACTTGGCGCCAGGATCGAAATCGGCCTCGCTGCGGGCGACTGGGGGCGCAATGCCCTGGTACTTGCGGCGGAGTTCCCACCACGCCTTGTTGTAATCCGCGGGCTTGATCTCTCCGGAGAAAACTTTCCAGCGCCACTGGTCGATGAGCAAACCAAAAGGCAGGAAGGCCACTTTGTCGAGCGCGCGATCGAGCAGGAGTGGAATGTCCGCCGACGCCGGCGGGACGGAATCGATCAGGCCGATTTGCTTGAGATATTCCGGCGTGACCGACAGCGCGATCGTGTCCCCGATCGCTTCGTGAAATCCGTCGTTCGCGCCGTTTTGAAACAGCGGCGGCTGCATGTTGTAGGCGCGCTGGTAGAAGTTGTGACCCAGCTCATGGTGGGCGGTTATGAAATCCTCCGCTGTCTGCTCAAGACAGAGCTTAACTCTCAAATCTTCCTTGAAGTCGATGCTCCAGGCACTGGCGTGGCAGACGACGTCGCGGTCGCGCGGCTTGGTGAAAAGCGAGCGTTCCCAGAAGGAGGCCGGGAGAGGCTCGAAGCCCAGCGATTTGAAAAATCCCTCGGCATCGCGAACCATTCCCCTGGCATCCACGTTTTTCGCGCGCAGCGCCGCGGAGACGTCCGGCCCGGATTCCGCATTTGCCGGCGCGAGGAGCGGATAAATGTTGCTCCATTCCTGCGACCACATGTTCCCCAACAAATGCGCAGGGATCGGCTCATCCTCCCGCACTACGTCCTTGCCGTATTTCTCCGCCAGCTTCCAGCGGACGTAAGCGTGCAGGGAAACGTACAGCGGGCGTACCTGCGCCCACAGCCGGTCCAGCTCCTTCGCAAAATCATCGGGCGGCATGTCGTAGCCCGACCTCCACATCGCCCCCACGTCCGCAAAGCCCATCTCTCGCGCGCCCTGATTGGATAATTCCACCATGCGCGTATATCGCTTTCTCATGGGGGGAGCGATGGCATGCCAGCCTTCCCACGCGGCGAGGAGTTCCTTCGGGTCGCGGCTGTTGTCTATGATTTTCTCCATGTCCGGCAACTGTTTGCAGTTTTCCTTCTTGTCGTCCGGGCACCACGTTCCCTTTCCGTAGTCGGCATCGAGCGAGGCGTCGATCTTAGCGAGCTCCGCCTGCGCGGCAGGATTGCGCGGCGCGGGAATATCAACCGACAATTTCAGGAGCATGAATTTGCGCGCCACGTCCGGCGGAAGCGGAAGCTTTTCATAACGCTTGGCTTCGTTCGCGAGCTCGGCCGTAGCTGCTTTCACGGCCGCGTCGGCGTCCGCCGACATCTGTTCCGTATCGTCCGTGATAAAATTTTCGGAGACCCAGGAAGCGCGCCCGCTCTTGATCCACAGGTCCAGAAGACGAGTCTCCGCCTTTGAAATGAATCGCTCCGCCTCGGCGGCCGCCGGGCGCCGCGCCGGATACCCCGGCCGAGGGAGAAGCCTTCCCTTTCGAACCCCCTGCCTGCCCGTACGCCACGGGGGCGATCGCTGCGAAGGCCGCAAACATCGCAAGGAGCATGCCAGGCATCCATCGGCGCGCGGCGTTCGAAAAAACGGGAGCGGATTTCATGAGGTTTCCTTCTCCAGTTATTCCAAAAGATGGACGAACACTTCGTTCGAAACTGTCAAACGTTCAGCCGAAAGACGCAGACGCGGGCCGTCCCATTCGACGAGGCCCTGCGCGACGAGTTCCTGCACGCGAGGGCGAAGATTTGTTCCGTACTTCGATTCGATGCCGCTTAAATCGACCCCTGCAAGCTGCCGCAAGCCCAGGAATAGCTCTTCCTCGAGCGCCTGGACCTCAGTCACGGCTTCGAGCTGTTCGACGGGGAAATGGCCTTGCAGGACGGAATTCGCGTAGGAAGCAGGGTCGTGTGCATTGGCCCAGCGTTGCGCGCCGTTAAAAGAGTGCGCCCCTGCGCCAAACCCAAAATACGGTTGCCGCCGCCAATACTTGAGGTTGTGGCGCGATTCGAATCCTGGCAGCGCCCAGTTCGAAATTTCGTAATGTTCGTAGCCTGCGGCGGCAAGCTCGCGGCAGCCGTGCTCGTAGTAATTCGCCATGGCATCGTCCGAGGGCAGCGCCCTGGCGGAATAGCGCTCGCCGCTTTGCAGGACTTCCAGTCCCAGGCGGCTTCCCTCGTCAATTTCCATCATGTAGATCGACACATGCTCGGGGCGCAGCTGCAGCAACTGTTCGACTGAATCCTCCCAGCTGCGATCGGTCTGGTGCGGGAGTCCGGCAATCAAATCGAAACTGAGATTGGCGAATCCGGCGGCGCGCAGAATCTTCGCGGCCTGAAAAACATCGGCGCGGCGGTGCATCCGCCCTGCGGCGCGCAATTCCGCGTCGTTGAAGGATTGGACGCCCATACTGATGCGATTGAATCCTGCTGCCCGCCAGGCGCTCGCTTTTTCGGCAGAGACCGTTTCCGGATCGGCTTCGAGCGTCACTTCCTCGAAGCGCGACGGGAAGGATGCGCAAATCGCGTCCCTAATTTGCGCGAGGCTTGCGGGTTCAAGAAGGCTGGGAGTTCCGCCGCCGAAGTATACCGTGTCGACGAATGTTTCCGGGACGTCCGCGATTCCATTCTCCCGGCGCAAACGCGAGAATTCGGCGATCTCGCGGCAAACTGCCCGCGCATACGGAGCATACAATTCCGCTGAAAATACACCTGTGTGAAAGTTGCAGTAAGTGCATTTCGTCTGGCAGAACGGAACCTGCACGTATATGCCGAGCCGCGTCATTAGCTGTAGAATTTAGCACAGGAGAACGTGTTGCCGCTTGCCCGCAAATCTCACAAAAGATGCAAAATTTCGCGGCGTATTCCTTGTGGCGCATGCTTTAGCTTGTGGGGTTTGAACTGTAACCAAGGACAAACCCCACAAGCTAAAGCATGCGCCACAAGGAGCCCCGGGTTCGTTGTGATTTTAGTAGCACAGGCACTCCTGCCTGTGCGATTCGATGCGCTACACCAGCGCCGAAACCGAGGAGACGCCGTAAAAAGAAAACCACGGCTTGGCCGCGGTCAGCCGGCCATTGACGTTCTTGATGTTTTTCACGCCCTGATCATTCAACCAATCCTCGAGCGCCTTGATGCCTTGCTTGGCGTAGACCGGCATCCCGTCCTTCCACGTAGCCCGGCCGCACAGCACGCCTGAAAAATTGACTCCGGTTTCGGAGGCCAAATCGAGAGTTTCGCTGAACGTGTCATTGCTCACGCCGGCCGAGAGATAGATGAACGGCTTCTTCGCCACCGCAGCGGCTTTTCGGAAATGGTCCTTCGCTTCATCGCGGGTGTAGGCGAAATCGCCCTTGCAGGATCGCGTCCCTTGGACGAATGCCATCGTCACCGGAACCTCAACTTTGAGCACGTCCACCGCGTACTGAGGCTTGCTGAATTCCGCCATACTGGTCGTCACCACTTCCGGTTTTCTCTTCGCGAATTCCAGGCCTTTTTCGTCCACGCCTTCTTCGTACCCCACGAATTCCAGGAAAAACGGAACGTCGGCCGCCACGCATTCCGCGCCGATGCGCTCGACCCAGGCGTGCTTCACATCATTAATTTCCGCCGAATCGAACGGCGTGTAGTAAAGAAGAATCTTGATGCAATCGGCGCCGTCGGCCACCAGGCGGCGCACCGAATAATGATCGAGCAAGTCGGGAAGGCGCCCGGGCTGCGTGTTGTCATAACCGCTGTTCTCGTAGGCCAGCAGCAAGCCCGCATTTTTGGCGCGCACTTTCGCCGCCGAGAGACCGTACTCTGGGTCAAGCAAAATGGCGGTGGCGTAAGGAGTCAGAACGCGGGAAACCGCTTCTTTGAACTCTTCCATCATCTGCTGCGTCACGGCTTTCTTATCGATGCCCTTGTCTTTGGCGATCGCGCTCTTCAGCGAGCCGCGCTGATCCATGGCCGCCGCGGCGATCACGCCACCTGCGTTCGATACGGCTTCGAGTCCCTTGCGCTTTCCAGGAGTAAGTTTCATTCGCCATTCCTCCCCTCATAAGCTTCCATAATAGCCAACGATCGAAAATCTTACCACGCCAGCATAATCGCACACTCCCGGTACCGTCGCCATTCTAGTGATCTTGATGCGAAAAATACATGAAGGAATGGGTGCCGATTTGAAACGGTGTAGCGCCCGCCTTCAGGCGGGCATGGTCGTAGGTCCACAATGCCCGCCTGAAGGCGGGCGCTACAGAGACCGAGCCTATTTGGCGGCGGGGGGAAGGAAGAGGAAGCAATGTTCGCCTGTGCCCGATTTGATGTGGGCATCGAGATGATCCAGAAGTTCCGTTCCCTCCGCGGCCAGAAAAGTGAGCAATCCGAAGGAACGCTCTTGCAGCGCATTGTTCGGAAATAGCCAGCTGGCAATCTCGTTCTCGTGCGTGTTCAAGACGCCGGTGCGAAAACCCTCGGCGCGCCCGGCCTTCGCGCGCAGCCCGGAAAACTGAAAAAGCATTTTCTCGGATGCGGTGTCGAGCGCGCCGACGAGCGTTTGATCCAGTTTCGCGAGGGGCCCGCGCAGACTCTCGACGATCGCTTTGATCGTTTTCTCTCCATCATCAAACCCCGCCGTGAGCGCTTGCGGCAGGGCCTCCGCCTCGAGGCGCCCGCGGAGTTTGTGGCGCCCCTGAAGAATTTCCCGCGCGTCGAGATTGTATTTCTTCAGCAAGTTGGAGACGTGAGACGGCACGAGCGTAAAGCTCGCGCGGGGCAATATGGCGGGCGCACGCCCGAGAAGCTTTTTGTAAATCAACGATGTCTGCGCGTGGTAGGCCACCTCGGCCGGACCGGCAATATAGGCAACCGTCGGCAGCAGCGTGTCCTGAATCACGGGGCGAAGCAGGGCGCTGGGACTGAAATCTTCCGGGTGCTCTTCCCCGGCCCTCAGCGTTTCGTCGATCGATTCCGTTTTGCTCCCGGCGGCCAATCCGCCATTGGACACACGAAGCGCAAGCCTTTGCCCATCCACGATACGGAAAACAAGCGTGCCTTGCTCAGAAACTTTAACCTGCGCGTGGAAGCCCGCTTTTTCGAGGGCTCCGGACCGCTCCACGAGTTCGCCGGCGAGCGCTTTATGCTCTTTCACCGCGCGCAGCATCGTGGGCAGGGACAAACGGTGCAGTTCCGGCGACATCGGATCGAGAAAAATCAGGCCGCGTCCGGCAAAGATGCGCGTCATCAGCTTCCCGAACGACGACCCGAAGGACTCTTGGGGCGCGTAACATTCGGTAATCCACTTGCCGACATCTTCTGCCCGCGGTCCATCCAGGAGCGAGGCCACCTGGGCCGTAAGCCCACGGACAGCTTCGCCCAGGAAAATGTCGCCGACGCGACTGTCGGCCAGGCCGGAAGTCGCCAGATCGAAACGCTCGAAGCCGCCGCGCTTGGGCAGAAAACAGTGGTCCACTTCCGCGAGATCGTGGTCCTCTGTTGCCAGCCAAAAAACAGGGACGGCGTTCATGCCGCGTTCGTTTAATCCGCGCGCCACGTGCACGGCCGTTAGCGCCTTGTAAATGCTGTACGCGGGCCCGCCAAACAATCCGACCTGCTGCCCGGTTACGACGGCAACCGCGCCATCGCGAAGCCGGTTCAGATTTCCCGTCGTCGCATCGTCCCCGCCGAAAATTTGGTTCTGCTTCCTCAGGACTTCCACAACGGCGCGGCGGACGGAGTCCTCAAGGTGAATCTCGGCGGCGGCTTGCTCAATTCCTTTTGCATTAGGAGGATGGGCATAGAATTCGGAAACGCGGGAGAAATTAGAAAGGAATGTGGAATAAAGGCGGCTGGCGTCAGGCAATTCGGCCGCTGAGATCCAACTACACTCCATGGGGCTTTCCATCCTTATGTCCGCACAGCAATCCGGCTTGGCGCAAGCGCAAAAAACATCTGATGACGCGGAAATCGTTCGGATTCAGGCAAAAAATTCGGCCGGAGGCCCGAGTAGCACAGGCACTCTTGCCTGTGCGGTGTTCGCTGTTTCCAGTGAATCCTCTAATATCGGCGATCGTCAAACCCGCACAGGCAAGAGTGCCTGTGCTGCCAAAATCTCAATCCCCGCCGGAGGCAGCTACGGCGCTGCGGCCTTCTTGTCGTGAAGCGCCTGCAGCGGCGAAACTTCCAAGGTTTGCTCGACGAGCGCGCGGATTCCGCGGGCGGCGGCATTGGCGGCCGATAGCGTGGTGATGCAGGGAATGTTGTAGCGAATGGCCGCGCGCCGGATGGATTTCTCGTCGTAAAAAGATTCGCGGCCGAGCGGCGTGTTGATGACCATATCCACCTTGCCGGTCTTCACCAGGTCCACGATATTCGGCCGTCCTTCGTTGACTTTGTAAACCGGTTCAGCAGGAACTCCCGCTGCTTCGAGCGCCGCGGCCGTGCCGCGCGTGGCGATCAGCCGGAAACCGAGCGCGTGCAGTTCCTTCGCCAGCGGCGCGACGTGGCGCTTGTCATGGTCGCTCACACTTAAAAAGATGGAACCCTTGCGGGGCAGGCGCTGGCTCGCGGCCAGTTGCGCCTTGGCAAACGCCTGGCCATAGCTTTTGGCCACGCCCATTACTTCGCCGGTCGAGCGCATCTCGGGACCCAGAATGGTGTCCACGCCTCGAAATTTGTTGAAAGGAAAAACGGGAGATTTCACGGAGTAATAATCGCGCACGGAAATTTCCGCGACGCCGTCCGTCACGACAGCGGGAAGATTCATGTCGCGAAGTTTTCGGCCCGCCATCAGCCTGGCCGCGACTTTCGCCAGCGGCACTCCCGTCGCCTTGCTGACGAACGGCACGGTGCGCGAAGCGCGCGGATTCACCTCAAGCACGTACACGGTGTCCCGCTGGATCGCATACTGCACGTTCATCAAGCCGACGACCTGCAGCGCCTTGGCCAGGCGCTTCGTGTAATCGCGGATCCTGGCCAGCACCGAAGGCGACAGGCTCACCGGAGGCAACACGCAGGAAGAATCTCCTGAGTGCACGCCGGCCTCCTCGATGTGTTCCATCACGCCGCCTATGATCACATCGTCGCCGTCGGCCAGCGCGTCCACATCCACTTCGGTCGCCTCTTCCAGAAATTGGTCGATCAGCACCGGCCGCGCGGGACCCATCAGCGCCGCCTGGGCCACATATTCCTGCACCGTATTCAAATCGTAGGCGATCACCATCGCGCGTCCGCCCAGCACATAGCTCGGCCGCACCAGCACGGGGAAACCGATTTCGCTCGCCACGCGCGCCGCTTCCTCGGGCACGAGCGCCGTGCCGTTTTTAGGCTGCGGAATTTTCAATTCGTCGAGCAAGCGGCCGAAACGCCTGCGATCTTCCGCCAGGTCGATGGATTCGGGCGCCGTGCCGATGATGGGCACGCCGTTGCGCTTCAATTCCAAGGCCAGGTTCAGCGGAGTCTGCCCGCCGAACTGCACGATCACTCCCTGCGGCTTCTCGCGATCGACGACGGAGAGCACATCCTCGAGCGTGAGTGGCTCGAAGTAGAGGCGGTCCGACGTGTCATAGTCCGTCGAAACCGTCTCCGGATTGCAATTGATCATGATGGTTTCGTAGCCGTCCTCGCGCAGCGCGAACGAGGCGTGACAACAGCAGTAATCGAACTCAATTCCCTGCCCGATGCGGTTCGGGCCGCTGCCCAGGATGGCGATTTTCGGCCGGTCGGTCGGCTCGGACTCATCTTCATCCTCGTACGTCGAATACATGTACGGTGTGAAAGACTCGAATTCCGCCGCGCAGGTATCGACGCGCTTGAACACGGGCGAAATATGCGCCTTGGCGCGGCGATGGCGGACGGCCGCGGGAGTGGTCTTCCACATTTGCGCAAGCTGCTCGTCGCTCGTGCCAATGCGTTTTCCCTCGCGCAGCAAATCCTCGGGCACCGTTTCCACCGTCACGGAAGCGAGCCTCTTATTGACCGCAATAATTTCCTGCAACTGCTCGATGAACCACGGATCGATCTTGGTCAGCTCGACCGCTTCTTTTGCGGAGATTCCGCGTTCCAGCGCGACGAAAAGCCAGTGAATGCGGTCCGGCCGGGGCGTCGCGATTTTTTCGCGCAAGAGAGACACTGGCGTATCGGCCGGCGCGCGCCACGGCGAACTCGGCTCCAGCGACCGGATGCCCTTTTGCAGAGCCTCCTTGAACGTACGGCCAATGGCCATGACCTCGCCGACCGACTTCATCTGCGTGCCAAGCGTGGAATCGGCGCCGTGAAATTTCTCGAATTGCCATTTCGGAATTTTCACGACGACGTAATCAATCGTAGGCTCGAAGCACGAAGGCGTTCTCTTCGTAATGTCGTTAGGAATTTCGTCGAGTGTCATGCCCACCGCCAGCAGCGCCGCGATTTTGGCGATGGGGAATCCGGTGGCCTTCGACGCTAGCGCCGAGCTGCGCGACACGCGCGGGTTCATCTCGATCACAATCATCCGCCCCGTCGCGGGATCAATGGCGAACTGAATATTCGACCCTCCCGTCTCGACGCCGACTTCGCGGATGATCGCCGCCGCCGCGTCACGCATGCGCTGGTATTCCTTGTCCGTCAGCGTCTGTGCGGGCGCCACGGTGATCGAATCCCCCGTGTGCACGCCCATGGGATCGAAGTTTTCGATCGTGCAGATGACCACGAAGTTGTCGCGATAATCGCGCATCACTTCGAGTTCGTATTCCTTCCACCCCAGCACCGATTCTTCGACCAGCGCTTCATGCACCGGGCTCGAATCGAGCGCGTGCGCGATGGCTTCCGAAAATTCCTCGCGATTGTAGGCGATCGATCCGCCCGTCCCGCCCAGAGTGAACGATGGCCGGATCACCACGGGGTAGCCGAGCTGGTCGGCGAGCTTCAGCCCATCCTGCACATTGTTCACGAGCGCCGATGCCGGAACATCCAGCCCCACTTTGCGAATCGCGTCCTTGAACCACAGCCGGTCCTCGGCGACTTTGATCGCGCGCAGCGACGCGCCAATCAACTCGACACCATATTTTTCGAGGATGCCCCCCTCGGCAAGCTCCACGGCGAGATTCAGGGCGGTTTGCCCGCCCACGGTCGGCAAGAGCGCCTGCGGCCTCTCCACGGCGATAATTTTTTCGAGATATTCTTTGGTGAGAGGCTCGATGTAGGTACGGTCGGCGATTTCCGGGTCGGTCATGATCGTCGCCGGATTCGAGTTCACCAGAACGACTTCATACCCCTCACTCCGCAGCGCCTTGCACGCCTGCGTCCCTGAGTAGTCAAACTCGCACGCCTGCCCGATTACAATCGGGCCGGAGCCGATAATCATGATTTTCTTGATGTCCGCGCGCTTGGGCATGTGCGGTTAGGCCTTGGCCTGTCCGCGCCGCAGTGCGCCGGAAAGTTTCCAGTTTTTCATGGTGTCCGTGAATTGCCGGAACAGGTAGTGCGAGTCGTGCGGCCCGGGGGACGCCTCGGGGTGATACTGCACGGAAAACAGCGGCAGCGTGCGGTGCCGCAGCCCTTCATTCGTGTGGTCATTCAAATTCAAATGCGTGACTTCGACTTCACTCGACGGCAGCGAATCCGGGTCCACGCAAAATCCGTGATTTTGCGCCGTGATCTCGACCTGCTCCGTCATCAGATTTTTCACCGGATGATTCGAGCCGTGGTGCCCGAAACGCAGCTTAAAGGTTTTTCCGCCAAGCGCAAGGCCGCAAAGCTGGTGCCCGAGGCAAATTCCAAAAACCGGCACTCGGCCAAGCAAATTGCGAATCGACTCAATCGCGTACGTGGCGGGCTCCGGATCGCCCGGCCCGTTCGAGAGGAAAACGCCGTCGGGCTTCAGCGCCAGCGCATCTTCCGCCGACGTCTTCGCGGGGAGCACGATCACTTCGCAATTGTGATCGACCAGCAGCCGGAGAATATTTTGTTTAATCCCGTAATCGTAGGCCACCACCCGAAATTTCTGCATTTCCCCGGCGGATTGCGCCTCGCCCATCGATTCATTCCAGGGGGAAGCGGTCAATTCGATAGAACCCTTGTCCCAGCCGTATTGCCGCTCGGAGGAAACGCGGCTGGCCAGCTCGAGTCCCGCCATTGAAGGCAAGGCCCGCGCTTCCGCGAGTAAAATTTCCGCCGGCGTGCCATCCGTCGAGACAACACCGCGCAGCGCTCCCATTTTCCGAATATGCAGGACGAGCGCGCGCGTGTCCACATCCCATAGAACCGGAATGTTGTGCCGCACCAGATAATTTTGCGCGGATTCGCCCGAGCGCCAGTTGGAAGCGACCGCTGAAAATTCCCTGACGATGAGCGATTCGATGTGCGGGCGCAATGACTCCTCATCATCGGCGTTGGTCCCAACATTTCCGATGTGAGGATACGTCAGGCAGACAATCTGCCCCGCGTAACTCGGGTCGGTGAAGACTTCCTGATATCCCGTAAGGCTGGTATTAAAAACGACTTCGCCGCCCCGCCGGGTGATTGCCCCAGCGGCGCGGCCATGAAAAATGCGCCCATCTTCGAGCGCAAGAATGCCTTTCCGAGCTTCCGTTTCTGACAGTGGACCCTCTCTAATCTTTTGCAGGCTTCACAGGTTGCGAAAAAAGTCCCACACCCTTAAAAGTCCCCACACCTTTTTGTCATTCCGAGCGGAGCGAGGAATCTCTCCGTGGTTTACTCGCGAGAAAATCAAGAGAGATTCCTCGCTCCGCTCGGTTCACCGAGAACGTTCTCCATGAACGGAATGACAAAATTGAATTGCACTTTCTACTTCAATGTTTCGGCAAAAACCGGGATCGAACCGAAGTGATCAACCGGCCAGTATGCGAACACAGCCTTGCCGTAGATAAACTTTCGCGGCACCGGCCCGAAAATCCGCGAGTCATTTGAGCTGGTGCGGTGATCCCCCATCACAAAATACTCACCCTTGGGAATCTGCGTGGGCGGGTACGTCCCGAAATCGTCCGCTTCCGGCGGAATGTACGGCTCCATCAGGGCCTTGCTGTTCAGATACACCTGCCCGTCGCGAATCTCGACCGTGTCCTCCGGCAATCCGACGACGCGCTTGATGAACGACTTCGAGCGGTCCAGAGGATACCAGAAAACAACGACATCGCCTCGTTCAATCGGCTCAAACCGGTAAACAAACTTGTTGATGAAAATCCGCTCCTGATCGGAGATCAGGGGCGTCATGCTGGTGCCTTCGACTTTCACCGGCTGGTAAAAGAAAATGATGATAACGATAGCGAGGCTGAGCGCGATGACCAGATCGCGCCCCCAACTCCGGAGTTCGCGCCGCAGCGGTTGCGCCGCTCCGGGCGCGACAGTCGTGCTGATTTCGGCGTTCGGCTCCATGTCCTTGCGGTAGATAACAATTAAATTTATACCATGCTCCTCGGTCCCGCGCCAGTCCCACGGGAACGAGTTTGTGATAGATTCCCGTAGGAGTTTTGCACACAATGGCCCGAGGGGACGAAATCGGCAGGTCTTGGAGGTTCACATGCGTTGGATGCGCGGATTGATGCTATTTCTGGCGGGAGCCGTCTTCGGAATTTTCGCGACGCAACCCGGCTCCGCGCCGCAGGATAAATCGGTTGGCCTGCGCCTGAATCACTTCGGGATCTACACAAAGGATTTCGACGAGTCCATGAACTTTTTCACCAAGACAATGGGCTTCCGCGAAGCATTCTCCCTAAAAGACAAGGACGGCAAGCCCACGCTCGCCTACCTGCAAATCAATAGCGACACGTTCCTCGAGCTGGCCCCCGCCACCGCGGATCGCCCTGTCGGCTTCTCACACGTCGGCCTCTGGTCCGACGACCTGAATAAAAC
Organism: uncultured Acidobacteriota bacterium; assembly: GCA_963819395.1. Classification (GTDB taxonomy): domain Bacteria; phylum Acidobacteriota; class Terriglobia; order Acidiferrales; family UBA7541; genus Palsa-360. Next base: position 333,856 of record CAWFVW010000011.1, read on the forward strand.
CGTCACGATATTGCGCGAACGAGGCGTGAAATTGGATAACCCCAGGTCCGCCGCGACAAAAGCCCCCTTGACCAACATGATCGAGCCCAACGGCGTCAGGCTGGAGCTCCTGGAATATCCCCCCGAGTCGCTCCAAAGAAAGGCAATCGAAAGCTGGAGGTAAAAGTGGCGCATGCTTTAGCTTGTGGAGGTTTTGGTTGAGCCAAGTGCGAACCCTCGCAGGCTAAAGCCCGCGCCACTAAACGCTCACTCCGTTTTGTAAGCCACCAACCGCAGCCTCCTGTAATCAGCCCACCATTGCCCATCGCGAAATAATTGGGGGCGCAGCACATCTTCCGCAATGCGAAAAAATTCCTCGCGTCCGGCTTCCCCTGCCTTCGCCAGATACTCCGCTCCAAACATGCTGATCCAATTCCTCATTCCCGCCGCCCCATCCGCAAGCCCCGTAGGCCGGTCGAACAGCGTGATAAAGCGCACCTCAAAGCCGTTCCTTTCCGCGAGGGTCGAGTATTCGCTCACGCTCGGGTAATACCACGGATTCACTTCCCCGGCCTTGGCCGCTCCGAGTTCCACCAGCGCAAGATCAAACGCCTCCTGCATCGCGCGAATATTCCCCTTGCCCCCAAGTTCCGCGACAAATCTTCCGCCAGCGCGCAGCGCCCTCCACACGCCCTGCAGGACGAGTTCAGGCTCATGGATCCAGTGCAGCGTGGCATTCGAGAAAACCGCGTCGAACTCTTCCCGAAACGTAAGCTGCCTGGCATCTGAAATTTCAAATCGTAAATTTGGATACGCCGCCCTTGCCGAAGCCACCATCTCCGCGGAGCGGTCCACGCCGGTAACCAGCGCTCCGGACTCCGCGATCTGCCCGGTCAAATGCCCCGTCCCGCATCCAAGATCCAGAATGCGTTCGCCCGGGCGCGGATCCAGCAGCGAAACCACGTCGGCCCCATATTTCCAAACGAAGTCATGCTTCGCGTCATACAGGTTCGCATTCCACTCCGCATTCGATTTTTCACTCAAGGGTTCACCGGGTTACAGTGGCGCATGCTTTAGCTTGTGGAGGTTTACAATTGCAAGGCCAAAACCCCACAAGCTAAAGCATGCGCCACAAAAATCGTCTCTGCCCAGCACCTGGAAATATGCTGCGTGAATCGGTTACGACTTGTTCGCTATTGAATCGTCACGGTTGACGGGCCGAAACGCCCCGCATGCATATTGTACTGCGGCGAGCGCCGCGCACACCGCCGTCTCCGTGCGCAAAATATTCGTCCCCAGAGCGGCCTCCAAGAATCCGCAACCGCCCGCCGCCGCGAATTCCGCTTCGGTCCATCCGCCTTCGGGGCCGATCGCGACGGCCACGCAAGCGCCCTCGTTGTCGCCATGGCGCGAGGCTAGAGGTTCGAGTACTTCACGCAGCGGCCGCGCACCCGCTCGTTCGGAGAACAACAACTTTATTGTGGCCGCCGAGGCGCGAAACGCCTCGCCGGGTTTCGATGCTTCACGCAACGTGGGGATACGCAAGCGCCGCGCCTGCTGCGCGGATTCCGTGAGGATTCTCTTCCACCGTTCCGCGCGCTTCCCTGCCGCCGCAATCAACCCTTTTTCACTCCGCTCCGCCGCGAGCGGTACGATTTCCTCCGCGCCGAGCTCCGTAGCTTTTTCAAGCGCCCACTCAAACCGGTCGAACTTCACGATCGCCAGAAGCAACTCGATCCGTACGGCCGCGACCGGAGCCGCCATTTGCTCGACGAGCGAGAAGTGGACCTCATCCCGCCCCACATTCTCTGTCCGCGCAAGCCACAAAGTCTCGCCGTCGCTCAGTTCATACAATTGTCCGGTCTCCGCACGCAGCACCCGCCCCAAATGGTGCGCCGTCTCCCCGCGGAGAGTCGCGGAGCCCGCGCCAAATTTTTCCACAAAGAATCGCCTTCGCATGCGCCGCTATGTTATATCAATCCGATGGCATCGCGCGCCCAGCCAGCCCGCGCCCCGCTGTCCGCGGCCTTGTTCGCTTTCTTCCTGGCCATTTTCACGCTCTTTTATGCGGCGCAAGCCGGCGCTCAAACGTCGCCGCGCCCTTCCCCTCTTCGCCGCGCCGTGATCATCGATACCGACGCAGGACCGGATGACTTGATGGCCATCGCTTTCCTGTTGTGCCGCCCCGATATCCATGTCGAGGCCATCACCATCGTCAACGGCATGGCCCACGTGCCCTCGGGAGGAAGAAATGTCCTGCGCCTGCTCGCGCTTGCAGGCCGGAACGACATCCCCGTTTTTTTGGGCCGGGAAACCCCGCTTTCCGGGTCCGAGGAATTTCCCGCGGAGTGGCGCAAGTCTTCCGACGAACTCCCGGGGATCAATCTTCCCGAGCCTGCGCATGACGCCGACCCGCGCAGCGCCGCGGACTATCTTCTCAAGCGTCTCCAGGATGCCGCTCACCCTGTGCAAGTGCTCGCCCTCGGCCCGCTTACGAATCTCGCCGAGGTGTTTTCACACTCCCCGAGAGCAGGTCGTACCGGCCACCAACTTGTAATCCTGGGCGGCGCCGTGCGTGAGTCGGGGGATTTGGGCGACGGCGGATTTTTCAAGACGGACAACGTGTACGCCGAGTGGAATATGTTCATCGATCCCGCTGCGGCGAAAATCGTGTTCAGTTCCGGCGCGCCGATTCGCCTCGTGCCGCTCGACGCGACTCAACAAGTTCCCTTGGACATGGCGCTCTTTGAGCAATTCAAGTCGCGCGCCAGCACGCCGCTTGCAACTTTCGTTGCGGAGGTGCTCGCCACGGACCGCGAAATGATTCGCCAGGGATACTACTTTGCGCGCGATCCGCTCGCGGCGGTCGCTCTGGCCAATCCCGCGGTCGTAACTTTCAGCCTGCTTGCGATTGAAATGAGCGACAAACCGGGCGAAGAAGGTCGCACGATGGAAAGTAAAGCGAAGAATCGCCGCGCCAACGCCCAGGTCGCAATTGACGCCGACAATTTAAGATTTCGAGATGTATTTATGACCGCGTTGGGTGTCCAGTAATAGATACCTCTCCGCGTCCTCCGCCTTTCTCGGTGTCCTCTGTGTTGAGATTTGAACGTCCTTCAAAGAAACCTCACCACAGAGAACACAGAGGAAAACCGGAGGGCCGCGGAGAGCGAGCGGTAAATTTAGCCGAAGATGTCTTTGACCTTTTCGAACAGCGAAGAATCGCGGTGAGCGGGGCGGTTTTCAACGGGCAGCGTGGCGCCAAGCTGTTCGAACAATCGGCGCTGCTCGCGCGTCAGTTTCGTGGGGACCTCGACATGAATGTTCACGTAAAGGTCGCCCTTGCCTCCGCCGTGCGGGTCGGGCATGCCTTTTCCTTTTAGGCGGATGATTTCCCCGGTCTGCGTCCCTTCGGGAATCTTTACGGTTTCTTCCCCGTTCAGTCCCGGCACCACAATTTCCGTCCCGAGCGCGGCTTGAACGATGGAAACCGGCACGGTGCAGTACAGGTCCGCATCCCTGCGTTCGAAATACGGGTGGGGTTTGACATCCAGCACGACGTACAGGTCGCCCGCGGGACCGTTGTTGCCGCCGGGCTCGCCTTCGCCGGGGACTCGCAGGCGCGTATTCGAATCGACCCCCGGGGGAATCCTCAGATCGATGGTGCGGCTGCGCTCGAGGCGGCCCTTGCCGCGGCAATCGGGGCACACTTCCCGGACGATCTGCCCGGCGCCGCGGCAATCCGGGCAGGTGCGCGAAATGGTGAAGAAGCCCTGCTGGTAATGGATCTGTCCCCGGCCGCCGCACGTGACGCAGGCCACCACGCCCGTGCCTGCTTTGGCGCCTGTCCCGTTGCAGACTTCGCAAAATTCCAGGCGCGGGATGCGGATTTTTGTATTTACCCCAGCGGCAGCTTCCTCAAAAGATAATTTCATGTCGTAGCGAAGATCCGCCCCGCGCTGCGAACGTCCCCGGCCGCCGCGCCGCCCGCCGAAGATGTCCTCGAATCCAAAGAAGTCCCCGAAAATATCCTGAAATTCATCGAAGATGGTTTGATTGACGCCGCCGTCGAATCCGCCGCGGGACAGGCCCGCGTAGCCAAAGCGGTCATAGGCGGCTCGCTTTTGCGGATCGGAAAGAACGGAATACGCTTCCGTGGCCTCGCGGAATTTTTCCTCCGCACCCTGCTTGGCGTTCGGATTGCGGTCCGGATGCCACTTCAGCGCCGCCTTGCGGTAGGCGGACTTCACCTCATCCGCGTTGGCGCTTTTCGGCACTCCGAGAATTTCATAGCAGTCGCGCTTTTCGCTCATCGGCGGGACCTTTTGTTCGGCCTAATTATCATAGGTGGGGGAGTTCTCGCTTTTTCCGGGATGCACGGCGACGCGCACAATCGCGGGCCGCAGTACGCGCCCGTGAAACGTATAGCCGTCCTGAAATACGGCGACGATGAAGCCGTCCGGAAACTCTTCGGATTCCAGACGCTCGATCGCCTGGTGCTGGTGCGGGTCGAACAATTTCCCCGCCGCCTCGATGCGCTGCACGCCGTGCTTGGCGATCGCATCCCAGAGCTGCTTGCGGATCAGCGTGATTCCCTTGCGGTATTCTTCATAGGCCGGATCGTCGTGCGCCAGCAGCGCCCGATCGAAACCATCCAGCACGGGAATCAGGTCGAGGACCAGCCGCTCGACGCCGCGCCGGCCTTCTTCATGACGATCTCGCTCGGTTCGCTTCCGAAAATTCTCGAAATCGGCCTGCCGGCGAATCATCGTTTGCAAAAGCTCTTCCTTCTCAGCCTTGAGCTTCTGGAATTCCGCGGCCAAAGAAGTCTCGCCTCCCTCCGGAGGATCTCCAGAGGGCGGATCGCCCGCAGGGTGGGACGAATCGGCTTCGCGCTCGACCCGAGCGCCATCGATGGAAATCACTTTTTCTTCTTCGCGTTTAGCTTCCGCCACGGCGACTAACTCCGATCCAAGGTCTCGCTGAATGCGCGAGCGACAAACGCAACAGCCGTAATCGCGCGCTCATACTGCATGCGCATGGGGCCCAGCACGCCCACGGTCCCCTGCGATTGGTCCTGAAATGAATACGGGGCGCTGATCAGCGCCAGATGTTCGCCCGCGCGGTCCATCCCCTTGACGCCAATCTGCACGAGCACCGGGTCCGGCGTATCGATGCAATTCGCCAGGAGAGCGATGATCCTGTGCTTCTCCTCGATCGCCGCCAGCACATCCCGCAATTGGGATTGATCGTTGAATTCAGGCGCGGCCGCCATTTGCGCCGTACCCTCTATGTAAACTCGCTGCGCTGAACCCTGCCCAAGCATCCCCGGATCGCACAGAACGAGCGCATTGCGCGCCAGCAAAGCGTATTGCTCTTCTTCCTTGGCCAGCCTGGTGAGCAGGTCCGCGCGGATCGCCTCCAGCAAAAATCCCGTGTAATGATGGTTCAAATATTCCGCGGTGTGATCGAGGTCCCGCTGATTGAACGCCTGCTCGGGGCGAATTACCTTGTCCCGCGTATTGCCGCCCGTCGAAACCAGAACGACCACAATGCGCCCATCCGGCAGCAGAACGAAGCGGATATGTTCCAGCACGGTCTTCGAGATCGGAGGCGAAACAACAATCCCAAGCCCTTTCGAGATTTCCGCCAGCACGTGTCCGGCGCGCTCGGCAATTTCCTCCCCCGTCGTGGCGCCGGCGAACTCGCTTCGAATCCTGTCCTCATCTTCCGGGCTCAGCGTGGCCCTCGAAACAATTTGCTGCGCAAAAAACCGGTAAGCCGTCGCCGTCGGCACCCGTCCCGCTGATGTATGTGGCTGATACAAAAAGCCTTGCTCTTCGAGGTCCGACATTACATTTCGAATCGTTGCAGGGCTTAGCGATTCCACATGCCGCCGCGAAATCGACCGGGAAGAGACCGGCTCGCCGGATTCAATGTACGCGCGCACGATGGCGGAAAGAATCTGCCGGTTACGTTCGTTATTGGGCGCTTGGTCGGACATCAGCTACACCACACACCACTGTAACACTACTGCAATGATTTTATGCGCTGCAGGCAGTCACGTCAAATTGGACAACTACACGATGTGCTATGTGGGAGTGCCTGGGAACATTTGGCGGACATCAAGAATCGATCTGCGCGCGCTGCAATCGGTCGGAATAATCGACGTACAAGGTTTTCCATTCCGAATAAAAATCGATGGCCGCGGTCCCGGCTTCGCGATGACCGTTGCCGGTCCCTTTCGTCCCGCCGAACGGAAGCTGGATTTCCGCACCGATCGTCGGCGCGTTCACATAGACAATGCCGGTTTCAAGATCGCGCATCGCCCGGTACGCTTGATTTACATTGCGCGTGTAGATGGAGGCCGACAGGCCATATTTCACATTATTGGCGATCTCAATCGCCTCGTCCATCGAGGAAAACGGAATCATAGCCACGACCGGGCCGAAGATTTCCTCCTGCGCAATCGTCATCTTGGGATCCGCGTCGGCAAATATCGTGGGTTCGTGAAACCATCCGCGCCCCAAATCTCCGGATTCCGCGCGGTGTCCGCCCACCACCAGGCGCGCGCCCTCGTTTTTTCCGATCTCGACGTATTTCATCACCGTGAGCAGTTGCGTCTCATTCACCACGGGCCCGACATCCGTATCCGGATCGAGACCATCTCCGAGTCTTAGCGCCCGGGTCCGCGCCGCAAAGAGATTCAGAAATTCGCGGTAAATTTTCGTGTGCACCGCGACCCTGCTGGCCGCCGTGCAACGCTGCCCACTCGTTCCAAAGCCGCCCCAGACCGCGCCTTCCACCGCGAGTTCCAGGTTAGCGTCATCCATGACGATCATAATGTTCTTGCCGCCCATTTCGAGATGGCACGGCTTGAACAACGGCGCGCACGCCTGGTTCACGATGCGCCCCGTATCGGTCGATCCAGTGAAACTTACTGCCGCGACGCCCGGATGCGTAACCAGCGGCGCACCCGCATCCGGCCCCATGCCGGTCACGATATTCAGGACTCCCGCGGGCAAGCCCGATTCAATCAGGATCTGAACCAGGTTGTAGGTGGAAAGCGGAGTATCCTCGGCCGGTTTGATCACCACGGTGTTCCCGCAAATCAGCGCCGGCATGATTTTCCATGAGGGAATCGCCATCGGAAAATTCCACGGCGTGATCATCCCCACGACGCCCAGCGGATCGCGCACCGACATCGCAAATTTATTGGGAAGCTCCGACGGAACGGTTTGGCCGAAGAGCCTGCGCCCTTCGCCCGCCATGTAATACGTCATATCGATGGCTTCCTGGACGTCCCCGCGCGTTTCCGACAGCGGCTTGCCCATTTCGCGGGTCATGTCGCGGGCCAGGTCTTCCTTGCGCTTCACGAGGGTCTCGGCGGCGCGATACAAAATTTCCGCGCGGCGCGGCGCGGGAAACAGGCGCCATTGCTTGAATGCGGCTTTGGCCGCGTCCACCGCATCATTCACATCCTCCTGCGTCGAGGACGGAAAAATCCCCACGAGTTCGCCCGTGTTGGCCGGGTTGCGGTTCTCGAACGTGCTGCCGTGGCGCGCTCCCACCCACTCCCCGTTGATGAAGTTTTTATGGCTTCTGGAAACGGCGCTGGTCGTCATGTTGCCTCCTGCGGTCGATTGAGGCGTTTCTGCAAAGCTAGGGTTGGCAAATCGTTTCACCAACATCGCGGCGGAATAATTTCCGCGTGGCAATTCAATCTAGCAGAGGCTCTAGAACCCGTCAAACATGTCGATTCCATAGTGATTCGCCCGTGTGTCGGCATGATAACAGGCCCTCTCTCCAGGGACCAGAGGCTGGAGAAAATTGCAATCCGGGTTTGGCCGGCGCCTTCAGGCAATGTCGTGAAAGTCGAACTTGTTGCCTGCCACAACACCGACACCGCAGATGGCGTTATTCGCCTCCTGCAGAATTCGGTATTCTGTAAGAACCCAAGAGTCGAGCCCTTCCTGTTTGAACGCTCGGCCACCAAGCGGGATTAGGAATTTCATGCATGACAACCTCTCTTGCCGTTCCCGAGCTTAATCACGAGCGCGGTTTTCTTCCCCAGCAAGATCCGTTGAAGCGTCTCCCTGGAGCCTTCGACGCCTGGGAAGAACTGGCTCTAGCTTTGCCGAAGCTGCTCGCTTCCGATCAACTTCGCGCGCGGATTGCGGATCTTCCGCCTTTTCCGGTGGATTCGATCAATGACACTCGCGAACGCGAGCGGGCGATGCTTCTTCTAAGCTATTTGGGGCATGCTTACGTCTGGGGAGGATCTCGGCCCGCAACGATCCTGCCTGCCGTGCTAGCCACACCCTGGCAGCGGGTTGCAGAGAGCCTGGGCCGGCCTCCGGTGCTCAGTTACAGCAGTTATGCGCTCCACAACTACTTCCGTTTCGACCCTTCCCGTGAAATCGAATGCGGCAACCTGGCCCTGATCCAAAACTTTCTCGGCGGCATTGATGAAGAGTGGTTCATTCTGATTCACGTCGAGATTGAGCGGAAAGCCGGCCCAGCGATGGCCGCCTTGGCCGGGTGTCTCGATGCCGCGGAAGAGGGCGACGGAGAGCGCCTGGAAGCTCTGCTCCTGCAAGTGGAATCATCGCTGCGCAGCATGCACGCTACGCTCCGCAGAATGCCCGAATGGTGCGAGCCCTTTATCTATTACCACCGCGTTCGGCCCTACATTCACGGGTGGAAAAATCATCCCGACCTTCCCGAGGGCGTCATCTACGAAGGCGTCGAAGCCTACGGTGGGCGTCCTCAACAATTCCGCGGCGAAACCGGGGCCCAGAGCTCAATTGTTCCCGCGCTCGATGCGACGCTCGGCGTGGGACACAAGGAAGATGTCCTGAAAACGTATCTCCAGGAGATGCGCAATTACATGCCCCCCGCGCATCGCGCCTTCATTGAGGCGCTGGAAAAGCGTTCCTCGGTGCGCCCCTTTGCTCAACGGGCCGGCCGCCGCGCCCTGACCTCCGCTTACAATGCCTGCGTGGAGGCGCTGGAAAACTTTCGTTCCCTTCATTTCGAGTACGCGGCGACGTACATATTCCAGCAAGCTCAAACCGACGCGAAGAACCCGCATGCCGTCGGAACCGGTGGAACACCGTTCATGGAATATCTGAAGAAGCACCGCGACGAAACCGGTCAGCACCAACTGAAGTAAGAGACGCGCAATTTCCCAGGTCATGTGAATGAATGGCATCCGCCAAAACGCGATCCGCTTATTCCGGTTCAACGGAATCGATTTGTCTTTGCATTGGTCGTGGTTCTTGGTGGCGGCTTACGAAATCGGCGGGCGGCAGCGGGCCTATTCCTCGGTCCTGTGGAATGTGCTGGAGTATCTGGCCCTATTCTTGATCGTGATGCTTCATGAATTCGGCCACGCCCTGGCCTGCCGCCAGGTTGGCGGAATCGCGAACCAAATTGTCTTGTGGCCTCTCGGCGGCGTCGCCTATGTGAATCCGCCCCAGCGGCCTGGGGCTACACTTTGGAGCATCGCCGCCGGCCCGCTGGTGAACGTGGCCCTGGTTCCGGTCTTGATGGTCGTCGGACGCTCGATGCGATTACTTGGTATGGATCAGACCATGCCGAACGCCTACCTGCTGGGCCGTTCGGTCGCCTATATCAACCTGGGCCTGCTGTTCTTCAACATCCTGCCCATCTATCCCCTCGATGGCGGCCAGATTCTACGATCCCTGCTGTGGTTTGTCATGGGACGCGCCCGCAGTTTGATGGCGGCCACGGTTGTCGGTTTCCTTGGAGCGGCCGGCCTCATCATCCTCGCCCTGCGATTTCAATCCGTCTGGTTTGGAGTAATCTGCGCTTTCATTTTGATGAATTGCTGGAGGGGGCTGCAGCAGGCGCGCGCCTTGCTGCGTCTCGCAAAATTGCCGCGTCACAGCGGGTATTTTTGCCCATCCTGCAGGACGTCGCCTCCATTGGGCGAATACTGGCGCTGCTCGAAATGCGCGAAATCCTTCGACACATTTCAAACCCAGGCAGTCTGCCCGCACTGCTCGACCCAGTTCCCCACGACCGGCTGTTTGGACTGCGGGCGGGCGCATCCCATGCACGAGTGGACCGTTACGGCGTAGCCAGCACTTCTCATGAGGCCGCCGGTGCCCGGTAGTTCGAGTGAAATTGTCTCTAGTTCATGTAGCGCCTGCCTTCAGGCGGGCATCTTTTTGACTCCAAAGTGCCCGCCTGAAGGCGGGCGCTACAAGAAGGGGGCGATTTCAAGTCTTCGCGTAGGCTCATTACCCCCTTAAAGCTCTTTGTGGCGCCGCTATTCGTTACCGTGCCTCCCGCAGAATGTAAATACCCATTTGTCAACCCGCCGAAGAGCTGCCAGGATGCGAAGTTATGGGTTACCAGTTGACTATTCAAACTCAACCAATTTGCTTCGGCGGCGTCCCCTCCTTGATAAAATTTCTTTCAATGATGGTCCGTGGTTCGTAGGGTTCCGGCAGGAAAGGAAAATGCAATAGCGCCGGCGAAGTGAAAATTCCCTGGAGAGCTGCCTCGACAGATGCAAATTATCAAAGCTGCGAAATGCGCGCATTTAGCCATCCTGATTCTGGCCGGTGCTCTAAGCGCTTCCGCGCAAGGTTTAAGCCTGCCCTCCGGGAAGGTTGCAAATTTTATTGATTGGAACGAATCCTTTGAGGGCAGCACAGGCTCCAGCGGCACTGAGACAGTCTTAAATTCATCGATGAATTATCATTTCGGGCGTTTCAGCGTGGGCGCGGGAATCCCCGTCTATTTTGACCGCTCTATTTTCCCCGGCCAGTCCATGATCAGCACGGGCATCGGCGACGCGTTTTTGACGTTGGGATCTTCCTGGAATAACACCCTCTACAACTACAGCATGGCGCTGACCGCCGCAGCGCCCACCGGCTACCCGGACAGAGGTTTCGGCACCGGGCATGCCACATTGGATTGGAACAATCACCTCGATCAAACTTTCGCCATCTTCACACCCTACATAGACGCCGGTATGGCGAATACCATTACGGACACGCCCTACTTCCACCGCCCTTTCACGTCGTTTGGCTACCTGGCTCACCTGGAAGTCGGCGTGTATGTGGATTTGCCCCGCGCGCTCAGTCTGCATGTCTCCGAATACGATATTGCGCCATGGGGGACGCAAACGATCTTCAGCCGGGACGTAGTCTACGGCGCGACGGGCTCCGGCGGGCAGGACGGCAGAGTGTGGGAAGTCAATCACCTGACGAAGGGACCCGCCTCCATCAACCACGACTACGGCGTCACCGCAGGGCTTACTTACAGCCCAAAGCCTTACCTGAATCTATCCGCGGGATACACGCGCAGCGTGAGTTTCGCTTTCGGCACCGTCTCCTGGAAAATGGGCATCAACATGAGCAGGCTTATCAGCGGCAATAAACTCACCCGGTAGAAAAATCTGTGAAACAACATGTTTGGAAAATGTAGCGCCCGTCCGCCGCGGCGGACGGGCATCCGCTTGGTCCAAGTGTGCCCGCCTGAAGGCGGGCGCTACAAATACGTGCCGGTCTAGAGCATCCGCACATACTCTGAAGCGCCTGGAATCTGCGAAAATGTGTGGGAATTATTACTGCTGTGCGGATGGATCGGCAGGTTTTGCCAGAGAAGACGCAGCCGGGACCGGAGCGCCCTTCCCCGCGGTTTCAGCACCCAGGCCGAGCTTGTTGAGCGAGACCGCATCGATTTTCCCTGTTGGGCTGACGCCAATTTTGTCCTGATACTTTTTCATCGCGTCAACCGTTGCGGCGTCCCACTTCCCCGTTGGCTCGCCTTCGTAGGAGCCGTCTTTCTGGAGGGCGGTCTGAATTTCCTTGATACGGTCGGGTGTAGGGGCGGCCTGCGACTTTACGCGGGATTTTCTTTTGGATTTCGAAGAAGCGGTTTTTTTCTTTTTCTTGGCGGTTGTGGAACTGGAAGACGTCTGCGCCGCGCCCGGGCGGCCTGCCCCGGACACTGCGGGGGCCGCGCTCACCAGAAGCGCGGCCCCGAGTATGTACACCAAAGGTAGTTTGCTCATCGTTCAGCTGTCTGCCTGAAAAGAACCAACCGTTTTGTCATTCCGAGGCACGCCGCGCGCCGAGGAATCTCTCTTTCCGTCGATCTAAACCGAGGAGAGATTCCTCGCTTCGCTCGGAATAACAAAATAAGCCTTTCTGTCACCGGCAGTCTTCGACCGGCGTTACTGCTCGGGAGCCGGAACGGCGCCGGCGAGATACACCGTGTCGAACTGGTCGCTCCCCGACCGCCTCAGAACTTTGAACAGGACATCCTGCCCCGCTTTCAAGCCCGAAACAGCCTTGCGATACTCGGCCACCGAATTCACGGCGGTGCGGTTGACTTCGGCGATGACGTCGCCGCGGGCAAAGCCGATGTCTTCGGCAAAGCTCGCCGGATCGACTGCGGTGACGAGGGCGCCCTTCATGTTCTCGTATCCCGAGCGGCGCGCCCGGTCGGTTCCGAGGTCTTCGAGGCGAAGGCCAAACTCGGCCGGCGTCGGTCCATTTTCATTGCCGCCGCCATTCGCGGTGCGGTCCGGGAAAATCTTGGTGCGATCCGCAACGGTGATGGAGGCTTCGTGTTCTTTCTTGTCTCGCAGGTAAGTGACGCGGACGGAATTGCCGATGGGGGTCGAGGCAATCGGATTTACCAGATCGCTGCCCGTATGAACCGGCTTCCCGTTCACGCTGGTCACCACGTCTCCCGATTGCAGGCCCGCCTTTTCCGCGGGGCTGCCGGCTTCAACGCGCTGCAAAACGATCCCGTAGGTTGCGCCGAGTTCCTTCAGAACGATGGGATTGCTGCCCTGCGTTTCCGTAAAGCTCACCCCAATCGAGCCGCGAGTGACTTTGCCGCTGGTGACAATCTGGTTGTAGACCCCTATGGCGGTGTTGGAAGGCAGAGCGAAGCCCACGCCTTCGTTGCCATGCCCGCCGGTGATGATGGCGGTGTTGATGCCGATCACCTGCCCGGCCATGTCCACGAGGGGTCCGCCGGAATTGCCGGGATTAATTGCCGCATCGGTTTGCAGGAATCGTTGGAACTGCTGGCCCACGTTGCCGCGGTCCTTGGCGCTAATGATTCCAGCCGTGACGCTGCCCTGCAGGAACCCGAACGGATTGCCGATCGCGAGGACCCAGTCGCCCACTTGCACGGATTCCGAATTGCCAAGTTTCGCGTAGGGCAGATCGTGGCCCACTTCGATTTTCAGGATTGCCAGATCGGTCTCTTCGTCAATCCCCACGATTTTTGCAGTGTATTGGGTCTGTTCCCCCTGCAGAGTAACTTGAACCTTGGTGGCCCCATCCACGACGTGATTGTTCGTCAGGACGAAGCCCTTCTTATCGACGATCACTCCTGATCCAAGGCTCCGTTCGGCCTGCGGGCCCTGATCCGGAAAATCAAAAAAGCGGTTGAAGAAATCCTGAAAAGGCTGCTGGTCCTGGTCCTGCTGATCATCCGGTGGACCGAGTTCGCCGCCGCGATTTCGCTGGCCGGGAGTTGCGCGCCCGCGGCCCTGCCCTTTTTGTTCGATCACTTGCGTGGTCGAAATATTCACGACCGCCGGCTGCACCTGTTTCACGATGGTGGCAAAGGCGCTCGACAGTTGCACCGGATCGGGGATCGCCAGCGGCGTTCCGCCCACTCCGATGGCAGCCGGATGCGCCGCCCCGACATGGCCGGAAATGACCGTGCCAATGAGCATTCCGATGGCCAGCGTCAAAGTGACCAGGAACGCCGCCATAATTTTGCGATTGCGCGCCCAGGTGGCAAATTCTCGAAGTTGTATTCCCATAATCTTCACTCCTCGTCAGCCAATTCCCTTCCGCCATTTACCCCGATTCGTTCGGAGGGGATTATACCACTCACTCCATCGCTCCGCGCATCCTCGGAAGTGCGCGGTGGTTTCCAGGCAGCAACCACGCCTCTGCCGCCCCTCGAAAACCATAGTGCCTGTCATTCCGAGGCACGCTGCGTGCCGAGGAACCTCTCTTTCCCTGGACTTGAAACCGCGCAGAGATGCCCCGTTTCGCACGGAATGACAAGGCGAAGTATTTTGCCCTCAAACCTTTGAAGCAAGCACCCCGCCCCCGGTTGCAAATTTCTTCCATAACTGGAGTTTATGGCGCTCACAACCATTATAAATTTGATCTACACCTTCATCAGGAGTCAGAATGTCCCCGTCCGCTAATGCAATGACACTCGACGGGGCGCCGGCACTGCGAAAAGCCGGATGGCGCGCCACGGCCTGCTGAGTTAGGATGCACAAATATGAATCCGCGTACCATGTACCGCAAAATTTGGCAGTCCCACCTCGTCCGCGAGGCGCCCGGCGAGCCTTCGCTGATTTACATTGATCGTCATCTCACCCATGAAGTCACGTCCCCTCAAGCCTTTGCCGGACTGAAGGCCGCCGGCCGCAAAGTGCGCCGCCCCGACCTGACCTTCGCCGTCATGGACCATTCCGTCCCGACCAAGGACCGCAATCTGCCGATTCTGGATACAGCCGCGGGCGGACAATTTGACGCCCTCGAACGCAGTTGCCGCGAATCGGGCATCACGCTGTTCGATATGTTCAGCCACAACCAGGGCATCGTGCACGTGATCGGCCCTGAACTCGGTCTCACGCAGCCCGGGCAGACCATCGTTTGCGGCGACAGCCACACCTCGACGCACGGCGCATTCGGCACACTCTCCTTCGGCATCGGCACAAGTGAAGTCGAACACGTGCTGGCCACGCAATGCATGCAGCAGTACGAATCCAAGACCATGCACATTGTGGTCAACGGAAAACGCAACAAAGGCGTTTCCGGCAAGGACATCATCCTCGCCATCATCGGAAAGATCGGCATCGGCGGCGGCGCGGGCCACGTCATCGAATATGCAGGAGAAGCAATCCGCGCGCTCTCCATGGACGGCCGCATGACCGTATGCAACATGTCCATCGAAGGCGGGGCCCGAGCCGGCATGATCGCGCCGGACGACACGACGTTCGCCTATCTCGATGGGCGTCCCTACGTCCCGCGCGGCAAAGAGTTTCAAGAAGCGGTCGAAACCTGGAAGGCTCTCGTCACCGATTCCGGAGCGAAGTTTGACATCACGGTCGAGCTAGATGCTTCCTCCCTCGCGCCGCAAGTCACCTGGGGAACAAACCCGGGAATGGTTACGGGCGTCACAGGCCGGGTACCCGATCCCGGATCATTCAGCGATCCCGACGACCAGAAGGCGGCCGCCCGCGCGCTGAAGTACATGGACCTTAAACCGGGCACGGCGCTGGTGGACGTACCCGTGGATCGCGTCTTCATCGGTTCCTGCACGAATTCGCGCATCAACGATCTGCGCGCCGCGGCCCGCGTGGTTGCCGGCAAACACATTTCGAAAAACCTTAAAGGAGCGCTCGTCGTGCCCGGCTCGATGCCCATCAAGGCGAAGGCGGAGGCCGAAGGGCTGGACAAAATTTTCCTCGCCGCAGGATTCGAATGGCGCGATGCCGGATGCAGCATGTGCCTCGGCATGAATCCTGACATACTTCTCCCAGGCGAACGCGCCGCCAGCACTTCGAACCGGAATTTCGAAGGCCGCCAGGGCAAGGACAGCCGCACGCACCTGGTCAGCCCCATCATGGCGGCAGCGGCGGCGATTGCGGGACATTTCGTGGATGTGCGCGATTGGAACGTGGAGGCGCCGGAGTAGCGCATGCTTTAGCTTGTGGCTTTTTAGTCCAAGCAAGGCCCAGGAACCACAAGCTAAAGCATGCTCCACTAGGAGCGGAAAATAAATGCAGCCATTCTCGAAACACACCGGATTAGTTTTACCCTTTGACCGCGTCAACGTGGACACCGACCAAATGGTCCCGAAGCAATTTCTGAAGCTGCAAACAAAGCAGGGATACGGCAGGGTCCTGTTCTACGACTGGCGCTACCTGCCGGGCGATAAGCCCAATCCGGATTTCATCCTGAACTGGCCGCGCTATAAGGGAGCGTCCGTGCTGCTTGCGCGCGCTGGATTTGGTTGCGGTTCAAGCCGTGAACATGCCCCATGGGCCATCGCCGATTACGGCTTTCGAGTCATCCTCGCGCCGAATTATGCCGACATTTTTTACAGCAACTGTTTTATGAGCGGGCTTCTCCCCGTGATTCTTCCGGAATCGCAGATCGATGAACTCTTCCGTCGAGCGGAAAGCCAGGAGGGCTATTCCCTGACAGTTGATTTGCCCGCACAAACGATCACAGACGCGGCTGGGCTAAATTACCGCTTCGAGATCGACGAATTCCGCAAGCACATCCTTCTCGAAGGACTCGACGAAATCGGCCTCACGCTGAAACACGAAGCCAAAATCGCCGAATACGAAAACGCCCGCCGGCCAAGCGCCACGATGTATTCTCCAGTGGACGCAAAATACGCACCGAAGGCGTAAATGAGCGCCCTGTCATTCGCGTGAAAAGCCGGCCGAGGTTCATGCAGCGCCCGCCTTCAGGCGGGCACTTTGGAGTCAAGAAGATGCCCGCCTGAAGGCGGGCGCTACAAAATCTCGCCATATTGCGTTCTCACGCCGAGATGTTCAATCCGCGGGAGCGCTCGGTACATTCTGCGCGCTTCCCGCGTCAGCCGAACCGCCTTTCAATTCACCAACCACGATCCCGCCCAGGATCAGCACTGCCCCCGCGAGGGCCCTGGCCCCCAGCCGTTCATGCAGCACGATGTAGGAAGTGATCGCCGCGAAAACGGGCTCGCCGGTGAGAATCAGCGCCGTATTCGTAGCGGTCGTGTGCCGCTGCCCCCAAACGAGAAGCGGATAGGCGAGCGCAGTCGTGAAAATCGCCGTGACGAGCACGCCAAACTCCATCTGAAATGTGAAGCGGACAAAAAAAGGCTCCCATCGCGTCACGTTTAGGATGGGCACGGCGATCGAAGAAAGCGTCCCCGCAAGAATCACCTGCAGACAACTCAACGCACCCAGCGAATATTTTCCCGTGTAGCGCGCGATGAAAATAATTTGAAACGCGTAGAGCACCGCGCAAACCAGCACCAGCAAATCCCCGCGATTCAGGTCGGTCAATCCCTGCTCGGGCACTGTGAGATAGTACAATCCCACGAAGGAAGCTGCGGCCCCCATCCAGGCCCACGCGCTGATTTTTCTCCGCCAGAACAAGGCCAGGAAAATGGGAACGAACACGACGCTGATTCCGGTGATGAAAGCGGATTTCGAGGCGGTCGTCCGCGCAATTCCCGCGGTTTGGAACGCGTAGCCGCCGAACATGAAAAGTCCAACGTGAATACCCGCCAACGCCTCCTCGCGCGTCATTTTCCGAAGATCGTTTCGGTAAATCCAGATCATCGGCAGCGCGCCCAGCACAAAACGCGCCGCCAGATATCCGAAAACGGAAATATCGACGAGGGCGTCCTTCACCACTACGAAGGTCACGCCCCAGAAGAAGCAGCAAGCCAGGAGAGCGCAATGAGCTTTGAACCGGAGGCTCATCGGATGTGCAAAGTCCGTCCAAAGAATGGGAACCGCGCGCGCGAGCCAATTTTTTCCGAAACAGGTCTCATGGAGTGTTCGAGTCTATTGATCCCGCGCTGCAAAGGCAACCTGCGCGCCCGCGTTGGAATCGCATGAAAGATGAATCCGGCGCTCGCCGGGAGGCTTGTCTGGTAAACTGTTGGGGATCTCGCGCGTTGTCAAACAGCATGATTGGCTCACTGCGTTATTTCGTCCGAACTGGGGCCACCCTCTCGGCCCTGATTCTCCTCACGGCACTCCTCTGCCCCGCTGCGCGCGCCGCGGATGACAAGGACAAGGAAAAAAAGCCGGAAAAGGAAAAGAAAGAGAAGATCGAGCCTTGGGTCGAGGTTCGCACGGCCCATTTTATCGTGGCCAGCGACGGCGGCGAAAAGACCGCCCGCCACTTTGCCGATATGTTCGAGTCGCTCGACCGCGTCTTCCATGCCACCATGCCGAATTCGCGGATCGGCAACGGAATCCCCATTCGCATCCTCGCCTCCAGGGACGCCAAATCCTTTGCCCGCATGGCGCCCGAATTTCCCTACGACAAAAATCACGAACAGCCGCCGGGCATCTTCCTTTTTGGGCGGGATAAGAACTACATCCTGGTCCGCGCAAATGCCTCGGGCCACTTTCCTTACATGGACATTTTTCAGAATTACGCGCGCGACGTTTTGAAACACAGCTACCGCAGTTTGCCTCCCTGGCTCGAAGAGGGTTACTCCACGGTCTACGGCAATATTACTTTCAACGATCGCGGCATTCGGCTGGAAAGGCCCGATCCCGAGGATCTGAGCGTCCTGTTTGAGAGCCCGCTTCTCCCGCTTGATCTCGTTCTGCGCGTGAATCGGGCGTCGCCTTATTACAGCCCGGGAAACAAACAGTCGGTGTATTTCGCCGAGTCGCGCGTGCTGTTGCACCTTCTGATCAGCGATTCGCAATTCGCAGGGACCAAGGCCATGGAACAGTATGTCACCGCTGTCCAGAGCGGAACGGATCAGCTGCAAGCCGCGCGCGACGCCTTCGGCGATTTGAACCAGCTGCAAACAAAACTCGATGCCTTCGTCAAAAATGTCAGCGGACCTCCGGCCGAAATTCCCGTCTCCGGCGGCAACGAATCCGCCAGTTCTCCACGCACGCTTACCGCGCCTGAAATTGATGCGCGCATGGCCGATTTCCTGGCCCAGCGCGGCAGAAGCGAGGACGCAGAGGATAAGCTGAACGACGCCATCATGAACCAGCCCACCCTTGCCGAGGCCGAGCAGAGCCTCGGATTCCTGCTGCTGAAGCGGGACGACCTGGACGAGGCGCAAAAGCATTTCGACCGCGCTGTGCAACTGGATCCGAATGACGCGCTCAACTATTACGGACAGGGACTCGTGGCTTTGGCTCAGGCCGGCAAAGGGAGCGTCCCCGCCGGGGCTGCCGCTCCATTTGAAAAGAGCGTTTCGCTGAACGCTGATTTCGCTCCCGCATGGAATTATCTGGCCATGATCTATTCGCAGCGCGATGAGACTCTTCAGAAGGCCCTGGCCGACGCGCGGCGCGCAGCGGCACTTGCGCCCGGAGAAGGTAGTTACCAATCGCAGCTCGCGGCGATTCAGGATCGCATCAGCCATCCCGAGGAGGCGAGGACGGCCGCTGCGCGCGCTCAGGGAACTGCCGGTGATCGGCCCAGGGCCGACAGAACAGGCGGACTCGCCGTGCGATCGGCGCCACCGCCGCCTCCCGGTGCGCCTTCCTCCGCGAGCCCCGTGCCCGCAAAGACAACTTCCGATTCAGGTCTGCGGATCGAACGCAAAACAGAACCGGATGCGAAGCCCGCCCCGACCACTACTATTGCTGCAGCACCAAAGCCGGAGCCGCCACGAGCGCCTGTCCCTCCCCTGTTCTCCTCTTCCCAATCTTCCACAATGTACTCGATGGTGGGGACAATCGCCGAGGTAAACTGCGCGAGCGCACCGCAAGTCCAGGTCACTCTGAAATCGCAAACCATCACCATGAAGCTGCACGCGGACAATCTCGATAAAATATCGTTCAAAGCCGCAGGCTCGGCCGCTCCCGCAAAAGGGACCACTTGCCCGGGCCTTCGCGGCCGCACCGCGCGAATTTCCTACTTCCTCGTTCCGGAAAGACCCTGGGACGGAGAAATACAAGTGGTTGAATTTCGCGGCCAGCAGTAAAGGTTTTTCCGCCGACGTTTAACACCTAAAGTCAGTCAACAGTCGAAATAACAAGCAAGAATGGGGTGCCGCAACCTTTGTGGGTTTCAAAGGGTGCGGTTTTTGACTTTCCAGGCTGCGCGGAAAAAAGAATTTATTTTGTCATTCCGAGCGAAGCGAGGAATCTCTCTTTGTTTGAATCCCAGGACCAGAGAGATTCCTCGGCGCGCGGCGCGCCTCGGAATGACAAATATTTGAGTCGTTCAGCAGACTGTTTTAGAGGCGATGGGACTTAACTGGGCGTGGAGGGAATCCCGTCCGAAAATTCGCACCCTTGCACAACCCGCAAGGATGCGGCACCCGAACCACGGAACCTCTTACGGTTCCAGGCCCGCGACACCGAGCACAGTTAACGCGACGCGCTGCAATCCGAGTTCGCGGCCCGCGGGGTCGTACCATTCTTCGAGCGTGTGCGCGCCGCCGCTTCTTCCGCCCGCGCCAAGCGATATGGCCTGAATTCCCAGCGAGAGCGGAATATTCGCGTCGGTGGAAGACCGCTCGCGGCGTGAACGGTTTCCAAGCTGGTTGTCGGCCGCAAGCAGGGCGGCGAGCAGAGGCGAATTCTCGGCGAGTTCGCCCGCCGGCCTGACTCCCAGAACATTGATTTTCAAATTCAGCAAATTGGCGCTGCCCGCCATGCCGCGTTCCCGCGCCGCGGACATTTCCTCGTCAATGCCGGCCTTGACCGCGTCGCGCAAAAGGCCTTCGATCGACGGCGAGTTCGGTTTCCGATTCGGAGCGCAAATCCACCTTCATGTGCGCGCTCGCCGGAATGGAATTCACCGAGGTGCCGCCTTCGATCTCTCCGATGTTGAAACTCGTCCGCGGCGATTCCGGCACTCGCGCCGTAACGAACCGCCCAATTCCCCGCCCCATCGCATGAATCGGATTTGGCGCGCCGAAATCCGACCAGCTGTGCCCGCCCGGCCCGGTGATGGTGATTTCGACCCGGCGGGAAGCCAGCGCGGCCGTCGTCACGTACTCGGTCGACGAGCCGTCCAGCGCCAGAACATATTTCAGATGTTTCTTGTAGGCCTCCGCCAGCGCGCGCATCCCGCGAAGATTTCCCTCGCCTTCCTCGCCCACGTCCGCCACGAATAAAATCGTCTTGCTGGTTTTAATTTTCGCCTCGTGAAAAGCCTTGGACAGTGCGACGAGCGCCACAAGGCCCGTGCCGTTATCGGAAATTCCCGGGGCGAGCAGCCTGCCGCCTTCGCGCTTCACGCGCACATCGGTGCCCGCGGGGAAAACGGTGTCCAGATGCGCCGTCAGCATGACAATCTCCGGCGATGATCCGGGGTATTCGCCTATGACATTTCCAATATCATCGATCTCCACGTGCAAGCCCGTGGAAGCGAACAATTTTTTCATGTATGCGGCGCGAACATTTTCCTGAAAGGGAGGCGCGGGAATTTCCGTGATGCGAACTTGTTCCTCGGTCGCGGCGTTCGAGCCGCCGCGCAGAATTTCCAGCACGCGCGCGACGCGGGGATCGCTTTGCATGTCCGAAGCGGCCGCCTTGCGCGAAAAATTTTGTAGGAACGAAGTCAACGCCACTCCCACCGTAAGTAGAATAAGGACGCGTCTCACGGCTCACTCGGCCGCGCGCGCATCGGCCCTCATCTTGGAGGGATCGTTTCTGCCTGCCTCACTGCCGCGACGGTTCGACAATTTCATGCCTCTCCGGAAAATGTGGTCGGCAATTCCGCATGGATACATCTGTCTACACAGGCTGAAGTAAAAGCGCCTAAACCATTTTGTCATTCCGAGCGAAGCGAGGAACCCCTCTTTCTTTTCTTAAATTTAAACCGAGGAGAGATTCCTCGCTTCGCTCGGAATGACAAAATAAACTGTTTTTTCCACAGCCAGTACAGCCAACTTTCCCCCATAAGAGCCACGTATCGCCTTGTGGGTCGGACCTTTAGGTCCGACGCCAAGCCGCTCCGCAGTTGGCCTTTAGGCCCTGAAGCGTCACGGGCTGAAACCCAATTCCCGGCACCCCGAAGGTCGCGGCTGAAGCCGGGACCCGCCGAGTTGCTTCTGAATCGCGCTGTTAATACCGCAGCGTGAAACTGTGGGGCATTTGCTTCGGGTCAGGCTTATACAGCGTTTTGCAAAATTCGCAGCGGTAAATCTCCGCGTCTTTCCCGATTTTGGCTTCCACTTCCTTGGGATAGTCGTACCAGCGCTTGAGATGGCCGGCGCAAAGTTTTCCCTTGGCGTCCTTCTCATCGCAGGAGCGTTGCCTGGGTTTGCGCACCTTGATCTTCTGTTCCGGCGGGGCGGCCTCGGCCGCGGCAGGAACCGCCGCTGCTGCTGGCGGAACTGCGGGAGGCGCCGGAGGTGCTGCTGCAGGCGAAGTTCCTTGCGGTGTCGTCTCCTCGGCCATTCGTCGGTTCCCCTCTCTGATCGAGATGCACGCTTGGAATCGTTTCCTTCGTATCTCGAATGTATCTTACTCGAAGCGTTCCTTTGTTACCAAGCGCGACTTTAGTGGCACGACTTCAAGTGGCGCATGCTTTAGCTTGTGGATTTTGACTTTGCTTGAGCAATGAAAATCCACAGGCTGAACAGGCTGCCGAAAAATTGCACCGTTCTGTCATTCTGAGCGGAGCGAAGAATCTCTCTTGGATTTAACTATAAGAAAAGAAACAAGGAGAGATTCTTCGCTCCGTTCAGAATAACAGAGGTTTGAGTTTTTCCGCGGCCTGTTAAGCCCGCGCTACTTCGGCGGACCCAGCGAATTCGCCGGGTCGGGATATTCCACACTGTCGAGGCACAGACCGTGCGGCGGCATCGTCGGGCCGCATTTCGAGCGATCGCGCAGCGCGAACAAATCCGGGATCATGGAAGCCTCGATTCTCCCGCGTCCAATTTCCACCAACGTTCCGACCATCTTCCTCACCATGTGGCGCATGAAGGATCTTCCGCGAACCACGTAAATCCATTCCTCCGCGGAATCGTTGGTATTGGGGTTTGGAACGCGCAGCCATTCGGAACGGTAAATCGTTCGGACCGTCGTCCGGTCGCGGTCGTCTTCCTCCGAACCAGTCGAAGCGGCAAACGATGTAAAGTCATGTTCGCCGGTGAAAAGGCCGGCCGCTTCGGCCAGCGCGTCGAAATTCAATTCGTATGGATCGTGCTGCACGTATTTCCACAGGAATGGCGGAACCACGCGCCCGCGAAAAATTCGGAACCGGTAGGTCTTCGCCAGCGCGTCCCAGCGCGAGTGAAAATCCGGGCTAACTTCCTCCGCGGAATTCACGCGGATCGAAGGTGGCAGCAAGGAATTGAATGCGTGCTGAAACTCTCCGGTCGTCATCGGCGATTGTGTCCTGAAATTCACGACCTGCCCCGCCGCGTGCACTCCCGCATCGGTCCGCCCCGCGGCGTAAACAATCAGCCGCCGCTGCGTCAGTCTTTCGAGCACGTCAGTCAGCGCGCCCTGCACCGTGACTTGGCCGGGCTGGGCCTGCCAGCCGCTAAAATCCGTGCCGTCGTAGGCGATGGTGAATTTAAGATTGCGCATGGATTCGAAGAAAGGCCATGAAACCACAGATGCACACAGATGAACACAGATAAGAAAAGGCAGCACTTAAGAGAAAAATCAATCGTTCGAAACCATCCGGGAAGGGGCGCGAGGGTCGCAAACGGATCAGTACCAACTGGTGAATTTTATGTTTATTATCCTGTGACGAGTACTCTGGACAGAGTATGCCTTTTTCTTGGATTTTCTTGTGTTTTATTTATCCGTGTTGATCTGTGGATTCCATTCGCATTATCCGCCCGAACGGGCAAAACGGCTGCCGGGTTTCATGGCGACTTCCCCGTTGCGACAAAGAGGACATTCCGCCGCGTCGTAGCTCTCGATCTTGAGATCGACCAGGGCTTCGGTGCGGACCGGCAATTCGATTTTCCCGCCGCTGCGGTCGATCAGCGCGCCGGCGGCGACCACGCGCGCGCCCGCTTCCTCCAGCACGCGAATCGTTTCGCACGTCGACCCGCCTGTCGTCCAGACGTCTTCCACGACCAGGACGTGCTCGTCGGGTTCGACTCGAAATCCCCGCCGCAACGTCAAAGTTCCGAGCGAATCGCGTTCCACGAAAATTGCGCGAACCGGTTTGCCGTCCGCACGCGGAGGAATCGCTCGCGCTACTTCGTGGCCGATGATGAGCCCGCCCAGTGCGGGAGACGCGACGCAATCCACCCGCAAATCCATGAACTCAGCAGCGAGCGCCCGCCCCAGTTGTTCCGCGTACTTCGGATATTGCAGCACGAGCGCGCATTGCACGTACGTCCCGCTATGCAGGCCCGAGGTCAACTCGAAGTGGCCGTGGCGGATAGCGCCCACATCCTCGAAGATTTGAATGGCCGCGTCGGTTCTCATCGCGCGCCAAGACTATCGGTCTACAAAACAGTTGTCAAGGAAGCAGACAAACCCTCGCCGAACACGCGCCGAAAAATAAGCTTAGGCCCTTGACCTTCGGCTATTTCTCGCGTCCAATACTCGGACGCGCGGAAGGCCGGCCCGGCGTGGGTGCGCAAAAAAAGAGGAATCGTCGCGGAGTCAAAGGCATGGGCTTGGCCGAATACGGCTTGGAGATCGTGTCTCTTGAGTTTGCCGGGAATCACACGCAAAATACTTGAAACAAATCAGCCTTGGCGGACGTTTCACCCAGATAGCCATCTTAAACCATCATTTCACTGAATGAAAAATTATGGATTGCTGTACCGAGAGGATAACCAAAAATGATCGGAAGGCTCTGCCGAGTTTCACTTGCCGTAACTCTGGCCGCACTGATGGCCCTGGCGCCCGCCTTTGCCCAGCAACAGGCCCCGCAACAGGGAGGATCCGCCCCGCCCGCGCAGCCGCAACCTGCTAATCGCGCTATCCCGGTTTCTAATCAGGATTTTACGTATGGCAAGCGATGGTGGCCCAATATCATTGCCCCCTACACACAGACGGCGATCCCGGAACCCGTCCTGACGAATGCGCCGCACATCGAGCAAATGGTCAGCGGCGGCAAGCTCAGCCTGAGTCTTCAAGACGCCGTGGATCTCGCCCTCCTGAACAATCTGTCCATCGTGATCGAAAGGTACGTTCCATGGATCGCCGAGGCCAGCATTCTCCATACCCTGAGCGGCGGGGGCACAACTTCGGGGCCGGTAGGCGCGCTGGGTACCATCCCGTCATTGAGCTTCGATCCCCAAGTTGTTTCGACTTTCAGCATGGACCAGCGGACGATTCCCGTGAATAACCCGCTCACCGCCGGGACCGGCGGATCCTCGTCGTTCGGAACGTTTTCCACTTTGAATGCGCATACGACGACTGGAGACCTGCAGTACAGCCAGGCTTTTCACACGGGCACTTCTTTCTCGGCGTCCTTCAACAACGTTCGCGGGTCCTCATCGAGTACGGCCACGTTCTTCGACCCGTTTGTGCAGTCCAACTTTATCTTCACCGCCAGCCAGCAACTGTTGAACGGTTTTGGCCTGCTGCCCAATGAGCGTTTCATCCGCATCGCCAAGGTGAATAGGAGCATCGCCGACCAGACCCTCACCCAACAGGTGATTACTTCGATCACCGCGGTCGGCAACGCATACTGGGAACTTGTTTTTGCGCGCGGGAACGTGGACGTGGCGCGCCAAGAAATCGCGCTTGCGGACAAGACTTACAGCGACAACAAAAAGCAAGTGGACGTCGGGACTCTCGCCCCCCTCGAGATCGTCCAGGCCGAGGCGCAGCTCGCGACGGCGCAGCAAGCTCTCATCGTTGCGCAAACCACGGTCCTGCAGGATCAGCTCACACTTTTAAATTTGATCGCCAAGGATCCGAACGCCCCGATTTTGCGCAATGTCGAAATTATCCCCACCGATACGGCGGACGTGGCGCCGCCCGAAGTCGAAAAAATTCCCCTGGATGACTTGATCAAGGAAGCCGTGATGAAGCGCCCTGACGTTGTACAGGCTTCGCTCATCATCAAGGGAGATGACATCAACGTCCGCGCGACGAAAAATGCGCTGTTGCCCATTTTGACGTTGTCCGGAGAGTACGCCACGGAAGGGCTTTCGGGCAACTCCCGGGTGCCCACCTGCACGCCCGTGCCACCCGCGACAACCTGCACCCCTCCGCCCCAGGTTTTCACAGGCCTTGCGACATCCCTGAACCAGCAGTTTACCGGCGCTTACCCCGAATACAACGCGGCCATCAACCTTACGATCCCTATTCGCAATCGCGCAGCGCAAGCCAACAACATCATCGCGACGTTGACAGAGCGTTCCGACCAGGCCAACTACCAGCAGATTGTGAATAACGCCGCCATCGATGTGCACAACGCGCAAATCACCCTGGAGCAGGCGCGCATCACGCTCGCGGCGGCGAGCAAGACGAGAGATCTCGATCAGCAGACCCTGGACGCCGAACAGAAAAAATATCAAGTCGGCGCTTCCACTTTGTTCAATATCGTGTCCGATCAGAATACTCTTGCTGCGGCGGAATCCGCGGAGGTTCGCGCCCGCGTCAACCTGGTTGAAGGTAAAGTGAACTTTGACCGCGCCATGGCCCGGACGCTCGAGGTGTATAGCATCTCTATCGCCGACGCCAAATCAGGCAGTCGCTCCAAGGATGTCCTGATCCCGGGTACCGCGGCCACCGGCCAATTGTTCGTCGATCCCGCCAAGCAATCGGGCGCCGGCAACGGGCAATAAATCCAGTGGCGCATGCTTTAGCTTGGGAAGGTTTGGAACTTGCAAATTCCAAACCTTCCCAAGCTAAAGCATGCGCCACTCAAACCCATCGTCCAGTTTATTCTTTTCGAAGCTCACAAGAAATTCAGGATAGAATCTACCTGCGCCCTGTCATGAATTCTCTGCGTTAATCGCAGGGCGCATGACTTCATCAACAATGCCTTCCGACCGCCATCCAACACCACCGCGCGCCGCTGGCGAAAAATCACCCGAGCGTGCAACCGAATTCACGACGGTTTCCGGCTACCCGATTCGGCGGCTCTATTCCTCCAACGATCTTTCCAATTGGGCCCCGGACCGCGACCTGGGCTTGCCCGGCGCGCCTCCCTATACGCGCGGGATTCATCCGGCTATGTACCGGAGCCGGCTGTGGACCATGCGGCAGTTCGCGGGGTTTGGTTCGGCGAAGGACACCAACGAGCGATTCCAGTATCTACTTTCCCAGGGCCAGGCAGGCCTTTCCGTCGCGTTTGATCTGCCGACGCTGATGGGCTATGACTCCGACCACTCGATGGCCGAAGGCGAAGTCGGCAAATGCGGCGTGGCCATCAGTTCCCTGGCCGACATGGAAGCGCTCTTCGACCAGATTCCCCTCGGAAGCGTTTCCACTTCGATGACCATCAACTCTCCGGCCGCGATTCTCTGGGCCATGTATCTGGCCGTCGCCGAAAAGCAGGGCGTTGACTGGAAGCATCTCAGCGGGACGCTGCAAAACGACATCCTCAAGGAATACATCGCGCAAAAGGAATACATCTACCCGCCGAAGCCGTCGATGCGCCTGGTGATTGACACATTCGAGTTCAGCGCGCGGCACACGCCGAAGTTCAATCCCATCTCCATCAGCGGCTACCACATCCGCGAAGCGGGATCGACCGCGATTCAGGAACTGGCGTTCACTTTGCGCGATGGAATCGAATACGTTGAATGGGGCATCCGCCGCGGGATGGCTGTGGACGATTTCGCTCCGGCCTTGTCATTTTTCTTTAACGCGCACAACGATTTCTTCGAGGAAATTGCCAAATACCGGGCGGCGCGCCGCATCTGGTACAAAACGATGACCGAGCGCTTCGGAACGAAACTGGCGCGCTCTTCGGCTCTGCGCTTCCATGCGCAGACGGCTGGATGCTCGCTCACCGCGCAGCAGCCCTACAACAACGTTGTCCGCACCGCCTTGCAGGCCCTTGCGGCGGTGATGGGCGGCGCGCAATCCCTGCATACCAATTCGCTGGACGAAGCCTGGGCGCTGCCCACCGAGTTTGCCGCAACGCTGGCTCTGCGAACGCAGCAAATCCTCGCGCATGAAACCGGCGTCGCGAATACGGTCGATCCCCTCGGCGGCTCGTATTTTGTTGAGACGCTCACAAACGAAATGGAAGATGCCGCCGGGAAATACATCCGCAAGATCGACGAGATGGGCGGCATGATTCCGGCCATCGAACGCGGGTACCCGCAACGGGAAATCGCCGACGCCTCGTACCGTTACCAGGTGTCGGTGGACCGCAAGGAAAAAATCATCGTCGGGGTGAACGAATTTACGGGCGAGGAGAAGCCCATCGAAATTTTGCGGATCGGCGAATCGGTGCGCGAGGAACAAGCCGCGCAGTTGCGAAAACTCCGCTCCGAGCGGTCCGGTGACGAAGTCGCCCGCCAGCTCGCGGCCCTGCGCAAAGCCGCGCAAGGAACGGAAAACATGATGGCCCACATCTACGCCGCCGTAAAAGCCTACGCAACGCTGGGAGAAATCTGCGACGCGTTGCGCGAAGTGTTCGGCACGCATGAAGAAGCCTCAGTAACATAGAGGTTGCATCGGTTTGGTTTTCTCCGCAGTTCTCTGTGCCCTCTGTGTTCTCTGTGTTAAATTCCTTTCGACTCGTTAGTCCTCTCATGACTGACAACGAAATCACGCACGAAATCATCGGCGCGGCAATAGAAGTACATAAGCGTCTCGGCCCGGAGCTGCTGGAATCTGCCTATGAAGAGTGCTTCGCTCATGAGATTCGCTTGCGAAATCTAAGGGTGGATCAGCAAGTAGCCCTCCCCGTAGTTTACAAAGAAACAAAACTGGATTGCGGATATCGGCTTGACCTGCTCGTCGAAGGTAGGATCGTCGTAGAGCTGAAATCCGTCGAGAGCTTGGCCCCGATCCACGAGGCGATCATCTTGACGTACCTTCGACTGTCTGGGCACAAGATTGGGCTCCTCATTAACTTCAATGTGGCTATTTTGAAGGACGGTGTGCGACGATTTATCGTGTGAGACGGAAAAGGCTTTTAACACAGAGAACACAGAGGGCACAGAGAAAATCCAGAGGAGAAAGAAAACACGACTAGATGCCTGAGAAACGGATACGAGTGTTGATTGCGAAACCTGGGCTTGACGGGCACGACCGGGGAGCAAAGATTATTGCCCGCGCACTGCGCGATGCCGGCATGGAGGTGATCTACACCGGCCTGCGCCAGACGCCGGAGATGATCGCCTCCGCCGCCGTCCAGGAAGATGTGGACGTGATCGGCCTTTCGATTCTGTCTGGAGCGCACAACACGCTTGTTCCGCAGTTGCTCGAGCTTCTCAAGCAAAAAGGGATGAACGGCGTCACGGTGCTGCTGGGAGGAACGATTCCGGAAACGGATATCGCCGGCCTGAAAAAGGCGGGGGTAGCCGAGATTTTTCTCCCCGGCACGTCCACCCAAAACATCGTGGATTTCGTTCGCGAGCGCGCCGCGCGCAAGTAGGACAGGCTTCAGCCTGTCTGGTTTTAATTTTGCGCCAGCGGAGCGTTGCGAAAGGAAGACAGGCTGAAGCCCGTCCTACTTCACCACATTCCCGTCCGCGTCCCGAATTTCGACGGCTCCGAGGTCGAGCTTCACGAGTTCCGGCTCGATCTTGGCGCGGTCGCCGACGCAAACCAAAATCAATTGATCGGGGTGCAGATACTTCCTGGCGACGGCCTCGGCGTCTTCGGCGGTAACGGCGTTCAACTTTTCCGGCAGAGTCGAAAAATAATCGCGCGCTAAATTGTAAACAAAAATTTCCGACAGCGCCCCCGCCTCCCCTCCGCTGGTTTCAAAAATCCCCGGCAAGGAACGCGATTGGGAATCCTTGGCGAGGCTCAGCTCCTCGGGCGTCATACGCGTGTCGATCATCCGCCGGATTTCCTTCAAAATTTCCGTCACCGCGGGAGCCGTGGCGTCGGTTCGCATTCCGCCCCCCGCTCCAAAATAGCCCAGCGAACGCCGGTAAACAAAAAAGGAAGCCGCCCCGTAGGTGTACCCGTGCTGCTCCCGAAGATTCAAATTGATGCGGCTGGAAAAAAGCCCGCCAAGTTCCGAATTCATCACCTCGAGCGCGGGATAATCGGGGTTCGAGCGGGCCACTCCGAGTTGCAGCAATCGCAGTTGGGTCTGCTGCGCGCCGGGCCGGTCGACAATAATAATTTTCGCTTTCGTGGTATCGGGCACGCCGATTGGCGGCACGGAAAATTCGCCGCTCTTCCATGCGCCAAACTTGCTCTGCGCCAGCGCCTTCAAGTCATCGATGGGAATGCTCCCCGTGACGACCAGCGCCGCGTTGTTCGGCACGTAGTTCGCTTTCCAGAAATTCATCATATCTTCGCGCGTCATCGCCTTGATCGAGGGTTCCGTGCCCGAGTTGTCGTACCCAAACGGATTGCGCGGGCCGAAGAGCGCCGACACACTCGTGCGCGCCAGGATCGTGTCAGGATCAGAGCGCTCGTCCGCGAACGCCGCGAGGCGCGACGCCCGGCGCCGCTCCACTTCATCCGGCGGGAACGTCGGGTGCAGGACGATGTCCGAAATCAGATCGAGGACTCCAGGGAAATTATTGGTCAGAGAACTGGAGGCGACGCTGGACGAGTCCATGCTGGCCCCGGAAGAGAGCGCCGTACCCAGCAGCGCGGCTTCGTCCGCTATCTGAGTGGCATTCCGAGCCGCCGTTCCCTGCTGGAGCATGTTGGCCGTAAAACTTGCAAGGCCGGGCTTATCCACAGGATTCGCCCCACTGCCTGTATTGAAAACCAGATTTGCCGACGCCACCGGCAGCCCCGGCCGGTAGTGGTAATACACGGTCAGGCCGTTGGAAAGTTTGAACCCATCGGGAGCCGGAAGATTCAATTCGCGCGCGGGCGCAGGTTTCGGAGGATTGTCGCGCCATGCCGCATCGGCATTGACCGCTTCCCCACCCGTGCTTTTCCCCTTCTGCTGGTTTGGGGGAGTCGGCACGTCCGGGCCCAGGTCCGGCTTGCCGGGGATTCCGTAGACCACCACTCGGGCGGTCGGCTTCAACTGCGCTTCCGCAAACGCCCGGATCGATTCCGTTGTTGCCGACTCGTAGCGGCGTACGTCCTGCGGAAAGTAACCGGGATTCCCAAGATAGTGGTTGTATTCATTCAAGCGGTCGGCCACCCCTCCAAAACCGCCCAGCCGCTCTAGCCCTTGAATCATTCCAGTCTCGGTTCCGTTTCTGGCCCGCTCCAGTTCGACGGCGGTTGGGCCGCTCTTCCGGAACGCGGCCAGCTCTTCATCAATTGCTTTCTCCATCTCGCCGGCTGTGTGCCCCGGCCGCGCCGTGACCACAATCTCAAAGACCGAACCCAAAATCAGCGATTGCTGCGATGCGCTGACGTCGAGCGCGATCTGCTTCTCATAGACCAGCTTCTTGTACAGCCTGCTCGATTTTCCTCCGCCGAGAATATCAGAGGCGAGATCGGCATCCGCGTCACCCGGCTTGAAAATGGGCGACGTCAGCCAGGCCATGTAAACCCGCGGCAGTTCCACCTGGTCGTGGATCACCGCGCGGCGCTCCGCGGTGATGGGCGGCGTCACGGCGGCGATCTTCGGCACGGGCGCGCCGCGCTTGAGCGGGCCAAAATATTTTTCCACGAGCTGCTTCGCCTGCGCCGAATCAAAGTCACCGACGATGGCGAGGCTCGCGTTATTCGGCGCGTAGTAGAGCTTAAAAAAGTTTCGCACGTCTTCGAGCTTCGCCGCCTGAATGTCCGCGTGCGAACCCATCACATCGGCATGATACGGATGGCTCTTCGGGAAGAGCATATGGAACACGCCCTCTTCCACGATGCCGTAGGGGCTGTTCTCAATGCTCTGGCGGCGCTCATTGCGCACCACGTCCTGCTGGTTGGTCAAGCTGGCCTGATCCAGCTTGTCCGGGAGGTACCCCATGCGGTCGGATTCGAGCCAGAGCGCCAGTTCCAACTGGTTCGACGGGATCGTTTCGAAATAGTTCGTGCGGTCAAAATCAGTTGTGCCGTTCAGGTCGGAAGCGCCGGCCGCCTCGAGAAAGCGGATGTGCGAGTTGCCCGGGACATGCTTCGACCCTTCGAACATCATGTGTTCGAACAAGTGGGCGAAACCGGTGCGTCCGGGCAGTTCGTTCGCAGGCCCAACGTGATACCAGATGTTCGTTGAGACAAGCGGCAGGCGGTGGTCTTCTGACAGAATCACGACTAATCCATTCGGCAGCGTGTATTTTTCAAATTTGATTGTGGGCAGAGCGATCTCGGTCGATTTATTTGCAGCGGTTGAGGAAGGCTTGGCTGGAGCAGTTTTTGGCGGCGACTTCTTCGCTGCATCTTGACTGAAAACAGCTGCTGCAGCGACGGCGATTGTCAGGCACAAGATCAACAAACGGCTTTTCAGCGCAGAAGTCATTCCGATTCTCCTCGGTGTTTGTCCCACTCTGTATCAGACGCGATCGTGGCCGATTGCGCTGCATCGCATCGCGAAACATTTCACTAAGATACCCCAACACATGCGCGGCAGCCCAGTGGCGCATGTTTTAGCTCGTGAGGTTGGTTGGGAGGCCATCGCGCCATGCCACAAGCAAACCCCACAAGCTAAAGCATGCGCCACTGTTGCCCGTCCATTGTTTCGAGTGCAGGAAAAGCGTACGATTCGCGGGAACGACACCCATTCAAATCCGGGATCCCTGTTCCCAAAGGACTGCGCCATGAAGAATGATGTAATCCGCAGTTGCAATCATAGAGTTTCACGCCGGACGGTTCTGCAAGGAGGACTTGCGGCGGCAGCGGCAAGTTCAATCCCCGGAGTAAGCAACGCGCTCCTTGCCGCGCCCGCCGGGCTCAAAACCGCCGGAGTGCGCGCGGTCGACATCCACGCCCATTATTTCCCCCAGACCTATTTCGATCTATTTAACACGGAGGGCCAGCGCTACAACGCCGAATTCCGCATGACCGAAAAGGGCTTTTTCTTTAAGACTCCCTCGGAATCGAATGGCCCGCTGCCGGCAAAATTCATCGATCTGAAGCAGCGCCTGGCCGATATGGACGCGCAGGGTGTGTCTGTCCAGGCGCTCTCGCTCACCGGCCCCATGACCTACTGGGCGGAGGGCGAATTCGCCCACAAACTCGCCATGACCTGGAATGACGGCGCCGTCGCCGCGCACAAAGCCAATCCGGACAGGTTCGTCGTCCTCGCAACCCTGCCGATGCTCGATCCTGACCGCGCCGCGGACGAACTCAATCGCGTTACCAAGCTGCCCGGAGTTCGCGGCGTTTACATGGGAACAAACATCGAAGGCCGCGACCTCGACGATCCCCTCTTCGAGCCCACTTTCAGGCGCATCGAAGCTCTTGGCCTCCCAGTTTTCCTTCATCCCTTGCCGCCCATCCTCGGAGGCAAGCGCCTACAGCCTTATTCTCTCACCAACCTGGTCGCCTATCCGTTAGACACGACTGTGGCCGCCTCTCATCTGATCTTTGGCGGCGTGATGGACCGGCATCCCAATCTTGTAGTCGTCCTTCCGCATGCCGGCGGCGCGTTGCTGAACATCGTCGGCAGGCTCGACCACGGCTGGAACGTCATACCAGCCGCGAAACTTTCCGCGCAAACGCCCAGCGCGTATCTTCACCGCTTCATGTATGACACGATCGCTCATTCCAAGCCGCTGATGGAATTTATCCTCTCTCAAGTGGGCGCCGATCGTGTCATGCTGGGGAGCGATTATTGCTTCCCCGTGGGTTACGAACGCCCGGTGGAAGTGGTCGAGGAACTTCGCCTCAACTCCGAGCAGCGCAAGATGATCCTGGGAGGAACGGCGGCGAAACTGCTGAAGATCTAGTTTCGGAAATTTTCCGGCCCGGAAGGAGGAAGTGAAATGCTGCTCAGCCGCAGACCCATTCAGGTCTTCCTATTTTTGGTGGCATTTCTCTTCTGTGCTTTTCAAATCAAATCCTACGGGCAGGAAAGCCCGAAAATGGGAGAAGTGCGCTTCACCGCCGACACGCAGGATGAGAGAGACACCGGCGTGTGGATCGACGGGAAATATGCGGGCTACGTAAAGGAACTCAAAGGGAACCGAAAAATCATGCTCCCCGCAGGCGAGCACGAAATTTTATTTCGCCAGGCCGGGTATAAGGATTCCACGCAGAAAGTCGTCGTCGCGCCGGATCAGATCCAAACGGTACCCGTGGTGCTGGAGCCGGACGCTAAGTTAACTTTCCCGGGCAGCAACGCGGCTGAGTTGCGGCTGGACATCCAGCCCAAGCGAGCAGCTGTATTTGTTGATGACGCTTACATGGGCCATGGCAGCGATTTTAGCGGTAGGTTTCATTCCATGCTCGTGAGCCCCGGCAAACACCATCTCAAGATCACGCTCGACGGCTATAAGCCCTACGAAACGGATATCGATGGGCTCGCCAGCAGCAAATCCCAAATGAAAATTGTTCTCGAGAAAAGTGGGAATTAGTTTCGCACTGCGGCGCGGTATAGCAGGCTGCGGAAAAACTCAAGCATCTGTCATTCTGAGCTGAGCGAAGAATCTCTCTTGGATTTAAGTATCAGAAAAGAAGCAAGGAGAGATTCTTCGCTCCGCTCAGAATGACTGAACGGGGCATTTTTTTTGCAACCTTTTAAGCCGCGGTCGCTTGCGTTCGGGGAGTTCGTGATCGGGGCAAGAAGGGGTTGATAGGACGGTCAAGATTTTCGCGCAGGATCATGAGAGTCAGAAAGGTAGTCAGAACTCGCTTCTTGATTTCATCGGTCAGCCGTGCGCTTCCGGTCCCGATCAGGGCAAGTTTCATCGCCGCCGCGGCCACATAGGATTCCAGTTCCGCACGGCGCGCTGCGCTGGATTCCCCCGAAGCAGCCTCCCGGCGCATCTCTGAACAGGCCAGCTCTGCGGTCGATAGATAATGCGAAACGCAGACCCCTTCACTCTCTAGCTCCGCAGGCACCTGGATCCCGCAGCCTGGGGTGCGACACTGATTGAAAGAGTTGCTCATAAAGTAGCCTTCACTCTTCACTATGCAGGATAAGTACCAAACCGGCACATTGGCGGGAGATTGGAATGGAGTCGTATCTGTAATGTCTCCCTAAGGTTACATTGGTTAACGGAAATAGATTGCCTACGCAGCCCGGCTATAGACCCGTTCGTTACCACATTTGGGAAAATATTTTCCTACGGTAGCTTATCTGCCACCGCCTTCGCCTCGGCCACTTAACAAGGCAAACCGTAACTTCCTTGTTCCTAAGGGGGTAAGAATCTGGATTGGGATCCAACTTTCATCGGGGAATAGCATATGCCTCCCGCACCGACCAAAACCATCACCTGCGGGCATGGACAGGGAAACATTTTGCGTGTGCCCCTGGAGCCAACCGCTGACCTGTTACATTGGGCGCTCCACAGTTGGCAAACGGCTCTCGTATGACGAGTCGAGAACCACTTGAATTCGCAAACCATGCAGAGTGTGCCGGAATCAGCTTATACTGTCGCTTCGCCGTCTTCCTGCGAGATTCGGGAAGAGTCGCTGGAGGATTTTCACTTGACGAGTTCCGTCGTTGAATCCAAAGTCAAACGAAACTCGTCTGACTTCGAGAAGAACACCCGTCGCATGGTGGACCTCGTCGCCGAAATCAAGAATCAGGAAACCGCGATTCAGCTGGGCGGCGGCCCGAAGGCAATCGAGGCGCAGCATAAAAAATCACGTCTGACGGGCCGCGAGCGCATCTCCCGGCTGATTGATTCGCACACTTCATTTTTCGAGCTGGGAATTTACGCGGCTTACGAAATGTACGAGGAGTGGGGCGGCGCCCCGGCCGCGGGCACAATCACAGGCCTCGCGCGAATCTGCGGGCGCCTCGTGATGATCATCGCCAACGACGCGACGGTGAAAGCCGGGGCCTTCTTCCCTCTCACCGCGAAAAAAGTGATTCGCGCGCAAAACATTTCCATCGACAACCACATTCCCACGATTTACCTGGTAGATTCCGCCGGCGTTTTCCTTCCGCTCCAGGAAGACGTCTTCCCGGACACCGACGATTTCGGCCGCGTGTTCCGCAACAACGCCGTCATGAGCGCGATGCGCATTCCCCAGATCACCGCCATCATGGGCATGTGCGTTGCGGGCGGGGCTTACCTCCCCGTGATGTGCGACCACATCCTGATGACGGAAGGCTCCGGACTTTTCCTCGCCGGGCCTGCACTCGTGCAGGCTGCTATCGGACAAAAAGTTTCCGCGGAAGAGCTCGGCGGCGCGAAAATGCACGCGGAGATCAGCGGTACGGTTGATTTTCGGGAGCCGGATGACGAGTCATGCCTTGCGCGCATCCGCGCCCTCGTGGATAAAATGGGGCATCCTCCCTCCGCCCGTTTCGATTACAAGGAATCTGAAAATCCGGCGTTCCCGCCTGAGGAAATTTACGGAATCTTTTCTTCCGACCCGGCGAAGCAATACGACATGCACGAAGTGATCGCTCGCATCGTCGACGGCAGCAAATTTGAGGAATATCGCGCGGAGTACGGCAAGACCGTTCTGTGCGGCTACGCGCGGATCGGCGGCTGGGCCGTCGGCATTGTCGCCAACAACAAGCAGCACGTCCCCACCATCGACGCCGCAAGCGGTGAGCGCCGCATCGAATTTGGCGGAGTGATTTACACTGAATCCGCGGAAAAGGCCGCGCGCTTCATCATGGATTGCAACCAGAATCTGGTGCCGCTCGTTTTCCTGCACGACGTCAACGGATTCATGGTCGGCAAGGAAGCGGAGTGGAGCGGCATCATCCGCGCCGGCGCAAAAATGGTGAACGCCGTCTCGAACAGCGTCGTCCCCAAAATTGCCGTGATCTGCGGCGGAAGTTTCGGCGCCGGCCACTACGCCATGTGCGGGAAGGCCTACGACCCGCGCTTTATTTTCGCGTGGCCCACGGCGCGTTACGCCGTGATGAGCGGCGATTCCGCCGCTTCCACGCTGGTGGAAATAAAAATCAAGCAGCTCGAACGCGAAGGCAAGAAGCTCTCCGATGCCGACAAGAAAGAACTAAAAGAATCCATCCGCGCCACGTATGAACATCAGACCGACCCGCGCTACGCCGCGGCGCGCCTGTGGGTGGACGCAATTATTGACCCGGCACAAACGCGGGAAGCGTTGATCTGGGCGTTGGAAGCGGCGGCGTTAAATCCGGAAGTGAAGGAATTTAAGACCGGCGTTTTGCAGACCTGACTTAGGCATTTGGCAATTAATTCGGCAGGTTGGGGAGAACAACCCATTTTTTGTCATTCCGAGCGGAGCGAGGAATCTCTCCGCGGCTTGGAGCGCGAAAAGAAGGAGAGATTCCTCGCTCCGCTCGGAATGACAAACCAGGTGACAGGTTTTTTCCGCGGCTTGCCTAAAAAACGAGGACCACGCTTTGTCTGAGGCGGTGAAAGTAATCGAGTGCCCACGGGATGCCTGGCAGGGTTTACCTGAAATCATTCCCACACAGATGAAAGTCGATTATCTCCTGAAGGTTGCTGCCGCAGGCTTCAAGCATATCGACGCGGTCAGCTTCGTTTCGCCTCAGCATGTAAAGCAAATGGCCGACAGCGAAGAAGTCATGAAAGGTTTTCTTGCCGGTCTTCCCGCAGGAACGGCGCCGCCCGAAATCATCGGCATTGTGGTGAATGACCGTGGCCTGGAGCGCGCCCTGGCAACCTCGGGCGTAACGACCATCGGCTATCCGTACTCAATCTCAGCCTACTTTCGCCGCGCGAATGCCAACATGAGCCGCGGAGAATCGCGCGCCCTCGTCGAAGAAATACGAAAAGCCACGAAAGCTTCCGGACACGGATTCGTGGTTTACATTTCGATGGCCTTCGGCAACCCATATGAGGAACCGTGGGGCGCTGAGATTGTCGAAGATGCGCTGGTCTGGCTCAAGGACATCGGAGTGCGAAGCGTGTCTCTCGCCGATACAGTCGGAACCACGCCTCCCGAATACGTGGGCGCGCTGTACACCACGGTGAAAGATTGCGTGGCCGGGATCGAGTTGGGCGTTCATCTGCACAGCCGGGGCGAGGGCGCCGCGGAAAAAGTTCTCGCCGCTTACGACGCCGGTTGCCGCCGCTTTGACGGTGCGCTCACCGGGTTAGGCGGATGCCCCTTCGCGGGCGATGAACTGGTCGGCAACCTAGCGACGGAAACGATCGTCGCGGCGCTCGCCTCGCGCGGCGTGGATGCCGGGATTCGCCCGGAAGCGCTGAGAACGGTCATCGCCTTGACCGAGGAAATTCGCTTCAAATATTCGCATGGGGCGATTGCGTAGGACGGGTTTTTATCCTGAGTGGAGCGAAGGACAGCCTGTCTGGTTTTATATTTCGGAGAAACTGAGCTGAGCCCCTTGGACTCCTCCCCCCAACCTGGTTCTGCTTTTATGACTTTGCAGGAGCAAAAGCAGACAGGCTGAAGCCTGTCCTACTCAAATGCCCTTCAAAACTCTGCATCTCGAATTCACCGGCGAGATCGCTATGATCACGCTCAGCCGTCCGGAGAAGCGCAACGCGATTTCCCCCGAAATGATCGCCGAGCTTCTCTCCGCTTTCGACGAAGTCGAATCCAGCCCCGCGAGAATCTTGCTTCTGACCGGCGCGGGAAAAGCGTTCTGCTCCGGCATGGACCTGGACGCTTTGAAGAAGCTCGCCGCGCAATCCTCCGCCGAACAGCGCGAGGATGCTGACCGCATCGCCCGCCTTTGCCTGCGCATCTGGAATTTCCCGAAGCCGACCATCGCCGCCGTGAATGGACCCGCGATCGCCGGCGGCTGCGGCATCGCCACGCTGTGCGACTTCACGCTGGCTTCGCCGGAGGCGAAGTTTGGATACCCGGAGGTCCGTATCGGGTTCCTTCCCGCCATCGTATCCATTTTTCTCGTACGCCAGATCGGAGAAAAACGCGCGCGCGAACTTCTTCTGACGGGAAAAATCATTGACGCAGCCGAAGCGTATCGCCTGGGCCTCGTCACGCAAATCGTCCCCGCGGAGGAACTGATGATCGCTACTCAAATACTCGCGGCGGACTTGCTCGCCTGCAGCCCCATCAGCCTGCACATGACCAAAAAATTGCTCTGCGATTTTTCCGCTCCGGAAATCGCTCGCGAACTGGAACTCGCCACGGCGGAGAGCGCGCGAATCCGCACGACGCAGGATTTCCAGGAGGGGCTCGAAGCTTTCCTCCGAAAGCGCGAGCCCCAATGGTCCGGCAAATAAACCGGGGCCTCTCCGGTCGTTTCACGGCACGCATCTGCTACAATTTCACTCCCGATGAGCGAATTCATAGACACAGTCGTGCGCGTCCGTTATGCCGAAACGGACAAGATGGGCATCGTCTACTACGCGAACTACTTCATTTATTTTGAGATTGGGCGCGTCGAATATCTGCGCCAGCGCGGGCTTGATTATCGCCGCATGGAACTCGAGGACGACAGTTTCACGGTCGTCGCCGACGCGAAATGCCGCTACCGCCGCCCGGCCCGTTACGACGACCCTCTGCGCATTCGCACGAGCGTCACTTCATTGAGGCGCCGCACGATTGCCTTCGGCTACGATATCATGCACGATGAAACAGGCGAGCTGCTGGCCACCGGCGAATCCATCCACGTAGTCTGCGACAGCCACGGCCGCCCGAAGCCCCTTCCGGAAAAATACCGCCGCTATTTCGATCCCGAAAATGTGGAATCGCCCTCTTAGTGGCGCATGCTTTAGCTTGTGAAGGTTTTCGAATTTGCGAGCGCCAAAACCTTCACAAGCTAAAGCATGCGCCACTAAACCATCAAGCCAGCGTTTCAACCAAGAATAGGCCCAGCCGCAGCCCCGCCGGGAACGCGAAGGGCGCAAGTTCCAGGGAATAGTGCCCGCAAGGCAGAGTCAGCGTTTCCAGCTGAACCCCTTTCTGCCGCATCGTCCTAAACATTTCCTCGGTAAATTCATACCAGAACGTCGGATCGTAGCGCCCGCTGATCATCAGCATGCGCTGGCCTGTATTTCGGAGCCGGTCCAGGTAAGGGACGGGACTGATGGGCGCCCAGTAGTGGCGCAATTCATCCGCGGTCACTTTGGACCGCAACCCTTCCCACACATGCGACGTCGTCATCCCCGTTCGAACGACATCGGCAAAATAGGTGGAGACATGCATGAATGCCCCCGCGCGCACCGTTTGATCGTGCGCCATGGTGATCGACCCGATCGCCGAGCCAATGCTTGTCCCGACGATGCCCAGCTTTCCGTACCCTTGCTGCCCGAGCCACAGGAGGCACCGGCGCGTGTCCGTGACGGCCTGTCGCGTGGCCTGGATTGTGAGTCCCACGTTCGAACCGACCAGTTGGTCAGCCCGCTCATGTCCTGGCGCGACGCGGTAATCGTGGTACGGCAGCGATAAACGCAGGACGCTGATGCCTAGCTTCGTCAGCCAGCGGCAGAGGTTGACCTGCCCGTGCCATTTGGCGTTCCAGTTGGGCAGCAAAACGACGGCGGGTCCGGTGGCCCTGGCGCGGAAGAAGCGCGCATGCACGAGATTATTATTCGTCCACGGCGATGCAATCTGGCTCGTAAATGTGAGCACCTGTCCCTCCGAGGCGCCGTTCTGGGGAGGGTGCAGTGCGTAATCGTTTGCGGGGGACGTGGCAAACCACTGGCCGCTCTGAGCGAGCGTTTCCGCAACCCAAGCGTTCAGGAACCCGCGCGGATCGGGCTCGTCGGCGCTGCCGCCGATATGCTCGAGGCCCCATTCGAAGGGATAGACCCGCCGATTGTCATCGGTAGTCCACCGAGCGTGCTCGTAGCGCCGAATTTTTTGTTCCAGCCACGACATAACGTATGAATTTCGAATATAGGGGCGTGCGGAAGACGTGTCAAACCGGCTCGCGGTCAAATTGAATTTGGGGCCGGCATTTTGGAGGTCCGACCTTCAGGTCGGACAACCAATGTCGCAAAAAGTGGCCTTTAGGCACTGAAGTTTCGGAGGCTAAAGGGTCTGCGTGAGAACATGTGTTCGGGCCGTGTAGCGCCCGCCTTTAGGCGGGCATCCGCTTGATTCCAAAGTGCCCGCCTAAAGGCGGGCGCTACACAACCTTGCCATTCTTGAGTTCTCACACAGACTCTGAAACCCACGAAAGAGCACCCTTAACGTCGGCGCTGAAGCGCCGACCTCTCAAACCTTCGATCATGTCTCGCCAAAGTCAATTCGAGAAATTGAGCGCTGTTGCCTTATTGCTCCATGCGGGGTGCGGCAAGCGTTGTTCGCGCGGGGCGGGTATGGCACAGTCACAGGGTGATCCCTCTTGGCGCGTTTTTATTTGGCCTGGTCATCGGAAGTTTTTTGAATGTCTGCATCCTGCGGATTCCCGCGGATAAATCCATTGTGCTGCCCGCTTCGAGTTGCACGAAGTGCGGGAAAGCGATCGCGCCTTACGACAATATTCCCGTCCTGAGCTGGATGATCCTTGGCGGCAAGTGCCGCAACTGCAAAACTAAAATTTCCGCGATGTATCCCGCCGTGGAGTTGCTCACCGGGCTCCTGTTCCTGGCCTGCTATTTTATTTTTGGGCCGACGGTGGAGGCGCTGAAATGGGCCGTCTTCGCCGCGCTGCTCGTCGTGCTGACCATCACCGACCTTCGCGAGCGCATCCTGCCCGACGAAGTAAATTTCTTCGGCCTGGGCGCGGGACTGCTCTTCAGTTTTTTCACCAAGTCGCTGGACGGCACGGCGCTCTGGATCGCCAACCGCTGGTTCGATTTTCCGCCCCCCCAAATGGCGCTTTCGTTTGCTGATGCGGCTCTGGGAGCGGCGGCCGGCAGTGGCCTGCTCTGGCTGGTCGCCGAAGGATATTTTCGCCTTCGCGGCCGCGAAGGCATGGGTTTGGGCGACGTGAAAATGATGGCGGCGGTAGGCGCATTTCTTGGACTGAAGCGCACCATGATGACGGTGCTGCTCGGTTCGTTGCTCGGAAGCGTGGTCGGTATCTTTTTGATTGCAGTATCGAAAAAGGGGCGCGATTACGAATTGCCGTTTGGTACATTCCTCGGAGCGGGCGCGCTGCTCGTGGTTTTTTTCGGGACGCCTGCGCTCCATTGGTACGAGTCTCTCCTGGCGGTGAAGTGACAAGTGACAGGTAGCTACCTACTTGCGGTTGCGGCGCCCGTGGTCAACTCGCTCTGGATTTTCTCGGGAATCCTGCTGATCGCACTGCTGGCAGCAGCGGTTCTGGGGATGGTTCTGGCGCGGCGTTACTTTCAGGTCGGATCGAAATCCGCGGATGATTTCGGGGCCGCCAAGCCGCGCAGCGACAATCCCGCGGCGTTTATGACGGCCTCCATGCAGGCCGTCATTAAAAAACTGAAAGAACAGGAAAAAGAACTCGAAACCCTGCACCGCTCCGAGCGGGAACGCGCGCAGCAATCCGAGCGCATGAGCGAAGCCGTCACGCGCAACATGCCCGCAGGTTTGCTGCTGGTTAATTCCGCCGGCCTCATCACCAGCGCGAATCCCGCCGCGGAAGTCGCCCTGGGCGTGAAATCCCTCGCCTACCGCCGCCACAGCGAAGTCCTTGGCGCCGGATCGCGCCTCACCGAACTTGTCGCCGGATGCCTGGAACACGGCCGCACGTTCCGCCGCGAGGAAGTCGAATACCTGACGCCTTCGCACGAATTGCGCCAGCTCGGCGTGACCATTTCCCCCATCCAGAACAGCGCCAACGAAGTCACCGGCGCGATTTGCCTGCTGAGCGACCTGACCGAACTGGCCGCCCTGCAGAAGCAGATTCACATGAAGGAAAATCTGGCCGCGCTCGGCGAACTTTCCGCCGGCATCGCGCATGAATTCAAAAACGCCCTCGCGACAATTTCCGGCTACGCACAGATGATCCGCAGCGAGGCGCATCCGGGCACGGACCTGCACGAGCACGGCGAACTGATCCTGCGGCAGACGAGGTCGCTGACCCACGTGGTCACGGAATTCCTGAAGTTTGCGCGCCCCCTGGACCTCGCCGACGAACAAGTCACCCTCCGCCCCATGATCGAGCGCATCATGGTGGAAATCGGCGACCTCGTGCCGGGCGTTCCCTTCGTCATCACGGGAGAATTTGGCGAAGTCTCGGGCGATGATGCCCTGCTCCGCCAGGCCATTCTTAATTTGGCGCGCAATGCCGCGGAAGCCGCCACGGACAATCCCGCGGGTGGTCGCGTCATCATTCGCGGGGAAATTGACCAGTCTGGCCCGCTCCAGGGACAACGCATCTCCATCGCCGACAATGGGTCCGGCATCCCGGCGGAATCGCTTACGAAGATCTTCATGCCCTTTTACACTACGAAAGCCAATGGAACCGGGCTCGGCCTCGCCGTCGTCCAAAAAATCATTGTCCAGCATGGCGGATCGATCGAGGCGCGCAACCAGCCGGCCGGCGGGGCGGAATTCGTCGTATGGTTACCATTTGTACGAGAAGGCGTCAGAGCGATTGATTCGGCCGCCGCCCGCATCTAAAATATAGTTGCTCAGTTCCGCCGTTTCTCTTCCGAAAGGCGGCCAATTGCTATGAATATAAAGAGACTTATCACGCTGGCTTTGGGAAGCTTGCTCCTGGCCTGTCCGGCCTATCTCTGCGCCCAGCAGGACCAGGAGAACATAGCCGACGCGGCCCGCAAGGCCCAGGCCGAGAAAAAGAACGCCCCGAAAGCCAAACTAACGATCGACAACGACAACCTCGGCACGCTCACGGGTACGGTTAACGTCGTTGGCGAGCAGCCTGCGCCACCCGAGGATCAAACTAAGAAACCCGCTACCGGCGAAAAAACTCCGGTCAAGGACGAAGGCTACTGGCGGGGAAGATTCGCCGACGCCAATAAAAAACTCGCGGACGACTCGCACGAGCTGGACATTTTGCAGCGCGAATTCAACCTGAAGCAGGAGCAGTTTTACACGGACCCCATGGCTTCGCTGAAGCAGGAATATTCCCGGCAGGACATAAACGATCAAAAGGCCAAGATAGACGAAAAAACGGCGGTGGTCGCGCAGGATAAGGCAGACATCGACAGCCTGCAGGACGAAATGCGCCAGGCGGGCGGTGATCCCGGTTGGGCAACTCCGCCAGCGCAGCCCGCACCGGCGTCCAGCCCTGCGCCGGCTTCGACTCCTGCCCCGGCGTCAACGCCCGCGCCGCAACTGTAGCGCCCACCTTAAGGTGGGCATCTTTGGGGCTCGAAGAATGATCGCGAGATAGATCACGCAATGGATCGCGAAATGCCAACCTGAAGGTTGGCGCTACAGAAGCTGGAAATATCCGGCAATCGCCCGATAGCGAATTCCGCACAAGGCCGCATGGCCGGTCACTTCGCGGCCTGCGTTCGTGATACAAGAAAAAATATGGAACCCCTGCTTCTGGTCGAGGACAAACCTGAGCTGCGCGCCATGCTCAAGAAGGCGCTGGAGCGCGCCGGCCACACCGTGGATGAAGCCCCCGACGGTTCCTCCGCCGTCGCCAAGGTTCGCGCGCGCCGCTACGTTCTCGTCCTCACGGACTTGAAACTTCCCGGCTGCTCCGGAATTGAAGTTCTCCGCGAAACCAAGCAGGCGGATCCTACCATCCCCGTCATTTTGATCACGGCGTACGGCTCGGTGGAAGAGGCCGTGACGGCCATGAAGGAAGGCGCCTACGATTTCATTCAGAAGCCGGTGGACCTGGAGCATTTGAATCTGCTGGTCGAGCGCGCCTCGCAGCAGCAGGAA
Organism: uncultured Acidobacteriota bacterium; assembly: GCA_963819395.1. Taxonomy (GTDB): domain Bacteria; phylum Acidobacteriota; class Terriglobia; order Acidiferrales; family UBA7541; genus Palsa-360. The sequence continues at coordinate 378,365 of CAWFVW010000011.1, forward strand.
CTTTTGCGCGAGAATCTTCTGCTCCGCGAGGAATACGCGGAGCGGTACGGTTTTCCAAGAATCGTCGGCGAACACAAAAGCATGCAGGAAGCGACGCACCAGGTGCAGCGCGTAGCCGCCACCGATTCCACGGTTTTGCTGCTGGGGCAAAGCGGCACGGGAAAGGAATTGTTCGCGCGGGCGATTCACCATCTTTCCCCGCGGCGCTCGCATGCCTTTGTCGCGCTGAATTGCGCCGCGATCCCCGAAGGGCTCGTCGAAAACGAATTGTTCGGGCACGAACGCGGTGCGTACACGGGCGCCGGATCGCGCAAGGTCGGCAAGATGGAACTGGCCAATCGCGGCACGATTTTTCTGGATGAAATCGCCGAGCTTCCTCTGAACACGCAGGCGAAACTTTTGCGTGTGCTGGAGGAGCGGAGTTTTGAGCGCGTCGGCGGCACGCAGCTCGTCGATATCGACGTTCGCATTCTTGCGGCCACGAACAAGAATCTTCAGGAAGCCGTGGCCACCAAGGCGTTTCGCGAGGATTTATACTTTCGCATTGCCGCGGTGCCCATCACGATTCCAGCTCTCAGCGAACGCGGCGACGATGTCCTCCTGCTGGCCGATCATTTTCTCGAGCGGTTTCAGCGCGAATTCCGCAAGCCGGACCTTCGCTTTTCACCCGGCGCGCGCTCCGCGTTGCGCGGCTATTCCTGGCCAGGAAACGTCCGCGAACTTCAGAACACCATCGAGCGAGCCGCCATCCTGACAGACACCGATGCAATCGAGGCAGCGGATCTGCGGCTCCCCGCGCCGCGCCCTCCCGACGGCGATATCCCCGAGGGAATGTTGAGCGAAGCTTTCGATTGGGGCGGCACGCTGCAGGAAGTGGGAACGCGGGCGGTGGCTTATGTGGAGCGCTTCAAAATTGAATCCGCGCTGAAATCATCCAAGTGGAACAAAACGCGCGCCGCCGAACAACTAGGCGTTTCCTACAAAACATTACTAAACAAGATCCGCCTGCTGGGATTGGAGAACTAAAAGTAGCACAGACTCTTCCCCCCGAGCGTAGAAGGGCAGTCTGTGGGGCTCCATCAAAGTGCCCAGTCCGCCCGCGTAAGCCAAAACCTACATTCCCGCAAAGTCTCACAATCTTTCCAATATCCAGTGGCCCCGCACAGACTGAACAGGCTGCGGAACAAATGCCCCGTGTTGTCATTCTGAGCGGAGCGAAGTATCTCTCTTGGATTCAAGTATCAGAAAAGAAACAAGGAGATATTCTTCGCTCCGCTAAGAATGACAGAGGCTTGAGTTTTTCCGCAGCCTGTGAAGTCTGTGCTACTGCTTTTGCGCAGAATGTAAAGTAACAATCCCTCCGGTCCAGCGGACGAAACTCACGTCGACGTACCCAGCTCGTTCAAACTGGGCTTGCAATACTTCGGGAGACGGAAATCTGGCGACCGAATTTGGAAGGTACGTGTACGCGGCCCCGTTTCCCGAAATTAATCCGCCCAGTCTCGGAAGCACCCGCCGAAAATAAAAGCGGTAGAGACTCCCAGATATTTTTCCTGGAGGCTCGCCAAATTCAAGGATCGCAGCGACCCCTCCCGGCTTCAGCACCCGAAAAATCTCCAGCAGGCCCCGCTTGTAATTCGCGAGATTCCGGAATCCGAAAGAGCAGGCAACTAGATCAAAGCTCGCGTCGCCAAACGGAAGCGCCAGCGCATCCGCCTCTACAAACGAAATGCCCGCACCCGATGCCGCGGCCTTAGTGCGCGCCCGCACAAGCATCTCAGGAACAAAATCGGATCCCACAATTTCAGCGCCAACCGCGGCTTCCTTGCGAAAAGCAAGCGCAAGATCGCCCGTGCCGCAGCATAGATCGAGCACGCGCGCCGACGGATTATGCAGGATCGCCGAAAACCGCTTCGCCACGCGCCGCCGCCATACCTTGTCGATATCGAGCGAAAGCAGATGGTTCAGCAGGTCATAGCGCGGCGCAATGCGCCCGAACATTTCCCGGACGTGCGCCGCCGCTTCCCTTTCGTCCTGAATGCCCTCGGGCCGCGTGCCCGGTACGCCGCTCTCGGATGCGGATTTCATTTGCGGCGGCTCTTCCGGGGCTCCGGCTGGCCCGCCGCGGCAATCCCGCACTCCCGCAGCACCCGCACCAGCATCTCTTCCTCGGCCTCGACGCCGCATCGCACTCGTCCGATGCGCTCGGGCAGCACAAAGCGCAACCGCCCGGCGCGCGTCTTCTTGTCCGCCTGCATGGCGGCAATCAACTGCGCGGGCGGATTGGACGGCCAGGGCGGAAGCGGCCCCACGGCGGCAATCAGCTTTGCGACTCGCTCCTCATCCCGCGGCGAAAACATTTCCTTCTCGACGGCCAGCCGCGCAGCCGCGATCATTCCCCACCCCACGGCCTCTCCATGGAGATATTTTTCATAACCCGTGACGCATTCGAGCGCGTGCGCGAACGTGTGCCCGAAATTCAAAATCTCGCGCAAGCCCGATTCATGTTCGTCCTCGGAAACGACGCGCGCCTTTTGCGCGATGGACCGCTCGATCACAAATGCCAGCGCGGGCCGCTCCCGCCGCAGCACCTTTTCCAGCTTTTTTTCGAGAAACTGAAAAAGCTTCGCGTCGCCGATCACTCCGTATTTGATAATTTCGTAGATTCCCGATCGAAATTCGCGCGGCGGCAGGCTGCTCAACAATCCCGGGTCGCATACCACGCCCCTCGGCGGGTAAAACGCGCCCACGAGGTTCTTCCCTTCCGGAAGATTCACCCCAGTCTTCCCTCCAACAGCGCTATCGACCTGCGCCACGACCGTCGTGGGGACATGAATCAGCGCAATTCCGCGCGCATAGCTAGCCGCGACGAATCCCGCCACATCGCCGACCACTCCCCCTCCCACCGCAACGATCAGTGCATGTCGATCGGCGCCCGCACGAACCAGATCGCGGCAGGCCTTCTCCACTGTCGAAAGATTTTTCGCGGTTTCCGCGTCATCCATCAGGATCGTGGCGCGCCGCGCCCCGCCAAGCTGGCTTTCGATTCGCGAGCCCCAGTGCTTCCAGACGCGCGGAGATGAAATCACGAACACCGAGCCGTCTTTCTGGACGCGCCCCGCCAGGCGCGGCAATTCCCGCAGCACGCCCCGGCCGCACAGCACGTCGTATTTCCCGTTCGCCGCCCGAACTGAAATTGTCTTCATCCGTTATCGTCGCTTCTGATTCCCGGCGGGTCCCTACTTGAGCCAGCAAAAATGTAACACACCAAGCTTTCAAGTGGCGCATGCTTCAGCTTGTGAAGGTTTGGGCCCTGCAAAAACAATACCCAGCAAGCTAAAGCATGCTCCACTGGGGCCATCTTTTCATTCGCAAGGTGATGCCGTAAAGTGGAGTGGGAAAGGTTTGCATCACTCGGAGGAATCCAGAAGTATGAAGACCGTACACTTGGGAAACAATGGACCGCTCGTTTCGCAACTCGGCCTCGGCTGCATGGCCATGTCCGACATGTACGGCCCCTCGGATGAATCGGAAAGCATCGCCACAATCCACGCGGCGCTCGATGCCGGAATTACCATGCTCGATACCGGCGACTTCTACGGCATGGGCCACAACGAAATGCTTATCCGCCGCGCCATCGAAGGCCGGCGCAAGGACGTCTTTCTCGCTGTAAAATTCGGCGCCATGCGCGGGCCTGACGGTTCCTTTAACGGCTACGATCTTCGCCCCGAAGCCATAAAAAATTTCCTCGCCTACAGCCTGCGCCGCCTGGGGACGGATTACATCGACCTCTATCAACCGTCCCGTGTCGATGCGCGCATTCCCATTGAGGAAACCTATGGAACTTTGGCAGGCCTCGTCCAGGCGGGCTACATTCGCCACATGGGCATTTCCGAGGCCTCAGCAGCCTCGATTCGCCGGGCGCACAAAGCCGCTCCAAGCGTCGCCCTTCAGATCGAATATTCGCTCGTAAGCCGGGGAGCGGAAGCGACGATCCTGCCCGCCGCTCGTGAATTGGGAATGGGAATCACCGCCTACGGCGTGTTGTCGCGCGGCTTGCTTTCCGGATCGCCGGTGACTTCGCCGAAGGACATCCGAAAACATTTGCCGAGATTCCGAGGTGAAAATTACGAGAAAAATCAAGGGCTCGCAAACACGCTGCGAGCGATGGCCGCGGAGAAGAATGCCACCGCGTCGCAAGTCGCTATCGCCTGGGTAATTTCTCGCGGCGCGGACATTGTCCCGCTGATCGGCGCGCGCCGCCGTCCCCAATTGGCCGAATCGCTGAAAGCCCTGGAACTGAAATTAACGCCCGAAGATTTGGCGCAGATCGAACGAGCCGTCCCAGCCGAAGCCGTAGCCGGCACGCGTTACGGCGAAGAGCAAATGCGCTGGCTGGACAGCGAAAAACCAGTTTAAGTGGCGCATGCTTTAGCTTGTGGCTCCGATGCATCCGAATCGGATTGATGAACGCCTCACTTGAAATCGAGGACCCGCGTGAAACTCATTCTCTGGGCTCTAGTCCTGGCCCTCACATGGATCTCGGCCCTCGCCCTCATCGCCCGCACGGTCGGCCTGCATTCCACCCCCGGAATGTGGACTGGCGCGGTCGGCCTGCCGGGCGTCGTGATTTCCAATTGGACGCAATCGCACCTTTTCCACAGATTCAATCGCTCGGTGGGCTACATCCTGATGTTTCTGATCAATTGGGGTTTCTACTGCACCGTAATTCAGGGGATTGTTTCGCTAAAACAGAGGGTTTTGAATAGGTAGGACAGGCTTCCAGCCTGTCTTCTTTTCGCTCAGTTGGAATCCAAACCCAGACAGGCTGAAGCCTGTCCTACTTAACCCTCTTCTCCAATTCCGGGAGCGATTCGATCACGACGTGGCCGGTAATCGCGAGCGTGCGGGGATCGACCTTGTCGAGCGTGTCCTGTGGCGTATGCCAGTAGGACAGGCTTCCAGCCTGTCTTCTTTTCGCTCAGTTGGAATCCAAACCCAGACAGGCTGAAGCCCGTCCTACTTAACCCTCTTCTCCAATTCCGGGAGCGATTCGATCATGACGTGGCCGGTAATCGCGAGAGTGCGGGGATCGACCTTGTCGAGCGTGTCCTGCGGCGTATGCCAGTAAGGAACATCCAGGTCAATCACATCAGCGGATGGGACATCTCGTTTCAAGAAGGAGAGGTGGTCGTCTTCGATGGTCGCGCGGTCATTGACGAATACGCGCCCGTATCCAAGACGCTGCGCTGTGGACCACAAAATATCGGTCAGGCGCGGGCACCACCGGCAATCAGCGGCGCCCGATCCTCAAGTTCATCCTTCGGCGTCTCGCGCTCGCCTTGGTCACCGTCTTCGTCGTCTCTGTCGTCGTGTTCGTTGCCACCGAGATCCTGCCCGGCAACGCGGCGAGGGCTGTGCTCGGGCGTACTGCCACGAAAGCCAGATTGCATGCGATGGAGCTCCAGCTGCATCTCAACCAGCCCGCGGTCGAGCAGTACTGGAGATGGTTCTCAGGGATATTCAGCGGGCATCTCGGCAAGTCTCTTGTGAACGGCCAGGCCGTGACCTCGCTCCTCGGCGACCGGATAGTCAACTCCCTGATCTTGGTGGTGCTGGCCGGCGTGATCGGGACGACCATCGCAATCGTTCTCGGCCTGCTGTCGGCTGTGCGAGCGGGCAAACTCTTCGACGACATCGTCGGGGTGATAACTCTCACGCTCGCTGCTCTGCCGGAATTCGTGATCGCCGATAGCCATGGTGATCCTGTTCGCAACGGTCGTATTCCACGTGCTTCCGCCGGTGTCGCTCGTTCCGCCCGGGAGCTTCGCCTGGTCGACTCCGAAGATCCTGATCCTTCCCGTTGCGAGCCTGATCCTCGCGACGTGCCCGTATATCATCCGAATGATGCGAGCTTCGGCGATCGAGGTCCTTGAAAGCGAGTACGTGGCGATGGCCGAGCTGAAGGGTTTGAGCCCGCAAGGATCCTCATGCGCCACGTCATACCGAATGCCCTCGCCTCGACCGTCCAGGTCGTAGCCATCGTCTTCGCCTGGCTGGCCGGGCGGCATAGTCCTTGTCGAGTACGTCTTCAACTATCCCGGCGTCGGCCAGGCACTCATCGACGCAGTGAACAACAGGGACATTCCGGTGATCCAGGCCCTTACGGTCATGCTGGCGGCCTTCTACGTGATCATCGAATCTCGTCGCCGACCTCGGCGCCGTCCTGCTCAGCTCACGCACGAGGACCTCAATGCGATGACAAACATCGAGACACCTGGCCTCGACACGATGCTGGACGACGAGGGCGTCGAACCCATCGGGCGACGGAGGCGCCGGTCGGAGCTGGCCATGGTGCTGGCCCGGGCCCTTCGGCTCCGCAAGACCCAGATCGGGCGCCACGCTCGTGGCCATCGTCACGCTGACCGCCGTCATCGGGCCCTTCGTAGCCTCGCCGAGCCCTAACGCCCTGGCGGGAACTCCTTTCGCCGAGCCCTCTACGCCTTCTGGTTCGGGACGGACGTCCTCGGCCGAAGCGTGCTTCAGCCGATGGCTCGCTGGAGGCTGGGTCATTTTCTCTGCGCGGTGCTCGCAACCGCATTAGGCGTCGGCCTTGGCGTGCTGTTCGGAGTGTTCGGGCAGCTGGCGGGGCGGCCGGCTGGACGAGGCGATCATGAGATCGCTCGACGTCATTTTGTCGTTCCCGGCAATCATCCTCGCTCTTCTGCTCCTGAGCGTCATGGTCCGCACCTTTGGCTGGTCGTGCTCGCGGTGGCCTTCGCACACGCCCCGGGATCCGCCCGGGTCGTGCGCTCGGTCGCGCTAGATGTCCGCAGCGAGAGTTCGTCCAGGTCTCCGAAGCCCTAGGCGTCTCCGATTGGCGGATCGTGTTCGGGGAATCGTCCCGAACATCACGTCGCAGATCCTTGTCGAGTTCGGGCTGCGCCTCACGTGGTCCATCGGACTGATCTCGGCCCTCGCCTTTCTCGGTCTGGGCCGGCAACCCCCTTCGCCCGACTGGGGCGTCATGATCTCGGAGAATCGGCTCGGGATGGCGATTCAACCCTGGTCGGAGTCGTTGCACCAATCATCTCGATCGCCCTCGTCACGGTAGGGGTCAACTTCGTAACCGACGGGATATCCCGTTCGGCCATCGGGATCGGACGGAGTGCCGACCGTGGATGACGCGCGGTGAAAGGTCACGGAGTGGAGCGAAGTCGGCCGGTGACAGTGCCGGAGCAACCTCGAAGTGTCGGACTTTCGGTCAATTTCGGTTCGAGGGGCCGGGACATAGTCGCGGAGATCTCCTTCGGGGTGGCCGCGGGCAAGGTGCTCGGCCTCGTCGGCGAATCCGGTTGTGGCAAGACCACCGTAGCCTCGCGATGCTCGGATCCGCAAGGCGAGGCGCCAAGATCGTGAACGGGCACGTTTAGGTTGCCGGTCGCGACGTCCTTGCAATGTCGGTCGCGGAGCTGCGCAGTGCCCGAGGCTCCCTCGTTGCCTACGTTCCGCAGGACCCAGGCGCCGCCCTCAATCCGGGGCTACGAGTCGGCGAGCAGATGCTCGAGATCCTCGAGTCACACCGAGTTCGGCGCGAGCCCGCCGAGGCCCACGATGAGAGACTGCACGCCGTTCTCGAGGAAGTGAAGCTTCCGAGCAGCCGCCACTTCTTCCGCCGCTTCCCGCACCAGCTGTCCGGCGGTCAGCAGCAACGGGTCGCTCTTGCGATGGCGTTTGCCTGCCGCCCGAAGGTGATCGTCATGGACGAGCCCACGACGGGGCTCGACGTCACGACCCAGGCACACGTCCTAGAAACCGTTCGCCAGCTCAGCAACGACCACGACGTGAGCACCGTCTACGTAAGCCACGACCTCGCCGTCGTTTCGGGCATCGCGGACGAAGTCGCTGTCATGTACGCGGGCCGGATCGTCGATCTGGGCAAGGCAAGCGACGTGCTGGCTTCACCCGAGCACCCTTACACGATCGGCCTTCGCTCGGCCGTGCCTGAGATGAACGCCAGGCGATCGATCGAGGGCATTCCTGGGGTCCCCCCTGTCCCCGGATCGCGGCCTGCGGGCTGCGGGTTCGCGCGCCGCTGCGAGTTCGCCACTGCGGAGTGCAGATCAACCATGCCTCCGCTGGAAGAGATCAGATCCGGCCGGTGGCTTAGATGCATACGTCACGACGTTGTCCGCGCCAGTGTCGCCGTTCAAGAGGCCGAACCCCTCGTCGCCCCGCCGGCGACCTCAGTGCCCGGGCCAGATGCAGTCATTGCGCTCAACGAGCTTCGCGCCTCGTACGGAAGTATCGAGATCCTGCACGGCGTGACCCTCGAGCTTGCAAAAGGAAAGTGTCTCACGCTCGTCGGAGAATCTGGCAGCGGAAAGACGACTCTTGCCAGGTGCATCGCAGGCCTCCACCACGAACAGGCGGGCAGCGTTACCTTCCACGGTGCGCAACTACCTCCGGCGGCCCGCCACCGGTCGCCCGAGACGCGCCGCCTGCTCCAATACATCTTCCAGAACCCCTATGCCTCCTTGAGCCCGCGGCGCACCGTCGGCGGGAGCATCGCCCAGCCGCTGCGTCTTTTCTTCGACCTTTCGAAAAAGGAGGTCTCCGAGCGCGTTGGCGAGGCGCTAAAGCGCGTGTCGGTCCGCCCGGAACTCGAGGATCGCTACCCCGACGAGCTGAGCGGTGGTGAAAGACAGCGCGTCGCCATTGCCCGGGCGCTCGCGGTGGAACCGGAGGTCCTGTTGTGCGACGAAGTGACCTCTGCTCTCGACGTATCCGTCCAAGCTCTCGTCGTGAAGATGCTTCGCGAGCTCCAGCTCGAGATGGGTTTGTCACTCCTGTTCACCACGCACAACCTTGCGCTCGTGACAAGCATCGCCGACGGCGTGATCGTGCTCCAGAACGGACGCATAGTCGAGATGGGACCAGTGGAAAAGGTTCTGTCAGCACCTGAGCACCCCTACACTCGGGCGCTCATCGCAGACTCGCCGGAGCTCATCCACGCCTCCTGATCCCCGGCTGAGGGCTCAGCAAGGAAGAACGGCTAGCTGGGCTTTGCCGCCCCCGCGCGCGGCTGCGGTCGCTTGGTTGCTGCCTCGCGCGCGGCAGCGCCGGCGGGGGTGCGCTTGCGTGTCTTTGCGGCCTTCCTCGCGTGCGCGGCTGCCACGCGACCGAGATCGGCGAGCGTGAAATCGATGTGCTCGGCGGCGAGCCGGGCTGCTTCGTCCGGGTCCTGGTCCTTTATGGCCGTCAGGATCTGACCGTGATGGAACTGCGCGCTCTGTAGCACGTGGTCGGTCAGCGGGTCGAGCGGGATCCACACCGCTGCCCTGGCGTTCTCGATCGCTGTGCGCATCCACTCGTTGCGGGCCGCCTCTGCTATGCCGAGGTGGAACGCTGAGTCTGCGGCGCGGAACCGTCTCGTCTCCAGCCCTTTTTCCATCCCCTTGTAGGCCGCCTCCAGCACCGCGATGTCCTTCCGAGTCCTCCGTGTCGCAGCCAGGCGAGCCGCTTCTGACTCGACGGCGCGCCGGAACTCGAGATCTTCGAACCAGGTTCGGCATCATCGACCGGATCTGAAGCGGGAGCCGCTCGTCACTTGTCCGCCGATCGAGCACGACAATCCCGCCCCGCGAGCCGCGGCGCCTTTCGACATAACCCTGCTTCACGAGCACGCGGGTCGCCTCGCGTACGCTCATCCTCGACACCTTGAGTCGAGTCGACAGCTCACGCTCAGGCGGAAGCTTGTCACCGGCGACGTACGAGCCCATGTGGATCGCCCGGCGAAGCTGGTCCGCGACGAGCTCGTGGACTTGCTGATGGTTGACAGGCGAGATCGGCGAGGGTCCAACTGTGCTGGCTCGTTGAGGCATCGCGCCATGATGGCATAGACCAGAAGTCGCGGCCCGGGTGCCGACTCGCCAAACCCTTCATTCCGCACGGCGGGTTGCTTGACGGTGACGCCTAATGGGCTAATAATCGGACCACTATGGGATTCCAGGGACTCGACCCCACCCGTCCCCTCATCGGCATCACGACGAGCCGAGGACTAGTGGCTATCGGGTCGGAATGGCTTGACAGCACCTACACCCAGACCGACCTGGATGATGCAGTGCTGGCTGCCGGAGGCCTACCGGTCCTCCTTCCGACGGTTCCAGCTGATGCCAGGAGCGGACTGTGGCGCGCGATAGACGCTGTCATACTCACCGGAGGTGGCGATATCGAGCCCTCGCGCTACGAAGCCGCCCCGCACCCCCGGACCTTGTTCGTCGACGAGGCGCGGGACGAGTTCGAGATCGGTCTTGTCGAAGACGCCATGTCGATAGGCGCCCCAGTCTTCGGGATCTGCCGGGGAATGCAAGTGCTCAACGTCGCGTTCGGAGGGGTCCTCGACCAGCATCTGCCTGAGGGTGGACCCATCGATCATCGTCCGTACTCGGTGCCGGATTCCCGGGCGATCCATTCCGTTCGAGCTCGACCCCCTGCTCGCGAGTATGCGAGGCGGTGGGTCAACGACGCCTACAGGTGAACTCGACCCATCACCAAGCAGTCGCCGAACTCGGGTTGGGTCTTGTGGCATCGGGCCACGCCGACGACGGAACCGTCGAGGCGCTTGAGCTCCCCGACAGCTCTTCGCTCGTTTTCGGTGTCCAATGGCATCCGGAGTCCTTGGCGCCGGTGGATGTGTCACACCGGCGGCTGTTCGAGGTCTTCGTCGCCGCTGCGACAGACTTCCGTCGGCAGCGGGCCGACGTCGACGCCCGCCAATCCCTCCGTTCGGGCTGAAGACGGAGCGGTTAGGTGAGCTCGACTACCCCCGGCGGCAGCTCGGCCGCCGCGGCGCAGGTAGAGAACCTTCTTCACGCCGTGGCGACCGCCGGCAGACCTCCAAGCCGCACCTTGCCGCTTCATGCCGGCCGTGAGAACTTCCTCGAGCTGATGCGACCGCTTGCGGCCGCACGAGCATGTCGCCGTCATCGAGGAGACGATCATCCCATCGCCCCAAGGGGACCTGCGGCTTCGGGCGTATCGCAACTCGGGGCTCCGCCTACGCCCTGCAACTCTTTTCTTCCACGGCGGTGGGTGGGTCTTCGGCGGCCTGGACTCGCACGATCAGCTGTGCCGGGCCCTCGCCCGCGAGTCCGACACTGTGGTCTTAGCGGTCGAGTACGGCCTCTCGCCCGAGCATCGCTTCCCCGAACCGTTCGAGGACTGCTTCTCCGGCAGCCCAGTGGGTCGCAGAGCATGGCCCGAGCTCGGCGCCGACCCCGGACCTATGGCGGTGGCCGGCGACAGTGCAGGCGCGAACCTCGCGACGGCCGTCGCCATGCGCGCTCGGGACGAGGGAAGCCCGGCGATCAGGTTCCAATTGCTCGCCTATCCGGCGCTCGTGCCCGAGCCCTCGGTGTCTACCGGCGACACCTCCGCGTGCGACCCGTTTCTCACCCGCGAGGAGATGGACTGGTTCTGGGGCTGCTACCTGGGCGACCGATCGGTCGAGCTGAGCGCTTACGCCGCCCCCGGAACGGCTGGTGACCTCTCGGGAATGCCACCGGCGTGCCTGGTCCTCGCTGAGATCGACCCGTTGCGGGAAGAGGCGATCGCATACGGCGACCGGATGCGAGAAGCCGGTGTCCCGGTCGAGTGATGCTCTACCCCGGCATGGTGCATGGCTTCCTGCTCTTCACCGAATTCCTCGAGGACGGCAGGCGGGCGCTGCGCGGAGGCCGGACTTTCCCTGGGTCGTGCCATGACAGGTCCGACGGACTCGCCTCCGGTCCGGCTGGGGTCCAGCCGATGACCGGGCACACAGACCGGTTCGCGGGGAAGGTAGCCGTCGTGACAGGGGCTGCGTCCGGTATCGGTCGCGCCATTGCCGTGCGGTTCGTCGCGGAAGGGGCGAAGTGTCGTCCTGGTCGACTCCAACTCGGCCAGGGCTGGGCGCTGTCGCCGAATCTCTCGGGGAACAGCGCCCTGCCTGTCGCCGGTGACATATCGCAGCCGGCCGACGTGGAGCGCTTCGTCAGGCGCGGCCTCGAACAGGTTCGGCTCTCTGGACGTCCTTGTCAACTGCGCAGCGACCTTCCGCGGGAGCCTCTTCCCCGAGCTCAGCCTTGACGAGTGGGAGCTGATGCACGAGAGTGAACTCGACAGGCACCTTCCTCATGTCCCAGGCCGCGGCCCGTGAGATGATCCGGCTTCCGAGACGCGACGAGGAGCCCGCGTCGATAGTGAACATCTCCTCGCTCGAGGCGCTGCGGGTCATCGCCGTGAGCGGCCGGCCGCATGTGCACTACAGCGCCTCAAAGGCTGCCGTGGAGATGCTCACGAAGTCGTTGGCGGTGGAGCTCGCTCCGTCGGGAATCCGGGTCAACGCCGTTTGTCCCGGTCTCGTGCACACAGCCCTCACGGCAACGGCGCTCGCCGAGCCGAACACCGTCGCGTTCTACATGGCGAAGATCCCGCTGAAGCGGGCGGGCACGCCCGAAGAGATCGCCTCCGTGGCGCTGTTCTGCCTCGCCGACGCCTCGTACATGACAGGCGCCTCCGTGGTCGTGGACGGGGGCTGGATGACCCAGTAGTCCGGCAGGGCCAAACGCGACGGGGAGCCCCATCGCCTCTAGCGATGACAAGCCGTTGGATCTCGCTGAGTCCCTCACCGATCTCGAGCACCTTGGCGTCCCGGTAGAAGCGTGCCACGGGAGACTCCTCCATGAAGCCGGCACCGCCGAAGACCTGAGTGGCGACCCTCGTCGCCGACACCGCCGCCTCGGTCGAGTAGAGCTTTGCGATCGCGGCGGCCTGCGTGGTCGGTCGTCCGCTGTCTTTGAGCCAGGCCGCCTTGTAGGTCAAGCCGACGGCGGCGTCGACTGCCACGGCCAGGTCCGCGGCGCAGCGAGGAAGGCGACCGCCTGGTTACGACCAATCGGAGCCCCAAAGGCGTTGCGTTGTTTGGCGTATTGCAGCGAACGCGTCGAGACAAGCACGGGCACATCCGATCGCGAGAGCGGAGATCGTGATGCGGCCGTCGTCGAGGATGGACAAGAAATTGCGGAATCCTGCTCCGGGCTCGCCGAGCCTGCTCCCGGGGGGAACCTCGCAGGACGTGAAGGGTTATCCCATGGGTGTCGCTCGCGTGCCAGCCGAGCTTGCGGTAGGCCGGCTCGATGATGAGCCCGGGTGAGTCGGCAGGCACGAGGTAACACGAGATCGACCCGTCTTCGTCCCGAGCTGTCACAGTCACGACCGAGGTGATCGGAGTGCCCGAGTTCGTGATGAACACCTTCGAGCCGTCGAGCACCCAACCATTCGAGCCACAGCGCGCCCGGGTGCCTCGTGGCGCCCGCATCGCTACCGCCGTCAGGCTCGGTTAGACCGAAGGCGCCGAGGGCGCGGCCGGCGAAGAGGTCCGGAAGCCACCTCGCGTGCCTGCTCGTCATCGCCGAAGCGGAAGATGGGGTTCGCACCCAAGCCGACACCGGCCGAGAGCGTTATGCCCATGGACTGGTCGACCCGACCGATCTCCTCGATCGCCACGCATAACGAGGCGAAGTCCCCGCCACCGCCCCCGTGCTCCTCGGGAAACACGAGGCCGAACAGACCAAGCTCGCCCATGGCGGTGACGGCCTCCACCGGGAAGTGCTCCTCGACGTCCCATTTCGCGACATGAGGGCCCAATTCGCTCTCCGCGAAATTCCCTGACAACAGAGCGGAACGTCTCGTGCTCCGCGCTCAATTCGAACGGCACGGCTCTTCTTTCGCTAGGCAGCAGCCGCAGCCCAACCGGGCTGCGCCGGGGCAATCGCCTCGCGGAAACCCTCTAGCAAGGCCGCGAGATCATGATGGTCTGATTCTTAGACCTATCGTTCGGGCTGTCAAGCGAGGGGGCGTTCGGTCGAAGCGGCAGCGATCTTGTGCAAGTCGGCTCTAGTCGACTCAATGTGTGCTGCGACCGCGGCCTCGGCCCCGTCGGCGTCGCCGTCGCCAATTGCGGCAAGGATCTGGCCGTGGTGAAGTTGGGCCGTCCGGAACACGTTCTCGTTGATCCTGTCGACCGGGACCCATATCGCAACCCGGGCGTCTTCGATTGCCTTTCGCATCCAGGCGTTCCTGGCGGCGTCTGCGATACCTAGGTGGAAGGCGGAGTCAGCCGCACGGAAGCGCCGCGTCTCCCATCCCTCCTCCATGGTGCGGAATGCGTTCGTCAGGCCTTTCCAGGTCTTCTTCGCTTCTTCGCAGAGCGGCGAGGCGCGCCGCGCGGCACTCGACGGCAAGGCGGAAGTCGATGATCTGCTCGAGCTCGTCGAGCCGGCTCCGCACGAGGGGGCCAGCCGCTCCTCGGCCTGGCCGCGCTCGAGGACGAGCACTCCGCCCGTCGCTCCGCGGCACGTCTCCAGGTACCCTTCGCCCTCGAGAACACGTATCGGCCTCGCGCACCGTCGTGCGCGAGACGTTGATCTGCCTGGCGAGCTCTCGCTCGGGAGGCAGCTTGTCGCCCGCCACGAAAGTTCCGATGTGGATGGCCCGCCTGATGTGCTCGACGACGATCCCGTAGACGGGCGAATGTTCGACCGGCTGTATGCCGCGCTCATCGTCCGGCTCGACCATGCTTCATGGTTGCACAAGAGCTAGCTGGACGCTGCCTTGCCTGACCGCCGGAGGCACAGGAACCGAGCGCCAGCGGCTGAACGGAGCTCGGCAGCACGCTCGGCGGCGCGCGGCAGCCTCGACGGGCGTAGCCGAGCTGGTCGAGCAGCCGGGCCTGGTTGAGCCAGTTGTACGGGCTCGTCGGGCGCAGGCTGATCCGCTCGCTGAGCAGCATGCGAGCCAGCCTCGTTGTCGCCGGCCCGAAGTGCTGCCTCGAGAAGTGTCCGCTGCACGGCGTCGCGCTGCGCGTGGCTGCCACCGAAAAGGTTGATCCGCTTGCGGATCGGCATCAGGATCTGGACCGTCTCGTCGTAGCGACCGTCTCCGAAAGCGACCATCGCTTCGCAGACCGGCGAGTCCCGCGTCACGGGTGAACGAGAGGTTGCTCTCGGGCTTCGCGGGCCGATTCCAGGTACGCCCGGCGAGCCGCGATCAGCGCGTTCGCCTTGTCGATCCGCCCGGAACCCACGTAGGACATGACGGCATGCATGTCGTTGAACGCATAGTGCGCTGTCCTCATCTTCGGGTCCCAGGCTTCCGAAAGCGCCTTCCACCTGACCGACTCGTCAGCTCCGTCGAGATAAAGGCGCCACAGCAACGAGGAGGCGTCCAGCATCTCGATCGCAAGGCCAGCCGACTCGTCGTTGTGCAGCACCGGTCGTATATGCCGAGGCGCGACGTCCGGCCTCCCCGCCTCGAGGGCGTAGACGCGAGTAGTGCCACCAGTTGTGGACATTGAAGAAGTTGCCCGTCGTCCAGTCGCCGGCCCTGTCGTCGAAAAACGCAAGGCCCTCGCCGAAACGGCCCTGCATCTCGAACGTGTGGACGACGGCGTGGATGGCCCAGACGTCCTTGGCGTTGTGCTCGACAGCCGCGCGCCCGACCTCCTCGCTCCGGTCGTAGTGGCCGGCCTCCTCCAGCCCGAAAGCGAGCATTCCGAGCAGGAACGAGTGCGCCTCCTCCTCCGGCGGACCAGGCCGTGAGCGCGCCGCCGACCCGGTCGCGAAGGCTCGGTGGCGTTTCCCGTGAAGAAGTCGATCTGATGCCCGACCACGAGGGCCAGCAGGTCGCGAGGGTAAGCGAGGGAGATCTCCTGGAGCAGCTCGCCGCAGCCGATCATGTCCCCCTGCAGCCACGTCCAGGCGGCGTCTAGATGCGCTCGCTCGCGTTCGTCGAGGTGCGAGCGGTCAAAGCCGGCCGACCAGGCTGCAAACGACTCCGCAGCCGCGGCCGCGTCGTCGGCCTCGGTGCCGAGGACCCCGAGATAGCCGGCCAGGCCGCGACCCATGGCGAAGTCGGATCGGCCTCGAGCGCGAGCGAGGTCTCGGCCTCGACCTCCGGACGAGAAGTACAGCAGGGCGGCGGTTGCGCTCATCGAGATGCGCCGATCGCCTCGGCCGAACCGCTCAGACGGCATGCCTTGTCGATCCAGCATCAACCGACCGCTTCCCCTTCCTGTCATCTTGCAGTCTCGCCCTCGCCCCGCCGTGCGCCGCTCCTCGCGGCCTGCCGACGCTGTCGGCAGGCGTCCCACCCGCTTCGAGGCGAGGCGACCGCAGCTCGACGATGCGGCCGGGCGCACGGGCGGCTCGTGTCATCCCGCCCCTGCCCGGACTTCGCACCACGATACGGGTGCGCTCGGCCCAGAACAGGTCGTGGGAGTACTCGATCGGGACCCCTGCTTCGTCGACGGTGTTGCGCGTGATCGACAGCAGCGGCGCTCCAGCGGGCACGCCCAGGATCCGCGCTCTCCTCGGCCGACGCCGGCACCACGTCGATGCGCTCCACCGCCTCCCCGGGGCGCGTCCCGTAATGCTCCTCAAGGAGCTCGTACACGGACCCACCGAGCGGGAGCTCGAGGAGACCGGGGAAGCGGTCGGCGGGCAAGGTGACGTGCTCGACCGAGATCGGGCTCCCGTCCGCCAGCCTGATGCGCACCACGCTCACGACGATCGCCCCGGGGACAAGGCCGAGCTCCTCCGCCACCGTCTCGTCCGCTGCCTCGAGGCCGGCGGTGAGAACCCTCGTCCCCGCCGTGACGCCTTGCGAACGGAGCATGGCCGGCAAACCGACGATGCCGGGAAAGGTCCCTCTCGATCTTCGACCGGCTGACGAAGGTCCCGCCGCCCCGCCCGGGCACCCTCCGCACGACTCCTTCGTCGCGCAGCACCCCGAGGGCCTGGCGCAGCGTCGACCGGCTGACGCCGAACGACTCTGCGAGGGTCGCGCTCGGACCCGAGCCGCTCTCCGGGGCGAAGGTCGCCCTCGTCGATTGCGAGACACGAGGGCGCGCCTGACGTCGTCCGCGCTCGCCTCGGCGGGAAGCCTCCCAGGCCGAACCGCCGGCCGGTTCCCGCCGAGCATGATCAGACCTCCAGCGCCGCCAGCGACTCGGGGAGAACCTGTCCCCCGTCGACCGCAATCGCCTGGCCTGTCACGTAAGCTGCCTCGTCGGTGGCGAGAAACAGAGCCGTGTAGCCGACCTCCTCCACCGTCCCCAGCCTGCCGACGGGCATCGAAGCCGCCATCGATGCCGCGTAGTCCTCTCCGAGCTCGATCAAGCCTCCGATGACGACGTTGCCCGGCAGAACGGCGTTCACGGTAATGCCGCTCCGGGCGAGCTCGATCGCGGCGGTCCGCATGAACCCGAGCTGGCCCGCCTTGGTCGCGCCGTAGTGCGCCCAGCCGGGGTAGCCGGTGATCGGCCCGGTGATCGACGAGGTGAGGATGATCCTTCCGTGGCCGGAGCGGGCGAGGGCGGGAATGCAAGCCTGCACCGAGAGAATGCAGCCCTTCAGGTTCGTGCCGAGACCTCTTCGATGCCTTCGTCGGTCATATCCGCCACACGTTGTGACGGGTAGATCCCCGCGTTTGCGCACAGCACGTCGATCCCGCCGTTGCGTTCGATGGCCGTCGCCGCCATGCGCTCGCAGTCCGCGCGCCGGGAGACGTCTGCCAGCACGTAGGAGACCTCGCCCTCCTTCGACAGCTCTTCTACGGCGTTGCGGGCCGACCTGCTCGTCGCGCCCGACAATGAGCACCCGGGTGCCCGCCCGGGCGAAGACTCGAGCGATGCCCTTGCCGATGCCACGGGTGGCACCGGTTACGACAACACTGCGGCCGTCGAGTGGCTTGAACACGGTCTCCTCCTTGCTCGTCATCTCAGCGCACGATGTGAAGCGCTCGTCCGTGCGCACCGGTCCCGTCTCAACCGAAACGGCTCAGGTAGCGCTCGGCGAGATCGCAGCTGTCGACGGTGTAGCACGCGCCGAGCTCGCGAGCAATATCGACCGCTGCGTGCGAGCCGATCCAGGCGACGAGCAGGAGCCGGCGGAAGAGGATGAAGCGTCCAGATCTCCCCCTCGTCCTCTTCGGCGAGCGTCGCCGAGCCTCCGGTAGCCGTTCAGCCAACTGTCGATGAGCTCGGGCACCTGAGGCTGGTGCTCGAAGAAGCTGACCGTCGTGCCGAGGTCGTAGAGGTACCAGCTGAAGCCGCAGTCGTCGAAGTCGATCACGCTCACGGAGCCGTCTTCTACGAGAAGGTTGGCGAGCCGCGTGTCGGCGTGGACCAGCCCGTAGCGCTCGGGACCTCTCCCGAATGCTTCGAGCCGGCGCCGCAGGGTCTCGTCGAGACGGCCCAGCACCGCCTGCTCCTCGGCGCCCGACCCCGACGCCCCGCTGCCAGCGTCCCCAGCGGGCCTCGGCCACCGAAGGCGGCCTCGTAATGCCAGTGGAACCGGCGGAAGCCTCTCGGGAGGGCCCACTGCCGAGCGTGCAGGTGCATCCTCGCGGTGAGCTCGCCGAGCTCTGCAAAGCTCTCGACGTCCTGCTCGAGGGGCTCGTCGCCGGGCAAGGAACTCGAACATCACGCAGTGTCGCTCGGGCCCACCCGACCGGGTCCGTCGATGGTGACGACGCGCTCGCCGTCGGCGCGCTGGCACGACCCTTGGCGTGCGGATGCCAGCCTCGGCTCGAAGTGCGTCCATCCAGGCGAGCTCCGAGCTGATCTCGTCGCGCGAGTGGTAACCGAGCCGGTGCACGCGCAGCGCCGTCGGACCCGAGGTTGGATCGTCAACTCGGAAGGTGGCGTTCTCGGAGACGTTCAACAGCTCGACGGCCGTGTCGGGATGAGCGTCGTATCGCCGGACGGCTTGGCGGGCGACCGACGCGACCCGCTCCAAGACGTCGCCTTCGGCGGAAAGGTCGTGAACCGCAGCGCTGTCGTCGGTGCTCAGCGGTTTCTCCTTTCGGTCACTGGCTCCCCGTGGCCTTGAAGTGCTTGCCGAGCTCCGGCGTGCGGGCGGGGTATGACGTGCACGGAGACGAGCTGGCCGACGCTGCCTGCCGTCTCGGCTCCTGCCTCCGTCGCAGCCTTCACCGCACCGACGTCACCGACGACGGTGACGGCAACAAGGCCGGCGCCTACCTCGTCCCGGCTCACGATGGTCACGTTCGCCGCCTTGACCATTGCGTCCGCGGCCAGCGAGGGCGGCCACGTAGCCCCTCGTCTCGATCATGCCTATCGCGTTGCTTGCCATGACTGGTTCTCCTGTCTTCCTGGTTCTCTGGTCGGCTTTCTGCGCCATATGCGATCAGTGCTCCTTCTCCACGTGCACATCCCTCCGCCCTGCGCCCTGTCGCGCCCGAGAGGTGTGAGCACGGCCTGCGGGCCGAGGACGATGCTGGCGCCGCTGCGGGCTGCCTCTTTGACGGTGGCTTCCGTGACCGCCCCCTTCTCGACCCGCCTCACCGGTCGGCGAAGTACCGGGCGAGACATCGCGCCCCAGGCAGTAGCGAAGCCGTCCTGAAGCCAAGTCGTCCTTCTCCTTCGGATTCTCGAACATACTTGAGCAGGCGTCCAACGAAGGCGGCGAGATCGGCATCGGTCCTCATTACGACCGTCTCGACCCGACCCGCCGGCTCCGCCTCCGCCGACCGGCGAGACGCCAGATCCCCGGCCGGGCAGCGACCTTGCGATCTCCGGCAAAAGGTCGCCTAGCGCTTCGCGCACCATCTTCCGGAGACCGTCCAAGGACTCCGGCTGCTGGCTCATCTGAGGCTCGTCAAAGCTGACTCGGCCGCGGCGGCGGCCTGGCGCACGTCAGACTCCCGGCCGGCGAGGTAGACGCGTCCGGTGGCCCCGATCATGCGGTAGTCGACGACCTTGATCTGGGCAGCCTTCTCCGCCTCGTTCGTGGCCAGGATGGCGTAAGAGGCGGGCTGCATCTCGAGGACGTAAAGCGACTCGCCCGTCAAGGCCATCGAGCCGAGCTTGTTGCGATTGATGAGGAAGGCCTGTTGGGCGTCCAGCATCGAGATGATCTTCGAGGCGAGGATCTCGGGACGAGTCGCATCGGCCGCCGTCGCCCCCATGGCATCGAGCACCGCGGATGCGGCGGATTGGACCTCGTCCGTGCCGCCGTGGATCTCGAGATAGCCGAACTGACGCTCGACCACGAGGATGCCGGCCCTGGACCTCGGCGTGCTTCAGGGCGACGTCCGTGAGAGGCTCGATGTCGAGACCGGGGCGACCTCGATGACCTGCGCCGCCACGTCGCTTCGGGGCAGGCTGCCTCGGATCCAGCTGCCGAGATAGCACATGGTCTGCGGCTGAAGACGGTCGAGATAGATGAAGGACCGGAGCTCGGCCATTGTTATCCCGTTATCCCCGCACGATCCTGCTGAGCTCTTCGAGGACCATGCGTCGGATCTCCTCTCGCAGCCCTTCGGCCTCGGCCGTCATCGGCTCACGGACATGGTCGCCGAACCCACCGCGGCCCGGGTGGTCGGCGTCCCCGGCGGGAGCGGTCATGCCGGCTAGGTTCGACGCCACCGGATACGGCGGTACGTGACCGTGAGGATGCTCCCAGGGCGTCATCCCGGCAAAGTCCCCGAACCGTTCTGAGGGGCTGGAGTTGTAAGCCACCTGGGTCCACTGCGTGAGGTGCTTCGGCTGAAGGTTCTCGGCCACTGACGACCGGCCGAAGTATCCGGTTCCCACCGTCATCGTCGGAGGGAGGTTCGTCTCCATCCCCGCGCTGCCGAGGCTGTTGCCGACGTTTACGGCGACCCTCAGCACTCTCAATGCGGCGCTGTAGTCCATGATCGTCCTGGCGTCCTCGCTGTGGATCGCAGCGGAGTGGCCGGGGCCGGTGATGCGCAGCACTGCTCTGGCGGCATCGATGCCCCTGTGGGTGTTCGGGACGGTCACGAAGCCGAGGACGGGGCAGAGCTTCTCGTGGGCGAACGGCTCTTCGGGGACCACGAGGTCGAACGGCGCGAGCAGGATACGGGTGTTGCCGGCCACTCGCACGCCGGCCTCGGCTGCGATGAAAGTGGCGTCTTTCCCGATGAAACGCAAGTCGAAAGACCCTTTCGGGAACATCATCTCGCGCACCCGGTCCCGCTCGTCGTCGGTGAGCAGGTAGGCGCCTTCGCCGCGCAGGTGCCGCAAGAGGTTGTCCACCGCAGCCTGCTCGCAGATCAGGACCGATTCGTTGGTGCACAGGATCGAGTTGTCGAAGCTCTTGGAGTCCACTATCCGCTTCGCCGCAGACTTGGGCTCCGCCGTCTTGTCGACCATCACCGGCACGTTGCCGGGCCCCACTCCGATCGCCGGGTTGCCCGAGCTGTAGGCGCTCCGGACCACGGCCGTCCCGCCCGTTGCGACGATCACGTCGGTCCGCTCGTCGGTCATGAGGGCGTTGATGAGCGGGATCGAAGGCTCCTCGACGACCTGGATCGCTCCCTCTGGCGCACCGGCCTCGACGGCGGCCTCCGCCAGGGTCCGCGCCGCGTCGGCGCATACGCCCTTTGGCCATCGGGTGGGGGCTCACTATGGCGACGCTCCTCGTCATGAGGCAGAGCAGCGACTTGAAGTACACCGTCGCCACCGGGTTCGTCGAAGGAGTCAACGCCAGCACGACGCCGGCCGGCCGTGGGATCGCGAGGATCTTCGTTGCAGAGTCGAAGCGGGGCGAGACGTAGTCGTTGTCCCTGTAGGCCTCGACGATGCCGGTGCTGCTGGCGACGTTCTTGATCGCCTTGTGCTCGACAACGCCATAACCGGTCTCGCTCACCGCCATCTCGGCGTACTCGCGCGCCTTGGCCGCGCCGGCGTGCGCCGCCGCCGACACGATCCGGTCGACGCTGTCCTTGTCGTAGCGGGAGAACGCGAGCGCGGCCCATTGCGCCCGCTGGAGCATCGCCCGTGCCCTGGGCACGCCGGCCGGCTCGGTGAGCAGGTCGACTTCGATCTCTGTCATGCAGAGGGCCTTCCGTTGCGCCGGACCTCGTTCCAGGCCTTGCCGATCGCGACCTCGGTGCGGCCGAGAAGCTCCTCGGACAGCTCCGGGGTCATGAGGATGCCGGGCTTGAACTGCAGCACGCTTGGATCGAGGGTCGAGAAGATCGCCCAGACGCCGGTCTCGTAGAGGTGCTTCATCACGTACTTCGCGCCCTGCGGGTGGGCGAATTCAAGCCCCATCACGAGCCCGTTCTGGCGGATCCCGACCATCCAGTCGGGAAAGGCCGCCTGGATCGCGCGAAGGCCGCGCCCGATGAGATCCGAGACGTAGTGCACCATCGAGCGCGTCTCGGGCCTGCAGGTGATCTCGAGCGTCTTGAGCGCTGCGATGCACCCGAGCTCGGCGCCCCCGAAGGTCGAGATGTGCCCGAAGCCGTCCTCGCTCAGCCAGCCCGCTGCGGCCTCGCTCACGAGGACGGCGGAGATCGGGTACATGCCGCCCGAGATCCCCTTGCCGGTCACCAGGATGTCGGGTTCGATGCCGTGCTTGGTGATCGCCCAGAGCTCGCCTGTGCGCATGAGGCCCGTTTGCACCTCGTCCGCGATGTAGAGGGCGCCGTACCGCTCGCACATCTTCTTCACTGTCTCGAGGTAGCCGGGATCAGGCAGGGGAAAGCCGTAGGTCGCCGGTATCGTCTCCATGATCACCGCCGCGACGTCGCGTCCTTTGAGGGCCTCTTCCATCGCGGGAAGGTCGTTGAACGGAACGTGAGGGAATTCCTCCGGCCGATCCGCCAGGAACAGTGCCGCGAAACGGTCGTCGCCCGTAGCGACCGCTAAGCCCGTGTGGCCGTGATACGCCTTCACGATCGACACGATCTTCCGCTTCTGAGTCGCGTGCCGGGCTGTCTTCGAGCGCGATGTCGATCGCCTCCCCGCCACCGCTGCCGTAGATCACCTTCTTGAGGTTCGGGGGAGCCGACTCGACGAGGGCCTCGGCGAGCGCGGTCCGGGCAAGCGAGGGGAAGTGGTGGTTCCCGATGTCGAAGTGCTGCATCGCGGCCGTCACCGCTTGGATGACCTCGGAATTGCGGTGGCCGAGGTTGTAGGTGCCGCCATTCAGGTGCACGTCGATCAGGCGTTTGCCCGAGACGTCGTAGATGAAGTACTCCTCGCGCCGGTCGATGACGAGGGGAACGCCGGAATCTATCCAGAACTGGGTCTTGTCGGGGTTCCAGAACTCTTTCGACTTGGCGAGCATGTCGCTCTTGGACTCGAAGCCGATCATCTGAGAACTCAAAGGAGGGCCTCCTCCGGCCGATCGGAGCGGGGTCGAATCGGTTCAACCAAAAATCTACCAAAACGGGCCGAATCCTGTCAAACGGTTTAGGCAACCTCCCGAAATGCGCAACCAAAACGAGGCTGGCGGAACCGACCGCGAGCGGAGAGCCGATACCGGCCTCCGCTGAGCGCTTAGCCTTGCGCCGATGCTGAGCTCGTACTGGGACGACTACAACAACGGCGCGCAGCTCCGTGCGGCGGCGCGTATGTCGACCGTCGCCGACGCGCGCGCCGTCTCGCCAAGCGCCGCGTGCCGGCCGCCGTCTTCGACTACATCGACGGTGGCGCCGGCTCCGAGTCCACGATCCGGGCAAACCGGGAAACGATCGAGGCAGTCGGTTTCAGGCCGCGCATGGGCCTCACCAAGGGCGTCCCGGCTCCTGAGCTGTCCACTTCGGTCCTCGGCTCTGAGATCGCCATGCCGGTTCTGCTGAGCCCGATCGGCTTCACCCGGATGATGGACCGGCACGGTGACGTCGCCGGGGCACGAGCGGCCGGAAAGGCCGGAACCGTCTTCACCTTGAGCTCCATGTCGGGCCACACGATGGACGAGGTCCTCGAAGCCGCGACACGTCCGGTCTGGTTCCAGCTCTACTTCCTCGGCGGCAGGCCTGGTGCGGAGCAGCTCGTGGCAAGAGCCAAGCAGGCCGGGTTCAGCGCTCTTGTCGTGACGCTCGACACCCAGATCCCGGGCAACCGTGAGCGTGAGCAGCGTCACCGGCTGAGCCCGCCGCTCAGGCTCGATCGCCGAACCGTGAGGAAGATGGCGCCACAGGTCCTGGTACGACCCCGTTGGCTGGCAGACGCCGCTCGCGATCGCTTCCAGCTCGAGCTCGTCAACGCCTCGACGCTCGGCCCCCCGGACAACCCCATGACAGCCGCGGATGCCCTCTTCCATTGGATCGCGTCGCCCCCTACCTGGGAGGACTTCAAGTGGCTTCGCGAGCAGTGGGGAGGCCCGATACTCGCGAAGGGGATAGTCACCGGCGACGACGCGTGGAGAGCAATCGACTCGGGCGCCGACGCGTTGATCGTGTCTAACCACGGCGGTCGCCAGCTCGACTCGTCGCCGGCGGGGCTACCCGCCCTCGTCGAGGTGTTGGAGGCGGTTCGTGGCGAAGCGGAGGTGCTGGTCGACGGTGGCTTTCGCCGCGGCGCGGACGTCGTGAAGGCGGTCGCCCTGGGCGCGCGCGCGGTGATGGTGGGCCGTGCCTGGGCCTACGGGCTCGCCGCCGCCGGAGAGCCAGGCATCGACCGGGCCCTCTCGATCCTCCGAGAGGACCTCGACCGCACGCTCCGCCTGCTCGGGTGCGCCTCGGTGGCAGAACTGAGCCCGGACCACGTTCGCATCCCGGCTAACTGGTAGCCCGTCACGGCAACGGATTCCGCCTGGCCTCGGGCAGGTATCCTTACCGCGCGGAACATGGGAGAAGGAGCTCGACGTGGCCAACAAATCGCCGCAAAAGTCCTCGGCCAAGAAGCCCGGTAAGTCGTTGAAGGAAAAGCGGGCGGCCAAGAAGGCGAAGCAGGCGCCGACGAAGATAGGTACCGCCAAGACGTGAGTGACGTCTACGACGACGGCCCTGTTGCCGAGGCACCCGATCCCTTCGTCGCCCAGGACGCCGCAGACGCCGTGTCCCTCGACAGCGAGATCGACTACGACGACGAGCAGGAGGAGGACCAGCTCCCGCTAGACGTCGTGGAGGCGATAGAAGCCGGCGTCCTGCTCGACGATCCCGAGGCCAGCGACGAGGACGACCTCGGCTGAGGCCTAGCTCCCGCTCAGCGTGCCATCCAGGCAGCGCTGGAGGGGACTTCCCGGTCCGCCTGGGTTGGAGCGCCCCGCGAGCCCTCGCCCAGGGGGAGGTGCGCGCTCGCCAGCACGCCGCCGGGGGTCACGACCGAGGCGGTCGCTATTGGCCCCGTGCCCGCTGGCAAGGTGACGATCCAGGCCCCGTAGCCGTGGTTCAGCCAGAAGTTCCCAAGAGGGACCTTCTTCCCGTTCGCGAGGCGCACCTCGCAGGTGGCGCTGCCTGACCAAGAGCCGTCGTCGAGACTCATCGACAACCAGCTCGTCTGTCCCCTGTAGACGACGACCTGACCGACGGCTCGGCCCCCTGAGACGAGCGACTCGGTCACGACATGCCCACCGGGCCCGGTGCCGAACGCGGATCTCCCGACCGCAGGAGCCGGCCCGCCGCGCGCGAGCCAGCCTGCGCCGATCCCGACGCCGACCATCAGCAGCAGGCACGCAGCCAGGAGAACGGACTGGCGCATTCGCCAATGCCTTCGAACGAGTCGACGCGCGGCGCCGCCGGCTCCGAGCCGCTCCATGAGCCGCACCTCGAAGCCGAGCGGAGGCTCGATGCCAGGCACGACTTCGAGCAGCGAGTCCGCTGCGAGGGACAGCTGCTCCATCTCGGCGTGACAGCTCGGGCAGCTCTCGACGTGGGCGAGCACCTGCGCCCGCTCGCGCCCGTTCAGGATCCCGAGGGCGAGCTCAGCCAGCTCGTCGGCGTAACGTTCGCACGCCGGACGGGAACGTTCGACGTTGTCGGTCATCGATTGCTCCCTTCGCTTGCCATGGTCTCCCTCAATCTCTGCAGGCCCGCCCGGATGCGCGTCTTGGCCGTCCCGAGCGGGATGTGCTCGGCCTCACCTATTTCGGCGGCCGTCATGCCGTAGAAGTAGGCGAGTACCAGTGCCCGGCGCTGCTCGGGGCGCAGGCCTGCGAGAGCAACCCGAAGCGTTGCCGCAGAATCCGAGCTTACGGCAGCGTCGGCAGGTGATCGTTCGTTGCTCACCAGGCCCAGCCCGATCAGATCATCGGGATCGGTCGGAACCGCACGCCGCATGCGCAGCGCGTCGATGCTGAGGTTGCGCCCGATCGTGAGCACCCATGTGGAGACCGCGCCCCGCCGAGCGTCGTAGACGGGCGCGTGCCGCCATGCCCTCACGAGCGCCTCCTGGGCCACGTCCTCTGCCAGGGCTGGGTCGCCCAACATGCTCAGCGCCAATCCGAACACCCTTCCCTGATACCTCCTGAAAAATGTCAACCCTGCCTTTTCGTCTCCCTGTGCCATGCCCGCGAGCAGCGCCTCGTCAGAAGGTCCGTTGGAATCGTCACGCGTGCGTGGCATCAGCTGAGATACGTTTGTGAGCGCCGGAGGGATTGCAAGGGAGCCGGTGTGCCGCGCGCGCGAGTCGCCGGGCGATGTGAGAACGGGCTGCAATCTAGGAAGATTCGAGCCACGTACACCCTTCGACAGCTACACAACAGAGGCGGAGGTAAATGATGACAGGAACACGACGGCGCCAGGGGCGCGAAGCAATGCACAGCCGCCACACACGATCGCGAAAGCTCGTACCGGTGGCCGGCCTGTTCGCTGCCGGGCTGGCGGCGGCCGCGTGCGGCTCGTCGACGCAGTCCACCACCTCGACGACTGCAGCCGCCGGCGGTGGTGGCGCCATACTCAAGGTGGCTCACACCTCGCTCGGAACGATCCTTGAGACCCCTGCCGGGCTCACGCTGTACTACGACACAGCGGACACTCCCACAAAGATCGCGTGCACCGGGTCGTGCGCGCAGGCATGGCCGCCGTTGCTCTACACCGGGTCCGGAACGCCGAGCGTCCCGGGGGTCTCGGGGCTGGGCACGATCAAACGGCCAGACGGTGGCGTACAGGTCACCTACAAGGGCAAGCCGCTCTACACCTTCGTCAGTGACTCGCCCGGCAAGACAACCGGCCAGGGCGTGTCCGGGTTCCAGGTGCTGGTCGTCACATCTTCCGGGGGAGGCGGCTCCACTTCGACCACTGCGACCACCTCGGGCGGCTACGGCTACTGAAGACAAGCGGGTCTCGGACCGACCGCGTAATCAATCGACCAGGGCACGGATCGCTTGCCTAATGCGCTAGGCGCAGGGTGTTGTCGGAGTCGTTGACGAAATAGATGCCGTGCTTGCCCGGAGTGAGCTCGAGGCCGAACAAGGAGCCTCCCCCGCCCGTCGCCAAGAACTGGGCGACCTGCTTGCCGGCCCGGGTGACCTCGACGATGTCGCCGTTGCCCCCGTTCGCCACCAGCACGTCGCCGTTGGGAGCAAGGGTCAACCCGAGGGGCCCGTTGATCTTCTTGCCGTCGGAGACGAGAAGACCCTTCTTCACGGGCGTGGTCCTCGTCTTCGCGTTCGGCACGGCCAGGATCGCGTTGTCCAGGGTGTCGGCGACATAGAGCGTGCCGTTGCCCGCGAGCGCGTCACCAGTCGGACCGATCACGAGGATCTGTGCGCTCAGGGTACCCGTTCGCGATCACCGTCTCGGAGGCGACGCTCGGGAGGGTAGGTCGGGTAAGGGGTGTTCCAACGCAGGTCGACCCGAACTACCGTGCCCTTCCGCACGACCTTGCCCTTGGCGGCAACAGTGCCGTTCAGCACGTTCGTTACGAACAGGTCCGCGCCGTCGGGAGTCGCGACGGCAGCCATGTCCCAGGGCCCGTTGATCTCATTGCCGCAGATGGTCTCTTTCGCAACGCCGTTCGAGTTGAGCACGATCAGGCATCCCGCCTTGGCGGTCGCGGGCATGCCGTTCGTAGTCGGCAGGCTGCCGACCACCACCCAGCCGCCCGGCAGGGCGACGAGTGCGGTCGTGAAGCCGATTCCTCCAGGGCACTTGCCGGCGGACAAGGGGGCATTGAGCTTGGCGAAGACTGTCAGCTTTCCCTTGGGCGACATCTCGCCGATCGTCGTCCCGGTCCCCTGCAGGTTCGACTTCGCGTTGAAGTTGCTCATGAGAAGATCGCCCTTTTGCAGCTTGCCATTCGTGCTCGGAACAACGGCGACCCCATAGGGATTGACGTCGCCGTTCGCCGGGACCGTGGAACCGACCAGCGAAACGCTGTGCAGGCCGCTCAGGAACGGTGGCGACAGCGGTGCTGCGCTCGATTGGGCCAAGCCGGCGAACGACGCCCGCCAGCCCGCACGCAGCGATCAGCGCGGACCCGGCCCCGATGGCGGCCCGAAGGCGCCGCCTCGTGGACATTCTTTCTGCATTCGCTTCCCCTCGTGGATCGGATAGGTGGTCGGAGAATCACGGCAACGAAATCAAGGGAGCGCCGCGACCCCCGAGCACTTACGTCGGGGAGGACTCCAGGGATTGCCCGTACGGTAGATTCCCGCCGGTGAGCAGCGCCCACGGACCGGTCCGCCGGCCGCCAATCCGCCAACGCCCCTCGGCCGCCGTCTACCGCCGGAGGCGCATCGCCGTGAGCCTGGTCTCCCTCGCAGCCGTCGGCGTGCTGGCCTGGGGCTCGCTCGTGTTGACAGGAGGCTCCGGCACGAAAAAGGCCGGCTCGCACCCGACAACGACGACAAAGCCGAAAACGACGACGACAACGACAACGCAGTCGGCCAAGCCGGGGATAGGTGTAAAGACGGTGGTCTGGACCGACACGAACCCCAGTGCCGGCCTAGTCGTGAACCCGATGCCGGGAGGCAGCGCCAGTCCCCGCAGGCTTGTGACCCAGATCTGGTACCCATCACTCGGCGGCTCGGTGACGAGCCCGAGCGTGGGCGCTTCGCCCGACTATCACCGGGGCCCGTTTCCCGTGGTCGTATTCGCCCACGGCTTCGACACGCTGCCGTCGACCTACTCGCCGCTGCTCGCCTCGATCGTCGACGCGGGGTTCGTGGTCGTGGCGCCGCTTTTCCCCGACGAGAACACGAACGAGATCAACTCCCTCGGAAACGCCACTTACGCCGAGAACCTGATCGCGGAGTCGGACATCATCAACGAGCCGTACGACATCGCCTATGTGGTCTCGCAGGTCGAGGCGGGTGCCAATGGGACCCGCTCAAGCCAGGCCGCCTGGCTGAAGGGTCTCGCCGAACCGGGGAAGTACGCTCTCGTGGGCCATTCAGACGGAGCCCAGGCGGTCGCCGCCCTCGCCTACTCGGCGAATTACGCATCTACCTTTGGCGCTTTGGCCTCCCGGCCCTTCGCCGTCGTCGTCCTCTCGGGCTCGGAGCTTTCGCATGCCGGCGCGTATGCGGCGCCGTCCAGCGCCCCCCCGCTGCTCTTCGTGCAGAGCGCGGTCGACAGCTGCAACCTGCCGCAGGACGCAGGCACGCTCTTTCACGATGCGGGCGGCGGATTCTTCTTGAAGCTCACGGGCGCGCACCACTTCTCCCCTTACGTCGGCCTCGGCCCGGCTGCTCCCGTCGTGAAGGAGGTCACGATGATCTTCTTGAAAGCGGCCGAAGCAGGCTCGCCGAGCGCGTCCGCACTCTCAGCCGTGTCGCTGCCGACTGGGATCGCGACGCTCTACCCGCCCGCGAGAGCCCCGGTCCTTCCTGCTTTGCCGCAGCCGACCCAGGCCGAACGCATGGTCGCGTGCGCCGTACCGAGCGTGACCACCGGATGACCCCGGTTGTGCACCTCGTCGGCGACGGGCTGGAAGTCCCGTGTGCCGACGGGGTAGCCCGGCCTTACCTGAGCCTGGACTCGGCAGCCTCGACCGGCGCCCTTGCAAGCGTCGCCCAGCGGGTGAGCGACTTCTTGCCCTCGTACTCGAGCGTGCACCGCGGCGCGGGCTACAAGTCTCAGCTCTCTACGGCTGCGTACGAAAAGGCGCGCGAATCCGTGCTCGCTTTCGCCGGCCGACGGGGTTCCGATGACCTCGCGATCATCTGCAGGAACACGACCGAGGCGATCAACCACCTCGCCTACCGCTTGCGACTGTCGCCGACCGACGTGGTGGTCACGACCGTCGTGGAGCACCACGCCAATCTGTTGCCCTGGGCGAGGGTGGCAAAGCGACGTTTCGTCGAGTGCGGCATCGAAGGAACCTTCGAGCTCGAGGACGTCGTGGCGGCGCTCGAGGAGGAGCCGGCGCCGAGACTGCTCGCGATCACCGGCGCATCCAACGTGACGGGATGGCTGCCACCAGTGGAGGACTTAATCGACGCCGCACACGCCCGGGGCGTGCCCGTGCTCGTCGACGGGGCTCAGCTCGCGGCGCACCGCCCTCTCCCGCGAGGCGCCGATTTCGTGGTCTTCAGCGGCCACAAGATGTACGCGCCGTTCGGGGCCGGGGTTCTCATCGGGCCGCGCTCGGCATTCGAGGAAGGAGATCCCTACCTCGCCGGCGGCGGCGCGGTCGAGCTGGTCGACCTGGACGAGGTGGTCTGGACAGAGCCGCCCGAGCGCGAAGAGGCGGGTTCGCCGAACGTCGTCGGGGCCGTGGCGCTCGGGGCAGCCGCAGAAGAGCTCGCCGACATCGGCTGGCCGTCGATCGCAGAGCACGACCGCTCGCTGGCCGAGTCCCTCCTCGCGGGACTCGGCAGGATCGAGAAGGTCCGCGTGCTCGGCAGGACGAGCGCGGAGCTTCCCCTGTTCAGCTTCGTGGTCGAGGGCGTGCCGCACGCCCTCGTCGCCGCTCGCCTCAGCGCCGAGTTCGGAATCGGCGTCCGTCACGGCTGCTTTTGCGCCCATCCCTATCTCGTCCGCCTGCTCGGCCTGGACCCGGCCGAGTTGGAACGCTTCAGGGCCGCAGCGCGCCGCCACGACCGACACGCCCTCCCGGGCGCGGTCAGGGTGTCGGCCGGTATCAACACGACAGGAGCCGACCTCGACCGCTTCCTCGATGCTCTCACGGTCGTGGCGGGGGGCGAGCCGACTGTCGGATACGAGCTCGATCCGGCCACCGGCGACTACTGGCCGCGCGGCTTCGAAAGGCCCGACGCGGCGCTCGGATCCAGGGCCGGCTGCTCGCGGCAGCTGAGGAGCGCCATCAGGGCAGCGGCCCTCCTGAACTGGTACTACGCCTTAGAACGCCCGTTTCCAAAGTAGGATCGGGTCGTGCTAGGAGAGGTGGGAGGCGTCTCCGCCGCGCCCGACCAGGCGGTGATGAAGCGAACCCTCGGGGCACTCTCCGCGCTCCTTCCCATCGGCGTCTTCGCGGCCGATGCGGATGGGACCCTCTGGTACGCGAGCCCGCGGGTGTGCGAAGCGATGGGCGTGTCTCCGCAAAACGAAGCTGATGCCCGCCTTTCCATCCATCCCGAGGATCTGCTCCTCGTCACAGAGACCTGGAGAGGCGCTCGGGAGCGCGTCGAGCGTCAGTTGACGCTCCGGATCATCGGTCCGGGCAAGCCCGCGAAGGCCTTCCAGGGCCGGGCGATCCCTCTCGTCGACCGGACGGGAAAGCTGCAGGGTTTCGTCGGCTACACGACGGGCCAGGGCGACCTGGCCGACGCAGCCTCTCCGGAGGGAGCAAGCTCGCAGTTGCTCGGCGCTCTCCTCGACAAGTCGAGGGAGATCGTCACGGTCGTGGACGGCGACGGAAGATGGCGTTACTCGAGCGCGGAGGCGTGGCGTCTTCTCGGATACCGGACCGATTTCGACCCCGGCGGCGGAATCCTCAGCCTGTTGCACCCTGAGGACCGCCAGGCGGCCGCCGAATGGTTCTCCGGTGTGGTGGCTTCGCCCGGCGAGGTTGCCGAGACCTTCGAGGCGAGGGTGCGGGCGCCCGACGGCGCCTGGCGGTACCTGGAGACGACCGCCGACAACCTCGTGTCCGATCCCACGGTGCAAGGGGTGGTGCTGCACTCGCGCGACGTGACCGAGCGCCGGCATGCTCGCATCGACCTCGAGCACGCCGTCGGCCGGCTGACGACACTGATCGAGAACCTTCCCGACGCGGCGCTCGTCGAGGACGAGAACCGCCGGATCGTCATCGCGAACCAGGCGTTCGCCGATCTCGCCGGCTTCAAGGGCCGGGCCGAACAGATGGTCGGTGAGCGGATGGAGGACGCCCTCGGGAGGTTCCGGGCCGGGTTCATGCACGACGAGCTCGAACGCGCCCGCGAGATCGTCACCGATCGGCTGCCCGTCGTCGGAGAGCGATATGCGGCAGCCAACGGCCGGACCTACGAGCGCGACTACGTACCGATCTTCCAGCAGTCGGACTATCGCGGGCATCTGTGGCTCTTCAGGGACGTGACGACCCGCGCGCAGGCCGAGGCCGAGCTCGCCGATCTCGTGTCCGCGCAGCACGAGGAGAACAGCCGCCTGCAAGAGCTCGACGCCGTGAAGGCCGAGCTCCTCTCGGCGGTCTCGCACGAGCTCCGCTCTCCGCTCACCTCGATCGTGAGCTTCAGCGAGCTCCTATCCGAGGGACTCGGGCGGGACTCGGTAGCCGATCAGCGGAATTCCTCGAGATCATCGGACGGAACGCCAAACGACTGCTGCGCCTCGTCGGCGATCTTCTCCTGCTCGACCGGATCGACTCGAGTCAGGCTCCCGTCTCCGAGATGACGCTCGTCGACCTGCCTCAAGTCGTCGCAGACGCGCTTTTAGGCATCTCTCCCCAGGCAGCCGAGCGCTCGATCGCCCTCGTGACGAGCACGACTCCCGGGCCCCCCTTGACCGGAGACGCCGGGCGGCTCGGCCAGCTCGTGGACAATCTGCTCTCGAACGCCGTCAAGTTCACTCCAAAGGGCGGCCGGATCGAGGTGATCACCGAGCCGACGACTTCGGGCTGGATCGTGGCCGTGGCCGACAACGGCATAGGGATTCCGGCGCGCGAGCAGGAGCTGCTCTTCGCCCGTTTCTTCCGGGCTACCAATGCGCGTGCCCAGGGCACCCCCGGCTCGGGTCTCGGCCTCTCGGTGGCCAAGGCGATCGTCGAGCTGCACGGGGGCACGATCTCGGTCTTCAGCCGCGAGGGCTCGGGCACAACTTTCACCGTCACCCTCCCGCGAGTGCCTCCGGCGCAAGCCGAGGCGCGGTGAGGAACCCTCGACTTCTCGGCGGATCGAAGATCCTCGTGATCGAGGACGAGCCCGATATCGCCCGCGCCGTGGTCGCTCTGCTCGAACGAGCGAGCTACCAGGTCATCTTGTCGGCCGACGGCCATGCGGGCCTGCGGATGCTGCATTCGGCGAGACCCGACCTCGTCATCTTGGACATCGGCCTTCCGGGGATGGACGGCTGGAACGTGCTCGAGAGGATCCGCGACCTCACGACCGTGCCGATAATCATGGTCACCGCCCGGACCCAGGAAGGGGACAAGGTCCGCGGGCTACAGGCCGGGGCAGACGACTACATGACCAAGCCCTTCTCCAACCGTGAGCTCGTCGCTCGGGTGGAGGCTCATCTCCGCCGGGCGACGACCCCTCCCGAGAGCGGAATCGAGCGAACCTACAGCGACGCCAGGCTCACGATCGACTTCCTCGCCCACGAGGTGACCTGCGACGACAAGGCAGGTCGAGCTCACCCCGACCGAGTTCCGGCTCCTGGCCGTGCTCGTACGGCATCCCGGCCAAGTCCTCTCGCACGACCAGATCCTCGACCTCGGCTGGAACGACCCGACCAGCACGGCCCGACAGGGTCAAGTTCGCCGTGCTTCGCCTCCGCCGCAAGCTCGGCTGGGACGACCCTGAGACGTGCCCAATCGAGGCCGTGCGAGGCTTCGGGTACAGGTACCGGAGGCCCGACGCGGCCTGAGAGCAGTGGCCACCTCCTGGTCCGGCCGTGGGCTATTTCCACCGCCGGCAAGGTCCGCAACCGATCAGCAACCGAGCGGCAACCGACCGCTCTCCGTGGCGGCGCATACTCCCAGGCGAGGCCCTGACGCCTGATCCGGGCGCCGGGCGAAGCTGCTAGCCGCGGAGGCCACCGATGACCGCACTGGCCCCCTCCCATCTTCTGGAGTTCCCGGCTCCCCGACCTCTCCGAGGGGCCGACGCGGGTCCTCGTGACCGGTGCCGGCAGCCCGGCGGCGGTGGCGTTCATGCAGGCGGCGGCGGACTCGACGTCGAACTCTGGGCCGCCGACACGAGCCGTTACGCGGCCGGCCTCTACCTGGTGCCTGCCGAACGGCGTGTTCTCCTGCCGACGGCGAGCTCGCCCGAGTTCGCCGACAGGCTCCTCATGGTCTGTCGTGCGCTGGCGATCGACGTGATCGTGCCGACCCTCGACGGGGAGCTGCTGCCCGTCTCCAGCGATCCGGCCCTCGCTTTGCCGCTGCGGGATCGGCGTGCTCGCCCCGAGCGGTCCTGCGCTCGTGACCTGCCTCGACCGCTGGCTCCTGATCGAGGCGTGCCTGAAGGCGGGCATCGCGGTTCCACCGGACTCGACTGTCTGGATCGTCCGATGGCGCTTCGCGGCTTCGAGCGGCCGTTCGCGATAAAGCGAAGGCTGCACTCCGGAGCGCGCGACTCGACCGTCGTCGGAGAGCACTCGGTCGCACCGATCGTCCGCTTCGACGGCAGCCACATCCTGCAGGAGTACCTCACGGGCGACGAGTACTCGATCGACGTGCTGGCGTACGGGGACGGACACGTGGCCGCGGTCGTTCCGAGATCCCGTCGCCGCTCTCACTCCGGAATCGCTATCGCCGGGTCCACGCTCTTAGATCCGCAGCTCGACCGACTCGGCCGCCGTGTGGCAGAGGCGCTCGGGCTGACGGCCGTGGCGAGCGTGAAGGTTCGTCGTGACACGGCGGGAGAACCGAAGGTGATCGACGTCTGCCCGCGCATCCCGAGCGGCATGCCGCTCACGATCGCGAGCGGCGTCAACATGCCCGCGCTCGCCCTGGGCGACGTCCTCGGAAAGCCCGGTCCGCGCTCGGTCGAGCACCGCCAGGTGTCGATGGTCCATTACTGGGATCAGCAGTTCGTCGAGACGAGCGAGCTCGAGCACTGGCAGGTCCCCGAGACGGTGAGCCGAGGGTGACAAGCGGTGGGAAGCCACACCCGGCGGGGCGGAGGCGACGGCCGGTGACCACGTGGGGTTGCCGGCCCGACTTCTTCCTGGGAGAGGCCATGTCGTCGCCCGCTTCCGGACTTTCAGGAGATCCTGGGGACCTCGATGTTCTCGAGGACGCCGTCGCGGAGCATGATCGTCCGGGCATGCTGCGCAGGGATCCGAGGGCCCGGAAGCACAACGCCCGTCAAGTTGAGCGGATCTGTCGCAGAAAGCTGCACCACCGCGCCGTCGAGCGGCCGCTTGGAGACGGCGCGTAGCTGCTCGGCCGCCTCGGGGAGAGCGAACTGCTCGCCGGTGAACCCGGCGACGAAGCGACCGCCCATAACCACGCCGCGCGCCTCGAGCCGCCGCAGCGCCCAGAGAATCTCGCGCCACGGGAGGGCGAGAGACTCGCGCCAGACGAGGTCGCGGAAGACCACGCCCCACCGTGCAAGCAGCTGGCCGGCGACAGCCTCGGCAAGCTCGTCTTCGTCGAAGGCGGGGAGGGCGGCAGGATCACTCGGGCTCAGCAACGACCACCGGCCGCCGGAGACAGCGGGCCGGACCGCGTTGGCGGTTGCGGCCGGGCCGTGGAAGTCCCGGGTCTCGACGGGCCGCCCGCACGAAGTGCCGACCCGCCCCTTCCGGAAAGATGCGTCGAGTGCCCCACCCGCCCGCGCCCGCCGAGCAGAGCCCGCACCGCCTGGAAGCCGTCAGCTGTGAGCAGCCCGCGTGCCATCCCGTCCCAGAGCGCTTCGGCGACCTCGCCCGGCATGCGCCCGGTCAGCTGGCACAGGTCCGTCACGAACAACGCCCCTTGACGCCGAAAGCGCATCGACCACCTCGAGAGCAGCTCCGACCTTCGGCTGGTTCGGGCATCGCCCCGGCCCGCGGCGGCGGCGAGGAGCCAGTCGAGGTCCTCGCGGCGATAGAGGCTGATCGGCGTCGCGGGCGAAGGGGTGGCCCCTCCCCGACGGGGAGGGCTCCCGGCGCGCTCCGGCGGCTCGGAGACCCAGCCGGCCGAAGCCGACCTCGCCCCGCCCGCACCACTCGTCCAGTAGCGCGCCGTGGTACCCGCCGAC
Organism: uncultured Acidobacteriota bacterium; assembly: GCA_963819395.1. Taxonomy (GTDB): domain Bacteria; phylum Acidobacteriota; class Terriglobia; order Acidiferrales; family UBA7541; genus Palsa-360. The sequence continues at coordinate 414,436 of CAWFVW010000011.1, forward strand.
CCGAGCGGGCAGGATGGCCGACTCCCAGGCGTCGACGGCCGCCTCGTAACCCTGCAGCTGCTCGACCACCTCTGCGACGCCTCCGGACCCGAGAAGCCGGTTTCCCGGCCCGACGTGCTGCCACGACAGGAGGAAACGCATCAAGTGCTGCGGGCTCACCGGTTCGATCGAGCGTCTTACGCCCTCCCTCATCGCGGCGTGGATCCGGGCGAGCAAGTGCCTCGCGCAGTACTTCTCTCGGGACTCGGACCTGGTGCCTCGTGGTCGCCGGCCACCCGGCAGGCGAGCACCGAGCCCTCGGCCTCGAGCCGCGCGACGGCGGAACGGAGCTCGCCGTCGGACCCGGTCCCGATCGAAGCGGCCAGTTGGTCGAGGGTGACCGGCCCAAGGATCCCGAGGTGGCCGCGGGCCGCGATGGCGAGGGCTTCGTCCTTCGAGGGACCGGCCTGCGTCAGCGTGAACCGGCAACTTCTGATCGGGCAACTTCTGATCGGGCAACTTGTGATCGGGCACGAACGCCGCGCCTCCGACGAGGGTCTCGGCGAGATCACGGCATTCGGTCGCGACCCAACGGGTCAGCCCGGCGGAAAGCTCCACCGCCATGGCGCGGCCGGAGCTCGCGAGGACCGCCATCCAGTCGTCCCACTCGGCCCGCGGCGGCGCGAGCAAGAGCGAGCAGAGCAAATCGTGCAGCTCCTCGGCGCTGCGCAGGTCCGGCTGTGCCTGCTCGGCGATGCGTGCGATCGCGCCCGGGTCGAGCGCGGAGAGGTCACGCGCCTCGAGCGGGAGGCCTCGGCGGGTCGTGACCGCCCGTCGTCCGGCGCTCCTCCAGCGGCGCGTCGTCGAGGAACGTGTACGGCCGGCCGTTCAGGATCTCGTCGGCGAGCACCGAGGGGACCACCGTGTCCACGCAGTGCGCCGTGACCTCGCCCGAGCGGAGATGCTCGAGGAGGGCGGTGAGGGCCTCGAGGTCCATCGCCTCGGTGCAGCAGTCGTCGAGCGTCTGGCGGACGATCGGGTGGTCGGGGATCTCGATCGGCCCGGTGACGTTCTCCTGGCAGGCCGCGAGCTGCGGGAAGATCGCCGCCATCAGGTCGTCGGCCTCCATCCGCTGGATCGCCGGCGGGAGGTGGCGGCTCCCGCGGAAGCGCGGGGAGACGAGGGAGCGGCCGAGGTTCCAGCGCCAGCGGGAGGTGAAGATCGGCGTCGGGAGGACCGCCTGGACGAGGACCTCGCGACGGTCTCCGGCGAGAGGAAGCCGAGGCACCTCCTCCGAGCGGGAACGAGTGCTGCGGGCCGAGCGAGAGCACGACGGCGTCGTCGTTCGCCGCCGCTTGCAGCTCGAAGTCGAAGGTGCGGCAGAACCGCTTGCGCAAGGCGAGCCCGAGGCCGCGGTTGACCCGCGCGCCGTACGGCGAGTGGACGACGAACTGCATCCCGCCGGCGTCGTCGAAGAAGCGCTCGACGACGAGCCGGTCCGTCGTCGGCAGCGCGCCCGAGCTCGCGCAGCGCGGCGGCGAGGTAGGCGACGACCTGCTCGGCGACGTCTGGCTCGACGCCGGCGAGCCTCGACGAGCGGCGACGGCCCGCGCCCGGTCTGGGCCGCCCTGCCTCGCCGAGACGCTCGTCGACGAGCGCCGCAAGCGAGGAGACCGCCTCGGAGAGCTCGTCGGTGCGGGCCGGGCGCCTCGCCGAGCCAGAACGGGAACGCGTCGGCGCCGCGCCCTCGGCGTCGACGACGCGGACCGTCCCCGTCTCGACCCTGGCGGATCCGCCAGGTGCGCTGCCGAGCAGGAAGACGTCGCCGGCCATCGCCTCGACGGCGAAGTCCTCGTTGACGGTGCCGACGAGGGTCTCCTCAGGCTCGAGGACGACCCGGTAGTCGGCGAGCTCGGGGATCGCGCCGCCGGAGGTCGCCGCGGTGAGCAGGGCGCCACGGCGCGGCCGGAGGACCCCGTTGACCCGGTCGCGGTGGAGGTGGGCGCCGCGCCGGCCCCGCCCGGTCACGACGCCGTCGGTGACGAGCGCGACGGTGCTCTCGAAGTCCTCGGGACCGAGACCGCGCGTAGGGCGCCGCCCCGCGGACGAGCGCCGAGAGCTCGGCCTCCGCGCGACCCTCGGGGTCCGACGCCGCACACTCGGCGACGAGCTGCTGCGCGAGGATGTCGAGGGGCGCCACCGGCGGCCTGACGCGTCGAGGTCGCCCGCGCGGACGACGCCAAGCAGAGCCGCGCACTCGACGAGCTCGTCGCGGGTCATCGGGTAGAGGCGCCCTTCGGGATGCCCCCGACTGGTGGTGCGCACGCCCGACGCGCTGGAGGAAGGTGGCGATGCTCGCGCGGCGAGCCGAGCTGGCAGACGAGGTCCACCGGGCCGACGTCGATACCGAGCTCGAGCGAGGCGGTCGCCACGACGGCCCGCAGCTCGCCCGCCCGCAGCCGCGCTTCGACCCTCAGCCGGCGCGTCCATCGAGAGGCTTCCGTGGTGGGCCTGCGACGCTGTCCTCGCCGAGCCGCTCGGCGAGCTGGTGAGCGACCCGCTCGGCCATCCGCCGCGTGTTGACGAACACGAGAGTCGTGCGGCGCGTCTCTACGTGGGCTGCGATCCGTGTCGAGCACCGACTCCATCTGCTCGAGCGTCGACACAGCGCCGAGCTCGTCGTCCGGGAAGCTCGATGGCGACATCGAGGGGGCGCCGATGGCCGACGTCGACCACCGAGCAGCGTGGCCGGCCGTCTGTCGGCGCCCAGGGGCTGTCTGCCACCGGCGCTCCGGGCGGCATCTACGCGACCGACCTGTTCACCAGCGAGCGCGGTCAGGCCACGGTGTTCATCGGCTGCACCGGGCAGCTCCGGCCGGTCGGCCGGGTCGAGGCCGTGGTCGTTCCGCCCGCCGAGCTGGCGGTCATCGTCCACCGGGGCCCCCATGACGACATCGATCGCTCCTACGGCGCGCTGGCCACGCACGTGACCCAACACTGCCCTCGCGGTCGAGGGACCCATCCGTGAGTACTAGCTGTCCGGCCGGCACGACACGCCGGACGAGTCAGCCTGGCGGACCGAGATCGGCTGGCCGATCTTTCAGACCCGGCCCGGAGGCTGACTCACCGGCCTCGTCCTACACGTGCCGGGTGGACTGGTTCGTGAAGTAGTGGCCCTCGTCGAGGTCCGCGATGAGCCCGGGCTGCACGGGATGCCAGCCCAGCTCCAGCAGTAACCGAACCAAGAACAGGCAAAAC
>CAWFVW010000012.1:0-351141 GCA_963819395.1 uncultured Acidobacteriota bacterium
GGAAAATACAATATGGCGCCCGGTCCAGTCCTGCACCAGGCCGCGGTGGGATTCATGAGCGTCATTGTCCTTGTCTCTATCCTGGCCATGCGCGGCCGGGGCCAGGAGGCCCAGCAGGCAAATTGCGGACAGCGCCAAGCGGCGCGCGCAAAATTTCTCTCGCACGATTCCCCTCCCAGGTCGATTCTTTCCCGTGCCCCGTCAATGAGTTAGGACCGGGTTTGAATCGCGGATCGAACGAAATTCTATCAAGCGGCGGGGTGCCGTCCGCGGGCATTTCCTATCTGGCGTGATTTTTTACCATTAACCTTGCAGATATTTACTTTAAAATAATCTAAGGAGCTTCCGGCGCCCGCGGTTTGGCGGCGACTCCTGCCGTTCTATCCGTCTCGGCGGGAGGATCTGGCGTGGGTCATGGACCGCCGTGCTCAGACGGGTAATCTCATCCTGCCGCCCCCTGTACGAAACGAAACATCGGCGTTCGATTTCAGGGCAGATCGCTGGCGAACGCATATTTACTCGGATAACATTCAAGATACCCATGTCTACCTACGAATCTCCCTGGATGAACGAAGAATTGCGGATGTACCGCAAGGCCCTGCGCGAATTTATAAAAGAGGAATTCGTGCCTCGCCAGGCCAAGTGGCGCGAACAGCACCGGCCCGACGCGGCGGACTGGAAACAGGCGGGCGAGACCGGCCTGCTACTGCCGGATGTGCCCGAGGAATACGGCGGCGCGGGAGGCACGTTTGCCCATCAGGCCGTTGTAACCGAGGAGCTGGCGCAGGCGGGAGTGAACTTCGGCTGCGGCGTGCAAAGCATCGTTTCGCACTACATTCTGAATTACGGAAACGAAGAGCAAAAGAAAAAGTGGCTTCCCGCGATGGCGCAGGGGGAAATGGTCGGCTCGATCGCGATGTCCGAGCCATCGGCCGGCTCCGATTTGCAGGCCATCAAGACGACCGCGCGCCGCGACGGGAATGATTACATCCTGAGCGGCTCAAAAACATTCATCACCAACGGCTGGCACGCCGGCATCGTTTGCGTGGCCGCGAAGACCAACCCGAAAGTGGCGGGCTTTCGCGGCATTTCCATGATAATCGCGGAGACGAAGAATCTTGCGGGATACCGCGTCGGGAATTCGCTGGAAAAAGTGGGTATGCATGAGATTGACACCTGCGAGCTTTTCTTTGATGACGTGCGCGTCCCCGCCGCGAACCTGCTGGGAAAGACCGAGGGCCTGGGCTTTGCGCAGATGATGGAGCAGTTGCCCTACGAACGCCTGATGATCGGCGTCGGCGGGATCGCCACGATCGAGCGCGCCCTGGCCATCACCATCGCCTACGCGAAGGAGCGGAAAGCGTTTGGCCAGACGCTCATGGAATTTCAGAACGCGCGCTTCAAGCTGGCGCAGTGCAAGACGGAAGCGCAGATCGGCCGCGTGTTCGTCGACAACTGCATCCAGCGAAAAATCGAAGGCAAGCTGGACGCGGTGACCGCCGCCATGGCCAAGTACTGGCTGACGGAATGCCAATGCCGCATCGTCGACGAGTGCTTGCAATTGCACGGCGGCTACGGCTACATGAGTGAGTATCCCATCGCCCAGATGTGGATGGACGGCCGCGTGCAGCGCATCTACGCCGGAACGAATGAAATTCTGGAAGAGCTGATCGGCTGGTCGCTCTAGGGTTTCCTTCCCCCACCTTGGCGCTCGTCATGTCAAACGACGTCGCGAAGTTTGTCGGAGTCGCGTGCTAGTGGTATCGGTCGAGATTTTTCCCTCCGTGAATCCGAATCCTGCGAAAAAGTATCCCACCATGTTCGAGCCCGTGCTCGGATCCGCCCCGAACATCGCCGATAAAATCATCGCCGACCCCATCCGACAAATCTGGTCCACCCCCATGATACTGGTCCACTTCGGCGAATCCGAAGCCGCGGGCGCGATCGAGCGCGGCTTCGAGGGCGTCCTGGCGCGCGCAGAATTTCGCACACCTGATGTGGGCGGCAAGGCAACCACGGAAATTGTGAGGAAAGTGATTGTCGAAAATCTGGGCAAGTGGTGCTGAAAGCGGGCAGAGAACACGGCCATTACCCCGTCTCTAAACGTGCACTCGGCCGCTTCTATATCACCTTGATTCTTTAGGGTTGTTTGAAAGATGGGAAGGTGCCCACGAATATGTGTTTTTGGTGTGTTCATTTTTTCAAAAACGTGACTCGGTTAGTGCTGTTCGAGCAGCATGGATTTGGCTTTAGAGTCGAGGACGCGGCAGACCTTCTCAGCATGACCTTTGAGACTTCGCGGGGCGTTGGGGGCTATGCCAAGTTGCAGAAAAGAGGACCCGGGCTGCCTCCTGCGAACCAAGAGCTTGCCGAAGTTCTCCCAACCGGGAATCTGAAGACGGTCGTTGAGAGCGCGGCGCAAGATCGCCCCCAGCATGTCCGCAAGCTGGAGTCCTAAGGAGTCGCGTGAGTCTAGGAATTTCCGCTGCTCACTTAGCAAAAGCTTTGCGTCAATCCCCCGGGCGTCGTCGGTCAGGTTTCGGACGCCATGAGTCACATGCAGCCAGTCCAAGTGACGGATCATCTCCGCATCCATCGTGTCAACCGTGAATCCGTAGCGCGCTTCGAAGTGCGAATAGTCCGCTCCAATCAGTGTCGTGAGCGGCGTCATCGCAAAGTGAGTTTCGCTCGCCGGAAGAATGAGGATTGTCCACATTTCCTCCATCTCGGTGATGGTATGGTTCTTTCGATCGATGACCCAGGCGATGTCAGCAAGTTCCTTCGGTAGTCGTTGAGCGTAGTAGAGGGTTACATCCTCAATCAACTCTAGGATTAACTTGATCGTGAGGAATGCCTGTAGGAAAAGTTGATTTGGCATTTCACGGATCGTGCAAGAGAGCTTTTCTAGTTGAGAGACCATGTTGGGATGGTGCGCTGGGCTAATATTTTCGGCCACACTTGCGGCTTGCCGAATCCTTAAATCGTCGACGACTTGGTCAGGGTGGGTCGCCATGTCAACCGCAAAATAGCTGACGAGTACATCGTAGCGGTTAAGTAGATCAATTACCTGGGCAGCCTGTGACTCATCGAGCGTTCTGCCCTTAATTTCGATTGCCTGTTTCGGCCACCCATCGCGCAAGCGCAAGAACTTATAAAAGAGATCGGCCTCGCTTGCAGACGGAACTGCGAGCGCGAGGACCAAGGAGATAGAGTGTGGATGCATAGGCGGAGGAACAATGAATGCACCCGCTTCATCGATGTATACGCGCATCTTTGGGATTTCTCATTTCTAGAGTCTCATATTTCGGAGCTTCGGTTAGTCCGATGGCCGAGAGAATAGAATGTAGCGCCAGTAGGGACGCTCGCGATTGCAATTAAGCTCAAATCACGTTTCCCGGCTGTGAACGCACCGGGCGACGGGCCACAATTTCGGCGACGGCGCGGTGATGGGCTGAGTCGGTCGCTTTTCCTTCGAAGCGGTGGAGGATTTCCCAGCCTGCGAAATATTGTTCCAGCTCGCCGGGGCGCAGGCGGTGGGGCCCTTCGGCTTCTCCCGGCTGGTTGACGTGGACGATGGAGATCAGGATGCCGCCGGGGGCGACGCCGCGCTTGGCCGGCTCGAAAAGATTTCGCTGCAGGTAGTAACACATCGCGATTAAGTCCCAGCGGGAAGGCTCGATCTTGAATTCGGCTTTTTCAAGATCGGCGACGACTGTGTTGATCTTCAGGGCGCGCTCCGACGCGCGGGTTTGCAGGATTTCGATGGCTGCGGGGGCGCCGTCCACTGCGGTTACTTGCCAGCCGTGTTCCGCGAGCCAGAGGGCGTTTCGGCCTGCGCCGCAGGCTAAGTCGAGCGCCTTGCCGGGGTTCAGCTTGGCCGCGGTCTCTACGAGGAGAGGCGTTGGGGCGGCGTCCAGGTCTTCCGCGGGGCGTTCGCGCAGGCGGTAGCGATCGTTCCAGTTGTGAATTTCCATTTGTAGAGACAGTTCTTTGGCGCGGCCTGCGCTATCTTATCGAGTAATTCCGCGTAGGAGCAACGCTCGATCTGGCAGTATAATCTGCCAAACTGATAGCTGCATGGAAAGAGAACGGGATACGCAGGATGTGCGCGCGGGCGGATAGACCGGAGCTTGTGGGACGGGCTTCAGCCTGTCTGGGTTTGATCTTGCTTGGGTTACAGAAAAGAAGACAGGCTTAAGCCTGTCCTACTTTGAGCCATGCCTAAACTACAATTTATTATGGTTCTGCTTGCGGGAATTTTCGCAGTGGGGATGTACCAGGAGAACGCGATGGCGCAGGATCGCGGTCAGGGACGCTCGATGGTGATCTCTCAGACCGGGATTGTCGCCACGGAATCTCCGCTGGCGTCGAAAGCGGGCGCGGCAATACTGGAGCGCGGGGGCAACGCGGTGGACGCGGCGATCGCTGCGCACGCGGTGATGACTGTGGTGGCGCCGATGTGGAATGGAATCGGCGGCGATCTCTTTGCGATCGTGTACGACGCGAAGACCGGGAAATATTATGGCTTGAATGCCAGCGGGTGGGCTCCCGCCGGGCAATCCGTCGAGCGGTTGCGCCAAAAAGGTCTGCGCCACATGCCGGTGCGCGGGATCGAGCCTGTCACCGTGCCCGGGTCCGTCGACGGCTGGCAGAAACTGCTTGACCGGTTCGGCAAAAAGAAAGTGAATGAGGTACTGGCCCCGGCGATTCAAGTTGCCGAGGACGGCTATCCCGTGACGGAATGGATCGCGCAGCACTTCGCGTCGAATGTCGATTTGCTGCGTGACAACGAGGCAGCTGCAAAGACTTACCTGATTTCAGACCGCGCCCCGCGCCTCGGGGAAGTGGTGAAGAATCCCGATCTCGCCTGGTCGCTGCGGCAAATCGCGCAGGGCGGGCGCGACGCTTTCTATCGCGGCGAAATCACGAAGCGCATCCTCGCGCTTTCGGCGCGGCACGGCGGCGTGCTTACAGAGAAAGATTTTTCCGATTATTCGAGCGAATGGGTCGAGCCGATCTCGACAACTTACCGCGGCTGGACGGTGTACGAAATGCCGCCCAACTCGCAGGGAATCGCAGCTCTCGAAATGCTCAATCTGATGGAGCAGTTTGACCTGCATTCGTATGGGCTGAATTCGACGCGCGCGCTGCACGTTCAGATCGAAGCGAAGAAGCTGGCTTATGCCGACCTGATCCGGTACATCGGCGATCTGAAACTGTCAAAGCTGCCGGTGAGCGGAATGCTCTCGAAACAATACGCCGCCGAGCGCGCAAAGTTGATTGACATGGAGCACGCGAATTGTGACGCGGGGCCGGGGACTCCGGTTCCCAGCGCGGGCGATACGACTTATTTGAGTGTTGTGGATCGCGAAGGCAACATGGTTTCGTTTATCGAATCCAACTACGCGGAATTCGGTTCGGGGCTCGTCGCAGACGGCACGGGATTTGTTTTGCACGACCGCGGGGCGCTGTTCAGCCTGGATCCCGCGTCGCCAAATGCCATCGCGGGGCACAAGCGTCCGCTGCACACCATTATTCCGGCGTTTATGGAAAAGGACCAGATTCGCATCGCGTTCGGCATCATGGCCGGATGGAACCAGGCGCAGGCTCACGCGCAATTCGTCTCGCACGTCGCGGATTTCGGCCAGAATATTCAAGCGGCGCTCGAGACGGCTCGATTCACGAAGCCCACATTCTCAGGGTGCGACGTGCTGCTGGAAAACCGCGTGCCGGGAAACGTGAAGGCCGAGCTGGAAGCGAAGGGCCACAAACTCAACATGCGCAGCGGCTACTCGGATTTGATGGGCGGCGGACAGGCCGTGATGCGCGACTACGCAAGCGGAGTGAATTATGGCGCGTCTGACCCGCGCAAGGACGGCGCTGCCATCCCGGAATTGACGATTAAGAATTGGCAGGAAAAGTAGGACGGGCTTCAGCCTGTCAGGGTTTGGATTGAAATTGTTTCAAGATTTCGCGCTCAGCTTCAGGCTTGCCGGCTCTGACGAAAAGCGACAGGCTGAAGCCCGTCCTACGCGCGCGCCGCGGCTCTCGCCGCTTCGCGCCCTGCGATGCGTCCGAAAGTTAAAGATTTCGCCAGGCCATGCTGATTAAATCCGCCTGACGTTTCTCCTGCGCAGTAGAGGCCCGGAACGGGCTTCCCCCACAAATCGATCACCTGAGCTTTCGCATTGATCCGCAAGCCGGAAAGACAATCGTGAATGCAGGGCGTGGACCACGCGGCATAAAAGGGCGGCGCTTGAATTTTGTGCATCGGCACGGGCTTGCCGAAGTCTTCATCTTTTCCTTTGTCCACGAAAGTATTGTAGCGGGCGACTGTCGCCTCGAGCGCATGCTCCGGGCATGGCCTCCTTCTGATATTTGCTGACAATTTTCGTGGCGAGTTCCTTCAAAGTGTTTGCGCTGAAGAACCAGCCGTCGGGATCGACGAACGGCGGAGCGACGGTCCAGTTTTCGCGCTTCACGGCGTCGGCGTCGAAGACGGCCCAGATCGGCCCGCCTCCTTCGGATTTCACGGCGCTCTGTTCCAGGCACGGATTCCACCAGTCGAAACCGGTCGCCAGTTCATTTACAAAACGCCGGCCAAACTGATTGACCTGGATGAGATTCTGGTAGTCCGCCACCTGCAAGCCAATGCCGCGCGCGATGCCCTTCACGGGACTGTTTCTTATATTTTCGTTTCGCTTTCCACCGCCCTGCGGATAGCCGAACTGGTTGCCGATCACGTAAGGCTTCTCGAAAATGTGGGAGCGCGCCTGCGTCTCAACGGTTTGGCAACCCGCTCCCCAGAGTGATGCGCCGACCTGCATGGCCGCAATTTCTCCGTCGCCCGATTGCCGCGAATACGGCTCTCCCACGACTTGATATTCCTCCGTGAGGCGCGGATCGAAAATTCTGCGAAAATTTACGTTGCTGGTGTGCCCGCCCGTGCTCAGGATCACGCCGCGCTTTGCCTGAATGTTCAAAGTTTTGCCTTCGTGCGTCGCGGTGATTCCCAGAACTCTGCCGGAAAATTGTTCCTCGCGGACGAGGCCCGTCATGCTGTGCCTTAAAAGAATTTGCACGCCGAGTTTTTTTGCGCTGGCTTCGAGAGGACGCATGAGCGACGTGCCGTTTCCGCCGGTCGGGGAATACGCGCTCACTTCTCCCGTCCAGACCACGGTTTGCGCGCGCTTCACATCCTGAGGGCCGCCGTCCGCTCCCCCGGGAGATTTATCCGGAAATTGCACGCCATGCGCCAGCAGAAAATCAAACGTCGCCACGCTTTCGTCGCAAAAGGCGCGCACGATTTCCCTGTCACTGAAGCGGTAATCGTGCCAGTTCACCAGGTCCTCGAACATGCGGTCCGGGGAATCGTCGATGCCGTATTTTTTCTGCAGGCTCGTGCCCCCGCCGAGCGCAATGTTGCCGCCGCTCTCGATTCCGTGTCCGCCGATATCATAGTTTTGCTCGACCACGATCACGGATGCGCCCTGCTCGGCGGCGGAAATGGACGCGGGAAGACCAGCCGCGCCTGCGCCGATCACGACGACGTCGGCAGTGAGGTCCCAATGCCTATCGAGCTTCGCGGCATCTGTTTCTTTCACGCCCATGCCGCCGAGCGCGGCTGCGCCGAGGCCCGCGGCTGCCTTTTGAATAAATCCTCTGCGCGGCAATGCCGCATTCTCGGGGTCACTCTTGCTCATGCTCTTATGCTCCTCAGTGCTAATGGTTCGCATTCTGCGGCGCTGAAAGCGCCGACGCATGTCAGCCCAGGGCGACGCCCTGGGTTGCGGATTTGTTTGTTCGTCTTGCGCCCTGAAGGGGCGCAGAGCCCCTCCGCCCTTTCAGGGCGGACAATATATTTCGGGCACGATCCCCGGGGCGCTGCCCCGGGCTAGCTACCTTCGCGCCGTTGGCGCGAGGACGTGGCCGCCTTATCAAGATGAGAAATCTTTCGCAAAGCGAATTATGCGATAGCTTCGAAATCTCATTTAACTCCGTAGAACGAGCGAGTCGCGGCGGATTTGCGGGACGGAGGCAGCGCCCGTCTGCGCCATGATAGCTTGCAATTCGCGGCGCAAAATCGCGACTACCGTTTCGACGCCTTCCTGGCCAAATGCAGATAGGCCCCAAATATGTGGACGCCCTATGCCGACCGCGGCCGCGCCCAGCGCTAGCGCTTTAAACACATCCGCGCCGCCGCGGAATCCGCTGTCGATGAGGACCGGAATTTTTCCCGCGGTCCCGGACAGGACTTCCGGCAGGCATTCAATCGTTCCGCGCCCGCTCGCGTCTTCGTGCCCACCATGATTGGAAATGATGACGCCGTCGACGCCATGCTTCACGGCCAGCGCAGCATCCTCGCCCGCCACGATACCCTTGAGCACGATCTTCATCTTGGTCAAATCGCGGACGCGTTTGACGTCGTCCCAGTTGAGCTTCAGGCTGGTCTCTCCCTGCAACGCGCCGACGGCGCCGAGAACGTCCATGGGAGTATTCGCGGTGATCCTCGTAATTTGCGGCAGGTTCGAGTGGCACCCGACGCAGCGATCGTCGGCTTCGCGGTCCAGGTCGCGGACTCCTGCGCGCTGGATGGATTTCGCGCCGATCGTGTTGGCGCCGCCGTCGTCGACCGTCCACACCAGCACGGGGCAGCCAGTCGACTCGATGCGCCGGAGGGTGGGAGTATCCAGGCTGCTCCCGAGTCCCGCAAACCAAACTGGCTCTCCGCGCGCCGCTACTACGTTTTCGATTCCCCGTGGATCGATGATAATCGCCGCCGAGCCCGCCAGGATTTGCAGTGTGCGCGTCGCTTTGGCTGCTCGCGCCACGGTCGCCGCGCCGTCGGGGTAGTATGCATTCATCCTTCCCACGGGACAGAAAAAAATGGGTGATTCCCACTGCTTGCCGAAAAGCTTGATGGATTGATCGACTTTGTCGATGCCCGTCAGGCGGCGCAGCCGAATTTCATACTTGGCGAATCCCTCGCGATTGGCACGCAGCGTTTCGTTATTGAAGGAACCATCCGTGATGAAGGTGTAATGAGCGGGCGTAAGTTTCACGCGCGCGGCGGCGTCGAAGTCAAAAACGTTCAGCGCTTCCTTCACCGACTTGATGACGACTTCATTCTGTTGCGGCACCGGCGACGCCAGAACTTCTTCGACCCAGCGCGAATTAAAACCCGCGTACGCCAGGATAGGGCTGGCCGCAAGAAAACTCAAAAAAGCACGGCGATCTGCAACTTTTTTAGAAGGAGCCACGATTCGACGATCCTTTCCTGCACAAGTAAGGAGTCCGAAACCGCGAGCGTAGCGCAGCCGGAATCGCATGGCAAGCAAGGAACTTCCGGTCCTAGGCAGCGAGTTATGCGGCGGGGATTGTTCCCAATTCCACTGCGCGGGTGAAGAATCCGGGAATATCCTCGCGCTTTACGAAGCGAATATGAAATTCCCCGGGACTGGCGACGCCATCCGGCTTGTCAATCCATTTCGTTTCAGAAATCGCGATGAATTTGTCCAGCATCCGGTTAACCCCAAGATTGCGGGTTCGAGTTTGGTGGATCAGGCGCGAGATTGGCGCGACATCGAAATATGCCTTGATGCGAAAAGGATATAGGGCAGTCGAAAGGCCTTTTCCGCGCAAGTTCGAGACGGTGATATGCCAATGAGAATAATTCACAAACTCGGAGTAGCGATTGAGCAATGTGTAGCCGACAAGGTGTTCCTCCAGGGTAATCGCTAGGGCAATAGAGGACTGATCTGGATTGCTCGACCGAACTGCATTCGCGAACCGTCTATGGATGTCATCGCCGGACCCAAGCAATGTGCGATTAACACCCATGAAATCAAGATGCTCGGCCGGACTCAGAGCCAATAGTCCACAATCGGCGGAAGATCAATAGAGGTAAGGTCCCTCAGGCTCACCATCCCGTGAGCGGTTTTTACAGAGGCGAGTACTTGCATCTATGCCCACTCCATGACTTTACGATATCAAGAATTTCGTGGAATAGATCCGGCTGGGATAGTGCGGCGGCAAGGCCAATTTGGCATTCGTTGGCTGGAAGAGTATCGTAATTTTATAACTGACTTATTGTGTAAATCCGCGCGCGTGTTTGTGTATGCCCGTATTGCGCAAACAGTCTCATTCGGTTTCGCGTGAGGGATCCGGAACGACGGTGCGCGGAACGCGCTCGCCGCCGGGCAGGGTCTCGCTGTGGCGGCCGACATTCTCGACGTGACGAGGCAAATCGTTGACGGCGTGGGGCTGCGAAACGCGCGAGCTGGGCGATTCGGTGCGTTCGTCGAGCCGCCCGAAAATCATTTTGCCCGCGGTGGTCTGGTGGACCGAGGTCACGGTAATGTCGATGGTCTTGTTGATCATGCGCCGCGCGCCGTCGACCACCACCATCGTTCCGTCATCCAGATACGCCACGCCCTGATTGTATTCCTTGCCCTCGCGCAGGATGAAAACGCGCATCGTTTCTCCGGGCAGCACGACCGGCTTCAGCGCGTTGGCCAGCTGATTGACGTTCAGGATTTCGATGCCCTGCAGCGAGGCGACTTTGTTCAGATTGTAATCGTTGGTGATGATTTTTCCGTCGTAACGCTTGGCCAGCTCGATAAGCTTCAAATCCACGTCGGCGATGTTGGGAAAATCGTCGTCCGCGATTTCCACTTCGAGGTGAGCCATCTTCTGGATGCGCTGCAGCACTTCGAGCCCGCGCCGGCCGCGCTGGCGTTTCAGCGAATCGGCGGAATCGGCCACGAATTGCAGCTCGCGCAGCACAAATTGCGGGATCAGCATCACGCCGTCCAGAAAATGCGCTTCGCAAATGTCCGCGATGCGCCCGTCGATGATCACGCTCGTGTCGAGCACCTTGGGCATGCGCCGCGTGCTGCGCTCGCTGCCGAACAGGCCTCCGAGCGCCGCGAGGTTGAGCATGTCGCCCTTGTTCGCGCCAACCACCAGGCCGATGTAGGTCATCACCAGGAGCAGCCCGACGTCCATGAAGGACCGCGAGCCCTCCGGGATCGATCGTGCGCGCCAGGACCAGTCCCATCAGATACGCGCCCAGAATGCCGAGGATCGAGCCGATCGCCGCCCCGATCAGGCGGCGCATGCTGGCGCGCTGCAGGCGAATCTCAAACAGAAAAACGGAAATGGAAAACGCCAGGCCCACCCCCGCGGCCACCAGGTTGGACAAGCCGAACGGATGAAAGTGGTATCCGGCCGCGACGCAGGCGATGGAAAAAATCAGCCGCACCATCAAGTGGTCCCACCAGTTTCCGAATTCAGGCTGTGTCTGAGCCGGTGTCGCAGGGCGAAGCGGAAACGGCATCGAAGGCGGCGGAGGAACGGAAGTTCCTTGCCGGGTAAAAGGGCGGTTCATAAGGCCTCATTTCTTATGAGGAGGCAGAAAAATAGATCAGGTAACACCCACTCACTATCAGACTGTCTGTATCAATCGGGGCTGACCTGGGACGAAGGGTATGAAACCAGCCCTTTTATGTCTCCCACATATCCCATTTCGCGAGGAATAGTCAAGTTTTTATAAAGGACACGAAATATGCCGCAGATTCAGAATCGGAGGACTAAACGCCGACTCCGGAGATTCTCCCAATCGCGATTCCGATGAAATAGGTAACCACCCCTTCGACGGCGCCGACGAATGTCATTTCCAGTCCGCTGGCCCACCACGAACGGATGGTGATCAGCGACTTGGCCGCGCCCACGGCAAAATGCGCCAGCAGGGAAACCACCGCGGCAACGACTCACCGCCGGATAGCCGCTCAGAAAGAAAAATGGAATCACGGGAATCGTGGCGCCGATGGCCGTCGAGAGCGCTCCGGAGATTGCGGAGGTCCAGCGGCTTCCTCAGGCCGTCTTCGGTCGTGTTCAGGCGTTCCTGCGCCAGCGTGCGGACGAACTGGGACTTGTCCTTGGCCAAATGCTCGACGAAACGGTCGGCCTCTTCCGGAGGCAAACCGCGAATCTGGTAACTGAGCGAAAGGACTTCGCGCGCCTCGGCTTCATTATTTTCAACCGCTTCGCGTTCGCGCGAAAACTCCGCTTCGTAAATCTCCCGCTCGCTTTTTGCCGCGAGATACGCTCCGGAACCCATCGAGAGCGCGCTCGCAATCATGCCCACCATTCCCGCGATGATCACAAATTTGCTGTTGCCCAGCGTCGCTCCCGAAACGCCGGAAACAATTCCGAAGATCGCTCCAAGCCCGTCGTTGATTCCGTAGATGGCGTCGCCGATCCAGCCGGCAGCCTTGGGATGTTCCTGATCTCTCGCGGCCAGAAGTTCGTCGAGGGCTTTTCTGGCCTCCTCGGGTGAGGCATGCGAAATGGGGCCGCCGGTTGCGGATCAGCCCACTCAGGATCTGGTAATGATCGCGTTCGTCGTCGATCACCTGATTCAGGATGCTAATGCTGGGCTCGTCGCCAAGTTCCTTGAGTTGTTTCGCGTACTTGGCGATGTCGCGGCTTTCGTCCAGCTCCAGACGCCGCAGGGTGATTCCAACACCCCCGGCGCGATTGGCAATCGAGTCTGCGTCGCCGCCTTTTGGACCGTCATAGACAGGGTCGGGGCCTTCCAGCGCGCGAATGCGGTCCGCCCAAAGCTGAGCATGGTGAAGTTCCGCCCCGGATAGACTGTGGAATGCGGCTCGCCGTGCCGGGCCGTCTTCGCGCTCCGCCAATTTTTCGTAGGTGTGGTACCCCCGCATTTCAGCCTGCCAATTGCTTTCGAGAATTTTGAGGATGCGCCGGCGATCGCGAGCGTCCATTTTAGAATCGGCGCTCGTTGCGTTTGGGGTCATGTCGAGCTCTCCCGGGCTCGAAAGAATTCTGCGCAGAGTCACTCGGAGATGTCAAAGACTCCACAAGGTAAAGCCGGCGGCATGCCCCAAAAGGGAATTCCTCTCCTGGAACCCGCTTGGCAGCCCGAATCTCCAATGGACTTGTAGCGCCCGCCTTCAGGCGGGCACTGTAAATTCAAGCGCATGCCTGTCCGCCGCTACAGGTTGCAAAGCAAGAACTCGGATCAGAACTCGTCACGCAAGCCCGCGTGCCATGTGCTGTAATGCCTCGTCCACCTCTCGCGCCATGTCCACGACCGCATCCCCACCCGAAAACCTGCCGCAGCTAAATTCCGGCGCCGGGCGCTGCCGCATCGCGCTGGTCGTTTCGTGCCTCCTGTTCCTGAATTTCTTCTATTTTCTTTTTTCAAGCGGGCGCGTCCGGACGATTGATGAAGTCTCGGCCGCGTTCCAGGTGGAGAGCCTCGCGAAACATGGCACGACCGCAATCCCCCAGGCCGTCGAAGCGAAAATGTTTTACGGCACGTTCGACCGCTTCGGCCGCCCCCAGTCGCCGTACCCGCCTGCGCAGGCTTTCGCGATGCTGCCGTGGTACGTGGCGGGGCAATTTGCTGGAAAGCACTTGCCGGGTGTGCCGCCGAATTTGCGCGACGTCATCAGCGATTTTTTCCTGACGGGCGAGAGCGCTTTTTTCTCCGCGCTGGCCGCCACGCTGGCGCTGTGCATTTTCCTCCAGCTTGGAATCACGCCGAGAATTTCCCTGATCGCCGCCGGAATTCTGGCTCTCGCCACGCCCCTCGCTGCATATTCCGACTGGCTGTTTTCCGAACCGCTTGCGGCGGCCCTGCTGCTCGGCGCTGCGGCTGTGTTATTTCCATTGATGGGCGCGTCGCCTGCAAACGGCGCGAGCGATCCAACCCGGGTTGTGGGTCATGCCTTCAGGCATGACATTGAGGAGGGCACAAAAGGGGTTTTAACCCCTGGCTTTTTGCGGGCGCTGGGCAGTGGGGCTCTCCTGGGCGCTGCAATCTGGGTGAGGCCGACGCACGTCATCGCCGTGCCCATATTTCTGATTGCGTTATTCGTTCGCGATCGTGAAAAAGGATGGACTGCCGCAACCGCGCTGGCTGCTGCTTCCGGAGCGGTCGTGGTTCTTCTCCTGTGGAGGAACGCGTATCTCCACGGCAGTCCCTTCGAATTTGGTTATCCCTCTGCTGCCGAAGGCGGCAAAGCTCTGAATACTTTTCAAACTCCCCTGGCCACGGGCCTTCTCGGATTTCTCGTCTCGCCCGGAAAGTCGATTTTCCTGTATTCGCCGCCGATTCTGCTGGCCTTCCTCGGCCTGCCGCGTCTGTGGCGGCGCGACCGCGGGCTCGCCTTCGTGGCCGCCGCCGCGCCGATCGTTTATCTGCTATTTTTTGCGACCTACACCCAGTGGGAGGGCGGCTATTGCTACGGGCCGCGTTACCTGGTGCCCGCGCTGGCGTTGCTTGGCCTGGGTGTCGGCCCGGCGCTGGAGGCAGCGTCACGCAACACGCGCCTGCTCGCGATCTCCGTCTTCGTCGCTGGATTTTTCGTGCAGGCCATCGGCTCGGCAACCAGTTTCCTCGAAGCCGCCGTGGCCGGCGGCTACTACGACGCACAATACAACTACCGCATGGGCTTCTCGCCCATCGCCATGCATATTCACCTGCTCGTGCACTATGCAACTTCCGAACCCGCCCCGATCGGCCAAGGTTTCGACAAGTGGTGGGTGTTCCTCTCCAAGGCGGGAGTTGCGAATGGAGGTCTGTCGGTTCTCGCGGGAGCCCTAATCGCAGGAGCCGTTGTATCGGCCTGGTGGTTGCACCGTGAATACCGCACTACGGCCGCTGGGGCGAGTCGCCTTTAGTAGCGCATGCTTCAGCTTGTGGGTTTTGACTTTCGGGTTCATAAACCCACAGATTGAATTCTGTGCCACCTAAGATCAAATCGCGCGGGTATCAACTTGCTGGCGCAAGTCGGCAACAAAATCCGCAAGAGGACGTGGCCCCAAATCGCCCTTGCTTTGGTGGCGGACGGAAACCGTACCCGCTTCGGCTTCCTTGCCGCCGACGATAAGCATGTAGGGAATCTTCTGCATCTGCGCATCGCGAATCTTTGCCTGCAATTTTTCGTTGCGGTCGTCCACATGGATGCGAAACCCTGCCGCGCGTAGCTCCGTGGCGACGTTATTCGCATACACGGCGAATTTTTCGCTGAGCGGGAGGACTTCCGCTTGCACGGGGGCGAGCCACACCGGAAACGCTCCGGCGTAATGCTCGATCAGGATGCCAAAGAAGCGCTCGACCGAGCCCCACAGCGCGCGATGCACCATTAGCGGCTGGTGTCGGTTGCCGTCCTCGCCGACATATTCCAGTCCAAAGCGCCCGGGCAAATTGAAATCGAATTGTACGGTCGTGAGCTGCCATGGACGGCCGATGGCGTCAATCAGTTTGACGTCGATTTTCGGCCCGTAGAACGCCGCCTCGCCTTCCATGCGCTTGAACGGAATATTCAGCCGGGTCAGTGTGGTTTGCAGCGCGCCTGTCGAGCGGGCCCAATCTTCGGCCGAGCCCGCGTAACCCTCCGGATGCTTCGCATCCCAATCCGAAAGCTCGACAACGTAATCTTTAAATCCGAACGTCTTCATCACGGCAAACGCAAAATCGATACACGCCTCAATTTCCGATTCGATTTGCTCCGGCATGCAGAAAATGTGCGCGTCATCCTGCGTGAAGCCGCGCACGCGCAACAGCCCATGCACCACGCCCGAGCGCTCGTAACGGTAAACAGTGCCCAGCTCCGCGAGCCGCACCGGGAGCTCGCGATAACTCCGCAGGCGCGACTTAAAAATCAGGATGTGCCCCGGGCAATTCATGGGCTTTAATTGGTAGTCGTCTTTTTCGACTTCGATCGGACCAAACATGTTCTCCCGGTAAAAATTCGCGTGCCCGCTGGTCTTCCACAATTCCAGGCGCATGATGTGCGGCGTAAATACCAGATCGTAACCACGCCGCAGCAACTCGTCGCGCAGCCAGTCCTCCATGATTTTCCGAACCAGCCCACCCTTGGGATGCCAGAAGATCAATCCCGGTCCGGCCTCTTCCTGCACGGAAAACAGGTCCAGCTCCTGCCCCAGCCGGCGATGATCGCGCCGCTTGGCCTCTTCCAGCCTGTGAAGGTATTCGTCCAGCTCCTGCTGCGTGTAGAAGCACGCCCCGTAGATGCGTTGCATCTGCGGGTTGCCTTCCTGGCCTTTCCAGTACGCGCCGGCGACGCTCATCAGCTTGAAAGCGCGAATGCGCCCGGTCGAAGGAATGTGCGGCCCGCGGCAGAAGTCGATGAATTTCCCGGTCGTATAGAACGACACCATCGGCTCGATGGCTCTTTCTTCCACCAGTTCGCACTTAAATCCCTGATCCCACTTGCGGTACAGCTCGAGCGCCTCGGGCTTCGGCATCATCTTGCGCTCGTTGGGAATATCCTGCGCCGCCAGCTCGCGCATTTTCTTTTCAATGCGCTCGAGATCCTCGGGCGTGAACGCCTCATCGCGCACGAAATCGTAAAAAAAGCCCGTGTCAATCGGCGGCCCAATGCCCAGTTTGACGTTCGGAAAAAGTTCCAGCACCGCCGCCGCTAGTAAATGTGCCGCCGAGTGCCGCAGCACCTGAATCGCTTCCGGGATCTTTCGGCGTGAGGATGGAGAGCCTCACGTCCTGGTCAATGGGCGCGCGCAAATCGACAAGAAACCCTTCGCCGTTCGCTGCGGAATTCAAATGCGCTTCGGGTGCCGCGTCCGGGATGCCGCGCCAACAGCATGCGCTTGCCGCCGCCGCGGAAGGCCCTGGATCGGAGCGACCCTCGCCACCAGCGCTTCCTTGGCGAGCCGGGGAGAGATCTGCTGCGCGATCTCCGCCGCCGTCGTGCCGAGCGGCACCTCGCGGATTGCTCCATCCGGCATCGTAATGTGAATTGTGTCCATAAGTATGTTTCGGCTTTCGACCGGCGAGTGCGAATCGACGCTGCGCCAGCGCCCGTGGAAGCAACTACGCTAGCAGATGGCTCCGAGAAGGGTCAAGGAGGCTCTAGGAGAGGAGGTTCCGGAGGTTCAATTGGCTGACTCCTGTGAACGTCAACATTCCAGGTGGCCAAGAAATTAAAGCGAGGCGATTTGACTGTAAGCGCGATCACAACAAACGCCAGCATAATTCTCATCTAAAATGCCATCACGAAAGGTGCTATAATATGCACAGGAATTAGATCGATTCCTTAAACGGACAACCGAGGAAACGGAGCCAGTATGCCGGTATCAAACCGTCGAGAGAAGAAAGTAAGAACAACAGTCAGCCTTCCTGAGCCGCTTTACAAGGAAGCTCGATTGGTTGTGGAAACAAAATCGACTCCTGCCGATTCCATAAATGGCTTCTTTGTTTCCGCGATCCGCGCCTATTTGAAGTTGATCCAGAGAAAGCAAATTGATGCAAAATTTGCAGGGATGTCTGGAGACGAGGAGTACCAAAAAGAGGCTTTTCGGCTTTCAGAGGAATTTGCACCGAGCGATTGGGAAGCCTTTGAGCGCGCCGAAAAGGAATCAGAATAGTGGCCCTGCGAGGCGACGTTTACATGGCTCGATTGGACCCCCGCGAAGGGTCGGAGCAAGCGGGACAGCGCCCGGTCGTCGTGATGAGCAGGGATTCGATCAACGAACACAGTTCCGTGATCGTCGTAGTTCCCGTGACGGATAGGGCCCACAAAAAGACCATTTACCCTAGCCACGTCGTCTTAAAGGCGGGCGAAGGTGGATTAACAAAGGAATCCGTAGTTCTCGGTGAGCAGGTGAGAGCGATCAGTTCGACAAGGCTTATTCGCTTTATGGGACATTTATCCGGGCTCAGCCTGAACCAAATCGCCTCTGCACTCAGGATCTCCTCGACATCTGAACAATTTCTTGTGCCTCAAAAATTCTCTGCAACTATCGTGTCCCCGAACATGGATTGATCGTTTCAATACGAGTCGGCAACCCTCCGCACCAAACTTTCGCCCAGTCTGGAATAATGGTTCGAACGCATCCTCAAAGAAAAGGTAGGTTGCCAGCCATGACAAAGGACCTCGCCTACCTTTCGCGTGGAAAACTGTACTTGAAGCGCGGCGAAGCGCCCCCTTCGTTGCTGGAGAGCCAGTTCGGCGAAAGCGTTCGGCAAAGGGCCAAGGAGATTCAACGGCGTCACGCCTGGAAGACGGAAGGCCGGGGAGCGCAATTCATGGGCGGGGGAGCGTTCTGGGGTGCAAGGCGCAGGATCCGGGGGAAATGCCCATCGCGATCAATGGGCTCTCGCCGGGCCCCCAGGAAGGCCAGTTGCTTTACACTCTGAATACTCCGGACATTTCGGGAATTTTCCTCCTGCGGGAAGGCGACTATTTCGAACAGCGAATCTTCCACAGCGCCGACCATCGCGTGGCGCAGGTTTGCGCCCTCCCCGGCCAGGACCAGATTGCCTTCGTACTGCGGCAGCGGGACGGCGGCGCAAGCATTGCCGTAATGACCTCGGAGGGCAAGGAATTCACGGAGATCACCCAGGGCGATTCGATTGACGAATTTCCGCACTGGGTCCCGGGGCGGCCCGGCGCTGCTGGTCTTTCAGTCCGCCGGAATCGGGCGCGATGCCAGGGGGATCATTGCAGCGCGCGGGCCGTACGCGGTCCAGCAAATCGACGTGGCCGCCGGCGAGATGAAAGGCTTGGCCGAAAATGAAAAGTTTGACTGTCTTGCGCCGCGGATTTCCGCGGATGGTTCCCTGTATTACATTCGCCGTCCGTATGAGACGCCGCGCGCCCGCACCAGCCCCTGGGAGATGCTGTTGGACATCCGTGTTGTTTCCGTTCCGTCTGGTGAATGCAATCTTTCACTATCTGAATTTTTTCTCCATGACGTATTCGGGGAAGCCGCTGAAAACCTCGGGCAACACGCGCTCCAAAGAGATGGACATGCGGCGGCTCATGCTCATGGGGAATTACGTGAATGCTCTGGAAATCATGAAGCACTCCGCGGATCAGGAAACGCCGGCCCTGGTTCCCTCCAACTGGGAACTGGTCCGCAGCACCTCTCATGGTTCGGGGCCTGCCGAGGTCCTGGCCAAGGGAGTGCTCTCGTTCGACCTGGAAGACGACGGCTCCGTCCTGTATTCCAACGGCAGCGCTATTTTCCGGATGGAAGATTCGCGCAAGCCGGCGCTCGTCCTGAAGAGCGACTTGATCGAGCATGTCATTGCGGCCCGGCTGGCCGCTCCGTCTGCCCACCGCCCTAATCGTTTGCGTTCCGGCCTCGGCGGCGCGTATTGACGGGCTCCTGCGTGACCGGGTGCTGTCCTCATTTTGAAACTTCTGCCTTTAGGAGGGCCGAGCTTCAGCTCGGCCGCTCGCGCGCCTTTAATTGCGGGCTTCAGCCCCTGAAGCTTCAGGCGCTAAAGCCCGCAACGAACCGTAAACTGAATGGCCGAGCTGAAGCTCGGCCCTCCTAAACCCCAAAACTCTAGAATCAGGACAGTCTCCGCAGCTGGGGCGTGTTGCGACCTGTCAGGACGGCTGCTAGAATCGACTCGCGGATCATCCGCACAGCCCTCCGGTTTTATCGAGGGCCGGCCCGATTCATACGGGGCAAGCCGGGCAAAAAGGCGGACGCCGGCTGCACTTCCACTTCATCTAATGGTTTGGGCTCGCGGGAGCGCACCCGTCTGAATTCGTGCAATGGGAGCGGCGCTCTTGCCTGCCGCGGAGGACACTTGGCCAAATACGATCTGGTGATCATCGGCAGCGGTCCGGGGGGATATAACACCGCGATTCGCGCCGCGCAATGGGGCTTGAAGACGCTGGTCGTCGAAAAAGACGGATACCTGGGAGGCACCTGCCTGCACGTCGGCTGCATTCCCACCAAGGTTCTGCTGCACACTGCCGAAATTTACGACACGCTGAAGATCTCCAAGGAATTCGGCATCGACGTGAAGGAATTTACGCTGAACTGGGCGGCGGCGCTGGCGCGCAAGGAAATGGTCGTCAACCGGCACGCCAAGGGCATCGAGTTTTTGTTCCGCAAAAACAAAGTGGACAAGATGCAGGGCTGGGGCCGGTGGGCGGGCCCGGGCCGCGTGACCGTCGAGAAGGACGGGCAGATCGACCGAAGTCGAAGCCACGCACATCATGTTCGGGACGGGCTCGGCGGCGCGCTCGCTTCCCGGAGTCGAAATCGATGGAAAGATCATTCTCAGCAACATCGAAATTTTGCAGCTGCCGGCCGTGCCGAAGACGCTGGTGATCGTCGGCGCGGGCGCGGTGGGCGTGGAGTTCGCGTCGATCTTCAATTCGTTCGGGACGCAGGTCACGGTGCTCGAAATGCTTCCGCGCGTGACGCCCGTCGAGGACGATGAAATTTCCGCCGAACTCGAAAAAGCCCTGAAGAAAAAGGGCATCCAGATTTTCACCGAGGCCAAAGTCGAGTCGGTGAAAAATGACGAGCAGGGCGCGACGGTCGCGTTCACGGACAAGACCGGCAAGACGCAGACAATTGCCGGCGGAGCGCGTGCTGATGGCCGTCGGCCGCATTCCGAAGACGGAAAACCTGGGCCTCGAAAAATCGAAAGCCAAACTCGAGCGCGGCTTCGTTCACGTCGGCCCCTACATGGAAACAGCCGAGCCGCATCTCTACGCGATTGGCGACATCGTCGCGGGCATGCCGCAACTCGCGCACGCCGCATCCATGGAAGGCATCACCTGCGTCGCGAAAATCAGCGGCAAAATGATGTTGCCTCCGGTTGAAAAGACGCGCATCCCGAACGCCACCTACTGCGAGCCGCAGGTGGCCTCGATCGGCTTGACCGAGCGCGCGGCGCGCGAGGCGGGCTACGCGGTCAAGACCGGAAAATTTCCTTTATCGGCAACAGCAAGGCCACCATCCTCGGCCACCACGAAGGGTTCGTCAAAGTTGTGACCGACGATGCGACCGCGGAGATTCTTGGCGTGCACATCATCGGTCCGTTCGCGACAGAGATCATCGCGGAGTCGGCCGCGGCCTTGCAGCTCGAAGCCACCGTGGACGATCTTGATGTCCACCGTGCACGCGCACCCGACAGTCTGGGAAGCGATGGCCGACGCGGTTGCGGCGGTCCGCGGGCTGTCGATTAATGCCTAGGGACTGGAAGTCAGAGGTCTGAAATCTCAAATTTGAAATTTCAGATTTGAAAATTAAAGCATGCGGCTGAAGTTTAAACTCTAGTACGAGTTTTCGAATCAAATCCAAGCCGTTCGCCGGCGCTTGAGGAGAAATCTTGTTATGCAGGAGACACCGGAGCAGTACATCCAGCGCATGCTCGGCCTCTTGGGAGGGCAGGCGCCTTTGAAAATCCAGGCGGATACACCGAGGAAGCTGGGCCGCCTGATCGGGCGGGCATCTGCGGCGAAGCTGCGCAAGCGGCCGGCCCCGGGGAAATGGTCCGCCGCGGAAATCCTCGCGCACCTCGCGGACTGTGAAATCGTGATGGGCTGGCGGATGCGCCAGATTCTGGGCGCTCCCGGAACGCCGATCCAGCCGTTTGACCAGGACGCCTGGGCCGCCGCGGGCCATTACGAGAAGCGGGACGCGCGCAAATCGCTCGAACAGTTTCGTTCGGCGCGGGAAGCGAACCTCGCGCTGCTGAAATCCCTTTCGCCCGAACAATGGAAACTCCACGGCATGCACGCCGAACGGGGCGTCGAATCCATCCACCAGATTGTCTGCATGGTGGCCGGGCATGACGTGAATCACTCGAAACAGGTCGAGCAGATTGTCGCGCCAAAGAAAAGTTAAGGGTCTACATTTGAGAGTTGTGAGAACGGACGGGATGAGAGAGTTGCTGGTCGTCGACCTCGGCCTCGTGGAATACGGCGCGGCGTGGGAGCTGCAGCGGCGCGTTGCCGCCGCGCGCAAAGCCGGGGCGATCCCCGACGTTCTGCTGCTGTGCGAGCATCCGCACGTGATCACGCTCGGCCGCAGCGGCAAGATTGCCAACCTGCGCGTCTCGGAGGAAATGCTGCGCCGCATGGGCGTTTCGTTTTTTCAAACCAATCGCGGCGGCGACATCACCTATCACGGGCCCGGGACAACTCGTCGGCTACCCGATTCTGCATCTCGCCGAAATTCGCCGCGATGTGGTCTGGTATGTGCGCAGCCTCGAAGAGGCCATGATTCGCGCGACGGCGGAGTTCGGCGTTGCCTCAGGCGCGTCCCCGGGCGCACGGGCGTGTGGGTGGATGTCCGGCGGCCGTGGAGACTGGAAGGCAAGTAGGATAGGAAGTAGAGGAAATGTGGCCGAAGAAAAGCTCGGCGCCATCGGCGTGCACATCAGCCGCTGGGTGACTTCGCACGGCTTCGCCTACAACGTGTCGACGGACTTGCGATATTTCGATCTGATCGTGCCGTGCGGCATCGCCGGAACGCGGGCCACCTCGCTCGAAAAATTGCTGGGCCGGCCGCGGCGACCAGTGAAGGATGCGCGCCTCATCGAACGGATTTGCTCGGCTGCATTCTGGGCCTTGAAATGGTCGCGGCGCTGACTCGCAGCGCGCAGTTGGCTGCGGCCGAGCCGCGATGCGCAGGCGCGTGACTCGCTGGCAATGGCAGCCCACAGCATCATGCGCAGGAACTTGCGACGGTCTGACGACACGCGCGTGAGTAAGCAATTGATTGGGTTCTCGAATGAGCGCATCTACCCTGACACGCGAACAAGCCCTCGAGATCTATTATTTCCTGCGGCTCAACCGCTCGCTCGAAGAGCAGCTGGCGCGCCTCTTCCGGCAAAACAAGATCTTCGGCGGCCTGTACGGCAGCCTGGGGCAGGAAGCGATTTCCGTCGGCACGGCCTACGCGCTCGGGCCCGGCGACTGGATGGCGCCGATGATCCGCAACATCGGCGCGCTGCTGGTGCGCGGTTTCAAGCCGCGCGACATCCTGACGCAGCACATGGCGCGCTACACTTCGCCGACGCAGGGCAAGGACGGCACCAGCCATTTCGGCGACCTGAAGGTGCGGCACGTGGTTTCGCCCATCTCCATGCTGGGCGACTTGATTCCGGTGATGACCGGCGTGGCCATGGCCGGGCGTTACCTGGGCCAGAAGATCGTGGCCATGACCTGGATCGGCGACGGCGGCACTTCGACCGGCGCGTTTCACGAGGGATTGAATCTGGCGGCGGTGCAGAAAGCGCCCTTCGTGCTGATCGTGGAAAACAATCAGTGGGCCTACTCGACGCCGGTGAGCAGCAGTGCCGCTGCGCGATCTGGCCGACCGCGCCGGGCTTACGGCATCGCCAGCGCCATCGTGGACGGCAACGATGTCGGTGGCGGTGTGGCGCACGACGCGCGAAGCGGTCGAGCAAGCGCGCGGCGGCGAGGGCCCGGTGCTGATCGAAGCCAAGACCATGCGCATGCTCGGCCACGCGCAGCACGATGCCGCGGAATACGTGCCGCGCGAAATGTTCGAGTAGTGGAAAGCGCGCGACCCGCTCGACTCGCTACGAGAAATATCTCACCGAGAACAAGCTGTGGGACGAGAAGACGAAGACGGAAATCGACGCGCGCATCGAGCGCGAAATTCGGCGAAGATCTGGAGTTCGCGGAGAACTCGCCGTTTCCGCCGCCGGAACTTGCCGAGCAAGGCGTCTATTGCGACGGCTGCCACACGGTCGAAGCCGAATGGCAGCGGCCCAAGGAAGAAGTGATGCCGCCGAGATCGAGCGTGAAGGCGGAATGGCCGCGAATCTCAGCGGCAATGGCGCGCGGCCGCCGGCCGCGACGCAGACGCGCCGAAAGCCAAGCGCCGGAAAAACCGGCGCGCGCGACCGTTCGCGCCAAGGCCGGGCGCTGACCATGGCCGAAACGACCTATCTCGAAGCCATCCGCCAGGCGCTGCTCGAGGAGATGGACCGCGATCCGGCGGTGGTCCTGCTCGGCGAGGATATCGGCGTCTACGGCGGCGCGTTCAAGGCCACCGCAGGGTTGCTCGAGCGCTTCGGCTGGGAGCGCGTGATCGACACGCCGATCAGCGAGACCGCCATCGTCGGCGCGGCGGTGGGCATGAGCTACGTGGGCCTGCGGCCGGTGGCGGAGATGCAGTTCATCGATTTCATCGCCTGCGCTTTCAACCAGATCACCAATTTCGTCGCCAAGTCGCACTACCGCTGGGGCGCGCCGGTGCCGATGGTGATTCGCGGGCCGTGCGGCGGCGGCGTGCACGGCGGGCCATTTCATTCCGCGAATCCGGAGATGTATTTCGTGCACACGCCGGGGCTGAAGGTGGTCTGTCCGGCGACGGCCTACGACGCCAAGGGCCTGCTGAAGTCGGCGATTCGCGACAACAATCCGGTGCTTTTTTTCGAGCACAAGTTTCTCTACCGGCGCATCAAGGAAGAGCTGCCGGACGGAGGAGTACACCGTGCCGCTCGGAAAGGCGGCTGTGCGCCGCGAAGGGGCGCGATCTGACCATCGTGACCTATGCGGCGATGGTGCACACGTCGCTCGAAGCCGCGGCGGAGCTGGCGAAGGAAGGCATCGAGGCCGAGGTGGTGGATCTGCGCACGCTTCTGCCGCTCGACCGCGAAACGATTCTCGAATCGGTGCGCAAGACCAACAAACTGCTCGTGGTGCACGAGGACACGCGCACCGGCGGCATCGCCGGAGAGATCGCGGCGCTGGTCACGGAGAGCGCGTTCGAGGATCTGGACGGGCCGATCCGCCGCGTCACTTCGCTCGACACGCCGGTGCCGTTTTCGCCGCGGCCTCGAGGAATATTTTCTGCCGAACGCGGCGAAGTTGCCGCGGCGGCGCGGGAACTGGCACACTATTAAAGACGTGGTTCGTGGCCCGTGGCTCGTGACTCGTGAAGAGCCAGGGGCAGGCAGACTCGAAGCGGCACGGATCACGGAACACGAATCACGGGTCACGAAAGAGGATTCCATGGCCGTCGACGTCATCATGCCCCAGATGGGGGAAAGCATTTTCGAAGGCACGATCACCAAGTGGCTGAAGAAGCCCGGCGACCGCGTCGAACGCGACGAGCCGCTGTTCGAAATTTCCACCGACAAAGTGGACGCGGAGATTCCCGCGCCCTCGGCCGGCGTGCTGAAGGAAATCAAGGTCACCGAGGGGCAGACCGTGCCCATCCAGACGGTGGTCGCCGTGATCGATGCGGCCGGCGCGGCCGCGGCGGCTCCGCCCCGGCCAGGCCCCGCTCCAGCGCGCTCCGCCTGCGCCCGAGAAAGCTGCAGCGCCCAAGGCCGCGCGCAGCGCCCCCTGCGCCTGCAGCTCCGGCTCCCGCACCAGCCCGCGCCGCTGCTGCGCGCTCCCGGCTGCGCGCGCCTGCTGCCGCCCGCCGTGCGCGGGCAATGGCCAGAAGATTCGCAGTTCGCCGCTGGTCCGCAAGCTGGCAAGGAGAACAACATCGACCTCGGCGCGGTGGACGGCACCGGCGCCGGCGGCCGCATCAGCAAGAAGGATATTCTGGCGGCTGTCGGATCCGGCAGCGCGAGGCCTGCCGCACCCGCGGCGCCCCCGCGCCAGCCTGCCGCTGCGCCATCCGCAGCCCCTGCGCCGCCGCCGGCGCCGGGCGGCGCCGTCGCGCATCCCGCGCTCGAAAATGCCGTGCCGCGCGAGCGCATCTATTTCGGCAGCTACGAAGCGCAGCCGATGAGCGTGATGCGCCAGCGCATCGCCGAGCACATGGTGGTCTCCAAGCGCGTCTCGCCGCACGTCTACTCGATCGACGAAGCGGACATGACGCGCATCGCGAAAATCCGCGAGCGTCGAAAGCGAGTTCGAAGCCAATACGGCACCAAGCTGACCTTCATGCCCTTCTTCGTGCGCGCCTGCGTCGAAGGCCCTGCGCGCCTTTCCCGACCGTGAACGCCTCGGCGGACGGCGCGACATGGTGCTGCACCGCGAAATCAACATCGGCATCGCCGTGGCGCTCGACTGGGGCCTGATCGTGCCGGTGCTGAAAAACGCCGAGGAGAAAAATTTTCTGGGCATCGCGCGCGGCATCAACGATCTCGCCGAGCGCGCCCGCGCCAAGAAACTGAAGCCGGAAGAGGTGCAGGAAGGCACCTTCTCGATCACCAATCCCGGCATCTTCGGCGGGCTGATGGGCCTTGCCGGTGATCAACCAGCCGAACGTCGCCATCCTGGGCATCGGCGCGATCCAGAAGCGCCCGGTGGTGGTCGACGACGCCATCGCCGATCCGCTCGATGGTCTACCTGACGCTCTCCTACGACCACCGCGTCGTGGACGGAGCCGTGGCCCACCAGTTTGTCGGAAAGATAAAAGGGTATCTCGAAGGGTGGACCGAAGAAGTGCTGTAGGAACGTGACCCGTGTTCCGCGACCCGTGGCCCGTGTCTCGCGACCCCGCGCCCCTGATACGCCAAACGTCGAGGAAAAATTCGCGCGTGACCTTCCTCGACCACGTCGTTTTGAGTCCCAATTCTGAATCGTCCATTGCCAAATCTTCCAGAGATCGGATGTTCGCGGCGCTGGACGATTTTCACGGGCCACGGAACACGGGCCACGGATCACGTTCGCGGGTCACGGCACTTCCGCGCGCAGCACCGGCGCCACGTCGTGCGCCCATTTGCGCAGATCCCCGAGCGGCACCACTTGAATGCCGCCTTCCTTGAAAATTTCCGAGACGAAACGGTCGCGCGGGTTTCCGCGCGCGGGCTCGCGTTCCGTGACCGCGAGAAACTCCGAATGTTTTACGTGCTCGCGGATCGCCCCGGCGGTGTAGGCGAGCAGCTTGGCCTGCCCGGGATCGCGGCCGAGCGCCACCGATTGCACGAAGCCGCGCGTCCCGTTGCGGCGGTAGGAAAAGTCGATGCGCATGGGATCGCCCGGGGCGGTGAACTCCTCGACGCGCACCCCGCGCTGCATGAGGCGCAGAATTTTTTCGCTCCGGAAAAAATCCGCGGCCCGGGCGCGCACGTCGCTGCGCGTGCGGATTTCCGCCGGCCCGCGGCGCCCCTCGCGCAGGGGCTCGACCTGTTCGCGGAAAAGGCGCTCGAGCTCGGCATCGGGGTCGCGCGAGAGGAGCCCCTTCCGAGGGGCCAGCTGCACGGCGTTAGAGAGCGTGTCGTCGAATTTTTCGAGAATGGCTCCGGCTTCCATCTCGCGCCCGGCAAACTGGCGGTCGAATTCGGCGGGCAGGCGCAAGAGAAGCTCCTCGTCCGCAGCCGGGTGCAGGCGCCGCAAACGCACGAGGTCCGCGGGCTCCTCGAGCCAGCGCTGGCGGACGCGCCCCGCGAGAGGCGGGTCTCCGGGCGCTCGTTCAGGCCCGTATCCGTTTTCAGCCCCGTTTTCAGGCCCTCTTTCGGGCCCTCTTTCGGGAATGAACAGCAGCACGCCGATGTTGACCCACTCGTCGCGGATGAGGTTGGGCTGGTAGCGCACCACATGATAGGCGCACGGTTGCAGCATTTCGTCAGGCATTTCTCACCTTCCAGTTGGGAAACGGGTCGCGCCCGGAGTTGCGGGCCGAAAGAATCAGTTCGCGCACACGCCGGCGGCGGCCGTCGAGGCGCTCGAGCATGCGCTGGAGCGCGTCCCAGTCTCCGGCGTACCATTCGGGCGGAATCTGCGCGGCTTCCTCGCCGAGGACGCGCTCGGTGATCCGGCTTTCGAGGCGTTCCAGCCACGGCTCGAATGCCTGCATGCCGGCCACGCCGTCATAGACGCGGTGGCGCGCGTACAATCCGCGCAGGGGCGCATCCGGAAAATCCCACTCCCCGGCGTTGAAGCAGAATCCGAAGTCGATCATCATGGCCTTGTAGCCGGCCGCCGTGTAAACGGGTGTTGCATCACCCGTCGCGGCGTGATCCGGGGAAGCGGAACTTTCCGCGCTCGCCTCGCCGTCCGGCTCGCGAAAAAAAATC
Organism: uncultured Acidobacteriota bacterium; assembly: GCA_963819395.1. Classification (GTDB taxonomy): domain Bacteria; phylum Acidobacteriota; class Terriglobia; order Acidiferrales; family UBA7541; genus Palsa-360. The sequence continues at coordinate 27,791 of CAWFVW010000012.1, forward strand.
GCCTGGCGCCCGTTCGTGTTGCAGGTCCATTTGTCGAAAACAAAAACCCCCAGAAAATCCGGAAGATTTCCGACCGCGCGCAGCTGCTCGTCGGGCAGAAAATCGTGAACCGTCATCCGGGCCGGATGCCCCGGGAACTGCGATCCGAACTGCTTCCCGGCCGCGCAGGGTTTTCTGCCGAGCCCCAGCTGGATCACGAGGTCCGGCGTATACGCGATGATTTCCGGGCGCACCTCGACCACCTCGACTTGCGGCACCGCGAGTCCCAGCCGCGCCGCCAGGCGTGTTGCGAGCATTTCGTTCGCCAGAATCCTCAAATGCTGCGGATTGTTTTGAAATTTCACGATGTAGTACGCATCGTCGTCGCAGCGCATCAATTGGGCCTGCGCGCCGCCCCGCATCCGCCGCACATGCTCGACGGCCAGCTTCATGGCCGCCATGCTAGTCACGCCTGGCGCAAGCCGCAAGAAAATTGTTCAGTTACGGGAAACAAGTATTACGTGGCGGGAAATTTATTTGACCTGAGCCGGAATGAAACAGGAGGGGCCGTGCGCCAAAATGAACCGAGGGCCCGGAAGAATCACTCCGGGCCCGCGTCCGCAAATCAATGGTCCGCAAAACCTTTTGAGCCGGGAAAGCGTCAGCGCCTTTTGCCGCGTTTGGCCGCCTTCTTCGCAGGTTTTTTCTTGGCCGCTTTCTTGGGAGCGGGCTTGGCTTTCTTTTTCGCTTTTTTCGCCGCCGGCTTTTTTGCGGCCTTGGCCGGGGCTTTTTTCCTGGCCGCCGGTTTCGGCGCCGCGGGAGGAGGCTGCGAAGCGCCGGGTCGTTCGGTGATGACGAGTTCCTCCTCGGTCTCCTCTTCAATCACCTCTTCCGGGTCGCCGCCGAGTTCTTCTTCCTCAAAATGCACGAACTCGTTTTCTTCACCTTGGTCTTCTTTTTCGTAGGCCATCCACGTTCTCCCTTCGATTCGTCGCCATTTCGAGGAATTCGATGGCGGTTGAAGCCATCGCGGGCTTATAAACGGAACGCGGCATGTTTGTCAAGCGTCAGCCCGATGATTGCCCGTTCCACGCTATTTTTCGCGGCATTTCTTCCAGGCGCGCGATTTCACGCCGCGCGCCCGAACACAATATAGGGATAAGACGGAATAAAAAGCAAGGCGGGACTGGCGTGTGGCCTAATGAGTGGGCAGGATGGTCAGCGTATCGCCCACCTGCAGGGGCCGGCTGAACAGGTAACGGTTCCCCGCCTGGATGGCTTCCACCGTCGTCTGGTAGGCGCGCGCGATCGACCATAGCGTTTCGCCCGGCTTTACGTGATGAACTACGCTGCTCGCCGGGCGCGCTTCCATGACGGGAAGGTTTCCGGCCGGGCCGTTGCGCTGGGCGACGGCTGCGCTGGGCGCTTGGCTGGCTGTCCGCGCTTGCTGCGGCGGCGCGGGCGTCATGCCGCCCGGGTAAATGCGCAGCGAGGTGCCGCGCACAACGTGGTCGGCCCTCAGATGGTTCCATTTGCGCAGTTCGGCGGCCGTGACGTCAAATTCGTCGGCGATGGTGGCGATCGTGTCCGTGCGGCGCACACGGTAGCGGATCAGCTTTCCGGTGGATGTTTCCGGGCGCGAGGCGGCGGGAATGATCAGCTTCTGACCTTCCTCGAGCGCAGCCCCCGCGGCCAGGTCGTTGGCATCGGCGACTTCCGTGGAAGAGACGCGGTACTGCTTGGCAATGGAGGAAAGCGTCTCGCCCTGCTCCACTTTATGGCGGCGCCAGCTCACCCATTTTTCCGGCGGAATGGCGGCGATTTCGGCGAAAAAGCGCTCCGCTGTCCCCTCGGGAAGATGCAGCACGAATTCAGGATCGGGCGGCGTAACGAGGCGCAGCAGTTCCGGATTCATGCTGCGCAGGGTTTCCAGATCCGTGTCGATGGTCTCGGCGACGAGGCGCAAATCGATGGCCTGCCCCGGCTTCACAGCATCCGCCTGGAGCGCGGGCTCCGGTTCAAACTCGATTCCGTACCGCGCGGGATCCTTCGAGATCAGAGTCAGCGCGAGAATAATGGGGACATAATTCTGTGTTTCCTTCGGCAGGGCGTTGCGATGGTAGAGTTCCCAGAAATCGGCGTAACCGGTTCGCTCGATGGCGTGCTGGACGGCCCCGGCGCCGGAGTTGTAGGCGGCCATGGCCAGATACCAGTCGCCGAACTCCCCGTACAAATCGCGCAGATCGCGCGCCGCCGCCCGCGTGGCCTTTTCGGGATCCTGCCGCTCGTCCACCCACCAGGTTTTTTGCAGGCCGTATTTCCGCCCCGCAAAGGACATGAACTGCCACATCCCGCGCGCGCCCGCCTTGGACACCGCCTGGGGCAGGAACGCGCTCTCCGCCTGCGCGAGGTAAATCAAATCCTGCGGCATGCCCTCTTCCTTCAATACCCGCCGAACCATTTCGCGGTAGCGTCCCTCGCGGCGCAGCCCGGTTTCCACGATCGCGCTCCCGCGCGGCGTCTTGAAATAATTCAAGTAGGAGAGGACCGGATCGTTGACCGTCAGGGGAACGTCATGATCGATGTCGCTGACTTCGCCTTCGGCGCGGCCGCGCAAATTGGGATCGAATTTTTCGGGCTGCGGGATGGGCTCCTCGGCGATTTCATCGATGGGCGCGGGGGTGGATTTCTGCTCGCTGAATCCGTCCCCGGCACGGAAGGCTTCGAGTTCATCGAGGCTCACCGTGTCGATAATGTGGTGGTACAGGCCGCTCAGGGCCGGGTCGGCGTCAAGGTCGTATCCGCTGGCGAGCAATTCGTCGAGCGCCTGGTCAAACTCCTCCCGCGCCTTGCCGAGATGCCCGGCCTGGAAATCCTGCTCGCCCGCATCGAAAGCGGCCTGGCTGTCCGCTGCAAGCTGCTCAGGTCCGTCAGGCCTCTGGATGGAAAGCGGTGTGAGAACTTTGTTCCCAGCATTGAGCGGCAGCCCGGGAAGGGCCTGGTCTTGCGATGGCAGGGCAATCTGGGCGGGCCGGACTTGTACAGGAGCCTTGGCTGAGTCTTCACAACCAGCCAAGCCAAAGAACACGCCTGAGGCAATGAACAACCAGAAAATCGATTTTTGAGAATGATATCGCATTTGGAACATTTTAAGACGATTGCTTACGCCGCCCTCCATCATAAAGAGAGCACAATGCCTGCCAAACTTTAGGGGCAGATTCCCGCCGACAGGGACGCTGCACCTTCATTCTAGTTCACATGCCCCCATGGGGGTCAATAGGGATTATGAACCCCTGTTAATATTCCTTTAACCCAATTAAAAACATGATGTTAGACGAAATACAGATTAATGCCACGGGCTGCGCCGAAGGAGCCCTCCAGGCCTATTGGAGCACGAAAAACACCGCGCAAATCCGCTGATTGCTTACGTCCAATTGTGCCCGTCCGGGAGCGGATGTGTAGATTCGGTGCACAATGAGTTATTTGAGACCGCACTTGCCGGAGGAGGCAGCAGAATTCTTGTTCACTGGTAGAACAGAGATGCCACACTTTGGCAAACTCTTGCCATTAAGTGTCAACCTTCCCCCCATTGCCCATGGGAAATTCCTTTCCGTCCTAATCACTCCCGATCCGCCATACCTCTGGTAGTCAGACTTGTTCTTCCTCTTCCACTACGACTCCCCTTGCCGCCTTGGCCGCGGCGATCACTTTCTCCGCGATTTCGGTGGGGACATAGTCGTAGTGTGAATATTCCATGGTGTACGTGGCACGGCCCTGGGTCATGGACGTCAGCGTGGTCGCGTAGTTCAGCATCTCGGCAAAGGGTACCTGCGCCTTGACGACCACACTCGACCCGCGCGCCTCGCTGCCGCTGATCCGGCCGCGCCGCGAGCTCAGGTCGCCCATGATGTCCCCGGAATACTGGTCCGGCGCATAGACCTCGACGTGCATCACGGGTTCGAGGAGCGCGGGCCGCGCCTGCTTCATGCCCTCCTTGAACGCCAGCGATCCCGCGATCTTGAACGCCATGTCGGAACTGTCCACGTCGTGATATTTTCCGTCGTAGAGGATGGCCCGGAAATCCACGACGGGGAAGCCCGCGAGGTAGCCGCGCTCGGCCGAGGCGCGAATGCCTTTTTCGACGGACGGAATCCAGTTCTTGGGGATCGCGCCGCCGAAAATGTCGTCCACGAACTCGATGCCCGTCCCGCGCGCACCGGGTTCCAGGCGGACGCGGCAGACGCCGAACTGGCCGTGCCCGCCCGTCTGCTTCTTGTGTTTTCCCTCGGCGTCGGCTTTGCCGCGGATCGTTTCGCGGTACGGAACCTTGGGCGGGTGCAGCGTCAGGTCCACGTGGTAGCGCTTGTGCAGCTTGGCCACGACCACCTCGATGTGCTGTTGGCCCGAGCCCGCCAGCAGAAACTCCTTGGTCTGCGGGTCGCGCGAAAATCGCAGCGACGGGTCTTCTTCCAGAATGCGATGGATCGCGGGGCCGATGCGGTCTTCATCCGCGCGCGTCTTGGGCTCGACCGCGAAGGTGATGGAAGGCTCCGGAACATGCGGCAAGGGGTAATGAATCGGAGCCGCCTTTTCGCCGAGCGTGTCGCCGGTGAACGTTTCCTTGAGTTTCGCGACGGTGCCCAGATCGCCCGAGTGAAGATCGGAGACGGCCGTCGGCGTCTTGCCCTGCATCACCTGAATGTGCTGCAGGCGCTCGCTCGTTCCGCGGGTAAAATTCTGAGGCATCCCGTCGTTTTTCAGAACCCCGGACATGACCTTGAAATAGCTGATCCGCCCGGAAAAGGGATCGGCCAGCGTCTTGAATACAAAAATGGACAGCGGCTCCGAGTCGCCGATTTTTCGCTGCACCTCGTTGCCTTTGCTGGCGGTCTCGCTGTGGCCCATGGCCGTGCCGCGCTGCGAAGGGTCCGGGAACATTTCGGCCAGCAAATCGAGCAGCGTCGCGCTGCCGATATTGTGCAGGGCGGAGGACAGCACGACCGGGTAGATGCGCTTGGCCTGAAAAGCTTCGCGCAAACCTTTTCTCAAATCCTCGATGGGCAGCGTACCTTTCTCGAAAAATTCCTCCATCAGCGCGTCGTCGCCCTCGGCGACCATTTCCACGAGCGTTTCGTGCGCGACCTTGGCCGCGTCCGCCAAATCCGCGGGAATCTCCTCGACCTTCGGCTTGCCGTCGCCGTCCGGCGTGTAGACATGCGCCTTCATGGTGATCAGGTCGACCACGCCGCGAAACGATTTCTCCGCGCCGATGGGCATTTGCAGCGGCACGACGTTGCGGCCGAACACGCGCGTGATGGATTCCATGGCGCGGTCGTAATTCGCAAGCTCGCGGTCCATCCAGTTGAGGACGAAGGCGCGCGGCACGTCGTACTCGATCGCGTAGTCCCACACCTTTTCCGTCACCACCTGCACGCCCGCCGCCGCGTCCACCACGATCAGCACGGCGTCGCAGGCCACGAGGGACGCGCGCGTGTCGTTCAGAAACGTGCTGTAGCCCGGCGTATCCAGAAAATTGATTTTTATTTTTTCCGCCGCGCCGCCCGACGCGGTTTGCCCCGAGGGCGCCCATTCGGCGTAGGCCAGGCTCGTATGGATGGTGATTTTTCTGGCGATCTCTTCCTCGTCCCAATCGGTGACCGTCGTTCCCTCGGCGACCTTTCCCAGCCGGGTGGTCATCCCCGCGGTAAACAGCAACGACGACACCAGCTGGGTTTTTCCCGTGTCGCCGTGACCGGCAATCCCCACATTGCGTATGGACTGTGTTGCGTAGGCTTTCATCGTGCTACCCCCTGATCGCCGTTCGCGATGGAGTCGCCCTCAGCCGCGGGCGGCCGCACCGGAAAATTGCGGCGGAGTGTTTGGAAGGATGATGGTCCGCGTTCCGGGTGTCCGGGCGCGTTCCCCATTTCGCGGATGCTAGCACGACAGGGCACGCCGGGCAATCAGGTCAAAGGATGAAATCGAGTGGGACGGGCTTCAGCCTGTCTAGTTTGAGTATAAATTACGAGAAAATCAAACGCGACAGGCTGAAGCCCGTCCTACAACGGCAATGTTCCAGTGAATACAACTTGCGGTTTTCGCGGATCGCCGCGGCGGACCTGGCCGATGCGGTAGTATTTTTCGCGGCGGCGCTTCAGTTCGGATTCGACGGCGCGATGATGTTCGAGCGGGACGACGAGGATCATGCCCACGCCCATGTTGAAGGTGCGGAGCAGGTCGTCGCGCTCCAGTTTGCCGAGCGTGGCGAGGTAGGAAAAGATGGGCGGCACGGGCCAAGTGCCGAGCTCGATTTCGGCCTGCACGCCGCGAGGCAAGACTCGCGGCAAATTTCCGGGGATGCCGCCGCCGGTGATGTGCGCCATCGCGGAGAGCCAGCCGCGCGCGACGGTGGTCTTCAGCATGGGCCAGTAGCAGCGGTGAGGCCGCAAGAGTTCCGCGCCGATTTTGTTGCTGACCTCGGCGACGTAGGTTTCCGGGTGCAGGCCCGCGTGATCGAACACCAGCTTGCGCGCGAGCGAATAGCCGTTCGTGTGCAGCCCCGTGGAGGGAAGCGCGAAAAGCAGATCGCCCGGCTTCACGGCGTTCGTTTTTTTCAGGCTGGCGCGTTCCGTGACCCCCACGATGAAACCCGCGAGATCGTATTCGCCCGGCGCGTAGAAGCCGGGCATTTCCGCGGTCTCGCCGCCGATCAGCGCGCATCCGGCGGAGTGGCAGGCGCGTGACATCCCCTCGACCAGTTGCTCGACCACATTGGGATCCATTTTCGACATGGCCAGATAATCGAGGAAGAAGAGCGGCTCGGCGCCGAGCGTAAGGATGTCATTGACGCAGTGATTGACGAGGTCCGCGCCGACCGTGGAGTGGATGTTCATGGCCATGGCGATTTTGAGCTTTGTTCCCACGCCATCGGCGCTCGAGACCAGCACAGGCTCGCGCCATTTTTTGTCCAGCGCGAACAATCCGCCGAAGGAACCGATCCCGCCGATCACTCCGCGCGTGAACGTGCGCGAAGCCAGGCGCCGGATGCGCTGCTTGGCCTGGTCCGCAAGCGAAATATCCACACCTGCTTCGGCGTAGTCCATGTCAAAAATTGGCGGGCTGCCCGTCAAAACTCAGGGTAAGCAAACACAGCCCGCATTTCATTTATAAAGCACTTTCTGCCGTGGCGAGAAGAACCGCGCGGCGGGGGTTCCGCGCGGTCAAAGCAACCTTCCTATCAAAATAATTTGAAGATACGCCGCCAGCGCACGATACTCGGATGCAGGAAAATACTCGCATACGTCAGCATCCGGTCGCGAATGTGCCCCGGATTCCAGGTTTCCTCGGGCGCATCGATCGACATATATACCATGACCGGCGTGCCGATAATATTGTCGCGCGGCACGAAGCCCCAGTATCTGCTGTCATAGGAATCGTCGCGGTTGTCTCCCATCATGAAATATTCGCCCGCCGGAACGGTCACCGGCCCGTAATTGTCAGTCGGGTTGGGCGGGTCGGCGCGGTAAGGTTCGTTGAGCGGCTTTCCGTTGATGGACACGACGCCTTCGCGAATTTCGAGAGTGTCGCCGGGCAGTCCGATCAGGCGCTTGATGTAATCCGGCGTACCCGGCAGCGGCGCGCGGAAAACAATAATCTGCTGGCGGTGCGGATCGCGCCAGAGCCGCACGTGCAACGGCGTCATGGGCAATTCAGCTTCGTAGCCGAAGCGGCTCATCAGCAGGTGATCGCCGACGAGCAGCGTCCTTTCCATCGAGCCGGAAGGAATCACGCGGGCCTGAACAATTGTTCCCGTGATGAACAGGAACGCCAGGATGACCCACAACCAGGACAACGCCTCACGGAGGATGAGCTTGTTTATGTCCGGTTTTGCTTTTGCCTCTATCGGAAGCGTTTCTTCAACGTTCATTCGGCACCACCTGAATTTCCCCCTGAATCTCCCCTTGAATCTCAAGCGTCGGCGTTTCTTCGGGCTCCGACGCGCGAGCTTCGAGCTCGCCCTGCGAGCCGTCCACGGGATACACACCCGTATAGCAGGACGTGCAGAAGGAGCCGCGCGTATCGTCGACCGCACGCCGCAAGCTTGGGAGCGAGACATAGCCCAGCGTATCCGCGCCCAGATAACGGCGAATTTCCTCGATGGAGCGCTCGTTTTGTGGCGCCGGCGTCCCGCCGGCGGTTTTCGCATTCCGCGAGGGCTTCAACCCCGCCGGCGAGACGCCGGCGCCACGAAGGGCCTCGCGCGCCTCAACATCGCGCTCAAACTCTTCCGCTTCCTCGGGCGTGAGCCGCGGGCGCACGCGCGAGTCATCGGAAGCGATGAGCTCTTCGCGCGTCGGCGTATCCACGCCGTAGTAGCATGGCGAAATCGTCGGCGGGCAGCTGATGCGCATGTGCACTTCGGCGGCGCCAGCTTCGCGCACCATGCGCACGATCTTGCGGCTGGTGGTGCCGCGCACGATGGAATCGTCGACGAGCACGACGCGCTTGCCGCGAAGAATTTCCGGCACCGGATTGAGCTTCAGTTTCACGCCGAAATCGCGGATGGATTGCTGAGGCTCGATGAACGTGCGGCCAACGTAATGATTGCGAATGAGGCCCATGCGGAATGGGATGCCCGATTCCTGCGAATATCCCACCGCGGCGGGCACACCCGAATCGGGCACCGGCACGACAATGTCGGCGGGAACCGCGTGTTCGCGCGCGAGCAGGCGTCCCAGCATTTCGCGGCTTTGCTCGACGACGCGGCCGAAGACGAGACTGTCCGGCCGCGCGAAGTAGACATGCTCGAAAATGCATTGCTGCAGCGGTTTTTCCGCGGCGAAACGCAGCGATTCGATTCCCGCGCGCGTGATGCGCAGCATTTCTCCGGGCTCGATGTCGCGAACGTAGGTCGCGCCGATCAAGTCAAACGCGCACGTTTCCGAAGCAACGATCCAAGAGCCTTCAAGCTGCCCGAGAGCCAGCGGACGGAAACCGCGAGGATCGCGCAGCGCGTACATTTCGTCGCGCGTCAGAACGAGCAGCGAGTAGGCGCCCTCGACCTGGTTCAGCGCATCGGCGAGCGCGCCGGAAATATTCCGCGCCTGGCTGCGCGCCACGAGGTGCACGATCACTTCGGTGTCGCTGGTCGTCTGAAAAATCGATCCGCGATGTTCGAGCGTGCGGCGCCACTTCGCCGCGCTCGGCAGATTGCCGTTGTGGCCGAGGGCCAGCTTGCCCTTGTTGCAGTCGATCACGATCGGCTGCGCGTTCATCAGGGAGGTGTCGCCGGCGGTCGAGTATCGTGTGTGCCCGAGCGCCGCGTCGCCGGGCAAGCGCGCAAGAACTTCCGGCTGAAAAATGTCGGCCACAAGCCCCATGCTTTTTTCGAGATGCAGCTCGCGCCCGTCGCTCGAAACGATTCCGGCTGATTCCTGTCCGCGATGCTGCAAAGCGTAGAGGCCGAGGTAAGCCATCTTCGCCGCTTCGGGATGGCCGAAGACGCCGCACACTCCACAGTGATCGTGGAACCGGTCGTTCTCAATTTGAATCAGGCGATTCATACTGCCTTTCGGATATTCCTGTAGCGCCCGCCTTCAGGCGGGCAATCTAATATTAAGCACTAAGCCAGATGCCCGCCTGAAGGAGGGCGCTACAAAAGCAAAATCGCGTTCCAATACTTCTCCCCATGCCCCTGCAGTCAATACAAGCTTGGATAGCCAGCCATCCATGTCATGGCTTCTAATGGAGGAGCCGCCCAAGGGCTCCATTCCAATCGTCAGCGAGGAGGGGGATTTCGGCGCTGACCACTTTCGTGCCATTTAGTTCGATGCGGAATTCGCCGCGGGTGACTCGGCCAACTTCCACGACTGCCACTTCATATTGTGCCGCAATCCGGCGCACAGCGGCAACATTTTCGGGAGTAACCGATACGACGGCGCGCGCGCCGCGTTCGCCGAAGAGCGCCGCTTCGTCCGGCTCCTTGCTCGTGAGCGACATTTTCGCAGAGAGGCCATCGCTCGCAAAGCACGATTCGGCGAGCGTCACTGCGACGCCGCCGTCGCTCACGTCGTGCGCGGATTGCAGTTTGCCTTCTTTTGCGAGCGCAACCAGCAGCGCGATCAGCCGCTTTTCCTCGGAGAGATTTGCAGCGGGAGGAGCGCCGGCTTCGATGCCGTGAATTGTCCGCGAGTATTCCGAGGATGAAAAATGTTTCGCGGCATTTTCCTGCGCACTTGCTTCTGCCGCGCTACCGTCGAGGAACAGGACCGCATCACCTTCGGCGCGAAAAGCCATCCCCAGCGCGCGCGAAGCGTCTTCGATCATTCCAAGAACGCCGAGAACCGGCGTCGGATCGATCGACCGGCCGAGCGTTTCGTTGTAGAAACTTACATTGCCGCCAGTGATGGGAATTTCGAGCGCGGTGCAGGCCTTGGCGATGCCGTCAATCGCGCGGCTGAACTGCCACATGACTTCGGACTTTTCCGGGCTGCCGAAATTGAGGCAATTGGTCGCGGCCATGGGCTTCGCGCCGGAGCAGGCCACATTGCGCGCGGCTTCCGCCACCGCCAACTGCGCGCCCGTGAACGGATCGAGGCGGCACCAGCGGCCATTGCCGTCAGCCGAAAGCGCGAGCGCACGCTTCGTGCCCTTGATGCGCACGACGGCCGCGTCGCCCGCGCCCGGCGCTTCAAGCGTGTTTGTGCGCACCATGTAGTCGTATTGCTCCCAGATCCAGCGTTTTGAAGCAATCGCGGGCGCTGCGAGCAACTTGCGGAAATTTTCAGTGAGGTCCGCGCCTGCCGCACCAAATTCCACGAGGCGCTCGTTTGCAGCAGGTGCGGGCGGCGCAAGAGGACGCTGGTACACCGGCCCTTCCTCCGCCAGCGCGTGCGCGGGAATTTCCGTCACAATTTGCGAGCGGTGCCGCACGCGCACCAGTCCGTCTTCCGTGATGCGCCCGATTTCAACCGCGTCGAGTCCCCACTTGGCGAATACTTTCAGCACTTCCTCTTCGCGGCCGCGGTCGGCCACGAGGAGCATGCGCTCCTGCGATTCGCTGAGCATCATTTCGTACGCGGTCATGCCCATCTCGCGCTGCGGCACGCGATCGAGTTCGATGTCGATGCCCAGGCCGCCGCGCGACGCCATTTCGCACGACGAGCTTGTCAGTCCCGCTGCGCCCATGTCCTGAATCGCGACGACCGCGCCCGTCTGCATTGCTTCGAGGCACGCCTCGAGCAGCAGCTTTTCCATGAATGGATCGCCCACTTGCACGTTGGGCCGCTTCTGCTGCGATTCCTCGGTAAATTCCGCGGACGCCAGAAGCGATGCGCCATGAATGCCATCGCGCCCCGTTTTCGCGCCCGCATAAATTACCGGGTTGCCAACGCCGCGCGCCTTCGCGAAAAACAGGTCTTCCTTTTTCGCGATGCCCAGCGCCAGAACGTTGACGAGAGGGTTTGCCGAATATCCCGGCTCGAATTGCACTTCGCCGCCGACGGTTGGAACGCCAAAGCAATTTCCGTAGTGCGCGATCCCGCGCACGACCCCGTCGAGAATTCGCCGGTTGCGCGCGATCGTTTCTTCGTCAATGTTACTCGCGCCTTCAGGGGCTAAAGCCCTTCGACGATCCGCACTGACGGACGGGCTGAAGCCCGTCCCTCCAAATTCGGGGCCATCTTGAATTCTAACGGCGGCAAGGAGTTTTGATTCTGTAGCGGATTTCGGAGGGACGGGCTTCAGCCCGTCCGTTAAGGGCTCGTCTTTAGGGGCTTTAGCCCCTGAAGTTCCCGCAGTGATTGGCCCGAAGCGCAACGAATCGAGGACGGCGATCGGCCGCGCGCCCATGGTGAAAATGTCGCGCAGGATTCCGCCGACGCCCGTGGCCGCGCCCTGAAACGGTTCGACGTAGCTCGGGTGATTGTGCGACTCCATCTTGAACGCGGCGGCAAGGCCGTCGCCGATGTCCACGACGCCCGCGTTTTCACCGGGGCCCTGCAGCACCTGCGGACCGCGGGTCGGCAGGCGGCGCAGGTGCGCCTTGCTCGATTTGTACGAGCAGTGCTCGCTCCACATCACGCTGAAGATGCCGAGCTCGGTGAAATTCGGATCGCGCCCGAGAATTTTTTGGATTCGCGCGTATTCCTCGACGGTCAGACCGTGCTCGGCCGCCAGTTCTGGTGTGACTTTGATTTCGGCGTCCAGCATGGATTTTGAGGCTGACAAGTTGATGTGGGCTCCAGTGGCGCATGCTTTAGCTTGTGGCTTTTCGCCTTTGCATGCGGAAAAAGCTACAAGCTAAAGCATGCGCCACTTTTCTTAGGCCAAAAGCGGCGCGCGCCGTGTCAATGATACAATCAGCGAGCGCAAAATCACGAGTCCGTCGGCCGAACCGAGCGCCGATTCCACCGCGCGCTCCGGATGCGGCATGAGTCCCGCGACGTTGCGCTCGCGATTGCAGACGCCGGCGATGTTCGCGAGCGAACCGTTCGGATTTGCGGCCGCGTCCTCGCGCCCGTCCGGCGTCGTATAGCGGAACACGATTTGACGATTGCGTTCGAGTTCGGCCAGCGTGGCCTCATCGCAAAAATAATTTCCGTCGCCGTGCGCGATCGGCATTTGCAGCACCTGGCCGGGCTTGGCCGCGGCGGTGAACGGCGTGTCCGTGGTTTCGATCCGGATGTGCACCTGGCGGCACACAAATCGCATTCCAGCATTTCGTTGCAGCACGCCGGGCAGTAAACCCGCTTCGCACAAAATTTGGAACCCGTTGCAGATGCCGAGGACCAGCCCCCCGGCGCGCGCGAATTTTTCCACCGCGCGCATCACTGGAGAAAACCGCGCGATCGCCCCCGTGCGCAGATAATCGCCATAGGAAAATCCGCCGGGCAGCAGAATCGCGTCAAAGCCATTCACTTCTTCGGATTGATGCCACAGGAATTCTACGGGTTGATGGAGAACTTCGCCCAGCGCGTACCAGGCATCGTGATCGCAATTCGAGCCCGGAAACACGATCACACCGAATTTCATCGCTCAGAGTCCCCCTCAAACGCATTTTAACACACGGCGGGCAGATATTTCTTTGTCTTGGGAGAGAGTCGGTGATTCAGAATTGCTGTTGCGCGAAGAGCTGCCCGCCCAAAATGCGGGCGGCCGCTGCAAAACCATGCATTTGGGGACGGAGAGGGCGGGTTTACGTAATTCGGACTCTAATGACCGGAGACTTGTTTCGGCTGCATGTGGCCCGGGCGGCGATGGACCATCAGGTAAAGCACGGCCAAAACTATGGCAGTTCCGAGTCCAACCGCAACTGAGTCGATAGCCAGCCCCAGAATGCCGCCTGCGAGGAAGAACATGCCCAGCGCTGCAAGATTCACGCTTTCATAAACTTCGAGGACAAGATCGCCGAAAATGAAAGCAATGGCGGCGACAACTAGACCCCAATTCACCCACGCGCCCATAGCCCGAGCCTCCCAAGAGCAGATTAATTCGACAGTATCACCAGAGGGGGAGCGGATCAACAGTTTCAATTTGGTGCGTGGGTGGCGGTGTGGAAGAATCGTGTTGCTAGGTTTTGAGTAGCACAGGCTTCACAGGACGGGGCATTTTTTCCGCAGCCTGTTCAGTCTGTGGGGGCCCATTCGAAGCCCAGGCTGACCGGAGTAGCCGGGATCAACAGGATCAAAGGGATTGCCAAGATCATTTGGAAATCCACAGGCTGAAGCCTGTGCTATTACTACTTCTTCTTGCGTTTCGCTTTTTTGCGGGCGCGTGGCTTCGGGGGTTTGATGGCTGCGAGTTGGCGGCGGCGCGCGGCGGCCCATCCGAGCTTGTTCACCTGCTGGCCGCGCGCAAGACCTAATGCATCCGGCGGCACGTTTTTCGTGATCACCGAGCCGGCACCAACGTATGCGCCGTCGCCGACGCGCACCGGCGCTACGAGTGCTGTATCGCTGCCGATGAAGACGCGCTTGCCGATCGTCGTGGGATTTTTGTTGACGCCGTCGTAATTGCACGTGATCGTGCCGGCCCCGATGTTCGTGCCGCTGCCGACGCGCGCGTCGCCCAGGTAGGTGAGGTGCATGGATTTCACGCCTTCACCGAGGACGCTCTTCTTCACTTCCACAAAGTTGCCCACGCGCGCGTTGTCTTCGAGGCGCGCGCCGTCGCGGAGATGCGCGAACGGACCTACCTGCGTCCCCTGCGAAAGGTGGCTCGCGGAAACGATCGTGTAGGGTTTCACGAGCACGTTGTCTTCGAGCACGGCGTCAGAAAGCACGCTGCCGGTGCGGATCGTGCAGCCCGCGCCGATTCGCGTTTTGCCGAGAAGATGCACGCCCGGCTCGATTCGCGAATCCGCGCCGACAATGACTTCGGGATCGATCAACACGGTCTCGGGCAATTCAATTGTCACGCCCGCGTCCATGATGGCCGCGCGCTTTCGGCGACGGAGCACGGCGTCGACTTCGGCGAGATCGGCGCGCGTGTTGCATCCGAGGACTTCGTCTGGATCCGCGGCGCGCACGGCTTGCACTTTTTCGCCCTTCTGCCGCAGCACAGCAATCGCGTCCGTCAAATACAACTCTTTGTGCACGTTCTGAGGCTTGAGCGTCGCAAGGCATGGCCACAATTTGTCGAGAGTGAAACAATAGATGCTGGAGTTGATCTCGTTAATCGAGCGTTGCTCTCCCGTGAGCGCGGAATCCTCGACAATCGCAGATACCGAACCATCATCCTGCCTCACGATGCGTCCGTAACCCGAAGGATTTGTGATTTCCGCCGAAAGAATTGTCGCCGCGGCGCCGCTCTCTTCGTGCGCGCGAGCCAGCGCGGCAATCGTCTCCGTGCGGATCAGGGGCGCGTCGCCCGGCAAGAGGATCGCAAACTTCGCGCGCGGAGAGATTGCCCGCCGCGCGACGAGCATCGCGTGGCCTGTTCCGCGCTGCGGCTCCTGCAATACCGTTTTGACGCCGAGCGGCGCCACTCCGGCCGTCACATCATCGGCCTGATGTCCCACAACCGCCACGATCTCGCGCGGCTTCAGCGGCTGGCAGGCGCGTACCACGTGCTCGACGAGCGGCCTGCCGCCCGCGCGGTGCAACACTTTCGCCAGCGCCGATTTCAGCCGCGTGCCCTTCCCGGCCGCCAGAATCACAATCACAACGTCGGAATTTGCCATAACTGCATTCTCAGCGTTTCCCCAGGGTTTGACAACGAATCGCATTCGGGAAAGGTGCGAATGGAATACCTCCGAGCGCCGCTTTGTTCCGACTTTAGGATTGACTTATTCGACAACTAGGATACTGTGCCAGGAAATCGCTTCCGAATTCGAGGGTACGACATGCCTAGCTGCACCTCCTGCGGGCACCAGATTCCGGACGGCAACCCATCGTTCTGTCCCCAGTGCGGAACGAAATTGTCACCGTTGGGCACGCCTTCCCCGGGACCTTCGTACTCGCCCCAAGTCCCGCCCGCCGCACCAACGACCAGCGGGCTTGCCGTCGTCAGCCTGCTTTGCGGAATTCTGTTTTTCATCTTCCCCGCCGCCCTGGCGGCGATCATATTCGGGCACATTTCGCGATCGGATATTCGCCGCAGCGGAGGCCGGAAAACTGGAGCCGGAATGGCCCTGGCAGGGCTCATCCTCGGATATATCGGGATCGCCTTTATATCGATCATTCTGATCGTCGCGGCGATCACCATCCCTAGTTTTATGCGCGGCAAAGGCATGGCAAACGAGGCGGCAAACCGGGCGGCGAATGAGGCCGTTGCTGTGGTCACGCTCAAGGAAATCAATTTGGGCATGGTCAAATATTCATTCACCAGTGATGGATATCCCGAAAATCTCTCTGATTTGGATTCAGTGGCGGTCGATCCCCTCATCCACACCGCGCTCAACACCGGTAGGAGATACGGTTACGAGTTTTCCTATGCTCGGACCGTGGTAGACGGGAACAATGGAAAAAGAGCGGGATATGCGTTGCAAGCGGATCCAAGCCGACCGGGTACGACAGGCCAGCGACACTTTTTTACTGACCAGACCCGCGTCGTCAGGGTCGATGATGATGCGCGCGCTACGGCTGAAAGTCCTCCGCTCAATTGACCTTGCCTGCGTTTGGGGGCGATGCGAATTAATCCGCAGCGGAAGCAGCGGCCTCGGCGCGGAGGTGAGAACGCACTGTGAGGGATGCGTCGTACGTTTCAGTCCAAAGCGAAGGATCGGCCAGCAGGCGCGTAACTAATTGTGTGTGCAGCGCATGGCCGGCCTTGTGGGCTTCGACGCGTGCCAGGAGCGGGCGGCCGACTAACGCCAGGTCGCCGATCAGGTCCAGGGCTTTGTGCCTGCCGAATTCGTCTGGGAAGCGCAGCGGACCGTTCATGACCCCGTTCTCGTTGAGAACAATGGCGTTATCGAGCGAGCCACCGCGGATCAGGCCCATTCGGCGCAAGCCCTCAAAGTCCTGGACGAAGCCAAAGGTTCTCGCCGGCGCGAGCATCCGGCTGAATGACTCGCGGCCCACACGCAACTCGATTTCCTGCGCCCCCACGGATGGATGCTTGTATTCCACGAAACACCGAACCCGAAAATCGTCCGCCGGGTAGATACCAATGTGCCGCCCGGCATCGGAGAATTCCAGAGGTTTTACGATCTTCAGATAGCGGCGTCGCTTCCGCAGCCGGCGAATTCCTGCTTGCTCCAGCATTTCGATGAAGGGCTGGGCGGAGCCGTCGAGAATCGGCAACTCCAGCGCATCCAACTCGACATAAACATTGTCCACGCCGCAAGAATAGAGCGCAGCGAGCAAGTGCTCGGTGGTGGAGAGGAGCACACCCTTCTTCATCAGGCTGGTCGCGTAGCTAACACGCGCCACGTTTCGCACATGCGCTTCAATCTCAAAATTGTCGAGGTCCACCCGGCGGAAAACGATTCCGGCATTGGCCGGTGCGGGAACCAGCCGGAGGTGGGATTTGACTGCAGTATGGAGACCGACGCCCTTGGTGGCCACGGGCCTTTCAATGGTCGTTTGATAGCTCATCTTCTTACATATGTTAGCACTTTGAAGCCCTTACAAAACAATGTTTAGCTGTTTATAATCAATGGGTTGAAACCTAATGGATAACATGGCGTGGTAAAATGGCCACAAAAACGGTGTTGAGGTGTGGTTAGATTGCATCAAATTGGGTACCATTCCAATTGCAAAGGCTTCAAGATCGTATAGTCGAGAAGCCCATGTTTCGCCCCGCCGGGGATTAAAGAGGATTTTCTTTGACGGCATTCCTCCCGCCGCCGCAGTGGGCTACGGTCATCCGTCCCTCCAGGACTTCTGTTAGTAGTTGCGAGCTACCACTCAACTGTTGACCGACGCGCTTGTGTCTCGCCGGGGGCGCGCTTAGAATGAACGATTGAGAGCCTTATAGATGGCATCGCCATTTCACATTATTTCAAATTCAGTTCCCGCGCCCGTGCCTGGCCGGTCGATGGATCCAGCCTCCCATCCGCGGCCGGAGTGGCTGCGCGTAAAATTTTTTAATGGGCCCAATTACCAGGACCTGAAACGCATCATGCGCACGCTGGGGCTGAACACCGTGTGCGAGAGCGCGCGTTGTCCGAATATGGGCGAATGCTGGGAGCATCGCACTGCGACATTCATGATTCTGGGAAACATCTGCACGAGGGCATGCGGATTCTGCGCGGTGCCTTCGGGCAAGCCGGCGGGGCCGCCGGATGAGTTGGAACCGGAGCGCGTGGCCGAAGCGGTGGAGCGCATGGGATTACGTTACGCCGTCGTTACTTCCGTGAACCGCGACGATCAGGCCGACGGCGGGGCGGCCATTTTTGCGCGCACCATTTCCGAAATTCGCGAGCGTGTTCCGGCGTGCAAAGTGGAAGTTTTGATCCCGGATTTTCGCGGCGATTGGAATGCGTTGGAAACTGTGATTGCCGCGCGACCGGACGTTCTGAACCACAACACGGAGACAGTTCCGCGGTTGTATCACGAAGTGCGCAAGGGCGCCGTGTATGGCCGCTCGCTTGAGTTACTGCGCCGCGCGAAATCGCTGGCGCCCGATATGCCCACGAAGACTGGTTTGATGCTTGGCCTGGGAGAAGAGCGCGAGGAAGTCCTTGCCGCGATGCAGGATCTGGCTGCGCAAGGCACCGACATTTTGACGCTGGGGCAATACTTGCAGCCAACGCGGGAGCATTTGCCCATCGTTCGCTATGTTCACCCCGATGAATTTGCCGAGTATAAAAAACTGGGCGAGCTGATGGGTTTTGCGCATGTCGAGTCTGGGCCGCTGGTGCGTTCCTCTTATCACGCATTTGAACAGGAAGCTGCCGCGCACGTTTAAGTGGAACAGGCTTCAGCCTGTGGGCTTCGGCCCTGTAGCGCCCGCCTTCAGGCGGGCATCTGCGTAATTCCAAAGTGCCCGCCTGAAGGCGGGCGCTACAAAAAGTATCTGAAATTTATGTTGGCCCACAGGCCGAAGCCTGTTCCACCAGGAATGTTCCCCCTACGTTGACACAGGAAATATCGTAAGATTCCCGGAGACAATCTATCCTTCCTTCGTTAAAGAGGAAAAGTTCGATGAGATATGAACGGGCTTTTGCAAGCTTTTCTATTTGGGCCGCGATTTTGGCTTTGAGTCTTTTCGCAATTTCTGGGGCAGCGGCGCAGAACGCCGCGACCACTGCCGGGCCCGCGCAATCGCCGGTTTCGGGCGCCGAGGTTTACCAAAAGCGGTGCGCTTCGTGCCACGATCAGGCCGGTTCGCGCGCGCCTTCGCGGGACGCACTTCAGAAACTGTCCGCCGCGCGAATTGTGCGCACGCTCGATTTTGGATTGATGATGGCCGTGGCATACCCCATCAATCGCGCGGAACGCGAAGCGGTCGCGAACTTTCTGGGAACGAAGACGGAAGAATCCCCGCTGCCTGCCAGCGCATTTTGTTCCGCAAACGTTTCCATCCTGTCCGGTCCCGCGAGTGACACGTGGGCGGGATGGAGTCCTTCCGCCTCGAATGCGCGCTATCAGACTGCCGACAGAGCTGGTCTCGCACCTGATAAAGTCCGGCGTCTCAAGTTGAAATGGGCGCTCGGTTTTCCCGGCGACGTTACCGCTTTCGCGGCGCCGACGGTGGTGAACGGCACGCTGTTTGTAGGCAGCGCCAGCGGCGCGGTGGAAGCCGTGGATGCCAAGACAGGTTGCATCCACTGGGTGTTTCAGGCCAATGGCCCGGTGCGCGCGGCCGTCCGTCCCGTTTCGAGCGGTTCCGCGACTTCACTCGTGGTTACGGACCTGATTGGCTGGGCCTATGCGCTGGACGCCAGGTCCGGCCACTTGCTTTGGAAGAAGCGAATCGATGAACACGAAGCGGCACGATTGACAGGGTCGCCAGCGGAATTAAACGGCGTCGTATTCATCCCGGCAGCGTCATGGGAGGAAACGAGATCGCTCGATCCACAATATGTTTGCTGCACGTTTCGCGGGAGCATCACGGCGCTTCGCGTTCGCGACGGTTCCGTCGTTTGGAGGACGTACACGGTGGACCCGCCACAAAAAACGGGTACAAATAGCGTCGGCACGGCGCAATGGGGGCCTTCCGGCGCACCTGTCTGGTCTGCCCCGACTGTGGATACCAAACGTGGATTGCTCTACGTATCCACTGGAGATAATTATTCCGTCCCTGCAACTTCAACCAGCGATGCCGTGATGGCGCTCGACTTGAAATCGGGACGCATACTTTGGTCACAGCAGGTGCTTGCAGACGATGCTTATAATTCCTCCTGCCGGAATAAGGGAGTGAATTGCCCGTCGACGAACGGGCCGGATTACGATTTTGGTTCCTCGGCAATCCTCGTCCGGGCACCGAACGGCAAGGAAATTCTGGTTGCGGGGCAAAAAGCCGGGATGGTGTACGCATTCGATCCGGACGCGAAAGGAAAAATCCTCTGGCAGACGCGCGTCGGAAAAGGCGGCCTGAACGGCGGGGTGCAGTGGGGCATGGCTACCGACGGACAGAAATTGTACGCGGCCGTGAACGACACGGCGGGCGTGATGAACACGGCCGGGCCAGTGGGGGGCGCGACATTCGATCCCGCAAAGGGCGGCGGGCTGACGGCGCTGCATCTGGAGGACGGCTCGAAAGCATGGTTCGCTCCGAGCCATCCGTGCGATCCGCCGCGACCGGGGTGCAGCCCGGGCCAGTCCGCAGCGCTGACGCTGATTCCCGGGATTGTTTTCTCGCCGGCGCTCGACGGACACGTGCGCGCGTTCAGCACCGAGGATGGCGAGATGATTTGGGATTTCGATACGGCTGGACAGACTTATTCCACGGTGAATGGAGTGCCGGCCAAAGGGGGCTCGATCGATGGCGCGGGGCCGGTCGTTGCGGGCGGGATGGTGTTTGTCAATTCCGGATATCCGCGCAACGGCGGAATGCCGGGCAATGTCCTGCTGGCTTTTGCGCCGGAGGATTGAAGTGGCGAATGCTTCAGCTTGTGGGGTTGGGTTACAGCAACGGGAACCGAGCATGAATCAAAACCTCACAAGCTAAAGCATGCGCCACTAAACCGTATTAATCCGTATTTACATATCTGTATAATTCGTGTATAAACAGATTTTCTGGAGGTGTCCTTGCAAACCGACGAGATGCTCAGTCCGCGTGACGCGGCACGCTCTTTGGGGATCAGTTATCCCACGCTCAAGCAATGGATTTACAAAAAGAAATTGCACAGCATCCGCACGGCTGGAGGGCATCACCGCATCCCCGCATCCGAAATCGAGCGGTTTCTGCCGCGCACCGAGGAAAAGGACTTGCTGGCCGGGCGGCGCAATTTCCGCCGCATCAGCGGGCGCAATCAACTGGTGGGCCGGATCGTGGAGGTGCGCTACAGCGGCCTGCTGGCGCAGGTGAAACTTTCGATCGGGGGCCAGCGCATCTCCTCGATCATCACGGCGGATGCGGCCCGCGAAATGCGCCTTGAAAAGGGCCAGACTGCGGCGGCACTCATCAAGGCCACGGAAGTCATGATCGTGCGCATGTGAATTTCGAGAGTACAAACATGAAACGAATCCGATTCTTCGCACTCGCGGCCCTCACCGGACTGGTGTTCGGCGCTCCGTTTTTCTGCGCTCGCGCGGGAAACGTCTCGGTAGTGCCACAGGCGGCGGCGAAATCATGCGGCGTCGTCACGGTCGCTGCGGCGTCCGATCTGACTTACGCGATGAATGAAATCGCCGCGAATTTCGAGAAGGCCACGGGCTGCGCGGTTCGCCTGAGCATGGGCTCGTCCGGAAATTTTCTTACACAAATTGAAAATGGCGGGCCCTTTGACGTGTTTTTCTCCGCGGACATCGCCTATCCGAAAGAGCTGGAAGCCAAGGGCCTTGCCGCGCCAGGCAGCACGTATCTCTATGCGATCGGCAAAATCGTGCTGTGGACGAGAAACGATTCCGGCGTGGATGTAAGCAAGGGATTTTCCGCCTTGCGCGATCCGGCCGTCCGTAAAATCTCCATCGCCAATCCTGAGCACGCGCCGTATGGCCGCGCGGCGGAGGAAGCGCTACGACAGGCCGGAGTCTATGACGCGGTGAAGGACCGCCTCGTTCTCGGCGAAAACATTTCGCAGGCGGCCGAGTTTGCGGAATCGGGAAACGCGGATGCGGGGATCCTCGCGCTTTCTCTTGTGGTTTCGCCCGCGATGAAAGACAAGGGCCGCTCGTGGAATATTCCGGAGAATTTGTACGCGCCGATTCAGCAGGGCGTCGTCGTTGTGGGCGCTTCCAAAAATCCCCAGGGCGCGCGGCAATTTCTCGACTACATCAAAATGCCCGCGACGGCGGCGTTGCTGGAGCGATATGGGTTCGTGCTTCCCTCGCAGCTTCCCGCCAAGGGGAAGCGTTGAACTGGGAGGCGATCGCGCTTTCATTGAAGCTGGCGGTGTGCGTCGCGGCAATTCTGCTCGCCGCGGGCCTGCCCCTCGCGTACTGGGTGACGTTCTCGCGCTGGCGCTGGAAATTTCTGGTCGAGGCGGTAGTCGCGTTGCCGATTGTCCTGCCGCCCACGGTGCTGGGCTACTACATCCTTGTTGGCCTTGGTCCGCGACATTTCGCAGGCAGGGTTTGGCAGTCGTGGTTTGGGCATGCGCTTCCGTTCACGTTCGGTGGTTTGCTAGTCGCGTCCGTCCTTTACAGTTTGCCGTTTGCGGTGCAGCCGTTTTCAGCGGGCTTTGAAGCCGTGGACCGGCGGTTGATCGAAGCTTCGTGGACGCTCGGCGCGTCGCGGCTCTCGACTTTTTTTCGCGTGATTCTGCCGCTCTCCGCGGCCGGAGCCGTCACGGGAATTGTGCTGACCTTTGCGCACACGATTGGGGAATTTGGCGTGGTGCTGATGGTCGGCGGGAATATTCCGGGCGTGACGCGCACGGTTTCCATCGACATCTACGATCAGGTGCAGGCGGCGAATTACGATGCGGCGAACCAGACGGCGGTGGTTCTGCTTTTGTTTTCCTTTCTGGTGCTTACGCTTATCTATGGAACGAATCGACGCGCGCTCAGTTTGTGGCGGAGGTTTTAGTGGCGCATGCTTTAGCTTGTGGGGTTTTGCCGTTTTGCGAAGAAGACGAAAACCCCACAAGCTAAAGCATGCGCCACTTTAGGGCAATGTCTCTCGAAGTCGCGATTGTGAAAAGTGTTCCGGGATTCCGGCTGGCCGTCGAATTTGCGGCGGACAGAGCGGTGCTTGGGCTGCTCGGCCCTTCGGGTTCCGGCAAGACGATGGCGCTGCGGACGATCGCGGGCCTGGAGACGCCGGACCGGGGTCGCATCGTGCTTCACGGGCGCGTGCTGTTTGATTCCGAGCAGGGCATCAACGTGCCCGCGCGCTCGCGCCGCATTGGTTTGCTCTTCCAGAATTATGCCCTGTTCCCCCATTTAAGCGTGGCGCAAAATATCGCGTTCGGTTTGCGGGGCTTGCCGGATGCCGAAAAGAATCGCCGCGTTGCGGAACAGATTGCCGCCGCGCATCTTGACGGCCTGGCGGAACGCTTCCCGTCGACGCTTTCCGGAGGCGAGCAGCAGCGCGTGGCGCTGGCGCGTGCGCTCGCCATCGAGCCCGCGGCGCTGCTGCTCGACGAACCTTTCTCGGCCCTCGATACTCACCTGCGCGGCGCGCTCGAACGCCAGCTTCGCGACACGCTCGCGAATTACAGCGGATCGACGCTGTTCGTGAGCCACAATCTCGAAGAGGCCTACCGCGTTTGCGAAAAGCTTGTTGTGCTGGCGAACGGGAGCGTGGCGGCGCAGGGGCCGAAAGAAGATATTTTCCGGCACCCCCCGACGCTCGAGGTTGCGCGCGTCACCGGATGCAAGAATTTTTCACGGGCGCGGCTCCTTGACGACGGGCGCGTGGAAGCGCTCGATTGGGCCTGCGCTCTTCGGGTCGAGCAGCATTGCGCGAAACCGCCCGGTCACATCGCGATCCGGGCTCATCACGTCCGCGTGCACCCGGCGGAGAAATTGAAATCGGAAGATTCCGAAAACATGTTTTTTTGCTGGTTGGCAGCAATGACGGAAACGCCCTTCCGCGTTACGCTCGATCTGCGCATCGGTACTCCTGCCGCGAGCCTCGCTGACTTTCATTTGCAGGCGGAAGTTTTTAAGCAGGAGTGGGAGTCGTTCCGGGATCTTCCGCAGCCCTGGGCGATTGAGCTGGCGGCGGATCGGCTCTTTTTATTGCCTGATTGAGGAAATGTAGGACGGGCTTCAGCTTGTCTGGTTTTCGAATGTTTTAGCGAAAGTCAAAAGCAGACAGGCTGAAGCCCGTCCTAATGGAGACTAATCCAGAGGTTGCGTGGAGGGCGTGCAGCCTGCCAGTATCCCGCCGCAGGTGTCGCGAAGGAAAATTCCGCCAGTGGATGAGGTTGAGCCGAGGTTGCTCGCCGAGGACACAAACGTAACATAGCGGCCCGTCGCGTCGATTGTCGCCGACGTCGTTGCGCCATTCGCTTGCACTCCCCCGGTAGTGACGGAAACGAGGTGAGTGGAGGGTGTGCAACCGGCGGGCCCCCCCGCGCAAGTGTCCCGAACAAATGCGTTCAGGAGGCCGTTCGTCACACCCGCCACCAAATTCGTTGCGGATGAAAGAAAAGACACGTAGCGCCCGTCCGCGCTGCCAGCCGCGCTGTCCGCATTAATCGAAGGGGCGATACTGTCCGCGTTGCCCGGAATCCCGCCAGTTCCGGCGGAGACGAGCGTCACGGCAGGCGTGCAACCGGCGGGCGCTCCCAGGCAAGTGTCACTTACAAAAACATTCTGCGTCGTCCCTGGAATTTCAGTGCTGCCGAGGCTGGAAGCCAGCACAAAAACGCCGTAGCGCTGGTTCGAGCTCATTAACGGCGAGGATAGCGAGCCCCCAGCCAACCTGCTTGGGACTACACTCCCCGGCGCAAAAACTGTAAATGGTTCGTTGCCTGAGGCTCCTCCACCTGGGGCGGGAGTAGTCACAGCAACTTGGTTGATTCCAGCAGCAGCAATATCAGCTGCGGGTATGACTGCCGCAATTCCGTTGCTGCCAATAAATATGTTTGTAGGCAAGGGAGCGCCGTTCCATTGCACCACCGAGCAGGGCAACAAGCCGCTGCCGCTCACTGTCATTTCAACGGGCGGTCCGGTTAGTGCCTCGACAGCCGCGTTCGAGGGCGAAATGGAATTGATGGCCGGTGCAGGAAGAGTAGTTCCAGTTGGCAGTGCCGTCAGCGAAAACTTGAGAGAGTTGGAGTTCGACGCCGGAGTGCTGCCGGATACGGTAATGGCTACCGCTGCGGCACCTGTGCCGAGAAAGGCTGTATCTGCCGCTGTAATTTCCGCCGCGAGCTGCGTGGAGCTCACAAGAGTTGTTGGGCGGGGCGAGCCGTTCCAGTTGACGCTGAGTCCGTCCGCGAAACCTGTGCCGGTTACCGTCAGGGTGAGGCCTGTCGGGCTGCAATATGGCGTGCTATTGGTGGAGGTCGTGGAGGCCGTAACGGACGCGATGGTTACGAGGGAGATCGTGAAGGAAACCGAGTTGGAAGTGTTTGCACTCGACGCGGGGCTGGCAACGGCCAGCGTCGCCTGACCCGCGGAGGCGATATCGGCCGCCGGTACCGCCGCGATCAGCTGGGCTGGATTCAGCTGGGTTGGTCCGATGTAAGTAGTGACCAATTGTGTTGTGGCACTGCCGACCGTCCACTGCACGACGGAGCAGGGGACAAGGTTCGTTCCGGTGACGGTCAGGGAAAAAGCGGCGGCTCCGGCAGTCGCACTCGTCTGTGAAAGGGAAATATTCGATGGCGCAGGAGGCGACCCAGCGGAAATCGTAAAGGGCGTCGTATTCGAGAGAACCCCGGAATTGGAGACCTGAATATTTACCATTCCGGAGGAAGCTATCTCTTGAGCCGGAATCGTGGCGACGAGTTGAGTCGAGCTGACGAAAGTCGTCGCGAGCGGCGTAATGATCGGGGGTGCCCCCGGCACGATCCAATCGACGACCGAACCATTCACGAAATTCGCGCCGTTCAGGGTGAGGGTGACGCCCGGAGGACTGCACGCAGGCGTCGTGTTCGACGAATTCGTCGAAGACGACAGGGAAATAATCGATGGCGCATTAATCGTGAAAGCCAACCTTGAGGAAGGCTGCGTTTGGGGATTAATGAGCTGGACATTTGCACTTCCCGCGCTCGCAAGATCGGCAGGCGGCACCGTTGCAATCAACTCAATAGGATTTCCTGGCGAGGATTGCGTTGCGGCAACAGCAGGAATGTATGTCGTGGGCAGCGCGGTCGTGACGTTGTTGCTATTCACCCATTGAACGACCGTGCAGGGAAGGATATTCGTGCCCTGCGCAGTAATGGTGAATACCGGAGACCCGCCGGCGCCGGCCGCGGCGGAATTCGGTGTGATGGAAGTCAGAGTGGCAGTCGGGAATCCCGCCGCAGGGGTGGAAAGGGTGAACGGCAAGGAGGACGAGGTCCCAATCGAATTCGATACCGTCACTGCGGCAGTGCCGGCTAACGCCACGTTCGCGGCCGGGATAGCAGCGGTAAGCTGCGTGGCGCTCACGAAGGTAGTTGGTTGCGCTGTCCCATTCCAATTCACAGCCGCATCGCTCGTGAAGTTCGTCCCAGTCACGGTGAGCGTGAAACCCTGAGTGCTGCAATACGGCGTGGAGGCCGCCGAAGTCGTGGAAGCCGACAGCGATGTGATCGCCGGCGGTGTCCCTGGCGCCGCATTTATCGTGAAGAGGACAACGTTCGAAACTTCCGTGGTCGTTGTGTTGTTGATGTTTTGCGTGGCGGACTGAGCCGAGCCGGGAATCTGGACGGCGACCTGCACGATTCCCGCTGTAGCGAGGTCCGACGCGGGAACTGGCGCTGTCAGCTGAAAGCTGCTGACCAGAGTGGTCGTCAGCGCGGTCCCGTTCCACAGAATTAGAGCGCCGGTAACAAAGCCCGCTCCATTGGCCGTAATCGTGAAGCCCTGGCTTCCCACGGTCGCCGTGCTAGGGCTCACGAAGGACAAAGTGGAGGAGGAGGTCTGGATGGAAAGGTTCGTATTGTAGTCGGAACAGGCGGACACGAGCCCACACGCCACTAATGCCACGATTAGCCACTTGCGCGAACACATCCGAACACGCTCCTCGCGAGCCATCCTGCCCGGACTCCGGGCAGGGAAAAATGCGATGTAATCAATCCGGGTGCTGAGGAAGTCAGCGATGATTCAGTTTTCGGCAGGCTCAACGCCTCACTTTCACCCCTGGGAGGTGAAACGATAAGCGGAAAAGTGCAGCCCGCGCCCTAGATTAGGAAGAACCCCCACCAAACCGGCCCGTTTCTGATACCACCGGAGGACGCTCAAGTCAACCGGAAGCGCCCCACGCAGCTTACCGCGGCAGTCGTGAGATGCACGGGGTGCGTGAACCCGTTGCCCGGAAGCCAGGTTAGGTCTTCGCAGCGCAGGCACTTTTGCCTGTGCGGTTTTCGCAAATTCCAGCATCCACCGACCCTCAATGATCGCAAAAATCGCACAGGCAGGAGTGCCTGTGCTACGTCAGTTTTCCCCAAGCGAAGCGAGGGCTTCGCGGGCTAGTTTGTGCGCTCGCTCCGCGCACGCGGTCTCTTCCCAGGAAGCCGCGGCGGCGGCGCGGAATTTCGCGGCAGCCGCTTCCTTGTGGCCGAGCTTCTGCTCGATGTCGCCTGCGAGCAGCAAGAAGATGCAATTTTGCGGATACGCGGTGACGAGCGGCGCGGCGGCCTGTTCGGCGCGCGCGTAATCGAAATCGTAATTGCGCAGGCTCTTGGCCATGTTGAAGCGCGCCTCCATCTGCGTCAACTCGCCTTTCGTGGAGGCGATTTCGAGCTGGCGCAAACCCTCGCGCTTGTCTCCGCCCGGGATGCCCATGAAAAAACGCAAAATTTTGGCCATGGCCGAAAGCGTGTCGACGTAATAGTTGTAAAGGCCCAAGGCCCAGGTAGGCATCCGCCATGTTGGGGTCGAGTTCGAGGCAGCGCAGCAGGTGCTTGCGCGCCTCGACGCCCGCGCGCGCCACCGGCATTTTTTCGTAGCGCAGGCCCAGCAGGCGCGCGCGCGATGCGTAGCCCAGTCCCGCGTACAGCTCCATTTCCGCCGTGTCGGATTTGGCGATGCCGGCTTCGGCCAGGCGCGACACTTTGTCGGCGAGCGCGAGTTCCGCGTCGTCGTCGGCGTCGGCGGGACGCGTGTGGCTCCAGGCGTCAATCGTGTTGTATTTTCGCTCCGACCATTTGCAATAAATATTCCACCAGAGCACGTCGGCTTCGATGAGATAGCCCAGAGGATGATCGGGCCGCGCGGCTTCGAGTTTGTGCGCGAGCGCGACGGCTTCCTCCGTCTTGCCCAGATACATCAGATCGATGGCTTCTTTTGCATCCGGGGGAATATCGAGTTCGGAGGCGCGCGCCTGGCGCGGCGAAAAGCAATGCGAACGCCGCAATCGCCAGGCAGAACAACACGCGGAAAGTTCGCCGTGTCAGCTCTGAAACCATATCCCATATTTTGTCATTCCGAACGAAGTGAGGAATCTCTCCGTCGACTCAGCACCAAAACAAAGAGAGATTCCTCGGGGTGAAGCGTGCCTCGGAATGACAAATGCTTGGAGCTGTTTCACAAGTTGTTGGAATGCGCATCCGGCTATTCCGAATATTTTTTCTCGGCGACATATTTTGGGCTGAGGAGCCACGCGCCGTTCACGTACATCGCGAAGCATTCTAGCGCATACACCGGGAAAGCCAGATAGCCCGGCGCGGGCATCTGGAAAATCTTCCATTGCTGGCCGATGGGAAACGTATAAATCCATCCGGCGCGCGCCCAGTAATTCCAGAATTCCCACAGCCAGCCGCACACCCAGCCCGCGGCGAGAAACGAGTACAGCCGCCCGCGATGTCCCCGCGCGAGATCTCCCTCGAAGGAAGGCAAGTGCAGGCGGTAGTTGATCGGCTCGAGAAGAAATAAGAAACCGAGCCAGACCAGGCCGAACAAATACGCGGCGATGCGCGCTGGGACAACCAGCGGCACGAGGAGCATCGCGGCGCCGAGCACGATGAAAGCCGTTCTCCGTCGCGCGGCTGAAACGCAGCGGGCGCGATTCCTGTTTGAACCAGCCGAAGGACTCGATGAGCGCGGCGGTCATGAAAATTCCCGGCGTGATCGTCGCGAACGCCCAGCCGTAGCCGATCCATCTTTCGATTTGCCCTTGCGGCAGGCCGACGTACGCCCAGTTCGCAAGCCGCAAATTGTACGCTTCAAAAATCAGCCACAGCGGAATCGAGAGCGCCGCCATCTTCAGCAGCCCGCGCGGCTCTTCGCGCAGCCGCGAATGGCCGGAGATCGCAAACACCGCGGCATCGGCAATCAAAATGTACGACGTCCACGCCACCGGGCTGAAATAAGTCGCCGCCGGCTCGATGCCGTGAAACATCAGGTACTCCGCGCAAACGAGCGCGACGAGGCCGAGCCAGCCGTGCGCGGGAAACGGCCTGCGCCGCGCGCGAAAAAATTCCACGACGAGAATCGTCACGGTCGCGGCGGTCAGGATGATTCCAAGCTTCAGCATGCGTGCGTTTTGCTCCGCCACGATTTTGCATCATTTTGCCGGTTCCGCGCGAAATAAGCGCGATGTCTTAAGGTTCAGGACGAATGTACAGCCCGAATTTCTCACGATGCATTGGTCGAAGGTATATTTTCCCGCTGGGCGAGACACAAAAATATACCGTGGCAGAGTTTTAGCTGGAACACGCTTCAGCCTGTGAGGTTTGGGCCTTCTCGCCCCAAACCCAACAGGCTGAACAGGCCGCGGAAAAACTCAAGCCACTGTCATTCTGAGCGGAGCGAAGAATCTCTCCTTGTTTCTTTTCTGGTACTTAAATCCGAGAGAGGTTCTTCGCTCCGCCCAGAATGACAGGACGGGGCATTTTTTCCGCAGCGTGTGAAGCCTGCTCCACTGGGCGGCATGCTACCTGGATTTTTACCAGATCCGCACGCGGTCCGCCGGGGCGAGATACAGCTTCTCTCCGGGCTGGACTTCGAATGACGAGTACCACGCGTCGATGTTCCGCACGGTATCCGCGCGAAACTCCGCCGGGGCGTGCGGGTCGGTCATCACTTGCTGGCGGAGGCGGGCTTCACGCGCCTTCGACCCCCAGTTCTGTCCGAAGGCGATGAAGAATTGCTGGTCGCCGGAGAAGCCGTCCTGCGCAGGGGCGGGCTTGCCCGCGAGCGAAGCGTGGTAGCCGTCATAGGCGGCAGAGAGGCCGGCAACGTCCGCGATGTTTTCGCCGATCGTCTGCTTGCCGTTTACGGAGATGTCCGGGAACGGCTTGTAGGTGTCGTATTGCGCGGCGAGTCTTCGCGGTGGCGGCGTTGAAATGCGCGAGGTCCTCGCTCTTCCACCAATTGCGCACGCGCCCCTTGGAGTCAAACGCGCTGCCTTCCGTGTCAAACGTGTGGCTGATTTCGTGGCCGATGACGGTGCCGATGGCGCCATAGTTGGCCGCGGCGGGGGCCTGCGGATCGAAGAACGGCGGCTGCAGAATGGCGGCGGGGAAATTGAGCCCGTTGTGCAGCGGGAGATTGACGGCGTTCACCGTCTGCGGCGTCATGCACCATTCCTTGCGATCGACCGGACGGCCGATGCGCGCGACGTCGCGGTGGTAATCAAACAGGCCGCTGCGCCAGAGGTTGCCGAAGAGATCGTCCGCCTTGACTTCGTAAGCGGAATAATCGCGCCAGGTCTCCGGGTAGCCGATTCCCACGTAAAGCGTGGTGAGCTTGGCCTGGGCCTCCGCTTTGGTCGCGGGATCCATCCAGGACAGCGCCTCAATGCGCTTCCGGAATGCGGCGATAATGTTGGCAACCATGGCCTGCGCCTGCGGCCTTTGCTTCCGGCGGGAAGTAGCGCTGCGCGTAGATTTGCCCGACCGCATCGCCGAGCAGGTTGTTGACTTGCGCGACGCCGCGCTGCCAGCGCGGGCGCTGCTCCGGCGTGCCCGAGAGGGTTTTGCCGAAGAAGGCGAAGCGCTCGTCCGCGAGCGCTTTGGGCAGCACTTCCGCGTAGTCTTCAATCAGGTGATACGCCAGCCAGTCTTTCCAGGTGTCCAGCGGAGTGGAGGCGACCAGGGCGGACTCCCCGGCAAAGGCGGTGGGCTGCCAGACAATGAAGCTGGACTGTTTGCCGAGGCCGGCGCCGCGGAAGTACTCCGCCCAGTCGAGGCCCGGGGCTTTCGCTGCAAAATCGGCCTGCTTCCAAGTGTTGTTGGCTTTGTGGATGTCTTCGTCTTCCGCCAGGCTGATGTGTTTTTCCGCGATGGCGTGCTCCAACTCGACGATGCGCTTGGCGCGCGCGTCCGCGTCCGTGAATCCCGCAAGTTTCAGCATGGCCGAAACGTGGGCTTGATATTTGGCGCGGATGTCGCGCATGCGTTCGCTGTCGGCGAGGTAGTATTCGCGGTCGGGCAATTCCAGGCCGCCTTGCAACAAATAGGCGGCATAGTGCTCGGAATCGTTGAAGCCGGGCGCGACCCACAGGCCGAACAGGTTGGCGGTATGATAATTGGTGTTGTTTAACGCATCAACATCGGATCGCAGGCTCTCCCCCAGGGCGCGCGCCAGTTCGCGCTTGTCGCGGATGGCGGCAATGGAATCGAGGTGCGGGCGAAGCGGGGCGAGGCCTTTGGTTTCGATGGCGGCTTCGTCCATGTAGGAGTTGTAGAGATCGGCGATTTTGCGAAGGTTCGAACCGGCCGGAGCATTGGCTTTGGCGGCTTCTTCAATCAGGCCGGCGGTGCGCTTGTTGCTCAAGTCCGCGAGGGCGGTGAAGACGCCGATGTTGCTGCGGTCCGGCGGAATTTCGGTGCGCTTCATCCAGCCGCCATTGGCGTATTCGTTGAAATCGTCGCCAGGCTTAACCGAGGTGTCCATATTCCCCGTGACGATGCCATGGGTGTCTTGTTTTGGCGGATCGACCGGCGCCTTTTGTGCCTGAGTGGCGAGAAGAGGTAGAGCAATCAGAACGCAAATGGCGGCGCGCGCGTGATTAGATTCCGAGGTCTTTCGTTGGAAACTCATGCGGAAAACTCCTCAAGGCCTTCGCGTATCAAGTGCGCGGCCAATCGGGAATAGATGCAGTCTTTACCGATAGGGTAGCATGGCCGGAACATCAGCCCGAAAACTTCTCGCGGCCATCGGGCGGGTATTGTCCTAATTTGCAGAAATCGTGCTAGAAGAGGTGGGTTCGGAGGTCCGACCTTCAGGTCGGACACCCAACTCCGCAAATGGATGGCCTTTAGGCCCTGAAGCTTCAGGGGCTAAAGCCCAATTTTATCCGACGTTGAATGTCCGACCTGAAGGTCGGACCTCCTATCGATTGGATTCATGGCCACGTGTTCGAAATTAGGACAGCACCATCGGGCGCGGTTCTGGACACGATTTCAACCGCCGTGATATGGTCCCGCGCATGAAACGATTCGCGCTCCTTCTTCCGTTGGCTATGTGGGCATGCCCTTTGCTGGCAGCTTCCTCGGGCGAAGCCGTCTATCAGAGGCGTTGCGCGATGTGCCACGAGCAAGTCAACGAACGTATTCCTCCACGCGAGGCGTTGCAGAAGATGCCCGCGGCGCGAATTCTTCGAGCCCTCGATGCGGGGCCAATGATGGCCGTCGCATTCACGATGAGCAGGGAAGACCGCGTCGCCGTGGCTTCGTATTTGGGGACCAACACGCCTGTGGAGGGGCCGCCCGCCTCGGCGTTCTGCGCGGACCGCAGCGTGAAGTTGGCCGACAAACCAAGGACATCGTGGAACGGGTGGAGTCCCGGGCCAGGCAATGCGCGATTCCAGCCTGAGGATTCGGCCCGGTTGAGTACGGCGCAAGTGCGCGGCTTGAAACTAAAATGGGCGTTCGGCTTCGATGGAGACTCGTCAGCTTTCGCTCCGCCCACGGTGATCGATGGACAGGTTTTTGTCGGCAGCGCCGGAGGATTGATCCACGCGATGCGCGCCGAGACCGGCTGCCTGCAATGGGTATTTCAGGCAAACGGTCCCGTGCGTTCCTCGATTCTGGAGGTCCCGCTTGGCAGCGGGCACGCGCTGCTTTTCGGGGACATGACCGGCTGGTTCTATGCGGTGAAGGCGGAGACGGGCAAACTACTTTGGAAGGTCCACGTGGAAACGCACGATTCGACGCGGCTCACGGGCGGGCCTGCCGTGCATGGCGGGACGGTTTATGTACCAGTGTCATCGTGGGAGGAAACGCGTTCCGCCGACCCGGAGTATCCCTGCTGCACGTTCCGCGGCAGCGTGGTCGCGCTGCGTATTCGCGACGGCAAGCAATTGTGGAAGACCTGGATGACTGGCGTTCCGGTGGAGACAGGCAAGAGCCCGCGCGGGACACCAACTTTTGGACCTTCAGGAGTCGGTGTCTGGTCCACGCCCACGGTAGACGCAAAACGCAATCTCCTCTACGTGGGCACTGGAGACAATTACACGGAGCCCGCGACGGACACGAGCGACGCCGTGCTGGCACTTGACATGGCTACGGGTCGCATCGTCTGGTCGCGCCAGTTGACCGCTCGGGATGTGTTCAACGGGACTTGCGCGGGCGACCCCGCAAAATGCGGCCCCGATTTTGATTTCGGCTCTTCGCCAATCCTGACTCACGCGCCAGATGGCCGCGAACTTTTGCTGGCTGGACAAAAGTCGGGGATAGTCTGGGCGCTCGATCCCGCGAAAAAGGGCGAGGTGGTGTGGCAGACGCGCGTGGGGAAGGGCGGCACGAACGGGGGCGTGCAATGGGGCATGGCCGCGGATGGCCTGCACGTTTTCGCCACGGTCTCGGACGTCAAGCGCTTGCCGCAGACCAACATTACAGACACGCGCCGGGCCCGGCTCGATCCGACCGTGGGCGGCGGTCTTACGGCCTTGCGCGTTGTAGACGGCAGCCAGGACTGGCATGTTCCGGCGACGCCGTGTCCGGAAGGCTCGCCGCTAGGCTGCAGCCCCTCACAGCCGGGCGCGGTGACGGAAATTCCCGGCGTGGTTTTTGCGACTTCGAACGACGGGCATATTCGTGCGCACTCGGCCGAAGACGGCGAGTTGCTGTGGGATTTTAATACCATGCGCGATTTCGAAACGGTAAACGGTGCGAAGGGCCACGGGGGTTCGATCGACGGTCCAGGGGCCGTCGTGGTCGACGGGATGGTGTTCATCACCTCCGGCTATCCGCGCAATGGAGGCGTTCCCGGAAACGTCTTGCTCGCATTCAGCCCAGAGTAGCGGCATTAGTGCTACTTTTGTTCTGTCTTGAAAGGCTGCGGAAAAGCTCAAATATTTGTCATTCCGAGGCGCGCTGCGCGCCGAGGAATCTCTCTTTTCCTGGGTTTCAAACAAAGAGAGATTCCTCGCTTCGCTCGGAATGACACAATAAAATCTTTTTGCCGCAGTCTGTTGAATCTGCAGCCCCCGCCACTCTGAAAAACCGGTGTTTTATGCGGAATTCGATAATATATGAATTACTTACCCATCATATATATGTGGATTCCAGAATGAATTGACGAGCTGGAAGCAATTCATACGGGAACGCGGTTCTCGGTGAGCACTGCTTCTTTCTCGGCTACGACCGAGCCGAGCCTTTCGGGGCCATCTCCCCAGCGTTTGCGGAGCCGGCGATTCATCGGTTCCGAATAAAATCGCGCCACGACTTCACCCAAAAGAGCGACGAGGAGAATGACCGCGATGAAGAGTTCTGGGATCGCTTTCATAGGCTTGCCCGCACTCACGAACAAATTAAACAGGCCAAAGACGACAAACATGTGCGTCAGGTAGACCTCATAACTGCGCCGCCCCAAAATGAGGAACGGTTGGAGGACCCGCGGACTGCGCCATTCCGTCTGAGCGGCTGCAATGATGAGCATGCATGTGCCTAATGCGAGTATCGACATATCGAGACCGTACGGGCCGAGCCCCCAGGAGTTCGCGCGGATCGAAAAGCATAAGATGAAGATCAAGAGCAGTGAACCGATGCTTCCAACCGTCAGAAGCGCCGGACGCGACAGGCGACGCCTTCCGACAAAGAGCGCGGTGAGGCAGCCAAGAGCAATCGCGTCCATCCCCGCAAGATACGAGTACTCCCGCCAAATCTCATTTCCGTGAGCGAAGACCGTGCGTCCAAAAGGTCCCAGCGCGACAAATGTCAGAAGAAGCACGACAAGCATTTTCCCCCGGCCGAGCAGGAAGCAGACGAGGGGAAAGAAGAGGTAGAACATCTCCTCGACTGAAAGAGACCAAATAATGTCCCAGTTGCCGGGGAGATACCCGTGCCGAGCCTCAAGTACATTTACGTGGAAGGTGAGCGCCGCGACCAATGCCCGCCTAAGCCCTCCCGTTCTTGACGGGACCACAAAGTCACTAAAATGCGCCAGGTGAAGGGCGCTGAGCACAGCCAGCAACAAGAGGAGCAATGGCGCGATGCGAGCGAAGCGGAGCAGGTAAAAATCGCGCACACTGACCTGACCGAGGGAACCCCAGCGTCGAAGTGTCGTTGATGTGATGAGGAAGCCGGAAACCGCGAAGAAAATCTGAACGCCGAATTGACCGTTCCAGACCAGCGAGTTCACGAGTTGATGCGGCAAACCTTTGAGGTACGGAACTTTCGCGAGGAGCAGACGAATGTTTACATGGTTCATCAACACGAAGAAGATTGCCAGGGCTCGAAGCAGATCGACGCCATCGAGGCGGGTCCAACTGCGAGCTGGATTTCCGGATGGCGCAGAATCCATGTTTTCAGTGTGCACAAAGCGGGCCGATCAATGCCAGTGAAGTTCCTCAAAAGCGGAGCCGAGTAATCACGTCCCCGCGCCGTCGACGGACCGAATGAACAAGCTGATCTCTGATTAAGCCTATTGTGCAGAAAATGCCAGGAGTAAGTTGCCGGTTGTGCCGGCGCCAAATGTGTATCCCGAGCCGACAAAGAGCATGCCGCCGGCAACCGTAGGACCGGGAGCTCCCATGGAGCCGCCCTTTGCTGGAACGCCGTTCACGGTCGTGACATCCTGCAGGGTGTTGTACTGCCACAGGGGATGGCCGTCAGCGGTTGAAAACGCGCGCAGCATGCCGTCCATTCCGCCTGAAAAGACGACTCCCGGAATCGAAGTCAGAGCTGCGGTTTGCCCGCCACCGCGCTGTCCCTGGGCTCGTGGTATGGGTGTGAACCATTTCTTTTCACCGGTCGCCAACTGAATGGCGACGATACCGCCGGTGCTCAAACCAAAGTACGCCAACTGGTCGTCGGCAGCCCCGCCGAAGGTAATCACGCCGCGCGTGAGTTCATCGACGACTTGAAGCTTCCACACCACGGCCCCTTGCTTGTCAGGATCGTGCGCCCAGACAATGCCGCTCTTTTGTCCTGCGACCAGGATTCTGCGCCCGTTGGGCAGGGTCCGCAGGATCGGCGATGCCCCAAAATCATAATCAGGTCCGATGTCCTTCGGGCAGTTCTCGGAGGGATTTGTGGGTCCGCACCCTGCGAGCCAAACATCGTTCTCGGTATCTTGCGAAGCCCACAGAGGCTTGCCGGTGTCCATATTTAGGGCCATGACGCTATCCGTGGTCTTGAACGGCTGCTCGGTTTCGGTATAGGCATCGCCCGTGCCGATGTAGAGCGCATGGTGAGAGGGATCGAGCGTCGGTGTATTCCAGATCGCGCCGCCTGCCGGACCCCATAGTTGCACGCCGGTCGCGGTCATTTTCGTGGGCTTGGGGGCGTCCGGAATGACGTAACTCTTCCAGAGTTGCTTGCCGGTGTTCGTGTCCAACGCCGCTACGCTCCCGCGAAACGTGCAGCAAGGATATGTCGTGCTGGCACCCGCGGCGCGCTCTTCCGTGGATGATACCGGAACATACAGCCGATCTTCGTAAAGGATGGGAGATCCGGTGATGCGAGCCACGGGCGAATCTTCAACTTTCACTTTCCAAAGCTGTTTGCCGGTGAGGGCATCTACGCCATAAACATTTGCCTTCACGTCCCCGAAGTAGATGGCGTACTTTGCCGCGCCCTGCCCCGTCACGGGCGCGATGGTGATCGCGTTCCGCACGCCGGCGTCCGCTTGAAATGACCAATGCACGCATCCGCTTGCGGCGTCCAGGGAATAGACCGCGCCGGTATCCACTCCGATGAAAACCCGGCCGGCCGCGATGGTCGGCTGGCCCCAGACGATCTCCGCGGCGGGAAAGCCGAACGCCCACTTCAGCTTTAAATTCGGCACCTGATCGGCGGAAAGTCCCGCGGCTTTCGCGGGCTGAAAGCGCGCATTGCTGGCGTCCGCTCCCCAGCCGTTCCACAAGGGGCTGGCGGACAAGGAATTGATCGGCGGATTGCCTGGGCATTGGTTCGGCATCAGCTTGGCATCGGCAATCTGCGCAACGTCAACCTTTCGGCCGCCGAGATACCCCGCGATCATGCGTTTATCCGCGTCCGTGACGCCCTGAAGATTCGCGTGCGTATCTCCCTTTGAGATCGCCGCATACACCGCTTCGGGCGTCATTTTCCGGAGCTGTATCCCGTCGACCGCGCCCGCCGGCCCCTTGGGATTTCCGTGGCAGGTCGTGCAATGTTGTTCGAACAAGCGGAGATCCGCGGTGCCCTGCGCCAACGCGGGGCGAGCAGCCAGCGACGTGATAAATAGCGAGGTGAAGATCAGCAGGAAGTGTCTCATTGTGCGAATGCCTCCGAATTCATTTTAGCCAAGCCGCACGCACAAACATGAACAAGAGTGTTATCCACATGGATGTGGGGAACTGTGTTTTGGTTTCGTTTTCCGTGGAAATCACGGGCCCGTCGCCGAATGCGCCATAGGGTTTCTTTCTGCAGCGCGTTCTGCTCGTGAAGACAGGCTATATGTTTACGAAATGTTCGCCGCGTCTTCTCGGAATGTAGGACTTACGAACATTCCCAATTCCCGGCAAGCCAGTCTCACAGGCGGTAGCCGACAAGAACTGTCTATCCTCAGCGGCATTGCCAGACGGAGGCGGCTAGGATGATCCCTTAGTTATAAAGGGGCATTGAAAACACCTCCCGTGCCCGCCTCGATATAATATGGTGATTAAATGCGCGCATTTGCGCTGCTGCTCCTGCTCACAACTCCGCTAGCCGCCCAGACGCCGCTCCATCGGCAAATCGCCGAGATCGCGAAAAACGCGAAGGGGACCGTCTATGTTGCCTGCTTGCTCCCCGGTACAAAGCTCGATTGCGACCTCAACGAGCACGGCCATCCGCCCATGCAGTCCACATTCAAATTTCCCCTCGCCATGGCCGTCCTGCACCAGATTGAGCTCGGCCAGCTCCAGCTCGACCAGCCCATCCGTTTCCTTAAGTCCGACCGCTCCGTCACCTACAGCCCCCTGCAGGACGAGTTCCCAGAAGCCGACGTTGACGTTCCTCTTCGCAAGCTAATCAAGCTTTCGGTCGAAACCTCCGACAACACCGCAACAGATATCGAGTTCCGACTGATCGGCGGCCCAACTGTTCTACAGCAGTATCTCAACTCCATCGGCTCCACTGGCATTCATCAGCAGGACAGCGAACACACCCTCCACGGTGACCAGAAGTTGCAATACCGCGACTACGCAGAACCCAACGCCATGGTCGCTCTCCTCCGCCTGTTCGCCGACCATTCGCCGCTCGACCCCGAGGACACCGCACTGCTCAACACGTGGATGCTCGAAGCCACCAGTGGTCCTCAGCGCATCAAGGGGCTGCTCCCTACCGGTACGCCCGTCGCCCACAAGACCGGCTCTTCCGGTGAAG
This sequence comes from uncultured Acidobacteriota bacterium, assembly GCA_963819395.1. Lineage (GTDB taxonomy): Bacteria > Acidobacteriota > Terriglobia > Acidiferrales > UBA7541 > Palsa-360. The sequence goes on from CAWFVW010000012.1 coordinate 66,141, forward strand.
AGTTCGGCATGATTCCCGCCACCAACGACGTTGGCCTGATCACTCTTCCCGACGGACGGCGTCTGGCCGTCGCCATCTTCGTTACCGACGCGCACGCTGATCAGGCAACTTGCGAGGCTGTAATTGCTCGCATTGCCCAGGCCATCTACGGCAGCGCCGTCGCGAAAGCACGCTGAAAGCTGGAACCGAACCCTTCATCGCGGGGCTTGCATTGCGCGCCGTGAGAGCAGGCCAACGACGAACAGACCTGCAAAGCGCAGAAGCAATGCCCGCATCCTGAGAAGTCGTGCCGGAAAGTGGTCGCGACAGGAGTGCAGGGCTGGCAACTGTTAGGAAACCCTATCTTGCTTCAATTTGGATAGCTGCCTAAGCTGGGATTGTATTTTTTCGAGGATTCATCTTAGACGGAACAATAGGAAGGGTTAATGCAAACCAACAAAGACATGCAGGGCGGCCCGGCCGCGGCCCCGGGGACTTCGAGATTCATTAGCAGTACAACTTCCTACCTGGGGCCGGGGCTGCAAATTAAAGGCGAAATTACGGGTAACGAGGACCTCAGGCTGGACAGCCGGGTTGAGGGGCTAATTTCCATTGGTGGTTTTCGGCTTACGGTGGGTCCGGGCGCGCACTTAAATGCGGACGTCATTGCCCGGGAAGCGGTGATCTCCGGCGAAGTGAACGGAGACATCAGCGCCGCGGACCGAATTGAAATTATGAAGAGCGCGACGATTGTGGGAGATATCACCACCGGCAAAATCGTGATCGAGGAAGGCGCCTACTTTAAGGGAGGCGTCGAAGTCGGAAGCAATGCCGGGCAAATCGGAACAGACTTAGATAGCCTTCTTAAGGGCGCTAAAAGGACTGACGGAAATTGAAAACAGCAAAAACACAATTGAGATTCAACTTCAAAAATTGCTCCCCAGCCGCTATCTAGTCAATTCTCGCGAATTCCATTTCCCTTATTTTTGTCAGCAGGTTCGGATCCTGTAGCGCCCGCCTTCAGGCGGGCAGGGGTTTGATCGGAACGTGCCCGTCTCCTGCTGCGGTTCAGTTTGCGCTCGATTCCAAAGTGCCCGCCTGAAGGCGGGCGCTACAACGCCAACCCTACGTTCTTACACAGAGTCTTTAGCCCTCCCGGTGCATCTGATATGCTTTGCCCGCTTTTGCGCCGGCCATGTCCATACCTTTGCCAGAGGAACAACTTGAACGAGGGCTCGGCCTGAGCGAGGCCGTGGCCCTGAACATGAACGCGATGGTCGGGATCGGCCCGTTCATCGTGATTCCGCTGGTGATTCAGGCGATGGGAGGGCCGCAATGCTTGCTGGCCTGGGTGGCGGGGGCGGTGCTTTCCCTGCTCGACGGTCTTGTTTGGGCCGAGCTTGGCGCGGCCATGCCGCGGGCCGGCGGGACCTACGCGTTTTTGCGCGAAATTTACGGGCCGGGGCGCGGCGGGCGGTTGATGTCTTTTCTTTACATATGGCAGACACTTATCCAGGCGCCGCTTGTGGTGGCTTCTGGCGCGATCGGTTTTTCGCAGTACCTCACGTATCTCGTTCCTCTCGGAAAATATCAGCAGAAGGCGATTTCGGCGGCGCTCGTCGTTTCCTTGATTGTTCTTTTGTACCGCAGGATTTCGGCGGTCGGGACAATTTCTAAATTTCTGTGGGTCGGCGTGGTGGGCACGATGGCCTGGATGATTTGGGGCGGAGTGACGCATTTTTCGGCGAAGATGGCGTTTGATTTTCCTCCCGGCGCGTGGAACTGGTCGTGGCTGTTTTTCGCGGGGCTGGGCTCGGCGACGGTCAACACGATTTACACTTATCTTGGCTACTACCACATCTGCAATCTGGGCGCGGAGATTCGCGATCCGGAAAAAAACATCCCGCGCGCGATTCTGCTTTCGATCGCGGGGATCGCGGTGCTGTATCTGGCGATGCAGACGAGCATCCTGGGCGTCGTGCCATGGCGCGAGGCGCAGAATTCGCAATATATCGTGAGCACATTCGTCGAGCGGCTGTACGGCGCGCGCGCCGCAACGTTCGCGACGATCATGATTTTGTGGATTGCGTTTGCATCGCTCTTCACCACGCTGCTCAGTTATTCGCGCGTGCCATTCGCCGCGGCCGAGGACGGCAATTTTTTCCCGGTCTTCGCTCGCGTGCATCCCAGGAAACATTTTCCGCATGTGTCGCTGCTGTTTCTCGGCGCCGCGTCGCTCGCGTTCAGCGTGCTGTTCCGCCTCTCCAGCGTGATCAAGGCGATTATCGCCGTGCGGCTGATCGTGCAGTTCATCAGCCAGGGCGTGGGTGTGATGATTTTGCGGCGGCGCTGGCCTCCGGAGCGGCTTCCCTTTAAGATGTGGCTCTATCCGTGGCCGGCCGTACTGGCGATTTTGGGCTGGGCGGCGTTGTTTTATTCCACGGGATGGGTGTTCGCTCTTGGAGCGCTCGGCGTGATCGCTCTCGGCATCCTGACGTATATGATTCAGGCGCGCTACCGGCACATATGGCCGTTTGCGGCGGCTGCGGAGATACAGCAATGAGACACCGGCAAAAACTCATCCTCGCATCAGCGTTGTCAGCGCTGTTGGCGCTGACGTTCGTTTTGACGCGAGTCTCCGCGCAACAGGAACAACCGGCGCCGGGCCGCGGCGAGAGCGTCGCGGATACGCTCGAATCGATTCAGAAAGCTCGCGTCGTAACGCGCGTCCTGTTCACCGTGGCCCACCCCGATGACGAAGCCTCCACGCTGCTCACTTATCTGCCCCATGCGCTGGGCACGGACGTGACGCTCCTGACGCTGAACCGGGGCGAGGGCGGGCAGAACGCGATTGGCCCCGAACAGGGGGCGCAACTCGGCATTCTGCGGAGCTCTGAGCTTTCCGCGGCCATGAATGTTGAAGGCCCGCACTTGCTCTTTACTCGCGTCGTCGATTTCGGATTTTCAAAGACTCTCAGCGAAACCCTCGAAAAATGGAATGGCGTCGAGTTGGAAGACATGGTGCGCGTGATCCGCATGCTGCGCCCGCAAGTGGTCGTCAATGGCTGGGGAAACCAGAAAACCGGGCACGGCAATCATCAGGCGTCCGGGTATCAGACGCCGAAAGCCGTTGAGGCCGCGGCCGATCCCACGAAATATCCCGATCAGATTGCGGAAGGCCTGAAACCGTGGCGCGCCGAGTTGGTTCTCGATCCTGTGCGCGCGACCGCGCCGGATGAGAAAGTGGACTACACCGGTTCCTGGGTGGTGCCCGCCGACGAAATTTCTCCGATCTGGGGTCTCAGTTACCGCGAAATTTCGGTGGAAGGCTATTTGCATCACCGCTCGCAGGGCGTTACGCCGTTCCTGAATTCACCGTTTGTCAGGCGTCCGTATGGTTTGAAGCGCTCGACGGGCGGCGCGCCTTCGCCTTCCGATTTTGCGCAGCCGCTAATCTCGCTTGCGCGCGTGATTCCCGTGCCGGCGGGGGATTCGCTGGCGGCCGCCGATCACGATCTGGATCTGGCTCGTATGGCTGCGGAAAAACTTGACTGGCCCGGAGCCGTGCACTCCATCGCCGAAGCGGGCAAACAGATCGCATCGCTTGAGGACCAGGTGAAGCATTCTCAGGATTCATCGGCCGCAGCCGCATTGTGGGAACTGGAGCAGGTACGCGAGCGAATCAACCACGCGTTCGCCGACGCCGCGGCGATCAAAATCGTTTCCAACTCGGATCGCAGCGAGCTCGTGGCCGGCGAAGGTTTCACCGTGCGGGCCGAAGTCACACATCGCCCCGATCTGCCTGCCACTTTTTCAAAACCCGTTCTGATGCTGCCGCCCGGATGGAACATCACAAAACAGGAAGAAAAGGACGGGTCGACCAATTTCAGCGTCGCGGTTCCAGTGGGGGCGCAGATGCCCCATTCGCCGGGGGACTATATTTATCCTTTTCCTCCGCCGTTCGTCCACGCAGGCTCTCACGTCGAGGCCGATGGCTACGCGTTTGATTTCACGGCGCCGGTGCAGAGCTTGCACGCGACAACCGTCAGCGTGTTGAGCTACCCGCTGCGCATCGTCCCGCCGGTTGAGCTTACTCCGCAGCCGGAGCAGTACGTGGTTGTGGAGTCGCGCCAGCCGAAGCAATTCGATATTTTCGCGCGCGTGCATTCGTTTGCACAATCGCCGTCGAAGGTAAGCGTGGGCGTCGAAGTACCATCCGGCTGGAAAGCGCCCGCGCCGGAGTTCGTCGAATTTACAGGGGCGGGAGATCGCCTCGTTCACTTGACCGTGATGCCCCCGGTGAAGATTGCAGCGGGAAAATACGAACTGAAGGCCTACGCGAAACGCGGTGAGGAAAAATTCGAGACTTCCCTCGAGCCGCTGCCTTCGCTGCCGACGTATCTTTGGAGCGCGCCCGCTTCGGTGCCCGTGCACGTGTTCTCCATCGCCGTGCCGGAACATCTGCGCGTGGGATACATTTCCGCGGACAACGACGCGGCCATACCGGATTCGCTGCGCCGCCTGGGTGTTGACGTCGAAATGGTCGAGGCGAACGCTCTTGCGTTTGGCGATCTCAGCCGGTTTGACGCCATTGTGGTGGGTATGCGCGCATATGAGTTGCGCTCGGATGTCGTGGCATCCAATTGGCGACTGCTCGAGTACGCCGCGGGCGGTGGCACACTCGTTGTATTGGATCAGCGCCCCAATGTTTGGGACCCACTCAAGCCCGCCCCCTTCCCCGCGACGATGGGCCCCGGCCCGCGCGTCACGGACGAGAACGCAGCCGTGAAGTACACAGACCCGGCCAGCCCGCTCCTCAATTTCCCGAACAAAATCGAAGCCCACGATTTTGACAACTGGATGCAGGAGCGCGGCCTCTACTTCTGGGAAAAATGGGACCCGCAATATCACACCGTTCTCTCGATGCACGATCCCGGTGAAAAAGACGTAATGGGCAGCCTCGTCTGGGCCCATACCGGCAAAGGCACCTACATCTACACAGGCCTCTCCTTCTCGCGCCAGTTGCCCGAAGGCAACGCCGGCGCCTTCCGTTTGTTCGTGAACCTGCTCAGCCAGTCGCGCAATAAAATGAAGTAGCCTGCCGGCAGCCTAAAATTCCTGGGCCAATATGATTTGGGCGCCGCACTCTTCCCGTTCTTTGGGAAGGGTGCGGGTTCAGATTCCCGCAATGACTGTGCCCTCGAATCCGGGAAACCCCGGGTCGCGTGATTCGACAAGGTAGAGAGTCTCGGGAACTTCGATTGACACGAAGTCAGTGTTACACTACAATCGTGTTATGAAAACAAAGCTGCGAAATGTGACCGTAACACTTGAGGAACCTGTGGCCAAATGGGCTCGCGTTGAGGCGGCTCGGCGCGATACCAGCGTCTCGCGCCTGTTGGGGGAGATTCTCAAAGAGCGCATGCTGGACAACGACGGCTATGAAAGAGCGATGCGCCGCGCTCTGGCGCGCAAGGCCTTCCGCAAGGCAGAGGGCCCTTATCTTTCGCGCGAGGAGGCCCATGACCGCGCCGGTCTTCGTTGATACGAATGTCCTCCTCTACGCTCTCGACCGCGCGGACGAGAAGAAGCAACAGGCGGCCCGGGCCTGGCGGGAAGGATTATGGAAGAGCCGACTTGGGAGAATCAGTTTTCAGGTCTTGCAGGAGTTTTACGTCCAGGCTACTCGAAAATGGCCGGAGAATTGTGAAGAGGCGCGCGCCGAAGTGAAGGATTTGCTGGCCTGGCAGCCTGTGACGATCGACGCCGAGATTCTGCAGCGAGGGTGGAAACTTCAGGACCGATACCAGTTCTCGTTCTGGGATGCACTCATTGTCGCGGCTGCGAAATCCACCGGCTGCCGGTACCTCCTGACCGAGGACTTGCAAACAAACCAGGATTTGGACGGCATTATCGTGATCCATCCGTTTCTCACTGACCCGGGATCGCTGCCCCGATAGCAATTCAGCCAGTTTCTAGTCGAGGCTGTGTTGACTTCTAATATTCGTTTCGCGCCACACGTCTTGACAACTTTCCAGCAGTGGACGAAACTTAATCTACCCCCTTCCAGAAAGCTGATTCCCTAGTTCGCCCGGCCACACGGCGCTTGTGTTACTTGCCATGCATTGTGTCGAGGCTTGCCTTGCATCTTTCGAACGCGGAATGGGAATCACGAGGCTTCGCGGTGTCAATGAACGGGGTTCCAATTCGCATCTTACTGGTAGGGGAAACGCAGGACGCGTGCCGGGTTCGCGGTTTGCTTGCTCCGGAGAATTCCAGCCAATTTCATATTGCTCACGTCGCGGACCTCTCTCTTGCCGCCGAGCGCCTTGCCGGCGATTCGGCGGATGTGTTACTGCTCGACCTGGGTTCCAGACAGAAGCAGGGCCGCGCCTATGTGCAGGCCGCGCGCGCCGCGGCGCCGGACACGCCCATGGTGATCCTGGCTGAATCAGAAGACGAACTGCTGGCTGTGGAAGCGCTGCGTCAAGGCGCGCAGGATTTTCTGCCCAAGGAGCAAGTGGACCGATTTTCCCTGGCGCGCGCGCTGCGCTACTCAATTGAGCGCCACCGGCTGCAGAAGAATCTGCAGACTTTTCGCTGATCGATGACCTCACCGCGCTTTACAACCGCCGCGGATTCATGGCCCTGGCTGAGCAGCATTTGCGAATGATCCAGCGCAAGGGCGCGGCGTTGCTCATTTACCTGGATTTGGACGATTTGAAACTCATCAACGACTCGTACGGACACCTGGAAGGCAATCGCGCGCTGGTGGTGACCGCCAATGTTCTGCGCGCCTGCTTTCGCCAGTCGGACATTCTTGCGCGTCTGGGCGGCGACGAATTCTGCGTACTGATGACCGATGCGGCGCAAGACTCCGCCCAGCAAGTGAGAAAGCGTCTGCAACAGCGCACGGATTTTATCAATGCTCTCTCCTCCTGGAAATTCCGGCTTTCCCTGAGCGTCGGGATTGCCGACGTGCCCGTGGTTCACCAGCCATCGCTCGATCAACTGCTGAGGATTGCCGATGCGCACATGTATGAAGAAAAACGGGAGAAACAATTGCGCGGGGCCGAATCCCCGGCTCTGAAACAAACGACCGTCGCCTAACTCCTTCCGCGGCACCACAGCAGTTCCTGTCACTCCACTCAAGCCACTCCCGCTTCGTGCCGATAGAACTCCTCGTGGAGTGTTCGCGGGGCCGTGCGTTCCTTCGCGCATGGCTCTTCACTCCACGGTTGCATCTCGCTGGACGGGGGAAGAATGAAGTTCCTGAAGAACCTGGTATTTCCGGGCGGGTTCACGCCGCACGGCTGTTGCTATTCGTGGACACCGGGCCTGCTCGGATTGCATGTGGCTTCCGGTTCCTTGACCGCGCTTTCCTACCTGGCCAATGCAATCACTCAGCTCGTGCATCATTCCCTGAGGTGGCAGACTTTCACCGGGTGGACGGAGAAGTCCGCATGAGCCAATTGCTGACAAATACTTCGCTCACAACGATTTGGAACATGGGCGCGCCGCTGCACGCGATGTTGATTGAGAATTCAGCGGCGGATGCCGAACTGAATCTCCACGAGCTGGAACACGCCGGATTTCAGTGCCAGTCAAAAATTGTCTCGACGCGCGCGGAGTTCATGGAGCACATCGGGCGCTTTCCGTTCGACATCGTGCTCGCCGATTACCGCCTGCCCGGCTGGACGGGTATGGATGCATTTACCGCCATGCGCGAGGCCGGGCGCGACGTTCCCTTTATCCTGGTCACTGGAATCCTCGGCGAGGAAATAGCCGTTGAGTGCATCAAGCAAGGCGTCACGGATTATGTGTTGAAGAATCACCTAGCGCGGCTCCCCCTGGTTGTCGCCCGCGCCCTCGAGGAGAGATCCCTTCGCGACGCTCGCAACCTCATGGTCCAGGCCCTGCGGCAAAGCGAGGCCAGTTCGCTTTTTCTGTTCGCGCACAACCCGCTTCCCATGTGGGTCTTCGAGCAGGAGAGCCTGCAAATTCTTCAGGTCAACGATGCGGCTCTTCGCCACTACGGGTATGACCGGGTGGAGTTCCTGTCCATGCGCGCCGATGACCTGCATCCGGCCGAGGAGGTTCCGAGATTGTGGTCTTTCTTTAAAGATGCCGATCCGGGGGAGCAACTCGGCGGCGAGTGGCGCCACCGCAAGAAAGACCGTTCGCTCGTTGACGTGGAAATGTTCCTTCACAAAATCGAATATTCCGGACGCGCTGCCGCGCTCGTCGTGGCTCAGGACATCACAGAACGAAAACGAGCCGAGGAAGAAAAGCAGAAATTTTTTACGCTGGTGGAATACAGCCGCGATTTCATTGCCGTGGCGGACCTCCAGGACAACGTGCAATACGTAAATCCCGCCGGCCGCGCCATGCTCGGAATCGCGGCTGAGGAATCCGTGAAGGGGACGCATTCCCTGGATTATGTAGCCCCGGCCGATCTGCCCTTGGTGTATGAGACCATCCTGCCGGCGCTCTACTCGTTCGGGCATTGGAAGGGGGAATTGCGGTTCCACCATCGCCAGACAGGGCAGTCCCTGCCCATGGATTTTGTGGGATTTCAGGTGAAGGATGAAAAGACCGGCGAGCCGCGCTTCGTTGCCAACGTTTCCCGGGACATGACCGAGCGCCGGGCCCTCGAGCAGCAGTTACAGCACGCGCAGAAATTCGAGGCCTTTGGCCAGTTGGCGGGTGGGATCGCGCACGATTTCAATAACGTCGTCGGCGCCATCCTTGGCTGGGCGGAACTCGGAGAGGAGCAGGCGGCGTCGAGCGATCCGATCTCTGGAGACTTATTTCAAGAAGATCCATTTTCAATGCGACCGCGTCACGGCGTTGATCCGGCAGTTGCTGGCGTTCGCGCGCCGGCAGATTCTTGAGCCGCGGAGCCTCAGCTTAAATCAAACCGTCCATGAGGTAATGAATCTTCTCGACAAAGTAATTGGCAAGGACATTGAGATCAAAATCGCTCTCTCGGAAAATCTGTTGGCCGTGCGGGCTGACCCGACGCAAATCGAGCAAGTGCTCATCAACCTTTGCATTAATTCACGCGATGCCATGCCCAAGGGCGGGAGGATTACCATCGAAACCCACAACGCAGGGTTTTCCGAGGAGGACTGCCGCCGCAGTGCGGCATTCCAGCCGGGACGCTTTGCCGAACTACGAGTGAGCGACACGGGTACGGGGATGGATGCCGCCACTCGAGAGAGGATCTTCGAGCCTTTCTTCACCACCAAGGGGACGGGAAAAGGCACCGGCCTGGGACTGGCGACCGTATACGGCATCGTCAAACAGCATAACGGATTTGTTCAGGTGGAAAGCGAGCCCGGCCACGGGAGCACATTTCGCATCTTTCTTCCAGTCAATGAAAATCCCACGGCAGGGGAGTTTCGACCTCCCATTTCCGACGATACGCCGGTTCGCGGAGGAATTGAAACGATTCTCCTCGCCGACGACCATGCAGGCATTTGCGAAATGGCGCAATCCGTGCTGACGGCGAAGGGATATCGCGTCCTGGTGGCGCACGATGGCGAGGAAGCCGTTGAAATCTTCACTGCCCATCGAGACCGCATCTCACTGGTCTTGCTGGATGTAATCATGCCGCGGCGGAGCGGCCCCGAAGTATTCGCGGCCATCAAAGCCCTGAATCCAGGGGTATCCGTAGTCTTTGCAACAGGATACAGCAATGAAACAGCGGTGCTTGCTGATCTGGCCGAGCGGGGCGTGGCGGTATTGCGGAAGCCTTACAGCCCCGCGGCGCTTTGCCGCCGCGTCCGTGAAGTCTTGGATGCAGCTTCTTGACATAATTATTGGTCCCGTGAGGCGCGATGCCTTTTCGAACAAATTTTGATAAATTTGGTTGTTGACACGGTTATGTGCATATGCTATTTCCTCATTCAGGTTTGATGGTTGATTTTTGTACCAGTTCCATTTCACTGAATCTCTAAGGCTATTATCGAATTTGGTTGAATGAGTTTACCCAGCAACACCCCACCCCACCCCGGGAGGTGATAGCCAATCTGGTTATCACCTCCCTTTATTCTGTGCCTGCCTGACGCGGCGCCCCGGTAAGATTCGATCTTCCAAATTTAGTTGAAATCACCTGTTCCGTTCGCGTCAACAACGAGATCGCATGCCGAGCGGCAACGCTTGTCTCGATTCGGGATGTCTTCTGGAAAACTAACCGTACTTTTTTGCGTCTATGTTCCGAGGGGACCAATCATCTGGAGGGAAGGATATGTGCCAAAAACCAGGATTCGGATTCGTGAATTCAACCGCCGTATTAAATTTTCCAGGCCCTGAGGGAGTGACCAGCTTGATGGCACATTCGCTATTCTCGTTGGTTACCACGTTTCGCAGGTTGACGATCTGGCCTTGATCCAGAGACATCTTCATTTCCACCAGGGCGCCATGCGCATTCACGACGATAGTGTGAGTTTCTTCCGTGAAGCGGGACTTATTGGGCAATTGCCCCTCCACTACGACGCGAACCTGGAGGAACAGGCGCTGGCTGCGTCTTCGGCCCGTGGAGGTTTCCATTATTCCCTTGTCCCGTGGATTCTGGCGATGTGCGTCTGGCGAAGCATCAAGATCTTATAACATGGTTGAAATCATTCCGGGGAAGACCGAGGGCCGGCTGTATAGTGAAAAGCATCATTCTATAAAGGACTTCATTCATTCGATAACCCGCGGCGCGTGGAGACGCAACGGCATCCGAAACTTCGCCGGATGGTTTTCAAACTACAGGACTGCCAGGGCTTCTTTCTCGCGCGCTTTTCCCGAGCGCTTTTCCGCGTACAGGGTGCGGTCGGCGCGGCCGAGGAACTGTTCGGTGGTCTCGCCTTTTTCGTATCCCACCCATCCGGCCGAGAAGCAGATGGGAATTTTGGCCCCACCAAATTCGGCCTCCATGGGGCGCAGCCTGTCGAGTAGAGCCTGGACCTGGCTGCTGGAGCATTCGGGGAGCAGAACCAGAAACTCGTCCCCGCCCATGCGCGCGGCAATGTCTGACTTTCGGATGGCGGTGCCAAGCCGCCGGGCGAATTCCTTGAGGACCAGGTCTCCCGCAAGGTGGCCGTAGGTGTCGTTAATTTGCTTGAATTTGTCCAGGTCAAAGGAAATCACCGTGAGCGGATGGCCGTAGCGTGCCGACCGGGCGGCCTCGGAGGCGAGACGCGCATCCGCCGAGCGGCGATTCGGGAGGCCGGTCAGGGCATCGACCATGGCCAGCCGCTCGAATTCCTCGGCGCGCGCCTGCAGCACGCGCATCTCCTCGATTCCTTTGGAGAATTCCCGCCGCAGCCGCTTCACCGATACCTGCTGATAGATGGTGTAGGAGTTGAAGATCAACACCAGGCCGATCAGGCCGCGCACGGCCCTGTTCAAGCTGGCTTCAAAGAACGGATCATCCACTTTGATGAGGCCCGGGAAGCTCATCGTGAACACGGCAAACGTGAGCAGGAGCATGACGACCACGGCCATGCTCCAGAGCCACCAGTCGCGGCGCTCCAGTTTCTGGAGCTTCTCCTGCATCTCGTGTAGGCGCGCTTCCGAGGAAGGATCGGGTTCAGGCTCGAGCGAGGGCGAGATTGGCGGCGATGAATTCATGGCTGGTAGTGAATCCCGTGCCAAATCAGAATTCCGATGCCCAATTATAAGTGCTGGGGAATCCCGAGAATCAAGAAAATCCGCGCGGCGTACCGGAAAGTCCACTGCACTCAGGTACAGTCCCGAGTTTAGTTGCTCTATAGCTTATAAAGAGATTTTGTTCTCAATAATCAGGACCTTGTTACTGTCACTGGAGCCTGCGGGATCGTGGGCAATCGGACTCAAGAAGAAGTCAAAACCCCGACCCTTTAAACCCGAAAGGGTTGGTCACCTGCGTACTAGAGTGGAATCATTCAAGCGCGCTGTTCGGCATATAGAAAAAACCGAAAGGGTTGGTTACCCGCCAGAGAAACTTACCGCTTCCTCCAATTCTTCTCCAGAATTGCCGCTAGGATCAGCGAAAGCGCCAATAATCGCACGACATAAGCCCACTGAACGACGGCGGGATACTCGATCGCCTCCACAATACGGCTGCCACCGTCGAGAATGAAAAAAGCAGCGAACCCAAGGAACAGCGGGTCTTTCGCCTTCTTCCAGAACCGCAGAAAAAAAGCGCCCGCCGTAAGCGAACCCATGGAAACGAATCCGAGGAGGAACAGGGTTGCCTTCATTGATCGCTCTCCCAGATCAATCCGAACAGCAGCAGAACTAACGCTATGGCAGCGGGACTCAAGCGCCACAGCGAAAGATCAATCTGTGGAAACACGATAAGATCCAAAAACACCATTCCATTTGAGATAGCCAGCATTGTGAAACACAGGCCACTCCACAAAAGCAGCCGTTTTCGGCCTCGCCTGTACCCCCGCAGCAGGAGAATGGCGCAAACCAGGCTAACCAGAGTTCCCAGGATGTAGACGACCGAACTCAGGATCATTTGCCATCCCTCTTCGTAAGACGGAACGCGTCGGCAAACTGCCGCACAGCCGCCGAGGGCTTGGCGTGGATCATGCGCGAGACCGCCACAATCTTCCGCTTGTAAAGCGCATCAACCAGCGCGATTAGTCTGTTCCATTCCGGGGTCGGGTCGCAGACATAAGCGTTCAGCACGCCCGGTGCGGCTGCGATTATGCCACTGTCCGCAAGTTCCCGTAACAAATCGCGGGCCGCCTCAGGAGACACATAGATTCTCCTGGCGACATCCTCCACCCTCCATACTCCCGGTCGAGTGTCCCACAGCAAAAGCAGCGCCTCAAGGTGCGGTACGGTATCTATTTTTTCCTTGATGAATTGCAGTGCTTCTTGATCGTCCTGAGGAGTTTCGTTCATTTGTAAAGGGGCTAGTATATCGCATAACGATATAATATCCAGCTAATCCGCCGCTGAGGTGCTCGTAATCGCCAAGGCGACGTATTTCTGCGCTTCAAGCTGGGCAGCGTGAATGGCGGGTGGCACAATCTTTGAGACGGTCTTGATCTTCCGGGTGGCCGCTACTTCGTCCGCCGCGGCGGAAAGGGGCGGAGGCTTTGCGTCTTGAGCGCTTTGGAGTTACCCGCCTTTTTTCAGTTCGGCGAGAACAAGCTTGGCGACTTCGCGAAGCGTTTCAAACACGCCCTGGCCTGTAATGGCGACGCCTTCGAGAACGGGTTCGCCCTTCACCTGAAGCTGTTTGGCGAGCTCTTCGACGGGAAGAATTCCGGGGAGGTCGCGTTTATTGAGCTGGAGGACATACGGAATTGCGCCGAAGTCGAGCTTGTGCTCCTTAAGGTGTTCGCGGAGATTCTCGAGGGTTTCGAGGTTGGCGTCCAGCCGTTCTTCCTGCGAATCCGCGACGAAAACGACGCCATCCGCGCCTTTCAGGATCAGCTTGCGGCTGGCCTCATAGAAGACCTGGCCGGGGACCGTATAGAGATGAATGCGCGTTTTGAAGCCGCGCACAGTGCCCAGGTCAATCGGCAGAAAATCGAAAAAAAGCGTGCGGTCGGTTTCCGTCGCCAGGGAAATCATCTTGCCTTTTTGCGCCGCGCCGGTGTGGTCGTAGATCCACTGCAGGTTGGCGGTCTTTCCGCCCAGACCTGGGCCGTAGTACACCAGCTTGCAGTTAATTTCGCGAGCAGGAAAGTTGATGAAAGGCACAGTTGTCCGGACTGACCGGGTCCTCTTTTATAGCACACGCAAGAAATGAGTCCAATCCTCAAACCAGCGTTTGTTGCCCGCCAGGCATTGGAGGGAAATTTGCGCCCGCCCGCGAATTTCCGGACCAGGCTGAAGAGCGGGTGCGACAACTAATGGCCAAGCCCTGTAGCGCCCGCCTTTAGGCGGGCATCTGCCTGATTCCAAAGTGCCCGCCTGAAGGCGGGCGCTACAAAAAGCATCTGAATTTCATGTTGCCACACAGGCTCTGAAGGATGCCATTTTGCAGGAGGTCCGTTCCAGTGCGCTCATGGGTGGGGTATGCTCTATCCAACCCGGTTGAGGTCATTGGCATCTTTTCGTGGGCCGGAGTGATCGCTGGATTCGGACAGCAGATTGTGATTTGATTGCCATAAATAAAAGCGTTTGTTCTATACTCTGGCGCTCAATTCCATACAGAGGAGAAAACTGCTTATGAAGGGTTTTGTGGTTGGCGTGGTGCTCGGAGCCCTGTTATTTGCGGGCGGCCTTTATTATTTTTTCGTTTCAGGGACGGCGCCCGCGGCAGTTGCAGATCCGCCCATGTTCATGGAGAAGAAGATGGCGGGCCGCTCGCTCGACGCGCATATTGATAAGGCAAATGTTCCCGCTCCGCCCATCCAGCCGAGCGAAGACAATTATGTGGCTGCAGCGAAGCTCTACAAGGACCAGTGCGCGGTTTGCCACGGCTTGCCGGACCAGAAACCGCCTGCCATCTCAGGAAATATGTATCCCGACGCGACGCTGATGTTCAAAGGCAAGGGTGTGACGGACGATCCTCCGCAAGTGAGCTACTGGAAGGTAAAGAATGGAATCCGGTTGACGGGAATGCCTACCTTCAAGGGAATTTTGGACGACACGCAAATGTGGCAACTGGCGCTCTTCGTGGCCAACGCGGATAAACTTCCTGATTCCGCGAAGAAAGTGCTGGCACCAGAACCACCTCCTTCTGCGGCGCCGCCCGCAATGCCGCCGTCAAAGGGTGCTGCTTCGCATAAGTAATACGTGCCTGCCGCTGGGGAATGCGCAAAACCCGCGTTTCCAAGACAGCTCGCGCTTGCGTTGACGATGGCGGAGACCTCTGTTAGACTCCGCCCAATGGCCCGTACTGGAAAGCCGACAAAACGCGTGAAACACGGGGCAAGCGCCCCTTCTAGGACTCGTAAAGTATTGAAAAGTAAGGAAGATAGAAAAATCGCAGCGCATGCGGAAGCGGTTCGCCAGATGGTTGACCCTCAATTCGAACAACAATTAAAGATGTACGAGCAGGCCGTACAGCATTTTCACCAACAAAAATTCGTGAAGGCTAAAGAATTGCTCGAAAAGGTTGAGGCGGGTCCAAGCAAAGAATTGGCAGACCGCGCGCGAGTTCATTTGCGCATTGTCGAGCAGCGCATGGCCAAGCAAGCCCCTCCTTCCGTGCGCACGCCGGAGGAGCACTACCAGGCGGGCGTGGCCATGATGAATCTGGGGCGCTGGGACGAAGCGCGCGAGCATCTGCTGCGCGCGAAAAAGCTAGCACCGAAAGCCGACTACGTTTTCTACGCGATGGCGGCGCTGGACTGCCTGACGGGGGAAGCGGAATCGGCGATGGAAAATTTGAAAATCGCGATCCAGTTGCGCCCGGAAAACCGCTACCACGCCCGGAACGACGAAGATTTCGCGTTCCTGCAGGAAGATCCCCGATTTACCGAATTGCTCTACCCCGAGCGCGAAGCTTCCGGCGCCTGAAACCGCTTGTGCTGCGAGCTCGCTCCATAGCGATGCGATCCCGATGAAAAAAATTACACGACAGCGCGCCGTGGGCCGGGGTGGAGTGCGCGTCGTCGCGATCGGCGGCGGCACCGGGCTTTCGATGTTGCTGCGCGGGCTAAAGCAATACGTGGCTCGGCGGCGGCAGGAGTCGGAACGCCATCCGATCAGCGATCTCGCCGCAATTGTCACCGTCACGGACGATGGAGGAAGCTCGGGCCGCCTGCGCCGCGAATACCGAGTCCTTCCGCCGGGGGACATTCGCAACTGCATGGTGGCGCTTTCGCAGGATGAAGCGTTGCTGGGCCGCCTGTTTCAATACCGGTTCCACGCGGGGCGCGGCTTGCGCGGACACAGTTTCGGAAATCTGTTCCTTACGGCGCTCAGCCACGTGACGGGCGATTTTGCGGAGGCGGTACGCGTCAGCGGTGAAGTCCTGGCCATCCGCGGGCGAATTTTTCCGACCACGCTGGCGAATGTTTCGCTGGAAGCGGTGATGACGGACGGCAAGATTGTCCTGGGCGAAACGCGCATCGCGAAAAGCGGGAAAAAAATTCGCCGCCTCAGCCTACGCCCCCGTTATGTCCGCCCGCTCCCTGATGTGCTGGAGGCGATCCGGCGGGCGAACCTGATTTTGATCGGCCCCGGTTCCCTTTACACGAGCATTTTGCCGAATCTTCTGGTGTCGGGTGTCGCCGAAGCGATTGAGAAATCCTCCGCCACGCGCGTTTACCTTGCGAATCTGATGACGCAGCCGGGAGAGACCGACGGATTTTCGCTCGCCGAGCATGTGCGCGTCATCTACGCTCATACAAGGCGCAAGCTTTTCGATTGGGTTGTCGCAAGCAATCAGAGTGTCTCGCCTGAAGTAGCGCGGCGGTACCGCCGGCAGGGCGCCGAACCGGTCCGCGTGGACATCCAGGAACTGCAGCGCATCGGCGTCCGCTGCCTGCTTGACAATTTGCTCGAGGAACACGGCCTCGTGCGGCATAATGCGGCGCGCCTGACGCAGCTCCTGATCGAGGAATTTGTCGAGCGCAAGCCCGGTTCCAACTGAACCGGTTGGACTCGAAATCTTCGAGTTGCATTTTTGGTGAGGATGTTCCATATCCGCGGATGGGATGTTAAGATAACAATTAGAACAAATTCCACTGAGTGGCGGAAATGAAGACAAACTTTGCGGATTTATATTACGGGCGCGATCCTCGCGATCTACCCGCCTATACCATCGGCGAAGCGGCCCACTATATTCGCATTCCGGCACCGACTTTGCGGTCATGGGTAGTTGGGCGCAATTATCCAATCAAGGACGGCAGCCGATTTTTCTCCCCTGTAATTTCTCTGCCCGATCGGACTAGGCGCCTGCTTTCATTCACAAACCTTGTAGAGGCGCACGTTTTGGGTGCCATACGAGGACACCACGATGTCCGGCTACCCAAAGTTCGGAAAGCTGTTTCATTTCTGCAGAGGAATTTCGCAACGAGGCATCCCCTCGCTGACCAAAGAATGGAAACGAATGGCAAGGACCTTTTTGTGAGAAAGTTTGGTCAACTGATTAATATTTCCCAGGACGGTCAGCTGGCGATGCGCGAACTGCTCGATGCGCACCTCCAGAGGATCGACCGCGATCCTTCCGGGCTAGCAATCCGTCTCTATCCATTTACAAGGAAGAGGGAAACCGCGGAGCCGCGGTTCGTTTTGATTGACCCCTACGTTGCTTTTGGCCGGCCGATATTGGCGGGAACAGGGATACCCACAGCCGTTATCGCGGATCGCTATAAGGCAGGGGAATCAATCGACGAACTGGCCAACGATTACGAACAAGATCGTTTTCGCATAGAAGAAGCGATCCGTTGCGAACTTGCCGAAGCTGCTTGAATCCGAGACTTTCTTTCTCGATCGGTGTCTTGGGAAAAAGATTCTGGCCTCCATTTTGCGCGCGGCAAATCTGAAGATCGAAGTCCACGACGATTATTTTCCTCCCGACTGCAAGGATGAACATTGGCTCAGGATCGTTGGAGCACGCGGCTGGATTGTCCTCACCAACGACCGTCGAATTCGCTACCGGGATACGGAGTTATCTGCCTTGTTATCGAGTGGGGTGCGGGCCTTTGCTTTTCGCAGCGGCAATCTTACAGCCCAGGAAATGGCCGACATTTTCCTAAAATCTGCGCGGCAAATTTCCAATTTATTGGAAAAGAAGTCCGGGCCGTTTGTTGCTTCCATCCTTCGCGACGGGAGCATACGAGTGATTTTGTCACTGGATGACAGGTAACCATTTTAGTTTGTAATTCCTCTCCTTGCGCCGCGCAAGGTTTGATTCGTATACTGGCCGAAGGCGGCAATTTATCCTCAATTAATTTTGGTGGGCGGGCCGCCGTTGCTGCGTGGGGTTTCCTTGCAGGTTGCAAATGCAACCCGGCTGATTTTGAGGAGAGATGACCATGGCCACGCTTGCAGTGCGCAATGAATTCAATGTTTACGAATCGGCTGATGCGCGTTTTGAAGCTGCGGCGCGAAAGCTGGGGCTGGAAGAGGGTTTGTACCGCTTCCTGAAATATCCGAACAAGGAAATCACGGTTTACATCCCCGTGATTCTCGATAGCGGCCACCTCGAAGTGTTCATCGGCTACCGCGTGCATCATTCCATCGTCCGCGGGCCGGGCAAAGGCGGCATTCGATTTGCTCCGAACGTAACGCTGGACGAGGTTCGCGCGCTGGCCAGTTGGATGACCTGGAAATGCGCGGTGGTCAACATTCCTTTTGGGGGCGCAAAAGGCGGCGTGATCTGCGATCCCAGCAAACTTTCCAACGGCGAGCTGGAGCGCATCACGCGCCGTTATACCGCGGAGCTGATCGAGTGGTTCGGCCCTGAGCGTGACGTGCCCGCGCCCGATCTCGGCACCAACGAGCAGACCATGGCCTGGATCATGGACACCTACTCGATGCACGTCCGGCACACGGAGACTTCCGTCGTGACCGGCAAACCCATCGACCTGGGCGGTTCGCGCGGGCGGCACGAAGCCACGGGGCGCGGCGTGCTTTTTAACTGTGACAGGGCGCTGGCCAAGTTTCGCATGCTGCGGGTGAACACCCGCGTGATCGTGCAAGGCTTCGGCAACGTCGGCTCGATGGCCGCGAAACTCCTGCACGAAGCCGGTTATAAAATTGTGGGCGTTGCCGACGTTCACGGAGCGCTGTACAACGAGACCGGTTTTGACATCCCAAAATTATTGGATTGGGTGAATGTCCAGCGCCAACCGCTTCCGGATTTTCCCGGCGGCGGCGCCAAAATGAACGCGAGCGAAATCCTCTTCCAGCCGGCCGAGGTCGTCATCCCCGCGGCCGTGGAAAATCAAATTACATCCGAGAACGCGCACCGCTTGCAGGCTCGTATCCTGTGCGAAGGCGCGAACGGGCCTTGCACGGCGATGGCGGACGAAATCGTGGATCGCAAAGGCATCTTCGTGATTCCCGACATTCTGGCCAACGCCGGCGGCGTGACCGTGAGCTACTTCGAGTGGGTGCAGGACCGCCAGGGATATTTCTGGAGCGAGAAGGAAGTGAACGACCGGCTGAAGGACGTCGTCGAGCACAGTTTTGACACAGTTTCCCGCTACGCGGAGACGCATCAGGTGAATAACCGCGTGGCTGCGTACATGCTCGCAATCGACCGGGTCGCATTTGCGTTGAAGGAACGTGGAATTTATGCCTGACAGCGAGTACTATATCGCCGCCTGCCCGGGGCTACTCGTCGCCCGGTGATGGCCGTGAAGTTTCGGAAACAGCGGGGCCGCAATCGGCCGCCTATAACCCATGAATGCCGATTCCATCTCTCCGGGAAACGTGAAGTCCGAGGACGAACACCGGCGCGACATTTGCGCGGTGGGCCGGTGGATTCACGCCCGCTCGTTTGTGGTCTCGACGGACGGAAATGTTTCCGTGCGTCTCGATTCGCGCCGCGTGCTCACTTCTCCGACGGGCATGAGCAAAGGCATGATGGTCCCGGACGATCTGGTGATCACCGACTTGAAGGGGCGGAAGATCGCCGGACGCCGCGAGGCCTCTTCCGAACTGGCGATGCATCTCCTGATCTACAACCGCCGGCCTGAAGTTCATGCGGTAGTCCACGCGCATCCTCCAACCGCGACCGCATATGCCGCCGCGGGAACCCCGCTCAATAAGGCGCTGCTGAGCGAATTGATTATCGCTCTAGGCTGTATACCCGTTGCGCCGTATGGCACGCCCGGAACGCAGGAGCTTTCCGACGCGCTCGAACCGATGGTGCAGCATTACGACGCGATTCTCCTGGCGAACCACGGCGTTGTGACCTGCGGCCAGGATCTGCTGAGCGCTTTTTTCCGGATGGAAACGGTCGAGCATTTCGCGCAAGTGTCCTTCATGACGGAGTTGCTGGGCAAACAAGTCTTGCTTTCTGGGCGCGATGTGGAAAAATTGCTCGTCGCGCGCGCGCGATATGGCACAACGACCGCGTCCACGGTGATTCCTGAGTGCCCCGTCACCCGCGAAAGCGCCGCCGAAGGCGAATCGCGGCAGGAGCGCATTTCGGTGACGCGCGAAGAGCTCGAAGCCTTGATCGAAGAAGCAGTGCGCAAAGACCGCGCGCTGCGATAAGCGCGCGAAGTGGCAATTGAGCTTCGGGCCATCGGATTTTCGGCAGTCGCGCCGGGCGCAATTCCTTTGCGGCCGGACACGGAGGAAAAAAGCATGGGCGAAGCACTCGGCATGATCGAGACCCGCGGCCTGGTTGCGATGATCGAGGCCTCGGACGCGATGGTCAAGGCGGCCAAGGTCACGCTCGTAGGTTGGGAAAAAATCGGATCGGGCTACGTTACTGCCATGGTCCGCGGAGACGTCGCCGCGGTCAAGGCCGCGACGGACGCCGGAGCCGCCGCGGCGCGGCGCGTTGGGGAATTGGTTGCCGTGCACGTCATCGCGCGGCCGCACCAGTCGCTCGAGGAAGTGCTTCCCATCGGAAAGACCGCCGTGGCTGTCTGATCCGGGGCGCGAAGGCTGGCGCCTCGAGTGCTTGGGAAGTGATATACGGAGGATTGTCGTCGAACGTCGCTTACATGCCTTCTGGAATTGTTTCACGCGCTTTGTTCTGAAATGGCTGCTGCTTATCTGGGAATGCCTGACTGAGTTTCTCGATTGGAAGTTGCTACTGAATTCATGATTCTCGCCCGCATTGTCGGCACCGTGGTTTCGACGCGCAAGGATGCGCGCCTGGAAGGCAAGAAGCTTCTCATCGTGAAGCCGGTTTCTCCGCAGGGCGACGATGAATCGGGCTACATGATCGCCGTCGACACGGTGGACTCCGGATTCCGCGAAACTGTCCTGGTCGTAACCGGCAGCTCCGCGCGCAACGCCGCCGAATGCAAGGACCGCCCCGTGGACGCCGCGATCGTCGGCATCGTCGACGAAGTAATGCTCGACTCCCTTCATGAAGCCGAACTGGCTGCTGCGAGGAAGAGATAGCATGCTGCTGGGACGGATCATCGGCAACGTGGTCTGCACCATGAAAGACCCCGCGCTGATCGGCCAGAAACTCCTAATCGTTCAGCCACTCGATCGCAAGGGCCGCGACAAAGGCCGCCCGGTTATCGCCCTCGATGCAGTCGGCGCCGGCACGGGCGAAACCATCTATTGGTGCCGCGGCAAAGAGGCCAGCTTCCCGTTCCTCCCCGCCGATTTGCCCACCGAAGCGACTGTCGTAGGCATCGTCGATTCCGTGAATATTCCAGTGAACTAATTTCAGTTCAATCGCTTTTGCCCAACTCTATTCCCCAATATTATTCTTTCAAGTTCTGGCATTGGACTTTACACTTCTCCGCATGCTGATCGGCCGCGTTATAGGCGATGTGGTTGCCACTCAGAAGGTGCCCTCGCACGAGGGGCGCAAGATCCTCGTCGTTCAGCCGCTCCAACTTGACGGCACGGATCGCGGCGAGCCTGTCCTCGCGCTCGACGCCGTTGGCGCCGGCATCGGCGAGCGCGTATTGCTCACCACGGACGGTTTTTCCGCCATGACCGCCGTCGGCCGTCCTAACTCTCCCATCGACTCCGCCGTGATCGGCGTGATCGATTCGGTCAATCTGCATGACGAATGATTTCTCAGAATGAAGCCGCCCGCCGCGGCAGGGACACCGGCGGGCGCCGATTAAATTAGAGCACAAGAAAAACTAAATTTTTAAGACATGCTACGGATGGGGATTCCATGCTGCTGCGTTGACACCCTGACAGCGCGCCGCCATAATCGCGTGCGGGTAGAGACGAAATGATTGCACAGCTTCGCGGGACGCTTGGCGACAAGCGGCCGAATCAGGTGCTGGTGGACGTGGGCGGGGTCGGCTATCTCGTGCACATTCCGTTGTCGACGTTTTACGCGCTGGGCGATCTACATTCCAATGTCACGCTGTTGATCCACACGCAGGTGCGCGAGGACGCGATTTCCCTTTACGGTTTTCTGAGCGCGCGCGAGAAGCATTTGTTCGAGCTGCTCATCTCCGCTTCCGGCGTCGGGCCGGTGCTGGCGCTGAAAATTCTTTCGGGCATGAGCGTGGACGACCTCGTACCGGCGGTCCGTTCGGGCGATCTCGCGCGGTTGACGCGCATTCCCGGCGTGGGGCGCAAGACGGCCGAGCGGATGATCGTCGAACTGCGTGACAAGTTGGCTGCGATGGAAATTCCTGGAAGTGAACGCAAGCCCGTCACTACGACGGGCACTGCGGGAGACGTCGTGTCCGCGCTGCTCAATCTTGGCTACGACCAGCACGCTGCCGAGCAGGCTGTCGAGCGGGCGGGAAAAAACGGCGCCTCCGAAACCTTCGAGGACCTCCTGCGCGGCTCTCTGCAACAATTGACCGCGCCGGCGCAATCCAGCGCCAGGGCCGCCCGATAAAACTGCGCGCGGGAATGAGGGATTAACACCTTCGTGTAGGGCCCGCCTTCAGGCGGGCATCTTTTGCGGCCACGGAGTGCCCGCCTGAAGGCGGGCGATACATAAACCAAATCCGAGTCCATCTGCAGACTCGACAAGGCGGGACTGGATCATTCGATCGCCGATCAAGATGCGCTAGGAAGAAATAAGAATGACCTCCGGAACAGGAAGCGAGCCGAGGATGGAGCAGCCGACACGCCGCATCGTGACGGGCGCGGCGCTGGATGAAGACGCGCGCATTGACGCGAGCGTTCGCCCGAAACGATTCGCTGATTACATCGGCCAGTCGCGCGTGAAGGAAAACATCGAGATCGCCATACAGGCGGCGCGCAGCCGCGGCGAAGCTCTCGACCACGTTCTGCTCTACGGACCGCCGGGGCTTGGGAAGACGACGCTGGCGCAGATTATCGCCAGCGAACTCGGCGTCACCATTAAGACGAGTTCCGGGCCGTTGCTCGAACGCAAGGGCGACCTGACAGCGATCCTCACCTCGCTCGAACAGCGTGAAGTATTCTTTCTCGACGAAATTCACCGCTTGGTTCCCGCCATCGAGGAAGTTCTGTACCCCGCGATGGAGGATTATCGAATCGATCTGGTGATCGGCCAGGGCGCTGGCGCAAGAATTCATCCGTTTATTTTGAATCGCTTCACGCTGATCGGCGCGACGACGCGCGCGGGCCTCGTGACGGCGCCGCTGCGCTCGCGGTTCGGTATCGTGCACCGGCTCGAGTTTTATACGCCGGAGGATCTGGTCACCATTGTTCGGCGCTCGGCATCCATCCTGGGAATCGCCGTGGATGACGATGGCGCGTACGAAATGGCACGCCGCAGCCGGGGCACCCCACGCGTCGCGAATCGCCTGCTGCGCCGCGCACGCGATTTCGCGCAGGTAAGGGCTCAGGGTCACATCACTCTCGCGGTGGCAAAAGAAGCGCTCCAGATGCTGGGCGTGGATGAGCATGGCCTCGATGAAGTCGACCGCAACCTCATGCTCACGATTCTGCAAAAATATGCCGGCGGCCCGGTGGGGCTCAGTACCCTGGCGGCATCCATCAGCGAAGAAGAAGACGCCATCGAGGAAATTTATGAACCGTATCTGATGCAGCTAGGCCTGCTCGACCGCACGCAACGCGGCCGCGTGGCGACGGCCCTCGCCTATAGACACTTCGGCCTCGAACCGCCTCATCGCCAGCCTGGGTTGTTTTGAATTGGAACCACGGATGCACACGGATGAGCACGGATAAAAACACAATCAATAGGGATTTATCCAAAAATCGGAAAATCCGGGACCTTTTTATTTCTGATTCGCATTTTCCACCTCAGTGACCTCTCTGTTCTCTGTGTTTAGCACTCAGATTTTATCCGTGTTAATCCGTGTGCATCCGTGGTTTCATTCTCTGGTATGGCCGATGGTAAACTTATTTATCTTTCCCTCGGGTCCAACCTGGGCGATCGGGCCGCGAATTTGGAATTGGCTTTCGCAGCCCTGCCGGGAAATGGTGTCCGGATTCTGCGCTGCTCTTCCATTTATGAGACGGAGCCAGTCGATTTTCTCGCGCAGCCCTGGTTTCTGAATTGCGTCGTCCAAGCGGAAACCTCCCTCGCGCCGCGCGAATTGCTCGGGGCAATGCACGCGATCGAACGCAGTTTTGGCAGCAAGAAAATTATCCCGCGCGGCCCGCGGATCATGGACCTTGATATTCTGTTTTACGGAACGGAAGTGATTCACACGGAAGGGCTTGAGATCCCGCACCCACGCCTCGCCGAACGGCGTTTCGTTCTAGTCCCTCTTGCCGAGATTGCGCCCCAATTTTGCCATCCCGCTCTGCAAAAGTCGGCCGCCCAAATGCTTGCCGCCACACCGGATCGGAGCACGGTCCGAATCTGGCAGCCGGCGGAGCGCCCGGGGGGTCCAGAATCGTCCGGGGAATAAGTCTAGATCGGGGAAATCAGAAGCGGTCTTCGCCTGGCTTTTTTTTCTTTTTCAGCTCGCGTTCTTCTCGCTCCGACTTTTCATATTCCGCGATCTCTTCCTCGGTCATGACGTACTCGTCGCGTTTGGCGAACATGTTGGTGTTCCGCGCGGCAAAGGCATTGCCGGATTCGCGGCCCTCGCGGCCTTCCTTGCGCTTTCGCTCGGACAAGCTGGAATCGTGGCGCACCCGGCGTATGGGGTTGGCCAGCGCCGCGGCCTCCATCAGCAGATCGCTCACCTTTTCGAGCAGGTCATGGAATTGGAATGGCTTAACGACGTAAGGCAGTTTTTCACGCTCGAAAACCGGAAGCGCTTCCCCGGACGCTGATTCGGGAATCACGAAGAGCACGCGCGCTCGGACATTGCCATCTTCAACCGCCGGCGCCAGCGCTAATTCCCTCAGCGTCAGGTAGACGGGGCCCTTCAACCCGATCATCGCGATATTTGCAATTACCAGAGACCACTCGCCGCGCGAGAGCTCGGAAAGAGCCTGGCTTGCCGCCGGCACAACATGGACTCGCCACCCCTCAGAGTCCAGCAATTGGCGCAAGGCCGACTGGTTCGCCTCATCGTCCTCAATAATCAGGATGCCAATCTTGGCCAAGTTCCGCTCCCATTAGGCGTATTGAGTATAGCCCTCGGCCCCTCAACGCTTTCCGGCCGTCTCGGCATCGCGGTCGCAAGCGTCACCTGTCCTTCCGCCTGGACTGAAGCAAACGTTGCGAGGCCGAGGGCGAATAAAATACGAATATAATTGTTGACAAAGCGAAGAAAAAGCGAAACACTTTCTCCGCGCTTCCCGAGACGGGCTATGGCGACTGCAACCTCGATTCCCGCGGCTTCCGAGACGCTTTCTTTCCAAAGGAAACGTCCGCGCAGCCGCGGGAGCGATCCCACACCCACCTTATTCCCCGACGTCCCGATCCAACGGGACAGCGGGCCGGATGCCCTGCTGTCACCAGGGCCCGCGCCCGAACGCGTCGGCATCGCCCGTCTCGCTTTCTCCTCCCCCCTCGCTGATGCCAAGCGGGGCACGGAATATTTCATTCTTCCTGTGAAATCGATCTTGAACCACTGTGATTCGACGCGTGTGCCCTTCTCCTGGACGGTGAACCCATATCGAGGCTGTGAATTCGGCTGCCAGTACTGCTACGCGCGTTACACGCACGAGTACATGGATCTGGACGGGCGCGACTTTGAGAAGAAGATTTACGTCAAACTGGATGCGGGACCGCTCGCTAGCCGCGACCTGGGCATGAAAAAGGTGCAGGGCGAGCACATCGCCATCGGAACTGCCACCGACCCTTACCAGCCGGCCGAACGCGAATTCGGGGCCACCCGCGCGATACTTGAGCAGATGGCGGAGCGCAAGGGATTAAGTGTTTCGATCACTACAAAATCCGATCAGGTGCTGCGTGATATTGATCTACTTCGCCGCATCGGCGAGCACTCCTGCGTTTCCGTGAACCTGAGCATCTCGACCCTGCGCACGCGGCTGGCACGCCTCCTCGAGCCCCGCGCGCCGCGCCCCGATTTGCGCATGAACGCCGTCAAAGAGCTGCGCCGGGCGGGCGTCGCGGCCGGCGTGTTCGCCATGCCTGTCTTGCCCGGGATCACCGATCGAGAGGAGGATCTGGATGCCCTCGCGCGCGCGGCTCGCGACGCCGGCGCGCAGTGGTTTGCGGCCAGCGTCCTGTTCCTGATGCCGTCGTCTCAGAAACAATTTTTGCCGTTTTTGGACTCGAAATTTCCGAAGCTCGCGCGGCGCTACCGCGAATGGTTTTCACGGGAGGCTTATGCACCGGAAGCCTATCGCAAGGAAATTTCCGCTCGAGTCGCCGCGCTCCGCAAGAGATACGGCCTTGGGGTCCGCCCGCTCGATCCCGGGCGTCCGCCGGAGCACGCAGGGCAATTGAGTCTTGGGCTTTAGTGGGACAGGCTTCAGACTGTCAGGTTTTGATTTTCTTCTGGCTGCAAAAACCAGACAGGCTTGAAGCCTGTCCTACTTAAGGCAAAATAATGCGCGGCTCTTCCTTCGGAACGCCAACTTCTGTGGGAATTGTGGATCGCAGAAACGTGATGAACGCCCGCGTGCGAGGCCGCCCGTTGGAGCGCAACCTTCCGAATCGGAGAAAGAACACGAGGAGTTGGAAAATTTCCGTGTCCTTCAACGGTGGGAATTCCGGATGCTCCGCCTCGTGTTTCTTTTCGTCTTCGATGAATTTGGCGAGAGCGGCGTACAGACCGGCGGCCACAGGAATTTCGGGCGGCTTTTCGTAGTAGATGCCGGACAGAAGCGTGCGGCGAGTTTCCGCCAGTGCCTGGACGGCGGCAAACACGTCCGAGTCGGTGAGGGATCGCTGATCCGCGGCGAATATCAGCACGGTGTAACCGAGCATCGAGAGCATGGCTTGCCGCGTGTGAATCAGGTCAGGAGGAAAAGATACGTCCGGGAATGGTACTTCGCCTTCGGCGAGCGGCTTCGGATGGCTCTGTTCCCAGCGGTGCGCTGCGACCAGGTAGGAACAATCGATCGGGCAATCGATAGTGACTTCGCGCTCAGTCCCGCAGTCGATGGCGCAGATTTTCTCGCCCATGGCGGGGCAATAGCGCTCGGCGCGCCGCTTATTGCAGATCGGACAGATTGTTTTGTCAGCCACTCGCAGTTGCTCCGCAAAAAAAGTTGCGGTGCGCTCCCGGGATTTCTCAAATTCTTGCGGATAGGAAAGGTAACACTAAGCGAGGACTTCAACAAATTCGAGACGGTTCCCCCATGGATCTTCCGCGTAGAACCGGCGCGTGCCGGGAAGGTCATCATCCTCGATGACCTTCACGCCGCGGGCCTTCAATGTGCCGCGCAATCCGTCTAGATCGTGGACGGCGAATGCAGGGTGTGCCTTCCTGGCTGGCTGAAAATCCTGTTCCACCCCGATATGCAACTGCTGCGAACCGCACTCAAACCAGCAGCCCCCTCGTACGCGCAAGACGGGAGGCTTCTCGATTTCCTTCATCTGCAGTAGCGATCGATAGAAATCCCTGGCCGCAGGTTCGCATCCCTGGGGCGCGGCGATTTGAATGTGATCGATGCGCGCTACGCGTGAATTCATAGCTATAGAAAAATCAACGTCCCAATGGGCCGGAGTTTTCAGGAACCGCCGCGCATTTTCCCTGGCGGGCCTTTCAAGCGCACATACGCCCGCCCTGTTGCCGCAACGAGACATTTGAGCGGCAAGCAGAGGCGGGCGCGGAATTACTTTAGCGATTCGGGGTCGGAGTGATTCTTGGGTGACTTCTTATTCAGCAGGGAAACGAGCTTTTCTCCGGACGGTGGCACAGGTGCCGCGCCTTTGCGGATGATCTCGGTCGCCGTCAGTTTTTTTCCGTAGAGCTTCTCGTTGCCATCATTGTCCGGCCGCAAAGAAGAACCTTCCAGCGAAATGCCCGCGAACAACCCGCGAGCTCTCGAGTAGGAAAGAATCTCCGCCCGCAGCGTGGCATCGGTCGCCGCCGTCGCGTCCCGTCCTTTCGGTCCGGCCGCTGCCGACATATCCGCACCGAGTTTCACCTTACTGTTCAAAATCGCCGTTGCGCCGCGAGTATTCATGACCAGCAGGACGAAATCGGTCGCCTGCCCGCCCAGCTGAAATCCGAGGCTTCCGCCTTCCAATGCCATCATCGAGGGCGCGCCCCACGGCCCGGTAAAGTGTTCGCCGGTACGGCAGGTCATTGCGCCCCGGCCGTAGCTTCCCCCGACGATGAACGCCGCCTTGAGCACGGAGGGGAAAACGATGACGCACTCCGTCTTGTCGAGCAGGTCTTGAGGGATATCATCCGGTATGTTCATAATTTCTTCCATCACCATGCCGGCGTTTTCCAACCGGTCCGTTTCCTTGTCGTTATCGGGGCGCGCCGCCAGCATGGGGGCTCCCGTAAGCGCAATAACCATCCCGAGGGAAAGTAGTTTTCTCATGAGTTCGTTCCTCCTTGAAGTGTAGCTTGGTAAGGACCGGGCTGGTCTCCACCGCTATCATATGGCCGACGGCGTCTCCGTGCAACGCGCGGGGGTCCGTCATCCAAAAAATTCAAGAAAATGTAAATTGCCCTTAGAACTCGGCAATCCACATTCGTTTCCAGTTCCCGCAACCGTGTGGACTATAATCAGATTTTCCCGGCGTATTTCCCACGGGGGCGGCTCGATGGCGTTGAACCGAAGAATACACACACTCTTCCTTGGATGCGCCGTTTTCACCATGGTTGTCTGCGCGGGCGCGGCGTACACCCCGGCGCAATCGCTGCCCGCGAATGCGTCGAGTTCGCGGAGTGCGGTGGCCCCCGGCAAACCCGTGGCCGGTGGCGACGTGGAGCGCTTCCGGCTGCGGGCTGAATCCGCGCTCGCCGCCGCCGGACCGGACAAGGGGGCGTGGGGCGTACTGGTTACCGACGCCGCGACCGGGGAAATACTGTATGCCCGGAACGCCGACGGTTATTTCATGCCTGCTTCTAATGCAAAATTGTTTACCACGGCCCTCGCGCTTGCCGCGCTCGGCCCGGACTACCGCGTGCGGACTACCGTCGCGTCAAGCGGCGCTCTTGACGCGAATGGCGTGCTGAGCGGCGACCTCGTCCTGATCGGCCGCGGCGACGCGAATCTCTCCAACCGGAAATTTCCGTATGGCAAAAAGGACGAGCGCGATGGGCCGCCGGAAAAAGTTCTCGCCGATTTCGCGGGCGCCGTCGCGGCGCGCGGCGTGAAGGAGATCACCGGTGATGTAGTCGCCGATGACAGCATCTTCCAGCACGAACTATTTCCGAGCGGCTGGCTGGTGGACGATATGCTGTGGTCTTACGGGGCAGCGATCTCCGCCGTCGCGGTGAATGATAATACATTCACACTGATTGTGCGCCCGGGGGCCCGCGAAAGCGATCCTGCGGTTTACGATCTCGGGCTTGCGGCCGATTTCTACTCCGTGGAAAATTCGGTCGTCACTTCCGCGCGCGGGAACGAGGAAAAATTGGCCGTGGAGCGCGATCCCGGTTCGCGCCTGATTTATCTGAGCGGCACGATCCCGCTCGACGCGCAGACTCGCCGGCTCACGATTGCCGTTGAAGATCCCGCCGAGTACGCCGCCAGCCTTTTGGCACGACTTCTACAAGCACGCGGAGTGAGGATCGACGGACGTTCTCGCGCACGTCACGCTTCAGAGGCGGCCGGTGACCCTGGCGTGATGCAAACTGTCCTTGCCGAGCGCGCTTCCGTTCCGCTTTCGGACGAGATTCGGCTGACGAACAAAAACAGCGAAAACCTCCATGCGGAACTTCTTTTGCTGCTGGCGGCTCACGAAAAATCGGGCGCCAGGAATTACGAGGATGCGCTGAAATACGCCGCTGAGTTTTTCAGAACCGCGGGCATCGCCGATGGCGACGTCGTGCTCAGCGACGGCTCAGGGCTGTCGCGCAAGGACCTGGTTACGCCGCGCGCGGTCGTGCAACTCTTGCGTTACGCCGCCACGCAGCCCTGGGGCGAGCTGTACCGCTCCACGCTCCCCGTGGCCGGGGAAGACGGCACGCTCTCGGACCGCATGAAAAATACACCCGCGGCCGCGCGGGTCTTCGCAAAAACGGGAACTATCGGACACGGCAACGCGCTCTCGGGCTACGCGACGACGATTCGCGGCGAGCGGCTCTTGTTTTCGATCCTGGGAAACAACAACAACCTTCACGCCCAGGATGCCAACAAAGTCATCGATGCGATCTGCGTCGCGATGGTCGAGGAACTGGGAAGAGAAGAGAAAAGGAAGTAGAGGCGGGAATGGAAATAAAGGGAGTGATGGAAAATTGAGTTGCATCAGGTTTGAGTAGCTCAGCCACTCCTGACTGTGCTGCTTAAGATTTTCGGGACCTTTGTGGGTCGCGGCCTTAGCCGCGAAATTCAGTCGCTTCTGATCAGGGGCTTTAGAGTCTGTGTGGGAACACGAAATTGGCGCGCTCATGTAGCGCCCGCCTTCAGGCGGGCACCTTGGAATCAACCAGATGCCCGCCTGAAGGCGGGCCCTACATGAGCTGAAACCGGGTTCTCAAAAAGACTCTTTAGCCCCTGAAGTTGAATTACATTATGAAGGAAAAAACAAAAATCATTACCGTGTTCGGAAGTTCGCGTCCCGAGGATGGGCACGCGGATTACATGGAAGCCCTCGATCTCGGGCGCGCGCTCGCGGCGGCCGGGTTCGCCGTCTGCACGGGCGGCTACGGCGGCGTGATGGAAGCCGTGTCGCGCGGCGCGCGCGAATCCGGCGGACGTGTGCTCGCCGTGACGTCGAGTTTTTTCCGCGCGCGAACCAATCGCTGGGTGGAGGAAGAAACGTCCGTCGCGACTTGGCAGGAGCGGCTGTTTGAACTCGTACGCCTCGGCGACGGCTACGTTGCGTGCAAGGGCGGCACCGGCACTCTCGTGGAACTCGCCGTCGTCTGGGAAATGCTGAATAAGAAAGCGATGGAGCAGCGCCCGTTCGTCGTTCTCGGCGATTTCTGGCAGCCGATTCTGGAGCGGGTGCGCGAAGTCGAGCGTGGCCACGCGTCCCGCTGGGGCGAGTCGAGCGATCCGCTGGTGCACCAGGCGCCCACTCCCGCGGATGCCGCGCAATTCCTGGCCGCGCGCCTCGACCGCGGCGCTGCGCATGGGAAGGGAACTTAGCAGAACGTGTCGCGCCCCGCGGAGGACATTCTCGAATTTGACCGGCTGCGTGATCTGCTGCGCCGCCAATCGACGTGCGCCCCCGGGCGGCGCGCGGTTGATGCTCTTTCGTTTTCGCAGGACCGCTCCGCGCTGGACGCTTCATTTGCGCTGATTGCCGAAGCCGCCGCCTATCTGGGCGACGGCAGCGAAATGGGATTCGGTTCGCTGGCCGATCCCGCGCGATGGCTCACGGAACTCGAATCGCCCGTCGCCGTGCTCACGCCGCCCATGCTGCTTGACGCGGTGTCGCTGGTGGACACGGCTGCACTCCCGCGCGACAGTTTTCGCGAAAGTGGCCCAACCGGTTCCGCCGCCCGGCAATTTCCTCTGCTCTCCGCGTGCGCGGGTTCTGTCGCAGATCTTCGCCCGCTCGCGGCTGCTATCCGCCGCGCCGTCCTGCCCAATGGAGAAATCAGCGACGATGCCTCGCCCGAGCTGCGGCGCATTCGCGGCAACATGGCGCGCACGCGGGAAACGATTCACAAATCGCTGGAGCGCATGTTACGGGCCCGCGGCGGCGATGCCGGTGAGGATTACGTCACGCTGCGCAACGACCGCTTCGTGATCCCGGTGCGCGCGGCCGAACGCCGCCAGGTGCAGGGCGTCGTGCATGCCGCTAGCGCCACGGGACAAACGGTTTTCGTCGAGCCGTTTGAAACCATCGAGCACAACAACCGGCTCGTTCAGCTCGCCGAGGACGAGGCCGCGGAAATTACGCGAATTCTGATTGAGTTGACCGAGCGCCTGAGGGCAAATCTCGGCCCGCTTCGTTTTGCGGTCGAGACGATTGCTGAACTCGATTCCGTTTTCGCGCGTGCGCGTTTCGCGCGCGAATTCGATTGCACGCTGCCCCAATTTACAAGCGAAGATTCTCTTGCGGCGTATCCTCCAGGTCAGCCTTGGCTGGATCAGTCTTCGTTGGAGCTGAAGGACGCGCGCCATCCCGTGCTGGCCGATACATTGCGCGCGCACGGCCGGAGCGTTGTCCCGATGACGCTGGCTCTTGGGGGAAAGAAGACCGTGCTTGTGATCAGCGGCCCGAACACCGGCGGCAAAACCGTGGCGCTCAAGACAGTAGGCGTCGCCGTGCTATCCGCGCAGTACGGCATTCCCGTCGCTGCCCAGACGGCGCGCCTTCCGATTGTCGATCGCGTGCTTGTGGACATCGGCGACGAGCAATCGATTGCCGCCGATCTCTCCACATTTTCCGCGCACATGCTCAACGTTCGAGCCATGCTCGAAGCCGCCACGGCGCGCTCTCTCGTACTCGTGGATGAACTTGGCACGGGCACGGCTCCCGAAGAGGGTGCGGCGCTCGCCGCCGCCCTGCTCGATGAATTCCGCGAGAGCGGCTGCCTGACGCTCGCAACCACGCACCACGACCGCCTGAAAACGTACGCCTCGACTACGCCGGGCGTCCTGAATGCGGCGGTCGAATTCGACGAAGTGAACCTGCGGCCAACGTATCGCCTGCTTGTCGGCGTCCCCGGCGGATCCAGTGGCATCGACATCGCTCGCCGCCTCGGGCTGCCCGCCCAAGTAATCGACCGGGCGCGCGCGCAGCTTTCGCCCGAAGCGCACGAAGCCGCAGCACTGATTGCCTATTTGCATAAAAGCCGCGACGAACTCGAGGCGCTGAAACTCGAAGCCGCGCGTGCCGCCCGGGAATTCGCCGAAGAAAAAAGGATCTTGCAGACCGAGTGGACCGACCGCCAGCGTACCCGCCTAAAAGAGCTCGAGCATCAATTTGCTCAGACCATTGAAAAACACGAAAAGGAAGCCGCGCGCGCCATCGAAGCCGTGAAGGAACGCGAACTGCGCGCGCAACTCGAAAAGCAAACACACCGCAAACTCGTGAAAGCGCGCGGCGACGCGCGCGAAGAAGCCGATGCCGCAACCGTGGCGCATCTGGCCGACTCGCAAGCAGATTTGGGAATTGCCGCGGCGCAAGCCGTGAAGCCCGTGGCTCAGGGCGACCTCGTTCCGGGCGTGCGCATCCGTGTGCGCGGCCTGCCTACTCCAGTGACGTTGCGCCGCCGCGACGAAACCAGCGCCGAAGTCGAAGCCGGCCCTCTGCGAATGAAAGTCGCCCTTGCTGACATCACAGAAATCGTTGGCGAGGATGTGCCGAAGAAGCGCGGGCTCCCTCAAGGCGTCACCGTACGGACTCAGCCCGCCACTGAGCCCGCCGGCGAAGAAATCAACCTCATCGGTTGCACCGTCGAGGAAGGCACTCGCCGCGTCGACAAATTTCTCGACCAGGCCGCGCTCGCCGGTTCCCCGCGAATCCGAATCATCCATGGCCACGGCACGGGCGCGTTGCGCCGCGGCCTCGCCGAATTCCTGAAGGCTCACCCTCTAGTCGAGACGATTCGGTCTGAAGCCGAAGATCGCGGCGGGGCGGCGATCACGTTGGTTGATTTAAAAGATTAAGCGCGACTTTTTCTAGTCCTGTTGAAGTGGATCATTTCTGGGCACGCTGCTTACAATTACAAATCCGCGGAACGACACTGGCCCACTCCAGACTAAATTGGGAGAGGACCGGGCAATGTTCCGCACTTTGGGATTATTCTGGGTTAAGTCATGAGGGTCCTGATATCAGGCGCGGGAATCGCCGGCCCAACTCTGGCGTATTGGCTCAATCGCTATGGCCACGAAGTTACGATTGTGGAGAAAGCGGCCGATTTGCGAACCGGTGGCTACATCATCGACTTCTGGGGGGCTGGTTTCGACATTGCGGATCGCATGGGGTTAGTCCCCGAGATCATTAGCAAGGGATATCGAGTCCAGGAAGTAAGAGTCGTAAACGGGAATGGACAACGAGTGGCGGGGTTTCCGGTTGCAACCGTTGATCGAGCGCTCCAGGGCCGCTTTACGAGCCTTCCGCGCGGCGAACTCGCCACATGCATCTACGGGAAAATAGAAGGAAAGGTTGAAGCGATTTTTGGCGACAGCACGGCCCGGATTGAACAGTCTGAAAAAACGGTTCACGTAACGTTTGAAAGCGGGGCCTCTCGCGATTTCGATGTTGTGGTGGGCGCGGACGGCCTTCACTCCCGTGTGCGCGAGTTGGTATTTGGGCCCGAAGCCACGTTTGAAAAGTACTTGGGGTACAAGGTCGCGGCTTTCGATGTTGCCGGCTACCAGCCACGAGATGAATTGGTGTACGTCATGTACACGGAAGTGGGCCAGCAGGCGGCGCGATTCTCTATGCGTGACGGCCGAACGATGTTCTTGCTCATTTTTGCCGACGAATCAATCGATCGGGGAGAACGGGGCGATATTCAGATCCAAAAAGCCATCCTCCGAAAACAGTTCGGGAACAGCGGGTGGGAGTGTCCACAGATTCTTGATCTGCTTGACCGAGCCGACAATTTTTATTTCGATCGCGTGAGCCAGATCCGGATGGATCCTCATGAGCACGGGTCGTGGGCGCGTGGCCTCGTGGGATTGGTCGGCGATGCGGCTTCTTGTGTCTCCCTGCTCGCCGGGCAAGGCTCCGCGTTAGCAATGGTGGCCGCCTATATCCTTGCGGGTGAACTTCACCTCGCCCACGGCGAACCTGTACGCGCGTTCGCTCGATACCACGAGCTGTTCTACCCGTTCGTCCTGAACAAGCAGCGAGCCGCGCTTCATTTTGCCGGCGCCTTTGCTCCAAAATCGAAATTTGCGATGTTCATACGCAATCAAATCATGAATCTGATGAGGATCCCGTGGGTCACGAATCTAGCCATGGGCCGTGATTTTGTTGACAAGATCGAACTCCCTGAATACTGATACGCATTGGTGCGTTTGTCGAAATGCAAAAGAGCTGTCGGCCGTACTGGGTTGTCCTCGGCGCGAGAAATGGGCGCCGGCATTCGGTCGTACAATCCCTCGCTCCCATTCGGTACAATACGGATTCCAGGATTGCAATCATACGCGCATGGCTGAAGCGGGCTCATTTGCGGATCGGGTGAAGCAGCAGGCGGACATTGTCCGCGTGGTGGGGGAATACGTACGCCTGAAAAAGTCCGGGCAGAATTTCACGGGGCTGTGTCCGTTCCATTCCGAAAAGACGCCTTCGTTCGCGGTGCATCCGGTGAAGCAGATTTATCACTGCTTTGGATGCGGCGCGGGCGGCGACGTTTTTAAATTCGTGATGGAGATGGACAAGATCACGTTTCCGGAGTCGGTGCGCGCTGTCGCGGAAAAATGCGGCATCGCGATTCCGCGCGCGCGGGAGCGCACGCCCGAGGAGCGCCAGGAAAATCAGCGGCGCACTTCGCTCGTGGAATTGCATCGCGAGACGGCGGCGTTTTTCGCGCAGCAGTTGAACGGCACGCCGGAAGGCCGAGCGGCAAAAGCATATCTTCTCGACCGCGGGCTCGACTCCGATGCGATGGCGCGCTTCGGCATCGGCTTCGCGCCGTCGGGCGGAGAGGCGCTGCTGCGCGCGTTCAAGCAGAAATATCCTGAAAAAGTGCTCGAAAATTCCGGTCTGTTCAGCCGCGACCAGAACGGGCGGCTCTTCGACCGCTTTCGGCGCCGCGTGATGTTTCCCATCGCCAACGATTCAGGAAAGATCGTGGCATTTGGCGGGCGCGCTCTTGGAGACGACTTGCCGAAATATCTGAACTCGCCCGAGACGCCCATCTACACGAAGAGCAACATTCTCTATCATCTCGATCGCGCGAAGGAAGCGCTGCGGCAACAGGACTTCGCCGTGCTGGTCGAAGGCTACATGGACGCGATTGCCGTGGCGCGCGCGGGAATCGCGAACGTGGTCGCGAGCTGCGGAACGAGTCTCACCGAGCCCCAGGTAAAACTGCTGAACCGGTTCACGCGCCGCATCATCGTCAACTACGATCCGGACACGGCAGGCCAGGCCGCAACCGAGCGCTCTCTCACAATTCTCCTCGAACAGGGGGCGGAAGTGCGCGTGCTCGCGCTGCCCGGAGGCAAGGACCCGGACAGTTTTATTCGCTCCGAAGGCGCCGCAGCCTACACGAAATTGCTGAAAGAAGCCCCGCCGTACGTCGACTATCTGATTTCGCGCGCGCGGAAGATGGACATGTCCACGGCGGAAGGAAAACTTCGCGCGGTGAATTTCCTGATGCCCTACGTGCAGCGCATCCCGGACCGCATCCTGCGCTCGGAATGGGCCACGCGCATTGCGCAGCAGTTGCGCATCGAAGAGCCGGTGCTGCGCGAATCGATGCGCAAAGCCGCGAGCGAGCGCCGCAGCGAAGTGAAAGCCCGCCCGGAACTCGTGGGCCGCGTCGGGAAACCCGCCGAGCGGCGCCTGGTGCAGATGCTGATCGAAGCCGATGAGTTTCGCGGGCAGCTGGCCGAGCAAATCCGCGCGGAAGAGTTGCACCGCGGCCTGGAAAGCGAGCGCATCCTTGCCGCGCTGGTCGAGTCCTGCGCAACGGGGGTCCGGCCGGATGCGGCCGGACTGGCCCTGGCGCTGGAAGAGCGCGACCGTCGGCTCCTCTTTGAAATCGCGTTCGAATCCGCCGCCCCGCCCACTTGGGCGGAAGCCGAAAGCTGCCTCGCGGTGTTGCGCCGGCGGCGCGCCGAAGCGGAATTGTCCTCCGTGCAGAAACAGATCGAGTCTTTCGCCGCCGCCGCCGGCGCGGGAGCAGGCGGCGAACTACGGCGCCTGCTCGAGCGCAAGCAAGAACTGCGTCGGCGCCTCGACCCTCCGGCTCACTAGCGCCATTTCATTCGAATGAATTAGTGGCACGGGCTTCAGCCTGTGGATTTCCATACTCTCGAAGCGATGGAAACCCACCGGCTGAAGCCTGTGCCACTAGAGGCTCTACCAACATTCGCCCTCATTCTATTGATTAATATCCGATAAACAAAAGGATTGACGCGTTTGCCCGCCAGCGGATAACTTGATCCGGTTTCGCCCCGGCGGCAGCGTAACGCGCGAATGGCAAATTGCATCTAAAGGCGTGTGGGGATCTCGTTTGCGAAATTGTCGTGCAGGCAAAGTCTTGAGCGTCTTTTACTAGACAAGGAATTACCTCACCGGTGCGCTTGCAGAGACAACTTGAACACGAGAGACGAAACATGAGTTTCGGCTGTCGTGGATTTTGCTTATAGTTGATTGACGGTTGGTTTTGAAATACTGCGTCGGTTTAAGGGCTGCTTCAGTCGTTGTTTTTGGAGGACTCCTTGGCGCTGGCAATTGAAGAGAAATACGATCAGGTACGGCAGCTCATTGCCATGGGCAAGGAGCGCGGGTACCTGCTCTATGACGAAGTAAACGACATCCTGCCCGCCGAAGTGCATTCCTCGGAAGAAATCGACGACCTTCTCTCCACGTTTGAACGCTACGGAATCGATATTTATGAAGACGCGGCAGCGGCCAAGGCCGCCCGCGCGACCGCCGATCCCACGGTCGCCGAAGCCCCTGAAATTGAATCCAAGGATGAACTTCCCGTCGCCGAAGACGCGGGCGACCTCGACCTCACTCCGGGAATGCTCGAGAAGACGAACGACCCGGTGCGCATGTACCTGCGCGAAATGGGCACCGTTCCCCTCCTCACGCGCGAGGGCGAAGTGGCCATCGCCAAGCGCATCGAGCGCGGGCAGTTGCTCGTCCTCAAAACGATTACGCGTTCCCCGATCATCCTGAAGGAACTGGTGACGATCGGGGACGATCTGCGCAAAGGCACGCGTTCGATCAAGGAAATCGTCCAGTTCGACGACGAAGAGCTGACCGAAGAAAAAATCGAAAACAAGACCAAGAAAACGCTCAAGGTCCTGGACAAGATCGAGAAGCTCTACAACGAATGTTTGCGGGAAGCGGCGAAGCTCGAGCGCATGACGAAGTCGAAGAAGCGCCCCTACATGCGCCTGAAGTATCACGTTTCCCGCCTGCGCATCGAGATGTCGCAACTGGCGCGCTCGATCGAGTTTCACTTGTTTGAAAAAAAGCGGCTCATCGACAAAATTCGCCACACTGTCGAGCGCCTGCAGTCCCTCGAGCGCGAAGCGGGAAAGCTCGAGCGCCGCGCGGATGCCTCGAAGGGCGACCACGCCGCCGAAGCCCGCAAGGAGTTGCGAACACGCCGCGTCGAGCTGCGCGAAATCGAGGTTTCCAGCGAAACGGGCCTCACCGATTTGAAGCGCATGCTTCTGGTGATACTTCGGGGAGAAGCCGAAGCTGAGCAAGCCAAAAAAGAATTGATCGAGGCCAACCTTCGTCTCGTCGTTTCCATCGCGAAAAAGTATACCAATCGCGGGCTGCAGTTTCTCGACTTGATTCAGGAGGGCAACATCGGCCTGATGAAGGCCGTGGACAAATTCGAGTGGCGCCGCGGCTACAAGTTCTCCACATACGCCACCTGGTGGATCCGCCAGGCCATCACCCGCGCCATCGCCGACCAGGCCCGCACCATCCGCATCCCGGTGCACATGATCGAGACGATCAACAAGCTGATCCGCACCAGCCGTCAACTCGTTCAGGAACTCGGACGCGAACCGACCTCCGAGGAAATCGCCAAGCGCATGGACATTCCCGTGGCGAAGGTGCGCAAGATTCTGAAAATCGCGCAGGAACCTATTTCCCTGGAGACCCCGATCGGTGAGGAAGAAGATTCGCATCTCGGCGATTTCATCGAGGACAAGGCCGTCGTCTCGCCCTCCGATGCGGTCATAAATTTGAATTTGAAGGAACAGACTTCATCCGTTTTGAAAACGCTGACGCCGCGCGAGGAAAAAGTAATCAAGATGCGCTTCGGCCTCGATGACGGCTCCGAACACACGCTCGAGGAAGTCGGCCAGTCCTTCGCCGTGACGCGCGAACGCATCCGCCAAATCGAAGCCAAAGCGCTGCGCAAGCTGCGCCACCCGTCGCGCTCACGCAAGCTCCGCGCTTTCCTCGAAGGCTCTTCCCGCGATTACCTCTGATGGATATCTGGCTAGGCGGGAAGTTCGACGTAGGACGAGGACGCCAGCGGCTCTGGGACCGGATAGCTTTCTTCTTTTAATCCATCCACGTGGAATTCGATTGCCTCACGCATATTCTTTTTCGCTTCTTCGCGTGTTCTTCCCGTGGACGCACAGCCCGGAAGGTCTGGTGAGTAGCTGGAGTAGCCGCTGCCCCCCTGCTCAATAACAATTAGATACCGTTTCATTCCTTAACCTCCAGTTTTTTGAAAATGCTGTTTAGAGTTCTCAGCGACCAATCGTCCCCGGAGCGCTCCCGAATAGCTACGAGACCAGCTTGCCGGAAAGCGCTACTCCAATGCGACTCCTGGCCCCTTTTTGCCAACTGACCTTAAGTGAGCGCGGTTATAAAAGCAGGACGAAAAAACTGATTGGAAGCCTGTTTTTTGAAGGAGCAAAGTAAAAGTTTTCGACGAAAAAAACCAGAGGTGGCCGGGCGGAGTGTAGTACTTCCATTTAATTCCCGCGAGTCTGGCTTTGAGGTGCGCCACGCAGGGCATGATCGAAAATAAGATCCCTCCCGGAGACAGAATCCGGTTCATCTCGGAGAGCGTATCCACCGGGCTGTACAGATGTTCGATCACGTGGATGGCGACAATCGCGTCAAAACTCTCGTCCGAAAACTTCACCGATTGGAGCGTTCCGACGATCACGTTGAGCCCTTTGCTCCTCGCGTATTCCAGTTCCACCCCGTCCAAATCAAGGCCTGTCGCGACAATTTGCTTGTCCTCCTTCGCCGCATCCAGCAAATGCCCCTGGCTGCACCCGATCTCGAGCAGCCTGATTTGCTTGCCGGGAGGGAAATACGATTTGATCTTGGAGAGGATGAGGCGGTATTTCAGCCGCCGGACAAAACTTTTCGAGTCACTGTAGTTCCTGGGGCTTGGCGTCAGCTTCTGGTAGAACTCAATCAGTTCGCTTTCGTCGGGTCGAGGAGTTGCATAGACAAATCCGCAGCCGGAACATTTCACAATATCGAATCCCGATCGTTTTCCAATTTCGGAGTACGCGTCGACTCCGCAAAGAATGCAAGACATCCGCTTCACTCCCCGAAAAACTCGTCGCCTGTTTCCGCTCGAAAAGTATACATGGGCGCAGGTCCCTTCGAAATCGAACCTCACCTGCCGAGAACCGTTGAAGCCCTCGCCATGAATACCATTATCAAGCCGTTCTCGTAGGCCTTTCGTAGCGCGGGCTTCAGCCTGTGAAGGTTTAATTTTTTGCCGGACCGGCGGAAACCCGCAGGCGGAAGCCCGCGCTACTAAACCGCCGCCGTCGTTTTTTCCCCGCCAACGGACAGCGCACGCACGCGCAGCGCCGCCAGCACCCCGCCGCCGTAAATCGCTCCGAGGAACAGAAAAGCGATCGAGAGTTTGAAATTCTGAGCGGACCACCCCAGCGCGTAACTCATGATGATCTGCAGAACCGTCGCGATCACGGAAAACGCCGATTGAGCCCGTCCCATGAGCCGCGCCGGCACGGCCGTCATAATCGAGGATTGCGTCAAGACCCCGCCGAGGGCGCGGCATGCCCCGAACAATGCGTTCATCGCCACAGCCACGGCCAACACTCTCGCATAGGGGAACAGGGTGTGTCCTATCGCCAGGGTCGCCAGAGCCGCAATCAGCACCCCGTAGGGCTTCTTTCGCGCTAGAGTACTCGCGGCCAAGCCTCCCGCGATCGCCCCGCAGGCCCATCCTAGACCGATATAGCCGTATCCGCGGGCTCCCGCCGAAAGTAAATCCTTAGCCAGTGCCACGACAAGCACATTGGCGCTGATGACGCCTGCCATCATGCAGGAGTAGGTGATCCCCAGAGCCAGCACTCGAGGCTGTTGCCATAGGTACGCCAAACCTTCCGCGATGTCCCTGAATACGCTGGAAATCGGAGTCATCACCGCGTCGATGCGCAGCAAGGAAGGTTCGGACATTTCCGGCGGCGCTTCGATCGTCGGAGACGCTGAGGCCAGCCTCATGTTATGAGCTTCCCTGGGGGCATAATACCCGTGCCGCAACATCAGCAGGCAAATCGCGGAAATCAGATAGGTCGTTCCATCGATGCCGAGTATTCCGGAGAGGCCCGCGCGTTCATAAATAAATCCAACCGTCGCCCCGGCCGCCGCCATTCCGCCCTGCACGGCAATGAGCACCGTGGCGTTGGCCGTGATCAATTGTTCCCGCGGCACGAGCTCCTGGATCAGCGCGTTCGTGGTCGACCAATAGATCGCGAATCCAACTCCCAAAAGTAATACCATCCAGTATAATTCCCATAAAGATAATCGCCCGGTATAGGCCAGTGCGGCCGTACCCAGGACAATCCCGGCTCGCACTGCATCGATGGTGATTCCCAGGTAGCGCCGGTCCACGCGATCGATCAGCACTCCTCCGAAGGGAGGCACGACCAACCCCGGCAGCGTTACCAGGATCACGATCAGGCTGACTTTTACCGTAGAGTGAGTCGCGCCCAACACGTACCAGGTCACGCCGGCAAAATTCATCCCCGTTCCAAAGAGCGAAACCAGCATTGCCAAAAAGAAAAATGGAAATCCAGGAACGCGAAAGAGCGCTTTCCAGCCGGGGGATTGATGGTCCAGGGTCATTTCAGAATCGGGCGAAGCACTCTTGGGCATTTGCGCCAAGTTTAGCGGCATTGGAGTCTCAGGTCCAAGAAAATGAGTCCAGGGGATGCGGTGAAATCACTCTGTATCCATTGCATGGCTTTGCGCGAAACGGGCTCCGGATTCGCTTGGTTAGCGTTAACTCTCAACTAATTGATTCCAGTGCAGTTGCTTCTGTTTATGCGCATCCTATGTTTCGTTTATGAATCCTTTAGAAACAAAAAGCTATCCTGCTTCCCGGTCAGTGTGTGCCTTCGGGCAACGGAAGGATGCGGCAAATGTTGACGGAGCAACTTAAGCCCGGCGAGCGATTGGAGTATTTTCAAATCGACGCGTTTGTCATACGCACCGGTATGACCAGCATCTATCGCGCCACGGACCTCCGAACCGGCCAGCTCGTTGCCATCAAAATCCCGCACCCGGAACTCGAATGCGACCCGATTTTTTATAGTCGCTTCCAACGCGAGATCGCCATCGGCAAGAAATTGCAGCATCCGGGCGTCGTGCAGATGCTTGACAGCAGCGACATGGATCAGCTTTGCATCGTGATGGAATGGGTTGACGGTCGTTTCTTGCGCGAAATTCTCACCAAGGAAGGAAAACTTTCCGTTGAACGCGCGACGCGTATCGGGAGCGGAGTGTGTGAAGCCCTGGAATATATTCACGGCCAGGGCGTCTTGCACCGCGATCTGAAACCGGAAAACATCATGGTGGGCGAGGGAGACATGACCAAGCTCATCGATTTCGGCATCGCTGCCAGCGAAGGCATGCGCCGCCTTACGTTTTCCAAATTTTCCAACGCCATGGGCACGCCCGATTATATTTCGCCCGAGCAAATCAAGCGCAAGCGCAACGACAAGCGAAGCGACGTCTACGCACTCGGCGTCATTCTCTTTGAAATGCTGACTGGCCAGACACCCTTCAACGGTCCCAACCCTTTCGCCGTAATGAATGACCGGCTCGTGAACGATCCGCCCTCCGCGCGTGAAATCAATCCTGAAATTTCCGCGCAGATGCAGGAAATTCTGTTTCGCGCGATGGAGCGCGATCCGGAAAACCGGTTCGCGGGCGCAAAAGAATTAGCCGCCGCGCTGGCACATCCGGAATGCGTCGAAGTCACCGACCGCTCGTCGCGCCGGGAAAGAAAGCCCGCTCGCCTTCCGCTTCTGAAGCGCATCCTGTCCTACACTATGCTTTTGATGATCCCCGTCGTGATCTTATCGCTGCTGCTGCTCGTCGCGCGCTGGAAGTAAATTCCCGCCCTCATCCCGCGCCACTGGCCCTTTGCCACTTTGCCCAAGCGCCGTGGATTACTCTTTCCGCATAGCAGTACCCCCGGTCCATGGCGAATTTCCATTATTTTGGCAAGCATTGATGGAAGATCCTCAAGTCTTCGCGCAGCCGGAATGTCACTCCAGGGAGGAACCCGTGGCGAGGAAATTAGCGTTCATTGCAGTGTTGGCGTCGGCTTTGGCCGCTTCCGCAGTCGTGCGCGCCCAGGATGCGTCTTCGTCATCGCCTTCGCTCGGGGACTTGGCAAGGCAGGCCCAGAAAGACAAAGAAAAAGATAAGGCCAACAAGTCCGCTGCGAAAGTCCTTACCAACGATGATCTCCCTTCCAGTTCGGGAGGCGTTGCTGGCGCGCTGGGCGGGGGGCTTGGCCAAGCCGCGCAACTGCCGTCCGGTAGCAAGTCCGGGGCGGAACCTTCTCCGGCGGAGAAACTTGCATTGATGGAAACCGTCGTGAGCCGTCTTGAGGCTCTAGACCGCGCCACGCTCGTGCGCAGCGCGCTGAATGGCCAGGACGTCGATTTTCCGGGCCGAGCCAGATGGGAGGAACGGCTGATCGCCGCCAAGGAAGCATACGTCGTGCAGGCTCGGGAGCTGATTCGAACGGCTCGGCAAATCATGGCTTCCGCGGAAGGCCTCAAGGGGAATCCGGATCAGAACGACCCTCGTGTGAAGGAATTGAGCGCCAAGTTGCAGGGCCTTGCTCGTGACGCCGTGCGGACCGATTCGGCCCTGCAAGCCGTGATGATAGAGGGCCGCGACCTCGCCGCTCAGCCGGCCGCTCACTGAGAATCATCTCAAGGACTCGCCATAAACCTGGTTTGAGCGAGAACTAGAATGGTTTCGGACCTTCCGGCGGTGAGCTGGCCATTGCCGAATTCAGTAATTCTCATGCTTCACGGGGCAGGACCACCTCATAGAACGAAGCGCACAATGCGAGCTGTTTCTTCGGTCGCTGTGAATCGTAAAAAACCGGCACGTTCATTCCCACCGATAGAGTTCGTGAAGCATCCGCGGTGCTGCGTGTGAAATGCTCACCCAGTGGAGTCGTGAACTCGTAGCGAACATTAGGGCCGTTGCGGGCGATCCAGCGCTTGGTCACACGAGCAGTGGCCATTTCCCCCTCGGCGAGCAGGACTTTCTGCTGTTGGATCGTGCGCAGCAAAACCAGGATTACCACCACAACAAGGACAATCGGCAGTGCGAAAGAAAAAAAGCCTGGGGGAACTGCATTCTTGCCCCCCGCATGCGATGTAGTCACCAGCCCGGCGACGAATACCACCATGGACGCCACCAGCGCAATGGTGATCACCGTGGCGTTCGTTTTCCCGCGTCGACTGATCCGCACGGGCCGCGGCCGGGGAAGTCCGGCCAGCGTACGGCCCAACTCATCGTAAGGTCCGGAGACATTTTCGCCGGTCTGACTACTCGAGCCGGCCGAATCTTCGAATGGAGCCATTGCTACGGCCTCCCAGGACCGTGTCCGAAAGCCCCGATCCTGATTTTTCCTTTCACCACGAGAACGACGAGAATCGCCGGAACAATCGCAACGAGGCCGAGCACGGCAAGAACGGCAATCTCTGCGTGCCCGATGAAGATCCAAACGATCAGCGGGACATCAAACA
The DNA here is from genome assembly GCA_963819395.1 of uncultured Acidobacteriota bacterium. Lineage (GTDB taxonomy): Bacteria > Acidobacteriota > Terriglobia > Acidiferrales > UBA7541 > Palsa-360. Next base: position 110,748 of record CAWFVW010000012.1, read on the forward strand.
GAATCACGAGCAACGGCAGCAGTCGCAGAAAGAGCCGCGTTTGCTTATCCGCCTCCCCGCGATTCCACCCGCACTGTGGGCAATACGCTTTACCCATGGCATTCGCCGTGGGCATATGGCATTGCGGACACTCGGCGGTGGGCATGGCGTTGCCAGGGGCACAAGATTTAGAATCTGTACAGCAATTCCGAGATCTTTGTAGGGCACGGCTTCCAGCCGTGCCGTTGAGTTTGCGGTATCGAAAAGGCTTTAGCCGCTGGCCTGTCCGAGATCAAGTTGCCTGACAGAATTTTCAGCGACTTGAAGTCAACTCTCATCAGCGCGAAATTCCACAGACTGCCCTTCATACGCTTCAGGGTAATAAGTCTGCGCTACCAAAACTCCTCCGAATGTCAGCTAAAAATTCCCCTGATTCGGGCTATACGGGCTCGCAAGGTACTTGAGCGATTGCGCCTCGCTCTTTAACGGAAGAATCTTGTCAGGATCGAGCCGCACCATCACGTAGCGAATGTGATCGTCAATTTTCGTGAACCAGTGCCCGGTCCCCGCCGGGATGATGATCATGTCTCCTGCCTTCAGTTCGTGCACTTCAGGATTCTTGATCGACGCGGCGCTGAAGCCGGGACCGTTCTGCTCGCGCACGGTTTTCAAAGTGCTCGGCCGAGGCTTCGCGCCCACGAGGTCCGGCCCGGTCAGCAGCGTCGCCGAGCCATCAATCACGTAATAGACTTCGCTCACCTGCTCGTGCTCGGCCACCGCTTCCGCCACAATGTTTTCCGCGCTAGTAGCATTCCCCAGTTTTCCGCGGTAGATGCTCCCGATCCCGACCTGCACTTTTCCGACATCCACCGAGCGCACTTGCTGGTCCACCAGGTGGTGCTCGATGGCCCGCTGGTTATACCCGTCCAGCTCGCTCTTGGGAACGTACACTGCCTGGCAGTGATTGCACGTAGGCTTCGGCACTACATCCTGCGCGAGCGTCGGAAATACGGCCAGCCCTGCTCCCAGCAACAAAACTTTTAATGCGATTCCTTGTATTTTCATTTGATGGTCTCCTCGAAAATATCTTCCAGGCTTCGGCCACGGTTGGACGTATCTATACCTTAAGATCACTCAGGGATGTTGGAAAAATCTGCCCGGCCCGATTCTGCCTCATTCCTCGGGTTTCTGGAAGTCACTGCCATCCCGATCCTCTTCTTATGCTCGGCTTGGAACACCCTTATCGAATTTAGACGTCACATCGAATACTTTTTTTGCGAACAAATTCGGTTTAAAGTATCCGCCATTGAGCTGGGCCGGAAATCCCCCAAAGGAGCTTCTATGCCACAAACCGCAGCTGTGCAAAATCATCAATTGTTTATAGACGGCAAATGGCTGGAGGCGGTCGATGGCCGTACCTTCGAGAAAACGAATCCCTTCACGGGCGAAACCGTTGGAAAGTTTTCCTCCGCGGGGCGCATGGACGCTCGTCGCGCCATTGATGCTGCCGCGGCCGCCTTTCCTGCCTGGAGCGCCACGCCGCCCGCTGTGCGCCGAAGTTTATTTCTAAAGGCCGCGGACATTCTTGACCGGCGTCAACCCGAAATTGCCCGCATCACGGCCGAGGAAATGGGAGGCACTTTCGGATGGGGAATGTTCAATTGCATTTTCGCGGCCGGATTGTTGCGCGAGGCTGCCGCTCAGGCCTACGGACTCATCGGGGAAGTGATCCCTTCGGACCTGCCGGATACGCTCGCGATGGCAATTCGCCAGCCCGTCGGAGTCGTCGCCGGAATCGCGCCCTGGAACGCCGCCATGATCCTCGGCATGCGGGCGGTTGCCATGCCGCTCGCCTACGGAAACACAGTCGTGTTCAAAGCGTCCGAGGAATCCCCGGGCACGCACCTCGCGATCGCCGAAACGCTGCACGAGGCCGGTTTTCCGAATGGCGTGATCAACGCCATCACGAACTCTCCCGCCGATGCCGCGGAAGTCGTTGACGAATTGATTGCCCACCCGAAAACCCGCAGGATTAATTTTACCGGTTCGACCAGGGTGGGCCGGATCATCGCCGAAAAAGCGGGGCATCATCTCAAGCGCGCGCTTCTTGAACTGGGCGGCAAGGCGCCAATGATCGTGCTCGAGGATGCGGATCTGCAGGCAGCCGTGGCCGCCGCGAATTTCGGCGCTTTTATGAACCAAGGACAAATCTGCATGTCCACCGAAAGAATCGTCGTGGAACGCTCGATCGCGGATGAGTTTAGCCGAAAGCTCGCCGCGAAGGCCGCCGCACTCAAAGTTGGAGACCCGCTCCAGCCGGAAACCCAGATCGGCCCGCTCATCAATAAAGCCGCCATCGGAGCGCGTACAAATTCTCGTCGACGACGCCCTCGCCAAAGGCGCCAAGTTGCTCTGCGGGGGAAAAGCACAAGGCCCCTGCTACCTGCCAACCGTTTTGTACGGAGTGACGCAGGAAATGCGCGTCTACCACGAAGAATCTTTCGGCCCCCTGGCATCCGTCGTGATCGTTGCGAACGCCGAAGAAGCCCTCCGCGTGGCCAACGATACCGAGTACGGACTGTCTGGCGCAGTGTTCAGCCGCGATGTCGGCAAGGCGATGAAACTTGCGGAACACCTCGAAACCGGCATCTGCCACATCAACGGCGCCACGGTTCATGATGAACCCCAAATGCCCTTCGGCGGAGTAAAGGACAGCGGCTGGGGCCGATTTGGCGGGAAGGCGGCCCTGGAGGAGTTCACAGAATTGCGTTGGATCACGATCCGTAGGACTCCGACGCACTATCCGATTTAGAAATGTTTTCAGACGATTTCGTGGCGCCGGCATCCCGCGGGCGGTTTTTTGTGGTTTAACGTGGAATAAAAAGCCACCGGCGGGACGCCGGCGCCACAATACCCCGTCGCGCAAAATACGCCTTATGATGTACCAGTGACAGCGCTCATCGAATTGCGCGGACTCACGGTTGAAATTCCGACGCCTGCAGGGTGGATTCGCCCAGTGGACGACGTTTCGTTTGCACTCGATGCGGGCGAATCGCTGGGACTCGTCGGCGAATCCGGCAGCGGGAAATCGATGCTTGCGCTGGCGCTGATCGGCTTGCTTCCGCCGGGCGCGCGCGTGGGCGGCGAAGCGTGGTTCTCCGGCGCGCGGGGCGCCGCTGGATCGCGCATGAATTTGCTTGCGCTTTCCGAGCGCGAGCGAATCGGCCTGCGCGGGCGCGACATCGCCATGATTTTTCAGGAGCCGATGACGGCGCTTAATCCCGTGATGCGCGTGGGCGCGCAAATCGCCGAAGCGATACGCGCGCATCATTCGGGACTTTCGCGCGAGGACGTCGACCGCCGAGTGCTCGCGGCGCTCGATCGCGCCGCCGTGCCCGACCCAGCCATGCGCGCGCGCCAGTATCCGCATCAACTCTCCGGAGGCCTGCGCCAGCGCGTGTTGATCGCGATGGCGCTCGCAGGTGACAACGGAAAAGCCCCGCGTCTGCTCATAGCCGACGAGCCCACTACCGCTCTCGACGTCTCCGTGCAAAAACAAATTCTCGAATTACTCGCAGAATTGCGGCGCGACCTCGGCCTCGCGCTTCTTTTCATCACACATGACCTCGCCGTCGTCGCGCAGGTGGCGGGCCGCATCGCGGTCACTTACGCGGGCCGCATCGTGGAGGAAGGCCCCGCGCGCGAAGTGCTCGAGCGCCCGCGACATCCCTACACCGCCGGCCTCCTCCGCGCGTCGCCGCAACTCGTGCGCCACAAACTCGAGCCAATACCCGGCGCGGTGCCATCGCTCACGGCGATGCCTCCCGGTTGCGCCTTTGAGCCGCGCTGCCCTTTGCGCGTAGCCGAATGCGCCATGGCGATGCCCGAGCTCCGCGAAGCCGGCCCCGGACATCGCGCCCGCTGCATTCTGGTTGCAGAAAATAAGCACGAGGTCGCAAAATGAAATGATGAAATCAAGTGGCGCATGCTTTAGCTTGTGAGGTTTGGTTTTTCCATGAGTCCGACCCCCCACAAGCTAAAGCATGCGCCACTGAATTCCCCAACTCATCCGACACCAGAAAAGAGTGAGGTAGCAAAGAACAGTGACCATCGATTCGAGCCACCAGGAAAAAATTCGCGAACGCTTCACGGAAACCGCGAACATTTTTGCCCACAACGTGCGCCGCTTGCGCAGCGAGGAGGCCGGGCTTCTGGCCGAGCGCGCCACGGCCGGCCTTGCCAATCCGGAAAAAGTGCTGGCGATCGATCTCGCTTGCGGCCCCGGCACCTACACGCGCCCCCTCGCCGCCCGCGTTCGCAAGGCGATCGGCGCGGACCTGACTCCTGCGATGGTCGAAAAAGCCCGGGCTGAAGCAGCGCGCGATGGCATCACCAACATTGAATTTATCTGCGCCGATATTTATGCGCTGCCCTTCGCCGACGGCTCGGCCGGAATCGTTTCCTGCGGCTACGCGTTTCATCACATGACCGATCCGTCGCGCGCCCTGGCCGAGATGGCGCGCGTCGCGCAGCCCGGAGGCCGCCTTGCGATCACCGACATCATTGTGCCCGAGGGCTGCGACGCCGCGCTGCAGAATGCTGTTGAGCGCATTCGCGATCCCTCGCACACGAACACGCAAAGCGTCGCGAATTTCCGCGCCATGATTCAGAAACTCGGATTGCGAATCATCTCGGAAAATCTTCACGACAACTGGCACGATTTCGACGTCTGGATGGGCAACGCAGGTAAAGCCCCCGGTGATTCGGTTTACGCAGAAACCCGAAGCATGATGGAGACGTGCATTGCCGACGACCATTCCGGGTTTCGCCCCCGGCGCTCGGAAAAAGTGCCCGGAGGCTTGGAATTCATGCACACAGTCCTGCAGTTGATTGCGGAGAAGCGTAATGATTCCCAGTAGGACAGGCTTCAGCCTGTCGCATTTGACTTTGTTTCGATGTGCAGACCCCGACAGGCTGAAGCCCGTCCTACACTGAGGCGAGAGCCGATGCCGTCCCCGTTACTCGAAGCACGCAAACTGCGGAAGACGTATCCCGCGCCGGCGAGCGCATTTGCGATGCTCTCTTCACGTTCCCATGAATGTGCGCCCGATAGCGTCCCCGCTGTCGACGACGTAAGCCTCGAACTTGCCGCGGGTGAAACGCTCGCCATCGTCGGCGAATCCGGTAGCGGCAAGACAACGCTCGCGCGCATGCTCCTGCGCCTCATCGAGCCGGACTCTGGCGAATTGCTGGTCGACGGCCGCGATTTTCTAGCCGCGCACGGCGCCGAATTGCGCGCTCTGCGCCGCGGGATGCAAATGGTATTTCAGGACCCGTTCGGGTCGCTCGATCCTAGAATGAGAGTGGGAGCAATCGTCGGCGAACCGCTCGAAATTCACGAGCCGCAGCTTGGCCGCGCCGCGCGCCGGGCGCGAGTTGTCGAAATCCTGCGCGCCGCCGGACTCGGCGAAGACGCGCTCGCCCGCTACCCCCACGAATTTTCCGGCGGCCAGCGCCAGCGCATCGGCATCGCCCGCGCCCTCGTCCTGCGGCCGCGCCTCGTGGTCGCCGATGAGCCGGTTTCCGCGCTGGACGTATCGGTAGGCGCGCAAATTCTCGAACTCCTGCAGAATTTGCAGCGCGATTTCGCGCTCACCTACCTGCTGATCTCGCACAGCCTGCCCGTCGTCGCGCAACTCGCCACGCGCATCGCCGTCATGCAGGCCGGACGCATCGTCGAAACCGGCCCCGCCGCGCAAATTCTCACTGCACCCGCGCATCCATACACACAGTCCCTAATCGCCGCGATTCCTGTGTTGCCGCGGCGGAGGGTTTCAGCGGCACATGCTTTAGCTTGTGAAGGTTTTGTCTTTGCAAAGTCCAAACCTTCACAAGCTAAAGCATGCGCCACTTTGGCTCCGCATTTCGGCAATGCTCGCCCTGTCCTGATAGACTCAATCAATGATGGAATTTCACTTTGAAATTTTGAAAACCGATCCGACCGGCGCCCGCCTCGGCCGCCTCACTACGCCGCACGGCGTGATCGATACGCCCGCGTTCATGCCGGTGGGCACGGTCGGAACGGTGAAGGGACTCACGCAGCAGGCGCTCGGCGAACTTGGCGTTCAGATTTTGCTCGGCAACACGTATCACTTATATTTGCGTCCCGGACACGAACGCATCCGCCGCCTCGGCGGGCTGCATCGCTTCATGTCCTGGCCAGGATCGATCCTCACCGATTCAGGCGGCTTTCAGGTTTTCAGCCTCGCGGATCTGCGCAAAGTCACGGACGACGGCGTGGTGTTCCGCTCGCACCTGGACGGCTCCGAACATTTTCTCTACGCCGGAAAAATCGATCGAAATTCAGCAGGCGCTTGGCTCGGACATCGCCATGGTTTTTGACGAGTGCATCGAATATCCCGCCGATCACGAGCGCGCCGCCGGCGCCATGAAACGCACGACGGAATGGGCCCGCCGGTGCCGCGACTTTGCGCGTGCCCGGAATAAAGATGGCCTCACAAACGCGGAAGCCTCGACGAATCCGGGCCAATCCTTGTTCGGCATCGTGCAGGGCGGCACGCACGCGGACCTGCGCCGCGAAAGCGCGCGCCAGATCGTGGACCTCGATTTTCCCGGTTACGCGGTGGGAGGCCTCGCCGTCGGCGAGCCTCACTCGCTTTCGTGCGAGATGGCGGCAATCTCGACGGAAGGACTGCCGAAGGATCGCCCGCGCTACGTCATGGGCGTCGGCCTCCCCGAACAGCTTGCCGACTACGTCCGTTGCGGCGTCGACATGATGGATTGCGTTTTGCCGACGCGAAATGCCCGCAACGGCTGCCTCTTCACCAGCGCAGGCAGGGTGAACATCGGCAACGCGATTTATGCCGATGATCCCCGCCCGCTCGATGAGCGCTGCTCCTGCATGGTCTGCAGAACCTACTCACGCGCTTACCTGCGCCACTTGTTTCAAGCCAATGAAATTCTGGCATCCATCCTGAACTCCCATCACAACGTTGCATTTTTCCTTGACATTATGGGCAAGATTCGACAGGCTATCGCGTTCGGGGAACTGGCGAATTCTCCTCGGAGTTCCAAGCGCGCATCGAAGCGGGTGACCCTAAGTAGCGCGGACTTCAGTCTGTGGCTTTCCATAAGGGCTCTCGGGCTGTGCCAAGTGCCACGCTGTCAGGCTGAATGCTGCAAGCGAAGCGTGAAGCAAGCCCGGGGCTTCGATGTGAGCTTCATGGTCCTGCTCCATTCAGCGCCATCGCAATTGCGGGCCTGCTTTTGCGCGTGTCAGTTCAGTTGGGGATTGGTCGTAACGGGAGGCTGGGGTCGCACCGATGTCTTTGTTGTCTTCACCGGAAAATTTGATCTTGATGGCCCAGGCTGGAGGCACAGGAGGCCTGATGGCCTTCCTGCCGCTGGTCATCATCATGGTCATTTTTTATGTATTGCTGATTCTGCCCGCGCAGCGCCGCCAGAAAAAGACCCAGGAAATGATCAACGCCCTGAAGAACGGCGACAAGGTCGTTACTTCCGGCGGCCTGTTCGGCACGATTGTGGGACTCGAGGGCGATTCCATTCAGCTTCGCATCGCCGATCAAGTCAAGGTAAAAGTCTTGCGTTCCGCGGTGACCGGCCTGCAGCCAGAAGGTAAGGAGGAGTCGTAGGGTCGGGGGTCGGGTGTGGGCTCATCTTGCTTACCCTAAATTCAGAAGGGGAGCCCGCCAAAAAAACGATTCGCTCCATTGATTCAGCCGGGCTGAAAAGAAAGCCCGCGCAGGTGGAGTCCTGAGCCAGTTCAAGCCATGACATCGAATCTCAAGTGGAAAGCGCTGTTCATCATAGCCGTGATCCTCGCATGCATCATTGGTCTTGTGGGGCGGCCGGATTTTCCGCCCAAGTCCTGGGCCGGGATCAAGTCGAATTTTTCCGACAGCATCAAGCTGGGCCTGGACCTGCAAGGCGGCACGCACCTGATTCTCCAGGTGCAAGTGCAGGAGGCCATCAGCCAGGAGACGGATCAAACCCTCGACCACATTACGACCATGCTTCGCGATAAGGCCATCCGCTACGACGAAATTCGCAAGCTGAGCGATACCCAAATTTTGGTGCACAACATCGCCTCCGAGCAGGCCGGCAGCGCCCGCAATCTGATCAACGATCAGTTTCCGGATTGGGACGTTTCTCCCGCTCCCGGCGAAGCCTCCGGCTACCTGGTAACAATGAAGCAGACGCGGATCGTCAACATCCAGCAGCAGACCATGGATCAGGCCGAAGAAACAATTCGACGCCGCATCGACGCGCTGGGCTTGACCGAGCCGCTCGTCGCTCCGTACGGCCAGGGCGACAATGAAATCATCGTCGAACTTCCCGGCGAAGGCGATCCGAACCGCGCCAAGAGCGTGATCCAAGCCGGCGGGCAGCTGGAACTGCACCTGGTTATCGACACCAATCCGTACCCGTCTGAAGCGGCTGCCCTGGCCGCGCACGGAGGCGTCCTGCCTCCCAACGCGCAAATTGTTCAGGGAAAGAGTTCGGCCTCAGCCGGCCAGCCCGCCGCCGAGAGCTGGTATGTCATCGATCGCGTGCCCGTCGTCACGGGCCGTGACCTTCGCAGCGCGACCGCGGTGCGCAGCACGAAAAATATCGGCTTCTACGATGTGGATTTCACGCTTTCCACTGAAGCGGGCCGCCGCTTCGGTCCCTTCACCGAACAGAACATCGGCAAGCAGTTGGGCATCGTTCTCGAGCATAGGCTCCAGACCGCTCCGGTCATCAACGGCCGCATTGACGATACCGGCGTGATCGAAGGCCAGTTCGGCGAGCAGGAAGCGAACGACCTGGGCCTGGTCCTGCGTTCCGGAGCGCTGCCTGCCTCGATCAAATATCTTGAAGAGCGCACGGTCGGCCCATCGCTCGGAGCGGATTCCATCCGGCACGGGGTGCAGGCTTCGATCATCAGCCTGATCGTCGTGATGCTGTTCATGGTCGTCTACTACCGCTCGGCCGGAATCAATGCCGTGATCGCCCTGATCCTGAACCTGGTATTGTTGCTGGCGGCGCTGGCCTATTTCGGCGCCGTGCTGACTTTGCCCGGCATTGCAGGCGTGATTCTGACCATCGGCATGGGCGTCGATTCCAACGTGCTGATTTTCGAGCGCATCCGTGAAGAATTGCGCGCCTCGAAGGCTCCGGTTTCAGCGGTGGACATGGGCTTCAAGCGCGCGTTCCTGACGATCATCGATACGCACGTCACGACGATCGTTTCCGCCGCATTTTTGTTCTTGTTCGGAACGGGCCCGATGCGCGGATTTGCAGTCAGCCTGGCGGTCGGTTTGCTTGCCAACCTGTTTACCTCTGTTTACGTATCGCGAGTCATCTTTGACTGGCATCTGGCCAAGATGCCCCGCGAAGCAGAGTTGAGCATTTAGGGAAAAGTAGCGAGGGCTTCAGCCTGCGGGGTTCCGCGCTGAATCGAGCATGAAAACCAGGGGCGCAATTTGAAAGTGAATTTGGACCATATTCTAATCTAGCGTTCGTCCGCCGCGGCGGACGGGCTTTTTGCGCGCTCCAAAAATGCCAACCTAAAGGTTGGCGCTACATGATGTTTGTGAAACAGTTCGTTTTTGGGAACAAATCCCTAATCGTTGGTGTCCAACTCTAACGGGTCAGAGTGAGCATGAATTTCTTCAAACAAGTTGATCTGGACTGGATGGGCAAGGCCAAGTACTTCTTTGGCTTGTCGGGTCTCCTGCTCGCGGCCGGCGTGGCTTCCATCATTGCCCACGGTGGCCTATTCTATGGCATTGATTTCAAAGGGGGTACGGTTGTCGACGTGCGCTTTGCAGGCCCCCCGCCAATCGATACCCTGCGCGCCGGACTGGCGCAGCAGGGAATCGGCAACAGCACAATTGTCCCGGTCAGTGACCTCACTACCTCGAACGGAAACGAAGTTCTGATCAACCTCGAGGAAAAGGGCCAGGGTGCAGAGGCTCTCGACGCCGGCAAGACAGCCATCCTCAATGCCCTCCATGCCACGCTGGGTTCCGGCGAAGCCGGCAAGCAGGATTTCAATGCGGCAGGGGCTGACACTATCGCGGAAGTTCTGACACGTAAGGATCCGCTGGGGTTGGGTACAGCTGCTGGCGATCGCTACAACCAACTTGGCCGCCAGCTTGCTCAGTTCCGCGACCGCGACCACCGCGGCATTGTTACGGATCTCGGCCAGCTTTCGGGTTCCGGCGCGAACGCAAACGTGATCGCCGCTCTGCGCGATTCCTTCTACACCAGCACATTCGCGATCATCAATGTTGAGATCGTCGGCCCGAAAGTCGGCTCCGAATTGCGCCGCCAGGCCGTAGTGGTAACACTGTATGCGCTGGGCGGAATGCTGGTTTATATTGCATTTCGGTTCGAGTGGGTGTACGGTGCTGCCGCAGTATTGGCTGTGTTTCACGATGTTCTGATTACTCTGGGGCTTTTTTCCATCTTTCACTTTGAAATTTCGCTGACGGTGATCGCGGCGTTGCTGACGCTTGTCGGCTATTCGATGAACGACACGATTGTCATCTTTGACCGGATTCGTGAGAACGCGCGGCTCATGCGCCGCGAACCATTTAAGGCCATCGTGAATCGTTCCATCAATCAAACTCTTTCTCGCACCATCCTGACCAGCGGCCTGACATTTTTGACTGTGCTGGTTTTGTTTCTAATGGGCGGGCAGGTGTTGCGCGCTTTTTCCTTTGCTTTGGTGGTTGGAATTCTGGTAGGAACGTACTCCAGTTTTGGCATTGCCGCGCCTTTGGTGGTGGCCTGGAACCAGTGGAGAGGCCAGGGAGCGGCGGTAGTTGCATCCGGAACCGCAGCCGGTACTAAACTCCGGAAGACTTAGGGAACCGTCGCGGGCTGTCGCTCCGGCGACGGCCGCTCCGGAAATTTCCTGAGGCTTTACGGCAGGAGGAAAGCACGATGTTTGACGATCTGCTTGAATCAACAAACGAAAAAAAGAAAACAAATAAGGGATGGGGCTTTATCCTCTCAGGCGTTGTGCAGGCTTTGATCCTGGCCATCCTCATCTTGATCCCCTTGATTTATACCGAGGCGCTTCCCAAGGCGATGCTGTCCACTTTGCTGATCGCCCCGCCGCCTCCTCCTCCGCCGCCTCCCCCTCCAGCCGTCGTGAAGACCATCATCAAGCCGGTGGCGCGCTTGATCCAGTCCGGAAAACTGATGCAGCCGCGCGCGATTCCGAAGGAAGTGGCTGTGTTCAAGGAAGCTGAGCTTCCCCCGGATGTGGTGAACAATACCGGTCCCGTCGGCGGCGTGTTTGGAGGCATTCCGGGACAGGGCATGGTCGCCGCAGTGGCGCCACCTCCACCGAAGCCGGCGGCTCCCACGCGCGTCAAGCAGGGCGGCAACGTGACGGCTGCGTCGATCCTCAACCAGACTCGTCCGCTCTACCCCGCTTTGGCCCGGCAGGCCCGCATTCAAGGCAACGTCGTTCTTCACGCCATCATTGACAAGGACGGGAAGGTTGCCCAGCTCGAAGTGATCTCCGGTCACCCGCTTCTGGTGCAATCGGCTCTGGATGCCGTGAGACAGTGGCGCTACAAACCGACGCTGTTGAACGGCGACCCGGTGGAAGTCGATACGACGATTACAGTCACGTTTACGATGGGTGGTTAGGTTTTCTGCGGGGCAGCGGCTCGGGGATCGGTCTTCAGCCATTGAAGGCCGCGAATTGAGGCCGCCGATCAGGGAGTCGGCCGGGATCGGCAATGCCGGACCCGACCTGCAAGTTTCGAACGAAATATAAAAGGGTGCGGGCACGCCGCGGCGTGCCCGCAATAAAAAGGAGCGAATCAGATGCTTAGCACTCTAGCCGTTTGGGCAATGAATATGGTCGTTCTGCAGGGCCAGTGGGACCTGAGGGCCATGTGGGGCAGCATGAGTATCATCGCGAAAGTCGTAGTGGGCATACTGTTTCTTCTGTCGGCATGGTCACTCGGGGTAATGATCGATCGCGTGCTGATGTACAGCGCGGCACGCAAACAGTCCCGCGTATTCGTTCAGCAAGTTGCGGGCGCGTTGCGCGAAGGCAAACTCGACGAAGCCATCTCCATCGCCGAACGCAATAAGAAGAGCCACATCGCCAAGGTGGTTGCCACCGGGCTTTCCGAATTCCAATCCGCTTCGTCCCAGGTTGCTGACGCGGAAGTGATCGAAGCCGCCAAGCGCGGCCTGGACCGCTCCGTCGCGATCGTGCACGCCGAAATGAAGCGCGGCCTCTCCGGCCTCGCCACGATCGGCTCGACCGCTCCGTTCGTCGGACTGTTCGGCACGGTGGTCGGCATCATCAACGCGTTCAAAGGCATCGAGACCACCAAAGCGACCGGGTTGTCGGCCGTCGCCGGCGGTATTTCCGAAGCGCTCGTAACCACCGCGCTCGGGCTGCTCGTGGCCGTGCCCGCCGTGTGGGCTTACAATTATTTCACCAACAAGGTCGAGGCCTTTGACGTTGAAATGGACAACTCCTCGATGGAGCTGGTGAACTACTTTATTACGCGCCGTGCGGGCGGAAAGAAGTAACTCATGTCATACAAGCCAAGCGTCGGGCCGCAGATGTCGGCCCCTAACGTGATTCCGATGGCGGACATCATGCTCGTGCTGCTGATCATCTTCATGGTCGTCACGCCCATGCTCTCGAAGGGCTTGTCGGTGGAGTTGGCGAAAGTCAACAATCCCTCCGACATGCCCGATGCCGATAAGGATGACGCGGTCATCGTCGGCATCTCCGCGAGCGGGGACGTTTATCTGGGCAGCGCCAAATCGGACCTTTCGCAAATTGCCGACCAGGTCCGGGACCGCATTTCCAACAAGCTGGACAAGACCGTATTCGTCAAGAGCGACGGTCGCGCCAAGTATGGAGATGTGGTCAAGGTTGTGGATGAGATTCGCTCCGCGGGCGTCGATAACGTCGGCTTGATCACCGATCGGGCCGAACAGAATCGCCGGACCGCTCCACCGCCGCCGGCCGGTTAATCTTTCACAGGGAAGCGTGGACCAAATCCCGCTTCCCGGTTTTGTCCTTGCCAATTCATCCGCCTGGGTGCTTGCGCCGGGGCGCGTAATTCGAATTAGGGAGCAACGACAATGGGAATGGACGTTGGAGGAAAACAGGGCGGAGCGATGGCGACGATGAACGTCGTTCCCCTGATCGATATTCTTCTGGTGCTGATCATCATTTTCATGGTGATCACTCCGTTGACGCCAAAGGGACTGGACGCGCTGGTGCCACAGCCCGCGCCGCCAAACCAACAGCAGCAACCGCAGACTCTGCAGAAGACGATTGTGGTTCAAATTCTGGACACCGGAAAATTGAAGATCAACGATGAGGACGCCACCTGGGATTCGTTGGGGCCGCGCCTCACCGATGTTTTCAAGGAGCGCGCCGAGAAAGTCGCCTTCGTCAAGGGGGATGATGCCGTGCGGTTTGCCGATGTCGCCAGGGCGATCGACGTCATGCGGGGTTCCGGGATCGACAAAGTTGGATTGATCACCGCGAATCTCGAGGCCGGCAAGTAAGCTTGTCGCCGATTTCCGGCTCGTCCCGCTTTGGGTGAATGCCGGTTTTTTGTCCTCAAATAATATAATAAAGTTGCTTTGATCCAAGGCAGTGCTGGTGTAGAGTGTGCGGCTGTAGCCTGTGCCTTTCAGGATTTGTGTGGCGCGGGAATTTGGGTGCGGCCTCTGCAATTACGCTGAACGGTCCAGGTGCGGCGTGAAGCCAGCGGAAATAGATGTGAGCGGTGTTGCGCATTGTGGGTCGGCCGGTACAGGCGTCGGTAACTTCATTGCCCTCTCGGGGGAAAACAAAATATTCGCGGGGACGGATTGTTTGCCATGAATCCTTTTGCCAATTTTCGGCACTCCAAAAATAAGAATTCCGTGGCCCTGTTCGCTGTGGCCATGATTGCAGTCGCCTTTGGCGCGTCGGGCTGCGACAAGCTCAAGGCTCGCGACGAACTCAACAAGGGCGTCGCCGCCTATCGCGATGGCAAGTATGACCAGGCCATCGAGTTCTTCAAGGCAGCCAAGGACAACGATCCTACGCTGACCAACGCCCGCCTGTATCTCGCCACGGCCTACGCGACGCAATACATTCCCGGCGCGCCGTCGGACGAAAACGTCCGCATGGGTGAAGCGGCGGTGAAGGAATTCAAGGACGTGCTTTCCGCGGATCCCAACAACATTCCCGCCATCGACGGGACTGGCTCGATTCTTTTCAACATGGCTGGGACGCCCTACACGCCCGAGCGCTTCCTGGAATCCAAGACCTACCACATGAAGCACATCGCGCTGAAGCCGGAAGACCCTGAGCCATATTACTGGATCGGGGTGATTGACTGGACCCTCAGCTACCGGTCCAACCTCGTTGCGCGCGGCAATTGGCGCCTCGCCAACGCGGGCAAGCCCCTTAAGGATGACGACCCGCTACCCCCCGCTGTTCGCGACACTTACACGAAGGAAAATGGCCAGATGATCGATGAGGGCATCGAAGACCTCAAGAAGGCCATCGAATTGCGCCCCGATTACGACGACGCCATGGCCTATCTGAACCTCCTCCTCCGCCGCAAAGCGGACGAGGCTGCGACTCCTGCCGAGCGTGCCGACCTGTTGAAACAGGCCGACGATCTCGTCGAAAAGGCCAAGGAAATCAAGCAGAAGAAAATGGAAACCCCGGCCAAGCCCTGACGCAGGGAGGCTGTTCAAATCCGATTATTAAAAAAAGCGGCCCGGAAACGGGCCGCTTTTTTGTAGGAAGGGCTTCAGCCTGTCGCTCTTAGCCTCGCACCCGTGACGAAAAACGACAGACTGAAGTCCGTCCTACCTGACACACTAAAGCACCTCCGGAACTCTTTTCTCCCCCCGGGCATCAAATAGACATAAAATACAGGAACATGTCTTCGCTTGAAAAGCCGGTAGGACTTGCTTCGTTGGTTGGCGTCGGCGCCAGGACCGAACGCACGACGCGGGCCCTCCAGGTGCGCTTCCTCGAACTGGTCGAAAAGGTGAGGCAGACGCGCCCGGCGAGCGACATCGAGCTTCTGCGGCGGGCTTTTGACTTTGCCGCCGAGCAGCACCGCTCGCAGTTCCGCAAATCCGGCGACCCCTACCTTTCGCATCCCCTGGAAGTCGCGCACATCCTCGCGGACATGAAGCTGGACATCACGACGCTTTGCGCCGCGCTGCTGCACGACGTGGTCGAGGACACGCGCGTCTCCACGCAGCGCATCGCCGAGCGTTTCGGCCCGGACATCGCCACGCTCGTCGAGGGGGTCACGAAAATCAACCGGCTGGACCTGCTCGCTCCCGAGGCGCGCCAGGCCGAAAACGTCAGGAAAATGCTGCTGGCCATGGTGAACGACGTGCGCGTCGTCGTGGTGAAGCTTGCCGACCGCCTGCACAACATGCGCACACTCAATTTTCTCACCCCCGAGAAGCAGCAGCGCATTGCCCGCGAAACACTCGATATTTATTCTCCGATCGCGCACCGTTTGGGAATGGGCTTGATCCGCGGCGAGCTGGAGGACATTTCCTTCAGCTATCTCGAGCCCGAAGCTTTCCAGCAGCTGCAAAATACGGTGGTCTCCAAACGAAAAGAATTCGAGACGTTCCTCGCTGAATTGAAGGACACGGCGCGCAAGCGGCTCGAAGAGAATGGAATTCCCGCCGAAGTGGATGGCCGCGTGAAGAGGCTCTATTCCATTCACCAGAAGAGCATGCGCCAGCACCGAACGGTGGATCAGATTTACGATTTGCTGGCCGTTCGCATCATCACGGACACCATTCGCAACTGCTACGCAGCGCTCGGCGTGATTCATCAGGTCTGGCGGCCCGTCCCCGGCCGGTTTAAGGATTACATCGCCATGCCGCGACCCAATCTCTATCAGTCGCTGCACACCACGGTGATTTGTTCCGGCCAGACATTCGAGGTGCAGATCCGCACGCAGGAAATGCATCGCATCGCGGAACAGGGCGTGGCCGCGCACTGGCGATACAAGGACGGCAAGGACGTTTCCGACGCCGACGATCAGCGCATTTTGTGGATGCGCCAGCTGATCGAATGGGTCAAGGAAATGCAAGAGCCGTCGGAATTCATGTCCACGCTCAAGGTGGACTTGTACCCCGAGGAAGTGTACGCGTTCACGCCCAAGGGAAAAGTTTTGGCGCTTCCGCGCGGCGCGACTCCCGTCGATTTTGCGTACGCGGTGCACACCGAAGTCGGCAACCAGTGCATCGGCGCAAAAGTGAACGGCCAGATCGTCCCGCTGCGGCACGCGCTGTCCAACGGAGACGTGGTCGAGGTACTGACGCAGAAGGGCCACGTTCCCAGCCGGGACTGGCTGAATTTCGTGCGCACTTCGCGCGCGCGCAGCAAGGTCCGCCACCACATCACTTCCATCGAGCGCAGCCAGGCCACCGAGGTGGGCCGGCGTTTGCTCGAGCGCGAAGCGCGGCAGGTGGGCCGGAGCCTCAAGAAAATTCCCGAAACCGAGTTGCTTCGCGTCGCCACGGAATACGGCTGTGCGAAGCTCGAGGATTTGTTCGCCGATTTGGGCTACGGAAAATTCTCCGCGCGGCAGATCATTTCCAACGCACTGGGCGAGCCTCTGACCCCAGCCAAGCCCGAGAAGCCGAAAGACGATCCCTCCACGCGCCTGGTCTCAACCGTCCGCAAAATGCTGGGCGTGGGCGACGCCACGCTGCAGGTCGGAGGGCAAAGCGACTTGATGGTCTTCCGCGCAAAGTGCTGCAACCCGATTCCCGGCGACCAAATCGTCGGATACGTGACGCGCGGCCGTGGCGTCGCCGTTCATTCCGATTCCTGCCCCAACGTCCAGAATTTGCTCTACCAGGTAGAGCGCCGCATCGACGTCGAATGGGGCGGCGCGACCGGATCAACGTACCCCGTCACTTTGCTGATCCGCGCGCAGGACCGGCCCGGCATGCTCGCCGACATCACTACGGTCATCAGCGAGACCGGTTCGAATATCCGCACCCTCGGCAGCCACCCTGATAACTTGCACGCCCGCATCGATCTCACCCTCGAAATTGCCGACCGCAAGCAGCTCGAACGCATCATCGCCAACATCCGGAAGATTTCCGGCGTGTTCGGCGTCGAGCGTTTGTATAATGTTTAGTAGGACAGGCTTCGAGCCTGTCTGCTTTTCGCATAGGGAAAATCAAAACCTTGACAGGCTAAGGCCCGTCCTACTAAACCCCAGTTAATCTTCGAGGCACACGTCATCACCGCTCACCGCCCCCTCAGTTACAATTGAAAAATGCCATCCGCATCATCATGGAACTTCCAGTTCGCGCGCCGTCTGCCGTGCACATTGCTATTGGCATCTCTCGCCCTGCTCTGCTCCTGCAAGCCCGCCCAGAAGCCGAACACGGAGCAAGCCGACCAGCGGGCTATGTGGCTGGATAGCGTTCCGCAATTGAAAGGCCTGAACGTTTCGAACGCCGAAATTATCGAACTCTCCAAAGCGCATGAAGCCGGTCTTACCGATCCCTCCAGCGCAGTCTTGATCCAGCTCGCGCGCGATCACAAGACACCGTTCGCGGACGGGCAAGCCATTGCGGATTTGCTGAACGCCGGCTCGTCTGAACAAACCGTCCTAGAGCTCGCGCGCCTCAATCAGCTGGGAATTTACGCCGGGGAGGCTCGCGCCATGCGCCTCGCGGGCCTTTCCGACAAAATCATTCTGGCCGTGGCGCAGCGGCGCTCGCAGGGCCTGCCTGTCCTCTCCGGGGGAAAGCTCGGGGAATTAAAAAACACTGGCGTGAGCGACGCGGCTATTCTACAAATGGTTCAGAAGGGCGATTCCGATCAGACTGCTACCCAGTACATAGCTGCGCGCGAACGCGCCGCCGGGGGCCACAAATTCGTCTACCAGGCGCACGCCCATAAATAGCCCCGCGTGTTCCTTGCATTTCACAATAAAGCAATCTCATGAACCCTCTTTGTGGGTCGCGGCGTCAGACCCTGGGACGATTATGTTGCGCCCGCCTTCAGGCGTGCAATTTGCGATCAAGCACATGCCCGCCTGAAGGCGGGCGGTACGGGCACCGAAACCGAGTTCGCGGCGCCGGCCATTAATGAGACTGCTCCGATTTCATTTTGTGGCGGAGTGCTTCACGTTTATCCTCATATGCTGAATCGAAATCCATGAGCCTGCCTATCCCATTGCCCTACGAGCAAAATTTGTGAGCCCCGCGAAACTTGAAATCGTCCAGGCCGGAAACCCCGTTTTGCGGCAGCGCGCCCGCCCCCTGAGCGTTGCGGAAATCCGCAGCCGCGAAATACAGAAGCTGATCGAAGCCATGCGAACTTCCATGCATGAAGCGCCGGGCGTGGGCCTCGCGGCGCCGCAGTTGGGATTCGCATGGCAACTCGCGGTGATCGAAGACCGCGAGGAATATCATAAGGACGTTCCGGAAGCGCTGCTGAAGGAGCGCGAGCGCCGTCCCGTTCCGTTTCACGCCATCATCAATCCGGCCCTCGAGATCATCGGGGAAGAACGAGCTGAATTTTTTGAGGGCTGCCTGAGCCTCGCCGGCTTTACGGCCCTGGTTCCGCGGGCGCGCGCCGTGCGCGTCGCGTGCCTTGATGAGCGCGGCGAGGAAAAAATCATCGAAGCCTCCGGATGGTATGCGCGCATTTTGCAGCATGAGATTGATCACCTGAACGGCACGCTCTACATCGACCGCATGCGAACGAGATCGTTCACTTCGATGGAAAATTTGGCTGAGTTCTGGAAAGGCAAGCCCGTCAGCGACATTAAAAAAGCGCTCGGAGTGGAATCGGAATAATCCTTCAGACGGAATACAAGGGTGGTGGATTTCAACCACTCCGTGAAAATGGGTTTCACCATTCTACCAATTGGATCTACACGCCTGATTTAACTCTTACGGTATATTTTCAATTCCTTGTAACATGGCCCGCAACTTCGTTCGCGCGAAAGTGTTTCTTCTAGTGAGCAGGCTCGGGACAGATTCGCGAGAAAAGAATCGCAATCAAGAGCGCTGCAAACAGGAGATTCGCCATGAAAATGATAATGGTAATCCTACAGGGTGCGGTTCTAGCCGCTCTGGTAATGCCTGCGGCCTATGCGCAGCAGGCGCCCAACAACGACCCGGCTACCATCAACCAGCGCAAGGAAAATCAGCAGGACCGCATCGCCAACGGCGTCAATAGCGGCGAGCTGACCGCCCGTGAAACCGGGAATCTGGAAACCAAGGAAACCGCGTTGAACAGGGAGGAACACGGCATGCGCGCCGCCGACAACGGCCACCTCACACCAGGCGACCGCGCTGTCCTGAACCACCAGCAGAATAAGCTTTCCCGCCAGATCTACAACAAGAAGCATAACGGACGAGTGCAGTAACGCACGAAATGCGGTAGAGAAAGAGAGTCCTCGCTTGCGCGAGGACTTTCTTTTGCGCGCGGGCCCGGGATCCCCAATCTCCCGATCGGCGAGCGCCAAGACGCCGATCGGGAGATTGGCGTTCCCGGGAGCCGCGACCCGCTTTTGACCAGCATCTCCAGCCCCGGTAGAATCATGTCACCTTGTTCGCGCAGACACGATCGCGCAATATTTTTCTAGTGGCCCTCGGCGCGTGGACATTTCTCGCCGCGGGATGCGTTCAACCCATGGGCCCGGATACGCATTTGCCGGCCGGCAGGCGGAAATTCTCGTTTCCGCCGCCGCGCCGGGCCGCATCCATTTTCACGTCGCCGATGAACTCGAAAATGCCGGCGATCGCCCGCTGCGCTCGCTCGAAGTTCGCTTGCCCGCAGGCCCTGTGTTTGGCGAGCAGAACCTGCGCGTCGAGATCGAGGGCGTGGAAGTTTCTCCGCAACGCAGTTCGCCAACGGATGTCCGCCTGATGCGCGAGCCATTCGATCCTCCGTGGCCGCAAAATGAGAAACGCAAGGTCGTCACGGAATGGGATCTGGTGCCGGGGTCCTCGGACCGGGGAACGATTGTCGCGTCAGCAAACGGCTTTTTTGTTGCCGACGAAACAGCTTTGCCCCTCTGGCAAACGCCCATCGGTGTTTTTCCCAAGGGCGGAACGAAACCGGACAAGGAACTCTTGAGTGTATTCACGCCGCCCGATTTTCGCGTCCTCGCGCCGGGCAAAGCTCTCAAGCGCACCCCTGATGGAAATTACGTTGTCCAGCATTTCATAATCAATCCGGAAATCGATTCCATTCCGTATGTCGTGGCGGGCCGTTACCAGGAGAAGTTCGTCCAGTCGCGAAACGGCGAAGTTCAATTCTGGACGTTCCACCCATTGGAAGTCTCGGCGGCGCAAGCAGCGGCAGGCCGGCTCTCGTCCTCAATGAAAACCCTCACGGAATATTTTGGCCCTGCTCCCAAAGGCAAGGCAGTTGTGCGAATCGCGGAGTCGCCCGCCGAATTGCCGCCCGAAGTAGGCGCTCCAGGCGATCTCGGGAGGAGCTTCCTTTCCGGAGGGCGCTTTGCTCGATCCGCGAGCATTTCAGCAGGGGGTTGCAAGCGAAGCGGTGCTGCAACTTGCCGAATACGAACTCGCGCGAACCTGGTATGGCTGGCGCGTGCGCCCGCGCCCGGAAGCGCAGATACTGATGGGCCGCGGCGTCGGGTTGTTCGGCCTGGTGATCGCAGCCGATGGCCGCGCCCCGGGCGAACGGCGCAGCATGGTTGCGTCGCTGATCGAGCGCTACGATATGTCGCGCGCCGCAGCGCCGGACAAACGGTTGATGGAGCCGCCCGCCGGCTATCACGCGCGCTGAGCGAATTTCGACCGGTTATCGCGGCCGCGCTTTTTTTCGTGGCGCTCGAAGATTTGTGCGGCCACGATGCTTTAAGAGCCGCATTGCGCGATATCATTACTGTCCGCGGCGAGCAGCGACACCGGATACGAAGAGCTCAGGTCCGCGGCGGAAACTGCTTCGGGAAAAGACCTGGCGGAAATGTTCAGCAGGTGGCTCGTTGTACCGGGCGTCCCCGAAGATTTTCGCGCCGGTACGGTTCCCGGCATCAGTTTAGGACGAGTAAACGCGCGACTAAGTCGCGCAGGCACTTTTGCCTGTGCGGTTTTGACTTCGTCCTGAGAGCGCAGGAGCGCGGCAGTCGCGAAAACCGCACAGGCAGGAATGCCTGCGCTACCAGTTCAAAAAACACAGGAGGATATTGTGATCGAAACCGTCGCAACCGATCGAGGGCCTAAAGCCATCGGCCCATATTCGCAGGCCATCCGCGCAAACGGATTTGTCTTTCTTTCCGGGCAAATTCCTCTCGACCCGAAGACGCAGCAAATTGTGGAGGAGACGCCGCGGCGCAGACCGAACGCGTGCTCGAAAATCTGAAAGGCGTAGTGGAGGCCGCGGGATCTTCCCTTCAGCGCGTGGTGAAAACCACCGTGTTCCTCGCGGACATGAACGATTTCGCCGCGATGAACGAAGTTTACTCGCGTTATTTTGTCGACCCACGCGCCCGCCCGCTCCACGGTCGAGGTGTCGCGCCTGCCCCAAAAACGTGCGCGTCGAAATCGATTTGATCGCGCTGCTCTGATCGTCAACCGTTTGGCGGCCGGCGGTTTGGTGGAGCAGGCTTCAGAGCCTGTGTGCGAACTCGGCTTTGGTTTATGTAGCGCCCGCCTTCAGGCGGGCATCTGCTTGATTCCAAAGTGCCCGCCTGAAGGCGGGCGCTACAGAGACGTGCCGACTTCAAGTTTTCACGAGGGTTCTTCAGCCTGTGAGGTTTGCTCCAGACCCAGGACGAACCCCACAGGCTGAAGCCGTTCCAGCTTCCCCAAGTTTCCGCAATTTCGGCACTTGCCTTCCGCGAATACGCAAATCGTTGCATAATGCGCGGCTGAGATCGGAAACTGGTTCGAACGGAGGCCTTTATTCCTGCACCACCTTCCGGCGGCAAACGGCATCTAAGGATGTGGGTACTCTCCTGCTTCCGTCCCCCTCGCCGATTGGTTTTTGGGATGTCACCAATCACTGAGTTCGATCCTGTTTCGCAACGGATTTAGTATGGATTGCGGTAATCTTGGGGTAGATTTGTAGGAGCAGGACTTCTGGCCGAACCTCTGGGGAGGCTACCTTTGTCTCTTCGCGAGAAGATCAAGTTGCTGGTGCCCGGTGAATTTTCCGGGAGCGCCTGCCTCTCTGCGTTGAGCAGCACCTGGCGAAGAATCTCCTCCGGCGATCCAACGCAATCCTCACAAAATCAAATCCTGCTTGCGCGGATGTTTGACCAGCAAACGAGTTCCCCGGAATTGCAGGGTCTGATCGGCACCCTTAAAATTATTCGCCAGCGAATCTTGGCCAACACGCTCCTTCGCAGCGGGACGAGATGGTTTGTGTGGATGTTGATCGGACTTGTTGTGGTGGGCGCGGTCAGCACCAAACTTACTGGAGCTCTGCTCTTTGTCGCTGCGCTTGCAGTGGCAGGCGCGATCGCCATACTGGGCTGGACCTGGCGGAACCGGCCCTCGAATTACGAGACCGCCAGGCGCCTGGATTCCGCCGCGGGACTTAAGGATCGGGCTTCCACGGCGATCTACTTTGGCGGCGAGGCGAACGCGGACGGCATGATCGGCGAGCAGCGCAAGGACGCTCTCGCCCGTTCGGCAAAGGTAAACGCGCGCGGATTGTTCCCTGTTCAGCTGCCGGGAAATTTCAGGCGCGCTTCCGTGCTTGTGCTCGTGGTGGCTGGATTATTCGCTTATCGCATTCACCACAAACCGCCGCTGACCTCACTCCTGCAAAGCACGGTGCGGTCGCAACTCGTGCAATCCATCCTCAATCCCATCGTGCACGCGATGGAAAAAGATCTCCAAAGAACGATCGCCCTCGTCACCATGAAGCCGGACCAGACGGGCGAAGAAACCCAGCGCAGCGATGCCGCCTCAAACAGTGAAGACCTCTGGAAGGCGGACGACGAAAAGGGACCTGGTCAGGATGACAAAAAGGATTCCGCGGATGCGGGGGACAGCGATCAGCAGCAGGATCAACTGCAGGCCCCCGGCGAGCAGGAGGGCAATCCCTCCGGCGATGCACGCCAGAGCAGTAATTCGCAATCCCAGGACGGCAAGAGCGGAAACGAAGGCGCGGACAGCAAGTCGCAGCAGGAATCCGAGCAGCAGGGGCCGGAGGGCCGCCAGTCGCTGGGGCAGTCTCTCATGCAGGCCCTGAAAAATATGATGTCGAATTCGCCGAATCAGCAGTCGAGCAATCGCGCGAACCAGCAGCCGCCGAACGGACAGGGCACTCCGCAATCGGGCAATTCGCACCAGCCGGGCGATACCGAAAGCGACAAGCGCGGCGATTCGCGAGGCAGTTCCGACGCGAAGCAGAAGGCCACGCAGACCGCCAGCGAGGGCGCTGGCAGCCAGCAAGGCACCAAGGAATTGACCAAGAATCAGGAAATGCATCCCGTCAACGCCGTTCCGGATCGCGTCGCGCTCGAGGCCAGCGGATTCAAGGAACAGACGCGCATGAAGCTCCCGACCGAGACCGGCACGGCGCAGCTTACCGATCGCGGCCTGTCTCCCCAACAGGATGCCGTGACCAACGGCGCCGAGCAGGAAAATATTCCGGCTCGCTACCGCTTCTACGTGCAGCGCTATTTTGAACATGCTGACAATGGAAAGCATTGAGGTAGAATCTCGTAGCAACCGCATGCCGCCGCAGGGGATCGGGCTCTAGTCGCAACCTTTGAATTTCGAGGGAGGAGCCCGCGAGGACCGGGACCGGGCTCTGCTTGTTTACCCTGAGTTGCGAAGGGGAACTCGCCAGGACCGGGCGCGGGCTCTACTTGGAGTCCGCCAATACAAGGATGGATTCATGACCAGTTCCGTCGGAACAGAAGGCCAGACGAGCGGGCAGCCCCTCGGGCAGCAAGCGGAATTTCTCGCTGAAAAAATGGGCGAAGTGCGCCGGGAAATTTCCAAGGCCATCGTGGGCCAGGCGGAAGTGGTCGAAGGGGTTCTGATCGCGCTGCTGGCCGGCGGACATGTGCTGCTGGAAGGCGCGCCGGGGCTGGGGAAAACGATGCTGGTGCGCACGCTGGCGCAGGCGGTGGCGCTGAAGTATTCGCGCATCCAGTTCACGCCCGACCTGATGCCCGCCGACGTGATCGGCACCTCGGTAGTGCAGGAAAACGGGGACGGAAGGAAATCGCTCGGCTTCCAGCCCGGCCCTATATTTACTAATCTTCTACTTGCAGATGAAATTAACCGCGCGACGCCGAAAACGCAGTCCGCGCTGCTCGAGGCCATGCAGGAAAAACAGGTCACCGTGGCCCACACCTCGCACCTGCTCGAGGAACCC
Organism: uncultured Acidobacteriota bacterium; assembly: GCA_963819395.1. Classification (GTDB taxonomy): domain Bacteria; phylum Acidobacteriota; class Terriglobia; order Acidiferrales; family UBA7541; genus Palsa-360. The sequence continues at coordinate 135,130 of CAWFVW010000012.1, forward strand.
TTCTTCGTGATGGCCACGCAGAACCCGCTCGAAATGGAAGGCACCTATCCCCTGCCCGAAGCCCAACTCGACCGCTTCCTGTTCAAACTGCGCGTGCCGTATCCCGGGCGCGAGGACCTGCACGACATTCTGGACCGCACGACGCAGGGATCGGCCGCCACGGTATCCCCGGTCGTGAATGGCGCGCAAATTCTGGAGATGCGGAAAGTCGTGCGCGCGGTTCCGGTCGCGCCGCACGTGCAGGAGCACGTCGTGAAACTCACGCTCGCCACGCACCCGGAGAACCGCGAAAACCTTCTCGCCAGCAAATACATCCGGTACGGAAGCTCGCCGCGCGGCGCGCAGACTTTGATTCTCGGCGGGAAAGTGCGCGCGCTGCTGGATGGCCGCTACAATGTCAGCCTGGAAGACGTCAATGCGCTGATGCTGCCCGCCCTGCGCCACCGCATCATCCTGAATTTTGAAGCCCAGGCAGATGGCCGTACGCCCGACGATTTGCTGGAAGAAATCGCCGGAAAGATCAGCACGAAGTAAGTTTTAGTGGCGCATGCTTTAGCTTGTGGGGTTTTGTACTGGCAGGCACAAAAACCCCACAAGCTAAAGCATGCGCCACTAAAGGCTCAACCCAATGGCCACAACTTCTCCGCTCTTGCTCGACCGGGAATTCCTGAAAACGCTGGAGCAGGTCACTCTGCTGTGCCGCACCAACCTGTCCGGCGCGGTCGGCCCCGAGCACCGCTCGCGCACGCGCGGCCCGGGAATGGAATTCGCCGATTACCGCCGCTACAGCTTTGGCGACGATCCCCGCTCGCTCGACTGGAGCGCGTATCTGCGCTTCGGAAAGCTTTTCCTGAAAATTTATGAGACCGAGCAGCATATTCCCGTGCGCATCCTGCTGGACCGCAGCGATTCGATGGGATTCGGCGACGAGGGCGAGTCGAAATTCCTGTACGCGCAGCGGCTCGCGGCGACTTTCGCGTATCTGGCGCTGCTGCATCTGGACACCACTGCGGTAATTCCGTTCTCGAACCGGCTCAACAAGCCGCTGGTTGTTTCCGGCGGGCGCGACCGGCTGTGGCCGGTGCTCGAATTTCTCGGCGAACAATCTTGCGGCGGCGGGACGGACTTATTCGGCTCCGTGAAGGAGTTCATGGCCAATTTTTCCACTCGCGGAATCGCCATCCTGATTTCCGATTTCTTCGATGAGCAGGGCTGCGAGCGCGCCGTCGAAATGCTGCGTTCGGCCGGGCACGATTTCGTGCTGCTCCAGGTGCACAGCGCGGAGGAGCAGCATCCCTCCGCCGCGGGCGAATTGATTCTGGAGGACGCGGAGACCGGGGCGCAGCGAACGGTGGATTGTTCTCCGCGGAGCACTGCGATGTATGAACGCAGGTTCCAGGAATTTTCCGCGCGCTTGCGGCGTCTCGCCCTCCGCAACGGCGGCAGGTACGCGCGCGCCGTGACGAATATCGCCTACCAGGAATTCGTTCTCCGAAGCTTGCGGAGCGGGCAGGTGCTGGCATGAACTGGCTCGCGCTCAGCCCACTGGAAGTCGCGGGCGTGTGGGCCGCCCTCGCGGCCGCGGCGCTGTGGCTTTACCTGCATCACCGCCGCCCGCAGCACCGCAGGGTTTCGACGCTGCGGTTCTGGGCAAGCGTCCAGCCGATTTCGCAGCCGCGCCGCCGCAAGCTGCGCGAGCCCTGGGCATTCCTCGCGCAGATTCTTTTCTCGTTGCTGCTGGTTCTGGCGCTGGCCAATCCGCGATGGGGCCCGGCGTTCGAGGGGCGCAGCGTCGTCATCCTGCTCGATGCTTCGATCTGGTCCCAGGCGCATCCCGCGGGCGAACCCGCGTGGATCGACCGGGAACGCGCGGAAGCGATGCGTTTGCTCGATTCGCTTCCGAGCGCGGACCGTGTTTTGTTGCTGCGCGCGGAGGCGGATGCCCCGCCCATTCTTCCTTTCTCTACGGACCGTAGCGCACTGCGCCGCGCCATTCAGGCTGTACAACCTTCGAGCGTCGCCGCCGATCTCCCGCGCGCGCTTGAAATGGGCCGGGCGGCTTTGGGCGGGACGAGGCGTGGCTTGCTCGCTTACGTGGGTCCGGGCCTCGTTGATCCGGAACAGGTGCGCGCCCTCGACGCGTTTCGAGTGGAAGTCGAATCTCCGGAAACGGGCGGCGCGCAGCCCCAGTTTCTGATGCGGCTCGTGGGCGATTGGGCGTCCGTGCAAAATCGCGGCATCACGCGGCTCTCCCTTCGCCGGGACGCCGCGCAGCCCGATCGCTGGCGCCTGCTCACGCAACTGAAAAATTACGGAAGCGAAAAAGCGGACGTCACCCTGGCCTTTTCCGTGGACGGACAATCGCTCGGCCAGCGCAAAGTGTCGATCCCTCCGAATGGCATCGCCAGCCCCGAAGATGAATTCACATGGGATACGGGCGGAATGTTGCAAGCGGAAATATCCCCCCCCGACGCGCTTCAGGCGGACGACCGCGCCATCGTAAATATTCCGACGTTCCGCACGGTGCACGTGGCGGTGTTTGCGAATAATGCCGCTCCATCCTCCGCGGACCTGCTCAGCGTGCTTTCGAGCGATCCGTACGTGCAGGCGCAGATTATTCCTGCCGAGCTGAGCGCAAACGTTTCTCCTGACGTCGCGATCTATCAGGGCGTGAACTTGCCGTCGCAGCCGGCCTTCAATTCGATCTGGTTTCTCAGCGGCCCGGTGGTTGCCGGAGCAAAGCCCCTGCGCGTCGTAGGTTGGAACACGCAGCATCCGGTGACGCGGTGGGTTCGCACGCACGATGTCAGCGTGCGCAATCCCGCCGCGCTCAAAGTCCAGCCCGGCGATGCCGTTCTCGCGTACGCTGAAGGCGATCCCCCCGCGCCATTAATTCTGGCCCGCGAACAGGACGGGCGCAGAATTCTGATCGTCGGCTTCAACCCGCACGATTCCAATTTTCCTCTCGAGTCGGCGTTTCCCCTGCTGATGGCCGGAAGCCTGGAGTGGATGACGCATTCGGTCGACGAAGTCGCGGACTCGCTCTCGACAGGCGAACTCGATCTTCCCGGCCCGGCAACAAAAATCGTTTCGCCCTCGGGGAAAGATGTTCCGTTCGCCCGCAAGGGATCGGATATCCATTTGCTCGCGCTGGAAACCGGGACTTACCGGATCGTCTCGCCTGGCGGCGAAACAAGCGTGGCCGTCAATCCCCCGCGCGCTGCCCGCGCAGCGTCTGCAACTGACCGCCGCGGAGGCGGCGGAAGTGGAAGGAGAACCGCTCCCGCCGACCACGTGGGACATGTGGCGCTGGCTCGTCCTGCTGGCCATTGCGGCGTTGTGGGCGGAGTGGTGGCTGTACTACTCGGCGCGAGAGAAACAGCGTGCGGCGGAAGTTCAAGAAGCGCCCGGCGATCAGACGCTAGCGGATCCGGATGGCGGGCTCGATCGCGACCTCGAAGAGCAGGAAGAAACCAGGTACCGCAAGCCAAATTTGGTTGGCAGGTGATGGAGTGACATTCGACCAACCCATTTTTCTGCTGATGATCGGATTGCTTCCCGTCCTGTGGGTCTTGATGCGGAAAGCGCCGGGGTCGTCACGGGTGTGTCTTGCGCTGAAATGCGCGGCCTTCACCGCGCTGGTGATCGCGCTGGCCGGTCCCTGGGCGCCGTTGCGAGTCGAGAAGCTGGCGGTCACCGTGCTGATGGACACATCGGCCAGCATGCCCCGCGAATCGCTGCAGCGCGGAGAGGCAATGTTGCGCGACCTCGTGCGCAAAAATTCCGGCGCCGATTTGCGGCTGGTCACCTTTGCCGAGCACGCCAGGCTCCGCAGCGTCCCCACGCAAGCCGACCAGGTGAATATCCCGCAAGGCGTCGACCCGAAAGAGGGGATGGCCACGAATCTGGAGGAAGCGCTGCAACTGGCGCTCAGCACATTCCCGTCGCAGGGCCAGCGGCGTATCTTGCTGATTAGCGATGGCAACGAGAATCGCGGCCATGCGCTGACGGAAGCGTTGCGCGCGCGCGAAAGCGGAGTGGCCGTATTTACCGTGCCCGCCGGCGGCACCGCTCCCTTGTCCGTTCAGGTGGAAAGCGTCGCGTCCCCGCAGGATGTGTTTTCCGGGGAACGTTTTCCGTTGACGCTTCACCTTGAGAGCGGCAGCGCGATGAAGGCGCGAGTCTGGCTGACGTCGGAAGGCCAGGAGATTGCTTCGACGACGGCGGACCTGGCGGCCGGCAGCAACGTCGTGAACCTGGAAGCGCGGATTTCGCGCAGCGGCGTCAACCTTTTGGAAGCGCACATTTCCAGCGCCGGAGCCGAGCAGATTCTCGTCTCTCGCGCAATTACGGTGCGCCGGCCGCACGTGTTGTATGTCGCGGGCGGCCACGAGACTTCCCTGCCGCTGCTGGACACCTTGAAACAGGCCGACATTGACGTCGAATCCGTCACCGCTTTTCCGGTGAATCGGCCGGGGAAGGATTGGGATGCGGTCCTGCTCGATAATTATCCCGATCATGATCTTGCCGCGGACGAAGACTCGGCCCTGGAACGCTACGTATACTCGGGTGGCGGCTTGATTTTCATCGCCGGCGACAGCAACGCCAAGCTTCCCGAGGACCCCAAAACTCCGTTCGAGAAAATGCTGCCGGTGCGGGCCGAGCCGCCGCCCGAAAAGCCCACGGCTGTCGTGCTGGTTCTCGACAAATCCGGAAGCATGAGCGGCCCGAAAATCGAGATGGCCCGCGACGCGGCGCGCGCCAGCATCAAAACGCTGCGCCCCATTGACATGATCGGCGTGATTTCGTTTGACGAAACTTTTAACTGGGTCATTCCGATGGGACCGGCGGGATCGCTTGAAGACAAAAGCAATCTCATCGCCCAGATCACCGCGAATGGCGGCACGAAAATTTATCAAGCGGTGGAAGCGGGCTTCGAGGCCATCGTGGATCAAAAAGCCACGCACAAGCACATCATCCTGCTGACCGACGGCGTTTCCACTCCCGGCACGGCGGAAGATTTTCCGAAGCTCGAGCGGGATGCTCTGGCCAAGCACGTCACCATCTCCACCATCGGCGTGGGCGACTACATCAACCGGGACCTGCTCGATGAACTCGCGCGCAAGACGAAAGGCAAATCCCACTTCGTCGAAAATCCCGAGACGATTCCGCAGATTATCAACGCGGAAGTGAAATCCACGGAGGATTTGGCCATTCAGGAAAGGCCCGTGCGCGCGGTGCGCGTGCGCCCCGTGGAATTCGCGGACGGGATTGATTTCACGAAATCGCCGCGCTTGCGCGGCTTCGTTCAAGCCGAGGCGAAGGACGGCTCGGAAGTCATCCTGCGCGTGGACGAAAAGAAGCCGTTGCTCGTGCGCTGGCGCTACGGCCTGGGCCGCGTGATCGCGTTCATGTCCGACGCGAAGAGCCGCTGGGCGGCGCCCTGGGTGCGCTGGGAATCGTTCGGCACGTTGTGGCCGCAAATGGTGCGTGACGTTTCACACCGTGACCGGACCATTCGCGCCGGCGTGAGGCCGGGAAATCAAGAAGGCGAAGCGGTGGTGTTCTACGACGTGCTGGCGAATGCCGACAATCCCGCGGGCGAATCACTGGATAGCGCGGGTCCGCCGCACATCGTTGTCGAGACGCAGGGAGCGGCGCCCCGCACGCTTCCGCTCGAGCAGACCGCGCCGGGACATTACGAGGCGCACATTCCCGCCGACCAGGGCGGGCTTTATCACATCGTTTCGGGCGACTCGGAGCTGGTTCTTCCCGACGCCGGTTTCTATCGCGAATCGGAAGAGACGAAACCACAGGCAGTCAACACGGCGCTGCTCGGCGAAATAAGCCGCGTCACGGGCGGGCGAATGCATCCGTCGCCCGATCAATTGTTGAATGACCGGGGCGCGATGGTGCGCGAGCGGCAGCCGCTGTGGCCCTACTGGCTCATCCTCGCCCTTGTTCTCAATTTTGTAGAGGTAGCCCTGCGCAAGGGATTCTTCGAGCGCCTCGCGACCTGGCTGCGCCGGCATTCGCTGCCGCGCTGGCATAGGCAGCCGGCTTAAGTAGGACGGGCTTCAGCCTGTCTGGTTTTGATCTCGGCGACGCTGACAGAAGTCAAAAGAAGACAGGCTTAAGCCTGTCCTACTTTTAGAGAAAACGGCGCAAGGAGCATCCATGGAATCGACCAGGCGCGATTTTTTGGCGACAGCAGCCACCGCGGCGGGCGCGGCAGCGACAGGCAATCTCGCTCACGCGCAAAACCAAGGTCACGAGCACAGTCACCAGGCGGTCCCTTCAGACTTGACCCTGCGGGTGAAGTCGCTGGAATCGCTGCTCGTCGAAAAGGGACTCGTCGACCGGGCTGCGCTCGATGCCTTGGTCGACACCTACGAGCACAAAGTTGGCCCGCGCAACGGCGCGCAGGTGGTGGCGAAGGCCTGGGTTGATCCGGCCTACAAGCAGCGCCTGTTGGCGGACGCCGACAAGGCGATCGCAGAGCTGGGCTTCGGCGGCCAGCAGGGCGAGCACATGGTGGTGGTCGAAAATACTCCTGCGTTGCACAACATGGTCGTCTGCACGCTGTGCTCCTGTTATCCGTGGCCTGTGCTCGGCCTGCCGCCGGTGTGGTACAAGTCCGCGCCCTATCGCTCGCGCTCGGTGATTGATCCGCGCGGCGTGTTGCGCGAATTTGGGTTGGAACTTCCCGAGGAAGTCGAGGTGCGCGTGTGGGACAGCACTGCGGAAGTGCGCTACCTGGTGCTGCCCGAGCGTCCCGCGGGCACCGAGGCGCTGGGCGAGGATGCGTTGGCCGCGCTCGTCACGCGCGATGCGATGGTCGGCGTGGCGAAAGTCCCCGCGCAGCGCCATGGAGGCGCCGCATGAACGGCGTGCATGACATGGGCGGAATGCAGGACATGGGTCCCATCCAGAAGGAAGAACACGAGCCGGTGTTCCACCATCCCTGGGAAGGCCGTGTATTTGCGATGTACCGCGCCACGGGCGCGTGGCACAAATGGAACATCGATGCCGCGCGTTACTCGAGAGAACTGATTCCCCCAGCCGAATACCTGCGCATGAGCTACTACGAAAAGTGGTACGCGGGGCTCGTGGATCTCCTGACGGCAAGGGGTCTGGTCACCCAGGCGGAGGTCGAAAGCGGTAAGCCGGCGCACGGATCGAGCAAAGCGGTTCCGCCGCTCTTGGCCAGGCAAATCCACGATACGGAGGCGTTGGGCGCGTCCACAAAGCGAGATGTTGCCGTAGCACCGCGCTTCCAGGCCGGCCAGCGTGTGCGCGCCCGCAACATCAATCCCGTGGGCCACACGCGTTTGCCGCGTTACGCCCGCGGGAAACTGGGCGCGATCGATCGCGATTATGGAGTGTTCGTATTCCCGGACACTAACGCGCAGTTTCTCGGCGAAAATCCCCAACATCTTTACGCCGTGCGTTTTTCCGCGCGTGAGTTGTGGGGAGACCAGGCCAAGCCGCAAGATACCGTGTATCTTTCAATGTGGGATGACTACCTTGAGCCAGCTTAATTCCACGCCCGATGCCGCGAGCCTCGCAGCCCTGCCACGCCTGCCGCGCGACGACGGTGGGCCGGTATTTCGCGAGCCGTGGGAGGCGCAGGCGTTCGCGCTCGCCGTCAAACTCTCCGAAGAGGGGCACTTCACTTGGAAGGAATGGGCAGCGGCGCTCGCGGATGAATTAAAGGCCGCCGCCGATCGCGGCGAACCTGATGACGGCACGCATTACTACGAGCATTGGCTCGCGACTCTGGAGCGCCTGGTCATGGCCAAAGGTTTGAGCGACCGCGCGGCCCTCGCCGCCCGCAAAGAAGCATGGGCAGACGCGTACCGGCACACCCCGCATGGCAAGCCTGTGGAGCTCGCGCCGCCTCGCGGCGCGAAATAGTAGGACAGGCTTCCAGCCTGTCGGGGGTTAAGGCTTCCACGCGCAAAAAGCAGACAGGCTGAAGCCTGTCCTACCTTGGCGTCCAGTTCGGATGGCCGGTAAACAATCCGTCGACGAAGCCCGTCTGGTAGCAAAGAAATAATCCAAACGCGACGCTCACAAATCCGGAAGCCACCGCGAGGCCACGATTCAGGCTCGCGAAATGTTGCATCGAATACGCGAAGGGCAGCGCAATGGCCGCCGTGATCAGCATCATGCCGGCAACGGTTCCCAGACCAAAAATCAGCAGATAACCGATGGCCCACGAAGGCCGGGTGATGGTTGTGAGGACAAGCAGAGCTACGGCGGCGGATCCGGCCAGGCCGTGCACGACGCCCACGACCAGCGGGCGCAGGATGTGAAACAATCCCAATTTTTTCCACCATTGCGGCGTCCATCCCACTACGGAAGCTGAATCCATAGCCATCATTCCGCCGGCTTCGCCATGCGTGTGGATCATAAAGCGACCGTACATTACATGGGAATGCGCGCGTGGGCCGAGGCGGCGGATTTTGATCCATTCGATCGCGCGGCGCAGAATGCCCGTGAGATTCAAGACGCCAAGCAGGATCAGCATGAGGCCAACGCATAATTCCATGCTCAGGCCGATGCTCGGCGGGATGGTGAGCTTGAAGAGAATGATGGCCGAGCCGACGGCGAGGATCGTGAGCGTATGCCCAAGTCCCCAGAGAGCGCCGATCACAGCGGCGTGGAGCATGGTGCGTTCGCGGCTGACGATGGTGGTTACGGCCACGACATGGTCCGGATCGGTGGCATGCCGCATCCCGAGAACGAATCCCAACAGCATGATGGCGAGGAGCGTGGTCATCGAATTGGCTCAGTATTTTCGGTGGTCGAATGGGGAAAGTCCAGCAAGCTGCCCCCGCGCCACATCCCATAATTTCCTGTTTGCCTGCGTCATATTAGATGCGGAGCGCGTGAGAAAGCGTGCAACGCAGCCCCCCTGGCTTAGCAGGGTGGCTCCGCCCCGAACTCCCGGCATGCCTTTTAGTTCCTCATTCAACGCGGCACAAACTTCTTTCCATCGCGTGAACCCGTCCGCAAACACACTGAGGCACGACAGGTAATCGAATTCCTCCATCCATCCCAGGCGATCGGGACATTTCGCCGCGGGAACTATTTTTGTGCGGTTGAGGTAGGCCGTACGTCCGCATGCGTACACTTCGGTTCGCGAATCCATTTCCGTGAAACTCCAGCGTTCGCCATGGGCCACGCGGCCGGATGCCATCGAATCCAAAAGGATGGCGCGACTGCCGCGCGCCAATTCCACCCGTAAGGACTGTCGGAGCGCGGAGCCCACATGCGGAATTATGTGGTCGGGAAAATATTCGAGCGTGGCTCCTTCGCCGAGAGAAACGAGGGTTTCCAGGGTCGCGGGCTTTTCCGCGGTCCGGTAAATGCGCGTCGCCGAGGGTGTAGTCAGGCAAACATGCGTTTCGGATTCCAGAATGATTTCCGTGGTGAGATAGTCGCCGCCCAGCACTCCACCCGTCGGATTCAGAAGCATCAGGTAGGACGCACCATCCGCGAGGGTAAGCGGCGTAAGCGCCTGCAATGGCAGGGAAAAACGCGATTGGGCGAGGATCGTCGTCGCGCCGCTCCGCGCAAATCGCAGGCGCAGGAATCCGTCGCGGCCGACGCGTCCAGTGTTCCGCTCATCGCTCCGCCTATCGCTCAGGTGGCTATTCAAAGAGCAGGGAATGGCGGATCCATTCGATGAGCGTGTCCACTCCTGAACCGGTTTTGAGATTGGTGAAGACGTAGGGTCTCTCTCCCCTCATGCGTTTGGCATCGCGATCCATCACTGCCAGATCCGCGCCCACGTAGGGTGCGAGATCGATCTTGTTGATCACCAGCATTCCGGACGTCATGATGCCCGGCCCGCCCTTTCGCGGAATCTTTTCGCCCTCGGCCACGTCGATCACGTAGATCGTGGCATCGACAAGTTCTGGACTGAACGTGGCCGCAAGGTTATCGCCGCCGCTCTCGATGAACAGAATATCCAGGTCAGGAAACTTTCGCATGAGCGCGCTTGAAGCTTCGAGGTTCACCGAAGCGTCCTCGCGGATCGCCGTGTGCGGGCAGCCGCCGGTTTCGACGCCGACGATCCGCTCGGGCGGAAGGACGCCGCGGCGCGTGAGAAATTCCGCGTCCTCCCGCGTGTAAATGTCGTTCGTGATCACTGCGAGTTGATACGCCGCTTTCAGCCGCGAGCAAAGCGATTCGACGAGCGCGGTTTTTCCCGAACCGACGGGCCCGCCGATTCCGATTTTGAGAGGTTTGGAAATCACGAGCGGAACAACCTCGCATCGAGCAGCGCGTGGCGCATGCTGGCGATTTCGAGTGCGGGAGCAAAGGACCAGATATTCGCTTCGTGTTTGTCCTGGACTTCTTCCGCGATCGTCGCGATAAGAGGCTGCACGTTCCACACGATGCGCTGGCCGGAAAGTTGGCCGAGCGGCAGAAGCCGCAGAGCCGCGCCAACCAGGGCCGCGCTCGTCGAGTAGAGATATGCGCTGGTCATTTCGAGCGCGTCCCATTCGAGGATTCCGCCGATCATTCCAAAAACTACCGGGTGATGGCCCGGCGTGATTTCCGCGGCAACGGCCCGGCCAAATTCTTCGAGAATCGGATGGCATGGCAAGTGAGTCGCCACGCGCAGCGTCTGTCTGCCCATCTGGCGGCTGGCGTCGCGTAATTCACTCGCTGTTTTCATGGCGTCGAGCATTTCGTCGAGCCCCACGCAGGATGCAAGGTTTTGAGCGGCCGCTGCACGCCGAGCGCAAACAAGGGCGACCGCATCGGTGGGTCCGGCGCAGCCTTCCAAATACGCGCGCAGAAATGCCTCGACTCCCACGGCATCGCACACTTCGCCGGATTGCACGCAGGCCTCGAGGCCAAACGAGTGCGCGTAAGCTCCCGCGGGGAAGAGCCCGTCTGCAAACTGAAGCAGGCTAAGAAATCGATTCATGTTGGTGCAGTTGCGCGTTTCCAATCGGATCAAAAATTGCCTGGCGCCGTTCCCACCGCGCTCCTAGCCGTTCCATCAAGCGGACCATCACTTGGTCGTCCGGGACCAGAAGTTTGCTTTCCACGAGTGCCAGTGGAAAATGGAGATTGCCCACTTCAAAAGCAATCTTCACCGCTTCGCTGTAGTCCGCCGGAAAAACTTCGAGGACGGCCTCGATGGCGGCTTCTATCTTCAAGTACCAATCCGCGGCGACGTACAGGACCGTCCCATGCGGAAGAATCGTGCCGGTGGGAAGCGCGATGCCGATTTTGCGGCCGCGCTGCGTTGTAAATCGTCCTCGCATCCAGCGGCGCTGCTCCCAGGTGAAAACGAGTTTATCCTCTTCTTTTCCTCGCAATTCCTCGTGGCTTGCAGAGGTATGCAAGCGATGGATGATGAGCGTATTCCCCCACATTAAGCTGGCGATTTCCCCTCCGGGCCGGGTGCCGCATCCTTGCCGCCTTTGCAAGGGTGCGGATTTTCGGACTGGCCCTCGCTTACCTTCTCGATTGTTCTTGAATCTAAACCCGCACCCTTTGAAAACCGCAAAGGGTGCGGCACCCGCGTCCTCAAATTTCGAGCTCGTCACTTCAGAAAAGAAAATAACGCTGCGCCATGGGCAGGACTTGCGCGGCTTCGCAGGTGAGGAGCACGCCGTCCGCGCGCACTTCGTATGTGTCCGGGTCGACCTCAATGCGCGGCAGGGCGTCGTTATTGATCATGTTCCGTTTCGTGAGCCCGCGGCAGTGATTCACAGCGACGGCACCCTTTTTAAGGCCAAGCTTCTCGCGCAAGCCCGCGCTCACCGCGGCCCTGGACATAAACGTGAGCGACGTCGAGTGCAGCGCGCCTCCAAAGCTGCCGAACATCGGACGGTAAATCACGGGCTGCGGCGTTGGGATTGACGCATTCGCGTCGCCCATGGCCGACCACGCGATCATCCCGCCCTTGACGATCATCTCGGGCTTCACGCCAAAAAATGCCGGTTTCCACAAAACGAGGTCCGCGAGCTTTCCGGTTTCGACCGAGCCGATTTCGTGCGCGATGCCGTGAGCAATCGCGGGATTGATGGTGAACTTCGCGACGTACCGGCGCACCCGCACATTGTCGCTCCCAGATTTTTCTCCGGCGAGCGGACCGCGCTGGCGTTTCATCTTGTCCGCGGTCTGCCACGTGCGCGTAATCACTTCGCCGATGCGTCCCATGGCCTGCGAATCCGAGGACATCATGCTGATCGCGCCCAGATCGTGCAGCACATCCTCGGCGGCAATCGTCTCGGCGCGGATGCGCGATTCCGCGAAGGCCACATCTTCCGGAATCGACGGGCTCAGGTGATGGCACACCATGAGCATGTCGAGATGCTCGTTCAGTGTGTTCACCGTGAAAGGCATCGTGGGATTCGTCGAAGACGGCAGGCAATTCGGCTCGCCGCAGACTTTTATGATGTCGGGGGCGTGCCCGCCGCCCGCGCCTTCGGTGTGATACGTGTGGATCGTCCTTCCTTTGAAGGCGCGGATCGAATCCTGCACGTAGCCGGCTTCGTTGATCGTGTCCGTGTGAATTGCGACCTGCACGTCAAACTCTTCCGCGACCGAAAGCGCGCAGTCGATGGCCGCTGGAGTCGTGCCCCAGTCTTCGTGCAGCTTCAGGCCAATCGCGCCTGCTTCGATCTGTTCGCGCAGCGGCTCGGGTGAGGAGGAATTTCCCTTGCCGAGGAATCCCAGGTTGATGGGAAAACCATCGGCGGACTCCAGCATGCGATGCATATTCCACGGGCCGGGCGTGCACGTCGTGGCGTCGGTGCCGGTGGCCGGGCCTGTGCCTCCGCCGATTAGCGTCGTCAGGCCGCCGGAAAGCGCGGTCTCGACAAGCTGCGGACAAATAAAATGGACGTGGGCGTCGATTCCGCCGGCCGTCACGATTTTTCCTTCGCCGGCGATCACCTCCGTTCCCGCTCCGATGACCATACCGGCCGTGACGCCGCCCATGATGTCGGGATTTCCGGCCTTGCCGATTCCCACGATGCGTCCGTTGCGGATTCCGATGTCGGCTTTGTAGATCCCGCCGTGATCCACGATCACCGCATTCGTTATGACAAGATCGAGAACGCCGTCCGCGGATGTCGCCGCCGAGGATTGTCCCATGCCGTCGCGGATCACTTTGCCGCCGCCAAATTTTGCTTCTTCGCCCGGAGTCGTGAGGTCTTTTTCTATTTCGATGAACAATTCCGTATCGGCCAGGCGAACGCGGTCGCCGGTGGTTGGTCCGTAGAGGTCCGCATACTGCCGCCGCGGAATTTTCAGGCTCATGGGTCTATTCGTCGCATCCTCGTAGGGGCACGGCATGCCGTGCCCCTACACTTGAATGAGCAACCCTAAAAACCTTGTTCGGCCGCTCGTTTCAGCGCCCCCGGCTTGGTTGATTCATCGGCGAGCCCGTTCGTCAGGCCATTGAGGCCGTACACGTGCTTGGAGCCGCCGAGTTCAACCAGCGTAATTCTCTTCGAGTCGCCGGGCTCAAATCGCACCGCGGTCCCTGCGGGAATATTCAGCCTCATGCCGAATGCGGCGGCGCGGTCGAATCGCAGCGCGCGATTCACTTCAAAGAAATGGAAATGGGAGCCGACCTGGATGGGGCGGTCTCCCGTGTTGGCAATTTCGAGTTCGATTTCGCGGCGGCCTTCGTTGGCGATCACATCGCCTTCGGCCAACAGATATTCTCCGGGAATCATCGGACACCTCCCAGTGGCACATGCTTTAGCTTGTGGAGGGTGCGTCCTTGTAAAGTCAAACCTCCACAAGCTAAAGCATGCGCCACTACTCAGCGGATCGGATGATGCACAGTCACGAGCTTTGTGCCGTCGGGAAAAGTTCCTTCCACCTGAATTTCTTCCACCATTTCCGGCACGCCTTCCATCACGTCATCCCGCTTCAAAATCGTCGCCCCAAATTCCATGAGCTCGGAAACCGAGCGGCCGTCGCGGATTCCTTCCAGCAGGTCAGCGGTAATGAGCGCGATCGCTTCGGGATAATTCAGCCGCAGCCCGCGCGCCCGCCGCCTGCGGGCGAGCTCCGCCGCCGTGGCGATCATGAGTTTGTCGATTTCCCGTGGCGTGAGATGCATATGGCGTCGCTGAACCGCCCCCGCGGACTTGTGCCGCGCCCATGCGAATCATAGCGAAGCGCCCCACGATTGACCATGCAAAATCTAAATGCTCTGCATTGAGCAAGTAGGACAGGCTTCAGCCTGTCTGGTTTTGAATTTTGCTGGCTTTACACTCAAAGCAGACAGGCTTCAAGCCTGTCCTACTGAACCCCTGTGGTGTATGATCCGCCGGAACTAAACCTGACATGCTCCAATACCTCGAGCAGCAAACAAAGCTGACCAGCAATCAGCGCCGGATCATCACGGCCGCCGTATTGGGGGACATGCTCGAGTTTTTCGACTACTTCCTGATCGGCTACGTCGTCGCGTTCATCGCCGGTCCGTGGAAGCTCACCTTCGGCCAGTCCGCCGTCATCCTGCTGTCTTCGGGGTTTGGCGCCATGTTCGGCGCCGTGTTTTACGGCTGGCTCGCGGACAAGATCGGTCGCCGCAAGGTTTTCCTCATGACGGTGGTCAATTTTTCAGTTGCCACGGGCATCTTGACGTTTACCCCCGACAACGCCTGGATTTTTCTCTCGGTCTTCCGCTTTCTGATCGGCTTTGGTGTCGGAGGCCTGTACTGCGTGGACCTCCCGCTGGTACAGGAGTTCGTCCCGGCCTCGAAGCGGGGGATGGTCGGCGGCCTGGTTACGGCAGCAGTCCCGATCGGCGTCCTCCTGGGCGCGGCGCTCGGCGCGTATGCCACGCCGTATGTGGGCTGGCGTGGTCTTTTTGCCATCGGAATGGTTCCCGGGCTTCTCACGCTGCTGATCCGCGCCTGGGTGCCGGAATCGCCTCGCTGGCTCATTCAAATGGGCCGGATCGACGAAGCCAGGAAATCGCTGGCATGGGCCCTGGAAATGGACCCTGCGAGCATCACAATCGATGCACTGGCGCCGGAGGGGCAGAGGCAGCCCATGTCGCGGCTCTCGGACATCTTTCGGTACCCGAGGAGCCTGGCCGTTTCCTGGATCACGAATCTAGGGGCGCAGACGGGCTATTACGGGCTCACTCTCTGGGTTCCTACCTTGCTGGTCCAACTCCTCGGGGTCACGCCCGCGCGGGCCTCCTTCCTGCTCATCTTCGTCAATTTTGCGGGCCTGTTCGGGCGCATCGGATTGTCTTATTTATCAGACGCGATCGGCAGGAGGGGGTCCGGGGCCATCGCCAGTTTCGGGGCGGCGATCCTCATGGTTGCGGCAGCGCTTTACCATAACGTTTTTTTTGGGACTATATCGGTATTCTGGCTTCTGCTGATCGTGAACAACGCGTTTGCCGACGGAGGCTTTGCCATCGTTGGCCCGTATTCCGCCGAAGTCTGGCCTGTCGCGCTGCGCACGACCGGCATGGGCTCGGCCTACGGATTCGGCGGGCTCGGAAAGGTGATCGGGCCGCTGGGCCTCGCGCTCATCGTTGGTTCCTCGAACCTCATCACCCCGAAAGCGTCGGTGGCGGCGCTCCTGCCTTCATTTTCCTATCTCGCAGCGTGGTTCGCGCTCGCGGGCTTCGCTTACATTTTTATCGGAAAGGAAACAAAAGGCCGTTCGTTGGAGGCGATTGAACAAGAATTGGACGCTCCACGACCCGCGGAGATCGTCCAAGCAAAGGTTGAGCAGGATCGTTGACGCGCAGGAATGTAATATCCTGCCGTGGTAATCTTGAAATTTGCGCAAATAATTTTTCATCATCCCATAGAGGACTGAGGCTCATGACGACTTCGAAAGACAAGGTAACGCTCCAGGATATCCAGTCCGCGTCGGAACGCTTGAAAAATTGGGGGCGCTGGGGCGCGGACGACGAAGCCGGCACGCTGAACAATATTTCGCCGCAAGACATCGTCCACGCGGCGGGCCTCATCCGCAAAGGAAAAGTGTTTTCGCTGGCGCTCAATTTTGACAGCAACGGCCCGCAGAGCGGCCTGTGGGGCAATCGCTTCAATCCCATCCACACCATGCTGGCGACCGGAACCGACGCGGTCGCCGGCCGCCAGGAATCCATCGGGATACGATATGCCGACGACATGGTTTCCATGCCGCTGCAATGCGGCACGCAGTGGGACGCGCTGGGCCACGTTTTCTACGGCGAGAAAATGTGGAACGGCTACGATGCGCGCCTGGTCGATTCAAACGGCGCGCAGAAAAACGGCATCGAGAAGGTGAAGGACAAAATGGTCGGCCGCGGCGTGCTTCTGGATGTGGCCCGGTATAAGGGCGTGGACTCGCTCGAGGACGGCTACGGCATCGGCACCGAAGAACTAGAAAAATGCGCCGCCGCGCAGGGCGTTGAAATTCGCAAGGGCGATTTCGTGATCGTCCGGACGGGGCACATGGAGCGCTGCCTGAGCGCCGGCAATTGGGAAGGCTATGCGGGCGGCAACGCGCCCGGCCTGCGCTTTGAAACCGCCGAGTGGATTCGGAGCACGGACATGGCCGCGATCTGCGCGGATACCTGGGGCTGCGAAGTCCGGCCAAACGAAACGAGCGCTGCGCCAGCCAGCCCTGGCACTGGGTGGTCATCCCCATGATCGGCATCAGCATGGGCGAAATTTTTTACCTGAAAGATCTGGCGGCGGATTGCGCGCAGGACCACGTGTACGAATTCTTTTTCTGCGCCCCGCCGCTGCCGATTACCCGGGCGGTTGGATCTCCCGTGAATCCCATCGCCATCAAGTAGGACAAGTTAGGCGACGGCTTGTTCAACTCATTGATTTGTAAACAGATATGGAATGGCATTTACAAATGGGAAATGCCATTGTAAAATGGCATAATGACTGGACGGTTGACCCTTGATAAGGCCGGGAGAATCGTTCTCCCGAAGCCACTCCGCGACGAATTGCAGTTGCAGGCAGGGGATACCCTCGAAGTGGAAAGTTCCGGTGATCAAATCACCTTGCGCCCCACGCGAGGACACGGCCAACTTCGGAAGAAGCACGGTATTTGGGTTTACCGTTCGGGAGAGCCTTTCAGCCAGGAAGTTGTCGACAAGACCGTTCAAGAGGTCCGCCAGGAACGCGAAAATCAAATCCTCGGCAAGCGCTCATGAAGTTTTTCTTCGATACTTCCGTGTTGCTTCCATGCTTTTTTGAAGAGCACATGCATCACGAAGCAAGCCTGCGAGCCTTTCTCGAAGCTGACAAGAAGGAAGGATGTTGCGGAGCGCATAGTCTTGCGGAATTCTATGCGACCGCAACCCGATTGCCTGGAAGCCTTCGTTTGAGCGGCGAGCAAGTGATGCTGTTTTTGGAGAATATCGTTGAACGCCTGACCATGATTACGTTGACAGCCGACGAGTACTACGACAGTTTGAAGGAGGCCGCGGTGGCAGGGGTTGTCGGTGGCACTACGTCCGACGCGTTGTTGGGGCGTTGCGCAATGAAGGCGAAAGCAGAGAGCATTTACACATGGAACCTGAAACATTTTCAGCAATTTTCGCCGGAAATCGTAAGGCGACTCAGGACTCCCTAATTAGCCGCGCCTTGTAGTCCAAGCGGAATTGATCCTCGCCACCTTATGAGACCAGATAAGGAATGGCCGGTCGTCGTTGTAGGTGCAGGCCCAAACGGGCTCACGACCGCAAATCTCCTCGCGCGTTATGGCGTCGACGTTTTGCTCATCGAGCGGAACGAGACGACTGTCCAGGAACCACGCGCGGTTTCGATTGACGACGAATCGCTCCGGACAATGCAGGCGATCGGCGTTATCGACGCCGTTGTTTCACGCGTCGTGCTTGGTTACGGGTCTGAGTATTTTAGCGCGGGAGGATCGTGTTTTCTGCAGGTGCGCCCCACCGCGAAGGAATATGGCTATCCGCGCCGGAATGCGTTTCGCCAGCCGATATTCGAGCAACAGTTGCGGGATTATTTCTGCACGCACGCGGTCCGCGAAACCCGGTCCGAGGCATGGTTCAGCACCGAATTGATCGACTTTCAGCAAGGTCCGGAATATATCGAACTGGTCCTGCGGCGCGCCGATGGAAGTCTGGCCGAGGTTTCCACGCCTTACCTCGTTGCTTGCGATGGGGGGCGAAGTTTCGTCCGCGAAAAACTCGGGATCAAGCTCACCGGCTCCACATTTCATGAACGCTGGCTCATCCTGGACCTGGAAGAAACCCGCGACCCCACGCGCGATACGAAAGTTTTTTGCGATCCGGCGAGGCCGTGCCTCTCGCTTCCCGGACCGGATCGCACACGGCGTTTTGAATTCATGCTGCAGGAAGGCGAAACCGAGCCCGAGGTTACCTCTCCCGAATTCACGAGAAAATTGCTGAGCCCGCATGGTGAAGAGCACACTCCGCTCCGCCGCAGCCGCGTCTACACGTTTCATGCGCGCATGGCGGACCGCTGGCGAGATGGCCGCATTTTCCTTGTTGGCGACGCCGCGCATCTCACTCCTCCCTTTGCCGGGCAGGGAATGAACAGCGGGATCCGCGACTCGCATAACCTTTCCTGGAAACTCGCGGCGGTCATTCAAGGGCGGCTGGGACAGCGCCTGCTCGACACCTACGAACAGGAGCGCCGCAAACACGCCTGGGAAATGATTCTGCTGGCACTGCGGATGGGAAAAGTCATGATGCCCCGCAGCTTCTGGAGCGCGTTTGCTTTGCAGGCTGCTTTTCGGTTGCTGAGCGTCGTACCGCCCGCGCGCGCTTATTTCGCGGAGATGAAATACAAACCCAAGCCCCGGTTCGATGCGGGCTTCCTCGCGCGCGGTGACCGGCGAGGCGCGGCTCAACTGGTCGGAAGGCTTTTCCCGCAACCGGAAGTTCGCGGCGCCGAACGTACAGCTCTGCTCGATGAATTTCTGGGCAATAATTTTGCGCTGGTCTCCCTGCCGCAAACTTCACCGAGTCTGTTTGAACGCCTGCCCCAAAATTTATGGCAGCCGATGAGAATTCAAAAAGTCGCAATCCGCGCCCACGGCGATACGACGCCCGTTCCAAATGGAGTCACGAGCGTATCCGATGCGGAAGGCGAAATCTCTCGTTCCATGAATTATCTGCCTCCGGGCCTGGCCCTGATCCGTCCGGATCGCTACGTAGCGGCATTTCTTCCGGGAGAAAATCTTGAGTGGGGCATAAGCAAAATGGATGAAATAATCGCCAGCACGTGGAAGTAGTTTGACCTGGTGGAACAGGTTTCAGCCTGTGGGGTTCATTCTCGCATGCGCAAAACCTCACAGGCTGAAGCCTGTTCCACTTGCCATGCTGGAAGAGCTTTGACAGAGATTCGGACTAAGGCTTGGGCTTCACCACGCTGGAATCCCTAATTTCATTGTTGAACCGGTGTTCTTCCGAAGGGGAACAAATCTCCTCAAAAATGGCCGCTTTCGCATTCACATAGGTGATCGTCTCGGCCACCCAAGGCTTCGTGTAGGTTTTTGGATCGGTGAGCGTCATGTCGAGCAGCAAGGTGTCCTTGTCGGCGCGCCGGTAGCGCTCGACAAGGCGCATCTGGTCGCTGTGTGGATTGCCGAAATGATCGAGCCAGGTCCGATCATCGTAGCCTATCGATTCGACGACGAAAGTGTCACCGTCCCAGTGCCCCACGGAATATCCATACCAGGCAGGATCAGGGTCCTTGGGAAGCGCCCGGCCATCGGTCCAGATCGTGCGCCAGGCGTCATGGTATTGCATGTGTTGGAGTACCCGGTCAGGCGTCTGAATAAATTCAAAGGGCCTTAGGTTAGCCTCCCACAAATCGCGCGGATACCCCAGCGGTTCGCACTGCGAAACCGGATCGTTGTTCAACTCCGGCTCGACCGCTCTCGGGCCATAGCTCACTTTATTGGCGTCAAATTTCGCCTTTCCCCACTCTGTCATCGGCGGAGGTGTGGTGTTTGACCTCATCTGCGGGGGAACTGACTTATCCTTGACGTCGATCCATTTGTCGTTCAGGGAATGCCGTTCAAAATATCCAGCGGTCGTAGGCGTGGACCAGACTCCGGAAAGATCGTGCGGGTTGAATGGCTTGGGGTTGGAAACTTCTTTCGGTAATTCGTTCGGCTTCCAGGCGCCCGGCGAGTAGCCTCTGGTGCCGTAAGTTTGGGCGAGCGCGCCACTGGAAAATCCGGTGAGAGCCAGCACGATTATTACCGCATGAAAGAAGCGATTGCGCATCCTCAAACTCCTTCGGTGGCTCAAAGAGAACGAGTCTCAAATTCGGATTTCGCGGAACAATGGCGAGGAGAGTCCCAGAACGATATTGAACCGAATCAGCATATTGCCACTATTGATAATCCGTGTCCGCTTTCTCGCCGTTCCCCTTCACATTCTTCGTCGTAAGGGTATGCCCATCCGCCAGCGTCACATGATCGAATTCCAGGCGGGGCGCGCCGTTCCTGGACGGATGGCCCACCACCGTGACTTTGTCCCCCGGCTTCAGTACGTCCCTGGAAAAGCCCGCGCTGGACAGCTGGTGCGGATTACCGAGCTCGGCGCCCCAATGCACCACGGTACCTTGCTCATCCTTCACGTCGAATAAAATAGCGCAATGTGGATTGGCCCAGATCCAATCCGTCACGGTTCCCTGAAGCGTAATCGTTTTATCCTGTTGATAAGCGACGCCCGTCCCGTGGTGAGCGAACAGAGGAGCGCCCCAGACCAGAATTCCCACGGTAAGAATCGAGGAGATTGTGAATATTCGCTTCAAGCAGGCACCCCCAAGTGACTTTTAGCATGCAAGCCCTAAAAGCGCAACGCTCAACAGGTTTCAATCTATGGCCTTGTTTCTGCACGCAATCTCGTGATTCAATCACTTATATTTCGCAGCGGGCCATACAGCAAATCGATAAGAGGCAGGAGAACTCATGAGAAATTGCGCCGGGGCCCTGGTACTCGCGATGTGTTTAGCGCCTGCAACCATGGCGAAACCACCGCAACAGGAAAGCAAGCCTGCTGCTCCTCCCGCATGGGCCTACGGTTTTAGTACGCCCGTTGACTTCTCAGCGGGCGCCCCAAAGCCCGCCTCGGCTGGCGTTCCCGAGGCCGATGACGGCACGCTCAGACATCTGCCCGGGAGCACATTTTCCTTTACCATCACACAGATACGCGACGGCTACGGCCCCGCGGACTGGTACCCCGGCGATCACCCTCCGATGCCGGAAATCGTGGCGCGCGGCAAGAAACCGGAAGTGCGAGCCTGCGGCCTCTGCCATTACCCCAACGGCAAGGGCCGAACTGAAAACGCGGGAATCGCAGGCCTCTCCTACGACTACATTTTGCAGCAGATGGCGGAATTCAAGAACGGCGAGAGAAAGAGCGCGGATCCCAGAAAACCCAACACGCAGTTCATGATAGATTTCGCAAAGGCCATGACGGACGACGAGATGCGGACCGCCGCCCGCTACTTTTCCTCGATGAAGTGGACCCCCTGGATCAAGGTCATCGAGACGGAGACCGTGCCGAAGACGCGCATCCAGAACGGCATGTTCATCAAGCTCGAAGGCGACGCCACGGAGCCGATCGGCCAGCGAATCATCGAATCGCCCGTGAACGCGGCCGCGACCACGGAGCTTCGAGACCCGCGATCCGGATTTATCGCGTACGTGCCCGTGGGCAGCATCAAGAAAGGCGAGGCGCTCGTCATGCATGGCGGCCCCGGCAAAACAACGCAATGCACCATTTGTCACGCCGCCGATTTGCAGGGTCTCGGCCCCGTTCCAGGGATTGCGGGCCGCTCCCCCACCTATCTGGTACGCCAACTCTACGACATCCAGAGCGGCACTCGCTCCGGAGTATGGACGAGCTTGATGAAACCCGTTGTCGCCAATCTAACCACGGACGACATGGTGGCAATTGCCGCCTACCTATCTTCGCGTAGCGTCCCGACCGAGTCTGCCAGCGCCAGCAAATAAGCGGGCCAAGTTTCTGTTTTGAGTAGGACAGGCTTCCGGCCTGTCTCCGTCCCAATCCATTGAAAATCAAAACCAGACAGGCTAGAAGCCTGTCCTACTGAGATCGCGGAACATACTTTTTGCAGGCGTTAAGCAAACGAGAACTAAAACAGAGATAGATGCATCGTGAAATATCCGGACTGACTTCCATCATCCAACCTCTGGAATTGGTGGGCCTGGGTAGACTTGAACTACCGACCTCGCCCTTATCAGGGGCGCGCTCTAGCCACCTGAGCTACAGGCCCAACGGGAAGACAACCGCCTAGCAGAGACAAGCATGATAGCGGGCAGGCGAGGAATGGGTCAAGTAGCGAGCGGCCAGAGTACTGCCCTTCGTTCAAATCGTCCCCATACTTGAAAATGGCCTGGCCTTTACGGAGGTCCGACCTTCAGGTCGGGCGCCCAGAGACGCAACATTGAGGCCTTTGGGCCCTGAAGCTCCAGCTCCAACCGGAACGGCCCTTTGGCCAATTTCCACAATCTTTGAAATGGCCGCAAGGTGTATATTGCCCGCCAGCCGAACGTCCGAACGTGAAATCCAGGCAGGCAAGGGCCCGGGTCGTATCTTCAGGAGGCGACGCATGAAAGTAAGAATGCACGTGGTTGCGATCAGTCTGGTTTTCGCAGTTCTCGCGGTATTTTCTTTTGAACCGCGAGCCGCAGGCCAGAGTGGAGGCACGACGCGGTCCAGCGGGCCCGTGACGACCGGCAAAGTCTACGCGTTTGAAAAGATCGCCGACGGTGTGTACTACACCACCTCCAGTAGCCTGATGGCCACTGGCGGCAATCACACGATCATCGTCGGCGATCATGACGTTTTTCTCGTTGATGCTGGGACAACCCCCGCGGCGGCGCGCGCGCTTCTTGAGGACATTAAATTGATCACGGACAAGCCTGTCCGCTGGGTGGTCAACACGCACTTTCACTATGATCACACCGCCGGCAATTCCATTTTCGGGCCCGAAGTTCAAATCATCGGTCACGAATACGTTCGCCACGCAATCGCCGATCTCGATGTCTACCATCGCGAGCCCTTCGTGACGGCACTGACGAACACATCAAATCAGGCCGACGCGCTCAAAAAACAAGTGAGCGACGAAAAAGATCCCGCCAAGCGGGCCACGCTCGAGAAGCAACTTGCAGCCAAGCAAGCTGACCTCGAAGAATTCAAGAAGCTGAAGCCGACGCCGCCTACGATGACCTATACCTCGAAAATGACGCTGTTTCAGGGCCAGCGCGAAATTCAGCTTCTCTTCCTTGGGCGAGGGCACACGCAGGGCGACACGATCGTCTACCTGCCCAAAGAACGAATCGTCTGCAGCGGAGACATAATGGAAACGCAACCCGCTTACATGGGTGACGCTATGTTCGACGAATGGCTCAAAACGCTCGATGCGCTCAAAGAGCTGGATTTTGCCACCGATCTGCCCGGACACGGCGTGCCGTTTCACGACAAGTCCCTGATCACCGCGTATCAGGGCTACCTGAAGGATTTTATGGCTCAGGTCACGGAACTTCGCAAACAGGGCCTCACTCCCGAACAGGCCGTTCAAAAGGTGGATATGACATCCCACAAAGGCGATTTCCCGCAAATTCAGGGAGTGGGCGTGGAGATTAGAGGAGTTCGCCGGATGTATGCCTGGATGGACGAACGCTCGCATTAGCCAGACTCAGGTGTTCTACGGGGCCCCGCAGGGGTTGGCATCGATTCTGTCAGATGATTCAAATCTTGAGAACCAAGTCAAAAGCCCCGCCCTTCTAAGAACGAAGGACGGGGCACCCCAAGTTCGACGACAAACCCCGGGCCACCCGCCTAAAAGCTCCCGTGATGACAACCGTCATCCCGGCGTCCGCGTATTTGCCGGACTCTGTTCTCGCGCGAATAGGACGGCGAAGATGATTGCTGCAATAGGCGTCACAAACATTGACGCCCATCCAGGACTATTCGGATGCCTCGAAGAAAGCCAGCCAACAAGGCAGCCCGTGAGCAGAGTCGCAACGCCTATGTAACAAAATCGCACAAATAGCATTTGGCGATTGAGGGCGTAGAGAAGCATTGGTCCCAAGAAAAAAGCAATGGCCGCACCAATCATCGCAGCTCCACCTGCAAACGTGACCTGATAAATCTTGTCGTCTCCGCGAGCCACGATCTCTCCCTGCAGAAAGCCTACACCCGCCCCGAAAATCGCACAGCATATCGCAACGACCGCGACCCCTAAAAGTTCAATTAGAAAACGCTTCATGTAGCTCACCAGCCTTGACCAGGAAAATGCTTCTGAAACAGCTGACACCAACCCAGTAAATGTTTGGCGGGTGGCCCGCCCTTTTCCCTCCGGCACGATCGTCTCCTCACCATGGTGTAATACTACTCCAGTACGTCTAATGTGAGTTAAGATTTTGAACTTGGGGTGCCCTGTCCTTCGAGTTTGGAAGGGCGGGGCTTTTGGTTCGACTTGCCATGCCCAAAGGACTTCATCGCAGATATGGGCAACGCCATCTCGACTTCATCACCTTAAGTTGCTACCGGCGACTGCCGTTGTCCGCCTCGGCCCGCGCGAAGAATTTATTTTTGATTCGCATCGATCCCCTGCGCTGAGGGCCAGCCCGCGATCCACGTCAAAAACCCCGCCCTTCAAAACCCGAAGGACGGGGCACCCCAACTTCAAATCCTGGGGCACCTGTCAGGCGTGCTTGTCGAGGCAGGTCATTTAAGGTAAGATTGTCTTACCATGCGAACGAAGGTTTCCACCAAAGGGCAGGTCGTCCTGCCCAGTCCGATCCGGCGGAGGCTCGGTCTTCAGCCGGGCGATTCCCTCGATGCCGAACTCGAAGGCGAGAGGATCATCCTGATCCTTCGGCGCGTGCGGCGCGGAAGCGCGCGCATCGTCAGAGATCACGCCACCGGATTGCCTGTCTTGACGGCGGGGGCGGATGCGGCCAAGCTGACGAGTGAGCAGGTGCGCGAAATCCTGGCCGAATTTCCATGAAGTATCTTCTGGATGTGAATTCACTGCTGGCGCTGGGTGTGCTTCATCACGAATTCCACGCTCGGGTGGCGGCTTGGGTGGCTCGCCTGGCGAAGAAAGGAATTCCGGAATTGGCGACCTGTTCGATCACTGAGTTGGGATTTGTCCGAGTGCTGAGCCAGGCTCAGCAATACCGATTTTCAGTTTTCCAGGCGCGCGAATTACTTCTTCGGTGGAAGGCCAGCGATTTGATCCATTGCACATTCATTCCGGATGGAAATGACATCTCTCATCTTCCAAAATGGGTAAAAAGTCCGAAACAGACGACGGATGGCCATCTTTTGGAATTGGCTAAAGCCAACGGCGCTCAACTGGCAACGCTCGATGGGAAAATTCCCGGAAGCTTTTTGATTCCCCAAAGCCGCTGATGGGCGCCGCCGACTCTGCACAGTGAAGTTATTCCAAATGAGTCGCCAACTGAAAGCCTCTACTGCTTGTCCAGTACCTGCACGTTCTCGACAAAGCCCGCATCGGGGCTGCCCATGGCGTGAATCGTCAAGGTCTTGCCACCGTTGGAAACCTTGAACGTGGTGGTCTCGATTTGCTTGCCGCCCTTTGTAAACTTGGCTTCGTACGTATTGGCGTCGATTTTCTTGGTGGAAATCATGTCGGCTTTATTTGGGATCCCGCCCATCGTCGGAGACTCTTTTCCGTCGCCTTTAATGGTATAGCCGTATGAGAAAGGCTTTCCCGTGGCGCCGACTCCCTTGGCCGTCACCATTCCCGATGCGTCCCACGTGCGCGTCTGGCTTTGCGGCGGCGGTCCAGGATTAAATTTTGATTTCGCGACATTCAGTTGCCAGGTGCCCACAAAGGGACTGCTTTGAGCCAGCAACACACTCCCGGCGGCCAGCATGAATACAAGACCCGCAAGTACTCCAATACGTCGCTTCATCGAGCGTCCTCCTCAAATCGATTTCCGTAAATTCCGATAAGATATGAAAACTGTACGTGGAAGGTTACGCCGGGTTCCCTTCGAGAGTCAAGATTGACCGCAGATTCAGGCATCCCGCTTGAGAGATGACGGGCCGCTGGCGTATCATTCCATCACGACGGCAGGGGATGACGCCGCAAAAATCATGATCACGCGAAAAATTGGCGAAGGCGGCCGCTGGCTGCTCGAAAAGATTGTGGACGTAGTCGCGTCGACCGGGATCAATCCGAATCTGCTTACCTTCTTCGGGCTCCTGGTGAACTGCTGGGCGGCCTTCCTCTTTGCGATCGGAAAATTCCGCTCCGCGGCCATGGTGATATTCTTCGCCGCGTTTCTGGATATGCTGGACGGACAAGTGGCGCGCCGGGAGAAGCGTGTCACGGCGTTCGGCGCGTTTTTCGACTCCACGCTGGACCGCTATTCGGATATGGCCCTCTACATGGGTCTGCTGGTGTATTACGCAGTGGCTGAGCGGACTTCCTACGTCGTCCTTTCGGCGGTAGCGACGGCCGGATCGGTAATGGTCAGCTATTCGCGCGCCCGCGCCGAATCCTTGATCCCTCTCTGCAAAGTTGGGTTCATGGAGCGCCCTGAGCGAATGGTCCTGCTGATCCTCGGCGGCTTGTTCAACCGCATGGCCCCTGCGCTCTGGGTGATCGCCATCGTTGCAACGCTGACCGTCATCCACCGCATTCTCCACACTTGGCAGGAGACCAAGGCCGGCCGCACTCTCCCGGGAATCCGGCTTTCGCTTTAATCAAGCATTCGGGCTTATCTGTGGACGGACGTTAGGCCGCGCTCTTGGTTTTCGCCCCGGACACGCCAGACTCTTCAATCGGGGCCGCGATGATCGCGTGAACGCGGTCGCGCAGCGCCGGGAAATCTTCCTTCCTCAGGTCCTTCGTTTCAATCACATCGTGCAAATACACGGTGACGGTGCCCGGCCGGATCAGCCAGCTTGTTTTCTTATTAAATTCAAACGCGCCGACGACGCTGACCGGAACAATCGGCGTCCCGAATTGCAATGCCATCCGGAATACCCCGTCTTTGAACGGGCTGACTCGGCCATTGAGCGTTCGCGCCCCTTCCGGAAAAACGGCGAGGCTCACTCCGGAATCGAGCGCCGCGCGCGTCAGCCGCCACATGCGCTTCAGGTCGGAGGGCCGGTTCACGTCCGGCACGGGAACATTGCCGAAGCGTTTCATCATCCAGCCGTACACGGGAATGCGAAAGTGCGATTCGAGTTCCAGCCCGCGGAAAAACTGCGGAACCGTGGCATACAGGACGAAGGGATCGAATAAATTAACGTGATTGACGAGAAGAAAGCAGGTCCGCGCCGGGTCGAATCCCGGCGCGCGCCGAACTACGAGCTTTGCCCCGGCAAGTTTCATCGTAACGCGGCAGAGCATGCGTTGCGCGCCGTCATTTCTTCGGGGATCGATCAGGATGCCAAGCAGAAGGAGAAAGCTGCTCACGGGAAAGAAAAACGCCGCGGAGAGCAACCAATGACACGTGCTGCGCGCAATGGCCCACGCGCGCCGGAGGCCCTGCTCGCCGGCGGCCTCTGCCGCCGCCGGCGCGAGAATCGGTTGTTCGCTTTCTCCGTTCATACCATCACATCAAGCGCGCCCGGCAGCACTTCCAGCGACTCGGCCTCGAGCGTCAGCACTTCTCCATCGACAACCACGTCGACGGGATTTTTCAAATCAAATTCGATCCGCCCCGCCGTGCGCCTCGAAGCCATCGGGTGCCGGATATGCTCGCCGGTAAAAAGAGTCGGCAGATTCCGCACCAGGCCCAGGCGGCCGATCGGCCCCCAGTGAACGTATTCGATCGTGCCGCTGTCTATTGAGGCTTGCGGCGCGATCATCATTTTACCGCCAGTATACTTGCTATTGCTAAAGGCAACGAACAGGCAGCGACGGTCGTCGCGCTCTCCGTCCGCCCGCAGTGGAAACGGGCGGCGGCGCAGACGGGCCAGGGAAACGAGCACTCCGGCTAGATACCCGGGCTCGCCCAGAAATTTCAGATGCCGATTGGTAAAGGTCGCAACGTCCGCGGCGAATCCTAAATTTAATGTATTGATGTAGTAAATAGAGCCGCCCGCGTGGTCCAGGCGAATGACGTCGCAGGGACGCGAACGGCGCTCGAGGATCGCCTGGATCCCGAATTCCGCGAGGTCTGTCCCGCTTTCAACGAAATCTCGAAGGAAGGAATTTCCGGTTCCGAGAGGAAGAAATCCCAGGGAGGCTCGGCCTTGCGTTTTAGCATCCGGAAAAATCCCGTTGACGATCTCAAAGCTGGTTCCGTCGCCGCCCACGGCAATAAATTTGCGGAAGCCGTCCGCGTACGCGCCGCTGGCGTGCACGGTGGCTTGCCCGGGTGCGCGCGTTTCACGCACCTCGAGTTGCAATCCCCCGCCTCGGAGCCGGTCGAGCGCGCGCGCAGCCAGCTTTCCGCAGCGTCCGCCGCCTGCCGCCGGATTTACGATTGTGAAGTAGGCTTCGATCACAGGGACACCGTCGCACCACGCTCGAGCCGCTTGCCTATTTGTCCGGCAAGGACGGCGCGCCTGATTTTCATCGCCGCGTTGCGTGGAAAATCCTGGTCCCACACGAGGTAGCCTGAAACACGCTTGTAGTTTAGTAGTTTAGAGTTGCGCCGGGAAAGTTCCTTGATCAGCGCGTCATCCACGGCGTGTCCCGGCTCGGGATGGAGCACCAGCACAAGTTGCTCGCCGGTCATCGTGTGCTGCGGCCAGATATAGTTTGCCGCGAAGACGCAAAACTCCTTCACCTCGATCCCCTCGAAATTATTTTCGATGTCTTCGGGATAAATGTTCTTTCCTTCCGCAGTGACGATCATGTTTTTCTTGCGTCCAAAGAGCTGCAAATGGCCGGTTGCGTCGATTCGGCCGAGGTCGCCGGTCATGAGCCAGCCATTCACAATGGTTTCCGCCGTCATTTCCGGATCATCGAGATACTCGGACATGACGGTCTTGCTGCGTGCGGCCACTTCGCCGATGCCGTCCGCGTCCGGCGCCACGATGCGAATTTCCATGCCGCGCACAGGTTTGCCGACAGTGTCGGGCCGGAAGGGCTGTTGAACGTTCAGTGTGATGGCCGTGCAGGCCTCGGTGCAACCGTAGCCGTTATAAATCGGGAATGCCAATATCGTGAAAAAACTCAATCGTGGCAGGCTCGGTGAACGAACCGCCAACGAGCAGCGCTTGCAGCCCACCGCCGAAAGCCTTGTGAACGTCTTTTAGCAGGGCGCGGCTCAGGCCGAGCGCGCGGTTTCCGGCGCGTGAGCGCGCGATTCACGCGCGATCAGCGCATTGCAGCATTTTCCGTTTGGCTGGCGGAAGCGCCGCGAATTTCTCACCCAAGCCGCGTTGCAGATTTTTCAGGATCAGCGGCACCACGGCCATGTAGGTGATTTTATATTTTGTGAAGGCTTCGCGGATGAATTCCGGCCGCAAAGTGCGCAGATGAACGACCGTGCCTCCGCCGGTGAACGGCATGAGGAAGCCGCCCATGAAATCGATCGCATGGTTTGTTGGGATGATGCTCAAATATTGCGCGCCGGGGGAGAATGGAAAAACCGGCGTCACCGCGGCGCATTGCTCGAGATAGTTGTCGTGCGTCAGCACGCATCCCCTGGGGTGGCCTCCCGTGCCGGAGGAATAGACGATGCAGGCCGTGTCCGTTTGCGTGCGCGAGCGAAATTCGGGGGCGTGCGCCCCGCGAAATCCTTCCCAGCGCACGCCCCCGCAAGATCGGCATTTGCCGGCGCCTCGGTGACGACCACCGTGCGCAGTTTATGCTCGCGAAACGCGGGCGCTTGGGTGATCGCGCGCCACAGAGGGTATTCGACAAACAGAATTTGTGCCTTCGAGTGCTCGAGGAGCTGAAGATGTTCGGCGGCGGAGAGTTTGTAATCGAGCGGAACAAGAACGCCGCCGGCAAAAAATACGGCATACGCCGAAATCAGCCATTTGGACTGATTGGTCATAATGATCGCGGCGCGCTCTCCTGCGGCAAAGCCCGATTCTTCGAGAGCGGCAGCCACGGGCTCGGCGGCCTCGCCGAACTGCCGGTAGGTAAGCCGGGACCGTTCGTGATCGCGGTCCGCTTCGATCAGGCAGACCTCGTCGGGCCATTGGCCGAGCGCATCGCGCAGCGCCGCTCCCAGCGAATCGTATTTCGCCAAATCAAGCATCAGAATTGCCGCAGTGGCACAGAAAAATAGAGAGAAGCAAGAGTAAGATTATATGAGGAATTCGCGGAAGGAATCGTTTTATTCCGCCTGGTGTTCAGAGCCTTGCCTGAATTCGTTCCGCGAGCGTATGGAAGTCGCTGACGCCCTGAACCTCGTAATCCGGAAGCTCCACGCCGAAATGGTTTTCGAGGCGCGTGAGCAGTTCGAGAGCCTGCAGGCTGTCGATCCCCAGCTTCTTGTAGAAATCGTCGCTAGGCTGAAGCTCGGCGCGCGAAACTTTAAAATGAGTCGCCGCGAGATTCAGGACTTCGTCGGTCGTTTGTTCGATTGTTTTCATGGCTCCCGTTATTTTACAGGAAGATCTACCCCGCGGCGAATCACGGCAGATACGGATGCGGGCCGGGGTTGTCGACGAACTTGCGCAGACCTTCCATGACGGCGGGCCGCGAGAACAGGTCGCAGAAAATGTCGATTTCGCGACGCAGGTCTTCCGCGGGCAGCGGCTTGATGAAGCGCTTCGCGGCGGCGGCGGTTGCGCGATCGAATTTTGCCGTCTGCGCGGCGGTCGAGCGCGCGAGCTGCAGCGCTTCGCCTTCCGCAGCCAGCTGGCTCACGAGGCCCACGGAAAGCGCCTTGGTGGCATTGATGCTGCGCCCGGTAAGCAGCAGATCGCGCACTACGCCGTTGCCGACATCACGCTTCAACCGCGGGATTCCGCCGAAGCCGGGTATGAGTCCCAGCCGCAATTCCGGAAAGCAGAAGCGCGCCATCTTGTCCGCGACGATCAAGTCGCAAATAAGCGCCAGCTCGAATCCACCGCCGAAACACACGCCGTGAACGGCCGCGATGGTCGTGAGGGGGGAAGCGTCCAGACGGTTGAGCACAGCATGAATGCGTTCGAGGAATTCTCGAACTCCCTTTGCGGCCGAGGACGCGTCCATCTTCCGCGCCTGCTCATACAGTTCACGCAAGTCCGCGCCTGCAGAAAAACCCGCTTTCTGATCGCTGTGGAGAATGAGAGCGCTGGCCTTCGATTCCAGACTCGGTAGCGAGACGGCAAAGCGCTCCAGATCTTCGAGCATGGCGAGCCCAATTTCATTGGCAGGAGCGCGATCGAGCGTAAGCTCGACGACGCCGTCAGCCATCTGCCACGAGAGCGTTTCTCCTTTGTATTCTTCCATGGGTTCAGCTTCGGCTGACGTGATCCTTCCTGTCCCGCTAAATATGGTCCACCCGACGAAATCTGTTTTGAATTTGCTGTTGAGGAGGTCCGACCTTCAGGTCGGACAATCAGGGTCGCAATAAGCGGCCTTTAGGCCCTGAAGCTTCAGGGGCTGAAGCCCGGGAAAAAGCGACTGTAAATGTCGGGACTAAAGTCCCGACCTCCAAAATCACGTCAATTCTTGTTTTGCGTACATCTCTTCAATCTCCGCGGCAAAGCGCGCCGTGATCGTGTCCCGCCGCAACTTTCCGTTGGCCGTCAGCAATCCATTTTCGATGGTAAACAATTCCTGCGACACGTGATACCTGCGAATCTTGCGGTAGTGCGGCAGCGGGGCGTTCACTTTTTCCAGTTGCGAATCAATTTGCGCGCCGCCGGGCGCGCCCGTGATTATGGCGGCAAGGAAACTTCGGCCATTCCCGACAAGCATGACTTGCTGCGCGCCGGCGACGGCGCGAAATAATTCTTCCTCGATCGGCTCTGGCGCAATGTTGTGCCCGGAGTTGAGAATGATCAAGTTTTTCAGCCGGCCGGTAATGCGCCAATTTCCATGCGCATCGACATCGCCTTGATCGCCCGTGTGAAACCATCCATCACGCAGCATCGCCGAGGTTTGCTCCGGCCGGCGCCAGTAACCGGGAAAGATATTCGGGCCGCGAACAACGATTTCACTGTTTTCACCAACCTTCATTTCGATACCAGGGATGGCGGGGCCGACGCGTCCCGGCTCGACGTGATTTGGATCGTCCATCGTGCAAATCGCCGTGGTTTCCGTGAGGCCGTACACCTGAAGAACTCGAATCCCGAGCATCATGAAGAAGAGCTGAGTTTCGCGGGCCAGCGGCGCGGAACCGCAAATCAGCGCGCGAAGATTCGGCCCCAGTCGCTTGCGGATCGAAGGAAAAATCAAAAGGCCTGCGAGCCCGAGCCAGAAAAAATCCCAGGTTTGTGGCGCCTTGTCGTTGAGCCGGGACCACGCGGCTTTCGCGTTCTTGAAAATCTTCGCGATTATTCCGCCGCGCTTTTGAATATTGCCCTCGACTCCGCTGCGAATGCGTTCGAGCAGCGTGGGCACATTTAAAAAGTAATTCGGCGCCGCGACACCGATTTCCTCGGCAAGTTTTGTCAGATCCATCGACAGCGTGAGTTCGCTCGCGCGCGACAGGCATGACAGCAGGAGGATCCACGATCCGGCGAAACAAAACGGCAAGTAGTGAAACACGCGGTCCGGCACGTCGCGCGGTCCCATCAATTGATCGAGGCGCGCCTTGGTGCAGGACAGCATGTGATCGATATTGCCGACCGTCAGCATCACGCCCTTAGCCTCGCCGGAAGTGCCGGACGTGTACAGAATGGCGACAGTATCCCGAGCTGCAAGTGCGGCGGGCGGGGCAGACGCGTCCGCTGCGTTTTGCGGATTGGCGCTGAATATTTCGTCAAACAATACTAATCGCGGCGCACCCGGCCAAGCTGCCGAGATCGCATCGCGAAGCGCCGCGTCGCCGCAGCAAACGAGGCCAGGGCCGGCGTCGCGCAACATTGTGGCGAGTTCGCCGGCGGCCTGGCGTGCATACATCGGAACGGCGATAAGCCCTTCGGCGATGATCGCGAGATCAAGCGCGGCCCATCGGATGCTGTTCGGAGCAACCAGCGCACAGCGATCCCCGGAAGCAAGACCAGCCGAACGTAAGAAGCCCCGAGCAGTAGCGATTTGACCAAGCAACTCAGAACCAGTCGCGGTTCGATCGCCACCTGAATTTGCTTCAGCCAAAACGACGCGGCCGGAAGCCTCCCGCAGGCGCGAGAATATATTTTCGACGAAGTTCATTTTGTTAAGTAGCATAGGCTTCAGCCTGTGGGTTTCCGTTCGGAAGAGAAAAACTCCCACAAGCTGAAGGTTCTACAGCAACTCAATCTCAAACAGGCCAGCGGCTGAAGCCGGATCGGTTCTGCATACTTTCGGCACGGCTTAAAGCCGTGCCCTACAAAGATTCTAAAGGCTAATCTCCCGCCGCAGCCGCCGCGGCGCCTTCATAAGTTTCAAGCAGCCTTTCGAGATTCGTGCTCAGCGGCGGCAAATACTCTTCCCAGCCGCGCACCCCCGATCGCACCGGAAATTCCGGGTATTGCTGATGCACCGCGCGCTCCAGAAATACTCCCATGCGCGCCATGGTTTTTAGATTCCGAACGACGGAGTGAGCGATGCCGTCCCGCACCGCATCGGCTTCCGCGGCCAGGCGATCCATCACGCCGCCAAGTTTTTCTCCAAGGTCCGGATCGTCCACCGTGAGCAGCAGATGTTCATGGCCGCGCTCGCGCAGCAGGTTGCGAATGCGCTCATCCATCGTTACTCCCGCCGAGGGCACGAGCGAAGGCATCGAGGTGACCATGGCGTGATAGCGCGAGGAAACGATCAGGCTCGAACAGCGCAGAATGCTCACAAGCTGGTACATGTCGTAATCGTCGGCGCTAAACACGGTAGCGCCGCCCACTTGGGGCGCGAGTTCGTCACAAGCCCGCGTGTCCAAGCTTTCCATGGCGACAAGAATCAGAAAAACGCGATGCCTGCTGCGAAACGACTTCACGCCTTCGGCGAGAGCGGCCAGATATTTCCTGTACGCAGCTTCCACAGCGGATCCCGATTTGTGAAAATAAATCGTGCGATAATAGCTTTCCTTGTACGCGCCGAAGCAGGCGTGCGCCAAAAATTTGGGCACCGACGGCGTCACCGGCCACCAGAATGGATTGATCGGGCAAACTGCCAGAACCGGAGTCTCGCCGTCCCACCCCGCGTCCATAAGGACCTTGCGTCCGTATTCCGGCGGGTGCGGCTCGAATGTCCATGCCGTGTCCGTGCCGGCTTCGCTCGCCACGCCCAGTTTGCTGAGTACCGCCTGCGATTCCTCGTTTCGCGTGATGATCAGCGACCGCCGGCAATAGCGGGCACACATCTTCTCAAGCATCGGGTTCATGTAACCCGCTTCCGCCCCATACCCAACCGATAATTTGTTTTCCGCCGAGGCAATTCCCAGCGCCCCGATGAACATCGTAGTGAGCGCATCCGCGAATTTGCTTTTGAACATCGAACCTTCGCAGGCAATCACGCCGTGATGCGGCCTCACTTCGCGAAACAGAAACGGAGGATAAATATCGGGCAGATGGACCTGCCGCGCATCGCCGAAATAGCCGCGGCTCCAATCCAAATTCTGGGACATCACGCTGAGCGCCAGGTTTTCTTCGCCCAGGACCCGCCGGACCTGCCGCAACATTTCCTCGACGCGCACGTCCGAGCCCGTGTTGCGCGTGCCGTTGTATCCCGCAAAAAGGAGTTTCAGTTTCTCGCCGGGCTGCCAGGGTCGCCCGGCGCCAAATTTCCAGAGCATGCTGGAAAGTTCGATGTATGAGCTGGTCCAGGCCTCCAGGATGAGATCCATCATGGTTGAGAACCTCGCGCCGATCCCACGGCTGCAGCCGCTGCGGCGTCTTCGCGGACCAAACCGTCTGTCCCCGGCCAAGGCTCGTAGGGATAGGAGAAATGATGATCGCGGCTGAATCGCAGCAATGGATAGCAATATTTGGAAAACGGTTCCGGCGCGCGGCCCATTTCAACGACGACGCGCGAATTATCAAACACCGTGTCCCACACGAGGTATGGCATGAACACTTTAAGCAATGACGCGCCGCGGCCAATCGGGCCGCGGGAATTCGACAGCCAGTTTACGACGGAAGAAAAATTCTTTTCGAGCCCCGGCCAGTAAAGCGGCTCCATTTTCCCCGCCGATTGCGCGAGCGCGCGCGTGAGCTGCGCAAACGTTTCCGAACCCGTGCCGGAAGAGAGGTGATAGATCTCGTGCTCAGGCGCCGCCTTCTGGTGCAGCGCGACGATGGACTCCGCGACGTAATCCACCGGCACAATATCGATACGGTCGCCCGGGCGAAAAGGCAGAACCGGCAACCCGGCCAGAAACACAAATGCGCGGACCATGTCGAATTGCGTCGTTTCCGGGCGGCGGCTGTCGCCGAGCACAATGCTCGGACGAAACACGGTTCGAGAAACGTCGGGGAGCAGTTCCCGCACCATGTGCTCGGTGAATTTTTTCGTGCGCGCGTACGGGTCGTAATCGGAGCGGTCCCAGTCGATGGAAGCGTCCTCGGAAACCACTTCGTGGCTGCGATGGCCGGCAACGGCGACCGTGGAGACCTGGCTGAAGCGGCGCAATCCGTGAGCGTCCTGGGCGCGGCGAGCGAGTTGCGCGACTTCCAGTGTGCCGCGCAAATTCACATTGAGGCAGCTTTTCTCGGATTTGCGATTCAAAGATGCCGCGCAATGAATCACCGACTCGGTTGTGCCGATCAGGTGCGTGTAGTCGGCCGTGTCTAGGCCGAAATGCGGATCGGTAAGGTCTCCGCGAAAAACGGAAATGCGGGTCTCAAGCGCATCGCGGAACTGATGAAAGTCCAGATGCAGCTGCAGTGCATGCCAGAGGCGCTCATTCGCCTCCTGCTCCGTCTTCGCCCGCACCAGCAGGTTCAGACGGTCCGTGTGACGCTCCAGCAGGATGGAGGCGGCATGCGCGCCTATGTACCCGGTGGAACCGGTCAGAAAGATGGCCATGGATTAGTTTTGAGTCCCCGAGCCGGACGCCGCCCCCGCATGCGGAATATCTGCGCGACGTTCCGCCCCCTTGCCCGCGTGCTGCAGGGAAAAAGCGCGGTGCGGACGCTCTTCCATCGGGCGCCCTTCGATGAGCGGATAAACCCACCGGCGCAGCGCCGGGACATGTATGTTAATCCAGTAGTCCCACCAGTCAACTTCGGAGGGGTCGTAACCGAACGCGGAGCGTTCTCCCCCGGCAAGCGCCGCGGAAAGCAGCTGCACATTTTGAGCTTCAAAGACCTGCTCGTTGTGCAAAATAAATGGCTCATAGAGCTCGATCAGCTTTTCGACGCGAGCGAGGTCGCGTTCCGCGCGCGCCAGCGGCGGTTTCTTCATCTGCAGCGCCGAAGCCGCGCGATTGATGCCCTTGACCACGGCCTTTTGCGCGGGAACGGAGAATTTTTCGTACCGCGATTTGGAGACGGGGATCGTGTCGAACTGCATGCGCATCCAGTTCTCCAGGCTCTGTTGCGAGCGATAGTGCTTGCGGTGCGCGAGGCCGGTCAATTCAATCGAGCGCCCCATGTCGCATGGATTGCTGGCGGAAGTGGCAAGCTGATAGATCGGTTCGTGGCGGCGCGCGATGACCGCGGCGGCAATCAAAGTCATCCCGCGGCAAACCATGTCCACGGGAATCACGTCCAGGCACTTGCGCTCGTTCGTCGGCAACTGCCGGAAGTAGGTGCCGAGCAGGTAGGAAAGCGGCGCCGAAGTATTAATGCCTTCGTTCCATCCGCAAAATGGCTGGTGGGTGGAAGTCTCTACAATCGAGGGCCGCACAATGGCGATCGGCAATCCAGCGCCGTGACGGACGATCATGGATTCGGCGAGCGATTTGGTGAGCGTGTACGTATTGGGCCAGCCGAGCCGCCGCGCCCGCCGTGTGCCCGCGCGGGTCAGCCGATTTCGCAGCCACCGCATGCGATTTTTGCGGATCAGATTTTCCAGCTCTGGCCCGGCCGGCTCTTCACTGCCGCGGTGTTTTCCGAGCGCCTGCCGCCGCAGCGCCGCCGTAATTTCCGGGCTTTCGGCGCGCGCTTCGGCATGCGCGACCACTTCCTGCAGAGCGTGCCACTCGTGCTCGGCGTTGAAATCGGCAACGCCGAGCGGCGTGTAGTCCGGCTGCACTTCCTCGGCGACCCGGCCGTCCTTTCCTCCCACCACATAGCAGGTCGAAAGGTGCATCAGCGCCGCGTGATCGGATTCGCGCAAAAATTCGATCAGATGCAGGACCGGCGCCACATTGCTCGCCAAAGCTTCGCGAAGGTCCGGATTGAAATCCGTCAGACCCGGAACTGTTCACGACGAGATCCAGACAGCGGGCGAGTTGCGCGCGCATCTGCGGGGCAATGCCCAATCCCGGCTGGCTCACGTCGCCTTCGACCACTTCCACGCGTTCGGAGACAAATTCCGCGAAATGGTCGCCGAGCTTCTCCTGCAGCGGGTCAAATACAGGCGACTCCTCGAAAATTTTCTCAAAGCGCCTTTGGGAAGTTGTCGTGCGCTGGCGGCGGATCAGCAGGTAGATCTTCCCGATCTGCGGGACCTCGCTCAAAAGCTGCGCCAGCCACACCTTGCCGATAAAGCCGGTAACCCCAATAAGTAGAATGTTTTTCCCCGCGAGGGTGTGCCGGACCGAAAGCGGTTCGGATTGTTTTTTCCCATCAAATACAACCAGGGCCCGATGGTCCACCGCCTTGGGGCGCTCGGCCGGTAAGATCGCCTTTCCCAGCCGGTCCGGATGAGCCGACAGCCCGAGATTGCTCAACAGGCGTTCAACCGGCACTCGGCCATCGGCGCTTCGTTCGAAAGCGCGAGCGATTGGACTTCGAGGCCGAATCACCGGGTCGAGCAGGCGGCCGGTGGCAATCCCATTGCGGAATTCGAGCCGGTTCGAAATGAGGCGGGAGACGCCCAAGATATTGCGCCAGGGGTCGCATGACATGGTCGAGGCCTTGGCTGACCAGCACTACATTCTCCGCTCCCTTTTCCGCAAGGCAGGCCCGCAGCCGCTCGACGCCTTCCGGCTTCAGTTGCTTTTTTAAAACATATTCGAAATATTCCTCGCCCAGCGAATCCAAACGGTCGCGCGTAACCCCGGACAGCAGCGTGTGAAGGACACGCGTGGCGAACACCCGATTACTCGCGTAGAGGAAGGGCCTTACCAGTGCCAGAGCCAGCGCCCCTCCGCGGCGGGCCCAGCGCCCGGCAAATGTGTGGGAATTCCAGGTGAAGTAGGCCACGGGCCGGACGGCGCCGAGCGCAACCAAGCTTCCCTCCACGCGCCAGAACGTCAGGGCGTGAAGGTCCGGATGCTGAGGAGACGAAGGAATGCTCCCGGGAAGACGGTGGCCGTTGGAACTGTTTTGGGCGCTCTGATTACTCAACGGTGAGTTCCACTCCAGTGATGTAAAGAAGAATCACCCAGTCTGGCCAGAATGAAACTATCACTCCCGGCCCCTGAATCGCAAGGGCTTGGGGTGAACTTGTACGGAAGAAGAACCGGCATTCTCCGTATTCGGATTTTTCACACAGGATTCATATCCAATTCACGTACCCCTTAAGGTCTGATAAGTAAATTACTCTCCCCCGCAAGGTCAAGTTTGAAGAAAGAATATCTCAAGGAGGATTGGAATGGCTAGTAAGTGGAAAGCTGGCATATTGGCTGCCGCACTCATCCTTTCACCCATGTCGAAGATCTACGCCGGGCCAAGGGATGGCCGGCACTGGGACGACGACCATAACAAGATTCGGCACGTGGTGCTGCTTAGCATCGACGGCATGCACGCTGTAGATTTTTACAACTGCTCGCACGGGATTGCTGGTGTGAACGCCGGAAATCCGTACTGTCCGAATATGGCGGCCCTTGGCCAAACAGGAATCAACTATGTGGGCACAATTTCGTCGAGGCCTTCGGACTCCTTTCCTGGCCTCTCGGCTCTTGTTACCGGGGGATCACCGAAAACGACGGGCCAATATTATGATGTCGCTTATGACCGGTCTCTCGACCCACCAGCCGCTACGACCGGCACAGGACTGGCCGGTGGCACGTGTACTCCCAATGCCGCGCCGACTGGAACCACCACTGACTATGACCAAGGTATCGCGATCGACGACACTATGTTAAATGGAGGGGCGCCGGGGGCCGCTCCGACTGAGGGCGGCATTGCCTCGATTGACCCAACTAAACTAGTGCGTGACCCGGCGAGAGGTTGCGCGCCGGTGTACCCATGGGACTTTGTCCGCACGAACACCATTTTTAGCGTCGTTCACGAGTCAGGCGGATACACCGCTTGGATCGACAAGCACGCATCCTATTCCTTCGTTGCCGGGCATGGCGGCAAAGGACTGGACGACTATTATTCGCCCGAAGTGGACTCGACTGTTATCCCCTTGCCCGGCGTGACGACCGCGACGGGCGTTTCCTGCGCTACGATCCCGGATACAGTCGGCAGTCTTTCTTCGTGGACGAGCAGCTTTGCAAACATCCAGTGCTATGACGCGCTGAAGGTGCAGGCCCTGCTGAACGAGATCGCCGGCAAGACACACAACGGTGCCCCGCTGACATCCCACGCCTCTTCGGCATGAATTTCCAGGCTGTGTACATCGGCCAAAGCGTGAATGAGCCGAGTGTTGCCAAGGGCGGCTATCTGGACGCGGCAGCGACACCCAGCGCATCACTGGTTGGCCAGATCGAATTTGTCGACGCCTCGATCGGGCAGATCGTTGACGCGCTCAAACATTCGCACCTCGATGAAGACACGCTTCTCATCATCACGGCCAAGCACGGAGCGGCGCCAATCGACCCGAGCACCTACGTAGCGGACGGTGCCAATACGCCTGCAACCCTGCTGGGAAGCGCCATCCCCTTCTCGGAGTCGCCGCTGAATTCAACCGGCATTGGCGCAACAGAGGACGACGTCTCCGTGCTCTGGCTCAACCCAGGAGCAAGCATAACCGCCGCTGTACAGCTACTCGAAACCAACGCCATGGCCCTCGGGCTGGGGGAGATCTACTACGGTCCTACACTGTCGATGAACTACAACGTCGGCGGCCTCGGGCCGGGGCTCGACCCGCGCTCGCCGGACATCATCGTGACTCCCAACCTCGGCGTCACCTACTCGGGAAGCACGACGATGATTGCGGACCAGGCGGATTCGGCCATGACGATACCAACGTGGTTATGCTGGTGACGAATCCGCGCTTGAGGGCCCAAACCGTTTCGACCCCGGTGACGACCATGCAGGTGGCGCCGACCATCCTGAAGGCTCTGGGTCTCGATCCGGACGAGCTGGACGCGGTTAGAATAGAAGGGACATCGGTGCTGCCCGAGGTTGAGGCGCAGCTCGAAAAGTAGGCGTAGCAAAGCGAGAGGGCCGCGCAGGCGGCCCCTCGCATTTTTTCGGAATATCGAAAGACAGTCTTCACGGCTGAAACAGGAACCTCTGAACTCTTTCGCCGGACTCGACCTCGCCAGTGTAGAGGTTTCCCTTCGAGTCAACGGAAAGCATGTGCAGCCCATGGAACTGCCCGCCGTTATTACCCGAGCTGCCGACCCGCGTCACGACTTTGCCGTCTTCGCGGTTGAGGATCCAGATCGTGTTGTTGGAAATGTCCGGGATGATCAGGTATTTCTGCTGCGGGTCGGCCGAAAAGGCAATTCCTCCCGCTGCGCCCTGAACATTTATCGTCGTTGGGCTGACGAAAAATTCCTTCACGAATTTGCCCTGCTTGGTGACCACCTGGATTCGATCGGCGCGCCGGTCGGCCATATAAACCAGCCCATCGTTCGCAATTCCAATCGTGACGTGCCCGACGAAATCCTTGTCCGGGGGGGCATTCGGATCGTATTTCCTGTCCGTATTGGTGCTGATTTCACTCAAGGGCTTTCCGTACGCGCCCCAGCCGCGTTTGAGCTGCAACGTGTCCATGTCATAGACCAGCACCCGCCCATTCAAAAAATTATCGACGATGTACAATTCGCGTACGGGTTCATCGGCGCGCACTTCTTCGAGTGCCCCAACGATGAACTTCACATCTGGGGGATACTTGCCGGCCGGCGGCTTGGCTTCGGGGGCACGTTCGATTGCCCCGACCAGTGTCCCATCCTTGCCGTTATATTTGCGGACCGTGTCCGATCCGATCCAGACGAACCCGGCCTTATCCACCATCATCCCGTGTCCTTGCGGCGCATCCCACGAATTGATGACGTTGCCCTGGTAGTCGAACTCAATCATGGAGGGCGGTGCAATGCAACATTCCGCCGTGGGCGGAGTCAGCGCCGCGTAGTTCTGCGTTCGGTTGATGTCCTTGGGACGGGTCAGCACCCAGATGTGATCGTCTTTATCGACGTACATCCCGGTGACGCCCATCATTGCCCACTTATTCGGCAAGGGCAGTTTGGGCCAGTCCGCGTCGAATTTATATTTTGGCATTTGCTGCGCTTGCGCTTGTAAACCGCCGAAGCAACATACGGCCAGCGCCACGGCAAAAGTCTTCGTCCACAACTTCAAATGGGCAAACATGGGTGCCTCCCTCGTTTCAGGCGAATTGAAACTTGATCCAAGTGCTTTCAGATTCTTTGCAACGGATGTCAAGCGTCAGACATCCCCGGATGATCGATCCTCGCGCGTTGTGCACTTCCGAACGATCAATACTTATAGTTCACGATCAGATGCGCCGTGTTGGATGTCCCGTTTCCCCACGGTTTTGCCCCGGCGGCCAGCGGCCACGGATTTTTCACCACCAGGTCGAACCATCCCGGCTCCTTTAGCAGATCCGCATCCAGCGTGACCTGGAGTTCGGTGGCGCTTACGGCCTTATAGGGAACTGATATTCCTTTGAAGTACACCTGCGATCTGCGGACAAAGTTGAAACCCTTGAGAGTGACGTTCACGGTTCGGGTCTGTTCCGTCACCATGGTGGGACTTATTGTTTCGATCACGGGTTCCGGTGCCTCCACAGGATCGCGAACACCCGCGTTTGGATTCGCAGCCGGCGCTTCGCCTTCCTCTGGCACCTCGCCAAAGGTTACCTTCCGGTAGGCCTCCGCCCACTGCAGGGACTCCACGGGAGAATTCGTTCCTGTCCCCATCGGGAAAGCCGTGGCATACCACTGGTGATACCCAAGCTCCACGACCTTGCCGTCAAAAACAACGGTATTCAAATTCTGCAGATTGTCGATATTCTGCAGCGGGTTTTGATTCACGATGATCACATCCGCAATCTTGCCTGCCTCCACCGTGCCCAACTCGTTCTGCTTGTCGATCATTTCGGCGGACCATTTCGTCGCGCCCTGAATAATCTGCATCGGCGTGACACCTGCTTCCACAAAAACGTCCATCTCGTGGAACAGATTACTTCCCGGGACTCTGGTGCCGTTCGTATTCGCTCCGGGAACCAGATGCCCTCCAGCGTCGAGAAACATTTTGTGGAACCGCAGCGTATTCTCAAACCCTTTCATTCTTCGTTCGCGCGCGGCGCCCTGCGCCCCGCGAGCGTCATTCCCCAACTGGACGGCAACCCTGTCCATCGGGTAATAGGCAAGCAGGTTCGGATCGCTCAGCGCCTTGCGGTCTTCTTCCTCGAAGCGCGCCCAATCCTTCGCAAATCCCGGATAAAGAATATTGAATGTCGGCGTGATCGAGACCTTATGCTGCACAAGCAGCTGGATTAAATCCTTGGCCTTCGCTTCATCCATATCCGCGTACAGATCCAGTTCGTTGTTGCGGCCTGGTCCCGGAGTATTCTTCGCCACGACCGTGCC
This sequence comes from uncultured Acidobacteriota bacterium, assembly GCA_963819395.1. Classification (GTDB taxonomy): domain Bacteria; phylum Acidobacteriota; class Terriglobia; order Acidiferrales; family UBA7541; genus Palsa-360. The sequence goes on from CAWFVW010000012.1 coordinate 177,976, forward strand.
AATGCCCGCGGAATGCGGCAAATTGCGCGTCCCCAGCATGGCTGCTTCCCTCGGACCAAAAATCGGCCCGTACGCCCGCGTAAACACAGGCTTATGTGCTTTGTTCGCCTCGTCAAAGGCCGCTTGATAGTATTCCAGTGGCAGACCGCCATCCTGCAAAATGACGTAATCGGCGCCGGAAGCGACGACATCCTTCACGAAGTCTCGCGCTTCCTGGGCGGATTTGGGCACTCGTGGAGGGGTCAGCTTGCTCTCAAGCCCGGTATTCCCGGGGGCCGCTTTCATCATTCTCGTGACTCCGGTAAATGGCCGCGGACCAAGACTTTTTCCGTGAAGTACGGCCTCCCGGAGCGGCACGGCGATTTCTCCCGGATTCGCTACGTCGATGGTCGACGTGATGCCATGGTTCAGCATCATCTCCCCGAAGTACCACTGGTAGACAACCTGGGCGTCCCACAAACCGGGAAGAATGTATTTGCCATCCGCCTTGATTACCTGTGCGTTAGCCGGATAGGATCCCTGGCCCTTGCGCGACACGCTCGTAATCTTGTTCCCCTGGATCACCACCACAGCATCCTGGACGGGTGCCCCTCCGTTGCCGTCAATTAGCGTTCCCCCCTCAATCACCAGGGCTGGCTGTTGCCCCTGGGCAACGACGTGGACGGCTATCCCGCACAAAAGAACAAGAAAAAAACTGGCCAACAGAATCGTCGATTTCTTCACGATATCCTCCCCCAAAAGCGATCGGCAAGGCAAGCAGGTTCAGGAGCACCGTCTTCGCGGTTGCGTCCGGTTATCGACGGTTCCCCCAATCCACTCGGGAATTGGAGGGCGGGCGAGTCTTCGTCTTACTGCATGACGAATTCGCCTTTCCGAAAGCGGGCTGCTCTGCGCCTCAGTTCATTTTTGTAAATAACAATACTATTAGAGCGGGCTATAGCACTCTACGGGAAGTAGTGTCAAGGACTTGTACGGACTTGTACGGATCGCCCTGTGCCCGGCCATCTCCTATATCGACTAGTCGGGCAGGAATATGAACGTGTTCAATATGATCCAAGGTGATTCCGTTTGAAGATCGCCCTTGCCACCCGGCAAGGAGACCGGGCGGCGCCCTGCGGAAAAAACCTGAGGATTTCCCACTTTTTACAAACCATTCATCTTGGATTCATGCGGCGATCAACGTCTGATAAGTACAGTGCATTTCCCCCGCAGGGGTACAAAAAGTCTACAGCAAATTTTAAGGAGGATTGGAATGGCAAGTAAGTGGAAAGCCGGAATCTTGAGTGCGGTACTCATCTTCGCCACGATGTCGAATGTCTACGCTGCACCGAAAAACGGCAGCGGGTGGGGCGACGATCACCGGGGCATTCGTCACGTTTTACTGATCAGCATTGACGGAATGCATGCCGTGGATTATGCAAATTGCGTGGCTGCCAACACCTGCCCGCATCTGGCCGAACTTGGCGAAACTGGCGTCAACTACACGCGGACCAGCACTTCCCGGCCCTCGGATTCCTTCCCCGGGCTGATGGCCCTAGTAACCGGCGGCACGCCCCGAACGGTCGGCGCGTACTATGACGTGGCCTATGATCGCGTTCTGGCTCCGCCCAAAGTCACAACCGGCAACGGACTGGTGGCAGGATCCTGCATCACGAACGTCATCAACGGAACGCAAACGGAATACGAAGAAGGCGATGAGATCGACCAGACTAAGCTCAATGGCGGCTTTGCTGGGTACTCCACCTTTGACGGCGGCATAAAATCCATTGATCCCGACAAGCTGGTGCGCGATCCATTCAACGGCTGCAACCCTGTGTACCCTTGGAATTTCGTCCGCACCAATACCATCTATGGCGTGATTCACAAGGCGGGCGGCTACACGGCGTGGTCCGACAAGCACCCTGTCTACGCTGTCGTCTCTGGACCAAGCGGGACATCCACCCCCACCAACCTGGACGATTATTATGCGCCGGAAGTCAATTCCAATCAGATTCCCCTGCCGGGCATCACCACCGCCGGGACGAAAGTCGACTGTGGCGGAATCGCCGCCAGCGGCAACGACTGGACGACTGATTTTCAGGCCATCCAATGCTATGACCAGCTGAAAGTCAATGCGATCGTCAATGAAATCAAGGGGAAGACGCACCTCGGCGCAGCCGATGCTCCTGTCCCGGCGATCTTTGGAATGAACTTCCAGGCAGTCAGCGTCGGGCAGAAGCTGATTGTAGGCACGGTGAAGGGCGGGTATACGGATGCCGCGGGTGATCCCACTCCCAGCATGGCGAGCGAGATCAAATTCGTAGACGCCGCAATCGGCCAAATGGTCGAACAGCTCGAGGATGAACACCTCCTCCGTTCGACTGTCATCATCATCACTGCCAAGCACGGCCAATCACCAATCGACACCAACCGCTTTTTCCCCATCCCTGGACATTCCGGCACAAACGGGATGCCGCCATCCGCGGTCATCTCGACTCTTCTCCCGCTTTCCGCGACCACCGGCCTCGGGCTGGCCGAGGATGACATTTCCCAACTGTGGCTAACCGATTCGGCCAACACTCTCAAAGCAGTGGGTATGCTGGAGACCAACGGAACAGCCATAGGGCTCGGCCAAATCCTTTATGGCGCGTCCCTCGATACGATCTTTAATCGTCCCGGTGTGCCGGACGAACCAGGTCCTTGCTGCTTCTTGCGGAAAGGCGGCGATCCCCGCACCCCCGATATCATCGTCCTGCCGAACGTGGGCGTGGTTTACACGGGAAGCACGAAAAAGCAATCCGAGCACGGCGGCTTCGCATGGGACGATACTAACGTGATGTTGCTTGTATCTAATCCCGAGTTCGAACATCGGACCCTCCACAGTTTTGTGGAAACCACTCAGGTGGCGCCCACAATTCTTAAGCTCCTGGGTCTTGATCCGAACGACCTCGATGCCGTCCAGAAAGAAGGCACGCCGGTCCTGCCGGGTCTCGATTTCGGAGACAACGATTAAGAAAGAGCTTTGCCCAGCAACAGGGTAGCCTCGAAGGGAGTGCTCCTGATTCCGAGGGCGCTCCCTTTCTTTTAAGTCAGCTTCGAGCCTGTCCATTGAAATTCCTGCGTCTGCTATATTTCCCAGAGCCTATCGCTGTCTGCTGCTCCGCCGGCATGGGAGGAACCAATGGCACATGACGAAATTGAGCATCTGTCAGGATTGCTTGACGAGGCCTACAACCGCGCCGCGTGGCATGGGCCCAACCTGCGTGGTTCGATTCGCGGCGTGACGGCGCGCGAAGCGGCGCTTTCTCCACGAGCCGGACGCCATTGCATTTGGGAAATTGTGGTGCACGCCGCTTATTGGAAATACACGGTGAGGCGGCGTCTTTCAGAGGAAAAGCGCGGATCATTTTCTCTTCCGGGCAGCAATTGGTTCGACCGGTCAAAGGATCGGAACGAAAAGGCCTGGCGCGCGGATGTGGCGCTGCTTGAAAAAGAACATAGGCTGTTAAGAGAATTCATTTCGTCGGTTCCGCCGGAAAATCTGGATCGCCGCCCGCACGGGAGCAGATCCACGGCGCGGCGCATGATCGCCGGCATCGCGTTGCACGACGTTTATCACGCCGGCCAAATTCAATTGATCAAGAAACTTCTGAGGACAAAGAATTCTCGCTAGAGAGAATCTCGCAGACATACTTTGTGGGTCGCGGCTTCAAGCCGCGACGGTCGAGGGTCCTTGTGTAGCGCCCGCCTTCAGGCGGGCATCTGCTCGATTGCGAAGTGCCCGCCTGAAGGGGGGCGCTACATGAATCACGCGCGATTTCTAGGCACCCTGATTGGCGCGCTGCGACCGTTGCGATGCGGCGGCCATCTCCGCGCACAGGCGTTCGCCGAATTCCACGCACCCAACTCTGTTCGTGCCCGGCTCCCCCGTGTCAGGAGTGCGAAATCCGTTCGCGAACAGGCGGTCCACCGCCGATTCGATTGATTCAGCCTCACGCTTCATGCCGAAACTTTCGCGCAGCATCATCGCCGCGGAAAGAATCATCCCCACGGGATTCGCGACGTCTTTGCCGGCGAGCGTAGGCGCGGAACCGTGAATCGGTTCATACAGCGAGGGCCCCGGCCCGCAGCTCATCGATGGGATGAGGCCGATCGAGCCGGCCAGCGCCGCGCCAAGGTCGGTGAGAATGTCCCCGAACATATTCGAGGTGAGGATCACGTCAAACTGCGCCGGAGCGAGCACGAGTTGCATCGCGGCATTATCCACGTAAAGGTGTTCGAGTTTTACTGTGGGATGATCGGCGGCGAGACGCGTGACCGTCTTGCGCCAGAGCTGCGACATCGCCAGCACGTTGGACTTGTCCACGGAAGCGACGCGCCCTTTCCTCGTTTCCGCGCGAACGAACGCATACTGCGCGACGCGCTCGATTTCCCCCGTCGTGTATGCGCCCACATCGGTGGCGCGCTCCCCGCTCGGATCGGCTTCCAGGCGATGCTCGCCGAAATAAACATCTCCGGCGAGTTCGCGCACAAAATCGATGTGGACGTCGCTCGCGCGGTCGGCCCGCAGTGGCGAAAGGCCCCGGAGCGGCGCGTGCAAATCAATCGGCCGGAGGTTGATATAGAGCCCGAGCGCCTTGCGCAGCGCCAGCAAGCCGGTTTCAGGACGCCTGGCGAGGGGCACCGCATCCCACTTAGGTCCGCCAATAGCTCCGAGAAGAATGGCGTCGGCGGCGCGGCAAGCCGCGAGGGTTTCCGCCGGCAGTGGTTCGCCCGTCGAGTCGATGGCGCATCCGCCGAAAGGAAATTCGGCGAATTGGAATTCATGACCGAATTCAGCAGCGCATTCTTTCAAGACGCGCACCGCCACCCGCATGATTTCCGGGCCGATGCCGTCGCCCGGCAAAAGGACAATTTTCTTTTGAATGGTCATGGTTTTCTTGAGGCCTGTCGCCGCGTAAGTGCCCAGATGCGCAAAGCAAGTCCGCGCGATCCGAGGAGAAAACAGTATAGTCCGGATCAATCGTACTGTCAGCGAGCGACACTGGGTGTGGTTGGTCCATTTCGAGAACTGCGAAATTTGGGTGCCGCACCCTTGCGCTCCTCAAGGGTGCGGGTTTTCGTTCCCGCCATCTGCTTTTCGCACGGTCCGGTTCGGAAGAGCCTTTTCTCGGGCTCTGCAGAGCTGCGAAAGACGGAAAAACCCGCACCCTTCACAAGTACGGTGAAGAGTGCGGCACCCGTTTTAGGCCGCCGGGAAACACAACTTCGCCCTTGACATGGATCCCGGAAATGTATATTACTAAACCGAATGGTTAAGTATAGCCAAGGACTCGACGCCACTTTCCGGGCTTTGGCCGATCCCACGAGGCGCGCGATCGTCGCGGCCCTGGCCCGCGGCCAGGCTTCCGTAACGGAATTGGCGCGGCCGCACCGGATGAGTTTGCCGGCCGTCATGAAGCATCTAAGCGTTCTTGAAAAAGCCGGCATTGTCACCCAGAAAAAATTTGGGCGCACCCGCCGGTGCCGCCTCGTCGCGCGTTCGTTGAAAAAGGCCGAAGCATGGATTTCCCAGTACCGCGCATTCTGGGAAACACAATTTGACGCTCTCGACCGATACCTGGCGCAACCGCCCACGGAGGTTCCGGAATGGCCAAAGAACAGCTCTCCCCAGAAACAACCCTCAAGCTGAAGCGGACGTTCCAAGCGCGGCGCGAAAGAGTATTCCGCGCCTGGACCGACCCGATCGAGCTCGGCCGCTGGTTTGCTCCCTCGGACGAATATTCCGCGATCGTGCCCGTCCTGGAATTGCAGGTCGGAGGGAAATACTGCGTGGAGATGCATCACAAGGGCGGCAACATCCACCGCGTGTCCGGAACGTACCGGGAAATTAAGCCGCCCGAGAGAATTGCATTCACCTGGCTTTGGGAGCACGATCCGAATACGGACGAATCACTCGTCACCATCGAATTTCGCGACCTGGGCCCGTCGACGGAAATCCTGCTCACGCACGAACATCTGCCGAACGTGGAACAACGCGATAAACACGAGCACGGATGGCAGGGTTGCATCAACCAACTCGCGAATTATTTGAATATGTAAGCCTCGCTGCTTACGGAGAAAGTACTTTGGATTGTCATTCCGAGCGAAGCGAGGAATCTCTCTTTGGTTTAAACTGCAAGAAAAGAGAGATTCCTCGGCACGCAACGTGCCTCGGAATGACAAGCTTTTTATCTTTTTCGCCCACTGAGAGTGGACACTGAAGTTCGTAAAAGATTGACGGTGAATCTGACAAACAACAAAGGAGCAACCATGGCAATCGTTGATTCAATTCTAATGGAGCTTGACCAGGAAGCAAAAACCACGCAGCGCGTCCTCGATCGCATTCCGGAGGACAAACTCGCCTGGAAGCCGCACGCCAAGTCCTATTCTCTCGGCCAGTTGGGGCTGCACATCGCCCGGGGCCAGGGGTTCCTCTCGGATGCCGTCAGCAAGGATTCTTTCGAGATCGGCAATATGTCGCAGCCGGAACCGCAAAATAAAAAGGAAATCATGGACACGTTCGCGCAAAGCACCGCGCATGCCAAAGAAACGCTGGCCAAGCTGGACGATGCCCGCATCACGTCCATCTGGACGGCGACCCGGAACGGAAAAGTGCTCATGTCCGTGCCGCGAATCGGTTTTATTCGCGCCATAGTGATGAACCATTTCTATCATCATCGCGGGCAGCTTTCCGTCTACCTGAGGCTGCTGGACGTCCCCGTGCCTTCGATCTATGGGCCCAGCGCGGACGAAAACCCGTTCGCGTAATTTGCCTGGGAATCTGTTCAGAGGTGCGCGAGAACTGGATGCCCAAACATTTTTGCTGGTCCTTGCTTTTATAATGGATTCGTTCGCATAGCTGACGTATCGAATCGAAGGGTGACCTCTTCATGAAATGGCAAAAGTCTTCCCAGGCGCTCATTGATCTTTTTGAGAGTGTGAGGCCCGGCCCGCCCGCGGTCGAGCGCAAGATGTTCGGTTACCCGGCCGGCTTCGTGAATGGAAATTTGTTTATGGGTCTCTTCCAGGAGTCGATGATTCTTCGCTTGCCGGAGGGCGCGCGCGAAGAATTTTTGAAACTCCACGATACGAAATTATTTGAGCCAATGCCGGGGCGTCCCATGCGCGAGTACGTGGCGGTCCCTCAATCCGTAATGCGCGACAGAAAGGAACTTACCAAATGGGTGGCGAGAGCTTTTGAATATGGAGCTTCGCTCAAACCGAAATCAAAGTCCGCCAAACCAAAGAAGAGCTCCGCTAAGCCAAGAAAGGCGAAGAGGCGCTGAGAAAAATCTTGTGCGAGCGCTCGAACTGGATTCGCGCCGCGGTAAGGAGATGATTTCAAAATGCCCGACATCAAACACTCGGTCCAGATCGACGCGACGCCCCCACTCGTTCATCCACTTATAGCTTCCGCGGAAGGTTTTGTGCGCTGGTGGGCCGCCGACGTAACCGAAGACAAGGCCACCGGAAAAGTGGAACTCGGATTCTTCAATCGCTCGACGGTGTATGGCCTTCACCCCATCCAAATCGCAGCGCCCCGACATGCCCATTGGCTCTGCCAATCGGGAAAAGAATGGATCGGCACGCGCCTGCTCTTCGATTTGACCGAGCAAAACGGCAAGGCTCTCCTTCGATTCACCCACGCGGGTTGGCAGGCTGAGACGGATTACTTTGTAGCGTGCACGACGGCCTGGGGAGAACTGATGTTCCGGATCAAAGCGGTGGCGGAAGGAAAAACCCCCGGCCCACTATTTTCCGCGACGGGAATGGCCTACTGAGCCTTGCCGCGTGCCGGATATTCCTTCGTGAATCCGTTGCGCTCATTGGTCATTGTGAAGCTGCCGTCGGCGCGCACGGACATCTTGATGTAATGCCCGTGATCGGTTTCGTTGAGGTTCGCGAGAAATTGTTCCGGCGAATTGTGGTCCGCGCCGCCCGCTGCCGAGCGATGAATCTGCCAGAAATCCTCGAGCCCGGGCGCGGTATGAACGGTTTGCCAGTATTCGGGCGAGCCGCCTTTTCTCTCGCCGTTATTCATCACGGCGACGCGCGCGCGCAACGCGTGCACGAATTGCGGCGCGCCTGAATGCGGATCGCCGTGGCGCGTCGTATGAAACACCGTCATGGTCCCAACCAGATTATTCGGGCAAGCGAGCGCGTGTTCCTGATTCCACGTCAGGTCGCCCAGATCGACGAGCCGGAAGCTGCCGTAGCGGACCACGATACCCACCGACTCAAAATTTTCCGGCGTCGGGTCCTGTTCCATCAGTTTGGCTTCGCGGCACAGTGGATTTGGCGCTCCGGCTCCAGGCGCACCCGCCATCGGTTCCTTGATCGTTTCGCCTGCCGAAGAAACTACTTGCACATCAAGCCCCTCGACGGGAATACGGTCGCCGGGCTTCGCTACGGACACGTGCGCATGCTCGCGCACTGTCATGTAGGACAGAAAGGCCGCGTCCCTCCCCGGCTGCAACTCGACAGTATAAGGACCGTGGTCGATAAAATGGCGGATCGGAATGCGACTCGCGAGTTCCGCTGCGTTCCCGACGTGATCCCCGTGAAAGTGCGTGATGACCACGTAATCCAGCACGCCGATATTCGCCCGCTTCAACACGGCCATGATGCGATCGGCATCGCGCGTAACACCCGGAGCGTTCGCCTCGGCGGGAGGCGCGCCCTGATTCCCGGCGAATCCCGTGTCCACCAGCATCGATTGTCCAGAGGGAGAAACGAACAGCGTGGCCTGCCCGCCTTCCGTATCCAGGAAATAAATATCCAATGGCTTTTTCTGTGTCGTTTGCTGCGCGCGGACCAATGAGAAGGAAAGAAAAAGGGCTGCCACAAGGAAGGGCGTCTTCAAATGCATGGAAATTCACCTCGAATCGTTAAGATGGCAGCTATGGAAGATGATTCGCGGACAAAAGTCCAGTGGAATTGTCTGCTCGCGGAAAAATTCAAGTAATTGTCATTCCGAGCGAAGCGAGGAATCTCTCTTTCTTTGCTTGCAATCGAAGAGAGATTCCTCGCTTCGCTCGGAATGACAATGGGATGCGCCTATTTCGCTTATTCCGCGGCAACCGTGGTTTCACTGCTGCGCTTGCGCATCACCTGGTGCGCGATGGCCAGCAGTTCCCGATTGCTCACGTTCTTCGACTCATCGGCGAGCGTCACGACCCGCTTATAACATTCGTCGAGCTCTTCACGCGTCGGCTGGAAGCCCAGATCAGCGAGCGTCGCCCGCAGCGCATTTCGCCCGGAATGTTTTCCGAGCACCAGTTGCCGCTTGGGAACTCCAACCGCTTCAGGAGAGATGATTTCATAAGTGAGGGGATTTTTGAGGATGCCGTCCTGGTGGATGCCGGCTTCGTGTGCGAAGGCGTTCGCGCCTACGATCGCCTTGTTGGGGGCCAGAGGCGCGCCCGTAATTTCCACCAGCATCCGGCTGGCCGCAAACAGCTGGTCGAGATGAACGTTCGTGTTTACGCCCAGTGTGGCCTGCCGTACGTTCAGCAGGACTACTACTTCTTCGAGCGCGGCATTTCCGGCGCGCTCGCCGATGCCGTTGATGGTCAGCTCGAGCTGGCGCGCGCCTGCCTGCACCGCGGCCAGGGAATTGGCGACGCCCAGGCCGAGGTCGTCGTGGCAATGCGCGCTCAGCGTCACGCCGTCCGCGCCGTCCAGATATTCGATCACGCTGCGGAACATAGCGGCATACTCTTCTGGCACGGCATACCCGACCGTGTCCGGCAGATTAATGGTCGTCGCACCGGCGCGCACGGCCCGGCCAACGGCTTCGCAAAGGAAATGGATGTCGGTGCGGCTCGCGTCCTCGGCGGAAAATTCGACTTCGGCGCAACGCTCGCGCGCATAGCGCACGTTGTTGGAGATGGCTTCGAGGGCTTCCTCGCGCGTCAGGCGCAGCTTGTGGTGCAGGTGCAGGTCGGAAGTGGCGAGAAAGGTGTGCAGCCGGGGATGCGCGGCTCCGGCGAGGCCTTCGAGCGCCGCGTCAATGTCATCGCGCCGCGCGCGCGCCAGCGCCGCTACGGTGCAGCTGCGAATTTCGCGGCACACCGCGCGCACGCCTTCGAGGTCCCCCGCGGAAGCAATCGGGAAACCGCTCTCAATGATGTCCACGCCGAGCGATTCCAGCTGCCGGGCCATTCGGACCTTCTCCGGTACCGACATGGAAAATCCCGGGGACTGCTCCCCGTCCCGCAGCGTCGTGTCAAAAATGCGTACGATGTCCATGGCACTCTCCCACTCCGCCTATTCGACACGGAAACCGCAAGCAGATCAAATTTATAATAGTTGTGAGTTCCATAAGCTGGAATTATACGAAAGTAGGACAGGCTTCAGCCTGTCAGGTTTTCTGAAAATGGGGAGGGTGGCCTGCCTATTTATATACGCCCGGGCGACACGGCCGAAAACCAGACAGGCTGAAGCCCGTCCTACGTAAAATTACGCCTTGAACCGCTCGTCAATTTCCACCTGGTACCCAGCCGCCAGCCGGTTCGTTTCATTGGCCATGCCCACGACAGCCATGAGTTCATGAAGCATTTCCGGGGTCATCCCTTTCCCCTGGGCGGAGGAAGTGTGCGAGGCAATGCAGTAGGGACACTGATTTGTGACGCTGACGGCGATGTAGATTAGCTCCTTGGTCAGTGCGTCCAGGGCTCCGGGTGCCATGATCTGCTTGATGGATTCCCAGGTGCGCTTGAGCGTCGCGGGATCGTTCGCCAGCGCCTTCCAGAAATTATTGATGTAATCCGTCCTGCGCGCCGCGCGGATGTCGTCATACACCGCGCGCACTTCGGGCGACGCTTCCTCATACTCAATTATATGTCGCATTTCTATTGCGCCTCCTTCTCTTTGTTTTCGTGTGACCGGTTGCGCGTTCAGGAGAACTCGGTTTTGGTTCATGTAGCGCCCGCCTTCAGGCGGGCAGGTGCTTGATTACAAAGCGCCCGCCTGAAGGCGGGCGCTACATAATCGCTCCAAACTTGAGTTTTCACGAAGGCTCTTCCGCTCGGCCAAATCATCGCGATTGACTTCCGGCTTCAGCCGCTGAAGCGGAAGACTCCGCAAGCGAGCCTACCAAGTTCAATTCAGATCGCGGGAAAGCATCAGTTTCAAAGTCACCCTGTCTGCTCCATGGGTCACTCCAAATCCGATGCCAGTTTCGATATTCAGCCATTTGTTGGGGTGATCCACGACGGCCCAGACTTCGTGGAACTGATCATGCAATGGCAGGAATTTGCGCAACGGGCCGTCGTCGGAATACTCCTCGAGCGCGGCGGCCCATTTGTCATTGAAATTATAGGCGACACGCGTTGCCGGAACGAACTCGAGCCCTCCAAAACCGCCTGTGTAGTCGGTATCCACAATCGGATTGAAGACGATGTCCACCGGGTGCAGATGCAATCCCACGATGGGCCGGACTTCGGACGTGATGTGCCGTTGCTCCCAATACGTGTAATTGACGCTGAACTCGAAATTAACGCCGTAAAAAAAAGTGTGATCGTGCGCGTGCGGGCGCACGAATAGTTCGCGAATCTTAAACCCGTTGATGGTTCCTCCGCGTCCCGGAGAGTAAATGGTGTAGACCGGCATATAAAGGCCCTGTTCGAACCAGTCGGCGACGCCGTAGGCCCATTCGGCTGTGCCGTTGAACGAGTGGTTGGGAACGATGCCGCCGGGGAAATCGGGAGTTGTTCTGCCGCTGGGCGTAAAATTACTGTGAATCATGAGATTGAATTTTCCCTTGTCCTCGATCTCACCGTCGTAGACCTGAATTTCGTCGGTCTGCGCAAAAGTGATGGCGGGCGCCGCAAAAAGACCGAAAGCGATCCACGCAAATAGGAAGTAATTATTTCTTTGGAAAAAATTCATTTTGCCCATACTCTCCCCGTAGGCTCCACGTTCATTTTTTACTATAATTCCTGATTGTCCGGCTGTGGAAGATCGTCGCCCGCCAAAATACGAACGGCGCGATTTTCGATCCGTCAAGGTCGCCAGCCGCGGCGGCCGGTATTGTCGCCAAAAACTTCACCCCTGGCGAAGCTCGGTGAGAATACCTCAGTCCGCCGTTTACGGCAATTGCACTTTTCGGGGCGGAAAGTTTCGCAATCTTATCGGTTCACGATATATTTAAAAACATGGCCAGAACGCATGCGGTCTCGCTTTGGATTGGAACCCGGCGGTGCCCGCTCTGCGGAAGTGAAGATGTATTGCGTTCTCACCGCCGCGGCATCCTGGAGTGGTCCGTCCTGCTTCTCCTGCTTCTGCGGCCGTTCCGCTGCCGCCAGTGCAGCGCCAGGCATTTGACTTTTTTCTTCCGCCGCCGCCGCTCGAAAATAGCAAACCCCGCCGTCCCCGAAACCGCCGAAGAGTAGTTCGCAATTCTGAAAAAAAAGAAAATTCGGAGGGCCCAGACGCTGCAAATGGCCCTGGCATGCGCAGTCCCGTGGCGCCGGCGTCCCGCTGGCGGTTTTGAGCGATATCTAAGTAAAGAAAATCACCGGCGAGACGCCGGCGCCACTGAAGCAAATTCAGGCGCGCGGGTGCGCCTTGTCGAAGACCTCGAGCAGTTGCCGAATCGTGGCGTGGGTATACCGCTGCGTGGTGGATAGCGAAGAGTGCCCCAGCAATTCCTGAATCGCGCGAAGGTCCGCCCCATCGGCCAGCAAGTGCGTGGCAAACGCGTGCCGCAGCGAATGCGGGTGCAAGTCCCAATTCACATTGGCCAGCCGCGCGTATTTTTTCACGATGCGCGCCACCGACCGCTGCGTCAGCCTTGAGCCCAGGTGGTTCAGAAACACGGCCTGCCGGTCGCCGCGTCCCCCGGCTTTGCGCAAGATCTCTTCGCGCAAAGGCTGGTAGGCTTCCAGCGCCTGTTCGGCCTTGCCGCCATACGGAATGATGCGCTCCTTGTTGCCTTTCCCGCGCACGCGCAGCATGAGTTCCTTGCGGTCCACATCGACAAGGTTGAGTCCAGTAAGTTCGCTGACGCGCAGTCCGGACGCATAAAGCAACTCGAGGATCGCGCGGTCGCGCTTGACCATCAGGCGGCTGTCGTCGTATGCGGACGTCTGCCTGCCGCGCCCGGAGCCGCGCCCCGGTCCTGCCACCACGCTATCCAGAAACGCATTCAGATCCTCGGCGCTCAGGACCGAGGGGATGCGCTTCGGCAGCTTGGGTGTCGCCACCATGCGCGCCGGGTTCCGCACGACGATGCCTTCCCGAACCGCGAATTTGAAGAACGAACGAATCGCAGCAAGCTTGCGCGCAATCGAGGATTTTTCCAGCTTGAGGTCGTGCAGGTGCGACACGAATTCGCGGATCATCAGGTGAGTTACATCGGCGGGAGGAGGCATGGCCGTGCCGGGCGGAGTCAAAAAAGTGAGGAATTGCCCCAGGTCGGTTTCGTAACTGCGGATCGTGTGCGGGGATGCGTTGCGCACGGACCGCAAATAAATCAAAAATTGTTTTACTGCGGAGTCCATTTCCCCCCTGCCGGAACGCTTATTTTTCAGCCTCGCGCTGGCACCCCCCAACGCTCGTGCTTATCCAGAGAAGCGAAGGAGCAAAGAAGCGGCGATTACGGGTGGCGCCCCGCCCAGTCAGAGTGGCCGAACCTGGCAAACGTTCAGGATTGAGCTGTGCCCACGGGTTCGGGAACTGCCGCGACAGGGGTTTCGGAAACTGCCGCCTCCCAATCGCAACCCTCCTTGATACACGTTCTCACCGCGCCCAGCTTACCGCGCTTCTCGACGATAAACGCCGCCCCGCACTTCGGACACGCCTCGGGAATCGGCAGGTGCGGCGTCGTGAAATCGCAGTCGGGATATTTGTTGCAGCCGTAAAACACCCGCCTGCGCCCCTTTCGGGCCACCCGCTCCGTCAGTTCGCCTGTCTCGCATTTCGGGCACTTGATGCCCATCGTCTTCGCGCGGATGAATTTGCACTTCGGATACGCCGTGCAGCCGGTGAATTCACCGTACTGGCCATGCTTCTTCACCAGTTGCGAACCGCACTCGGGGCATTTCTCATCGAGCAGCTCGTCGGGCTGCAGGGCTTTGCGGGTCCCGGCTTTCAAGCGGCGCGTCGTCTTGCAATCCGGATAGCCGGTGCAGGCCAAAAACATTCCCCAGCGGCCGCGCTTGATGATCATCTCGCGCCCGCAGTTGTCGCAGGCTTCGATTTTCGCCGCGCCGTCCTCGCCCTCGGGAGGCAATTCCGGCGAGAGATCGCGAATGAAATCGCAATCCGGATAGCGCGAGCAACCCAGGAAAAATCCGTGGCGGCTGATGCGCTCCAGAAGCTGGCCTTCTCCGCACTTCTCGCACTTTTGTCCGGTTGGAATCCCCGCTTTGTACGATTCCATCTCGCCCTTGGCCTGCTCGAGATCGTCCTCGAAGCGGCCATAGAATTCCTTCACGGCCTTCTTCCAGGAAAGTTTTCCCTCTTCGATTTCGTCGAGTTCCTCTTCCATGCGCGCTGTGAAGCCCACGTCGAAAATATCCTCGAAGCTCTTGACGAGCAGAATGCTCACCTTTTCGCCGAGCATGGTCGGAGCAAATCGCCCCTGGTCCTTGGTGACGTATTCCCGTTCCACAATCGTCGAAATAATGGAGGCGTACGTCGAAGGCCGCCCGATCCCTTTCTCTTCCAGCTCCTTCACCAGTGTCGCTTCCGTGTAGCGCGGTGGCGGCTCGGTAAAATGCTGGTCGGGGCGCAACGTTTCGAGGCGCAGCGTCTCGCCCTCGGTGATGGGCGGCAGAAGGGCTTTCGCCGGGTCAGCCTCGCCTTCCTCGTCATCCTCGGCAGACACCTGGTATACCGCCAGGTACCCGTCGAATTTCTGCACCGAACCCGATGCGCGAAAGGTGTAATCGCCCGCCGCCACATCCACGGCCGTCTGATCGAACACCGCCGGCACCATCTGCGAGGCCACAAACCTCTGCCAGATGAGCTGGTACAGCCGGAACATGTCGTCGCTTAGAAAGGGCCGTACGTCCTCCGGCGTCCGGGCGGCATCCGTCGGGCGGATGGCTTCGTGCGCATCCTGCGCATCCTTCTTGGACTTGAAGAAATTCGGTTTCTCGGGCAGGTACGGCTGGCCATACCGCGAACCAATCAGGCCGCGCACCTGGTCCAGCGCGTCATTCGATACGCGCACTGAATCCGTACGCATATAAGTGATCAGCGCGACCGACCCTTCCTGGCCCAGTTCCACGCCCTCATAGAGCCGCTGCGCGAGGCCCATGGTGCGCTTGGCCGTGTATCTAAGGCGATTGTAGGCGGCTTGCTGAAGTTTGGATGTCGTGAACGGAGGCGGCGCGAAACGGCGCTTTTCCTTCTGCGTCACTCCGGCCACTTTCCACACTGCTTTTTCCACCGCGGCCACAATGGCATCTGCCTCGGTCTGCGTGTGGACTTCGATATCCTCGCCCTTATATTTGGTGAGTTTCGCCTCGAATGGAGGCGGCTCCCCGGCGGCCAAAATCGCGTGGATCGTCCAATACTCGACCGGAACGAAGGCGCGAATATCCATCTCCCGGTCCACGATCAGACGCAGGGCGACCGTCTGCACCCGTCCGGCGGAAAGACCCCGGCGCACCTTGTCCCAGAGCAGCGGTGATATCTTGTAGCCGACCAGGCGGTCCAGCACGCGCCGCGCCTGCTGCGCGTCCACCAGATTTTCATTGATCTCGCCGGGATGCTCGAACGCCGCCTTGATCGCCTTGGACGTAATTTCGTTGAACATCACACGGAAAATATTTTTTCGCGCGATGACGGGTTTCCCTTTGGCGACGGCTTTCTTGACGGGCTTCTTGGATTTCTTCTTTCCCTTCTTACCGTTGCCGTTGGCTTCCTCGGCCGCCGCTTTCTCTTCTTCCGTGGGGAATTCCAGTTTCGGCCCGCTCAAAACGTCGGCCAGGTGCGCGCAAATCGCTTCGCCCTCGCGGTCCGGATCGCCCGCCAGATAGACGGCGTCGGCGGTGGAGGCGGCTTTCTGCAACTGCGCTACCACGTGCGTTTTGTCGGGATTCACTTCATACGTCGGCTCAAACCCGTGGGCGATATCGATGCCCATCACCTTTTTGGGCAGGTCCATGATGTGCCCGTAGGAGGCCTTGACCGTGTAATTGCGTCCTAGATATTTGTTGATCGTCTTCGCTTTTGCGGGCGACTCGACGATAACCAGCGATTTTCCCATAACGAATTTTCAGACCTGAACGCCCGCCGCGGCGAGCGCTTTTCCCTTTCCGTTCCCCTAGCGTGGCCCTCGTTCCCACCGTTTGTCAACGATTGATAGATGCGTCTTGTGTCCTTCTCGATTCTATTGGCTGCGGCACATGGGCGTAAGAGGTTGTTATGTCAGTAAGTTAGTCGGTATTCGCTGCGCTGAGTAATCATCACACGCATCAGAGGAGCGTAGCCCTTACATCAGAATTTTGAGGAATTGTTTGCCAGGCATCTGTCTTACCATTCCCTTCATTTCCATTTCGCACAGCGCCGCCAGGACTGCCGAAGAGTTTAGTTCCGACCGCTCGACCAGTTCATCCACGTGGATGGATTCATCCGTTCCCAACAGGCTGTAAATCTTCTTTTCCTCGACCCCGAGCGCCGCCTCAAACAAGGATGCTCGCTCCGCGCTGGTGGTGGCCTCGACGGGAAACAGTTCGGCCCGGATCTCCGTCGGCAATTCCTCGATAACGTCTTCCCACGAGGTCACCAGCTTGGCCCCCTGCTTGATCATCTGGTTCGGCGCAAAGCTGACGTCCACCGTTACGTTTCCGGGTACGCCATAGACTTCGCGGCCAAATTCCATCCCCAGGCGCGCGGTGATGAGCGACCCGGAATACTGCGCGCCCTGCACCACCACGACTCCGAGCGACATCCCCGCGACGACGCGGTTGCGCACCGGGAAATTCTCCGGCGCCGGATGAGTGCCCAGGGGGAATTCGCTGATCAAAGCGCCGCGCTTTTCCACCTCCGCGAATAGCTTCTTGTTCTCCTTGGGATAAACGACGTCCACGCCGGTGCCCAGCACTCCGACTGGCGCTCCACGGGTTGCCCGGCATGCCCCTTGGTGTGCCAGGCTGTCTATGCCCCGCGCCATTCCGCTGACGATCGTCAGGCCGCGCTCGGCAAGATCATGCCCCAGTTTTTCCGCTACTTGATTGCCGTAGGGAGTTGGGCGCCGCGTTCCCACCATCGAGATCGAATGCCGGTTGAGCGCCCCGGCGTCTCCGCGGACGTAGAGTAGCGGCGGCGGATCGTAGATTTCCAGCAGCCGCTGCGGATATTCCGGCTCGTCCCAATTCAACAGGCGGCAGTCCAGCTTGCGGAGTTGATTGAGCTCCGCTTCGGCATCCTTATGCGCCCGTTTGGACTGAATGGCCTGCGCAGGCGCAGCAGGGAGATGACACGCTTCGAGGGCAGTGAGTGAGGCGCGAAAAATTTCCTGGGGCGATCCGAATTGACGCAGCAATTTTCCAGTCAGACGCGAGCCAAGCCCCGGCGTCAGTGATAGCGACAGCCAATCGAGGGAAGCATCCAGTTCCACGCTAACGGCGACGCTACTACTGTGTCACTATTCATGTCAAGCTGTAACTGTGGGCAGTGGCGCATGCTTTAGCTTGTGGGTTTTCGCAGTGCGAGACTCAGCGGAAAGCGACAGGCTGAAGCCCGTCCTACTACGCCAGTCCTTCAATAATTCGGATGTCCCGTTCGGCGGAACCTTCCAGCACCCTGCAGGCGGCCTGGTACGCGGGGCTCTCAAACGTGGAGGTTGCTTTCTCCACGCTCTCAAATTCGATCACCACGGTCCGCATATTCTTTCCGGCTTCGTAAGTCTTCGTCGGGAGCCCGCGCCCAAGGAATCGCCCCCCGCCGCCCTGGATCGCGGGCCCCGCCAGTTTCGCGTATTCGACGACCGCGTCCGGGTTTGTAATCGATCGGTAAAAACAAATCCAATATCCTTTGGCCATGAGGTTCTCCTGATTGAAATTATTTATCGCATAGCGGTTGATGCAGTGAAGGGCGGCGCGACGTACAGGCTCGCGCTTCGATCAACTTCCCTTTTTCAATCGCGAAAGTTTACCGTGTCTCTTCTCCAGCCGCAAGCCGGGCAGCCCAGGCATTCGCCTCGGCGGGTGCCTGGGCTACTTAACCGACGTCACGAAACTCAACGTCTCAATGAGACTCCAAGAATAATCTGGCTCGCCACTGGATCCCCGGAATTGTATCCAGGAATAAACTTCCAACTCGACGTCGACCGCAACAGCCCATCGTCAGCCCGACGGGCGTCCCCGACGACTTCGACGGACCGAACCTTGCCCGCGGAATCGATCACCAGTTTCAGCAGAGTTTCCGAATCAGCCAGCTCTTGCTCAAAGACGGTTTCCGGAGCCGGCCGCTCCATCAGTATCGCTTTGGGCGAGACGATTTCCACCTGGGTCTTTGCGCCCTTGGGCGTCAAGCCGGGCGTTGCCGACACTATTGTGGTCCCATCAAAAATTTTCACGTGCGTTTCATGGCCGCGGGGAACCGGCGTGGACACGCCATCCAGCTGGGAGCGGATTCCGTGTGCGTGCGCGTTCAAGAGCGCGGCCCGAATGCGTTCGAGATCCCCTTCGGGCCACATCTCAGCGAGGGAATGCAATCCTTCTTGTTCACGGCCGCTGTAAAGATAGGACCAGGCGATTTCCAATACCTTTAATTTCACGCTTCGCAGGCGCAACAGCCGGTCGCCCGGGACGCCGGGAATCTTATCCAGTTTGCCATCGCTGCTTTTGAAATCCCGCAGAGCTTGCGGATCGAGCTTGGCCCGCAAGTCGGCGATTTTCTGATCAAAATAGCTCCGGAATTCGGAACTTGCGTCCAGCAATTTGCCGTGCTCAAAGCGCAGGACGACCGGAGGCGCAAAGTCCACGTCCTTCAATTTAAAATTCTCGAAGCCATCCACCGCACCGGCATCGTCCGTCCAGATTTCGACCCGGCCATCCAGATCCGTGTCCGCGGCGCTGAAGTATTCTCCGCCGGTAATCTTGCGCAGCAGCGCGGGCGGTTCCCGCAGGGAATAAATCCTGTACTCCATACAGCAGTCGGTCTTCGATTTTCTGATTTGGACCGCGGCGACGGGCGTGCCCAGTCCCATGTCCACTCCGAAGGCATCAATATCTACTTCTGAAGCCGCGTCCGAGATCACCAAATTCTGATCGCCCCAGCTGAGCGCTGCCTCGCACACGCGCGCTTCCAGTTCGCCGATCCTGGACGCTCCTACATGGACTTTGACGCCTGTGGGTGAGTCCGCTTCGAAATAGCCCACGCCGCCTCGGCAGACCACGTCATGGTTTTGCGCCTGGCAGATACTCGCGGACATGCAGGAAAGGAAAAACAACGCAAGCGCTGCCCCGCCGTATCGAAATCGCGCGGGTGCGCTTGCCGCTCGATCCGGCGCCTGGTTGGAAGAGGTCTCCGAAGCACTGCTATGGGAATGCGTTTGGCAGATCTCCGACATCGATTCAAATCTCAAGCTTGTTGGGTTTTTGTAGCGCCGGCGTCTCGCCGGCATTCTTTTACCTTGTCGAAGCCGGAAAATTGCCGGCGGGACGCCAGCGCTACTTAAACCGTCCGCAATCGGCAACGGCCACGCGGACATTTCTTAAGTAACGTCCGGCCCCTTCAAATCCGAAGCAATTTCACCAACGTGCCGCCGAGGATGGCTTCCTTTTCGGAGTCCTTGAGGAACGGCGCGTTCAAAATCAAATCCACATTGGAATGCCATTCGAACGGCATGTCGGTTCCAAAGACCACCTGGCCGGTGCCGGCTTCCGCCGTGAGATGTCGCAAGCCTTCTTCGGAAATAATGATGGTGTCAACCAGTATCTGGCTCTTCAGATATTCGCTCGGCGCCTTTTTGCTCGCGCAATCCGCATTCGGGCGCACCTGGCAGGCAATTTCGGTCCGCCCCAGGTAGGACGGCAGGTAGCCGCCAGAGTGCGCCGCGCAGATTTTCAAGCCGGGGAAACGGTCAAACGTCCCGTTGAACATCATGCGTGTGAGAAAGATGGTCGTTTCCAGAGGATTGCCGATGACGTTCCCCAGATCGCCTCTTCCCTTGAGCGCATCTTTCTGCAGCACGTTTTCGGCGCCCTGCGGATGCATGAAGACCACCACGCCAAGTTCCTGCGCTTTGGCCCAAAACGGATCGTACTTCGGCAGCGACAAATCCTCCCCGTTCACATGGCCGCCGATGGCCGCACCGCGCGCACCCAGTTTCTTCACGGCGTACTCGAGCTGCTCGGCCGCAAGATCCGGAAACTGCAGCGCGACCGAGGAGAGCGCAACGTAGCGGTCCGGATTGGCCTTGCACCATTCCGCCAGCTTTTCGTCGTGAAGCCTGACGATTTTGCCTGCGAGGTCGCGATCCGCTGCATAAAACCAATAGCCGTTGATGCTCAGCACCTGCACGTCGATTCCCAGCTGATCGATGGCGTGCACGCGATCCGGCCCCATCACATTCGGCCCACGCGCACGGCCGCCGGCGTTCGAGGCAAAGGGCGTATCTTTGACGATGTCCGCCACTTCCGGAATTACGCAATGAGCATGCACATCGACGACTTTCACGCGCTTGCCGCCCAAAAACACTTCCCGGCGCTTCCCAGGAGCCGCCGGCGCTGCCCCGCCGCCTTGTAGGGCGGCTTCGGCGAACGCGTTCCCCGTCAGCAGGATTCCGCCTGTCGCGCCCGCGACCGTCTTCAGGAAATCTCTACGATTTCGCATGGTTCACTCCATTCCGTTTTCCCCGGGGTGTGGGCGGCACGTCGTCCATTCGCCATCGGGGAGCGTCGAAAAGTTTAGGTCAGCCTGCATCGCTAGCTGATTGAATTGACGTAAGTAAACCCCTTGCCGGGGCGGAAGTCAAGAAGCCGCAGCCGGCGATAGTGCATCAGTTTTAATTGCCGTGGCAGCGAAGAGCTGCCCTAAAAACGGGCGGCCGCTGCAAAACAACTGCGAATTGGCGCTGCGGTTTTGTAGAGGCCTCTCCGTCCCGTGCCCTTCGGGACGGAGAGGGCAGCTTTCCTTTCAAATTGAATCACTATGCAGCAGGAGAAAACGGGACAATTTGAGATAGGAGCGTTTGTCGGGATGTCGCACGAACAAATTTGCCCGCTGCCCGGGAAATTCGAGATAAAACGCGACGCAAGTTGCCGATCATTTCTAACTCGGCGCACCTCACGATGTGCGCCGATTATTTTTCCGCCGTTATCGAGTCCACCTGGATGATCTTGGTTTTTGTGTCAAGAGCGCCGACCACCTTCACTTTTTTTCCGATGAATTTTACCGGCGTCTTCTGGTCGCTGAGCGTATAGAACGAAGTGCCGTCAAACAGGCCGAGCTGTGCGCCATGGGAATCCATACAGGCCATGGCGCACTCCGCGTCCGTCGGCCCCATTCGCATCTGCGAGTGATCGGCTCTCGGGCAATTGTCGTCCGTAACGATTCCGGTGAAGGTCTGCTTGGCCGGAGCAGCGGCCAGCGCCGCGACGACCAGTAGGTTGAGGATCAGAAATTTCATGCTACTCGCCCGGAGTCATGAGGTGGGCGGTTGACGTTCCGGAATTCATGATCCACACGGTGCCCGCCTTATTGTTGTCAGGCAAGCCGATGGACTGCGATGTAGCGCCCGGCACCGCGATGGTCATGTGCACGCGGGCGTGCTCCTTGTCGGGCCCCAGGATGTGGTACCACACCGATCCGTACTCGGGCTTCAAGCGGGTTCCGTCTTTTTCCGCGGCGTCGATCATCGCCTGTGTCTTGACCTTGTCGCCGCCCGATTCGAATTTCAGGCTCTGGGCCTCCCGGTCCAGGTTCGCAGTGCTGGTGCACTCGATCGAGTACGGCTGCTGTTCGGGAAAGCCCGACCGGTCGTAGCACACTAGGCGGTTCGTCCCCTTCTTCAGCGTCTCGTAGGTGAAATCGGCTTTCCACTTGATGACCGCCGCGCCGTCGCGCATCTGCGCCGGGGCGGCGCTCAGGGCCTTCTCGATGGCGGCGTCGGGCTCCTGAGCGAGAGCACAGGTCGAAACCATCATCAGGCCAAGGGCAAACATGACAGTACGTTTCATTCGAAACCTCCATTCGAAATGAGCTCAATTTTTACACGGCGAGGGCAGAAGTATACCACTTGCGCGCGGCTTTTTTCGATTGTGCGTACTTTCCTGGGCGGGGATAGCATTCATTCGAATCTTGGACGTAATACAAAGCTGCCCGCCCAAAAAAACGGGCGGCCGCTGCAAGATCAACGGCGTCCGCGATTTTGTAGAGGACTCTCCGTCACGCGTTCTTGGGGACGGAGAGGGCACCATTCATTCTGGGCTGCACACTATCCGTCATTCCTCATCCCGGTAGGCACCGCCCTGGCTATGCTATATTCAATTGTCCCCTGTCTTTAATGAATATGGGCAAACTGCGCATCTCCATAGTGGAATTTCTGAACACCGCGCCGCTGGTCTGGGGTTTTACGGACGGGCCGCTGGCGGGCAAATATGAACTGTCGTTTGCCGTGCCGTCACAGTGCGCGGAAGATTTGCGCGCCGGGCGTGCCGATGTGGGCATCATTCCTTCCATCGAATACCAGCGTATGGAAGATGTGGTAGCCCTGCCGGGGATGGCGATCGCGTCGAAGCAAGAAGTCCGCAGCCTCCTCGTCGTTTCCAAGGTGCCGATCGAGATGGCGAAAAGTTTTGCACTGGACACGAATTCGCGCAGCTCCGTGGGCATCGCTCGGATTCTCAGCCGGCGCCACTGGAACATCGATCCCGAATTCATCGACATGCCTCCCGATCCGGAAAAAATGCTGGCCCGCGCCGACGCGGCGCTCGTGATCGGAGACCCGGCGCTGCGCCTGCGCCTCAAAGTGGATGCGCTGCAGGCAAAAGTCCCCGGGACGGAAGGCTACTGTTGCTGCGGCGGCGATGACGACGAGCAGCCTGTGAAAGGCGTCGAGACTTTATTTGTATATGACATCGCGCAGCAGTGGCGCGAGATGACCGGACTCCCCGCCGTGCTGGCCATCTGGGTGGCGCGCCGCGGCGTGCTGACGCCGGAAATCGCCGCGGATTTTCAGGCCTCGCGCGATTACGGGCTCTCGCGCATCGGCGAAATCGCCGAAGGAGCCGCCTTGAAGCTGGAGCTTCCGCCGCGCGAACTCGAGCGCTACCTGACCGAAAACATCAATTTTTCGCTCGACGAGGAGAATCTGGCGGGCCTCCGGCGTTATTATGAGGAATGCGCGCGAGCCGGTTTGATCCCGCGCGCGCGCGAATTGGAATTCGTCGGCGCGACAAGCGTCGCAAGGTAGGCGCCCTCCTTCAGGCGGGCATTGCGGGTGCATCCAAAAATGCCCGCCTGAAGGAGGGTGCTACATGGAGACACGCAAACGAACGAGGAAAATCTCTCATGGGACTGACACAACAAGAAGCGCTCGACCTGTTTCGCTCCGATGACCTGGTGGGCATCGGCATGGCGGCGATGGAAGTGCGCCGCAAGAAAACCGATCCGCGCATCGTCACCTACCAGATCGACCGCAACATCAACTACACGAATTTCTGCACGGAATACTGCTCGTTCTGCGCGTTTTACCGCCCGCTGGGATCGAAGGAAGGCTACCTGCTCTCGTTCGAGTCGATCTACGAAAAGATCGAGGAAATGATCGAGCTGGGCGGCACCGGCATCCTGCTGCAGGGCGGCCTGCACCCGGACCTGCGCGTCGAGTATTACGAAAATTTACTGCGCTCGCTCAAGCAGCGTTTCCCGAAAGTGCATCTGCACTGTTTTTCCGCGCCGGAAATCGGCTGCATCGCGGAAGTGTCCGGCCTGAGCGTGCGCGAGACGATCGCGCGCCTGATGGCTGCCGGGCTCGACTCGATCCCCGGCGGCGGCGCGGAAATTCTCGACGACGAAATTCGCGCCCGCATCTCGCGCCTCAAGTGCACCTCCGACGAATGGGAAGACATGCACCGCGTGGCGCACTCGCTCGGCATGCGCACCACCGCCACCATGATGTTCGGCTGCGGCGAGGAGTACCGCCACCGCGTCAACCATCTCGAACGCCTGCGCCGCATCCAGGAAGACACCGGCGGCTTCACCGCGTTCATCCCCTGGATGTTCGCGCCGGACAACACGCCGCTCGGCAAGAAAATCCCGCAAGCCACCGCCGTCGATTACCTGAAGACGCTGGCGATCAGCCGCCTATATCTCGACAACATCGATCACATCCAATCGAGCTGGCTCACGCCGGGAATCAAGGTCTGCCAGGTGGGTCTGCAGTTCGGCGCCGACGACGTAGGCAGCATTCTGATCGAGGAAAACGTGGTCTTCGCCGCCGGCGTCCGCAACCGCACCAACGAAGGCGAACTGCGCCGCATCATCGAGGACGCCGGATACATCCCCCACCAGCGCGACACGCTGTACCGTTCCTATTCCTTAAAGTAAGGACTGGAGTGCTACCTGCACTCACACCCACTTAACGAACCCATTCGTACGGGAATCGGGTACTGGCAAAGGTTATTTTCGATTGGGTTGCTTTCCAATACCTTCTTTAGTGCGTGGGCCGTTTTTCGGGCGCGCCGGGATTGCTTCTTAAGCTGCGGCGGCGTGGTATTCGCAGACCGCGCCCAATGTTGTGACCTGAGGTCACGTCCTCCTTCTACAGTCCTCCTCGCCGCACAGTAAAATATCTGCGGTCCCTGGGGGACCACTCCCCCATCAAAATTGCGCGCCCCTTTTCAAATTCCAAGCATTCCTCAGAAGGCGTGAAGGCGCATACTTTAATCGCTTGAGTGGTTTTGAAATGTTGAGAATAGAAATCGACCCGAGTTTCATAACGACCTTATTCTCGCACTGAGAAATTACTAATGGATCGAGTTTGTCGGGTTGCTGGCTTACAACGATCAAGAACAAACCGTATTTTCTTCCTTCTGCGACGATCGTACGAAATAGTTCTCTTAGGGCAGCTTCAGCCTTGCCCCGTGGGTTTGCGGGGATTAAATTATGTGCCTCATCAACAACGACAAATGTTGGCACCCTGGCATCTTGATCCGGTGGGAGTTCAAGTGCCGAAGACCAAATCGCTCTTGCTCTTTCCCACTCATCTCCGATTATCGTGTTAGCAGCAAGTAGCCGTGTGTTGCCGTCTGGGAGTGACGGGAGATCCACGATCTCCAACCTTTTAAATCCCGAGCCGAGCCGCCTAGACCCAGGTCGCAACGACGACATAAGCTTTCCGGGTTGAGGCTGTGTTTCAAGTATCCCGGCGCCTTGGTACTCGCGAGCCTTGCCAAAATAAAATCGCTCAACCACATCGGAGACATACTTTGGGGCTTTAAGGAGGCCATTTATCCTGATGGCGATGTTCTTGGGATCAAATAGGCGCGAATACCAAAATGGGAGCATGAAACGGAAAGGTAGCGTATAAGCTAAATTGCCGCGAATGGACTCCATTTTCGGAATTTGCCGAAAGCTGGTCTGAAGCTCACGAACGTTAAACTCCCTCTCTAAATCCTTGCGAAAATCCTCTTCTGAGCGTTGTCGGCCCTGCCTAAATAATCGTTCAGCCTCCTCAATTAGGTCAATCGGGTCCCTCCCTCCCCGTTTCAAAAGAACGAGGGGTTCCAACGCTCTTACGAACGCGTGGATGTGGTACAAATCGCTTCGGAGCATGGGGTCGAGTTCTTCAGCCAGGAATTCAACGGAAATTGAAGGCCACCAAAGTCTAAGGCGTTCGGAGTGACGAAACTGTCTTGTACTGCCTGTACGTATTCTCAATGACACTGCGGACCATCGAGCAGCAAATTCTTCGCGCGAACTTTCATGTGGCAGTATCCCGTTTCTGGTCGCAGTTTCGTATTTCGCATTGCGCCAAAACGAGGCATTACGTATTTCATACATTTTTCGAAAATCAGAGTTCGGATCGATAATGACGCACCGCGCTTGGGTCTCAAGGAGTATCTCTTCTATCAATCGTCCTAGGAAGAACGATTTTCCTGATCCCGACTGAGCGATGACTGCAGTGTGGTTGGCGAGCAGTCTTGTTGGCACCTGGACAAGATCGCTGTCCGACTGGTGCCCCGCTTTGGCAGCGGGATCAAGCCAGTATTTAGGGTCGAGATTAGGTGTAACTTGCCATCCTAGCGTTACCCGACCCAAGCTTGCATCTGGCATAATAACCTCACATTTTCAACAATTAGCAAATGAAGGCAGCCGTTTCTTACGCATTCAATATTACTATGACATAATTCAGACTTACAATATTTATTAACAATAGAGGAGTTTATTCAGAAGGTAATACGGTGTTCTTGAGATCTCATCTACAAGTTTGGTCTAGCTTGCACGGATAATTAACAATTGCGATTCCGTATCTATGATACTTTTCCACGAGGCGTCGTATTCTTCATCCTAGGCTGACGTTTTTGAATCCCCCTTGCGCTTGAACGCAAGAATTTTTGTTGTAAAAACCTGCACCTGTTCATCTTTTTGGTTCAAGGTAATGCAGCGGACTGTCACGACTCCCTGGTTTGGCTTGGATCTCGAAGGAACGATTTCGAGAATTTCACTTTCCACGCGCAGCGTATCGCCTGGCCGCGTCGGCCTGGCCCAGGCGATTTCGCCGCCGAGGCCGATAAGTCCATGGGCAAACGGCAAGCCGCTGGTCACCAAAAGCCGCATCGTCGCAGCCGCCGTATGCCAGCCGCTCGCGGCGAGACCGCGGAATACGGTCTTCCGGGCGGCCGCTTCATCCAGATGAAACGCCTGCGGGTCAAACTCCTCGGCGAAAGTTTTAATCCGGTCCTCGTCCATGCGGTAGGTGCCGGAGCTAAATTTCTGCCCCACACGCAAGTCATCCAGATATAGAAGCGTGGCCGGAGGCGCAACATTCGCGGGAGCTAAGTTTTTGCCGGAACCGTGCTTTTGCCGGAGCAGCTCCGTATGCCGGCTTTACGCCGCTCGTGCTGTCAAGCGCGACATTGGCGAGGTCGTCCGCGGCGCGATTTTGTTCGCGCGGCACATAGGTAATCGTGAACGATTCGAGGCTCGCGGCTTGTTTTTTCGCGCGTTCGTGCAGCGGGCGCAGATCCGGATGCTTCACTTTGTACAGGCCCTTGATCTGGTTCACGATCAACTGCGAGTCGCTGTACACGCGCAGCCGTTTGATGCCGCTGGCCGCCGCGTAATCGAGCGCCGCGATCAAGGCATAATATTCCGCGACGTTGTTCGTCGTGCGGCCAATATATTTTCCGAGCGATTCGTGCGCCGCGCCGTCAGGACGCCGTATCACGACGCCATACGCCGCCGGCCCGGGATTCCCCCGCGCCGCGCCGTCGATATTGGCCGTGTACGCGCCTTCGGCCCGCGCTGAGGGAGGTTCAGGCTCCTCGAACAGTTTTCCGGAGGCTTTGTGCGGGGTTTTGATCATCGTCTCGATCAAGCATTCGCCTTCTTCATTGGCGCATTCTAAATTGCGCCAACGACTATCGCCCTGAGCGGATCTTAAGCTTTGTGGGTCGGCGCTTTAGCGCCGACGATCAGTCTCGCATCATCGAGGGCTTTAGCCCCTGACGCTTCAGGGCCTGAAGGCCCATCGAGCACGCGACCATATTGTCGGACCTGAAGGTCCGACCCACAACACTTAACTCTCTGCGTCTTGCGATTAATTTTCACGGGCAGGGGTAGTGGGCGGATCGCCGGTGGTGGCTACGGCGGACGCGGAACTGGCCGCCGATCCGGCTGCCGCCGAATGATCCGCGTAATACAGGATCCGCGTGCACGTCTCGCAATGAAAAAATCCTTCATTACTGTCGCGCTGCAATTGCTGGATCACGTGCGGGCGGATATGAACGCCGCATTGGCCACAGCCCTCGCCGCGAATTTCGGCGAGCGCGATGCCCCCGTGGCGTTTCGCGATGCGCTCGTAGTGGTCGACCAGATCTTCCGGCACCGTGGCGATCGCGGCGGCGCGCACCGCTTCGGCGGCGGCCAATTCCTTTTGCGCGGCGTTGTATTCGGCCTGAATCGCCTGGCGTTCCTTGCCCGCAGCCGCTTCGATTTCCTTCACCGCCGCCTCGGCCGCCTTCACTTGCCGGTCGTACTCCTCGCCGGAGACCATGCGCTCGAGCAGGCGGTCCTCGGCCCTGGCCATTTCGTCTTCCGCGTTCTGGATCTCATGCAGGAGGGCTTTGTACGCTTCGTTGGTCTTGACCTCGCCGCTCTGATTCCGGTATTTCTTGGCGCGGTCCTTCCACTGCTCGACGTCCATCTCGAACGTCTTCCGCTCTTTCTGCCCGGTCAGGAGCGCTTCCTTGGCCGCGGCGACTTGCTGCTTCGCCACGGTCACGCGCGTCTCCACTTCGGCCAGTTGCTTTGGGAACCGCGCCAGGCGTTCGCGAATGCCAATCAAGCGAAAATCAACGGCCTGCAGTTCAATGAGTGGTTTGAGGTGTGGGTGCATCGACACAGCATTTTAGCACAGCCAACGAGCAGGGCAGGGAACGCGTTTCGGGGCGGGATGTTACGGCAGGTGGAATCATGGACGCGGCAAAAAGCTGCCCGCCCAAAATACGGGCGGCCTCTACAAAACCGGCTGCGGCGGTTTTGTAGAGGCCTCTCCGTCCCGGCCTCTTCGGGACGGAGAGGGCAGGTTTCTGTTATTTCACCGGTTGCGATTCCGCATCATGAGGAAGGTTTGTTGAACTGTCCGGCGAAATGTTCTGCCCAGCAGGGCGAGCAGTCAGACTGGCGGAAGTCCCAATCGATCACCGTTGACTACAATCTCGACTCGCCGATTGCGCTGCCGGCCTTCCGCGAGTGTCGTTCGTCGCCACAGGTTCCGCCTTGCCGAATCCCTGGGCGGTAATGGAACCCATCGAAACGCCCTGTTCCCCCAGAAAATCCTTAACGGAATCTGCGCGTTGTTCCGAAAGCTTCACGTTGAATGCATCGCCGCCGACGCTGTCGGTGTGCCCTTCGATCTGCATGGTCAATCCCGGATGCGCTAGCAAAATTCCTGAAACTTTTGCCAGTTTTTCCCTCGCTCCGGGTTTCAAAGTGAAGCTGCCGGTGTCAAACAGCACGTCGGACATATTCACGATCAGCCCGCGCGCGGAATCATTGGTCTGCAGGATGGAGTTCAGCTGCGCCAGGAGTTGCGCGCGCATGTCGGCCTTTTCCGACTCCGCTTTTGCCGCGGCCTGACGGGCCTTCTCTGCTTCGGCTTCCGCCGCCTGCTTTTGCGCAAGCGCAGCCTGCTGCTCGGCGACGGCCGCCTGGCGCGCCCGGTCCGCATCCTGCTTGGCCTGGGCCGCTTCTGCCGCGGCCTTCATGGCTTCTTCCTTCATGCGTTCGGCCTCCGCCTTCGCCTGCTCGGCCTGGAGACGGGCCTGCTCGGCTTCCTGGCGGCGATTGGCTTGCTCTTCCGCGTCGGCGCGCGCTTTCGCGGTGCGTTCCTCGGCGGCCCGGCGGTCCGCTTCCGCTTGCGCCTGGGCATCCTCATCGGCCTTTTGCTTTACGGAAATTACGCGAGCCTCTTCGGCCGTCTGCACCGCGTCACGCGACATGGAGATGACAATCTTTTTGTCGCTCTTGCGCCCGTACGCTTCCTCTGCCTCCTGCAACTGCTGATCGGCTTTCGCGATCGTGGACGCCGCGTACTTTCCGGCGTTCGCGTTTTTCGCAATGCGCACCGCGTTGCGCGCCTCAAAAAGTTCAACCGGCGTCTTGCGGTCGATCCCGTAAATCACGTTTTCGATTTTCGTGTTCGAGGAAGAGTAGACGCCGTGCGGCACTAACTGGTAAGTGGCCCCGATGCTCTCGCCGCCCATGTCTCCCGCATTTTCGAGCACCACTTCGTCTCCTGGCTGGGAAACGGCAAAATACGGTTCGGCCGTCACCACCAAGCCGAAAGTTTGCATGTCCGTGATGGCCTTGACCTGCGCGCTCCCATTCTTGACCTGCACTTCACCCAGGTTGACGGCGCGGCCCTGCGGAGAGACGGCCCAGAGGGCGTATGTCAAATACTCAAAGCCAAACTTCGTGGCCGCTTCCATACCCATGAACGTCGCTTCGATTTCCACGCGACTCCCTTTGTTCTCGACCTGGGCTTCGCCCGTACCGCCGGGCATCAAGTTGGTGCCCCGGAGGGAAACCTTCACCGCCCCGCCGCGTCGGTAAGTAACCGCCTTGGCCGTACGGGATACGGCCGAACCGCTACTCGGTGCCGCCTGCGCGCGCGCGTTTGCGGCGCCCAGACCAAGCACGCCAACGAGGGCGATCCACGGCAGAGCGTGCCTGCAAAGGGGTTTCCGGGGCGCGAAATAGGGCAATGGGTTCGATTGTGAGGTCATGTGCTACTCCTTTAATAGCTATAGCTCAACTAGGGTAGCAAATATGGCAGGCGAAAAACCGTCGTCCCAGGAGGCGAGTTGCGAAGTAATTACCTGCTCATGTAGCGCCCACCTTCAGGGGGCACTTCGGAATCAGGCAGGCTCCCACCCGCCGTGGCGAACGTGCCCAATATGAACCAAAATCGGATTCGAACGTGCACACTACGAGGAAACCAGGACGCGATTCGGGTCGCGAACGAGCAATTCTTTGACCGCTGAAAGGTCGAGCGGCCTGGCAAAAAGATATCCCTGCACCACGTCGCACCCCGCCAAAGCTACCGCCTCCAATTGTTCCTGGGTTTCTACTCCTTCAGCGATTACTTTCAGCTCGAGCGACCTGGCCATGGCCACGATGGCGCGCACGATTGCCTTGCTTTCGTTCGAACTTGTCAGTCGCATCACAAAGGAACGATCGATCTTCAGCGTCTTGATGGGCAGGCGGTGGATGTAGCTCAGCGAGGAATGTCCCGTCCCGAAATCGTCAATGGAAATCTCAATGCCCATCTCGGCCAGGGCTCGAAGCTGGTGGCCTCCCTCCTCGAAGTCGCTCATGATGGCGGTTTCGGTAATTTCAACGTGCAGCCATTCCGGCGCAAGCCCAAATTCAGCAAGGATTTGCGCCAGGCGAGACGCAAAATCCGTGCGCACGAGTTGAACGGCGGAAATATTCACGGCGATGGGGACAGGCGCCAGGCCTTCCAGTTGCCACTGCTTCGCCTGGCGGCACGCGCCCCGCAGGACCCACTCGCCCACCGGCAGGATCCGGCCGGTTAGCTCAGCCACCTGAATAAACTCAGTGGGCGATAAAGATTTCAATTCGGGACTCCGGAAGCGTACCAATGCTTCGAGCCCCACCAGCTTATTGGAAACGGTGTAGATCGGCTGGTAGGCGAGTTCAAATCCATCGCTTTCGAGGGCCTCTTGTAAATGAAGTTCAATCTGCTTTCGCCTGGCCAGCCTGTCTCCGAGGTCGGTGGAGTACATCTGGTATAGGTTCCGGCCACACTCCTTGGCGCGGTACATGGCCATGTCCGCGTAACGCTGCAATTCCTCGCCGGAGGTTCCGTCCAAGGGAAACACTGCCACTCCTATGCTCGCCGTCGTCCGTAGGGTGATGCTTCCAAAGACGTACGGCTGGGCGAGCAATTGAACGAAAGACTCAGTGACCTTGGTGACGCCTTCGCCGTTACGGGTATCGTGAATGATGGCGACAAATTCATCTCCACCCAGGCGCGCTACCGTGTCCGTTTTGCGCAGTTGAGAGGAAAGCCGCTGAGCGACTTGCTTGAGCAGCCAATCCCCGGCCTCGTGGCCGTAGTGATCGTTCACTTGTTTGAACCCGTCCAGGTCGATGCACAGCACGCCGACGCTGCTCGTACGCCGAGCGGCAAGGGCGACGGCCTGATTTAGCCGGTCTTCGAAAAGAACCCGGTTGGGAAGCTCCGTAAGCGCGTCATAGTGAGCGCGGCGGAAAAGTTCATCCTGCATGCGCTCGTGCCCCAGCGCAACGGCGGCTACGCGGCTCGCGGAGAGCAGGACTTCCTTGGCGAAGGGTGTCGGTTCCCGCTGATCCTGCAAAAGGAGAGCGATGACGCCGAGCGGAGGGCGTTTCGGTTCGCTGATGGGCGCGGCAAGAATGGCGCGAAATCCCTGAGCCCAAACATCGGCGAATGTGACTCGCATCTTCGGATCGTAATCCCGGATCCAAAGAACGTCATGGTTTTGCAGACCGTTCGCG
This sequence comes from uncultured Acidobacteriota bacterium, assembly GCA_963819395.1. GTDB lineage: Bacteria > Acidobacteriota > Terriglobia > Acidiferrales > UBA7541 > Palsa-360. The sequence continues at coordinate 210,187 of CAWFVW010000012.1, forward strand.
GGATTGGAATCCAAGCTACGCGGAAGAATTGTTTGGAGATAAGCGACCAGCTCTGGGGCGACATTTGGAGCAACAGTCGCAGCGCCGTCGTCGGTTTCGCTCAGCAGGATGGCGCACAAACTGTCGGGAACGGACTGCTCGGTTGCATACGCCAGTTGAGCCAGGATTCCCTCGATGTCGTTTCCTTCGGCAACCCTTTCCAGCAGGCGATTCCGGCCGCTGTTAAACGTCTCCAGGCGTTCCCTGCGGTCGATCTCCGTCCTAAGTTCGGAGGTTCTCCGCGCGACTCTCTCTTCCAGGAGACTTCGTTCGGACTCCAATTGCGTTTCGTACGCCATGATGTTCTTGCTCAGCCGACGCGCATACAAGAGGGCCGGAAGAACGAGCAGGATGCCGAGAATTGAGAGGGGCCGCAGGATGGAATGGGCGCGGCTTGCCTCGGCGCTTTCCTGAAGCAGAATTTCGTCCTTATCGTGAGACATGTCCTTGTTTATATTTCCCAGTACCGATAGCACCCGTGAAGCGGCCCGGTCCGCATATGTAAATCGGGCTTGCACAAGCAGGTTGTCCTTCTGATCGAATGCTTGCTGGGCGAGCGCCGTCTGGTCCGCGACCATATTCATCTGAGTGATCAGGGCCTGCAGATCCGCATGGGACCTGCCCAGCGGGGATGCCGGAAGTCGTTCTGATTCCACGAGAAGCGGCTGGATTTTTCGCAAGAATATCTTGGCCGCATATCCGGTTTGGGAAATTTGGGAGAGCACCGTATCTTCGCTGGGAGGCACACTTCCCGCGGCGGCGACCTGGGCGAGCGCCTCCAATTCGTTTATAGCCCGGTGTTCGTCGTTGACGGAACTCTCGTAGTCGATCGTGCGGGAATAGGAGCGCTGGATTTGATAAGCAACGGCAAGCCCGGTCCCCATGATAAGGAGTTGAGCCGCGCACAAGGCCAAATAGAACACTCGAAGCTTATGACGGTTTTCGAGCACAAGAAACCTTCCCGGTACCGGACCCTCTGGATTTCAGAATGGCTCTTCTACTATCTTGGCATTGCCCCACATGACATCAAAGCCTGAGTTCGGGCGCAGGTGCCTTCTCAATAACTTACGAAAGAATTATCCTGCTTCGGCGGTGCGGATATCTCGAAGGGGATCGGGTGCCGCCTCCGCCTCCCCGGGGTTTTCCTCTTCGCTTTTTCGCGTTAGACTCGTGGACCTATTTTCCGCAGGCCCGTCGCCGCAGCGACAGCCCGCGCCTGAATTTCCAGGAGGTTACCGAAATGCCGGATGTGCATATTTCATGGCTCGCGGGCCGAACGGTCGATCAAAAGCGCAAGGTGGTCGAGGGCATCACGAAAGTGCTGATGGAAGAGGCAGGCGCCAAGCCCGAATCGACTCACATCGTTTTCGTGGATATTCCGCACACGGATTTTGCGTCCGGCGGAATGCTCGTCGCGGATAAGAACAAAAAACCATAAATTCGGCGCCTTCGTCAGATCACGATTTGCCGGTGAGAGAGTCACGAACCGAGACTATTCCACCTCCGAACGGGTTAATCTCCCTGATGGACTTCCATGGTCTGATCGATTGTAAACGTCGGGAAGTGCGGCGGCGTTACCCCTGCGGGGTTGTCGACAGGCGGCGCCGTGTAGGTCGCGGTGGCGGTAAACGCATTCCCCGACGGTTCCACAGAGTAGGTGTAGCCGTCGCGGTTGGTGCGCGCGATATTCATCGTTCCGGTGGAAGTGAGTGTCGGCAAGTCGGCGTAGTTGCCGTTCTGGGTGTAATACATCCGCTCAGCCTGCGCGATGGCCACCAAGTCGTTCTTCACGCCCACCAGGCTGATGTTCTGGGTCACCACCATCCCGGGACCGGGGGAAGCCTGCTTCAAGGTGTACATGTAGAAGCCAAGGCCGACTGCGGCAGCGATCAACAAGCCCACAAGTCCTTTCATATGAGTACCTTCCTTATTTCTGCGGCTGCCCGGTAAGCTACCCTGGGAGCCGCCCTGTGACGGAGTAGCAGGCCAGCGCCTAATGAAATTATACGCCGACATTCCCCCGTGGAGGCTCAGGGCGCGCCGCGTGTGCACATCCGGGCAACCCCTAACTAAACTTGAGATTTCTGCGGATAATCGACTATAGTGCGGCGGTCCGCCATAGGTACTAGCACCTGCACATTTGGAATCGAGGGGTGCACACTGTGAAGAAGGTTTTGCAAGTCCTCGCGAGTGATAACAACTGGTTTCTGAATATTCGCTGCCAAGATTTCCGGCGCTCCTATTTCCCCTACCTGCTGGCCTTGACCGGATTCCTCAGCTCTGCGCTGGCTCCTGGCACATTGGCTTATGGAGCCACGCCAGCGAGCGGCCCGGCAGCATCCGCCACAAGCATTATTGGGAAGGAAGCAACGCTGAATGGCGTTCCACTGGCCCCCGGTGCAACGCTTTTTCCGGGGGACGTTGTCCGTGTTGGTTGGGACTCAACTGCGGCGCTTCGCTTTGGAGACAGTTTGGTGCTTGCGGCTCCATAGACGGAGTTGGTGGTCGAATCGGAAAGCGTGAGCTTGCGCAACGGGCGCCTTCAAGTGCGCGCGAGCGGGCAAGAATCCTTCGGCATTTCCGGACCGTTCTTCCGCCTGAGCATCGCAGCGTCCGGAGGCATACCAAGCTCGGCGGAGGTCCGTCTGGGGGGCACGCTTGCGCAGATTTCCGCCGTCGCAGGCGCCGCGGAAGTGACGGCGGCTGGGAACGTCGCGCCTTACAGGCTGCGCGCCGGCGAAACGGCGACCCTCGATGCTGCCGGCGGAGGCGCCTCTCCCGCTCAAACTCCCACCAGTCCATCTGCAGGTAAAGTGTCACGACTCATTCCACAGGTGCAAATCGACCGTGCCTCGGAGCACCTCGTCGCCGCAGTTTCCGATTCTGTTTACTGAAATGATGGGTTGCGCAGCGGCCCGACCGGCAGGGCGCACATCACGCTGAAAGATGGCTCGCAACTGAACCTGGGGTCGGATTCCTCCCTGCGCATTCTGCAGCACGATGCCCAGGCGCAGCAGACTTCGCTCGACCTGATGTTGGGTCGCATGCGCGGGAAAATCACGAAATTGACCCGCCCGGGCGCGAAATTCGAAATCCATACCCCTCTTGGAGTCGCGGGACTCGTGGGCACGGATTTATCGCTCCTCGTTACCGATGACTATGTCGAACTGATTGTCTTTGATGGCACGGTGCGCTTCACTACTCTGACCGGCCAGTCCGTAACCGTGACCTCGGGGATGAGTCTTCGTATTTCACGGTCCGGCGTGTTGACGAGGCCGCTCCCCGCCACAGCTCAAGCCGTGCAAGTCGCGCAAGATCTCACCGATATAAGCGGAACGGTCAGCCAAGCGCCTGTTGCCGCGGCTGTAGCACGTCCTTTTGTGCCTCTCGTGGTCACTGTTACCGGAGTCGCCGCGGCTGTGGGGATAGGTGTTTGGCAGGGCACGCGCCCGGTGGTTAGCACCGTACTCCCATAAGCTATCAATTCCATTTCCGATGTGAGGCCACTCCCTCCCACACTAGTCCTGGATCCTTCGAGCCTGTAATGCCCCCGAACCAGGACCGTGTAGTTGCAACAATTTGCGCAACATTTTTCAGGTAGGGGTGGAACTGCGGGCGAGTTCACGGTAAAGTGTTGCCGAATGTGCGGAATCTGCGGGGTCATTGGAATTCAACGGTCCGAATCGGCTGAGGGAATTACGCGCCGGATGATGGGGACACTCCAGCATCGCGGCCCGGACGAAGATGGGATCCTAGTGGCGCCTTCTGCGGCGCTGGGGATGCGCCGCCTCAGCATCATCGACCTGCCTGGCGGACACCAACCCGTATTCAACGAAACAGGGAACGTCGCCGTGGTTTACAACGGCGAAATCTACAATTTCCGGCAGTTGCGCGAGACGCTGGAAGGGCGCGGGCATGCGTTCCGGACGCATTCGGATACGGAAGTCATTGTCCATGCCTATGAGGAGTGGGGCGAACAGTGTGTGCGCGAGTTCCGCGGGATGTTCGCCTTTGCCATCTGGGATGCGCGTACCTCCGGCACGTCGGGAGAAGAGGCGCGGCATGCCCGGATTTTTCTCGCGCGTGACCGGCTGGGAATCAAGCCCCTGTACTATTCTGTCGCCGATGGCGCGTTCTTGTTTTCCTCTGAGGTCCGTTCGCTGCTGGCCAGCGGTCGGTTGCAGCCGCGCCTGTCACCGGATGCTCTGGAAGCGTATCTTACGTTCGGTTCCGTAGCCGAGCCGTCCACCCTCGTGGAAGGCATTTATTCTGTTCCTCCTGGACATTGCCTTACTTTTTTCGCCGACGCTCCGCCGGCAAACCCTTCGCCTAAGCCGTACTGGGTCTATTCCGACGCCGTGCTTCAACACGAAGGGCCGAAGCCGAAAAATTTCAAGGAAGCGGCGAAGCAATTGCGCCCGCTGCTTGAAGAAACCGTTCGCGATCATCTGATTTCCGATGTTCCCCTGGGTGTGTTTCTTTCGAGCGGGCTGGACTCCACCACTCTGGTTGCGCTGGCCAGCCGTTTCCAGAGCGACCTGCACACATTTACCGTTGTATTTCCCGAGCAGCGATTCAGCGAAGCCAAGATTTCGCGCGAAACGGCCAAGCTATTCAAAACGCGCCATCAGGAAGTATTGCTGAGCCCGGAAACTTTGGTCGCCCAATTGGAAGATGCGGTCGACTCCCTCGACCAGCCCACCATGGACGGCCTGAATACCTACTTTGTGTCCCGAGCCGCGCAGCAGGCCGGTTTGAAAGTGGCTCTCTCGGGGCTGGGAAGCGATGAAATCTTTGGCGGGTACTCCACATTTGTATCGACACCCCGCGCCGCGTTTGTGGCTGGACTCGGCCGCTGGGTCCCGGGTCCATTGCGCCGCTTGACTGCCGGGGCTGCCGTGAGGATTGCCGCCGGAGACGCGGTGCGCAAGGCCGCTGCATCCTGGCGTTCCCCCAGGGATTTTCCGCATGCTTATTATTTCACGCGGCTTTTGTTCACTCCTTCGCGTGTGCGGCGCCTGCTTGCCCCGTATTTGGAGTCCGACGAATACACGGGCAACCATGACCATCCCTGGCGCCTGCGGATGCGGGAAACGACGCGCCAGGCGTCGCAACTCGATTCCTTCACCTCCGTCTCCTGTTTCGAATTGCAGTCGTACATGGTGAATACGCTGCTGCGCGACACCGACTCTGCCAGCATGGCCAATTCTCTCGAGGTCCGCGTGCCGTTCCTGGACCACCGCCTCGTGGAATTTGTCGGCCGGCTGCCGAAGAATATGAAATACACATCCGAGGTTCCGAAATCCTTACTGGTCGAGGCGCTTTCCGATGTGCTCCCGGATGATGTCATTGGACAAACCAAGCGGACATTCACACTGCCGTGGGATGTGTGGCTGAGAGGGCCGCTGGGAGTCCGGCTCTCGCAGGAATTGTCAAATCTTACGCCGCCGTTGCGGCGATACTTGAATTCGCGTGCCGTGCGGGGCGCGTGGCAGAACTTTGTGATCGGCCAGACCAATTGGTCGCGCCCCTGGAGCTTGTATGTGCTCAATGAATGGGTCCGCCGCCACGTAACGGAATCGGCGAGCGCTCCGGCCTCGACCGCGGAAGCCGTTCACACCGCCGCGGCTTCCGCCACCGCCTCGAATCCGCGGTCTTGAAGGAAGGGAAAACCGCTCGGGATGCACATCCTTGGAATTAATGCGTACCACGGCAATGCTTCCGCGGCAATTATTGCGGACGGCCGCCTGGTCGCCGCGGTCGAAGAGGAACGCTTTAACCGTGTAAAGTACGCGGCCGGGTTTCCGTCGGCTGCCATCCGCTACTGCCTGGACGCCGCCGGGATCACGCTCAGCGAAGTGGACCACATCGCGATCCCGCGCAATCCCTGGGCGCGCCTCGGAACAAAACTCCTGTACGCGCTGAAGATGCCGAGTTTTGCCCGCGAAAGGGCGAAGGTGATGGCCCAGTTCGTGGGAATTCCGGAGGCGCTTGCGCAGGCGTTCGAAATCCCGGCGGACAAGATTCGTGCCAGGTACCACCGCATCGAGCATCACCAGGCGCACCTGGCAAGCACGTTTTTTGTTTCGCCGTTCGAACAGGCCGCGCTGCTCTCCGCGGACGGCCTCGGCGATTTCGCCAGCACGATGTGGGGGACCGGCCGGGCGAATCGCATGCACATCGACGGGGCGATTGCGTTTCCCCATTCGCTCGGGATGTATTACACGGCCGTGTCGCAATACCTGGGATTCCGCAAATTCGGCGACGAATATAAAGTGATGGGCCTGGCCGCCTACGGCGAGCCTGCGTATCTTGACGAGTTCCGCAAGATCGTCCGCACCAACGGCGGGGTGGGCTTCCGCCTGGGGCTGGATTATTTCAAACACCATCGCACGGGCCCGGAAATGACCTGGCGCGACGCCGACAAGACTCCCGAGCTGGGCGCGATGTATTCCGATTACATGGCCGAGCGCCTGGGGCCTGCGCGCGATCCCGCCGCGCCGGTCGAAAGGATCCATCGCGATGGGGCGGCTTCGCTGCAGGCGCGGCTCGAAGAAGTCTTGTTCGAAATGCTGCGGGCACTTCACGACCGGACCAAGCAAAAGGCGGTTTGCCTGGCGGGCGGCGTGGCGTTCAATTGCGTCGCCAACGGGAGAATTTTCGATCAGACGCCATTCGAACAGATTTTCGTTCAGCCCGCCGCGGGAGATGCGGGGCTGGCGATCGGCGCTGCTTATTTCGTGCACCATCAGGTACTCGGCCTGCCTCGTTCCTTCATAATGGAAGATGCCTACTGGGGGCCGGGCTATTCGCCTGAGCAGATGCGCTCGGCCGTTGCTGCCAGCCGCTTGCAGGATGAGGGCATGGAGATTTCAGAGCTGCATGAAAGTGTGATCGCGAAGGAAGCGGCTATGGAAATCGCCTCCGGGAAAATCCTCGGCTGGTTTCAAGGGCGGGCCGAATGGGGACCGCGGGCGCTGGGGAATCGCAGCATCGTCGCCGATCCGCGCCGGTCGGACATGAAGGATATTTTGAATGCCAGGATCAAACACCGGGAAATGTTCCGGCCGTTTGCGCCTTCAATTCTTGCGGAAGCCACGGGAGAATACTTCGAGAAGTCCTATCCGTGCCCCTTCATGACCCAGGCGTATTCCGTGCGGCCCGAGAAACGGGAAGCGATCCCCGCACCCACTCACGTGGACGGCACGGGTCGCCTGCAGACGGTCACGTACGCAGCGAATCCACGTTATTGGGGGTTGATCAAGGAGTTCGCCAATCTGACTGGCGTGCCCGTGGTCCTGAACACATCGTTCAACGATAATGAGCCGATCGTGTGCCGCCCGGAGGAAGCCATCGACTGCTTTCTACGCACCAAGATGGATGTGCTGGTCCTCGGCGATATCCTTGTTCGTAAACCCATATCCGCCGAGGTGCCGCGCTGATCCGGCACACCCTGATGCCGCACGACTGTGGATTCGTAGCTGCGATTCATTTTCGGTATTGCCCCAAAAAAACTTCGGCAAGAAAAGATTCACTGGAGGTCGGGACTTCAGTCCCGACGAAAAGAGTCGCCTCGACGGGGTTTTAACGCCTGAAGCTTCAGGGGCTGAAGCCCGCGTATAGATGCAATCTGAACGGCCGAGCTGAAGCTCGGCCCTCCAAAAAGCGGAAGATTTTAAATTAGCGCGGTATTTTTTCACTCCGGATGATCGCGTGCATATTCTTCTTCTAAACGAATATTTTCCGCCGGATACGAGCGCTACCGCGAAATGCGCGGCGCAGGTGGCGGAAGCCCTCTCCGTGAATCACCGCGTGACAGTGCTGGCCGGGCGGCCGAGTTACGATCCCACCGAGCGTCATCCTCGCTACCTTCTGCGGCGCGAAGTGCGCGGCAATCTGGCCGTCGAGCGCGTGGGCTCGACCGCCTATCCGCGGTTCGAGATGCGCCGCCGGGTGTTGAATTATCTGAGCTATCTTTCACTAGCGGTCCCGACGGCCCTTTCCATTCCTTCGGACCTCGTGCTGGCAATGACCGACCCGCCTATCGAAGGGATCGCCGGCGCTCTCGTTGCCCGCATTTCCGGCCGCCCGTTTGTGTACAACATTCGCGACATGTATCCGGACATGGCCGTGGGCGGCTCGATCGTGCGCTCCGGGAGTTTCACGGCGCGCTGGGAAGCGATGCATCGCTGGGCGCTGCGCACCGCGGCGCGCGTCATCGTTCTTGGCGAGGACATGCGCGATCGCATCGTCGCGAAAGGGGTGGATGCGGGCCGTGTTGTGGTCTCGCGCGATGGAATTGAGATTCCGGAATCTCTGCCCTCGCCGGACAATTCCGTGGCGCGTGAGATTCGCGGTGATTTTCGTTTCGCGCTGGTTCACGCGGGGAATCTGGGCTTCTACGGAGCATGGCAAACGCTGATTTCGGCGGTGCGAATCCTGGAGAAGGATGGAGTGGGCCTCGTGTTCATAGGGGAGGGAGCGATGAAGGCGCAAGTCGAGGCCATGGCGGACGGATGCCGCGCGGTCCGCTTCCTGCCGTTTCGCCCGGCGGACGAAGTGCCGCTGGTGCTTTCTTCCGGCGACATGCACGTCGTTACAGTGAAGAGAGGGCTCGAGGGAGTCGTGGTGCCGAGCAAGCTGTATCCCACGCTGGCCGCGGGGCGGCCTGTGCTGGGAGTCGCTCCGGAAGAAAGCGACGTCGCGCGGATTATCCGGCGCGCGGGATGCGGCATTGCAGCCGATCCGGACAATCCGGAGAGCGTAGCGGAAGCTGTTCGAGGCGTGTTGCACGACTCGGAACAATTGCAAGCCATGGGGCGCCGGGCGCGGGAGATCGCTTTTTCTTATGATAGAGTGAAGCAGTTAAAAATTTTCTCGGCAACGATCGAGGGTGCAGTTCGCGGATGAAAGGGGCGGAGTGGAAAGTGCCGTTCCGCGATAGCTTGAAACGCATGATCGATTGGTATTACAAAGATAGTGGCTTTGCGCTCGTGGAGTAGACGGCCAAGCGTTCTTGTGTTTGCAATCTGGAAGTTGCCGTGAAGGAGGTCCGACCTTTAGGTGGGACGATCGTCGTCGCGTAAGAGTGGCCTTTAGGCCCTGAAGCTTCAGGGGCTGAAGCCCAAGGGCAGCAACGCTGAATGTCGGGGCCGAAGCCCCGACCTCCTGAAGAACAAGCCCACTGCGACAATTTCCAAATTAGGGCGAGAGATGAATGCGAGCCTGATTGCATTTGCAGTTGGATTGATCGCCTCGATGGGGCTCACGGTTCCGGTGCGGCAACTGGCACTGCGCGTCGGGATGGTGGATCATCCGGGGCCGCGCAAGGTGCACGTCCAGCCGATGCCGCTGCTCGGGCGGCCTGGCGATATATCTGGGCGTGCTGATCGCGCTGCTGGTGTCGTTGAACGGCCCGGCGCTGATGCAGGTGATCGGGATTTACGCGGGCGCAACACTCGTCGCCGTCGTCGGCATACTCGATGACCGCGGTCTGCTGCATCATCAGATCAAGTTGTTCGGAGCCATGCCTGCCGCTGCGGTCATCCTGCTTATTTCCGGGATTCGCGCTCAGGTTTTTTCGAACATCTTGCCGGGAAAGCCCGGGATCTGGGCGGACACGGCGCTGACTTTGGTCTGGGTTGTCGGGATCACCGCGTCCTTCAGCATATTGGATCACATGGACGGGCTTTGCGCGGGCGTCGCCGCGATGGCTTCGCTGTTCTTCGCCATTTTCGCGCTCGAGAACGGGCAGCTTCTGGTCAGCACCATGGCTGCCGCGGTTCTCGGAGCCGCCGCCGGATTCCTGCGTTGGAATTTCAAGCCCGCGAAAATTTTCATGGGGGACGGCGGCGCGATGTTCCTTGGTTTTCTGATGGCCACCCTTGCCCTAAAGCTCCGGCCGGCCATGTCCGGAAACCACAACGCCGCGATTGGCTGGTTCCGATCTTTATTCTGGGAGCGACGATTTTCGATACCACGCTAATTTCCATTTCTCGTTCCCGTCGCGGCTTTCTTCCTTTCACCACCCCCGGAAAAGACCACACCGCGCACCGCCTCGCGAATCTTTTCGGAAGCCAGCGGACCGCGGTGCTCGTCATGTATTCGCTCGGCGCTGTCGGCGGACTTCTGGCGCTGGCCATCAGCCATCTGCCCGCCCGCGCAGCCTATACAGTGGCAGGCCTCGCGGCGCTCGCTGTTCTGGGCGCCGTCGGTTTGCTCGAGCTTGCGCCTTACGAAAGACAAACCCGCAAGCAGTAAGAATTGCGCATTGTTTCCCGGTTTTAATTCTCGGAGATTTGGAATTTAAACCCGCACCCTTTGAAGGGCGCAAAGGGTGCGGCACCCGGGCTTGCGCGGTCTATTCTGCAAATGCCCTTTTCTGTCCTTCAAGTTCAATTGGGGGAGGACAGAACGTCGTTGTAGAAGTTAATCATCGCGCGGCGCGGCTTCGTCTTCAGGCCCTGGAGCGGAATCTTCGGTTCGAGCGACGAGTTGCCAACCAGCTTCAAACGGCCCAGCATCATTATCCTTCCATCCGCCAGTTCGAGGTACAGGGGGACGAGCATCCGAAAGTGATCGTCCACATTTGATTGCGAAACTTTCACGTCGAGCACAACATCTCCATTCGCGTCGGAGCCGAAGGACGAGTCCATCTTGTATGACGGCAACTGCGTGCCGTATACATAATCGTTGAAGAACCAGTCCATTTTTTGATTGCCCTCGACGTCCATCTCACGGGTCATGTGCTTCTCGACCATGGCCTTGAAATCCTCGGTGGTGGCTGACTTGCCGCCGTAGGTCTTGACGAAGTCCTGCATCATTTCCTTGAACGGCTGTTCCCCAGCGCGATTGCTATACATCATCATGCGAATCATGTGCAGGATATATGCGCCTTTCGGGTAGATGAGGCGGCGGGTCACGTCGAAGCCGGTCCGGGAATTGCTCATGCGGTAGCCCATCGTTACGGGGCCGGCATCGATGGCTCGGAATCCCTCGGCATTGCGTTCGAGCAGAATTGAGCGTTCGTCATTCCAGAAGTCGATCACTTTCTGGGGGTCTTTTTCAATCGCCGCAAGGTACAGCGAAGCGGACATATCGGCAAACCCTTCGCTCATCCATTGGTCGCGGTACGAGCTGAATCCGACCGTGTTGCCCCACCACTGGTGCGCGACCTCATGAGGAGTGACCACTTTCCAATACCCGCGGTCACCTTCCTGGATGCCCAATTGGTGGCGGACGGTCGTGTCAAAGTAGTAGCAAATGGGAATCCATACTAACTCCGGCCAGGATTGGCCGAAGTTGCAGGCCGTCTGCTGGGTGATCTGCAGGTGCTTGAACAGGGACGGACCAAAATACTCGTTGTAAACCCCCACTGCGATTTGTCCCTCGGCAAGCGCTTTCTTGTTCAGCACTGTGGTGCTCATGGTCCCGAGCGCCATTCCCCCCATGTGGGACCCTGACGGTCCTTCGGATAAACCGCCGCCGCTTACGGCGTTCTGCAGGCCCTTCACCCAATCCGGGGAATCCTGATTGGCCAGCGATTCAATCTGATATTCGGGCTTTGTGAGTTTGACTTCCTCCACTTTAAATTTGCCGAAATTGAATCCCGCAACGGTTTGCGGGGCTTCGCTCTTCCACACGGTCACGTTTTGTCCGCCGTCGTTGCTCTCGCTCACCAGCTGGCCCGTGGCCGCGATTTTCATTCCTTTGGGGATGCGAAACGTCAGGTCATAGAGCGCGAATTCGCCGAAATCCGCGTCGGGGTTGTTGGGGAACCAGTTGGTGCGGGAAAGCGGGAAGTAATTCCCACCCCCCTCGTCGCTCACGATCTCCTTTCCACCATACGCGCTTGTGATAGTGAAGGATTCGCCCGCTGCCAGCGCCTTGGGGAGAATCACGGCGAGACCGGCGTCCTCATTCTTGTCCTCTTGAATGAAGTGCAGGGGCTGGCCATCGGCCGTGACGCTCTGCACACGCAGGGTGCGGAACAAATTGAGCGGAACAACGCGCAAACCATCGAGCTGCGCGACGAAGGTGGTGGCCGCCTTCCCGGTCAAATTGCCGTTGCCTTCGATGGTGGTGTCGATCTGCTGGTGCTCGATGCGAATTGGAATTCCGACTGAGCCCTTCTTATGGTCGCCGGAAAGAGGGAAGGAAGCCCAGACGCCGAACTTGCTTTCATCGTAGGTCATGAAGGTGACTTGGTCACCCCCGGAATGGGGGTCGACGATGAACAATTCCTTGTCGTTGTAATGCTTGCCGCGGATGAAGGCCTCGAAGTAGCCGCCGGGTTCCGGGCTCAAAATGTCCTCGAGAATACGGGTTTCCAGGTTTTCCTTGATCCTGGTGCGCGTGACGCGCTGGCTGTCCTTCAGCAGACCCGCGTCGCATCCCCCAGAAGCTGGGGTGCCGATCTTCTTGATTTCGTCATACGTCGAGTCGGTGAATCGCAGCACCAGCTGGGCGAACGACTCGCTGAATTCATTTTCCTTAGTCAGCAATTTCAGCATGTTTCTTTCGGACGGTGGAGGGTCGAGCGCCAGAAGGCCATCTCCCACGAAAACGGCTCCAGTTACTTTGCCCTGCACTGGAGCTACGAAGCACACGCTTCCCGAACGCAATTGGAACACCGCCCCCTCACGTTTCAGGTCAAAGTTGCTGACGCTGACGGATTCCTGGCCAAGCGTCAGGTTGCGGAGGGCTTGATAGGCCGGATCGGAATTGGGCGCATTCTGCGCGTCGATCGGCGGTGCAAGCGCGGCAAGGAATCCGATTCCTATGAGGGAAATCAGGGCCGCCATCGGCATTGAGACATAACGCCAGGTACTGACGGGAGAGGTCATGGAGCCTCCTAGATAAGGGACCAGTAATTAATGGATGGCTTATTCCCGACTTCTTAAATGGCTGGCATTCTATACCCAAGAGGCGGTCAATTGGATTTTTAATTCTAGAACGGAGGCAAGTGGATGCCGGGCGGCCCAACCTTGTCCGTTGCGGCAGATAGAGTGGGATGATGCGGCTAAGAGAAGCCCGGACTTACAAATCAGGATCCTGCAGCGAGACGGACTTGCCCGTTGCTTGGGCCCGAGTGGCTGCCAGCGCGATGCGGAGCGAACCCATTGCATCGTCAATCGTAATCGGCGGCTTGCGATCGTGGCGGAGATTGTCGACGAAGTTCTGGAGTTGGGCGGGGTAGGCGTCGTGGAATCGTTCCATGAAGAATGGGACGGTGTCGTGGGCGACCTGATTTTTGGTCATTACGAATAGCGGCGTCTCGCGTAGGTATCCGATTCGCAAAGTTCCCTTGGTGCCGAGGATTTCCCCGAAGATGTCGTAGCCGTAGAGGCCGCTGCGGCTGAGGTCGACGACCCCGATGCCGCCGCTGGCGAAGGTGAGCGAGACGATGGCGTTGTCGATATCGCCGACTTCATTGAGCTCCGGGTACGCGAGCGTGCCGCCGATGGCGGTGACGGTGGCGACTTCGCCCATGTACCAGCGCGCCAGATCGAAATCGTGAATTCCCATATCCATGATCATTCCGCCGCTGCTTTTTGGGTTCGCGTATTCCAGCGAAGGGCGGTAAGGATCGCGCGAGGATGATTTGAATACGATGGGCTTGCCAATGACGCCTTCGTCGACCTTTTTCTTGGCGGCGGCGTAGCCTGCGTCGAAACGGCGCATGAAGCCCATTTGCAGGAAGCCATGCGTGCGGGTGACGGCGTCCTTCATCTTTTGAGTTTCGATTAGCGATAAAGCCGGAGGCTTTTCGCAAAAGACGGACTTTCCGCGTTCGATCGCGGCGACAGCGAGGCTGGTGTGAGTGTCTGTGGGGCTCACGATGATGGCGGCGTCGATCCCCGGATCGTCGAGCATCGCGATGGGATCAGGGTACCAGCGCGGCACGTCCAGTTCGCGCGCTGTTTCCTCAGCGAGCTTGGCATTTGTGTCTGCCAACGCCGCGAGGCGCACGCCTGTGACGCGGGCCGCAAGGTCACGCGCATAGACGCGACCAAGGCGGCCAAGCCCAATCAAGCCCACGTTCAATTTCATTTCGCTCTCCTTGATACTTTCTTCGATACTTTTTTAGCGACACTCTTGTGAGATTGTTTTGCATTCATCGAAGCGGCCAATCCGAATTGTTTTTGAAATTGCGGCTCGCGCATCGTACGCTTCCGCGTCCCTTGAGGCAACGAGAATGCAGTGGCGGCTTTTTGATTCCTGGTTCTTTCAATCAGGCCTGCTGGCTGAGTTCTTCGCGCCAGGAATTGGAAAGGTATTTCACGCGGAGCGCGCGCTCGCGCAGGATTTCCGAATCTGGATCGCCGAGATAAACTTTTAAGGCATCGGAAACGGAAACCCGGTTTTCGTCCTGATGCACGCGGACGATTTCGTCTCCCGCGCCGATTTCGCCTTCGCGGAGGACGCGGAAATAGAATCCGCTGCGGCGGCTTGCGAGGAAATCGTTTGGCCATGTCGCCGCGCTCGAATTTCAAATTCAGTTTGTAGCAGGGGATTCGCGGTTGCGTGACGGCCACCTCGGCGCCGCCGATCGCGTACCGGTCTCCGAGGAAGACTTCACTTTCGAGGAGGCGTTGCGTGGTGAGATTTTCTCCGAAAGAGCCCCAGGGCAGGTCCACGCCCGGGAGTTCCTTCTTCCAGTAAGCGTAGTGCTCGGACGGATAGGCGTACACCGCCTTATCCCGCCCGCCGTGGACTGTCAGGTCGGCCTGGCGGTCGCCATCGAGATTGAGCGGGCGCATGAGGATGCGCTCGTGCACGGGGGTTTTGAAGATGCCGGTCGAGACTTCTCCGCCGTCGAGCAAAACCCTGCGGGGAACTCCGACCTGGACGGAAATCAGCGTGGGGCTCATCGCATTCCCTTCTGGCGCGCGGTGCGGAAGCGCGCGCGGGCCTCGGGACATATGATTCCCCCGCGAAGGAACAGATTCAAATGATATTTGCCATCGTCCTGCGAGTCCAACTTGGAACACAAAATTATCTTTTGAGGAAGGCCGCCTTCCGCTTTGCCTAACGTCCCGGTTTGGCTATACTGCTCTGTCGCTGGTCGGCTTGGCGATGGGATATCCGGGGGGCCGTGTTTTAGGATATTCTCTTCGCACCCGGAGGGAAGATTGGCGGCCGCCCCTTGGACGTCTGCCCTCTTATTTCGTCCACAGCCTTGAGAAGAATAGAAGCGCTTCCACGTAGATGCGCTTTTTGGCATGCGTCGGGATTTTGAAGCGCGGGAAGGTCACACTGCAGCAGACAAATAAAAACGTGCCAGGCACTAAATCCGGACCGCAGGTCGCCGTGATCGGCGGTTCCGCTTCGGGTTTTTTCACCGCGTCGCTACTGGCGCGGGCCGGATGTTCCGTGGAAGTTCTCGAACGGTCTGATCAGCTCGATCCGACTCCCCGGACGCTCATCGTGACGAGCCACATGCGCACCGTGCTGGGGCAAGTCGGCGAAGCCGCCGTCGTCAACGAAATCCGCAAATTTGAATTATTCACCGATGGGCGATCCGCCCAGGTGCCGCTGGATCGTCCGGATCTGATTATTGAACGTTCGCGCCTGATCCGCGGGCTTGCCGAGGACGCGCAAAGCCGCGGCGCAAAAGTTTCCTTCGGCAACCGGTTCCTGGACCTGCAAAGCAATGGAACCGGGTTGCGCGTGAATGTCGAACGCGCGCAGGACGCCCGCGTCGAGGAACTGCATGCCGATGTGGTGGTCGGAGCGGATGGTGCGCTATCCCGCGTGGCGCAAAGCGCCGGATGGCCGCGGCAGCCGACTGTTCCTCTGGTGCAGGCCATCGTGCGCGTGCCCGCGGATATGTCTGTCAACACGGTGCGCGTCTGGTTCGTGCCGGACGACACGCCGTACTTTTATTGGCTGATTCCGGAATCGAGCGAGCGCGCGGTTTTAGGACTGATCGGCGAGGACGGGCAGGAAACACGGCGCTGCCTGGAACGCTTCATGGAGAAACGCGGGTTCACGCCGCTCGGCTATCAGGGCGCGCGAATCCCGGTGTACGACCGGTGGACGCCGGTCGAGCGCCGCGTGGGAGCGGGGCGCGTTTTCTTGGTGGGCGATGCCGCGGGGCAGGTGAAAGTTTCAACCGTCGGCGGAATCGTTACCGGGTTTCGCGGCGCAATCGGCGTAAGCGAATCAATCATGAACGGCGGAGAAAGCCGCGAATTGCGTTCGCTGCGCCGCGAGCTCGATCTCCACTTGCTGATTCGCAAGACGATTCATCAATTCAAGCAGGCGGATTACAGCCGCCTGGTCGATCTCATGAACGACTCGACGCGCCGATCGCTCAGCCAGTACACGCGCGACGAAGCCTCGCGCGTGCTGTGGAACATCGCTCTGAGCCAGCCGCGCCTCCTTTTGCTCGCTCTTCGCGGGCTGCTCTCCGGCGGCTCGATCCTTCCCAAAAATCGCGGCTGATTTTTTGCGCATGGACGCATGCGCCCTTCGCGAGTAGACTCCACGACATTCTGGTTTTAGTGGCGCATGCTTTAGCTTGTGAAGGTTTTGCCCTCGCCAAGTCCAAACCTCCACAAGCTAAAGCATGCGCCACTTGACGCGCTGAACCAGAAGCTCGGAAGGGGTGCAGCCATGAAGAATCACGCAACTCAGCTTCGGCGCCGCGCTTGTTCTGTTTTTCAGCTTGTCGGGGGCCAGCGCGTTTGCGCAGAACACCGCGGACGCGATTGACGCCCATCTGGTCGCGGCCAGAAACGCCGCGGGATTCGACTTTACCGGCACGCTGGCCCGTTTGTGCGTTGCGCCGGCTGCCGGTCCCGAATACGCTGCGGGATGTGGCGCCCGGCCCCGCCCCTGCTCGGGATACATGGTTCATCGAACCGGCCAAAGTTTTCGACAACCTCTATTTCGTCGGCTCAAAGATCCACAGTTCCTGGGCGCTGACCTCGAGCGAGGGAATCATCCTCATCGATACGCTGTGGACGTACAACTCGGAGGAAGAGATTGTAGGCGGGTTGAAAAAGCTGGGCCTCGATCCCGCGAAGGTCAAGTACGTAATCATCAGCCATGCGCATCCCGATCATGTAGGCGGAGCCAAACTCATGCAGGACCGGTTTGGCTCCCGGATCGTGATGGGCGGTCCCGATTGGGATTCCATCGAAAAATCCGTCAACGGGTATCCGGTAGGAAAACCGAAGCGCGACATCGTCGCCGACGATGGCCAGAAGATCACGCTCGGCGACACGGCGGTGACCCTCATCGCCACGCCAGGCCATACGCCGGGGACGCTTTCGATGATCTTCACGGTGAAGGATAACGGCAAGCCGCTGACCGTGGCATATTCGGGCGGCACGGCGTTCAACTTCCCCAGCACGGTCGCGAACTTCGATACGTACATCAAATCCCAGAGCAAGATGGCCGCTGCCGCGGCGGCGGCGAACGCGACCATCTTGATGTCGAACCACTCGGAATTTGATTCCGCGACTACGAAGATCAGGATGCTCGCCTCGCGCAAGCCCGGCGAGCCGCATCCCTTCGAGATCGGGAAAGAAGCGGTGGCGCGCTATTTTGTCGTCACCGGGGAATGCGCTCAAGCAGCGCGGCTGAAGCTGACGCAGCCGCCGAAATAACCAATCGAATTTGATTTTGATGTTGAGGAGGTCCGACCTTCGGGTCGGACGACCGCTGGCACAGATGAGACTTCGCGACAATGCGGTCTTGGTTCATGTAGCGCCCGCCTTCAGGCGGGCATCTGTTCGATTCCAAAATGCCCGCCCGAAGGCGGGCGCTACATAAGAATGTCCGAACCTGGCGACGCTGAAACAGCAAACAGGGGACACGCTTGAGCATCCTCGGTCTTTCCGGCCTCGCTCATGATTCCGCCGCGGCGTTGCTTTCCGATGACGGCATTCTCGCCGCCATGGAGGAGAGCAAGCTCGTGCGCAGGCGCACCGCCGCCGGAATTCCGCGCGAGGCGATTCGCTTTTGCCTGGAGCGCGCGGGGACCGGGTGGGGCGGCGTGGAATGCGTGGCTGTGGCCAGCCGGCCGGTGCGCACGTGGGTGCGCCAGGCATGGATGCGCGCGAAGCTGACGCCATTTGCGCCGGTTCCCAGCGGCTACTATCAGACCAAGGCGCTCGGCGAATTGGGGCGCGAACTCAACAACGGTCGCTTGCTCGAAATGCTGGGCGAATCGCCGCACCTGAAAGTTCTGCACCTCGAGCATCATCTCTGCCATGCCGCAAGCGCTTTTTACGCCTCCGATGCGGACCGCGCTTTGGTGCTCACGCTTGACGAGCAGGGAGACGGGCGCTCCGGCTCGATTGCGCTCGGCGAAGGCAACCGTCTGCGCGTGCTCGAATCGATTCCGTTTCCGCATTCGCCGGCGTGGATTTTTTCGCAGATTACGGATTTGATCGGCTTCACGCCCCACGCGGATGAACACAAGACGCAATGGCTGGGCCTCGAAGGCGAACCTGTGTTCGAGTCCCTGTTTCTGGAGATGCTGCGCCGCGCGCCGGGGAAATTGCCGCGTCTCGCTACGCGCTATTTCAACGCGGGCCTGGCGGGCCACATCGCGTTCTCTCCGAAATTCTATCGAGCTGTCGGAGTCGACCCGGCAATCGGCAAAGCCGCGGAGACCGGCTCGCCGCGCCCTCCGATTGCGGAGGCGTTGCGCAAGCAGCTTGCCGCGAGCGTTCAGCAGGCGTGCTGCACGGTCGCCGCGGAACTGGCCGAGTCATACCGGAAGCAGACTGGCGCGAAGGCTCTGTGCCTGGCGGGCGGATTGTTTCTGAATCCAGTCGTGGTATCGCACGTGGAACGGAATACGGGCTTTGACAAGGTTTTCGTGCAGGCCGCGGCGGGAAATGAAGGGACCGCTCTTGGCGCGGCATGGTACATGCGCTACCAAATGCAAAAGAAACCGCGTCAGGCGGCCGTCGAAAAACTCGATTGGGGGCCGAGCTATTCGAGCCAGGAGATCAAGCAAGTCCTCGACAATTGCAAGGCGCGCTACCGGTTTCACGTGAACGATGAGCACCAGTTGGAAGAGACCATCCAGTTGCTCGGCGCCGGGAAAATTGTGGGGTGGTTTCACGGCGCGGCGGAGTTCGGCCCTCGCGCGCTCGGCAATCGCAGCCTGCTCGCTTCTCCGTGGGCCGCTTACGTGAAGGAAAATTTGAATGAATTCGTGAAGCACAGGGAATCGTTCCGGCCGTTTGCCATTTCCGTTTTGGCCGAGCGCGCCGCGGAATATTTCGATTACGCGCCCTCCGCGCGATTCATGGCCACGCTGGGCGTTGCGAAGCCGGAAGCGGCCCGGCTGCTCGAAGGATTTCTTCTCCCGGGCGGGCGTGTGCGATTGCACGTCGTGGAGCGCGCGGCGAACCCGCTTCTGTGGGGGTTGCTCGAGCGATTCGGCCAATTCGCTCCGGCGCCCATGCTCGTGAATACCTCCTTCAATTTATTTGGCGAGCCGCTGGTGGTTTCGCCGCGCGATGCGGTGCGGAGTTATTTTTGTTCCGGTGTCGACGCCCTGGTGATCGGGAATTTTTCCCTCGCGAAGACTTAATCAGGTATTTCTACGGGAAATCTAAGGGGAAATCACCTTTTGTTAGGCGGCGGAATAGGTGAAAATGAGGCTGCCCGTCGACAGGGTATTGGACGGGCGCGCTCGAAAAGGGAGACTGCGCGTGAAACTTGCTGTGATTGGCTGCGGGTATGTGGGCCTCGTCTCGGGAAGCTGCCTGGCCGAAGCGGGGCATGATGTGATCGCGACCGACAACGACAGCGCTCGAATCGCCGCGCTGCAGGCGGGAAAAATCCCGATTTACGAACCGCATCTGGACAAAGTGCTGGAAAGCGTGGTGCGCGAAGGGCGCTTGCGGTTTACGGCCAATGGCGCGGAGGCGGTGCGTGAGGCGGATGTTGTTTTCATCTGCGTGGGGACGCCGCCGACGGAAAGTGGAGAAGCGGACCTATCGGCAATCGACAACGTGGCGCGGATGATTGCGAAGGAGTCGCGTTCACCGAAACTGGTGATCGAAAAAAGCACGGTGCCGGCGCAGACGGGCGAGCAGCTCAAACGGGCGCTCGAGGTGTATGCGTCGAATTCCGGAGCGAAGTTTCGCGTGGCCTCGAATCCGGAATTTTTGCGCGAAGGAACGGCCGTGCTGGATTTCTTTCATCCGGACCGGATCGTGATCGGTGTCGAGGAGAAAGAAAGCGAGGAGCAGTTGCGCGAGCTGTACCGGCCGATCCTCGAGGGGCGGTACCGCTGCCCGGTGCACCAGCCGAATTGTCCGCCGGCGGCGACGCCGGATTTTGTGGTGACGACGATTGCCAGCGCCGAGCTCATCAAGCATGCCTCGAATTCGTTCCTGGGGCTGAAGATTTCGTACGCCAATGTGCTGGCGGATTTGTGCGAACGGCTGGGCGGGAACGTAGAGGAAGTGACGCGCGCCGTGGGTCTCGATCCGCGAATCGGCGGGCAGTTTTTGAAGGCCGGGCTGGGATTCGGCGGATTCTGTCTGCCAAAGGATATTCAGGCGTTCATCAAGCTGGCCGATCGCGCGGGAGTGGATTTCGGATTGCTGAAGGAAGCCGAGCGCGTGAACAAGCAGCGCGTGGAACGCCTGCTGGAAAAAGTGAAGAAGGCGCTGTGGGTGATGAAGGGAAAACAGATTGGCGTGCTGGGAATCGCGTTCAAGCCGAACACGGATGACATTCGCCTCGCGCCCGCGATCGAAGTGATCCGGCGCCTTCTGGCGGAAGGGGCGCAAGTTCGTGCCACTGATCCGGAGGCCATGGAACGGGCGCGCGCCGTGTTTCCGGATTTGAGCTACAGCGCGGATCCCTACGAAGTGGCGCGAGGGGCCGACGCGTTGCTGGTGCTCACCGAGTGGGAGCAGTTCCGGCGGCTTGACTGGAAACGTGTTCGCCAGGAAATGGCGCGTCCGCTGGTGATTGACGCGCGGAACATGCTGCGCCCGGCGGAAATGAGAGACCTGGGATTTGAATACATGAGCTTCGGGCGGCCGGACACGGTTGCTGTAATGGCGGGACAGTAGGACGGGCTTTTTACCCTGAACGCAGAGAAGGGCAGCCTGTCTGGTTTTGACTTCTGCCAGCACGAAAGAGATCAAAACCAGACAGGCTGAAGCCTGTCCTACTTATTTGCTTCCGCAAATGTTTTCTTAAACGAATCCAGCGTCAGCCGCAGGCCTTCTTCCAGATTCACTTTTGGTTCCCAGCCCAGCAGGCGCCGCGCCTTGGAAATGTCCGGGCATCGCTGCTTGGGGTCATCCTGCGGCAAGGGCTCGAAGACAATCGGAGCGGACGCGCCGAGCAACGCGCGAATGCGTTCGGCGAATTCCAGGATCGTTATTTCATGAGGATTTCCGATGTTGGTAGGCTCGTGTTCGTCAGACATCATCAGCCGGTAAATTCCGTCGATCAGATCGGAAACATAGCAGAAGCTGCGCGTCTGTTTTCCGGCGCCGTAGACGGTGATGGGCTGCCCGGTCAGCGCCTGGTAAACGAAATTGGGCAGAGCGCGCCCGTCGTTGAGGCGCATGCGCGGGCCGTAGGTGTTGAATATGCGGACAATGTGCGTGTCCAGGCCTTTCGCGCGGTGATAGGCCATCACCATGGCTTCCGCGAAGCGCTTGGCTTCGTCATAAACGCCGCGCGGGCCGACCGTGTTCACATTGCCCCAATAGGTTTCCGGCTGCGGGCTGACGTGCGGATCGCCGTAGCACTCGGACGTGGAAGCGAGGAAATACTTCGCCTTCTTTGCAAGCGCAAGGCCCAGCGTGTTGTGCGTTCCAAGCGAGCCCACTTTCAGAGTCTGGATCGGGAGCTTCAGGTAATCGACCGGACTTGCCGGCGAGGCGAAATGAAGGACGTAATCGACCGGGCCGGGGACGTCGATAAACTTCGTGACGTCATGCTGTACGATCGCGAACCTGGGATTTGGCGCGAGATGGCGCAGGTTGGCGGGAGTGCCGGTGACCAGGTTGTCGATGGCGAGAACTTCCCAGCCACGATCGAGAAGGTAGTCGCAAAGGTGCGACCCTAGAAAACCAGCGCCCCCTGTGACTACTGCGCGCAAGTCGCAGGCCCTCCCTTGCGATTGTCTTCCAGAAGATTCGCCTTTTTCATGATCCCGTATTCCCTCGCCAATTCGGAATTCTCAGCCACTTTCAATTTCATTGTAGCCTTAGCTGTCCTTCGCTCAAAACCCGGTTCGACGGTTCGAGCGCCTAGTCGTAACCGTCCCGTGCAGCCCTCGGGCCGGCGAGCAGAATCCGCCGGACCCGATTGACCTCCACTGGTCACCGGGATAGGATTCCAAGTCCGCCCTATGACTATGTCCCACGAGCGATTTTTTTTATTGCGGTGCTGTCCAAGCTGCAAGAGCTTTGACGTCCGCCGTTCGCACAAGCGCGGACTGTTTGAGTTGATCATTCTTCCATTTCTTTTATTGCGGCCTTTTCGCTGCGAGGACTGCACCAAGCGACACTATAATTTATTTTTCACCAGGGCGCTCCACGAACCAGCGGAAAAGGCCCGGCGGCGTGATTGAGGAAGGCGCGACGGGATCCTCGGGGCGCGGGGCGGCGATAAGGCGGAAATTTGACTGAATTCAGATCGAGGATGCGCCGGTGGCTGATTCCCGGCGGAATTATCATCGTGCTCATCGCCGCGGTGGCGACGGTATTTTTCACGGTCGGAAGCTGGCTTGTGGTCGAGGATCCGCTGGCCCACGCGGACGTGATCGTTGTCCTGAGCGGGCGCTTTCCGGAACGGGCCATGGAAGCCGCTCGAGTTTACAAGGCCGGATACGCGGACCAGGTCTGGATCACGCCGCCGATTTCTCCCGTGGATGAATTGAAGGCCATGAAGATTTCGTATCTGGGCGAGGATTTTTATAACGAGAAGGTTTTGATGGCGCAGGGCGTTCCCCCGGATTCCATTCGCATCCTGGAGCACCCGGATGCGAACACGGAGGCCGAGGTCCGCCAAATTCAAGAGGATCTCCGCGACCAGAAATTCCACTCCGTGATCATCGTAACTTCAAAACCCCATACGCGCCGGGTGCGCACCATCTGGCGCAAACTGGTGGGCTCTGACCCGAAGATGATGGTGCATTACGCCCACGATGACATATACGACGGCGCGCACTGGTGGCGCCACACGCGGGACGCCCTGGATGTGGTGCGTGAAACACTCGGTCTCTTGAACGCCTGGGCCGGCTTCCCGCTGCGCCCAAGCGACAATTAATCATGCCGCTCCACCAGCGCAAACCGAACGAAATCGCGCAGCAAATACTGCCTTTGCTCCTGCTGGGCATTGGCCTGGTTTCCACGAACAATTCCATTACAGTGATTGATGACGAGGCCACCATCCTGAATTCAGCGGCCAATCCTCTGCGGACGACACTCTCCTTGTTCTTTTCCGGCACGGGCCAGCACGAGCACCCTCCGCTCTATGATCTCATCCTCCATTTTTGGCTGCGATGGACGGGAGGGAATTTCGACTACCTTCGGCTCCCATCCATTCTATTTTTTCTCGCGGGCCTATTTCTGTTGGGCCGCGCCGCCCGCCAGATCACTTTGACGCCGGGCGGCAATGCGGTTATTTGGGTCGGCGTCCTTTGGCCGTTCGGCTTTTACTACGGCCGTCTGGCGACCTGGTACTCGTTTTCATTTTTTTTGGTCGCCGGGTTGACGCTCTCCTACCTCAAGTATCTGGAAGACCAGACCCCCGGCCGTTGGGCTGCATTATTTGTATTCTGCGCCTGCCTGGTGTGGACGAACTATTTCGGATGGGCTGTTCTCGCGTGTCTCGCAGCGGATCAGGTTCTTCGCCGGCGGTCGAAGGAACCTGCGGCCAGTCCCAAAGCAGTTCTGGGAATCGCGGCGCTTTTGTGCGTTTGCTTCCTGCCTCTTTTTTCAGCCTTTCGCTCGGAACTTACCAGCGGGATGAACTTCCATCAGGGCGCCCGTACGATTCTTGCGAATATGGCTTTCAGCGTATTTTCGCTTTCCGTCAGCGAATCAGTCGCCCCCTGGTATTGGTGGTTGAGCGTTCCCGCGGGTCTCGCGATCCTGCTCTGTGTGGGATTGGTCGCGTGGCGGCTGCCGCGCCCCGCGCGGCGATTCCTGATCTACGGCGCCTGCCTGATTGTGGCGATGGGCGTGATCGGAATTCTCAACACGAGGCGCTTGCTCATGATCTCTCCCTGGGTCTTACTGCCCGTTGGCATTGCGATTGAGACGGCGAAGCCCCGCTGGGCGACCTTCGGATTGGCTGCAGCGCTCTTGGTCATCGGCGCGGCCGGGTGGTACGGGATCTATTCGCGGCGGTTCTATTCCGCGCCACGATTCATCGAGCCCTGGCAGGAAGTTGCGGAGGATGCGGCGGCGAAAATTCGCGGCGGCGCAACGGTGATCTCCGACCATCCTCCGTTCCTGCTTTACCTCACTTATATTCTCCGCGTACCCAATCAGAATGGGCCATGGAAATTTGAGGGCATGCTTCCCGAAACGGTTAAGCATCCTCAGGTGTTCTCGGCAGCGGACTGGCTTGGCACAGGGCACCCCCCGAGCGGAAAGGTCTTGCTGGTTCGAGGTGGGAGCAACCTGTTATGGAGCGAGGCGACCAATGAGGCCGCGCGGCGGCTTGATCAGTCCTGCGGTTCCATCTCATCCCGTCTCAGGATGCGTGACGAAGGGTACGCCTGGAAGCAGCGATTCTTCCCTCAGCTGGGCGAGCCGCAGTGGAGAATCGAAATTCGGGAGTATGACTGCGACTCATCGAATTCAAAGCAGATCTATCGAATCCCGCCGCCTTGATTCGCATTGGAATCCGTGGGCAGCACACCTAACCTTATCTATTCTAATGACTTAAGCAAAACAAACTTCTGGTACGTCCGGTCCATTGTCGCCGCCGCTTTATCGTTTCAAACTGGGAGCTGGAGGGAGAATCCGCATGCCGGCTGTATTCGTCTTTGCGCTTTCAGCCATTGCATTCAGGAATTTCTGCCTCTATTACTGGCGCGCATTGTCCGGTGTTTCATTGT
Organism: uncultured Acidobacteriota bacterium; assembly: GCA_963819395.1. Taxonomy (GTDB): domain Bacteria; phylum Acidobacteriota; class Terriglobia; order Acidiferrales; family UBA7541; genus Palsa-360. The sequence continues at coordinate 235,301 of CAWFVW010000012.1, forward strand.
GAGCAAGCCTGCCCGGACATAATCTGGTTAGTTTGGAGTCATAACTAGTACTTAAGGTGCAGGCAGTCAGTACGGGACGGCCATTGCAGCGAACAGAGACATAAACGAAACTGTAACCCTGAGGAACAACGCCGGATGATCGCAGCAGTCATATTCATGGTTTCCGCCGTGGCCTTCGCGCAGTTCGGGCTGTATTACTGGCGCGCGACCATTTCGGGAATTGCGGCGCAGGCGATCTCGGAACGTATCCGGGTGGCCGCGGGGATCACGCATGCTGGGATTGGCGCGCAGGATTTCCGTAATATAATCATTCTAAAAGACTTGTCTCCTGATCTGCGCGGGCCGAGCGGCGGTTTCAAGGCCATACGGGCGTATTATGCGGTGATTGAAAAGGTTGGCAGCATCGTCCCGGCAATGGCCAGCTGGGCGAACGCCGAGATGGCGACCTGCTCGCGCTACGCTGCGGTTCTGATGGACCAGCACCTGGAGCGCAACATGGTTTGCGCCGCCCAAGTCCGCGGGATGTAAACCAGCAAAATTTGATGGCCTCGACGAAACGGAAGTTCCAGCGTTAGTAAGCCCAGCGAAGAAGTATTCCACCCGAAGTATATCCCGCACCGACCGCGACGAGCAGGACGAGATCCCCTTTTTTGAGGCGGCCTTCGGCGACGGCATCACGCAATCCGAGGGGAATGGTTCCCGCGGTGGTATTCCCGTAGCGATCGATGTTTACCATAATTCTGGCGTCGTCCACGCCGAGGCGCTCCTGCATGGCGCGGATGATCCGCAAGTTGGCCTGATGGGGGATGACGATCGCCAGGTCCTTGCTCGTATATCCGTTGCGCTCGAGCATTTCGCAGGCAAGATCGGCCATGCGGCGCACCGCGTACTTGAAAACTTGCGCGCCTTCCTGATGGACGAAGTGCATCTTTTTATCCACGGTTTCATGCGAAGCGGGATGGAGCGAGCCGCCGCCGGGCATGAAAAGATATTTTCCGCCGGAGCCATCGACATCGTGCTCGAAGTCGAGAATGCCTTCGTCGTCGCGGTCGGTGTGTTCCAGTAGAACAGCTCCCGCGCCGTCCCCGAACAACACGCAGGTTGTGCGATCCTTATAATCCAGGATGGAAGTCATCACGTCGCTGCCGATGACCAGGGCTTTTTTTTGAGTGCCGGGGCCCACAAATTGAGCGCCGACCGTGAGGGCATAGAGAAATCCGGAACAGGCCGCCGAAAGATCGAATCCCCAGGCGCGCGTGGCGCCCAGGTTGTTCTGAACCAGGCAGGCCGTTGCGGGGAACATCATATCCGGCGTGACGCTGGCCACCACGATCAGGTCGATCTCCGACGCGGGGATATTTTTGCAGGCGAGGAGCTGGCGCGCGGCCGCAGTGGCCAGATCGGAAGAGGCGATGCCTTTATCCGCCACGTGGCGCTCGCGGATGCCGGTGCGCTCCCGGATCCAGGCATCGTCGGTTTCGACCAGCTTTTCCAAATCGGCATTGGACATCACCCGGGGCGGGACGTAGCCGCTCACACCGGTAATCTTCGCTGCAATGCGTCTGGACATTCACTCTCCGTGAGGCTTGCTGGTCTCCGGCAAGAAGAACGGCGATTCTACGCAATCGAAGGCGGCGAAACAAGTGTGGCGTGGGCGCGCCAGTAGGACGGGCTTCAGCCTGTCTGGGCTTGATTCTTGATATCTTTTAATTCTTTCTGACGCGGCAGAAGTCAAAAGAAGACAGGCTGAAGCCAGTCCTACTGGTGAAACACTTCCGGCTCCTGCGCCAGGGCGGGATTCAGGATCAGGGGATTCGGCAATTCGCGCAGGCGGGAAATAAAAATCTGCACAAGTTCGGGATCGAACTGCGCGTTGCCGCAGCGATCGAGTTCCTGGAACGCTTCCTCCGGCGTGCGAGCTTTTTTGTAAGTCCGTTCGGAGGTGATCGTGTCGTACGCGTCCGCAATCGCGATGATTCGCGCGCCCCTCGGAATCTGGCCGCCGGCAAGCCCCTCCGGATAGCCGGAGCCGTCGAAGAATTCGTGATGATGGGCGACCATTTCGCGGATGCTCTCGGTCCCGCGGAGCGGTTCGAGCAGCTTGGACCCGTATTCCACGTGGCGTTTCATGGCTTCCCATTCGTCGGGATTGAGCGGGCCGTTCTTGTTCAAGATCGATTCCACGATTCCGACTTTTCCAACATCATGCAGCATGGCGCCGAGGCGCACGGCCTCGATCTCATGGCCTTCGAGGCCCATGGCTTCCGCGATCAAGACCGCGTAGCTGGCAACCTTTTGGGAATGGCCTTGAGTGAATTGATCCTTCGCGTCGACGGCCAGCGCGAGCGACGTGAGCGTATCCATCACGATGGGAGGCAGCGGCTCGAAGAGAAGATTCGCCGGAGGACGCAGGCATTTCAATTGCGCCCGGATATTTCGCGGCGGTTTCCGTCTCGGCGAGCGACCGGGCAGAACTGCTCGATGCGGCTGTGGATTTCCACAAATGCATCCGGCCCCGTGGCGAAGAGGCGCTTGAGCGTGACGCCGAGATAGGCGTCGAGGACGTCGCGCTTCCACTGCCGGGAATCATCCGGATTAAATTTGTCGGCGGTGGAAACGGCGTTGCCGCCCTGATGCTTGGAAAGGTACATCGAGGCATCGGCGACCTGAATCAATTCCTGAGGAGTGGAACCGTTCAGCGGAAATGTCGCGACGCCAAAACTGGACGTCACGTTTTTTTCATGCAGGACGGGATCGGCGCAGATCCACGAGCGAAGCTTTGCGGAAAGCTGGTGGCTTTGCTCGGAATCAGTTTCGGGCATCAGGATGACGAATTCATCGCCGCCGTAGCGCGCCACGACGTCGGATCGCCGGCAATTCAGTTCGAGAATATGAGCGACGCGTTGCAGGACAAGGTCGCCGTCCAGGTGCCCGTAAAAATCGTTGACGAATTTGAAGCGGTCCAGATCCATGAGCACCAGCGAGAAGGAACGTCCCGCGCGCGTCGAGCGCTTCCATTCCGCCGACAGGGCCTCCATGAAGAAGCGATGGGTCTTCAACCCGGTCATGCCGTCGGTGATGGCCTGTTCCTGAGCTTTTTGGAACGCAAAGGCGTTGTGGAGCGCGCCGGAAATCAAGTCGGCCAGGGTTCCGAGGGATAGAACTTCGTCCTGGGGAAAGCCGTATGTATTATCTGTCTCGACATATAACACGCCATGCAACTGGTCGCCGTACACGATGGGCAGAGCGATGGCGGATTCAGAGCCTTGGAGCACAGGCTCGCCGGTGGAGTGCGCCACGTCGTAGTGCACGACGGCCATCTGACCGGTGCGCGCGACTCGCCCCACCACATTTCCGTCCAGGCTCAATCGCCGGCCCAGCGCGCCCTTGCGTTTTCCCGCCTCGGCCTGGACCACGATTTCCTTGGCCGAATAATCGAGCAGGGCGATGCCCATGTGCGAGTAGTCGAGCATTTGTTCCAGCTGTTCCGCAATCTTCGCGAGCATTTCATCGGGATTGAGCGTCGTGATGATGTTGCGAGAGATGTTGTTGAACAGGGTCAGACGGCGGGATTTTGCCCGCTCTTCACGAAACAGGCGCGCGTTTTCGAGCGCAATGACGGTTTCGCTGGCCAGCACGCGCATCATTTCCAGGTGGCCGAAATCGAGAGCGCGCTCCTGTGGACTTTCCAGGATCATGGCCCCGATGGGCCGCTCGTACAGCAGCAGGGGCACGGCGCAAAAGCATCCTTCGTGCTCATTCTTGGGTTCGATGCCCAATTTGCGCATTTCTTCGTTGTAATTTTCCCGGATCAAAAGGGGCTGGCGAGTGCGCATCAGGTGTTCAATCACTGAGTTGCCGCCAAATGGCCGCGACCTTTTGGGCAGAACCTCGCCGTCGCGCACTTCGACCTCAAACTTAATTTCGTTGCGGGCCGCGTCGTGGAGCGCGACGCAGAAGTGGTTCACGTCGAACAGTCGCTTGATTTCGTTCAGGATGGTCTCGAAGAGCGTGTCCGGGTCCAGGGTGGAGCTCAGGGCGCGGCCGATTTCATTGAGCATGTGAAGCTCTTGGGTGCGGCGCGCGGTCTGCTGCACGAGGTAGCTGTTTTCAACGGCCATTCCGATTTGATGGCCGAGTGCGAGGAGAAGGCGGAGTTCCGCCGCCGTAAACCGCCGGGTGTCAGCGGCGCCGAGGAACAATACGCCGAACGCCTGTTCCTTGGCTTGCAGGCTGATCCCGACGACCGTGCGAAGATGCTGGCTGACGGCCAGCTGCCGGAATCGCCGGAAAGCCTCTTCGCCTTCCAGAGCGGTCCAGGAAGCGTCACGGCCGAGATCGCGGAACACGACGAGCCCGCCGAGGCGCGAAACCATATCCACGAGATGATCGTCAAGACCCTCTTCCTGCGCGATGGCGCAGAAATTTTCCGCCAGCCCGACGGCGACAACAGAGGTAGGACCCTGCGCGTGTCCGTGGTGCAGGAAGAGCGCGCCGGCCGGCATGCGCACGACGCTCAGCACGCGCTCGAGGGCATGCGACAACATCTGTTGAATTTCAGGGCCGACGAAACTGGACGTGGCCAGATTTACGTTGGAAAGCGCCAGCATGTTCTGCTCGACGCGGCGCTTTTCCTCTTCGTAAAGCCCCATGACCATCAATGCCGCCGCAAAAAGCTGAGGCAGAAGTTCGAGCGCACGCAGGGAACTCGCGATGTGGGAACTGAACAACAGCTCTCCGATCAGGATCGCGCTCCAACTAAGAAACGAGGCGGCCAGCAGTAAATCCGCGAATGTTTCGTGGCGCTGGCTCTCCTGGTAAAACATCCAGGCGATAACCGAGAGCACTACGGCGACGCCGAATTGCGGCGAGATACTGACCGCATGCAGGTAGTAGGCGGCAGACCACAATGCGAACACGCCGCCGGCGGCGATCTGCGGACGCACCCACGGCTCGGCATTCGTGTACACCTGGACGGTGCTGAAAAAGAGCAGCGCTGCCGCGGCCAGCAGCCATTCATTCACCGCCGCCTGCCAGGGGGCGAAGGGCATCCACGGCTCAAGGGCGGGGCTGAGATAATGCAGGGCGAGCAGGCACCAGCCGGCGCTCCAGAGCATGAGGTAAGCCTGGCGCCGCAAGCTGTGCATATAGGCGAAGAAACCCGAAGTCAATGCCGACGCTGCCAGCAGGGTGATCGCAATAATGCTTTCCGAAGTCATCAAATCAAACGCGCCACTACGGCCGCCTTTCGCGCTTCCCACACGATTCGAGTGGAGTAGCCGGCGCCGCACGGTGAAAACATAGAACTCTCAACAGGGAGTCTTGCACGCAATTCATCCGACGAGGATGCATTTACCGATGACAGAGATTCCACACCACTCCCATGAAAATTGCGCACTTTTGGGACTATAAGCGACGCCTTTCCAGACGGTCAAGGGTACGGGGGTACCAGTCGGGAACAAGGCACTTGAGAGATCGGACACACGATTTTTCAAGTAAGAATTGACCGATGCCTTTCTTCGGAACACGAAATTTGCACGGCGCACGGCGAAGAAATGTGCGGACCAGCGTCAAGTTTCGCCCCTGCCGGGGCTTGTTTATTTAAGGACAACACGTTTTCCCACCGCTCCCGCGGTGGGCTACGTTTTGCCGTCCCTTCGGGACTCGTTTCGTCTGATGAGTCCCGAAGGGGCGAAATATCGTAGCCCACAGCGCAAGCTGTGGGAAAAAGTACAGACAAGACTAGGAAGCCCCGGCGGGGCGACACAGATTCCGGCCAAGATTGAAATAGCAAAGGACCACAGGCTGCGATAGCTCGCCTTCCCTTGGCGGTTCGGCTAAGATGAACTGTTTTTCAATCATAGGAGAGACTGGCAAGGAATATGTCCACGACTGCGAGCGCGTCAGGGAAGATGGCCGGGGAAATTCGCGTGCGGTTTGCTCCCTCGCCCACGGGATACCTGCATGTGGGAGGCGCGCGGACAGCTCTTTTTAATTGGCTGTTTGCGCGCGGCCGCGGCGGCACGATGGTCCTGCGCATCGAGGACACGGACGTGGAACGCAACCGGCCGGAGCTGGTGGAGGGAATTTTAGACGGGTTGCGATGGCTGGGCGTCGATTGGGATGAAGGCCCTTACTTTCAATCGCAGCGGCTGGCTTTGCATCGGGAAGCGGCGCTCAAGCTGGCTGCTTCGGGCGCGGCATATTTTTGCGATTGCCCGCCAGAGAAGTACGCGGGGGGCGACGCCGTCGAGGAAACCGAAGACGCGAAAAAAGAGCACGGGCCGCGCCGTATTACGCGATGCGCGTGCCGCGAGGGCAAGCCGGGACTCAGCGCGGAAAATGCGGCGATCCGTTTCCGCGTACCGCTGGGCGCGACGACCCGGTTCGATGACGCTGTTTTTGGCCCGCGTGAAGTGGCGAACGAGGAGATCGAGGATTTTGTTTTATTGCGTTCTCCGAAAGATGGGCAGACACACGGCGGGCCCACGTATCAACTGAGCGCCGTTGTGGATGATATCGATATGCGGATCACGCACGTGATTCGCGGCTCCGATCACATCTCGAACACGCCGAAGCAGGCACTCTTGTACCGAGCGCTGGGCGCCGCGCCGCCCATTTTCGCGCACGTGCCGCTGATTCTGGGGCCGGACCGGACTCGGCTCTCGAAGCGTCACGGCGCGACGAGCGTGGGATCGTACCGCGACGAAGGGTTTCTGCCCGAGGCGTTTCGTAATTTTCTGGCGCTGCTCGGCTGGTCGGCGGGGAATGAGGAATTCATGCGGACGGCGGAAATCATCGAACGGTTTTCGCTGGAAGGGGTGAGCCGCACGAATGGCGTCTTCGACCGCCCAAAGCTTGAATGGTTCAACACGCAGTATCTTCAGAAACTGCCCATCGATGAATTGCTTCCATTTGTGCAGGGCGAGCTGGAGCGCTCGAAGCTGTGGCAGCCGGAATGGGCGGGAGAAAAACGCGAGTGGTTTTCAAGAACGGTGGACCTGCTGCGGCCGCGCACGCGTCTTTTGCCGGATTTTTCAACGTGGGCGCGCGCGTTTTTCAGCGATGCGTTCGAGTACGATCCGGCGGCCCGGGAGAAATTTTGGAAGGACGAACGGCTGGGCGCGATGCTTGGCAAACTTGCGGACGCCCTTGCAGCGCTGCCCGACTGGAATCACGATGCGTGCGACCACGCGCTGCGCGAACTCGCCGCCGCGGAGGGTGTGAAGGCCGGGTTGCTGATCAATGCGACGCGCGTCGCGATCGTGGGGCAGGCTGTGGCGCCGCCGCTGTTTGAAACGATGCTAGTGATTGGACAGGAGCGCGTGGTCAAACGGCTACGCCGTGCTGTCGAGGCGTTTGCTGCGCGGTGATTTGGTAGGACGGGCTTCAGCCTGTCAGGTTTTGATTTTTAGGGAGACCGCAGAAGTCAAAAGAAGACAGGCTTGAAGCCTGTCCTACTTTGCTGGAACTGCGAAAATTTCCGGGTGGGCGGGATGCGTGGGCGTGTCCACGGCGGCGATTTCGAGGTCGGCCGTCACGGGAATTTTTGTCGGCGGCAGACAGGCGTCCTGATTGCATGCCTGGTAGCCTACGGTGAGTGCGATTTTCTGGTGGCCTAGCGGCGCGGTGCCGTTGGCGCGCAGCTTCATCAGCACCGTGAAGGAGTCTTCGTAGACGCGCAGCGGCATCTTCGAAAATCGGAACGCGCGCATCACACCGCGCGGATATGTCGTCTCCACAACGAACAAGCCCGGGGAGAGTTCCGCCGTGATTTTCGTGGGGATCAGATAATCTTCCGAAGGCATGTGCGCGTTGATGTGGAAGCCGGGAGAAATTTTCGCGACCACTGCGATCTCGAAGGCGTGGCCGCGCGGCACGGGCTGCAATGATACGTAAGCCTGCGGCTGGAGGACGCTGGCTGCTGCGGGAAAGGCACTGTCCTGCGCGGTTGCTTGAAGCGCGAGGGCGGAGAGGGTCAGTAATAAGATCCACGCAAGAACGAGCAGAGCGCTCTTGCGGGGCTCTTGCGTTGATGAGTTCACGGGCCGGCTGGAGTTTCGCATGATGTTTTCCTGAATCGAATCCAACAAAATTTAGAGGGTCACAGGGCTGCCGAGTTGCTCGGTGAGGATGCGCCCCATCAACTGCATCAACGTCTCGCCCGTCTTTTCGAGCACAAATGTCCCAGCCGCATCCGACCAGGCCAGTTTGAAGCTGGTGGTCAGCGCGGAAATCCAGATCTGCCTCACCGGAGTTTGCGGGCTGATCACGAAGCGAGTTTCGTCATCGTCCTCAAACAACACTTCGATCTTGCCGCTCCCGCCCTCGACTTCAAATCCGCGCTCATCGCCAACTTCCTGCAGGCGGCGTTGCAGAGATTCAAAGGCCGCATCACACCTTTTCTTGAATTCTTGTTCATCCATGGTGGAAACAGATTACCGCGAAGCAGCGACTCCGGCAAGAAACAGAGCATCGCTTCGACCAGTTTGAAAGTGCGCTCCGCGGCGGCGATTTTCTGGACGCTGCAAGATCCTCCAGCTACCAGCCACCCCCGCCACCGCCTCCTCCTCCCCCGCCCGATCCACCGCCTCCTCCTCCGCCTCCTCCACCACTGCTTGAGCCTGGCGCTGTAGAGGAAGAAGAAATGGCGCCGGAAAAGGAACCGCTCAGCGAGCTGACGAATCCGCCCGCGCCGAGCGAGCCCCACGAGTTGCCGGAATACCACGACGGAGAATACGCGGACGCATCTTGCCCGCTGGCTTGCGCACTATCCAGAACGCCGGAAAACTTCTCGGCCCAGGCCTGTTCCACATCGAGGGCCAGGGCATAGGGCAGGAATTTTTCAAACATTTCCGGCGTTTTTTCCGGGGGCGTGGCGCGGTTCAGGCGGTCGCCATCCACCGCGCCGAGGAAACGCTTGAATCCTTCGATTTTATCGAGGACCCCGCGGCCCGCTTGCGTCGGAGCTTTCAGCAGGTGGTGGAAAAGCGAATTGAAAGACACGGAAGCCACGAGGGCAACGATAAGAGCCGGCGAAGTCGAAGTCGCGAGCAGGGTGAGTCCCACAATTTCGGCTGCCAGGAAGCCCAGTGACAGCAGGGTGATGAAGAACGCCCCTGTTACGATGGCGCCGCTTTTTGCCCCGCCGCCGGCCAGCGCGGTTTTCCAGAGATGGAAGGATAGTGAAAGCAGGCCCGTGACGCCGATGCTCCAAAAGCTGACCCAGAGCGAAAGAAATGCAGCCAGGCCTATTTTCATGGGGGCCTGCGAGAAAATAATGGCGAGCATCATGACGATGGAGAGCGCGACTGCCGGAACCATGTATTGACCGTTGGTGACGAAATAGGTTTTGTATTCCGTGTTTTTCAGCCACGATTTCAGCGACTGCATTGCTTCGCTAATCCGCGTGTGGTTCTCATTGCGAAGGAGCACGGAAGTTTGGTTGCCGAAGAGGCTGTCCCCGGCCGATTGCTCCTCGGGACTGAGGGCCTCCCGCTCTTTTCCCGTACGGGTGAGCGTATAGATTCCGTCCTCCTCTTTGATCTTCAGATAGCCTTTTACGGCCATGTCCAGCACGGCGGAAGCGAATGTCTTGTTGTCATACGACATGCGCACCAGATAGCGGATTGCCGCGGGAGAAAATCCGGGAGGCGGTTCGTATTGCGCGACGATCGGGCCGGGCGCGGGATCGCGCCCGACGAGCGACCACACGATCGCATAGTAGAGAAAAATCGCAAGCAGGCCGGCGGCCGCGATCACCGCATCTCGTTTATCCTGCAGGAAATAGCGAAGCTTATCTTGCCCCGTGGGAGCTGCCACGTAGCCTTTCGGCCAAGTCAGAAGAATGGTCAGCCCTTCTCGAGCACGCAGTGGCCGAGACGCCGCGAAAGCGTAGCTGCCGTCTGCCTGCCTGGTAAAGGAAAGTTCTTGAGAGAGCGATCCCTGCGGCCCGGCGTAGCCGCCGAGATGGACTTCACTCACGGGTACGTTTTCGGGCAGGCGAACGGAGGCGGAGGAGCGATCGATGGGAAAGATCCAGCCGTTGCCGGTGACGTTCCAGAAGAGTTCGTCGTGGTCGGCGAAAAAGCCGAGTTGGCGGGTGGTGGTGTACGAGATTGTGTAAGTGTGCTCTCCGGAGGGCACAAGATAATCGGCGCGGCCGAGGTAGATGCGCTTTCCGTTCGCATAGTCCTCGACTCGAAATTCTTCGGCAAGGCCGTCGCGAGTGGCGGCGGTAACGTCCAGCCCGACAACATAGCGGTTCCCGAGGCGGTCGGTGTAGCTTGTGGGGAAATCGCGATAGATGCCATGGCGAATTTGATTTCCGGCGCTGACGACGCGTATGGTTTCGACCACTTGCATGGTCGCGTCCTCTTGCACGCGAACGTCGCTGTGAAAATCCAGAATGCGTTCAGCTTGTGCATTTGCGGAGATCGCGCACAGTGCCGCGCACAACAATAAGAAGATCCCGCGGAGCGTGGCAAGTCTATGTTTCATGTTCATTTCCAATAATTCTGATTTTAGCCGCCTTCTCTTTCCAAACTTCCGGCTTGACCGAAAGGCAGGGCGAATCGGTTATTAGGCTTTAGGAGCGGCTTGCGGGGTTATGAAATGGAAATCTCGGCAGGGTCAGCTCCAGGATCGAACCTCAAATTTCAAATCTCAAATTTGAAATGACGGCATTTCATAAATGACGTGGCGTCCAAACTCGATAGGACTTCAGGGGCTAAAGAGTCGGAATGAGACCTCGGTCTTGGCTTTTGTAGCGCCAGCCTTTAGGCGGGCATCTGCGCGATTCCAAAGTGCCCGCCTGAAGGCGGGCGCTACATAAATCAAAACCGAAAGTCTCCGCTCACTCGTAGCGCAGCGCGTCCACCGGATCCAGGCGCGCCGCTTTTACCGCGGGGTAGATGCCGAAGAAAAGGCCGACGCTCATGGAAACGATGACACCGAGGAGGACCGCCCACAGCGGCACCGTGGAAGGCAATCTGGGCAGGAAAATGTTGATGAGGACGCTGATGCCGATTCCAAGAAGCACGCCGATGACTCCGCCGGCGCCTGTTAATACGACCGCTTCGGTCAGAAACTGCCAGATCACGTCGCGGCGGCGCGCGCCGATCGCTTTTCGCACTCCAATTTCCCGCGTGCGCTGCGTGACCGACATCAGCATGATGTTCATCACGCCGACGCCGCCCACGAGCAGGCCGATTGAGCTGACCACGGCCGTGAGCAGCGCCACCGACCCTGTGATCTGCTTGAACTGGGTGGCAATTTCCTCCGCGGAAGACATGCCGAAATTTTCCGGAGAGGAATAGGGAACGTGGCGCGTGCGGCGCAGGACCGCGCTGATCTCGTCCTTGGCTTCCGCCATTTTCCCGGGGGCCGCGACGGCGCCGATGAAATTTTCGTCGTCGGCGGGATGATGCTTGCGGTACGTGTTGTAGGGGACGACCACCTGTTTTTCCGCCTGAGGATCTTGGAAGAGCTGGCCCTTGCGGTGCTCGAAGACGCCAATGACGCGGTAGGGAAATCCCTCGACATAAATAATCTGGTCCAGCGCATTTCCGTCCGGAAAAAATGTTTTCCCGAGATCGTAGCCGATGACGGCGACGTCCGCGCGGTGGGCATCCTCGGCCTCGGTGAAATAGCGGCCCATGTACATCTTTGCGTTATAAACATCCGGGTAGTAGATATCCGTCCCTGAATAGTTCAGGCCGCTCACTTCCTTGTCCTTGTAGCGCGCGGTGATCAGGGGCGGGCGGTGCATGTCATAGATACGCTTCATGAGGGTCACGGACACTTCCGTTACCGCCGGGCATTGCTCGCGAATGGCTTGCGCGTCCTCAAACGTCAAAGGTTTACGATTGCGTTCCTCGGCGCTTAACCGTCCGGTGCTGATGCCGGGGGAAACTTTGAACACCCAGACGGTGTTCGCGCCGTAGTCATTCAGATAAAGGGAGATGTCCGCGTAGAAGCCCACGAGGATGGACGCGACTGTGATGAGCGCGGTGATACCGATGACCACGCCCAGGACGGTGAGAAACGAGCGCAGCTTGTTCTCCCGCAGCGTGTCCAGAGCCATCTTCGCGTTTTCGCCGATCGCTGATTTCGCATGGAATTCCCGGTGCACTCCTCTACAGTTTCCTGCCGCAGCGCTTCGATCGGGCTTAAGTTCGCGGCCTTGCTCGCCGGATACAGCCCGAAAAATACGCCCACGGCCGTGGAAACGGTCAGCGCGATGATCACCGCGGAAATCGGGACGTGCATCGGCACCGGAGTATTCGCGGCAATAATCAGCGCAAACGCGTAGGCCAGGGCCACGCCGATCATCCCGCCGATCGTGGACATCACCGCAGTCTCCGTTAGGAACTGCAGCAGGATATCGCCGCGGCGAGCGCCGAGGGATTTTCGCAACCCGATTTCGCGCGTGCGCTCGGTCACCGTCGCGAGCATCACGTTCATGATCACGACGCCGCCAATCACGAGGAAAACGGCCACGATCCCGACCATCGAGGCCGCGAGCGCGCCCGTGATTTGCTTGAACAATGTCACAAGCGAGCCGCCGTCCACGATGCCAAAATTGTCAAGGTCGTTCGGGCTCAGGTGCCGGCGCGCTCGCAGCAGGGTTTGCGATTCCTCTTGCGTGCGCGCCATCCAATCCGCGCCCCGTGTTTGCACGTTGATCGCCAGGCTCGTCGTGCCGGTGGCATAAAATTTCATCCACGTCTCGATCGGAATGTAGACGTAATTGTCCTGCGTCTGGCCGAGCACTGTGCCGATCGGTTTTCCGACGCCGATGACTTCGTAGGGGCGTCCGTCCACGTCGAGTTCCTTGCCAACCGGGTCCGTGCCGGGAAAAAGTTTTTCGGCGATGTCCGAACCGATCAGCGCGACGAGCGACCGGTGCTCGTTGTCCGTGTCCGTGATGTAGCGCCCCGCCGCGGGGCCCTCGGTCTTCATGTCGCCGATATTCGCGGTGACGCCATAGATCGTTGTGTCTTCGACGGTCTGGCCGTTGGCCTTGGTGCGGCCAAGCAAATTGGCCTGGGCTCCGACGCGGAGGGCCAGCTTGGAATTGTCGCGCAAATAAACGTAATCGTCCCAAGTGAGCGGCTTGTTCCGCCGGGTGGCTTTCACGAGTTCCTCCATGTCCGTGATGATCGGAAAGCGCATAACGAGGAATACGTTGGAGCCGAGGTTGGCGATGCGATTGGCCACGTACAAGTTCACGCCGGAAATCAGCGCTACCACCATGATCAGCGTGGAAACGGACAGCACGATTCCGAGCAGCATCAGGAACGAGCGCATCTTGTGCGCGCGCAAAGTTTCCAGTGCCACGCCAATCGGTTCACGAAAATGGTGGAGTCGAGGTTTCATGCGCTTTGGGCCGCGCCTCCATTCTTTCATACGCATGGCGCTTGAGGAAGATTCATCGGATGGGAACATTGGCAATTACAGAACGGGCGTGAGGTCCGTGTGCTTGAAGTCCTGGCCTTTGAACAAAATGGGTTCGCACGCCGCTTTGGCTAAAGCGTAGGCGAAACAGTCACCGAAATTCAAACGCGCCGGATGGCCGCTTCCTTTGCCAAAATCCTTATAGGCTTCGCGAGCAATCCTGGCCTGCTCGAGAGTAACTGCCTCGATCGAGAAGGTAGCTTCGCGGAAGAAATCATCGAACCGCCTGCTCGCAATCGGGTCCCGACTTCCGTCGATTACAGCTGCCGCCTCAACGTAATTCACCGCCGAAACACGGCAGATTTTCGCGTCTGCAATCGCGCTGGCAAAAGATTCAGCATCGGGCTCATCGCGGAGAATTGCAACAATTGCCGAAGTATCCACAATCATCGAGGTAATCCACGGTCGTCGTACAGAATTTCTCCATGATCCGCCGACCGGTATGGTTCCTTGAGATGTGCTGCGCAATCCTTCCCAATCCGTAACAGGCGATTCGCAAGCCCGGTCCCCTGCGTCTTCTGTACCCTGTCCAAACGCTCACGAACAGCTTCCGTGATCGCTGCGGTCAAGCTCTCGCCGGTTAGTTCCGACAGTTCATGAGCCAACTTCTGTGTCTCGTCATTTTTGATATTCATCGCCATGAGTAGGTACCTATATACCCTTAATGAGATACCAGTATACCATAATGCGGGGCAAAGAAGTTACAAGGCTCAACGAATCATGAAGGCGAATGGCGTACGGGAAAGCCTAAAGCAGGTTCTCAATCGCCTTGGAAATATCGTCGTGATTGACCAGGCCGACGATGGTCCTTACCTTTTTGCCGTCGCGGGAAAAGAGCATGGTGGTGGGGAGGCCCAGGACGCCGCCGAATTTTTCCGCGATGGCGTCGCTGCCGAGCAGGATCGGATAACTCATCGGGACTTTTTGGCCGCCGACGTCGAAGCGCTCCTTATCGAGGAAGGGCTGGATGGCCTTTTTGCCGTCTTCGTCCATGGAAATTCCCAGGATCGTGAAGCCGCGCGGGCTGTATTTTTGCTGGAACTCGATCATCCAGGGAATTTCCACTTTGCAGGGCTCGCACCAGGTGGCCCAGAAGTTTACGAGGACTACTTCGCCCTTGTATTGCTGGAGGGTTACATCCTTGTCGTTGAGGTCCTTCAGTGAGACGGTCGGGGCATCGGTCGGTTTGGCAGGCGCGCTCGCGCTTGCGCCCGCGCCGGGTGCGCCGGCCGCCGGGAATTTGTGGTCGGCCCAGACCATGACGGCAAGCAGTGCTATGACACCCGCAGCGATGAAAAGACCCTTCTTCATGGTGCGCTCTTCTTTCTCGCGGGCTCCCCATCCTGCGTCAGGACAAGCAAGCAGAACCCGCACCCGCTACAGCGAAAACTTGTTCAGAAATCCCAGTTTACCCGATAGCCAGGTAAGCCGGTTCAAAAAAATCAGGCCGCCGACAAACAGCAGGAGCACGCCGCTCAAAACTTCCACGGTGTGCAGGTGGCGGCGGAATTTCTGATAAAAACGGAGGAACTGGTTGATCCCGATCGCGGTGAGCAGAAAAGGCACCGCCAGGCCCGCCGAATAGATTGCCAGCAGAAAAACGCCGCGGGAAATCGTCTGCTCGTTAGCGGCCAGCACCAGAACCGCGGCGAGAATCGGGCCGATGCACGGCGTCCAGCCAAAAGCAAAAGCGAAGCCGAGCAGGAAGCCGCTGGTCACGCCGGAAAGCGCTCCGCCTGCCTTGGCCTCGGTTTCGGTTTGGCCGCCGAGATTGTGGAAGCGCATGTCGCGATTGAGCCAGCGCGTCAGCGACGGACCCGCCAGGAAAATCAGCGCAACCGAGAGAAGCTGGACAGAACCGAACAATCCGCCTGGGCCAATCGTATCGGTCCCAGCGCGCCGCCACAATATCGCCGCGCCAAACGCCAGTACACCGCCTATCACTAGGCCCGCGTTCACGGGGAGCTTGATCAGCCATCCGACGAGGTGCAGGCCGAACAGTACGATGACAGCCCCGGCGACAGGCCCCATCAGCGCCTTATGCTGCAGCAAAAATTGTCCCACGGCGCTCGCCGACGCGCCGAAACTGATGAACACGACCGAGAATCCCGAGACAAACGCCAGCGACGATGCAAACAGGCTGTTGCGCGCCGGCTGCCCCGTGCGGAGCTGCTCGACGCCGATCCCCGAAAGCATGGAGACGTACCCCGGCACGAGCGGCAGCACGCACGGCGACAGGAACGAGATAATTCCCGCTATGAAGGCGTAGAGGATCGATACTTGCATCGGACGAAATTATCTCCGGCGAAGGATGGTTCCGATCGTTTGATGCATCGCCAGCTTAGACGGCTGCAAGGCCGCCGGCGATTCAACCCATTCTCCATTTTTACATAACTGCGCGGTCAGACGGGGGATTTCTTTGGTAGGACGGGCTTCAGCCTGTCTGCTTTGGATTCGGCGGAAAGAAAATCAAAACCAGACAGGCTGAAGCCCGTCCTACTGGCGCGGGTGCCGCCCGCGCCAGTCATTCGCACTCTCGTAAGCGAACGCGATTCGCAGGAGAGTTGCTTCGTCGAAGGCGCGGCCAATCAGCTGCAGCCCTACGGGCAGCCCATCGCGCGTAAATCCGCAGGGGACGGAAATTGCGGGGAGGCCGGTAAAGTTGGCCGGGCGGGAATGTCCGACGAGCAGGCGGCGCGTGTCGATTTCTTCTCCATCGATCCGCACGGATTCCGCGCCAATCGGCGGCGCAGGGACGGGAACCGTGGGCGCGACGATGGCGTCAACGCTTTGAAGGGCCGCGGCAAATTCAGCAAGCAGACGCTTTCGCACGTCAAATCCGGCCAGATACCGGGTGGCGGGCACCTTGGCGCCTGATTCGATACGCCGGCGGACTTCTTCGCCGTAGTCCGCGGCGCGGGCCGGGAAATATCCGGCCGCTTCGTGAACGTGCAGGGCTTCGGCGAGCGAAATGTCCGTCGCGGCGTCCCGCGATTCTTTCAGGTGCGGCAGGGACACTTCCTTCACCGTGGCCCCGCGCTTTTCCATCGAGCGGACGGCGACTTCGGCGGCGCGTCTCACCTCGGGGTCCAGTTTTTCCCAATAGAGTTCGCGCGGACGGCCAAGACGAAATTTGCGCAACGGTTTTCGCAGCGCGCCGCAATAATCCTCGACGGGTTTCGGCGAGGAAGTTGGATCGAGCGGATCGCGCCCGGCGATCAAAGAAAGGAGCAGGGCTGCGTCCGCCACGCTGCGAGCGATTGGCCCAATATGGTCGAACGAGGGGGCGAGCGGCATGGTTCCAAAAACGCTGACACGACCGAAGGTCGGCTTCAAGCCGACCGTCCCGCACAGAGCGGAAGGCACGCGGATCGAGCCGCCCGTGTCGGTGCCGATGGAAGCCGCACAGAGGCCCGCGGCAATCGCGGCGGCGGAGCCGGCGCTCGATCCACCGGAAATGCGATCGAGCGCCCAGGGATTATGGACGGCGCCGTAATGGGCGTTTGCGCCGTCGATTCCGTAGGCGAATTCGTTGAGGTTCGTCTTGCCGAGCAGGATGGCGCCGGCGCGGGCCAGCTTTCGCGCCACGGTGGAATCGCCGGGTGGAACGAAATCGCGCAGGATTTTCGATCCCGCGGTGGAGCGGATGCCGCGCGTCCAAATATTGTCCTTGAGCGTGGTGGGAATGCCGAGTAGCGCGGAATGTTCGCGCCGTGAACTGCGCGGATGAAGGAATTGCTTTTCCGCGCGGCGCGCCGCGGCGAGCGCGGGCCCGGCGGTGACCGTCAGGAACGCGTTGAGCGCCGGACTATGCCGCTCGATACGGCGTAGAGAAAATTCCGTCAGCTCGACGGGCGAAATTTTACGTTTTGCCAGCAGCGCGGCAAGTTCTTCGATCGTTGCAAAGGCCAGCGATTCCTCGTTCTTCATGGCTAAAACAGTTTCTCCTGTCGCCGCAGATTTCCGAACGTTCCGATGTTGGCGATGTTCAGCGAGACGCGAAATTGGTTTTCCGTGCGGATCTCGCCGAGCGAAAGGCGCCGGTACCCCAGCGAAATCCCGCAGCACGATCCGTTATAGCTTACTTCGACGAACTGGTTCTGCAGGATATTCTGCTTGACGTCGTAACCGACGCCGGCGCTGGCGCTCCAGCCGCGCTTGTTGGTCGCGCCATATCCCGCCTGAAACCGAATCTGATTTTCCGCCGGCTGCAGCACGGCATTGTAAGGCGCAATGACAGCTGTATTATCGATGGAAAATTGCGCCACGGAGAAGTTAAGATTTTCCGTCGGGTGAATTTTCAGAAGCGTCTCGGCCGTTGTGATCCTGTGGCGCACGGTGTCAAAATCCAATCGCACTTCAGCATCATATTTTCCGCCCGGCGTGATGACCAGGTCGCTGTTGATCGGAGAAAAGCGGCGCGGCTCATCCGCAAAAGCGAAGGGCGTGATCGAATCGAGCGCCTGAAATACATTGCGCGTTCCGGGAACGAGCGCGCCGCCAAAGGTTGGGTCGAAATAATACGCCTGCGCGACTTTCCAGGTGAACAGTTCGTTCGCCTGGCCGTCTCCGCCTCGGTGAAACAGCCGCTGGGTGACGGAGTAAACGAGATCATTCGTGTCGGTGAGCGTTTCATCCTCGTCGAAAAGCACAATGCGGTCGAATTGATTCACGCCTTCCACGTAGTTGTATTGGATCTCCGGCTCGAACGCGTGCTTCCATTTCCCGGTTTTAGTTTGCCACACGCGCTCGAGTGTGGCCGGGCGGATATCGACGTTCAGCTCTCCCGTCGTGCGGTGGGTCAAAATTCCCAGAAGGGTGCCTCCGACTAATTCGGCGCCATAGCTCGTGGCTCGCTCCGTGTAGCTCGTCGTCACCCCGATCCAGGGCCCCCAGTGCAGCGGCACAACGACGCGTGGAGCCACTTCCGAACGCTCCACAAACGGGGCGGTTGAGATTCCGGGCTGGACCGATTCGACTCCGGTCACCGGATCGGTCACCAGGTTCTCGTCGTCGCGGTGCACGGCGCTTGCGAACATGTCAAAGCCGAAATAAATCGGCAGATTCTTCCACGGCGCTTGGTCGACCGAGCTGAAGCGGGCCTCCGGCGCGGCGCGAACGTCCGCGCTGACCTGCGGCTGGGCGTTGACGAAGTTCTTGTAACTGGTTGCCGCAAAATCGACGCTGAAGCCTTGCGTGTTATTCGTCAGAAATCCCGCGTTGCGCACCTCGGAATTCACCGCCTCGCCGAACGTCGGCGCGAACGCGAGCTGAAAGATCAGCGACGTAAGCTGATTGACGTCCGCGACGGCGCGCCAGCCGTTGCCCAACTGGGCGTCCAGCCTGAATTGGGCGCTGTGGCCGCCCTGGCTCTCCAGCACCGTTTCCGGATTGCCCGAGGAATCGAGCACCGGGTTTCCCTGAGCATTCAAGAGCGGCGCGGGAAGTCCGCGATCGATCACGCCGAAATATTTCGCCGAGATCGAAACGTTTTCCCATGGCTTGGCGCGAAATTCCGCGTTTTGCTGCCAACCGCGCCGGCTGAGATACGCCATTCCGAGTGTGAGATCAGTCCAATCCTTGGGAGCCCAGTAATAACCGTCGCCAAAGACGAATCCCTTGACGGATGTGTCCGCGAATTCCGGGATCAGGAATCCGGATTTCCGCAGATTGCGCCCCGCCGGCACCGACGCATAGGGAAAATAAAAAAGCGGCAGCCGGAACAACTGGAAGTTGGCGTTCAGCATGGCGACCGTGCGATCCACGTGGAGCGTCGCATGCGTAGTGGAGAACTTCCAACTGGGTTTGTCCGGCTCGCAGACGGTCAACCAGGCGTGCTCAATCCAATAAGTGCGCAGATCGAGCCGCCGGACCTCCTGCGCTTCAAATGTCAGGGGATTCGGCGAGACCAGCATATTCGTGTTCGGCTGGTGTTCCAGCGTGACTTCGCCGTGCACGCGCTCGAAAACGCCCGCGCCGCTCTGCACATTGAAATCCGCGGAATCCGCCGTGAGATGCTGAGTGTCCACATCGAACAGCACGTGGCCGGTGGCCGTGGCCATGTACGTTTTGGTGTTGTACTGGACGTGATCGGCGCGCAGACGAAAATCCTTATACTGAATTTCGACCTTGCCGTCGGCGAAATAGAGGTCCCCTTCCTTGCGCTGCTGTTCGGCCTGGAGACGCACGCTGGCCTGGCCGGAAGAGGATGGCGGAATGATTTCCTGCGCGGCGGCTCCCTGTAACGCAAAAAGGCCCGCGGTTAGGACAAGAAGGGCGCGCCCCCGGCATGCGACACCGAATTTGCGAAAAAGAGTCATGAGTTGGCGCCGCCCAATTACCAGCTGAGTAAAGCGCCTGTAAGGGCGATATTGAAAATAGCTCGTTAGCCTAGCACTCCCCCCGAGGGCTTACAACGATTCCGGCACCCTCGCCGACGCACTTAAGAACGACCATAGCAAAATTAATCTGAGCACCTGTGATGGTCAATCAGCTCTGATCGATTTCAACTCGCGACGGACCGCGACAGAAAAAAAGCAAAGTTTTGTCATTCCGAGCGGAGCGAGGAATCTCTCTGTTATTGGGTCCAAACCTCGGAGAGATTCCTCGCTCCGCTCGGAATGACAGCACGTTAAACCTTTTCCGCAATCTCCATAGATTGCGATGGATGCACGCGAAGCTGCCTGGGGTATCCAATTCGCGACAAATCTTCGCAAATATTTTTACGGCTGCGCCGTGCTGGTAGAATGTGCACGACTCCCGACTTCCGTTCGGCGAGACGTCCGCAGCGCAAAACGGAACGGTGATAAAAACCTGTCAGCAATGCGGCGCCGTGAATGGCGATCCGACTGATGTGTGCTGTTTCTGCGACGCCCCCTTGGGCGGTTTCGGGCGGTCGCCGGCTACGCGGCGAACTGTCGCTTCTACCGAAGGAAACCTGGCCGTCTTGCCCGAATGGCGGCGTGAAGTCTCCAGCAGGCTTCAGGATTATCGGGCCCGCCGCGGCGGCGGCGCGTCCGCCGAATTGCAAACCGCATTGCCCTTTGATTCCGATTCCCTTCACCCCATCGAGGCTTCCCCTGCACAAAAGGAACTGGCATCGCCGGCGCCTGCCAAAAAGAGTCCTGTTTCTCGCGCGCATCGCAGCGAGCGATTTGAAATAGAGATCCCCATGATGGAGAGCGTGGCAGAGGCCGGGCACTCGCAGTGGCCGGCAGCTTCGCCGTCTGCCACGGCGCTGGCTCATGGCCCATTACATTCCGTGGCCTCACTCAAGGTGCGCCGGCAAGCAGCGATGGTGGACGCCGGCCTGCTGCTGTTCAGTTATGGCGGGATGCTTGCGCTCTTCACAGTTCTCGGTGGAAATATTGGTTTTAACAGGCTCGACTTGGCCGTCGCCCTGGCCACGTTTGCGCTTTTTTACGCCCAGTATTTCGCGCTTTTCACGGTGTTCGGCGGCTCGACGCCGGGCATGATGATTCGCGGCCTGCGGGTCGTCAGCTTTGACGGTGGTATTCCCACGTCGCGCCAGATGGGCTGGAGAAGCTTCGGGTACTTGATTTCCGCCGGCACATGCTTTCTGGGGTTTATCTGGGCGCTATGGGATGACGATCAGCTTTGCTGGCAGGACCGCATATCACAAACGTATCTCACGCCGATTGAGGAGATTACGATTGACTGAGCGCGTCACCGCCCCCCGCTGCTAGACCGGCCAACTCCCTCAAGCAACCGCCTGAGAATCGCCGCGCATCAATTGCGCTAGTCGTGCTATCATGGTTGGGATTTCATCTTCGTGAATGAGGCCAATATCACAAATGAGCCGCCTCGCTAGAATATCCGTCGTTACTCTTTCCGTCGTCGTGTTTCTCTATGTCGGTCTTGGCTTTGTTCTCGGCAAGACCACGGACGACAAGTCTTACCGCTCCTTGAGCGTGTTCGGCGAGGTGTTGCAGCACATTCAGGAAGACTACGTGGATGAGCCTAACATGGCCGTAGTAACCTCCGGCGCGATGCACGGACTTCTCGAATCGCTCGATCCCTTGTCCGGCTACCTGAGCCCGCGCGAATACGCCGATTATCGCGACCGGACGAAGAACGCGGTGAAGGGTGAAGTCGGCATGACCGTATCGAAGCGGTACGGTTACATCGTGATCGTCTCCGTCGTTCCCGACGGGCCTGCCGGAAAAGCGACCCTGCGCAGCGGCGAAATTCTGGAATCCATCGGCGGATTCGCCACGCGCGATATGGGCGTCGGGCAGGCGAACGCCCTGCTGCAGGGCGCTCCCGGAACTCCCGTAAAAATGTCCGTGATCCGCCGAGGGAAGACGGAACCACAGGAAATCAGCATTAATCGCGCGGTGATCGCCCCGCAGCACATTGTGGCGGATCGAGTCGGCGACGACGTGGCGTATGTGCGGTTGCCCGCCATCGACCCTCTGGACGTATCGGAACTGCATGACAGGCTGGCGCAATTTGACAAGCAGGGCGTGCACAAGCTGCTTCTGGACCTGCGGGATTGCACTCGCGGAGATGCCACCGAAGCCGTGGTTGCCGCCCAGCTTTTCCTGACTTCCGGGAAGATTGCTTCACTGGAGGGGCAAACCGTTTCGCACAAGGATTTCGACGCCGAGCCGGACAAGGCCGTGTGGCATTCCTCCGTGGATGTTCTGATTTCCCCGAGCACGTCGGGCGCTGCGGAAGTTCTGGCCGGGGCGATCAAGGGAAACAAGCGGGGTGAGCTGGTTGGCGAGCGCACCTTCGGTTCCGCTTCCGAACAAAAAATTATTCCGCTCGATGACGGCGGGGCGCTGATCCTCACGGTCGCGTTTTATTCGACGCCGGACGGCAAATCCATCGTTGAGGAAGGTGTGGCTCCCACCGTGGAAGTGCATCCGAAGACAGTCGATCCGTCGGCCGCACCCACCGACACGGAAGATGAGGCTCCCCTCGGCCCCGGCCAGTTGCCGAAGGCGGATGATCCTGTTTACAACAAAGGTCTCGAACTGCTCAAAGGCGGCGAGCTCCAAAAGGCTGCCTAACGTGTGAATCGCCGACCGGTTTCGCTCGGCCAACTCGATCTTCAGAATATTCGTCTGCCCTCCATTCTCTTTTTCTGCCTCGCCGCCACGCTATTCATCGCGGCAGGCTGCAAGAAAAAACCCGCTCCTGTGTCCAATGTTGGGATCCGGAATATTACGCGTGAATTTGTGTTTGCCGCGCGAAACGCCAGCGGCGGACGCGCCGAAGTGGGTATGCGCCCCGAATTCGCGGCGCGACAGCCCGGCAAGCAGCAGTCGCTTGTCGCCGATCACATTTATATTACCGTGCCCGCCGCCAAATCAGGCGGGCCGGACCGGGTCGCGCAAGACGCTATCGAGGCCGAACTCGGCCGCGTCGCGGAGTTTCATCACTTGCAGCGAGTTCCACGTCCGGGAGCGCCCGGCCTGGAGCGTTTCGACTACTTGATGGATGGCCGGCGGACGCAATCGATCCACCTTATTACGCCGCTTCCAAAAGCGGAGGTCGCGGCCGCGGCGCCGGGGCATCCTCGGCTTGCCATCGTTGTCGATGATCTTGGGAACGATCGCGCACAAGCAGACGCCCTCTTTCGCCTTTCCTACACGTTGACGATTTCCGTCCTGCCGCACGAAGCAAATTCCGGCGAAATTGCCGAAGAGGCGCACCGGCGTGGGTATCAGGTGATGCTGCATCTGCCCATGGCTACGAAGGCAGGCGGATTGGAAGAAGCCATCGAGCTGCATCCCGGCATGGGTTCGGGCGAGGTGGAGAAAACCTTCGAGGGCATGCTGGATACGGTTCCGTATGCCGCGGGAGTGAATAATCACGAAGGCTCCCTGGGCACCGCCGATCAAACGCTCATGGACGAGCTGATGCCGCTGCTCCGCCAGCGCAATTTGTTTTTTATCGACAGCCGCACGACGGTGGCGACGGTCGCGGAAACGGCGGCTCATTCGGCGGGCGTCGCGACGACTCGCCGCAACGTGTTTCTGGACGACGAACAATCGGTCCCGGCCATCCGCAAACAATTTGAGCTGGCCATCCGCGACGCACGGGAAAAAGGCTCGGCGCTGGCAATTGGACACCCGCACCCGGAAACGCTGGAGGTGCTCAACGAAATGTTGCCTGAGGCGGAACGGCAGGGTGTGCGGCTGGTTTTCGCGTCCGACCTGGCGCGCTAATTCGACTTCTCATAGGCTCTCGCGTGGAGTTCCCAGTAGAGCTTTCAAGAGACAGGTCGACATCCGCGCAGGGGCCTTGTGGAACAGGCTTCAGCCTGTGGGGTTTTGGGCGAAAAGGCCAAAAGCTCACAGGCTGAAGCCTGTTCCACTTGAAACCTTGTCATGGAGTATTTTCAAGTGCCCTTCAGTGGGGAAAAAAAGCTTCGGCCATCATAGTCCCAAAAATCGCTGGACGCGAAACCATTCTGCCCTTTCACGCGCTTTCAAATTCGGGCCGCGGCCGCCAGTCGGCGGCGTACATCCGCCAGTGAATTCTCCAGGCGTTCGCTGTAACGCACCGGATAGGAAGGCGCCGCTCCGCCTAAGTTGTGCAGAGGTCCCGGCAAGCGCGCCAATTGTTCGCTGCAGCGTTTTCGAGCCTCGGCCAGATCCGTGCGCGGCAGGATGCGCTTTCCTTCGCGCATCACGGGAACAAGCAGGGATTCCGTGCCGGGAAAATTTTCACCGGCGAGTCCAATTGTGTCTCCGGCAAAGAGCCCAAGAGAATCGGCTGAGCGGAAGACCTGCTTCTTGCCCGGATACGTTACTTTTTCGGGGCTGAACTTCGCCACCGGCCGCGCTTCGCGGTCGAATTCCGTCTCGACGAGTTTATAAATCACGCCGAGCGCCGGCGAGTCGATGGAATTCACGAGCGCCGTGCCCACGCCGAATCCGTCGATCAGCGCGCCGTTGGCGAGCAATTCGGCGATGCGGTCTTCGTCGAGGTCGCCCGAAGCAAAAATAATGACGTCCTTCCATCCCGCTTGATTCAAACGGGTTCGAGCCCAGATGCTGTCTGCACCAACGTCGCCACTGTCGAGGCGGATGCCGCGGGGTTTGCGCCCCATCGCGATAATTGTTTCCACCGCGGCCCGCACATCGTAGGTGTCCACAAGCAGGACGGACTGTTCGGGAAAAATGTCGAGAAACCTGGCGAAGGCTTCCTCTTCCTCTTCATGCGCCATGATCCAGGAGTGAGCCTGCGTGCCGTAAACCGGAATGCCGAATTGCTTGCCGGCCGCGACATTGGATGTGCCCTGGCAGCCGCCGATCACGGCGGCGCGGGCTGCGAGCACTCCCGCCTCCATCCCGTGCGCGCGGCGCGAACCGAATTCGATCACCGGGCGTCCGGCGGCTGCCTGCACGATGCGCGCGGCCTTGCTGGCGATCATGGCCTGAAAATTGATGGCCGCCAGCAGGAAAGTCTCGGCGATTTGCGCTTCGATCGCCGGGCCCGTCACGCGCAATACTGGTTCGCCGGGAAAAAACACCGTGCCCTCGGGCATCGCCCAGACTTCGCCGGAAAACCGGAAGCGGGAAAGGTACTCAAAAAAATTGTCTCCGATGGAGCGGAAGACAGGCAACTTTCGCAGGTACTGGATATCATCGTGCGAAAAATTGACGTTCTCAAGGAAGTCGAGAGCCTGTTCCAGGCCCGCGAAGACAAGATAGTTTCTACGAGGCGGCATGTGCCGCACAAAGAGTTCAAACGTCAGCCGGGCGTTGAATCCGGTCTCAAGATAGCCGGCCGCCATCGTCAATTCGTACAAGTCGGCCTGAAGGCCAGAGTGCTTGGAATAGGGAGGCATCGTTTGTCCGAGGCCATTATGCCATTGGCTGGAACGAAGGCACCAGGGAAGGTGGCAAGGAACAGGATTTCCCGGAATTTCAGGGCCCAAACGGGACTCAGGAGGCTTTTTGGTAAGCGGTCAAAATATCCGGGAGGGAAAGCACTCCTTCCAGCTTGCGCGAGCCCGCGCGGCTGACCACGGGCAACAGGGCGTGTCCTTGAATGAATCGCAGCGCGTCATCCAGCCGCTGGTCGGGATGCAGGACCGGCAAGCGGGCCGTGGACAAAACCTCGCGCAATTGCGTCTCCGGTGTGTGCGCCGAAGCGATCGCGGGCAGGTCTTTTCTGGCGATTCCGGCCCATCGGCCAGTTGGAAAGCGCACCAGCACGACTTCCTCCAGCGAGGCTTCCGCAATTTCCATCGCGCGAGCGATGGTATCGCTGGCCTGCACCGCCGGCATATCGGGCTGGCGCATGGCATCTTCCACGCGCAATACGATCTGTTCCCTCTGTTCTTCCATCGAGGGCAATTCCAAATCGTCCTGTTTGGCCAGAAGATCAAAAAGCGCGACGTCCTGGTATGTGCGCGAGATCAGGTAAGCGATCGTGTTGGAGATCATGACAGGCAGGACAATGGAATAGCTCCCCGATGTTTCTACCACCATGAACACGGACGTGATCGGGACACGAAGGAAACCCGCAAAGAACGTTCCCATGCCCACGAGCGCAAAGGGCGCTACGGACGCGCTGACCTGCGGGAAGAAATGATGCTCGAGCCCGCCAATCGCCCCGCCAATCATCGCGCCGATAAACAACACCGGCGCAAACATTCCGCCCGGAGTGCCGCTGACAAACGACAGACTTGTCGTCAGAATTTTTACGAATCCAAGGACCGCCAGAAATTCCCACGTGTACTGGCTATGAAGGGCCTGGTCGATGTAGGGGTATCCCGTCCCCATGGTTTGGGGGATTCGCAGGCCGATGAAACCGATCAATAATCCTGCCGCCGCGGGTTGGAAGTAATACGTCCATTCGGGCAGGGCTCGCAGCCTCGGGCGGAAATACGCGATAATTTTGGTGAAGGCCAGGGACAGAATTCCGCTGACAACTCCCAATACGGCATACGCAAGCAGCTCCGCGGGATGCGCCAGAGTGTACGGCGGTACGCGAAACATCGGCTCGCCGCCAAGGAAAGATCGCATGACGACGGCGCTGGAAACCGCGGCAAGAACAATCGCTCCCAGTGCGCTCGCGCTCCACGTGCCGATCACCTCCTCGATTACAAACAAAACCGCGGAAATCGGCGCATTGAACGCAGCGGCCAGCCCCGCGGCCGCGCCCACGGGAGCGAGCAGCCGCAGCTTGTCCCTGGAAAGCTTCAAGCGCCTGCCGAGAGCGGAAGCGATCCCCGCGCCCATCTGCAGGGATGGATCTTCAGGACCAAGAGATTGGCCGGCTGCCGATCGCAATCGAACAAGTTAGAAATTTTCCAATCACCGTTCGGAATGGCACATATCCGTCAAACACATAGACCGCCGCCTTGGTTTGGTTTACCCCGCTCCCGCGGGCGGCACGAAAAAATTTCTGGACTAGAAAGGCAACGACCAGTCCGGCAACCGCCGGGGCCAAGATGACACGCAGCGGTGGCGGCGCAAGCGCGGACCCCAGAAGACCGAGCCGAACCCATTCAATGGCAATGCGGAAACAAACCACGGCCATTCCCGAGAATATTCCGATAATGATCGCCAGCAGGAGAAATAGATTGCCCTCGGAAAGAGTGAACAAGCGCGCGCGGGAACTCAACCACTGCAGGCCTGTGCCGGTTGCATCCGCGGATGCAGGCTCAGCCACAGGTGCGCTCGCCTGCGCCCCGCTAACTGGAATATCGCGCTCGCTCACGGATTGTTTCCCTCGTGCCGTTTTTCGATCAGGGCCAGTGCCTGATCCAATCCTGTGCCCGGCCCGCAGTTTTGAGAAGCGGCGTCCTCGATTCGGGAAATTAGTTGCATGGCCTCGTTTCGCAATTCGGGATTCTTGCCGAGCGAAAAAAGTTTCACACGCTTGTCCAAGTCCTGCGCTTCATCGGTGAGAGGCTGTATGCTTTGCGATGGCTGCCCCGGAGTTGCGGCGGTTCCGCCGGCCCCCGTGCAATCGCGGAGACGCGTGAGTCCCTGGTCCAAATCGCGCCGCGTTCGGCGCGCCTGTTCTTCATCGCTTAGCCCGGCTAGATAGGGATCGTTGCCGAGGACGTCCCGAACGAGCATAAGCGAGGCATGATTTTCGCTGGAGGGATTTTCGCGATCCGCTCTGGAAAAATAGGTTTCCGCCTTTAAAAAGTCGCCGTCTTCAAATGCGACCCGGCCGGCTTCGGCCAGCCACTGGCTCTGCCGGGGGTTGGTCTTTAACGCCGCTTCAAATTCAGCGAGAGCTTTCGCGGGCTCTCCGACCCTCAGAAAAAGTCGGCCGTTTTGTTCGCGAAGGACGCCATCTTCAGAGGGAGTGTCCGCAGCGAGACCCGCGATCTCCGCTTGCGCGTCGCTCGTGCGGCGATGGGAGAGGAGAAATTCGCACAATTCGAGCCGAACGTTTCGTCGCTGGATCTCGGGATTCTTCTCCCAACTTCCGAAAATCGCGCCGCGAAAATAACGAATCGCCTCTTCCATGTCTCCCGTTTGCTCGTCAACGTGCGCCAGATCGAGATTTACTTCGCCTGAGCCTGGAACCCGTTCCCAAAGATTCACCAGATAGGAACGCGCTTCGGTGAACCGCCCGTCGGCCAGCAAAGCTTCCGCTAGACGAAGCTGCACGTCCGGGTTATCGGGTCCATAAGACAGGGAGTTCCGGAAATCCACAAACGCCAGGGCGGGTTTCCCAGCCGCCAGGTCCGCATTCCCCTTTTGAGACCATTCCGTCACAAGGCCTTCTTCGCGAGCATGATAAGTACGGGCGAGGGCGGCCGTGATGACAAACAACAGCGCGAGGAGGATCAAGCTGAAGAGCAACACGCGCCGTTCTACATATCGCGTTACGATATTCTGGGAGTCCCCGGTCACAATTCTAAAGATAACCCAGCGGGGCGTGAAACGCATGGATTAATGTGGCGCATGCTTTAGCTTGTGGGGGTTTGGCCTTTCAAAGACTGACTCCCACAGGCTAGAGCATGCGCCACTCAAAACAAAGCCCCGGAGGGCCGGCTCCGGGGCGCAATAGCAGCGAGAGGTGCACTGCAAAGTTCCGATGTGATGCTGCGTGAATCGACTGGATATGCCACGTCCCGTCAGCCGCCGAAGCGGCATCGGAACCACGGCGAGACACCCAGCCCGCACGTTGCTTCCAAAAGGCCGGCTAGCGAAGCGACTCTGTATCAGAGAATCGCGTCTTTGAGGGCCTTTGCGGCGCGAAGACGAACAACGGTCTTCGCCTTGATCTTGATTGCTTCGCCCGTCTGCGGATTGCGGCCCATGCGCGCCTTGCGGTGCGCCTTCACGACGCGTCCGATGTTCGGGATGACGAACTTGCCCGCGCCGCCCTTGGCTTCCTTGACCGCCAGCTTGAACAGTTCATCAAAAAACTGCGCCGCGACCTTCTTGGACGTGCCGACTTTATCGGCGATGTGCGCGACGATCTTGGACTTGCTCAGTGGTTTTGCCATCTATTTCCTTTCTCCTCCTCAGAGTTGAGACTGCCATGTGCCGGCCGCCTCGAAACGCGCGAGCCGCGCACGGCGAGCACTATACGGGCGAAGCCCGCGCAACGCAAGAAAAAACAAATAAAAACCCCGATTTTGCGCGGCTTCCAGCGTTGCTCGTCCCGGGAGCGCCGCTGTGCTATTCTTGCTGTTCATTTTTCTTGCGAGGAGAGCACATGGCGGACTGGAAAGAACTCGAAAAGAAATTCGCGGCGCGGCTGGCGCTTGGCCGGCGGCCTGTCGCTGTCACATTCCTTGACGCGGAGCCTTCGGGCGTTCCCAAATTTTCAGGGACCGAGCCGGCCGGCTGCAGTTTCTGGCGTCTGGCAGCGGCAGGCCGCACTTTTTATACTGTTCCCGCCGATCATTTCAATTGCGCCGTCGGGGCTTACACGCACAACATTCAGCTTCCGCCCGATCGCGTCCAGGAAACCGAGACGATGCTTGGCATGATGTTCAATCTCGGCTACGTCCGGCCGGAAGAGGTTCCAGGCATCCCGCGCCTTTCCAAGGAACCGGCTGCGGTGGTTTTCGCGCCGCTTGGGGATGCACCTGTTGCTCCGAGCATCGTGCTATTTGCGCTGAAAACTTCGGCGGCCATGCTGCTCAACGAAGCTTCCATCCGCGCGGGAGCCGGCAGCAAACTGCCGCTGCTCGGCCGGCCGTCATGCATGGCGCTTCCCGCTGCGCTCGCTCTCGGGACTGTTTCCACGCTGGGCTGCATCGGAAACCGCGTGTACACGGGTCTTGGCGCGGACGAAATGTATGTTGTGGTGCCAGGAGAAAAACTTGAGGCGGTTTCCGACGCGCTCGGAATCATCGCCACGGCGAATACCACGCTGGAGGAATTCGCGCGCGGGCGCCAGGCTTCACTCTCGACCATGTAGGACGGGCTTCAGCCTGTCTGCTTTTGAATTTTGCTGCACTGGCAGAAGTCAAAACCTGACAGGCTGAAGCCCGTCCTACTCAGAGCTTCCCCAGGCCTTCGTAAAACTGCGCCACGGCTTTTATCCCGCCGAAATAATTTTCCAGCGATATGTGTTCGTCCGGGGCGTGCGCATTTTCGTCGGGCAAGCCGAAGCCGAGCAGGATGCACGGCACCTTGAACGTGTCATGCATTTGCGTGACGAACGGAATCGACCCGCCTTCGCGGATGAACACGGCGCGCTTGCCGAATCCCTTTTCCAGCGCGTCATGTGCGACCTCGAAGAACGGGTGCGTGTACGGCGCGGACCATGCATTGCCCTGGCTGTGCACGTCCAGCTTGAATTTCACCGTTTTCGGCAGCAGCTTGCGGATGTGCCGCTCGACGAGGCGCGTGATTTTTTCCGCATTTTGGGTGGGCACGAGGCGCGTCGAAAATTTCGCGAAGGCCTTGGATGGGATCACTGTTTTCGATCCTTCACCCGTGTAGCCGCCCCAGATTCCGTTCAGCTCGAGCGTGGGGCGCGCCCCCAGTTGCTCGATGATCGTAAATCCCTTTTCCCCGGTGAGGCCCGGCGCGCCCACCGTCTTGCGGAAATCCTTTTCCTTCCACGGCAGCGATTTCAGCTCTTTGCGCTCGGCCTTGGAAAGTTTCACGACGTCATCGTAAAAGCCCGGAATCGCCACGCGCGAATTTTTATCGTGCAGCTTGGCAAAGAGTTCGCACAGGATCGTGATCGGGTTCGGCACTGCGCCGCCGAAAATTCCCGAATGCAGGTCCTGCGCCGGGCCCGTGATTTCGATCTGGTAGTAATTCAGGCCGCGCAGCGAATAGGTGATCGAGGGCACGCCGGGTGCGAGCATTCCGGTGTCGGAAACGACAAGCGCGTCCGCCTTGAGCCGCGACTTGTTCGCGTTCACGAATTCCCACAGGCTCACACTGCCGACTTCCTCTTCTCCTTCGATCATCACTTTCAAATTGATGGGCAGTTTGCCTGCGGTTTTCATGATCGCGTCGAGCGCGCGAATGTGGATGTGAACCTGACCCTTGTCATCGGCGGAGCCGCGGGCATACAAATTCCCGCCGCGGATCGTAGGCTCAAACGCGGGAGAAGTCCACAGGTCCAGCGGTTCGGGCGGCTGCACGTCGTAGTGGCCGTAGAAGAGGATGGTCGGTTTGCCGGGCGCGCGCAGGGATTCGCCGTAGACGAGCGGATGCATTTTCGTGGGCAGGATTTCGACGTTGTCGAGACCCGCCGCGCGCAGCTTTTCGGCGACCCATTTCGCGGCGCGCTCGATGTCCGGCTTGTGCTCGGATTGCGCGCTGACGCTCGGGATGCGCAGGAATTCGTAGAGCTCGTTCAGGTGTTCGTCGTGTTTGGAATCGATGTATTCGGTCAAATTCATGTGCGGTCCCCTCGAAAAGCGTTATGAATGTACGGCGAGATGATATCGCGTAATCCGCCTGCGGGCACATGGAAACGCCACTTTCGTAGGGGCACGGCATGCCGTGCCCCTACGGAAGAAGCGTTTCCATGAGCTGGTGACCCGGCAGCGTTGCACGCGAGACCCCGCGTTGCAGGGCGGGAACATGTCAGGGACACATTCGTTGACGCGGCAATAGAAGTGCCGCAGCATAGACTTACCATGCCCGAGAACGATTACGACAAGGTTCGCCGCAGTACCCGCGTCTTCATGCGGGTGCGCGTGGTGGTGGCGGGAAAGAATTCCGACAATCGCCGCTTCCGCGAAGCCTGCGAAACGATCGTGATCAACGCGCACGGCGGACTGATGTATCTTAATCAGCCGCTCACCATGGACGTCATGCTCGTCCTCACCAATCCTTTTACGCAGGAAGAGCAGGAATCGCGCGTCGTGTTTCTCGGAGAGGCCACCGACAAGGGCCAGCGCGTCGGCGTCGAATTTCTCACGCCCGCGCCGCATTTCTGGGGCGTCGATTTCGTTCCCACCGATTGGCCCGCGCCGCCCGCCGCCGTCCGCCCAAGTTAAACGTCTGCTTCAAAATCGAAGCTTCGAGCTCGACTATTAGTATTCCCGTCAATCGAGTTGTGTGGATCTCACCCACTTAGAAAACACATCCAGGGTTTTTCGCCAACGGCGTGGAGGGTGATAGCCCGGCGCAACGCCCCGGGTAACGTCTCCAAGTATCGCTACGCGCCCTGAAAGGGAGGAGGACCCTTGCGCCCTTTCAGGGCGCTCGATGGCTGATGGGTTCCGAAACCCAGGGCGATGCCCTGGGCTAACATGCACTGGCGCTTTCAGCGCCGGATTTTCTAATTTTGGCTTTATCGAGAAGAGTCACCATAACAATGTTCCGAATTCTGCCATGTCCCGGCGCCTGCAAGAATGATTTCAATATTATTTTGATTGGGATTTTTCAATCTGCTGCTGCACTTGCGTCCTGAATTCGAGGGGATGCGCCACCAGGTTGAAAACCTCGGGCGTGCCGCCGGTTCCGTGGTGATTGTTGTTAGTGGGGTCGCTCGACACCGCAACGTAGTTATTGGCCTGGCCCGGCAGGTTCGGCAGAGGGTAAAACTTCATTGAGTCGATGGCCACCGAACTAAAGCGGGAAAGGGGGATCTGATTGTTCGGAAAGCAGGCCGCCCGATTGGTGGCGCTGCAGGTT
Source organism: uncultured Acidobacteriota bacterium (assembly GCA_963819395.1). Taxonomy (GTDB): domain Bacteria; phylum Acidobacteriota; class Terriglobia; order Acidiferrales; family UBA7541; genus Palsa-360. The sequence continues at coordinate 267,829 of CAWFVW010000012.1, forward strand.
CCCGTCGCCAGGGGGTCCTTGAGTGGTCCGAATGCCGAGAAATCTCCGGCACGCTGCGCCGCTGTCGGGACAATGCCCAGGGCTACGTCCCCGATTCTCTGCACGAAGGTTTCCCAACTGAACAGGAAGAAGGTTTTGTTGCGGCCGTTGTAGAGTTTGGGAATTACCACCGGACCGGTCAGCATCCCGCCGAATTGATTGCGCCGCAGAGGAGCTTTGGACGGATCGAAGGAGTTGCGTGCGTCAAAGATATCATTTCGCACGAATTCGAATAGCGACCCGTGGAGTTGGTTGGTGCCGGTCTTCAAGACCATATTCATCACGCCACCAGCCAGACGGCCATACTCGGCGGAATAGCCGGTGGTCTGCATTTTGAACTCGTCCAGCGCCTCCAGACTGGGCGACACTTTCATGCTGGCCGCGCGGGCGTTCTGGTCGTTGAAACCATCGAGGACGAAATTAGTATTATCGCCGCGCGCGCCGTTGATATTGAATGACGAACCCAAGGCTCCCGCCGGCGCAGGCGCCACCCCGGGTGTCAGGTAGGCCAAATCGGAGATGTTCCGCCCGTCAAGCGGCATCTCCACGATTTCCTTGCTGACCATCACTTCGCCCTTGACGGAGTTTTCCGTATTCACCGCCGGCGCGGATGCCGTCACCTCGACTGACTCGCTCACCGCACCGACCTGGAGAAGAAATTCCAACCGCGCGGCCTGCTCCATCTGCAGTTCGATGCCGGTCCGCCGCGCGGATTGAAAACCTTCCTTGATGACGGCGACGTCATACCGGCCGGGAACCAGATTGGTGACGGCATATTCCCCTTTCGGGTCCGAGGTGACCTCCCGAACGTCATTGGTATCGGTGTTGCGCACGTCGATCTTGGCGCCGGCGATGGTGGCGCCGCTCGGGTCTTTCACCGTGCCGACCACGGAAGCGGTGGGGTTCTGCGCATCGAGCGCCAGAACAGCCCAGATTGTCATCACGACGGTTGCGGATCCACTGCGAAAAGTCATAGGGTGTTCCTTTCTTGTGTCACTGTTTCACGTAGATTGGTGAAGACCAGGCGGTCTCACCCGGGCGATCCGGCAGGTCGGAGTTGAATCGCTCGATCACGCGAACGTAGTAATAAGCCATCTTGCCCGCGGGCCGTGCGCGGATGCCGTTTTCCGGAGCGTCCCAATCCTTCACCTGGTCGGTCGGTGCCATGCTGGTATCGGCAAAACGGTCGTCATCGCGATAAGTGAATTCGAGGACCCGAGGATCTCCGGTTGCAGCGTCAGGGGTCCGGCTGAATACGACCCGGTTATTTTTGACGACCTCGACCGCAGTATCGGCTCCGTGCCTTGTAGGCGAATACGGAAAGCAGGAGTCTGTTGCGCCTGCATTTCGCCGCCCTGGAGCACTTTGCCGGCGGAAAAATCGAGAATGATGTTGTCGGTCGATGCGTAGGAGTGCCGCGCACGGAGGGCTTCTTGAATATCCGCCCGTCCCGTAACGTGGTCCGGCACGAGCAGATCGGCATAGGCGATGTGCGTGGACCAGTGGTCGCTGGAGGCGATGAAACCCATCTTGTAGCCCGCTCCAAGCGCATTCCAGATCAGCCCATTCACGAACGGAGCGCGTCCGCTGAAACCTCCGCCGAGGGCTTCCCGGGTGGCAGCGCGAGGCTGCCCCAACGCTTCGAAGCCTCCCCAATCGCCGGAATAGAGTTCGGCGACGGGCTCGAGTTCGTCGTCACGGAGGCGCCAGTCGGTGCCCATGTTCGTGCCGGTGCTGTGCGGGAGGCCGATGCCGCCGGTCGATCGCAGATACGACCAGAGGCCTTGCGCGTCTTTTGCAATCAACTCCGGTCTTTCGGAAATAAACAGCTTGGGCACGCGATAGCTGAACACGCCGCGGCGCACGTGGAAGATGTTGCGATGGCCGCGGGGAAAGTTGACCGAGCGTTCATATCCATAGAGCGGGACAAAGCGCCCCGGAACGTAGAACATGTCCGCGGATTTCTGCGGTCCGCCACCATTGGTACTCATCATCGGTGTTCTTCGATTCCGGCTCGTCGGTATCCAGCCATGCGCCGTAATTGTGGTCCGTCACGGCCACGAAATCGAGGTTTGCAGCGTCGATCGCATAACGGTAAAGATCCGAAAGGCTGCCATCGATTGCGCCGTCCATGCTGATTTCGGTGTGCCGGTGCAGATCGCCGCGCACAATCTTGTAAGTGCGGCCGTCAACTGTGAGGCGATGCGAACGGATGTCCGCAACCTGCCGCGCTTCGTCCGGATGAGTGATGGGGTATTGACCTGCCACGCTCGGCTGAAAAGGTTCGAACTCTATACTGGACGGCTCGCCGCCGGCGGTCAACAGGAGAGTCGCCACATCGTGTTTGACAGGGAGGGGCACTGGAAAATGGCGGCCATCGCCGACCACCGCAACGGCAATTCCCCGGTCCGCCGGAGCGCTTGCCAGAACCGTATCCTGCCGGCCTGTGCTGCGTCGATTGCAGCGTTCGACTATCAAAGATGGCCGCCGAGGGCTGGCGATTGCGTCCTTTCGCTTCTCGCAGCAACAAGCGCAGATCGTCGACCAAGGCCGCAAAGCGGCCAGCCATCAGCCAGCGTTGGGTCTGTTGATAGACGATATACCAGGGTGGCAAATCATTGGGCATCATGCGCCAGGGCGCACCAGCTCGCACAAGCCAGCGCAAGCCATTGAAGACTTCGCGCAGACTATAGCTCCGTTGTCGCGCATCTTCAGGCAACAAGAGCAGGTATGGCACGACGAAGGCCCATTCTTCGTCGCTGACATCCGTTGGATAAGGTGTTCTAGTTTTCATCCTTCATTGTATCACATTTTGAAGTCGAGTCCCTAACAGGCTCTAGACGAAATGCCAGGTGTACCTTTACAAGATTTATGGCTAGATATACAACCGATCCAATCTCAATCCGCAGAAGGTCTTGCCTATGCTACACAAAAACCCGAAGCGCTTTTAGAACGCATTATTAAAGCATCTTCCAATGAAGGCGATCTTGTCCTCGACTGCTTTCTGTGGGAGCTGGCACGACAGCCGCCGTTGCAGAAAAACTTGGCAGACGTTGGATCACCTGTGACTTAGGGCGTTTTGCCATTCAAACTACGCGCAAGCGGCTTTTGTCCATTGACAACGTGAAGCCTTTCGTCGTGCAGAACCTGGGCAAGTACGAGCGGCAGGCATGGCAAACTGCCGAGTTTGCTGATCCAACGCAGCGAGCCAGCGTGCAGTTACGCTATCGCAATTTTATTCTCCAGCTTTATCATGCAACGCCTGATTGACGGCTATAGCTGGCTACATGGTGTCAAGGATGGCAGACTTGTGCATGTTGGTTCGGTGGATGCGCCGATTGCGCTGGGTGAAGTGACAGCGATTGTCAATGAGTTCTGGCGTGTCAGAGGCAAAGACGTTGGAGAGCATAGCAACGGCATAGATATGCTGGGATGGGATTTCGCCTTTGACCTCAATGAGACCGCCAAACAAATGGCGGCTGACTCCAATATCAGGCTGTCATTCAAGAAAATCCCGCGCGAGGTGCTGGAAAAGAAGGCGGTCGAGCAGGGCGATATCGGTTTCTATGAACTGGCAGCGTTAGCCGTTGAGGTGAAGACAGGCAAGAAATCGGTTGCAGTTGAACTCAAGAACTTCTTTCATGCCGCCCGATGATGTTCCCGAAGATGTGAAGAACGCCATCACTCACTGGCGACAATGGATCGACTATTGGGCCATTGATTGGGATTATCGCGAGGATACCTTCCATAACCAGTGGCAGTCCTACCGCACAAAAAAGCAACCGAAAATACTGCTCAAAGCTTTTCACGAATATGAGCAGCCAGGAACCTATACCATCGTCATCAAGGTCATTGATATCTTGGGCAATGACACCACAAAGGCCGTGCCGGTAGAAATTGTGTAAAATCGCCGGACATCGTTCGAGCAAACAGAGTTAGAAAGCAGCAGCTATGCCACGTAAAGCGAAAACAGCAGAGCCAGACACGCAGCTAGGTCTCTTTGACCTGACCCTGTATCTCAAAACGGCCCCCTGTGTTCCGGCGTTACGCAAACTGGTCACTGAGTGGAGAGACGGCGGCTATCAAGGGTGTGACCAGGACAACGCGCACCTTGCTCAATTACTGGTTCTCGACCGATCACCGGCTCACGCAATGGACAGCTTTTCAAGTACCACGAAGCCCAGCGCGAAGCGATAGAAACGCTCATTTACGTCTATGAGATCGCACAGGTACGCAGCCGCAAAGACCTCTTAGAAAAGTATGCTCCCGCCAATAGTCAGGTACGCCTGCCTGCCTACGATGAGTTTGCTCGCTACTGCACGAAAATGGCGACCGGCAGTGGCAAAACCAAAGGTCATGTCGCTGGCAATCGTCTGGCAATATCTTCAATGCCGTGCGTGAGAGCGAAGAGGACTTATGCCAAAACCTTCTTATCATCGCTCCCAACGTCATTGTGTACGAGCGACTGAAAAGCGACTTTGAGGGTGGGCGTATCTTCAATCTTGACCCGCTCATCCCGCGAGAACTAAAAATCTCCTGGGAGTTTGATTGTGTCATGCGCGGCGATGCTGAACGCGCCCCGGCGGAAGGCATGCTCTTCCTCACCAACATCCAGCAACTCTATGATAGGTCCGAGCGCAAGAAAAACAGCGACGACGAACCCGACATCATGACCGAGGTGCTTGGCCCAAAACCAAAAGACGATCTGAATAGCGACCTTGCCAGTTTTACCGACATGCTTGCGCAAACGCGCCGGTCATCTCTTCGTCCTCAACGACGAGGCGCACCATACCCACGACGAAGAGAACGAGTGGAATAACAGTCATCCGCACGTTGCACACCAACTTACCGCTTGCCGCGCAACTCGACTTTTCGGCAACACCCCGCTTTAACAAAGGCGGCTTATTCCCCTGGGTCATTTCTGATTATCCCATCAGGCAGGCCATTCTGGATAACATTGTCAAACGGCCCGTCAAAGGTATCGCGGACTTTGAGGAGGCAAGAGTCACGTTGCCAGCGTGACGTACCAGGCGCTATCTGACGGCAGGCGTGGAACGCTGGCGAGAATATAAAGAGCACCTTGCGCCGATGAAGAAAAAGCCCGTCCTCTTTATCATGATGAACACGACCGAAGAGGCCGAAGACGTAGGAGACTGGTTGCGCAAAACCTACCCAGCCGAATTTGGCGGCGACAACAGGGCATTGGTCATTCATACCGAAAGTCAGGAGAAATCTCCAAGAAAGACCTGGATGTGGCTCGTAAACTTGCCCGCGAAGTAGATAACCTTGATTGTCCCACCAATGCCATTGTCAGCGTCCTCATGCTGCGCGAAGGCTGGGATGTGCAAAATGTCACGGTTGTCGTTGGTTTGCGCCCCTATACCGCTTCCGCCAACATTCTGCCGGAGCAGGCCATCGGTCGCGGCCTGCGCCTGATGTTCCGAGGCCAGAACTATGCAGAGCATGTGGACATCATCGGCAACAAAGCCTTTCTCTCGTTCGTGGACGACCTGGAAAAACTGGAAGACTTGCAGCTTGATACCTTCGAGGTCGGCAAAGACAAGCTCAAGATTATCGCCATTGCCCCGCAAATGCCGGAGAAAGCCGCCTATGACCTCTCGCTCCCCAGGCTATCGCCCATCTTGACCCGCAAGAAAACATTGACCGAAGAAATTGACTCGTTGGACGTGATGAGCTTCACGTTCAGTCCCGATCCCTTGCCACGCAAACCAAGCAATGCAGACATCAAGAAGTTCCAGTATCAAGCATTCGATATCATCACCCTGGAGAAAATCATTGATCGCGAATATGCCATCAAAGACGCGCAGCGCCCCGACGAGATTGTCAGTTACTATGCCAAGTTGATTGCCACCAACCTGAAACTTCCCAGCCAGTTCAGTGCGCTTGCCCCAAAAGTCTGGGACTTCTTTGAAAAACGCGCCTTCGGTGGGAAAGTTGATCTCAATAACCCAACCATCGTGCAGGCCATGAACCACCGCATTGCTGGTTACGTCGTCCTTGATGTCTTTGGCAAAACCCTCAGAGATAAGATCATTGAGCAGTTAGAGCCAACCATTCAAGGCGAGGACCGCAAGCTCTCCGCAATGGAACCCTTTGCCTTTTCCCGCTCAGTCCTCGAAGCCCGCAAAATGCGTCTTCAACCTGGTTCCCTGTGACAACGACTTCGAGTACGAGTTCGCCAAATTCCTCGAAAGCGCAAAGGATGTAGCAGCCTTTTCCAAGCTGCCCCAGCAATTTGGCTTCTCGATAGAATACACCGACAACAACGCCAACTTGCGCTACTACTATCCCGACTTCGTGGTGAAAACCGAGACGGGCGAAATGTGGCTCGTCGAGACAAAAGGTCAGGAGTCGCTTGAAGTAGCATTCAAGGATAGAGCCGCCAAGATGTGGTGCGAGAACGCGACGACGTTGACCGGTGAGCAATGGAGGTATGTGAAGGTGCCACAGAAGGAGTATCAGAAGTTGCAGCCGGTGGAGTTTTATGATTTGCTGGCGTTTGCAAGTTAGTTATGCTGAACGTGGTTATCGTGGGCAACATAACCTGGAGTGTGGATTAGGCGGATAAACGGCCGCTCAACCTCAACAACAAATACTGTATAAGACTTCTGAAGAAAGCAATGGGTAGGAGAATTGAATTATGTTGAGTCTGAGTAATCTTGTTACCATTCTTGCAGCCTTGCTACCTGCCATTATTACGGTCATTGGAGGCCAAGCTATTCTCATCCGATATCGGAAGAGCAAAGAACAGGAAGTTGAACTTATTCGCGCGGTCCGTGAGAAGCAGTACGAAGCAGTGCAGTCGTTATATACCCTCTTCGGTCGGTATATGGCTCTTTATCGCGAGATCAATCGTTCAGATGTGAAAAATCCCCAGGTGCGAGAAGACGTTATGAAGCGAGTGATCCAGGCGGAATTGGAAGTGGATGCCCTTCTTCTCAAAATTGCAGTGCGAATTCGCGGATGGGCAATTAGAGGAACTTGAAAAGAAACCTCTTCACTATGTCTTGGGACATCTGCGCCAAGGGGTACAACTCTGGCGAGAGCAACTAGAGAAAGGGGAACACTTACCATTCATCCATGCAAATACCTATGAATATGTTCGGTTTAAAGAGACTTTTGCAGTAACAGCAGCTCTTATGGTTCATCATATCCATCACAAGCTCGAACCAAACAAAATGCAACGAGAACAAGCGGCTGATCTAATGATCAAAGTTTTTAATTACCTCAATGTAGAAGGGAAATGGCAAAGATGAGTGGATATACCTTCGTTCTGGAATATACGCACAGAAGAGGAAGCAGACACACTGAATGTATCCAAGTTCTATTACCCTGACAGGAACGCCGAAAACCATCAGAGAAGAACCAAAAACAGAGACGAACGTGAAACCCCTCCAGAAACCGCAGGAAGAACAACGGAGAACAGCTAAAAACAGCGTTCTGCGTATCCCCTTCGGCACTTTCAGAACAGTTTGTAAGATGATGTTCCTTATTTACAAAACAGCCTTGGCAGACTCCTACACGGCAATTACCATGAAACTGCTTACATCAATCTGAGTTGCCTGACTCTTGATACCTATGATCCCCCCGGATAGATATGTAGCATCATTTACTCCAAATACCTGTATACCATCTATAAAGGCACTAATTGACGTACCTTTAGCTTCTAGGCGATATGTATGCCAGGTATTACCAGGATCAAAATCTACATGTGCTAATTGGTTCAATGAGCTACCATGCGCTGCATAGAGTGTTGCTCCTCCAAAACAGCCTATTGCCAACCTGTATCCTTGCACCCCATCTGAGGCGATACTTCCTCGAATAACCGCGGCATCAAAACAACCTGCTCCTCCTAGCTGTTGTATCCTTACCTCAACTGCATAATCTGATGTTTCCTTCACTTGATAAGAAGGTTCAATCGTTGGTGATCCGTAATTATTAGGATCATTGTAGCTTCCATCACTGATCAGCATACCATTAGAAGTCTTCCAGTCTGAAGTTCCCGTCCAATCGTTTAAACCCCCTGACCAATTCGCTTGATAGAGTACCGTTCCTGGCTGAGGTGATGCAGGAGTTGGTGAAGGAGTAGCTGTCGCTGGGATAGCTGTAGCAGTAGAATTGCTATTGGCTGGAATAGTTCCTGCTTGATTTGGAGTATTCGACGTATTATTAGTAGTGACAAGGGTGTTTCCTTTTTCTATTAGTATACCCACTAAGACTCCGGCAGTTATAAGCATTATTACAAGGGTTGCTATCACAATGCGATATCCTCTATTCGTATGAGATCGAGGAGAAGCTTGTTGTTCATAAGGATTTGACCCCCCTCCATAATGTGTAATGAAGGGGGGTGGTGGAATACTAGGCTCTGATGGTGCGTATTCAGTACTCTCATAAGTGGAAATAGGCAGATTGGGGGGAGTAATAGAAGTAGGAATACTCAATGCGGTTAACTCTAATTGCTTGCCACATTTCTGGCAAAAAACAGCCTCATCAGAATTACTTGCTCCACAATAAATACAATTCATGACCAGCCCCCTTAGTCAGTTACCTTAGTATTCTGATGTTCCCAGTCTACAAGGTGCTTGACACGAAATGAGTCTAAACATCACTCTCTAAGAGATCATATGAAAAAGCAAGGCTAATCAACCACTCTTGGAGCGATCGCTGGAAGTGTCTTCACTTAAAGAGAGTGAAGTCATTTTTGTAAAAGCTCCAAGTTTGTGGAAATCTGCAAATCTTGAAAAAATCAAGTGCATGATACTTAATCAAATTATATCATATTATCACGGATAATGGTAGACGTAAATCGCACGCTAGAAAATATAATGATTAAGATATATATCGTACATATCTTATGTATTTTATCAACTCTCCTTCACATCATTATGATACATAATCAACAGCCTCATTTCAAGAGTCAATCTCACCTTTTTTCGCGACGAGCCGCATGAATTACCCTCCGCACAACCTCATATGAGACGACATACTCTCTTGCTATCTGCCGGTATGTTTCTCCCTGATTGACCCGACGCAAAACCTTAGGCTATTCAAAACGGGGTATCTTCCACTGAAGGTTATTGGGACCAAGACGGCTTCGTATCCCTCCTTCGAAATCCACAAAAGAATATACAAACTCGCTCGCGGATCGCCGTACTCGCGGTACAATAGCTCCGCTTCCTTTACCACCACATAGCCCATCTATCCCAAAATCTCTACACGCACGCATAGCAAGATGAGTAGCTGTGGTATATAGAGAAACAGGAGGACATACTATGAACAAACTATTTGCGAACAAACTACTTGCGGCTCTGATGCGTTTGCGGGTACTCGTCCTGCTCACGGTGCTACTCGCCGCGCTCTTTGCCGGTATTACGCTCTTTCGGGCGCATGCCAGTTCGTGTGCTGCGTGGGACCATTGCCCTATCACGCAACGGTACGGGCAAAACTATGAGCATGGCGTTGATTTGTGGACGCAGGGCTTGCCCGTTACGGCTCTGCTATCTGGCACGATCACCTTTAGCCACGAGGAATGTTGGGATGGCGAATGCGTCATGGACATCACCTGGAAGCTCGACTCTCCCAGCCAGGCAGGTGGATCGCCGTATATGTACGTGCAAATCAACACGAGCAGCGTCTACGTGGGCGAGCACGTGGCCGCTGGCGCTCTATTGGGCTATTCTGGCTCGTTTATCGAGGTGGGACTGACGCCTGATTGGGCGTATGGGGTGAGCAACTGGAGATGGGGCGTCAATATTTTGAACGTGTTCCCGTGGCTGTAGTATAGCAAGAAACCGCTTGCCCCGGTGGAGGGCAGGTGGTTTTATTTGCCAGTTTCGGTATAACAAGAAACCGCTTGCTCCAGTCGAGGGCAAGCGGTTTTATTTGCTGGTTACTTCTGAGAGGCGTCTATCCAATTACTTTGTGTAAATGGCTTTGCCAATATACCGAATCCCGCAGTCAGGAGCCAGGCGAACAGTGCGTCAGTCTAGTCAGCGATATGCAGCACGATGCGGCCACGTCCGTGACCGGTCTGGCTCAGTTCGTGGGCGAGGCTCGCCTCACGGAGAGGGAAGGTGTGAGCGATCGTGACTTTGACTTGTCCCTCATCAATCAACCGGGTAATGGTTTGCAAGTGGCTATTGGTAGGTCGTGCAGCGTTTTTCCTGGCGCGAATACCATACTTCTGTGCCAATTCTGGAGATGGCTGTTCGAGGAGGGAGACCAACGTGCCACCACGCTTGACCACTTGCATGGAACGTTGGAGCGTCACTCCTCCTATTGTATCCAGTACCAGGTCCACATCACGCACTACCTGCTCAAACGGGGTCGAGGTATAATCAATCACCGTTTCTGCTCCGAGAGAACGCACAAAGTCCCGATTGGCCTTCGAGGTCGTGCCGATTACCTGTGCGCCTTTCCACCTGGCAAACTGAACCGCGAAGGAGCCAACACCACCAGCAGCCCCGTGGATCAGCACGCGTTGACCCGCTTGCAATGCTCCATCTTCAAAGAGCGCTGTCCAGGCAATCGTCGCTCCGCCGGAGATCGTGGCTGCTTCGTCAAAACTGAGCGTCTCTGGCTTGAGGGCCAATAAACTGAATGTCTCTGCACCCAGGGCCGGGGGTTCTACAGCCGTGGTCGTATACTCAGCATACGCGCCATGCGTACTCCGGCCAAAGACCGCCTGCCCTTTCTGGAAGGTAGTCACACCGGGGCCAACTTCCTCCACAACGCCAGCCACGGCAGAACCGGGGATGTAGGGAAAGGATGTCGGGACGAAATTTTTGAATCGACACCTTGCGACCTTTACTGAAAGTCTAGTTCAGTTTGTTGCAAATGGGGAAATTTGCTATAGTAAATTTCATAGAAGTCTGTGTCACGGAGGATATATATCAATGGCGATACCAATGAACAAGCGCAACAAGCGGGGTACGGGTCAAGCAACATTCAAGCAAAACGAACAATGGCTGCGAGCCGTACTTGCACAAAGCCATGAGGCGATCGTTTTCACAAGCGCGGATGGCACAATTCTCTTCGCTAGCCCTTCCATTCAACAAGTCACCGGCTATACAGCAGAAGAGTACATAGCACGTAATGGAGCCCAACTCACCCATTCCGATGATCTGGAGGAGGGGATCACCTTGTTTCGGCGCCTCCGTGAGCAGCCAGGTGTCCCCTTGCCCAACCAGCTCACCCGTTTTCGCCATAAGGATGGATCATGGCGCTGGATTGAATATAGCGCCATCAATTTACTCGCTGATCGAGCCATCAGAGCAATTGTCTTTAACTTCCGTGATATTACGCAACGCAAACAGGCTGAAGAGACACAATACCTCCTGGCGGCTATTGTCACTTCCTCACACGATGCGGTTGTCAGTAAAACGCTCGATGGCATCATTACCAGTTGGAATGCGGGCGCAGAACACCTCTTCGGCTATTCAGCCGCCGAAGCAATTGGCCAACACATCACTCTGATTATTCCCCATGAACTCTTCTATGAAGAAGAAACCATCATTGAGCAACTGCGCAACGGGCAGCGTATTGACCATTATGAAACGGTTCGTCTGCGCAAAGATGGCTCAACTGTGCCTGTGTCGCTCAGTATCTCCCCTGTCAAAGACAAGGAGGGGAAGATTATTGGCGCGGCCAAAATTGCGCGGGATATTACCGATCGTCTGCTGGTGGAACGGCGGAAGGACGAATTTATCGGTATGGCCAGTCATGAACTAAAAACGCCCGTGACCAGTTTGAAAGGGTTTACCACCATCCTGGAGCGGCGCTTAAGCAAGCAAGAAGATGACCAGGGACTGACCTACCTTGCGAAAATGGATCGGCAAATCACGAAGCTCACTAATCTCATCTCCGAACTGCTCGATATCTCTCGGATGCAAAGCGGCAAACTGGCCTATCAGGATGAAGTCTTTGATCTCTCCCTCCTCGTTGAGGAAATAGTGGAGACCCTTCAGCAGATCACGGAGGAGCACCACCTCTGTCTTGAGAACAAAGAGCCAGTCCAGGTGATGGGTGATCGGGATCGCATTGGGCAAGTCCTCATTAATCTGATCACCAATGCCATCAAATTTTCTCACCAGTCAGACAAGGTCATCATCCATGTTGCCAGAGACCAGGATCATGCCGTCGTGAGTGTGCGAGATTTTGGCATTGGCATCGCTAAGGAACATCAGCAGCATGTTTTTGAGCGCTTCTATCAGGCAACTGATGCAGATGGACAAACCTACCCTGGCCTGGGCATCGGGTTATACATTTCACGTGAAATCATCTCGCGCCATCATGGTCGCATATGGGTGGAGAGTACCAAAGGAACGGGATCAACCTTCTATATGAGTCTGCCACTCGTACAAGAGGCTTGCGAGTAAGTAGCGATGTAACCTTTTCATGCACCTCCTACGTGTAGAAAAGAGATATGGATGATACGACAAACACCTGAAAGTAAGGAGATTTTGTATGACTACGACAACATTCTCAACAGTGATTGGAGTCTTTGCAGACAACGATCAAGCAAATAGAGCCATTGATGAACTGAGGCAGGCTAAATTTAGCTATGGCCGGATCAGAATAGTGGAACGGGGAACAGGAACATTCAGGGATACTCTCAGGGGCATGTTTACCGGTCAGGCTTCTATGGCATCCAACACCGCGGATGATTTGATAAAAATGGGCATGCCAGAACAAGATGCCCACTACTACCAACATGAACTGGATACCGGAGGGGTGATGGTTATCATGAACGCTGATGATCGTCCCGAACAGGCTTTCGGCATTATGCGGCAGGGAGGAGCATTTGACATCAATGGGCGTCTGAAACTAGCTCAGCCAGATGTTTCCGTTGGTGCAGACAACTCTGATGCCCCACGAGCAGCAACTAATCCCAATATAGTGCCGGAAACACCCAATCCCGCTATGCCCGCGTCCCCGTTTACTCCAAACGTTTCGCCTACATATAATTCCAATGTGCCGGCAGAAACAAGTAATCCCATCATGCCTTCAGAAACGCCTACTAGATAAGGTGTAGATAGCGCGTGTATGCGCGATGAGAAAACATGAGAGACGACGGACGCCCGCAAGAGGCCCCTTGCGGGCGTCCGTCGTCTCTCAAAAGTTCGGACGGGTAATGGCGCCATCCGCCGCTGACGAGACGAGTGCGGCGTACTTCGCGAAAACGCCGCTCTTGTAGCGCGGAACAGGTTCCTGCCAATCCGCCAGGCGGGCAGCGATCTCAGCGTCCGAAAGTTCGACATCGAGACGGCCCGCCTCAATGTTGATAACGATCTCGTCTCCCTCCCGCAACGCGGCGAGGGGACCGCCGCTAGCCGCTTCGGGCGAAACATGACCAACCATCAAACCACGAGTTGCTCCGCTGAAGCGGCCATCGGTGAGCAAGGCCACCGTCTCGCCCAACCCGGCGCCAACGATAGCGCCAGTCACTCCCAGCATCTCGCGCATCCCCGGACCACCACGCGGACCTTCGTAGCGAATGACCACCACATCGCCAGCCTCGATCTCGTTGTGGGTCACCGCGTGCATGGCGTCTTCCTCGCGGTCGAAAATACGCGCCGGTCCGCGATGGTACAGCCGCTCGTGTCCCGCTATCTTGACCACGCATCCCTCCGGCGCGAGATTTCCTTTGAGGATGACCAGGCCGCCGTCTGCTTTGATAGGATTGGAGAGCGGGCGCACCACTTCCTGGCCTGGCGTCTCGACCGCCCTGTTGGCCTCTTCACCAATGGTCAGCCCGCTCGGCGTCATCTGCTGTCCGTCAACCAGCCCGGCTGCAACGAGTCGCTGTACCAGGAGCGGCACCCCACCGGCGCGATCCAGTTCAACTGCTACAAAGCGCCCACCCGGCTTCAAATCAGCCAGCAGCGGGGTGCGCCTGACTGACCGCCTCAAAATCATCAATGGTCAGGGGAATAGCGGCCTCACGGGCCATCGCCAGCAGGTGCAATACGGCATTGGTAGAGCCACCTGACGCCGCCACACCCGCGATGGCATTCTCAAATGCTTGCCGCGTCAAGATATCACCAGGAGTCGTTCCACGCCGCAAGAGGTCCATAACGAGCTGACCACAGTGCCTCGCCACCTCATCCTTGCGTGGATCAACGGCAGGAACGCTCGCTGTACCCATTGGGGAAAGGCCGATAAACTCCAGGGCCATCGCCATCGTATTGGCGGTAAACTGCCCACCACAGGCACCCGCTCCAGGGCAGGCCACGTTTTCCAGTTCCCGCAAGTCCGCGTCGCTCATCTTGCCTGCCGCATTAGCTCCAATTGCTTCGTAGACATCGCCGACCGTCACGTCCTTCCCTCTGAAACGTCCGGGCGCGATCGAGCCACCATACAGGATCAGGCCCGGCACATTCAGCCGGATCAGCGCCAGGGCAGCGCCCGGAATAGTCTTGTCGCACCCCACCAGGGCGATCATGGCGTCAAACATGTGACCGCGACCAACCAACTCTATCGAATCGGCGATGACTTCGCGGCTCACCAGCGAGGCCTTCATGCCTTCTGTCCCCATGGTCACCCCATCGCTGATCGCGATGGTATTGAACTCCATCGGTGTGCCACCGGCCGCCCGTATGCCCTCTTTCACTTTCGCAGCCAGGCGGCGTAGATGGTAGTTACAGGGCATGGTCTCGGTCCAGGTGTTGGCTACGCCAATAATTGGGCGGGCCAGGTCATCATCATTGAAGCCGATAGCCTTGAGCATGGCTCGTGCGCCTGCGCGGTCACGCCCATCTGTGATCACGCGGCTGTGCTGTTTAGGATTAAGTGTCATGAAGACCTCCAACTATTTATCGTGGTTTGACGTGGGAAAGAGCGCATTTATACCCGCTTGTTCAACTCATTCTCCCCTGCGCACATAGGTCAAAAGTTCGGTCAACTGCTGTACTTCGAGCGTTTCCAGGCGTGCCACCGCTTCGATGATGCCCCGGCGCAGCTCCTCGTCGGTAAATGGTTTAGCAAGCTCCTCAAACTTCTCGCTAGCCTTTGCCCAGGGCATAGGCTGCGTGTAAAAGCCTTCGTAGTCCTCCTTCTCGATGCGGTAGGTACGGCCATCCGTGCAGAAGACCTGGATACGGCAGGGCATCCCTTCAGGGAAGAGTTCACTCATCTCATCGCTGGGATGCACTTCCACTTTGCGCAGCAACGTCTGCACATCGTGGCGCTCAATGCGCTTCGGTGAATACTGCCTGGGCGTGACTTCGCCATCCAGGATCGCTACGGCAACCATATACGGCAGACTATGATCGGCTTCTTCTTTGGTCTGGACACGGTGTTTATCGCCCTCTTCACCGCCGCCGATGATATTATAAGCCACATCAAATATCTCAATCTCGATGCGCTCGATTTCATCCGCCCGCAAGTGGTGCGCCTCGCGCAGTTCGAGAATCCCCTCCAGGGCAGACTGAGAGTGGAACTCGGCGTTGTACTTCTTGATATTCGTACGCCTGACGACCTCAAGATCCTCACTCTGCCAGTCAATCTCAAACTGTCCGGCTATGGCGTCCATGAAGCCTTTGTTGCCTTCAAAGACCTCTAGCGGGCCGCTAATGCCATGCATGGCAAGGAAGGTATCAGAGGTGGCAGCGAATGCGGTATGGGGGTAAGCCAGGCCTTTCCAATTAGAGAGGCTTCCCGTTCGTGTAACGCGCAGAGCATTGTTGGCCGTGCCGCTGATCGCGATAGCATTGGCGGTCTTCTTCTGGCCGAGACCAAGCGCCTTCGCGACTCCGGCGGCTACCGCGTAGGCTCCCTGGGTCGTGTGATCGAAGCCTTTAGCGCGTACCGGCGCGACATCAGAGAGCCGGCATTGAACCTGGTAGGCTACTGCGAGGGCAGTAAGGAAATCTTTGCCACTTTTCCCGCCATACTCACTCGCGGCAAGTACCGCTCCCAGGTTGTCGCTCGGATGGCAGGTCTCAAACCTGGCAAGATAGCTATCGTTAAAGTCTAAATAGCGTACAAGCGCAGCATTGTAAAAGGCCGCACGATCGGGAGCAGTTTTGCCGCCGCCGATGCGGGTAGCGAGGGGATTGCCCCCGAATTCTTCGATCTGGGCCTCGAGCATTTTGATAGGTGGCGCTTTGAGAGCGCCGATGGCACAACCCAGGGCATCAAGTACGCGAATCTTGAGTTCCTGGCGTGCTTCTTCCGAGAGGTCTTCATACGCGGCACGCACCACAAAGGTGGCAAGTTGTTCAACTTGAGTCATTTCTGTCTCCCTCTACTCAACCAGGAGATTCCGGCATTCAGTATTTCCCAGTTGGACTGTGGCTTTGATTGTCTCGGTTTCACATTATATGCCCCTGCTATGCTCTTAGCAAACTGAGCGTTATAATGCTACTACCTCATCGGTTGACGAACGGCGTGAGGAGCGCTGAGGGATACCGCCCTCCGGTATAGATGGAATGCGTGCCGCTGTTGACGCTTCGGCCATGCTTGAAAGCGGGATATCTGGCGGCATCGTGGCCGAGCACCTCGACGCGCAGCCGAGGTCCCCGCCTCAAAGTAGGTACTGCTGGCCAGCACCTCGATCTCAACTGGAACGACTTCGTCGGGCTGGACCGGTTGGCGCTGCCGATGGGTGTGCCAGGGACGGCCTGGTCGGCTTCGCTCGGGGTCGAGCTCGCGATGTGACACGCGCAGCCACCCCTTGGCGACGCCATCGTTGGCGAACCCGTTATATCCATAGAAGAAGATCTCCTTGCCCGTGGCGTCGAACTTGCGAAGCAGGACGAAGAGGTCCATGTCGTCGCCTTCCGAGGTGGAGACCCAGAGCGAGAGCGTCATTGCGCCGGTGAGTTCGGTATCGTGCTCGAAGCGGTAGACGAAGCTCGCCCGATCACCAGGACCGCCTCGAGGGTCGTACTGGACCACACCCTCATTGGCAGGGAGTTCGGCAGTAAGCGTCCCGGTCACGGCATCCAGATAGAGCGTGACATACGTCACCTCTGGAAGCGGCCAATCCGTCGCGGTGCGAATGTCGCACACCTCGCGGGATCGCCGCACTGCCAGCCGAACGCGTGGCGTCGCCTCCCATCCATTCGGCTCGCCCTTCAAGAAGTGGTCGAAGAAGCGACGTTGCACGTCACGCGCCTCGGGCGCGTAGAAGCGCTCCCATTTGCGACCGCCGTGGGTGTAGAGCCACTTCTGGGCCGAGGCGATCCGCTCGAAGCCCTCGAGCGAGCCTCGGGTATGCAGGCCATGGTCGGACCAGCTCGCACACACCAGGGCCGGCACCTCAATCCGTTCCAACGCCTGGGCGCTTCGCCTCCCAATAGGCATCGTCGAGCGGATGCTGGTCACGATCCGCTGGAAAGTTCTCGTTCATCGGGAAGCGCTTGTTATGGCCGGGCTCCATGCGGAACCGCCACCACACGCCGACGAAGCCCGTTTCCGGCACGCCATCTTGATAGCCCAACTCGCGCAGCAGGTCGGTCACACCTTCCCAGGGGCAGATGGCCCGCAATGACGGCGGCCGCAGCGCTGCCACACGCCATTGCGACATGGCGAGATAGGAGACGCCAAGGAGCCCGACGGCGCCTGTCGACCAGGATTGGTCGGCCGCCCATTCGATCAGCTCGTAGTAGTCCTGGGCGTCCCGATCCGAGAGCACGCCAGCACGCCCCTCCGACTTGTGCATGCCGCGCACGTCCGCCTGCACGACGGCGTAGCCGGCCCTCACCCAGAACAGCGGATCGGGCGCTTCGAACCCCGTCCACGCGGAACAGTCCAGATGGCCGAACCGCGTGCCCGCAAGGCGCATGAGCAGCATCCCCCGCCGATCGGGCAGCGTGTCTTTGCCGTAGGGCGTGACTGACAGCAAAACCGGCGAGCGCCTCGGCGGGAACGAGCAGAAGACGTTCGCCATCAACTGCACGCCATCGCTCATGGGCACTGCGACGTCACGCTGGAGCGTGACGTCGCTGGCAATACGCTTGGACATCTGTTGTCTCTCCGCTTTGCGACTAGAATCTTCTCATTCCGCGTTGTTCCACAAGTGGATCAAACACATCTCACTACGGAGAGTATTGCACAAATCGGGAAAAAGTGCCATCAAAACGCTGTCAATCCCCACATTCGAGCTTCGAGGAATTTGCACAACCTTGCGGACCAGGGCCTCGCTCAGGAGTCTTTAAAATGCCAACGGTTGGCTTGAGAAGCACATCGAGACGATCTATCTATTTGCCAAATTTCGATCGTGTTGTCAGAGCGTGTTTGGCAATGCGCTGCGGTAGCCCTGCGCGGCAAGAAGAGCAAGATTGAAGAAGTTTTTTTCGGGTCTGCATGTTATGCTTCTCAAGAGGCGCTGCTTGACTTCTCAAAGACCAGATGACCAGAGCCACAAACCTGACGCTGAGATGGGAAAGACCCGGCAGTACCACCTTTCCACCTTCACTGAACGATCGAAAGGAGTTTTTTTGATGAACGAACCAGTCACGAAAATGGACACGCGATACAGCGAACCAGACGGAGTGGTCACGCCATGGGAGCAGACGCGTCGCGTCCTCGAAACAGCCGAGCTGTTCTGGCTCTCGACGGTGCGGGCCGATGGTCGCCCTCATGTCACGCCGGTCGTTGCCGTGTGGCACGATGGGGCCATCCACTTCAGCACTGCCGACACCGAACAGAAGGCCGTCAACCTGCGTGGGAACCCGCACGTGATTCTGACGACTGGCTGCAACCGCTGGGAGGAAGGGCTCGACGTGGTGGTCGAGGGCGACGCTGTCCGGATCACCGATCATGACAGTGCTCGAACGCTTAGCCTCGGTGTGGGCTACCACGTGGGACGGACGATGGCACTACCTGGTGCGCGACGGCTACTTTTACCACTATGATGAACACGACGGTCCTCCCAGATGCGATCCTCGTGTTCTCGGTCACACCCAGCAAGGTCTTCGCGTTCGCCAAGGGCCACTTCAGCCACACACGTCACCAGTTCTGACTCCCAGATCGAGAAGTCACGCACAGAATCTGGGAGGTATTGAAATTATCAGCATGAAACAAGAGCCTGACGTCACAGCTATTCCGGCGCCATGCCCCAGTGTTCCGGGGAGCGCCAGAGGCTGGAGAGGATCAACTCGCGGATGAACAACAGCTCCTTCGGCAGCCGGTCGTAGAGCTTCATGAACAGCTCCTCGTGCGAGAGCAGCTCCTGCTGCCAGGCTCGCGGTTCAACCGACATCAGCTCGTTGAACTGCTGGCGCGTGAAGCCCTCCAGCCCGCGCCAGTCCAGGTCCTCGTAACGCGGCATCCAGCCGATGGGGCTCTCGATGCTCACCGCCCGGCCTTGCGCACGCTCGACGATCCACTTCAGAATACGCATGTTCTCCCCGAAGCCCGGCCACATGAAATGGCCCTCCGCGTCGCGCCTGAACCAGTTCACACAGAAGATACGCGGCGGATTCGGCAGCTGCCGCCCGAAGTTCAGCCAGTGGTTGAAGTAGCCGGCCATGTGGTAGCCGGCGAATGGCAGCATCGCGAACGGGTCGCGGCGCACCTCGCCGAACTTGCCAGCCGCGGCAGCGGTCGTCTCGGAACCCATCGTAGCCGCGGCGTAGACGCCGTAGTTCCAGTTGAACGCCTGGTAGACCAGCGGCACCGCGCTCGCACGCCGACCACCGAAGATGAACGCCGAGATGGGGACGCCCTGCGGGTCGTCAGCCGCCGGGTCGATCACCGGGCACTGGCTGATCGGCGCGGTGAAGCGTGCATTAGGATGCGCGGCCTTGCGCCCGCTGTCCGGGCGTCCAGTCCTGACCTGTCCAGTCAATCAGGTGCGCGGGCGGCGCCTCGGTCATGCCCTCCCACCACACATCGCCTTCGTCGGTCAGCGCGACGTTGGTGAAGATGGTGTTGGCGCGTATGGACGCCATCGCATTCGGGTTGGAGGTTACGCTCGTGCCAGGCGCCACACCGAAGAAGCCAGACTCGGGGTTAATCGCGTAGAGCTGGCCATCCGGCTCCCAGCTTAATCCAGGCGATATCGTCGCCTACGGTTGTCACCTTCCAGCCCTCCTCCTGGAACGCCCTGGGTGGGATGAGCATGGCGAAGTTGGTCTTGCCGCAGGCGCTGGGGAAGGCGGCGGCGACGTAGGTCTTCTCGCCCTGCGGGTTCTCGACGCCGAGGATGAGCATATGCTCGGCCAGCCAGCCCTCGTCCGTGCGAGTACCGAAGCGATGCGCAGCGCGAAGCACTTCTTGCCCAGCAGCGCGTTGCCGCCGTAGCCTGAGCCGTAGGACCAGATCGCACGCTCCTCAGGGAAATGCACGATGTACTTGGTCTCCTTGTTGCACGGCCACGGGACATCCTGCTGGCCCGGTACCAGAGGCATGCCCACCGAGTGCATGCATGGGATGAAATCGCCGTCTTTCCCCAGCACATCGTATACTGCTCGGCCCATGCGGGTCATGATCCGCATACTCACGGCCACATAGGGCGAGTCGGTCAACTCGACACCGATGTGCGCGATTGGCGAACCCAGAGGCCCCATACTAAAAGGGATCACGTACATCGTTCGCCCGCGCATACAGCCATCGAACAGTCCCTTGAGCGTCTCCTTCATCACCCTGGGGTGCAACCAGTTGTTGGTCGGACCGGCATCGGCCTTGCTCAAAGAGCAAATGAAGGTACGGTCTTCGACGCGGGCGACATCGCTTGGATCGGAGCGGGCCAGGAAGCTGCCGGGACGCTTCGCGGAGTTGAGCCGGATGAAGGTGCCGGACTCGACCATCTGCTCGCACAGTCGCTCGTACTCTTCCTGCGAACCATCACACCAGTGTATCTGATCGGGCTTGCACAGCGCACTCATCTCTTTGACCCACGCATGGAGCGTCATATTGGTAATATAGCTCGGAATGTCCATTGATACCTCCAGTAGTGCTAAACGTCGGCTAGCAAGTCACATGGAATAGACCAATCACCGTCCCCTTACGCTCATTCCACGCCTGAATGGCCTGAGGCGTGGGGAACATCTCCACCTGGCACTGCCTGTGCTGGAAATAGCTCGCCGCTTCATCAGAGAGCCTGACCGAGTCATTTTGCCCTGTGCCAATGATGAGCCGTTGCGCTCCCTCTTCATAGAGGTAACGAGCTTCGTCCAGCGAAATGATGTGCGACGTTCCGTAGACCGCCTTCGACAACTTTTTCTTCCGTTTCTTTACCCGACCATCCAGCCGGATGAGTACGTCGTGATCGAGGTACTCCCCTCCAATAGTGATCGAGCCAAAAGTTGTCTGATCAATATGTGGTTTCATCTCATCTCTCCTCAAGAGAGCGTAAGCCCTTCTTCGCGCACACGAACTGAGATATGTTTCCTACTCATTATATCCTGAAAGACGAAGCTCTGACGAAAGCTGTCCCTACGCGAGCCCCATTCTTCTTATTTTAGCGATATTGACCCTTGCGTTTGCCCTGCTTGACCGGCAGAAGAGAGAGCATGTACACGCTCCTCGACGGCCTGGAGCAACTGCTCTGTACTGGCAAAATCGCTCAGGAAAAGCGCACTCCCGAAGCGCACTGTGGCGTGCCACGGTTTGTCATGCTCTCGTGTATAGATGAATCCGGTGGGGATGATCGCCACGTGTGTCTTCCCATCCCGCTCCGCTAACTCGGCTATTTTGATAAATCCAGGCTGGAAAGGGAGAAAAGCGTCGAGATCGGGCTTGGGCGTGGGGTGGGGATCGATGTTGGGATGGCCTTCTGGAAACATGACAAGCATTTCCCCCGAGCGGAGCAGCCGCATGGTGGTCAGGAGCATCTGCCGTAAATAACGCCGCGCTTCGATATGCTTATAGGCCCATGACTCGTCTTTCTTGTGCTTGCGAAACAGTTCGCTGCGCAGGACAATAGGCCAGTCCGCCAATGCACAGGCCCACTCGATCAAGAGGCGCAACACTCTTGATTGGAGCCAGTCCAACGCGACCAGGACATGCAAACGCCGGGGTACGACGCGCACCAGCACATAGCCATCGTAGAAATAATGGAAATGGCGTGCTACGATCAGCACCGGCCCGGAGCGTGGAAGATGTTCCAATCCTTCAGCGCGCGGGATCAACTTCCTTCTGGCGAAAACCAGGCTGATTGCCCGCATCACCAACCATATCGCCTGGCTCAAAGCCGCGCGACCCCTGCTAACAATGGCGGAGTTATTGACGATTCTCATGAGTTCCTCGCTGGTTGCCTATCTCTCACCCGTTAAGCGGATGGTGTGGATGTCACGTGCGGTCGTGTGATGGTAGCGCAGCACCTGTTGCTCGCGATCAATTTCAAAGGTGCCGTCCGAGACTTCCACAGCATACCCTCGCGGATACTGGTAATCAGGCACGAATAACTCGGTTGGCGCCGTAACCGTCGCATCGTGCCGGAAAACAAACGTAAAAACTTTGTCCTTGAGATCAAACGCCATGTGCAGCGGTTCCCCTGCCACCGCACGAGCATAAGGCCGGACAACCGCCTGGAGCGCCCGCCCACCAGCATGGATGTCCCGCGAGTCCGTTTGCTGATCGCGACTAAAGATCGAAAGATCTTCGCCATTCCACTGATCGCCATGCAGATTCGTGTTGTCGGCAGTATAGTTCCAAAGTGTGCCACTTAGCAACGTATCCTCCAGTGTGCGCAAGCTGCGATTCATGGCTTTGATCTGCTTGCCGAAATCGCCGGTGCGGTAGGCTTTCTTGTGCTGGAGATCGAATGGAATGCCAAACTCGCCGATCAACACCGGCACGCCGCCGAGGAACTGGGATGCCTGCTGTTTATAGGTGGTTAATTGTTTGGCAAAGGAGCTGCGAACGCGGCCAGGGCCAATGACTAACTTACCTGCCGACAGGTCTAAGCCCAGGAAAGAGAAGTATCGTTTCAAATACAGGACAAACCCATCGTACCAGTGTGGGGCGTAGACGATCCCTGCTGCGTCCTCTGCATCCCAACGGGGTGGAGGATGACCAAATTCGGTCTCGAGAAAGATGAGCGCGTCGGGATCGACCAAGCGAATCTCGCGAGCGAAGCGATTGGCGAAAGGGCGGTAATAGTCCTGGCTGAATTCGATCCGCCGTCCATTGACAATGCTGAAGTAATCGGGGCGAAGCAGGCGCGGCGTCCCGTCTGCTGCCACGTCCCATACTCCCTGCTGCCGCCACACACAATCAGCCCCGTCGCACCAGATACGAACGCCTTTTGCGTTGAGTACGCGGCGACCGACGAGCTTCAGGCCGGTCACGCGCTGTTCCCAGACCTCGACTGCTTGCGGGTACCCCGCGCCGAGCAACATCGCCTGAAATACCGTTGGACTTTCGCCGCTCTTAAGTAGCCCCTTGTACATGTTGGCGTCTGCACACCCGATAAAGCCGCTGAGCGGCTCGTTCATGGTACCGTAGCCAATGATATGCGGCAAGTCGCGGACGCGCAGCGCAACCTGCTTGATCGCCTCTATATAGTGCCGTTGGAGGTAATCCTGTATTGGTTCTCCGTCTACACGCAGTGTGGGCGCGAAATCATTGCCGCCGAAAAAGAGCGTGAACATCGTCGCGGCAGCCAGCTTCGATCCGTTGGTAGGCCAGATCATGCGCGGGAGGGGTTTGTCGTGAAGCTGTTGAACCAGTGCCGCACCGGCTTCCTGGAATCTTGTGATATCCATCCCAACAGCCTCAAAGGTCCAACCCGGCGCGCCATCACCGCCGGAGAAACGGCTCCAGACATCTTGATGCGGATCAATGAACACCTGCATGCCATATGCATGCGCCCTCTTGATTATCGCGTAGACATAGTCCAGGTATGCCTGATCGTAGATTCCCGGCCCCGCATGTTCAATGGCCTCCCATGTTACCAGAAAACGCAGGCAGGTCAGGCCCCATTTCTTTAAACGTGCGAAATGCTCATCAGCTTCCTCCAGCGGGAAAGGGCGTCCCACGAACGAGACCGTGCGGTGTTCAAAGAACCCCTCGCGCTCAGGAAATGAGAGGGAATGAGAGGAAATAGCGCCGTCGGGTTTGAGGGGTACTTTCGAACTGCCACCAAGATTGACGCCGCGCAGGATCAGTGTCCGCCGGTGTTCATCTTTGAAATAGCAATCCTCGATGTGAATCATTTTGTTCATGTTTTTGCCGGCATCCTTGCTAGCCATCACTGCAACGCTGCCATGCCAGCAGGGATGCAAGGGAATATTGGACAACTTACAACCAGGGAAACAACGCTCGCAGTGCTGGCAGCGACTGCTCGACCGCCTCGCGTCCTGCCACGACGAGATGTGGCCCCCTGGCAAACTGGAGCAGCGAAACATCCCGCGTCTGCGGGCAAATCACCACATCGGCCTCAAGATTACTGTGCATGTTGATGGTAGACACGCTAATTTCGTAAGCACGCAAGAGCACGTCAACAAAGTGCGGCGAAAGTGATTTCCTGGTTGGAGCATAGTGTGCCTCCTCCAGCCAGGGAGTCGCGCTCTCGAGTGAGAGAGGTTCGCGATCGTCTACGTCTACGCCGATCAGGATATCAGCGCCCATTTTGCGGGCCGCACGAGTCGGCACAGGATCGTGCATGCCCGCATCTATGAGCATATGCTTTCCGATTGTTATAGGAGGAAAAATCCCAGGTATAGCGACGCTTGCCAACGTCGCTAACCAGAGCGGACCACGGTCCAGTACCACTTCGGTTCGCGTGGCCAGGTCAACTGCTACCATGGCAAGGGGCGCTGGGAGATCCTCGAAGCGCAAATCCCTGGAGTGACTACGAATTACTCGCTTAAGTCCTCTATTGGAGAAGATGGACATACGCGGTACCCCCAGGTGTACAATGTGGCGGTGGATGTCTAAAAACAACTGCTCGCTCTCGGCGAAAGTCTTTCCCATCAGGTACAGAGTGGGAGGAAGGACACCGATGCTGCAACCCGCCAGGTAATCAACTGGAATGCCGTAGTGCAGCAAGCGTTCGAACGCTCCGAGATGGGCAAAGCCGCGTGCGCCGCCGCCGCCAAAGGCAATGCCGACGGTCAGATGCGCGATATGCCGACCTACAAAATCCACTGCCTGCGTCAAAACGGAATGCGGAGCCGCCTCGCTCAATGCCATTTGCCGTTGCCAGCTCTCCTCGAGAGCGGGGGTATCCGCCGGAAGAAGCCGCGTTACGCTGCGACCCAGTTGCTTCCCGTAACGATCCTGTAGCTCTATCGTGGGGTGTTCAGGCACATGGACTACGAAGATAGAATGCGGCACCGAGAATGCCTCCGATCGGGATACCAATAGCAAACCCGCCGCATACTCTGCCTCTCTTCCAACCGCATCGCTGGAAATGAGCAGGATAGCTCTCGAACAGTTTCTTGCCGTCATCTCTATCACGCTGCGCGGAGCCGCGCCTGCCGTTACGAGCAAGATGTAATCGTAGAATCCCGACAGGTCTTTCACGATTGAGCTTATATCGAAGTTGCCAGACTCATTCATGATTATTACCTCTCCCCCGGGAGAGGGTGTGTCCCCCGGCGTCCTCGCCGGGGGTTGGCTGCCGACCAGATAGTGGTAGCAGTGTCGTTATAGCCGGGTAGTACCGACCATCGTCCGTCACTACAGGAGCCAGGTGTTTGCGCAGCGAACCAGCGTCACGCGCACACTCCAGGAGACCAGGGCGCATCTGGCTCTTATGCGTCGCGAAGTGCGACGCTAGCAGCTCCTCTTGCTCTCCCATATCTATCAGCAGGACACGCTTTCGGCTACGTATCGCGAGTGCATCCGCGATATGAAAAGCCAGCGAGCGCACCAGTGGAGTACCAGGGTTCTCTATGAAGGCGAGCCAGATTGTCTCGGCTGTATGAGCCGATCCGATGCGCTGATTCATGCGTGCCAGCCTTTGTGCCAGGATAGCATTGATATTGCTGAGCAGTGTGGGGCAGGCGCTGATCAATACCATAAAATCCAGGTGTGTGAGCGACCAGAGTACTGTATCACGTTCTGCGCGGACGGTGGCGATTGGCGGGTCGCCGGTAATGAGCGACATCTCACCAAAGCATTCACCGGGGCCTAATTGATTGATGATATAGGACTTTGTCCCACCACGCTTCTGCTCTCCGCTATCCCGACCAGGTCCATGTGCGGCGGAAGCCGTTCCTTCCTCCCCTCCCCTGGATGCACCGTCTTGCAGCAGAACGCTGACCTGACCGGAAGCAATGATGTATAGCCGACCATGCCAGGTACCCTGCTCGAGAATGCGCTCACCTCGCTTATAGTTCACAGGCTGCAAGCGGTCGGCGATCTCTGCTATTTCTCGCGCTTGCAAGCCGTGGAATAGCTTACTGGCCTTCATTACTTCGCTCAGCACGACATCCTGTCCGTGCTGGTGTACCTCTGGAGACTCTGGTATCTGCACGTTGTAGCCCGATTGTGGGGAGTTGTCTGCAAATGGATCCATGTTCATCCTGTCCTTCATATCCCCTGGCTATTGTCTCGTTAGCCATTGGCCCTGACTATGTATACCTGCTACGTGCCAACTTATGCCGACCAGATGTAATACCAAAACCGATTATGCATATGAAGAAAGATTGGGAAGAGAACCTCGACATTGCTACGCTCGTCGAGGCGGGCGCGATAAATCGGGCCCCTACACACCTGCGGTGCCGGTGCAACCTACGCGCCTGCGGGCGCGAGGGGCCCGATTTATCGCGCCCCCAGACGAGCGTAGCGATGTGCCAGTCCGCTTTTACCAATTTCATTCGTTAATCTGCATCACCGAATATTAAGACGATGGAAGACTCTTTTTTCAGTGACAGGGTCTACAGTATGCTTGCTATCAATTTGTGTTATTATAGAATAGCATAAGAACGAGTTCTTCTACAAACGGAGATGGATGGAAGCCTATGGACTTCGGTCGAACAGCACCCGGCAGGCGGAGAAATGTCCTGCTGCGATACCTCCCTCTTGTCGCGCTTGTAGTGACTGCCCTGGTTGCACTCTGGCAAAGCTATCGCGCACATCGCACTGTCCGAGAAACACACCCACCAGGCCCAGCTTCCTTGCCAGTACCGGCGCCGCACGTCTCGATCATTGTGCCGGTACGCAACGAAGAAGCAACTATTGATGCCTGTGTTGCTTCGCTCCTGGCACAGGATTATCCAGACTTCGATGTCACTCTCATTGATGATGGCTCAACCGATGCAACTCCGCACCTGCTGGCCGAATGGGCCAGGCGCGATTGCCGCGTACAGGTGCATCGTGTAGACCAATTGCCCGCGGGCTGGGCGGGCAAGGCACACGCCCTGCATACCGGCGTCACGCTCACACGTGGTGAGTGGCTTCTGTTTACCGATGCCGATACATGTCATATCCCGCGGACTCTCCGTCTAATGGCCGGACATGCGCTAAACCAGCAGGACGACATGCTTTCCACGCGCACCACGCTGATGACTCTGAGCGGACCAATCATGCCTCTACTTATGCCCACAAGTGAGATCCTCCTGACCTTCAAACTGACCCCGGCGGAGGTGAGGAACCCGGCCTCGCCACGCGCATTCGCTTTCGGACAGTATATCCTCCTGCGACGCGAGGCCTACCTGGCAACGGGTGGGTATGATGCAGACGGTATGCGCATGACCTCTATCGATGACGTCGCCCTGGCCGCACGCTTCAAGCAGTTCGGGCGGCGCATCGATCTGGTAAACGGACGCGGCCTGATCATGAATCGCCAGTGGACGACCTGGAAGAGCCTGCGCCAGGGGTGGGTGAAAAGCTGCTATGGCGAACTGATTCGCTCCCACATCTCACTCGTCAGTATACCAGCAAGCCTGATACTCCTGGCTTACGGCCTGGTGCCACCCGGCGTACTCCTGTATGCTCTCTATACGGAACGAGTGCGCCACTTTTCTACTTTGCTAGCAGGGATAACGCTACTAGCGCAGATCGACGCCAAGCGCTGCTTTGATCGTGAATTCGATCTGGCGTTCCCCTGGTCGCTAGCGGCTCCTGTTGGTTGGATCTCCTGTGGTATCCTGCTGCTTGACGTGGCACGCCTCATGCTGACCGGACGTGGGGCCGACTGGAAAGGACGCCAACTCATCCTGTTTCCTGGCGTCCCCCACAAAGCCCAACACCGTTAAAATAACAGGAATAGGACTCGCGTAGGGGCCCGATTTATCGCGCCCGCCTCGACGAGCGTAGCAATGTCGAGGTTCTCTCACCGAAATAATTATTTAATGTGCATAAGCTGTCCCTACGCGAGCCCCGGCTTTCGTCAGAGATTCCTCTCAGGTCGATTCACGCGGAATCAGTTGTGGGACGAGGGAGCGGGTGAGTTCTTCTGCGAGTGGCAATCCATGATGCAGGGCGTGGAGCATATCAACAGTACGCTTTCCGATATCGAGCGCGTCAAAGCACATAGAGGTCAAGGATGGCCAGACAAATTCACCAATGGGGAGATTATCCGTGCCAACCAGAGCCACCTCTTGCGGCACCCGTATACCGAGGCGAGTCAGCGCACCTAGCAAAACTAGCGCATATTCATCGCTAAAGGCATAGACCCCCGTGGGACGATCGGGACCCACGAAGGAGGTCTCTACCAGAGAAAGAGCAGCGTAGGGCGCGAGGTGTAGTGGCAATATCGTCCAGGCTCACACCCGCTTCCTCAGCGATGGCGGCATGCATCCCTTCCAGCCGTTGCAAGAACGCTTCTTCTTGTACCGCATCATCTGGATGCACGAGGGCAAGGTGGCGATGGCCGCGCTCAAGCAGGTGCCTGGCCGCAAGATATCCCAACGTCTGGCTGGGAAAGACGATGGAGTAGGTCTGCTCAATCGGTTCTGTGTGGAACCCTATAAAGATGATGTGCTTGATGCCCATCTCACGTGCAAGCGCGACGTCTTCAGCAGTGAAGTCGAAGGAACTGCAGACGATGCCGATCGGGCGACGCGCAAAGATCGTCTGACGCAAAACCCTCCTTTGCTCAACCGAGAAGCCCCGACTGAGGTACATCACAGGTGTATACCCATAGAGGAGGGCTTGCTGCTGGAGCGAGGCGATGAACTCCGTTGCAAAGGGGGTGATGGCCGTGCCCGTGATCAAAACAATCTCCTCGCTCTGCCCCTTGCTGAGCGCACGCGCGAGGGCATCGGGGTGAAAACGCAACTCTTGCACGGCTTGCAGCACTTTCGCACGGGTTTCGCCACTCACATGCTTATTCCGTTGTCCGTTGTCATTGAGGACATAGGAAACCGCGGTGCGCGACACCCCCGCCCTGCGTGCCACATCCGTGATGGTGGGAGAAGTTTGAGAAGATACTTTCCGTTTCTTTGCTGCCATAAGTCCCTTCCTGCTAGACGGCCAGGACGCGATCATGTGAACCGCTTCACTTGACAAAGTATTGCATATCAGGTATACTTTTGTCAAGTGTTGTGAAGCGGTTCACATCAGAGACGGGTTAGTATATAACCCAAGCTTTCAGTAAGGAGTACATTAATGAATTCTCCCGTTGTTCCTTCGTTTATAGAAGACCTGCTCAGCCAGATGACCCTACGCGAAAAAGTATCGCTGCTTGCTGGCACAAACATGTGGTATACCGTCCCTGTTGAGCGACTCGGCATCCCTGCCTTAAAGATGACGGACGGTCCCAATGGGGCCCGTGGAGCTGGCAGCCTCACCGGTGGGGTGAAGACGACCTGCTTCCCGGCAGGGATCTCGCTGGCCTCGACCTGGAACACGGAACTGGTGGAACGTGTCGGGCAGGCCCTGGCAGACGAGACCAAATTGAAGGGCGCTCGGGTACTGCTGGGTCCGACCGTCAACATCCAGCGCTCACCGCTGGGCGGACGCAACTTTGAATGCTTCTCCGAAGACCCCTATCTCACCGCTCGCCTGGCGGTGGCCTACATCAATGGCTTGCAGCGGGAAGGAGTGGGGGCCTCGATCAAGCACTACGTTTGTAACGACGAAGAGTTCGAACGCTTCAGTATCAGTTCAGAGGTGCGCGAACGGGTGATGCGCGAGATCTATCTGCCGCCTTTCCAGGCCGCGGTGCGCGAAGTCTAAGCCATGGACCATCATGGCCGCCTACAACCTGGTGAACGGCATTGCCGCCTCGGAAAGCCCGTATCTGTTGACCGAGATTCTGCGCGACGAGTGGGGCTTTGATGGCGTGGTGGTGTCGGA
The DNA here is from genome assembly GCA_963819395.1 of uncultured Acidobacteriota bacterium. Lineage (GTDB taxonomy): Bacteria > Acidobacteriota > Terriglobia > Acidiferrales > UBA7541 > Palsa-360. Next base: position 298,030 of record CAWFVW010000012.1, read on the forward strand.
CTGGTTTGAATCGGTCAAGAGCACCGCCGCTTCCGTCAATGCCGGGCTCGATCTGGAGATGCCCGTCCCACGCTGGCGCGGCGAGAAGCTGCTCGCAGCCGTCGAGCGGGGTGAGGTGGCGGAAGCAACAATTGATACGAGCGTGCGTCGCCTGTTGCTGCTGCTGGACAAAGCGGGCCTTTTTGAGCATCCGCAAGCCGTCCCAGAGCAGGCCGTCGACCTGCCGGAGCATCGCGCCCTGGTGCGCGAAGCGGCTGCAGAGGGCATCGTCCTGCTCAAGAACGAGAAGCAGGTTCTGCCACTCCAGCAAGAGCAACTCACCTCGATAGCGGTGATTGGCCCCAATGCCCAGGTAGCGCAGATCACTGGGTGGAGGCAGCGCCCAGGTCAATGCGCATTATGCGGTGACCCCCTTTGAGGGCATTGTGGCCAGGGTTGGAGATCATGTGCGCGTGGGCTACGAGCAGGGCTGCACCAACTACCGCTTGCTGCCATTACTCGATACCGAACAGATCGTGGCGGGTACGCAGGGAAGCGAGCGGGGTCTGGCCGTTGAGTACTTCAATAATAGCAGTCTCAGCGGTACTCCCGTCAACCATGAGACGCAAGCAACAGCGGATATCATGTGGTTCGGTGAGATTCCCGCAGGGGTCGATCCACAGCAGTTTTCGGCTCGCGTGAGCGGTCGCTTTACACCGCAAGTGCCGGGGAACTACACCTTCGGACTGGTCAGCGCGGGACTCAGCCGCCTGTCCATTGACGGACACGAGGTGATCGAGAACTGGACGCATCAGACCCCTGGTGAAGAGTACTTTGGTTTCGGCAGTGCGGAAGTCAAGGCGGTTGTTCCCCTGGAGGCCGGACATGAGTATCTCCTCACGCTCGACTTTGCCAGGTCCGCAGCAGCGATGCTGGCTGCTATTCGCCTGGGAGTGCTGCCGCCGGTGCCCGCCGACGCTATCGAGCGTGCGGCACAGCTGGCGGCGGCCTCAGACGTGGCCATCGTCTGTGTGGGGTTTGGCGGCGCGTGGCAGAGCGAAGGCTTCGACCGGCCAGATATGGAACTGCCTGGGCAGCAGCATGCGCTGGTCGAGCAGGTGGCGGCGGCCAACCCGCGCACGATCGTCGTACTCAACACCGGCTCGCCCGTCACCATGCCCTGGATCAATCAGGTAGCAGCGGTTGTGCAGGCATGGTATCCCGGCCAGGAATGTGGCAACGCCATCGCCGACGTACTCTTTGGGGATGTCACCCCCTCAGGGAAACTGCCCCAGACCTTCCCGGTGCGCCTGGAGGATAATCCCGCCTATCTCAACTTTCCGGGCGAAAATGGCAAGGTTTTCTACGGGGAAGGACTTTTCGTCGGCTATCGTTACTACGACAAGAAACGGGTCGCGCCGCTGTTCCCCTTTGGTTTTGGCCTCTCCTATACAACGTTTGGCTATAGCCCACTGCGGCTGAGTACCCAGGAGATCGGCCCGGACGACACATTGCAAGTCTCGGTTGATATCACCAACACCGGGCCACGTGCGGGCAAGGAAATAGTGCAATTGTACATGCGAGACAAACAGGCGCGGCTGCAACGGCCTGAGAAAGAACTGAAGGCTTTCGCGAAAGTCCATCTTGAGCCAGGCGAGCGCAAGACGGTGACGCTCTCCATCGGGCGTTCCGCGCTGGCCTACTACGATGACCGGACGCACAAATGGGTTGCCGAAGCCGGGGAGTTTGACGTGCTGGTCGGCGCGTCGTCACAGGATATTCGTGCGACAGCGACGTTTGTGTTGACGGACTCAAGCACCTGGCTTTGACTATTCACAGGAGCAGCGAGAACATCTTCAAAAGGCTTCTCGCTGCTCCCTGTGGAGACTGACTCTCGTCATTTGTTCGCTTTACTTCTACGTTCGGGGCTTTGGCGCGGGCCATAAATACGCTCGGCCATTGCTTCGACCGTTTCCATCACTTCTTTCAGTACCGGTTTTTGCTGGAAGAAGATCACCTGGCTTGCGGCACCCTGAAAGGCTTCTTCTGTGACGTTCAGGCCTTTATAGACTAACAGCAGAAGGTGAGCGCAATTGGCAGCCTGGACCTTTTCTACTTTCCTGCGCAGGTAGTTCGGATGCCAGTACCCAACCAGCTCGATCAGAATACGGCGCTTCTCATCTCTGGTATCAACCAGGACAAAATCTGGCACCATCACCGTGTCTCCAAGCAGGAGGACCTCACTTTCGCGTGTTAGACGCCAATGTCCTCGTGTTTCTCCCATCTTTTGCTCAAACTCACTCGCAAAATCCTCCTCGAGGCGGCTATCGAATAGGCCGGAGCTTTTGAAGTGGGAACGGAGCGAACACGTATGATCAAGCCGATAGAGCGTTTCCCCCTTTGCGTGCGGTGGATGGACGTAGGCGTGCATCTGCCAGCGTTCACACAGCAGTAAAGCCGGGAAAAATGCTGCCAGTTGCCTGCCGTACCTGAGTGTCGAAGTGACAAAGGGAGAGATCGGACCATCGAGATCGATGCGGTATCCTTCCTCTTGCAACGGCTGGGCCCAGAACATCAACTTGAATAACTTGATAAACTTCCAGAGATCTTTGTAGTTGCTCGCTACCTCAATCGTGAGATGCGATGCCCAGTAGAGGGCCCCTCGCGCTAATTCCAGGTTATAGCGGGCAAGTAACTCTACAGGTGTCCATGCCGGGCCGACATCGGTGAGACGATAAGAACCTTGACGGTCCGCGTACAATATTTCGTCTTGCTCTGCTATGGACAATCCGGGCAATCCTGGTTCATCCGCGATCTCCCGCAGCACCTCCTGGCGTGTAGCTGGACGAAACAGATCAGGCTTTTCAAAAACTGGGCCATAGGCAAACGTTCGTTCGCGCAGAATTAATGGAGGAAAGGGGGTCACAAGAGGCGTGAACGTCGCGGCATCCGTCAGCACTTTTGCCAGCCCGCGAATGAACGCGTAATCAAGGCGGGCTCCTTCGTACACACGCCTCGCCGCTTCCCATGCCGCGTGCGATTGGCCCTGATGGCGCTGGAATAAGCAGATGAGATCCTGCGCTGTTTGTTGTAAAAATGGATCATGCTCGTTCACCATCTCTACGCGCAAGGTTGTGCCATGAATGCGTAACCTGGGTCTGATCAGTTCACTGGTCAGCATCAGCCATGCTCCCTGGCCACATAGCGGCGTTGCACTTTCCCCTCCTCTATCGTATTGCGCACGAGAACCTCGATGAGCAGGGCTTCGAGTGGTTCTTTTTTACGGAGGATGCGCCCGAGACGCTGGAGGTATTCGCGTTTACTCGCCCCTCCCCCAAGCACGATTGCCACTTTCGCCTCTGGCACATCAACCCCCTCATTGAGCGCCTTAGATGTAATGACCACGCTGTACTGCCCGTTCTGGAAAGCGTCGAGAATATGTTTGCGCTCAGCGACATGTGTCTCATGCGAAATCACTGGCACAAGGTACTTCAGTGAAATCTTGTAGGCAACCTCGTTCAATTCGGTGAACACGAGGATGCGTTCCCCTGCATGTTCATGTAATAAGGCCTCAAGGGCCGCAAACTTTCCCTGGCAGGTGTCAAGCAGGTTCAGGATCTGCCGGCGTGCGAGCCAGGCACGGCGGGCGTCTTGATCGACTGTCGAGAGGCGCATTAATTCACGCAACCACCCGGCCCCGTGTGTCTTCTGCAAACCCCGCTCGCGGACAAAACCCAGGTAGACCGCGTGCGCCGCCTCATAGCTCGCACGTTCTTCCTCCGTCAGATCCACGCGCACGCGCTGGGTGCGATACTCAGCAAGCTGCTTCCCCAAAAGCGTCTCGAGGCGCTGCGTATACACGATCGGCCCGATCAGCTCATCGAGTCGCCAGCGTTCTCCGCTCTGTTCGTACTCTTCTGGATAGGTCGCCGTCAACCCCAGGCGGAAAGGGGCGGGTGCCATCAGCGCTGCCTCTCCCCACGTTTTCGCCGGTAAGTGGTGGACTTCATCGCAGATGAGCAGCTTGAAGGTATTGCCGTATTCGGCAATCAGATCACCGGCCGAATGATAGGTCGTCACCGTGAGCGGGAGAACGCGTTTCTCGCCGCTGTAATACACCCCTATCTCGGTCTGGAAAACATTCGTCAAGAGGGCATACCATTGATAGACCAGACTCGTCGTCGGGACGAGGACAACAGTTGAAGCGTTGACGTGACGGATCGCGTGCGTTGCCACGAGCGTTTTTCCGGCTCCCGTCGGTAGCACGATACTTCCTCTGCCGTCACCCTGTTTCCAGGCAGCAAGGGCCTGGACCTGATAATCATGTGGCTCCCTTGTATCATGCAGCTCCAATGCAAGACGTGGCCAGCGCGGGACAACATTGCGAATACCCCGTTCCTGTATCCAGGGAAGCACTTGATGATAATGATAGGCTTCACAGCGCCAGCGACCCTTGACAAATTGAAATGGGGCCGAAACGTGTTCTATGTCATTGCTATGCTGGAGAACCAGCGTGCCACCTTGAAAGAAGACGGATGCATTCATCTGTAAAACTCACACTCGCTAAAGAGGGAGAAACTTCTAAACACTCACTTTTGTTCAACATGTTCCATTATGTGCGTAAATAGAACAGATGTCAAGGGAGTGAAATCCTGGCACCCCATCACGATTGCCGTTTTTGCCTGTCTCTTCGGGAATAGTTTTCTATAGAAAGCAGGATGAATCATCTACCATGAACTCAAATATAATAGGAGTCCTTAGCGACACCGAAGTACTCCTGGTTGGCACTAGCCAGGGAAAACGCATGCTGCGCTCAATCCTGCTTCCACCTGATGTCAGTGAACTGGCGGGATTGCTTGAAATCCTCTGGCAGGCAGAGGTAACTTCGGTTTGGGTCATGCCAGGCACCACTCTGTCGCGTATCGCCACGTGCGCCTGGTTCGAACAGGCGAACCTTCACTGGGTCGTCGTCACCCATCCAGATGCACATGAGCCGACGAGGCCCATGTCTGCCTTACTCTGGCCAAAGGGGAGCAGTCAGTGGGAGGCACAGCGTCTGCTGTTCGTCTTCCCAGAGTACGCGGGATGGGACTGGGCGCTTCCCGATGCGAGAAGCCTCCTCGCGACGGTGACCTACCTGGAGCAGACGCTGGCAAGACCTCTGAGCGACGCATCTGACCTTATCGCTCACCGGTTGCTCACTGAACTTACCCGTGACCAACCTGCCTCGTGGCTCCGTTCCTCGCCGGTGGATGTGTACACCTTGCACAGGGGAGGCGGGACCGCCAGCCCAATGACGGAGGCGGTACAAGACCTCGTATGGATGCGTTCTCTGACGCTGGTAGAACAGCGCCAAAGATACTTGCATAAATACACCCACCTCTCACGATACCTGGAGGCATGCATGGCAGTCCTGCTTGGAGCAGGAGCGCCGGAGTATTCCTCCAATGGACGTGCCTATGATGGTATCCGTCCAGGTATCTGGCGCATTCGCAGCGAACCCGCTGGCTCCGTCTTCGATGGGAAACGTCTTCCGATCTGTGTGGATGGGGAGTGGATGAGTACGCCGCAAGTCAAGTGCTGCCAGGACATCAGCTACCATGTCTACGTTCAGGAGGGGTACTACTGGTCCCAGTCGCATGAGTTGCTCAAACCCTGGGCAAGTACCTTGTGGCAAGCTGCCGAACGGTTGTATATGCATCCCCAGAGCTACCGGCACGCGCAGGGGAAAGCCAATGCTTTCCAAACCATCAAACAGCTCGCTCAACTCGGTGTGGCCATCCTGGCGAAGGATCAGAACGATGGAGGGTGGGCCAGACCAGATTGGTGGGCCCAGATCGCTGGTCGCAGCAGGGCCGTGCTTTTTTCTCACCTGGCGAACCTCGCGAGAAGAGGGACGATGCCGGTACTGGTAGACCAGGATGCGCTCTGGGTGGTCTCTGATGATCCCAATCCGCTTTCGGCTGCACCCGGCCTGATAGCAGCCCACAGATGGCAGGGATATCGTGTTGGTTATGAGGTTCCGCTTGCCTCTTTCTCGTGAAGTAAAAGCCGTTTTCAGGGAAGGGGAGCATCCGCACCAGGTGAGCATGACGCTTGATACGCTGGCAGGTGAAGGCTAGCTATGAATGCAATAGCGCCGGTTCGCCCCAATCGCCGATGCGTGTGGAGACTAACTTCCAGGAGAGGAGCTGCCGGTGTTGGATGGTGAGCGTGAGGATGCTCCCGCGGCGCACCACTTCGGGATACATATTATCGAAGACGAAGTTGCCGAGGCTATAGACAATGAGCTTCCCTTTGTAATACTCATACGGCTCAATGACATGCGGATGCGCTCCCACCACGATGTCAGCGCCCGCATCAATGGCGACCTGGGCAAGAGAACGCTGCTCGGCTGTCAGTCCCGTTAAATATTCGATGCCCCAATGCACAAAAGCGATCACAAAATCGGCCAATGCACGAGCCCTGGTGATATCCAGGCGCAGGTCCAGCGCATCCAGCCAGGCATGACCCGGCGTGGTATCCGTCGCCGCGAACGAATAGGGATCAATCTCATCATAGGCAAGGAAGGCGATAGTCGTGCCGCGCACCGTCTTTAAAACGGGTGTGTGCGCCTGCTGTTTATTTTGTCCGCCGCCGATGGGTGTGATGCCTCGCCTGGGCAACGTCAGCAATTCATCAACAAAAGCCGCCTTGCCATAATCGCCGCTGTGGTTATTGGCGACCGAAACCAGGTCGAATCCGGCGTTGAGCAGGCGATCGTAGGCGCGTGCATCACCGCGAAAATTGTAAGATTTTGGGACAGGTTGGCCCAGGTTAGAGATAACACACTCCAGATTACCGATGGTCAGATCAAAGCCGCGCAGGAACCCGGCGGTAAAGGTGAAAGGATAAGGATCATGTAACGCTGTCGCCAGCATATGACTATTCACAGTGCGCCCAATCATCACGTCTCCGGTAAACGCTAGTGTCACAGGCGTCTCAGGGACAGGCGTGGGTGATGGTGATTGAATGGGCGTCCTGGTGGGTAGTTTCTGCTGAGCATAGTTGCTCACGGGCAGTGCGTTCGATCCGCAGCCCGCCATGCCCAGCAAAGCCGCGCCCGCTATAAGGACTTCCCGGCGCGTCCAGACAGGTTGTTGTGAGTCCATATCGCCTGCACTATGCTTCTTCATAGAAACATTGTAACATACGTTGATGATGAAAAATAATCGGCGGATAGCTTTTGAAAACGACAGCTTGTTGCACAGGCTCCTCGGCCAACACAGCTATACATTGGAACGTATTTATGGTATGCTTCCTCTCAAAGCAAGGGAAGCCGCGTTCTGGGACGCTGAACACCAGGAGGAAGACACTATGGACAATCAGCCGCAGCAGCAATTCTGCACGACCTGCGGGCAACCGCTGACGCCCGGCACAGCCTTCTGTGTCGCCTGTGGCACGCCGGTGAGCGCACCATCAACGGGTACGCCCGGCCAGTTTTCTGCTGGAACACAGCCAGGCTACCTGCCGCCCTACGCGCAAACACCAACGCAGGCGCAAGATGATCCTCTCCTTGCTGGCCTGGCCGCTGGCTACGTAGCAAGCCAAATGGGGCGTCGTCCTCTGCGACGAGCCAGGCGACGAGGGTCCAGGCTGCGCGGGTGCGGCTGTCTCTTGCTCGTCCTGGCGGTACTTGCCGCACCATTCATCGGCCTGGCGCTTACGAAAGGTACGCTACACCTGGTCTTAACGTATGTGGCCGTAGGCATGGTCTGCCTCTTCTTCCTGGCGGTTTTGATAGCCATGCTTGCGACCAGGAGCGGACGAGAAACTTTGGCGGAGGGCTGTCTTGATGCGCTCCTTGGTGGATTGCTCGGCGGCGGGTAATCCTCTCCTGTCAGCCCTCGCCCTCAGCTAATCCAGTTCCCAACGCATCAAGAGCATCGTGCGACGTAGCAAACCCATCTTGCTCAACCTTGTCGGCGGGCAGAGTATCCGTTCTCGCAACGGCACCCTCGGTGGCTCCAACAGCAGAACCGGAAGTATTTCCCTGTGCTTGCGCCGGAACTTTGACACGATGGCGCAAGAAGAGCAGAGTGCAAACCGTAATGATGGAAATGGCAGAGAGTACGTGAACAAGATTTAAATGCGTACCGGGGAAAAACGTGGAATCGGTGCGCAAAAATTCGAGCATGGAGCGTCCCAGTGGATACCAGATCAGGTAGAGCAGGAAAAGGTCGCCAGTGCGCAGGCGTTTCTCGAATCTCCGCGAGAGAAACAGGAGCAGGCAGAAGCCGAGGGCGTTCCAGAGCATCTCGTAGAGAAAAAGGGGATGGAAGCGCACACTTTCTGGATAGAGCGCCAGGTTATTATAGGGAGCAATACGATACTGCGGATCGATGCGCAGTCCCCAGGGAAGCGTGGTTGGTGGCCCATACAACTCTTGATTGATAAAATTTCCCAGGCGACCAATAACCTGCCCGACGAGCAGGCCGAGGGCAACAGCGTCCAGGTAGAGCAAAAATGGGAGTTTGCGTACCCATACGAAGAGTAAAATAGTGATGCCGCCAAAGAGTAACGCGCCATAAATATGGATACCTCCCTGCCAGATTGCCAGTATGTCAAACGGATGCGACAGGTAGTACGAAGCGCGTCCCGACTGAATGAAGACAAAATAAAGACGAGCGCCGACAAAGGCGGGAATCAGCACCCACATCAGCATCTCCCAGATGATATTTGGATCCTGCTTCTGGCGTGCAATGTACCGGCTGGCAACATAGGTGCCGGTGAAGATCGCGATGGTCATGATGATGCCATACCAGTGAATAGAAATGTTCCCAATCTGGATAAGAATGGGACTGACAGGTGGATACATAACAGTCCTCTTTCTTGCTATCTACTACTCTGTCAAGCTTCATGTGACGGGTATCAATTGGCTCTGAGAGCCAATTGATACCCGTCACATGAAGCTTGACAGACCATTACTCTATATAACCCAGGTCACGCAGGCGGCGATAGACCTCCGGGTCTTCGTCAAAATCATCATTGAGAAGTGCGGGTTCGACAGGTTCCTGATGTTGGACATAGGCTTGTAATGCCACCTTCATCGAGGAAACCCGCTCAGGGTAGGAATCGCGCAGGTTGGTCTGCTCACCCGGATCATCAAAGATGTTGTAGAGTTCCAGGTGATTTTCGCCTCTCTGGACAAGTTTATATCTTTCGTCCCACGCGGCGTAGCGAGGCTGCTCCAGCGCATACTCCTCTACCAGGTCTGAACGATGGCGCCGCAAGAGGGACAGAGCGTTTTGCGGCGTCACCCCTTCGGCAAAAACCATGCTGTACTCAGGATCGTGCTGGTCGCTCTGCGCCAGGCTGAACCGTTCTTCCTGGGCATCGGCCAATCGCGCGGCCGTGAGGATCGTGTGAAAAATACGCCGGGTTGAGACAACGTGTTCGACGCTTGCTCCGCGTGGAAATATCCCCTCCGGGTCGCGTATGATCAGCGGGACATGTACCAGTTCGTTGTACAGCGAGATGCTATGCCCCATCAACTGTTTTTCGCCCAGGTGTTCACCGTGATCGGCACAGACAATCAGTAGGGAACGATCCAACTTGCCGCTCACACGCAGCTGTTCAATGAACCCGCCAACCAGCTCATCCTGGTACGCGACTTCTGCATCGTACATACCATCGAGTACAACCTTCTGTTCTTTGTCCAGCCCATTGGCGAGAGGCGCCAACCAGCCGAATACATCACTGTTGAAGCGGCGCAAATAGCGCCGCGCCGACTTCTCGCGCAGCACACCTGCCGCGAATCGCTTGCTAAAACGTTCTGGCGGATGATAGGGCATATGCGTCCCCATGAGATTGATGAAGCTGAAAACCGGCTGATCTTCCTGTAGCCCCTTGCGTTCGATCAACTGCTGCGCGGCATCTTGCAGTGTTTTGCGCGTATTGCCTTTAAAGCGCAGCGCGGTCTGCCAGAATGGAACCATCAGCGGGGAAAACGACAGATCCAGGAGCGTATTTGAGCGAGCAAAGGAATCCTGCATGCCAGTCAGTGCGGTAGAGAGCAATCGCTTGAAATTTTGGCGATAGCGGTCAAACAGATGCGCGTCAATACCCGCCCGGTTTGGACGCGAGGTCATGAATCCGCCGTAGTTCAGGAAGCAGTGAAAACCGCGCCGCAGACCGTTATTGACGACCCCCAGCAGAGGGTTGTTGCAATAGGCGGCTGTAAAATAGCCATTCGCGCCAAGTCGTTCGGCCAGCGTCGTCAGGTGTTCGGGTAAGACCGACGAGGCATGAAACATGCCGTGGCCGGAAGGATAGAGGCCGGTGAACATGGAGGCGTGTGAAGGCACAGTCCATTGTGCGGGGGAGATGGCCTGGCGATAGATCTGTGATTCCGCCGCTAGCCTGTCCAGGTAGTGCGACGTTTCATGCTGGTAGCCATAACAGGAAAGACGATCCAGGCGTTGAGTATCAAGTATGAGCAAAATGATATCGGGACGGGTTGCCGTGCCAACTGTGCCTACCATGCTAAATCTCCTGAGAAAACAGTTTTGGCGTTTTTATTCGCCGACGTTAGCATAACTCACAACTATTATCAGATTATTAAGGGACTGCTAAAAGTAGATGCTATGATAGACTTTTCAAAAAATTTAGATTATAATAATTCTGAGTTCTTCTATTTTGATTTGTACTTTGGAAACTTTAAGTGCGTGGGATGCAACAAAAATTTGGGCAAATTGAACTATTTTTGCTGAATGCTTGTCGTACCCCTGTATGGATTGTCTGTTGTTACGAGGAGCATAGATAGCAGGATGCAACTTCCCCAGAGTCCCAATCAGGCCGTCTTGTGGTATCAGGGACGGTATTACCCCTTAAACAAACCACGGATCACCATTGGCAGCGATCAGCGCTGTGATATCCGCATTGAGAACAATCCGCAAGTACTCCCAATGCATGCCCAGGTGATCTCGCAGGCCGGGCAGGTCTTTCTCCAATATATGGAACGTGGCGCGGCCATCTGGGTGAACGGATCACCAGCATCCCAGCAACCGCTACAGGATCGTGACGAGATCGCTATAGGTGACTACAACACCAGGTTGATGTTGCTGCTCAACGGGAATCCCGCCGGAGCTGACCAGCAGACTATGAGAGCCAACACTGGTGCCGTGCAGAACGTAGCCGGGACACAAGTTTTAGCCTCGCCTCAGCCATTGCCTCCGGCCTCTCCGGGACAGGGACCCCCAACTATAGCGACGACACCGGTGGTCGGTGCTGCACAGATGTTCGAGCGCGTTCGCAGCTATGCCTCGACCTTATGCTCCCATGTCCGCGACGGGCGGCAAGGTCACAGACACCACGCGCTACCTGTGCGCTGCCGGACACCTGGACGAGGACTTCCAGGACTATGTCATGCACCATGTGATCTACGAGGAGCGCAGGGCGTTGGGCGAGTCCTATGGCGTGGATATGCCAGCCGTGGTGAGCTGGTGTAAGTCAGGTCTCCAGCGCATCAATGCCCGCGATTGGTGTCTGACCATCCTCCTTGCAGTAGCCTTCTTTGGTAATTTCCTGGCGATCGCAATCATCAACAGCTTGCTAGCCGGCACGTTCCTGTCTTCCGCATTCTCCTCTTTACAGGGTGTCTTGCAATTTTTTGGTGTGGTTACAATTATTCTCGCGCTGATCATCTTGCCTATCGCGTTCAACGTCGAGAAGTGGATCAAACGTCGCTGGCCGAACTCCCACCCCGGCATCATCACTTACCTCATACTCTTTATCCCATTCGGTCTCTTAGGTTTCATCCTCGTTCCGCTGGTCTGGCTGACCATTTTCGTTGAGCTGATTTTACGTTTCTATGGGGAGCCGACCAAACACCTGCGCAAGAACACATTTAACCCGCAAGCCAGGCCGGTCCCGCTGGATTATAACCTGGAGAGAAAGCTACAGGAGAGCTTTGTCACCGGGCAACGCAACGTGGTCGCCTACAGCGGCTACAGACCTTTTGCGGGTGCTGGCTATTATAAAGGAGGATGGTCGTTTGTGGTTGATACGAGCAAGGGCGCATACGACACCTCTAACCTCACCTCCTCGAATGCACGCCTGACCCCGCAGTCCTTTACTGTGAGCAGTCTCTACGACGCGGTCGAGAAAGATGTGTGGGCGCTGGGCATAAAAAATGTGCTTGAGATCGAAGGCAAGCTGTACGTGCATGGCCAGTATCTGCTGGAAAATCCTCCCTTCTTCAACGCGGCGGCGATACGCCCGGTGACGAGCGTCGATGCGAGATTGGTCGAGCAGTATAAAGAGCAGCCCACCGAAGATGTGCGCTATTACCAGTGTCTGCGCTTCAACTTCTGGCGTGGCGAGATGATCTTTACGGCCTTCCTGCGCTTCGTCCAGCGCGGGAAAGAGCTGTTCACCGAAATCGATTATCTCCTGCTGCCGCCCATGAGGCCCGATTACTACTGGGTGGATGAAAGAGAAGCCACGCCGCTTCTCTTAAAAATCTGGCAGTTATATGAACGTTCGTTCGACGATCCTATCCAGAAGTGGCTCTACGCGCCAATTCGGCTCTTGCGCGGCTTTCGTTATGGCCTGGAGCAACGCTGGTTGGCTCGCTTCGCGCCCAACAACCCGGCCTTCGACTATGGCGCGTTCACCAGCGTACGCCAAAGAGCCAGCGATGATGAGTACCATCTCTTCTTCCAGAAACTCGATGAGCAGATGTATCTCAAGGTCATTGAGAAGCAAATCCTGGAAACGATCATCAACTTCCTGGCCGCGCACCAGATCGATACGACCGAGTTGCGCCAGCGTGAACAGATGATTTTGAATAACAATACGATCAATAACAACACCGTCAACAACTCCGGTACGTTCAACAATTCTGGCATCATCGGAAACGTCACGGGAGGACAAGTAAATACCAATTCTCCCCAACCATCACAGCCATAGGCTGAGAAAGAAGGTCCATGACGTGAATGACAACACGACGAATAACAATACGGTCAACAATTCCGGTACGTTCAATAACTCTGGCATCATTGGAAACGTCACCGGAGGACAAATAAATACTACTCAGTCTACAGCTAACGCACAGTCAACTAAGACTGATGTACTGCTGATAACGGTGACGGAGACCGAAACGAGGGCGATACGGCGGATATTCTCAGTGAGAGAAAAGCATTTTATCGGCGACAAAACCTATTATGAGCTTGGTGAGGTGCATGGCACAAAAGTGTCCCTGGTGCAATCCGAGATGGGCATCGGTGGAGCAGGTGGTGCTATGCGCACGATTGAAAAGGGCATCGAACTGTTATCGCCGTCGGCAGTCATCATGGTAGGGATTGCATTTGGCGTTGATCCCTTCAGGCAACAGATAGGTGATATCCTCGTTTGCGAGCGCATTCTCGACTACGAACTGCAGCGCGTCGGTCAGGTCAACAACGCCATGACGATCATCCCTCGTGGTGACAAGGTTTCTGTTTCTTCTCGTCTGCTCAATCGGTGCCGAGATGGAGCGATGGAATGGCAGGAAGCGGGTGAGGCAGGCAATGTGCAATTTGGCTTGATTCTTTCTGGCGCGAAGCTTGTAGATAATTATAATTTCCGTGAGCAATTACGTTCGTTCGCGCCAGAGGCGATTGGCGGTGAGATGGAAGGGGCAGGTTTATACGCCGCGGCGCACGGTAATAAGGTTGACTGGATACTGGTCAAGGCGATCAGCGATTGGGCAGATGGCAATAAGGCCGCAAACAAACAGGCCAGTCAAGAACTGGCAGCTGCTCGTGCTGCCAGCTTCGTACTCCATGTCATCAAACAGGGAGGATTGCGCGGCGCAAGACCGAAACTGTAGAGAATAGCATGGTCATCCTCTTCTTCCTGGCGGTTTTGATAGCGATGCTTGCTCCGTGATGCACTAACCCCGCTCGCGTTTGTCACCGTTCTCCCTGGCCTGTTCACCGCGACCGTGCGAGGCACATCTGTGGGTGATGCAAGAGGTGGAGCGGTGGAGCTGAAACGTTCCCTGAGCGATAGACAGGCATGTTATACTAGACTACATTCATTCTCAATAAGCTTCTGTTAATAGTAAGGAGACAATTATGCAATCTCAACCTGAAAGCTCTACACGGCGCTTTGGCAAAGTGATACCCGCTACTGGGCAACCGATTGTCCATCATACGTTTGATAGCGCAACAAAACAGTCTTCGCAGCCGTTACCCACTCCGACAGGGCCATCCCCGTATCACCTTTCGCTTGACTCGGTACTTCCTGCCGCGACCATGCAATCCATACAGTCAACAGGACGCCTCGTATTTCACATCGTGGGAGATGTTGGCGGCGTCAAGGCACCGCAATCCCAGGAAATCGTTGCTATGCATATGGTGCAGGACCTCGCAGCTACTGACGCGAGTGTACGGCCAGTCTTCTTTTACTGCCTGGGCGACGTTGTCTATTATTATGGGCAGGCAGGCGACTATTACGCGCAATTCTATGAACCATACATGCACTACGACGTTCCTATCTTCTCCATTCCAGGTAATCATGATGGTGACATTGATCCATCAAATCCTTCAGTCACCTCGCTTGCCGCATTCGTTGAGAATTTCTGCGCGGCAGAGCCACACCTTTCGAGCGAAGCAGGCGATAGTGCGCGTGACACAATGACCCAGCCCAACGTCTATTGGACGCTGGAAACGCCTTTTGTGACGTTCATTGGTCTGTATACGAACGTCCCGGAAGGCGGGTGGATGGACAACGACCAGATAGCATGGTTACAATCCGAACTGAGCGGCGCTCCACAAAACAAAGCATTGATTGTCTCTATGCACCATCCCATTTACTCGCTCGATACCTATCACAGTGGCAGTGCGTATATGGCCAATATTCTCGATCAAGCCATTCAAGCCAGCGGGCGCACGCCTGATGCCGTTTTTGCCGGCCATGTTCATAACTATCAGCGTTTCACTCGTTCGCTCAATAGCCGCGACGTTCCGTATATCGTTGCGGGAGCGGGTGGCTATTGGAACCTGCACTATATGCAAAAAGTGAATGGCGCGGCTATCCAGACACCATACCAGGTTCCAGGGGAAGATGTGACACTGCAAAGTTACTGCGACAACGACCATGGCTATATGCTCATGGAAGTTGATGGGCAAACGCTCAAAGGCCAGTATTACTCGGTGCCACGCCCGCAAGGGTCCTGGAATGCCCCTGCGCAGCTCGTCGATTCCTTCACCCTGAACTTGCAAACCCACAAGTTGCAATGACAATAATAGCGTAGATTGCAATGAGCAGCGTGCATAAAAGGGCTGATGCACACAAAGCTCCGCATAACACGTTCGAGCAGGCTGAGACGCACAAAGTGAACCAGCGCATGGCATCTAGCCTGTCCGCTGTGCTTAACCTCTTCTTACACTCGTTCAAATTATGCTGTATAATGGGCCAAACAGCATGATGCTAGACGAGGAGAGCACCCATCCATGCCCGATCTGCCTACCGGAACCGTCACGTTGCTCTTCACCGATATGGAAGGCTCCACGCGCCTCTTACAGAAGCTGGGCGAGCGTTACGCTACCGTACTCGCCGATTGTCGGCGCCTGATGCGCACAGCATTCGCGCAGTACAATGGCCACGAGGTTGACACCCAGGGAGATGCCTTCTTCGTCGCCTTTGCGCGTGCCACCGATGCCGCTTCCGCAGCCGTGACCATCCAACGCATGCTGAGCGACCATGCCTGGCCCACGGATGCAGTGGTACGGGTACGCATTGGCTTGCATACAGGCGAGCCGCTTCTCTCCTCAGATGGCTATATCGGGGTAGATGTGCATCACGCCGCCCGCATTATGAGCGCCGGACACGGAGGGCAGATTCTGCTCTCACATACGACGCGCCAACTGGTGGAGCAGCACCTCCCGGAGGGCACCTTTCTCCAGGACCTGGGCGAGCATCGCCTCAAGGATTTACAACGGTCCAGTCACCTCTTTCAACTGAGCATAGCGGGTTTGCCTGACACATTCCCACCGCTCAAAACGCTTGATACCCAACCCAACAACCTGCCGGTACAACCAACTCCTTTCATCGGACGCAAGAAGGAAGTGGCAGAGGTCACGCGCTTGCTGCGTCGTCCCGAAGTGAGGCTGGTGACGCTAACCGGTCCGGGTGGAGTGGGTAAAACCCGCCTGGGCCTGCATGGCGCCGCTGAACTCGCTGATCACTTCGCGGATGGCGTCTTCGTCGTGGCTCTGGCTCACGTAAGCCAGCCCGATCAAGTGCTGGCCGCCATCGCCCAGACACTCGCCATTGGTGAAGCCAGCGATCAACCACTGTTTCCTTTCCTGCAAGCAGCACTTAAAGAGAAACAGATACTCCTGCTGCTAGATAATTTTGAGCAAGTTGCCGAGGCTGCTGTTGTCGTGGCCGAGTTGCTTGCCGCCTGCCCTGGACTCAAAGTGCTGGTCACGAGTCGGGGAGGACTGCATGTGCGGGCCGAGCATGAGTTCGCCGTCCCACCTCTGTCCTTACCCGATCTCAAACGCTTGCCCGATCTCAATACTCTCTCGCAATATGAAGCGGTGGCACTCTTCATTGAGCGGGCACTGGCTACCAGGCCGGATTTCCAGGTGACCAACGCGAATGCCCCCGCCGTGGCCGCCATTTGTAGTCGCCTCGATGGGCTCCCGCTCGCTATCGAACTCGCCGCCGCCCGCATCAAACATTTTCCGCCACAGACCCTCCTCGCGCGCCTGGAGCATGGACTCTCTGTCCTCTCGGGAGGCGCACGTGATTTGCCTGCCCGGCAGCAAACCCTGAGAGGAGCGATTGCCTGGAGCTATGACCTGTTGGAACCCGACGAGCAGCACCTCTTCCGCCACCTGGCTATCTTTGTAAATGGCTGGAGTTGGGAAGCGGCCGAAGAGCTATGTATGAGGAGTATGGGGGCTAACGAACTGGAAGGAGACATGCTGGAAAGACTGGCATCCCTGGTAGACAAGAGCCTGGTGCGTCAGGAGCAAGATGCAGAAGGCGAAGTCCGCTTCTGGATGTTGCAAACTCTGCGTGAGTTCGGCCTTGAGCGGCTGAGTAGTAGCGGGGAACTAGAGGAAGTCCGCGAGGCGCACGCGAAATACTACCTGCGGCTTGCAGAGCAAGCCGAACCCTATTTACGGAAAGCCGAAAAGGTCAGGTGGCTTGATCGATTGGAGCAGGAGCATGAAAACGTGCGGGCAGCCCTCTCCTGGTTGTTGGAACATGCACAGGTGGGAGCAGAGCAGGCCCTGCGTATGTGCGGCGCAGTGGGCTGGTTCTGGTACGTCCGTGGATACATTCGCGAGGGGCAAGCTTTCCTGGAGCAGGCACTGGCACTTCGTGCGGGCGTGACCGCATCAGTACGAGCGAAGGCACTGCTGGTAGCGGGAGAACTGGCGTTCTACCTGGATGACTATCCACGGGTCGAAGCGCTGGTCGGGGAGAGCCTGGAGATCTACCGGGAACTGGCTCATACGAATGGCATGGCCAATGCCCTTGATATACTTGGTAATGTCTCCTGGGCCAGAAGCGACTTTGTCGAAGCACATTCCAGGCTGGAGGAGGCATTCTCTCTATCAGGAGGAGATAGCTGGAGGAGGGGTCGCATTCTCGCGCAATTAGCCCGCATTGCAGCCGCGCAAGGCAAGTACGACCAGGCACGCGCTCTACTTGAGCAGAGTTTGGCACTTTACCAATCTCTTGGTGAACAGGAGCGTATTGGCTGGGCACTCTATCTGCTGGCCCTGGTATTCTTTGCCTCAAAAGCCGATCTCAGCGCAAGCCTTTGCGCTAACCGAGCAAAGCCTCATTCACTTGAGGAAGGTCGGCCACAAGCCTTTTATAGCCTACGCACTCAGCTTACTGGGGCAGATCTATTTGGAGCAGGGAGAGCCTGGCCGGGCCCAAGAGCTGGCCGAAGAGTGCGTCGCACTCTTGCGAGAGCTAGGAGATCGGGGTACGACTGCCGAGGCGCTGATTGGTCTGGCGCGGGTGCGAGCCTATCAGGGCGACCTTGAAGCGGCAGAACAACTTTACCGCGAGAGCTTCGTAATCCTCCAGGAGATTCACGATAGGGAGTTCGTCCCTTCCTGTCTGGAAGGTCTGGCAGCTGCGAAAGCCAGGCAAAGCGAACTGGCCTGGGCGGCACGTCTGTGGGGATCAGCCGAGGCGCAACGTGAAGCCATTGGCACGCCCATCGCGCTGGTCTACCTTGCCGGGTATCAACAGGCCGTAGCTAACGCACGAAGCCAATTGGGCGAAGAAGCCTTTGCCAGTGCCTGGTCTCAGGGGCGAGCTATGACCCCTGAACAAGCTTTGACCAACCAGATCAAGTAGAAATCAATGGCACAACCAGGTCCATAAAAAAGGTGCAATTGGCGGGTTATTTCAGGAGAACTCGGCCAGAGCATGATATAATGAATGTGATAGTCTAACTTCTTGTATATGCATGAATGAGGTGCTTTGTGGTAATTCAACCGTCGCGGCGGTACATGACGCTTGAGCAGTATCTGCTGCTTGTCAACAACTCTGACCGGCACTATGAATACTATGATGGTGAGGTACGCCTCATGGCCGGTGGCACATCAAATCATGCGACGATCTCGCTCAACTGTGGCATAGCGCTTGACCAGGCGTTGGGCGATGACGCGGTTTGCCGCCCCTATGTCACCGATAAACTGGTACGGGTGGCCCCCACAAAAATGTTTATTCCTGATGTCGTTGTCTCCTGTGATACCGCAGATCACGGGGAAGCGCAAATCATTGAAGCGCCCATCCTGATCGTCGAGGTGCTTTCACGATCAACTGAGATGACCGACCGCTTTGTGAAGCTGGCGCTCTATCAAGCAAAAGAGAGTATCCAGGAAATCATCTTTATCAGCCAGGTCATTCAGCGCGTCGAGGTTTTTTCTCGCTCGACTACCGGTTGGCTCTACCACCAATACGGAGCAAGGCAAAGCTTTCTGCTCACAAGCCTGGACATCGAAATCGAGGTACGCCAATTGTACCGCCATTTATCTATTCCCGCCGTGGTTGAAGAGGTTGAGGAAGAGGATATGTCGATTTCGGAGCCTGGGAATAATGAATGAGCGGACATCCCTATAAAGCTATGCCTATCCGTGGGTACAATGGATTCCTACTCTTCTAAATAGAGCAAATCTTATATTGTGGGCATTATTAGCCGATATACGCTATATTGGACGAAACCAGCACGAAATCACCGAAGTGAAGAATGCCCGTCGTCTGGAGACGCATTTTCGCAGCCCACAACCTGAGCCGTGGGGAGTGTCACACGCCCTGACGAAATCCTTCCTCAATCGAGGTAATGTGCTCAGCCGCGTGCCCCGCTCTCCCGGCAAACAAGTCGCCAGCGGCCTGGTCACCGACGACGGTGGGCACCGGAGCGGCCAACTGATCATCGGTGAACTGTTGCAGGAGGTCCAATGTTTCCTGCCGCGCCGCCAGGTAATCCGCTGCCAGCATCTCCATACTGTCGTCATGGTGCGCGTTCACGTAGGTTTGATTGACACTGGCGACGGCCATCCCCAGCCGCTCCTCCTCCTCCGGGGTCAGCGCGCTCAGATCGCCCAGTATGCCCGGCATTTCCATTCCCGCCGGGTATTGAAGGCGTAATAGAACGTCTCGAGTCTCGCCGGCGAGTGTACGGCGCAGCAATCGCTGGATGTTGCGCTCGCTTTTGCACCAGGTGAGCAAAATGATCCTTGGCGCGCCACGGAGCTTCTCCGGGAACTTCACTCGCCGTTGCCGGGCGCTCCAGGTCTTCCGGGCTCAGCCCTTGAAAAAACGCCATGACCTGCGTCTGCGATGCCGCAAGTGTGTCCAAAATCTCTGCGCGAGTTGGCATGATTACCCTCCTAGAAACCAGTGGGAAGCACCAGGCGTGTCCAGCGAGCAAACACGTGAGTGCTTTTACCCAAGGGAACGACTTACCTTGGAACGTCCAAACACTATTCCGTTGCCAAGGTACTGCTTAGATGATACCACATATGAAACTTTTGTTCAAGCGAAGCGAGGCCGCTCGCCTGGCTTTGGCTTTGCGACTACCAAAGCCAGGCGAGCGGCAATAGCAGAGCAAGCGAGTTGCTCTTGCTCTGCTATTGCCGCTTCTCGGTTCGTGAGGAAGAATGACTTTACATGAACACCCTGTATGTGTAGCAGAAAGGAAAACAAACCAATGTCAGCATCCCAGGAGAGTCAACCCACCCTCGATTCGGTTGCTCCTCGTTTTCTTGTCGGAGATATGGAGCAAGCTCTGGCCTTTTATGGACAACTCGGCTTTAC
The DNA here is from genome assembly GCA_963819395.1 of uncultured Acidobacteriota bacterium. GTDB lineage: Bacteria > Acidobacteriota > Terriglobia > Acidiferrales > UBA7541 > Palsa-360. The sequence goes on from CAWFVW010000012.1 coordinate 318,334, forward strand.
GACCCCCTACCACGACGATGGGTTTGCCATTATCGAACGTGATGGGATCGCATTGCAATTCAATGTCTCCGATCCAACACAAGAACCACCAAAGGAGGGTTGCAGGGTGTGCTATATTGGCGTCACCAATATCGAGGCGTTGTATCAGCAGTATTTGCCAACTGGCAGTATTCGGTCTCCTATCCAGGCAACGTCCTGGGGAACGAAAGGATTTTGGCTCTGCGATCCTTTTCGCAATATCCTGATTTTTGAGGAAAGCATTCCTGAAGGGGAGAGCGACACGGAACAAGGAGTGGAAGCACGCGAGCAATAGGTATCTCGATGACGCGACTTGGCCGATAAAAGCGGGTCCGAAATCGAAAGGAGAGGGTGAGTGGGTCACTCTCTCCTTTCGATTTCGGACCCGCTTTTATCGGCCAGCCTCCTGCTCGACATAGCGGGCCAGTTTCTCCAGACTCGACTGAGTGCCAGCTTCGTTGTCCTCAGGCCGAACGCCCGACGGAATCCCCTTGAAGAAGAGAGAGACGGTTGTTCCGCCGTTTTCGGCCTCAAATGTGGCCTCCATGATCATCTCACCTTTGAACGCCGGATTGACTGTATCAAAGGTGATCGCTTCAACGATTTTTCTCGGAGGCGTCAGTTCCACAAAGCACGCCGTATAGCGATCTTCCCGATCTTCAGTCTTGCCTGGGGAGGTCGTTTCGGTTGAAGGGTAGTACAGCGACATCTGATAGCCTCCGCCCACTCGGTAGTCGAAACGATGGACCTTGCCAGATGGGTCACATTCCATCTTGTTGCGTGCGCCCAGGGCTATTTAAAAGTCGAGCCAGGCCATGCAGACTTTTACATTGCCCTAAGTACAAACACAGAACTTCTGCGGGATGGAAACCAACGCTTCGTAGTCAGGCATTGGCTAGATATGCCGCGAAAGTAATATGCTTGTACTTAGGCCGCAAGAGTGATGGTCGGACACTCTCCGGGTGTCCGACCATCGCTTAACGAATGTTCAAGCTATTTTCGGGCAGTTCCTTAGTAGGAGGTCACGCAGCTACTGCTCGCATTGCTCCAGAGCGGTTGCACTGCATAGAAGTGCGAACCAAGCGTGATATTGGTGGAGTTGCTGGCCCAGGCGCACAGGTCGCCGATTTCCTCGCCAGACAAGCCAGTACTGGTGATCCAGCCAAAGTTTGTCGAGGTTCTCTCAGGATGAGGATCCGTCATAGCCTCGGCATATTCGTGGCCACCCACGATGGAGAAGCCATCGAAGTAGCCGTTGCCATAGCTATTGTTGGTCCGGTTGACGAAGTTCCGCCCGCAACTCGTCCCGGCATCAGGCATATAGGGCATATAGGCATAGGCCATGTCCGTCCCTGAAGTAGGTTCATCATGCCAGGCACACCAGCTAGTGCCAAAGCCACTCATTGAGTGACCGTGGGGAGTGAAGACGAAATAGGTCGCGTTGGGATTGTAGCCGCCGAAGTTGTTCATGAGCCGTGTGGCTGCACTCTGAATTTGTGACTGCGTGGGTCTCGTTGGTACCGAGGTTGTATCTACCCATGTTCCTGCAAGTTGGCCCGTGGGGTTTGTAATATGCGTGCCACCACTGTTACAGTTCGTTCGAGCCGATCGCGATGCCCTCACAATACTGAGTGTTAATGTTATCCCAGGAACTTCCCCCAACGTTGCTGAAGAAGCCTTCGATGTAGGCCTGGGCCTTGGCACTGCTATAGCCGCCTGTTGAGAAACCGGTATTCCATTGGCTACCCCACCAACTGATATACACCAATGGCGTCGTTTCGACAGCCCCACCCTGGTAAACCAGGTTCGTGCCAGCAGCTTTGAGCTTCGAACCATGGTAGACGCTCGTGATATGAGGATTATTAGCCTTAGAAAGGCTAGCAGCAGCAGCAGAGGTTGGCCCTCCGGCCAGAGTCAAAGCCAGGGCAAACACAGCAACGCCAATGGCTACACGGAAAATAAAAGATGGAATCATTCTGCGGCACATGAAAAGTCTCCTCTTCTCTAAATGCACACGTCGTGCATTTGTACTACACTGTTGTATCGTCTGTACAAGACCTCCATGCGCTGGTTGTCATTGTACAGATGTAACTACGGGGGATGAGAAACTTACAGGGGACACACCAAGGCACTTGCGGAACGGCTCGAATATCCACTAATGCGTCCATTCCAACTTATATAGCTGGCTCATACGTCTGGCGTGATTAGATGGATACTGCAAGGTTGCCGCCATGAAAGATGATCTGGTGAGACACCTCCTTGCTGAGCAAAGGAATTACGTGATATCTTCTAGCACTGCACTGCTATTAGTTAAACAGTGTACATTAAAATAGACATTTTTGTCAAGAAAGGGTCTGGCGGGTCTTGCCTGTAATCTTGCAATCTTCTCATCTATACGCTACACTGGACGAAACCTGCAAAGACAATTGTTGTGATGTGATGTGCTGTGGAATTATAGAGAGTTGATGGAGAAAGTCTTCGATGGCAATCAAGAAAAGTGAGTTGTATAGTTCGCTGTGGAAAAGCTGTGACGAGCTCCGTGGGGGAATGGATGCCTCGCAATATAAGGATTACGTCCTCGTCCTCCTTTTCGTCAAATACGTCTCCGACAAATACGCCGGTCAGCCCAATGCGCTGATCGAAGTTCCCGCAGGTGGCGGCTTTGCAGATATGGTCGCGCTCAAAGGCAATAAAGAGATCGGCGACAAGATCAACAAGATCATCGCCAGACTCGCCGAGGCCAACAACCTCAAAGGCGTGATCGACGTAGCTGACTTCAACGATGCCGACAAGCTGGGCAAGGGCAAGGAGATGCAGGATCGCCTCTCCAATCTGGTCGCAATTTTCGATACTCCCGCCCTCAATTTCCGGCAGAACCGCGCTGAAGGCGACGATCTCCTGGGGGACGCCTACGAATATTTGATGCGCCACTTCGCCACCGAATCGGGCAAGAGTAAGGGACAGTTTTACACTCCCTCGGAAGTCTCTCGCATCATGGCTAAGGTCATTGGCATCAACAATGCCAGGAGCCGGAGCCAGACCATCTACGACCCAACCTGTGGCTCCGGCTCGCTGCTGCTGAAAGCTGCCGACGAAGCAAAGACCGGCGTGACCATCTACGGACAGGAAATGGACAACGCTACCCATGCGTTAGCCAGCATGAACATGATCCTGCACGACAATCCCACCGCCGAAATCTGCGCAGGACAATTCTCTCTCCAGCCCGTACTTTAAGGAAACGAATGGCAATCTCAAGACATTCGACTTCGTAGTAGCCAATCCGCCTTTTTCCAACAAGGCATGGAGCAATGGCTTTGACCCCGGCAACGATCTCTATCAACGTTTTGTTGATGGCGTACCACCGCTAAAAAATGGTGACTACGCTTTTCTCCTGCACATCATCCGCTCACTCAAAAGCACCGGCAAAGGCGCGGTGATTCTGCCGCACGGCGTCCTCTTCCGTGGCAATTCCGAGGCCGACATCCGCACGAACATCATCCGCAAGGGGTACATCAAGGGCATCATCGGTCTGCCTCCCAACCTGTTCTATGGCACCGGCATCCCCGCCTGTATCATTGTTCTTGATAAGGAAAATGCGCAGAGCCGCACCGGTATCTTCATGATTGACGCCAGCAAGGGCTTCGTGAAGGATGGCAACAAGAACCGTTTGCGCCATCAAGACATCCACAAGATCGTAGATGTGTTCAACAGGCAGCTCGAGCTGGCGAAATATTCGCGCATGGTGAGCGTCGCCGAAATTGAAGCCAACGACTACAACCTCAACATTCCACGCTACATTGACAGCACAGAAGCCGAAGACTTGCACGATATTGCGGCGCATTTGCTGGGCGGTATCCCCAACTATGACATCAATGCGCTGGATAGCTACTGGCAGGTATTTCCCACGCTCAGGCAACAACTCTTTGCAGCAGGTCAGCGTCCAGGCTACAGCCAGCTTCGAGTGGATATGCCACAGATCAAGCCGACCATCTTTACCCACCCCGAATTTGTGGCTTATAACCAGAAGGTGACTGCACTGTTTGAGCAGTGGCAAACGAATAACAAGCCCAGCCTCAAGGGTCTCGGTGTGGGTAGTCACCCTAAACAGTTGATCGAAGCGCTCTCCGAGGATATGCTGCGGGTATTTGCCAGAGCCAAACTGATCGATAAATATGACGTATACCAGCATCTGATGAGCTACTGGACTGAGACCATGCAGGATGACGTGTACATGATTGCGCTGGATGGTTGGAAGGCCAATTACGATCTCATACCGCCCCAGCTTATCATCAATCGCTACTTTGCCGCCGAGCAACAGACCATTGAGAAGCTGGAAGCCGCCAGGGAGTCCATTGCTCGTCAGATGGAAGAACTGGACGAGGAACACGGCGGCGAGGAGGGCTTGCTCGCAGAGGCAAAAAACGAGAAGGGCAAGATCACGAAAGCCAGCATCAATATTCGCCTGAAAGACATACTCACCGACTCCGACGCGGCAGACGAGCGCACATTGCTGCATAAATATCTCGACCTGCTTGAACAGGAGACAGACAGCCCGCAAGAAAATCAAAGATGCGCAAAAAGTACTCGATGCTCAGGTAGCTTCCAGATACAAGACGCTCAGCGAGAATGAAGTAAAGACGCTGGTAGTGGAAGACAAATGGCTGGCAACGCTTGCGTCTGCTGTGCAAACCGAACTGAACCGCGTCTCTCAATCCCTGACCGGACGTGTCAAAGAGCTTGCCGAGCGTTATGCAACGCCGCTCCCCAGGCTCTCCGAAGAAGTTGAGCTATTGACTGGCAAAGTGGAAGAGCATTTGAAGATGATGGGGTTTGTATGGTCATAACAGCACAAAATATAAATCAACAAACCGGGGTATAAGCAAACTGAGGTGGGACTGATACCGGAGGATTGGGGAGTCTCAAAGGTCGGAACAGAATTCGAAGTCAAGTTGGGCAAAATGCTCGATGCAGAAAAGAACACTGGAGTGCTGAAACCCTACCTTGGGAATAAAGCAGTTCAGTGGAATTGTATTGACATTAGTGATTTGCAAACGATAGCTATGTCGCGCTCTGACTTGGAGCGGTTTCGTTTACGTCATGGCGATTTACTTGTTTGTGAAGGAGGCGAAGTCGGACGGGCTGCGATTTGGGAATCTCCAATCGAAGAGTGCTATTATCAAAAGGCCCTCCATCGCCTACGCCCGCTACGTGGCTTCAATCCACGCCTGATGCTTGCACTCTTGCGGTACTGGACTGACCAAGAAATGCTGCCTGACTATGTGTCGCAGACAAGTATTGCTACATCTGACACGAGAAAAATTCATCGAAGTTCCTATGCCCATTCCGCCATCTGATGAGCAACAAGCCATCGCCACCGCCCTGAGCGATGTAGATGCCCTGATTACGTCGCTCGACAAACTCATCGCCAAGAAGCGCGATATCAAGCAGGCAACGATGCAACAACTTCTCACTGGCAAGACGCGGTTGCCGGGATTTAGTGGGGAGTGGAAGGTGAGGATATTTGGGGAAATATTTCAGTTTTTGAACACGGCTAATAACTCTAGGAGCGACCTCTCGAAGAATGGAGAAATCAAGTACATACATTACGGGGATATTCACACAAAATGGAGGTCGTTTCTGGACTGTTCAAGTGATGCATTACCACTAATCCAGGAGAATAAAGTAGGAAATATGCCGTTTCTGGAAGACGGCGATTTAGTTATGGCCGATGCTTCAGAAGATAACGAAGGTCTTGGCATCAGTGTTGAAGTGAAGAATGCTACTGGCAAAAAGGTTGTTGCAGGGCTGCATACCCTTCTACTTAGAGGGAATAAGGAAGTGCTGGCCGATGGCTTCAAGGGTTTTTTGCAGTATATACCTGCTGTTAAAGATTTATTGAAGAAAGCAGCTACTGGCATCTCAGTATACGGAATATCAAAGAACAATGTCAGAAATATATCAATCTATATACCGGATATCGCCGAACAACAAGCCATCGCCACCATCCTCTCCGACATGGACGCTGAAATTGCCGCCTTAGAGCAAAGACGGGACAAGACTCGCGCTTTGAAGCAAGGCATGATGCAGGAACTGCTTACTGGAAAAACGAGGTTACTATGAGTACAGTCGGCCAGAAGGAACGCGCTACGCAAAACCGTGTAGTCAAGTTGTTCAGGCAAACAACTGGGCTACAGGTATCTGGGCAACTGGGCAGATAAAGACAACAGTAACATCGAAGAGTCGTTTCTGCGTCCATTCCTGAAGCGGCAGGGGTATAGTGACGCGCTTATCACCAGAGCGTTGCACGAACTCAATACGGGTGGCTGGGGATCAGACTCGGAGCCTCTATGACATCAATAAGGCAGTCTATAGTCTGTTGCGCTACGGTGTGCAGGTTAAACCCGATATTGGCGAAAATACGCAGACCGTCTGGCTGATCGACTGGAAAAACCCGCTCAATAACGATTTCGCCATTGCCGAAGAGGTCACTGTGAAGGGCGAACACACCAAACGCCCCGATATCGTGCTGTATGTGAATGGCATTGCGCTGGGCGTGCTGGAGTTGAAACGCTCGGTCGTCTCGGTGAGTGAGGGCATTCGCCAGAATCTGGACAACCAGAAGAAGATTTTTATCCAGCCCTTCTTCACGACCATGCAACTGATCATGGCAGGCAATGATACCGAAGGGTTACGCTATGGGGCTATCGAAACCACCGAGAAATATTATATGACCTGGAAAGAGGATAGCGCGATTGAGAACCAGTTGGACCGGCAACTGACGCAACTCTGCGAGAAGCGGCGTTTGCTGGAGATCATCCATGATTTTATGGTCTTCGACGCCGGGGTCAAGAAGCTTTGCCGTCCCAACCAGTACTTTGGCGTGCGTGCCGCGCAGGAGCGGGTGCGCCAGCGCGAGGGCGGCATTATCTGGCACACGCAGGGCAGCGGCAAGAGCCTGACTATGGTCTGGCTCACGAAGTGGATTCGCGAGAACGTGCAGGATGCTCGCGTGCTGATCATTACCGACCGCACTGAACTGGACGAGCAGATCGAGAAAGTGTTTAAAGGCGTCAACGAAGATATCTACCGCACGACAGGCGAACAAGACCTCATTACCCGGCTCAATGCCACCACACCCTGGCTGTTCTGCTCGCTGATCCACAAGTTTGCCGGTAAGGAAGAGGGCGACATTGATGAGTTTATTGAGAAAGTGAAAAGCAACGTACCGCCTGACTTCAAAGCCAAAGGCGACCTCTACGTCTTTGTTGACGAGTGTCACCGTACACAGTCGGGCAAACTGCACGATGCCATGAAACAGCTTCTGCCCAATGCCATGTTTATCGGCTTCACGGGTACGCCGCTATTGAAGGCCGACAAGCAAAAAAGCATTGAGGTCTTCGGCACATATATACACACCTACAAATATGACGAGGCCGTCAAGGATAAGGTCGTGCTGGATTTACGCTACGAGGCCCGCGACATCGACCAGTATATCACGTCGCCAGGCAGAATTGATCAGTGGTTTGATGCCAAGACGCGGGGCTTAAACGATGTTGCGCTGGCCCAACTCAAGCAGAGATGGGGTACGATGCAAAAGGTACTCAGTTCGCAGTCGCGGCTAGCGATGATCGTGGATGACATCCTGCTGGATATGGAGACCAAAGACCGTTTGCAAAGCGGACGGGGCAATGCCTTGCTGGTTTCGGGCAACATCTATCAGGCTTGTAAATTCTATGAGCTGTTCATCGCGCAAGGTTTTGCTAAGTGTGCCATCGTTACGTCGTACAAACCATCGTCTGCCGATATCAAGGGTGAGGAAACCGGCGAAGGACCGACCGAGAAGCTGGAGCAATACGACATTTACAATAAAATGCTTGGCGGCAAAGAAGTCGCAGTGTTCGAGAAAGAGGTCAAGAAAAAGTTTGTTGAAGAGCCGGGACAGATGAAACTGCTGATCGTCGTGGACATGCTCTTGACCGGCTTCGACGCGCCATCGGCCACCTATCTCTACATAGACAAGCAGATGCGCGATCACGGGCTGTTTCAAGCCATCTGTCGCGTAAATCGTCTGGATGAAGAAGACAAGGAATACGGCTACATCGTTGATTACAAAGACCTCTTTCATAGCCTCGAGCGGTCAATACACGACTACACCTCGGATGCACTGGACGGCTATGACCGCGAAGATGTGGAGGGGCTGTTGAGCGACCGCGTAGAAAAGGCCAGAGAACGCCTCGAAGCAGGCCCGCGAGGCAATCAAAGCACTCTGTGAGCCGGTTGATCCACCGAAAGATACAATGGCCTATCTGCGCTACTTCTGCGCAAGAGACACGTCAGACAAGAAAGCACTGCAAGAGAACGAACCCAAACGAATTGCGCTCTACAAGCTCACGGCGTCATTGATCCGCGCCTTTGCTAACATTGCCAATGATCTCTCTGAGGCAGGGTACACTCCACAGGAAATTGCGCAAATTCGGCAAGAAGTGGACTATTATGAAAAGGTGCGCACCGAGGTGAAGATGGCGAGTGGCGACTACATTGATCTGAAGGTATACGAACCGGCGATGCGTCACCTGATCGATACCTATATCCGTGCGGAAGAGAGTAAAAAGATCTCGGCTTTCGACGACATCACACTGATTCAGTTGATTGTGGAACGAGGAGAGGATGCGCTGAAAGACTTGCCCGAAGGACTCTCCGGCGACAAAGAAGCAATGGCCGAAACCATCGAAAATAACCTGCGCAGGGTGATCACCAACGAGCGTCCAACCAACCCGATGTACTACGACAAGATGTCAGACCTCCTCGATACGCTGATCCAGGAGCGCCAAAGTCACGCACAGGACTACGCGCATTATCTGGCAAAAGTTCGTTGATATTGCCAAGCAGGTGCAGAATCCAACCAGCGGGATAGCCTATCCAAAATCGCTCAAAACCCGTGCCAGGCGTGCGTTGTACGATAATCTGAGAAAAAATGAGCAACTCGCTATTGCTGTGGATGAGGTCATCCAACGAACCAAAAGGGATGATTGGCGTGGCAGCAAGATCAAGGAGAAGGAAGTCTACTATGCGATACGTGGCGTTCTGAAAGATGAGGCCCTGACGAATCAAATTTTAGAGATAGTGAAGCATCAAGATGAGTACTGAGAAAGATCAGATCACGGACAATGACCTTGCCGTGTATGGTAGGGGCATTCCCCTTGCGGGTGCCCTGGCCGAGCAGCACCAGATCATCGTCAATGATTTTGTCGTAGACGTGGTTCGCAAGGATATCAAGAACCTGCATCTTGGTATTTATCCGCCGACCGGTCGAGTACGGGTGGCTGCACCGTTGCGCGTCAATGACGAGGCTGTCCGCCTCTTTACCATTTCCCGGCTGGCGTGGATCAAGCGTCAAAAGGCGAAATTCGCGGAGCAGGAACGCCAGTCGGCACGAGAGTTTGTGAGCGGCGAGAGCCACTACTATCAAGGGAATCGTTACTTACTCAATGTGATTTACCATGAAGGCCCTCCAGCAGTGATCATTCGCAACAACAAGACGATGGACCTCTACGTGCGCACCGGTAGCGATGTTTCTGAGCGGGAGCGTATACTGATCGCCTGGTATCGCAAACGACTCAAGGAAGAGATCGCCCCTCTGATCGCTAAATGGGAGGCAATCATCGGCGTACAGGTAGCCGAGTGGGGCGTGAAACGAATGAAAACGAAATGGGGTACCTGTAATATTGAGGCACGGCGCATCTGGTTAAACCTCGAGCTGATCAAGAAACCCGTTCATTGCCTGGAGTACATCGTTGTCCATGAAATGGTTCACCTGCTCGAACGCCACCACAACGAGCGTTTTATCGCGCATATGAATCGTTTCATGCCGCTGTGGCACTACTACCGTGAAGAACTCAATCGGGAACCCCTGGGCTACGAAACGTGGGAATACTAAGTACTGATGGTCGGAATACACAATTTGATGTGATATCCATTGAATATCACATCAAACTGTGTAAACAAATTTTTCCCAATCTTATCCACTTCTGCCCAATCAATTGCCAATTTCGCAGAACCTAGTACAAAATTGTCTTTAACATATAGATAATTTTTAATCTATATGTTATAATATAAACTAATCTAGGAGGGAAACTGGAAAATTGTAACGAAATTGTGCTTGATAAGCTGTTTTTGCTCTCGTATACTGATAGTAGGAACCATTTTAACCACCGACTTAGTAAGTCTAAAGAGTATACTCACCTCTTTCAAAAGAGAGCTGTGAGAAAATAAGTAAGGTCGTCTTTTATTAATCTCTTCTACGAGAGGGTTATGATAACAAAGACAACCATCAAATCAGTAATAGAGAGCCATAACTTCACAGTTAATATTGAATTTACAAGTTCTCTCCTGAGTATCTTCCCTCAAGGAGAGTTGCAGGTGTGGAAAGAATTTTTCAAGGGCTTACCTCAACGAATTGAAACGTGGTTTCATGCACAGATTTCTCGCAAATGGACTTTTGCTGGTTTCGTAATAACTTTTCTTCTAGGATTAATTATCAGTGGAATTGTTGAGGGGACAGTTTTTGACGTTTGGAAAGGATCAATCCAACCATGGCTTATAGAACGCAGCTCTTTTACACATATTGTACTTCTTCTAATGAGCTTAGGATGGGGGTTTTTTATCCTGATTGGTATTATCCTGTTTGGAATATATGGAGCAGGAAAACACAGGGATGGGCAGTTGGAAACGATCAAACGGCAAAACGAAACATATGAGGCAGATTTAACACGACTTCTAATACAAGTAAACGACTTCACTCGTGAACTAGAGCAATTGAGAGACCAGTCCACGCAACAACAAGAGAAATTTGTTCAAGTAGCTTCAGAATGTGAACTGTTGCGAAGAAAAACTAAACTACTAGACCTTATTAGTAATACAGACCGCGAGCTATTCATATTGTTTACTCAGTTGACATTTACAGAAGAAGTGATACAAAATTTTGTCGAAGCTATCTTTCGACGGACTTTTGAGTTATGGGGACTAGATAAAGTACATCGTGGAGGCATATATATTCCTGATCCCAATAACTCTGAGTTTCTGTCTCTTAAATGGGATTATGCACTCGGGTCGGCAAGCCGCCACTGGGATCGCTGGTATATTGGAGCGCATGACCCTACCACAAAGAATTCACCTCGAGGAATAGCAGGAAGTGTGTATATGAAGGGAGAGGACAGAGTTAACACAGATATCACAAGCGATCCTGATTTTGTAGATATGCACCAACCAAAGCGAGAAGTTCTTCCGTACCGTTCATCTATTCACGCAGTGATACACCCTGATGATAAGCAGAAAAAGTTAGGTGTATTATGCCTGGACAGCAGCATTTATGAGTTTACTCTGCATGACCTCACTTTAGTGCAGCAAGTAGCGACTAGAATAGGCTGGCTCATTCAAACAATAGAGACTGCCTGATTAGCGATGAACGAGGGGAAGCAACATGAGTCTTAACAAGGAATCTCAGAACAACAAGCAAGATAAGCAAGATAAGCCAATATCAAGTCTTGCAGAACTATCACGGCAGTATTTGTATGGCAACGTAGATGTTGAAGCATACTTAGCTCTTGAAAAGCAATTAACACCTCGTTTTAGCAAATCTACGATAACCACGACATCTATAGAGCAGGAAATCAAAGCTAGCGGAGGACCGAAAAAACAGCAAACGGATCCTAAAAGTGATGAGAGAAAATAGAAAAGTGCGGAATTTACACTATTCCTCAAAGATGGCAAGAATTCAAACTTGGATAACATGCCGCACTACTTCATATGATACCCCGTACTCCCGTGCAATTTCATAGAGCGATTCACCTGATTCACCTTGTGCAGAACAGCAAACCATTCAGAATGTGGTATTTTTCCATCGCGGTTCATCAGGACCGGGACGCCATTGCAATTGTGGAACAAGGATTGACGTATCTATCTCTACACGAAATCACCTCAAATAACATCCTCGAAAAGTGATATCCCCCGGCTTCTAGTGGTCAGTTCAGTCAGGTTGTAGAAAGTGTGGTATGCTGAAGAAAACGAGAAGGGGCGTGTTCTGGCATGCCTTCAACTGAGTGTCTAGGAGGAACGATGACGCCATCTCTTGTCCCCTGGCATATGACCCACGATGCCACCAATGAAGAAGCCTATGCGATCCTCGCGCAGGACCCGGTCTGGAATTGTTTCGCTTTAGCCGATCTGGAACCACCCCTGCGCGATTACAGTCAATTTGCCATAGCGTCCCAGGAGGAAAGCAACGAACGGGCGGTCTGCCTCATCTTACGCCATCCCATCATTGGAGAGGTCCTTTCGCCGTTTGGAAGTAGAGAGGGAGTCGCGACCATCTTGCAGCAACTCGCTCTTCCTGAACGCCTCTTGATTCAGGCACAGGAACTCCATATGCCAGTGCTCCAACGCTATTACCAACCGGAGACGACGTGGAGAAGAATGTTGCGCATGGCGATCACCTCCCCTTCCTGGCGATCCCACACCTCTGTGCCCCCTCGACCGATCAAGCGCCTGACCGGTTCAGATTTGCCCGCTTTGAAGAACTTGTATACGCACCATCCTGAGAGCGGATTTTCTGCTGACCTCTTCGCCCAGGGTCTGTACTTTGGCGCCTATGCAGGAGAACGGATCATCGCCGCTGGTGGAACCCACGCTCTCGTCCCTGCGCATCGCCTCGTCGTCCTGGGAAACATCTTGACCGCACCAGAGGCACGTGGACAGGGATATGCGACAGCCATTACGGCAGCACTGGTCGCAACGTTGTTCGACCAGCAGTTCTCGCTGGTAGTCCTCAATGTCCTGGAAGACAACAGCACCGCTATTGGCGTCTACCAGCGTCTCGGTTTTCAAACGCATCACCAGCTCTTGACAGGAAAAGCCTTCCTCTTCCAGTGAAGAGTATGCACCTGCCCCCTTGAAATGACGGCCCGGTCACAACGCTTTCAAAGGGACAGATGCAGAGGAAACCAGCCCTTTCTTACCTCAGGATGAGTTGTACAGGCGTATGGTACAATGCCAGGGGACGGCGAAATCCTCCCTTCACACTCGCTACGCTTTACTGTGCTAGCGTATTCTCTCATCACAAAGGCGCGAGGCTCGCGTTACGAGCCAGCGTGAGCACCCTCTCTAGAGAGACGGTTAGTTAAGAAAGGGGCAGGTAATATGCCAAAAGTCAGAGCAAACGGGATCACCATCAACTACGACCAGCAGGGAACAGGAGAGCCGCTCATCCTCATACCATATTTGGCGGCTGATTACGCCTGTTACGCATTTCAGGTCGCCGAGTACGCCAAACACTTCACCTGTATTTCTGTGGACCTGCGCGGCGCGGGTGAAACCGACAAACCCGAAGGGACATACTCTACCGAACTTCTTGCCGATGATGTCGCGGCATTCATGCAGGAAATCGGCATCCAACAGGCCCATGTCGCCGGGCTGTCACTGGGTGCAGCCACGGGCATGTGGCTGGCCGCAAAGTATCCCGACATGGTCAAATCGTTATCCCTGCATAGCGCATGGGATAAAACCGATCCTTTTCTCAAGGCTGCTGTGGAGAGCTGGCAGGTGATGGCGCAGGGCCTGGAAAGTGTTCCAGAGATGGTTATTCGCGGGATTTTCCTCTGGTGCTTCACCCCCGAACTCTATGCCGCCAAACCCGATTACATAGATGCATTGGCCGCCTTTGTCAAAGGAAGACCGGTACAGCCACTAGACGCATTCATGAGACAGTCCAACGCAGTGATCGCCCACGACGCGCAATCTCAACTCGGCAAGATCAAGGCGCCAACGCAGATCACGTTCGGTCGGCACGATCTGGTCACGTCTACCCGTTTTGCCGACCCGCTGACGCAGAACATTCAGCAGGCTGAACTGGTGATTTTTGAGGGATGCGCTCACGCGCCGATCTATGAAAAGGTGGATGAGTTTAACCAGACGACCCTGGCGTTTCTGCAGCGGCACACCGGATAGGCGCAGTTTCCAATCATCGGAGCCCAACACCAGAAAGCACTGCCGCCATTCCTGACCAGCTATGGTAAGATAATATTGGCACATGACACCTTTGAGCCAGGCCAGCGATTAAGCGTGCTTTCTGGCTGGTCCTGGACATATTCAGGAAAAACCTGGACACGCTTGCGTGGCAAGGAGGAATTGCATGCCCAGAGAAATTAATCAGTGGGCGATGATCCCTACTTTTCCTTCTGATGTTTTTTAACACATGAACTCTATCGTATCGCACAGGGGTACTGCATGACACGTTCAAGCACGCTAAGACGCACAAAGTGAACCAGCGTATATTCCTATCCTCAGCCCTCTCGCTTAAGGTATCTCATCCATCTTCCGATAGATACATTCAAGAGAAGTAGAACCCCTCGGGCGTCCGCGTCTTGAGAAACCATATACTCTGGAGAAGATCGACTATGTATCGCCCTATTGCCCACACCCTGTGGAAGCCGCTGAGCCTGCTTCTAGCGGGTACCGGCCTCTTTCTGGCCTATCTCTTGCTCAAACCCGTGCCATCTGCTCATTTCATCTTTGGAGATAACCTTCTGCAGGGCACGTTAGAAGCGGTTGGGCTACTGTTCGCTCTCCCCATCCTGCTTCCAGCAAGCACGCGGGAGCAAGCAGGAATCCGCTCTTCTCCGCGTTGGCTGGCCTGGTGGACCCATCCGACTCGGTCGTCCCGCTTTTGCTCGCCTGCACGCTCTTGAGCTATGTCATCGGGCAGGTTCTCTGGACACTCAATGAGGATGTGCTGCACCTGGCTGTACTCTTTCCCAGCTGGGCTGATGCCGGCTTCCTTGGTTCCTATCCCTTTGCCTTGTTGGCCATCCTCCTCTTGCCCCAACAGCGCCTGTCGCTGACCAGCCGCACTCGCGTTGTCTTCGATACCGTGATTACTATGACTGGCGTCGTGACGTTGAGCTGGTATTTCATATTGGGTCCCACCATCCAGCAGGGAGCCGACAGCGTACTTGGCCAGCTTGTGGGTACCGCATATCCTCTAAGCACTCTGGTGCTGATCTTCTGCTTGTTTCTGCTGATGAGACGCAATAACGCACCTGCGATGCGCCCGGTCATCTTCCTGCTGTTCCTGGCGTTCGTGGTGCTTACCCTTACCGATACGATCTACGATAACCAGGAACTCCACGGCCTCTATACGACGGGCAGCCTGCTCGATTTTGGTTGGCCCCTGGGGTATCTGCTGCTGGGCCTGGGCGCTCGAGCCCTGTATGTCTTGCCTCGGTCAGGGCGGCAGGTCGCCGGACAGGCGAGGGAAAGCGAAGGGACGACCGAGCAACCGGCGCTGTGGCAAATCCTGCTCCCGTATGTCTGGATACCAGCCGTAGGATTCCTCCTACTCTTCATCTGGCAGCATGGAGGTGATCCCTTTTTGGTAACGGGGGTGGTGGTTGGTGCGGTAGTCCTGTTAGGCCTGGTGTTAGTACGCCAGTTTGTGGCCATGCACGAACTCTCAGTGGCTCATGAGCAATTGCAACGAGCAGAACAGCAAAGAGCCAGAGCCTACGAGCAAAGACTTGCGGCACTGCAAGCCGAGAAGAAGATATCCCTGGCTTTTGAACAAGAACGACAGTTGAATAGTCTGAAAGATGATTTTATCATCAATGTGAGCCATGAGTTACGTACTCCCCTGACGGCGATATCTGGCTACCTCGAGCTCCTCAACGATCATCAGGGACAACTTGATAACACTCTGCAAGCCACCTTCCTCAACCAGATAGGTCAGGGGTGTCAAGAACTGATGACCCTGGTCGAGGGTATCCTCAATGCGACACAGGTGAGTCAAGAAATCTCTTCTCCGCAAGGAGAAATGGTGTCAGTGGCTCATAGTGTACATGAAGCCCTGGCAGCCTGTGATCCTCGCATACGGCAAGACTATTGTTTTCAGGTGGATATTCCTGAGCAGTTAACGATGTGGGTAGATCAACACTATGTGCGACAAGTTCTTCTCAATCTGCTCTCCAATGCCTTCAAGTATGCACCCAAACACACAACAATAACCATTTGTGCGGGACAGGGCAACGTTTCTGCTGCGTGTGTCTGCATTCGAGTGAAAGATGAAGGCCCTGGTATCCCAACGGATGAAATCCCGCTGCTCTTCGGAAAATTCATCCGTCTCAAACGCGACCTGTCTGGTAATGTGCGAGGAACAGGCCTGGGGCTCTACATTTGTAAACAATTAGTCGAGGCTATGCACGGTCACATTTGGGTGGAGAGTACTGGGAAAGCCGGAGAAGGAAGCGAGTTTTGCTTTTACCTTCCCAGCGTTTCTTCTCTCGACCCCTCTGGCGAAGAAGGCCGCCGAGTTCAAATTGATTCTCAACTCGCCATATCTTCGGTGAACCAGAGCCAGCCGTTGGGGGCGACGTAGATGCCAATGCCCATCTGGTGGATGGTAGTGCTGAACAGGTGGATGCGGTGCCAGCCGCCGAGCGGCTCGTGCGCCATACTTTCCTGCACCGCGTAGACACCGCCCCAGGGTGTCGGGTACGGACCCGCCAGGCCAATATTCTCACCGCAGTCGGGATAGCCAGCAAAGCCTTCATTGGCGATACGCTGGTACGGGGTCATACCATCGGGGCAGTAATGGCTAAAGCCGCAGTGATACATGTTCCAGCTATGCAGCAGTGCGCCCGACGCCAGCGTCGCGTTCCAGGTAAAAGGCGGCAGACCGCAGGCGGCGCGATCACGGTTGACCTGCTGGAAAAGCTCCTGTGTGAGCTGCTGTGCTTCCGCGGAGGTGGGTGCTGGTCCATAGGGAGCCGCCAGCCCACCGTTTTTTGATGGAGTCAGGGTTGTGTCGGTGCTGAACGTAATGCAATTGGAAGTAGGCGGTTGAGTTGGAGCAGGAGTAGGCGCCTTTGTCGGTGTGATGCGCGGAGTCGGCGTAGGTACAGGTGTCTGTATGAGACTGGGAATTGAAGGTATGGCCATCGAGGTCGGAGTTGCAGTTGGAGTGGACTGCTGGAGATTGTGGCTCAGTGAATCGCTCGCGAGAGAACCCGATGACGAAGAGTGAGTAGAGGGTGCAGTCGCACATGCAGCCAGCAAGACGATCAACGTGAGACAAAACAGGCTCCAAAAGATTTTCTTCAAAGCAATACCTTCCCTGGTTCCATTTCCCTTCATTTTCAAAGATATGCATAGCGTAGCATGTAAGAAATGTATCCATGCATGGACGCCCTTCAATTTGGTACTTATGGAGGGGTGTGAGGTAAAGGTTTAGCTACCGCATAGGGCCGGGCAGGTAACTCGCCGGTGCAGGGCGGCGACAAGTTATATCTGTTCCAACCATCGTTTGACAGCCTGCGCTCGCTGTGGCCGCTCTTTAGGGTCGGAAGCCAACAATTTGCTCAGAAGATAGCGGGCATCGGGGGAAAGCTCTGTCTCTTCCAGTCGCGAGAGGTTGATATCTTCATCAGAATCAAGGGAGGGGAAAAGCATATCGTACCAGATGGCGCCGAGGGCATAGAGGTCAGAGCGTTCATCGGCTAACCGCGCATTGACGCGCAATTCTGGAGCCATGTGACGATTGACTTTGACGGGTAAAGGTTGGCCTGGAATAGTAATTGTGCCCATGAGATCAAGTACACGCTTAGGTACACGTGCAAAATCAAAGTCACCGATTTTGGCTGTACCATCGTTTGTCAGATAGATACATGATGGTGTCAAGTTGCGATGCAAAATCTTGTTTGCTTTGGATTCGACACTAATTAGCGGACTATGTAAAATTTTCCCATCGCCTCGCTGCCAGTTAATATGGTCAATTTCTATGCGTCCGTGCCAGTTCTTGACCTCTATGATCCAGACGCCATACTGATTGAAAAGCACGAAATCGCATTCCAGCGTACTCGTATTCGTCGGCAAGTGATAGTTTCCCAACAAAATACCGTCAGTATCAGCCAGAGCATCCATCAGGAAATTGCGCGTAATTTGCTCACCTTTATTGTCGTTATAGGCGCAAGGAATATATCGAAAAGCCATAGTTGCCGCTTCTCACATCTCTATTTGTCTATCTATGAAGGACGCAAAAGCATTCTTCATGTAATTGTTCGCAAATTCTATATGTCACAGTGTAGACGTTTACAAGTGATTAGTCAAGTAGTAAAATAATACAAAGGAGACAACAACAATGGATTTTCGTGCGTATCCCAAAGTGGAACTGCATCTTCACCTCGACTGCTCATTGAGCTACAATGTTGTACACCAGATCAATCCTTCTATCACGGAAGAAGCCTACCGACATGATTTTATCGCGCCCGCGAAATGTACCAACCTGGCTGATTTCCTGACACGAGCGCCGCACGCGGTTGCGCTTATGCAAACCGAAGAACAGTTGCGCCTCGTCGTTGCCGACGTGTTCGCGCAATTCCAGCGGGATTCCATGCTCTACGCAGAGATACGCTTCGCCCCCTTTCTGCATACAGACGGAGGTCTCTCGCCAGAGCAGGTCGTCGAGATCGTTGAAGCAGCGACATCACATGCCTGTGCGTCAACCGGCATCGAAGCCCGCTTGATACTCTGCACGCTCCGTCACTACTCAGCCGAACAAAGCCTCCAGACGGCGAAACTGGTCGAGCGTTTTCGCGGAACGCGGGTCGCCGCGCTGGACCTGGCTGGCGACGAGGCTGGCTTTCCTCTCGCGCCCCACATCCCTGCTTATCAATATGCTGCCGACCACCATCTTGCCCGCACTGCCCATGCCGGTGAAGCAAGCGGCCCACAGAGTGTATGGGAAACACTGCGTTTGCTCCATCCTTCGCGTATCGGTCACGGCGTGCGCAGCATCGAAGACCCTGCCCTCATCGAACACTTGCGCAAAGAGCGCATCCATTTAGAAGTTTGCCCGACCTCCAACCTGCAAACGAATATCTACGATACCTTCACGGATCATCCGATCAACAGACTCTACCAATCAGACATTTCTTTAAGCGTGAATACCGATACCCGTACCATCACAGACATTACCCTGACCGAGGAGTATGAAAAGCTGCACCGGTTCTTTGCCTGGGAGAAGCAGCACTTCCTGCTCTGCAACCTGGAAGCTCTCCGCGCCTCATTCCTCCCCGAAAATGTCAGGCAGGAGTTGATGGCACAATTGGAAGAGAGTTATCGGGCGATGTGAGCAATGACTGATACATGCCCAGGCCACCAACCTGTGGTATAATAGAGCTACTAAAGAAGTTGGTGCTTTGAATAACTTGTAGTACAGGAAAGAAACACATATGCCTGTATGGCAGAACAAACGCGATGAGCAATGAACGAAAAAGCCTGGAAGAATACTTTGCTCTGCTGGAGAGCGATCCTGAGCATGGCTATGAATACCTCGATGGCTATATCTACATGATGACAGGTGGTAGCCCTGACCATGCTATTATTGGTGCCAATGTTGGAAAAATTCTTGGCAATGCATTACGAGGGCGTCGTTGCATTGTCTATAACTCAGACCTGTACGTCGAATTAGCTGAAAACTATCGTGTTTGTCCCGATGCAACCGTCAGTTGTGATCCACGAGATAAAGGATCACAGGACACTATCCGCTATCCTTCCCTGGTTGTAGAAGTCCTCTCCCCTTCAACAGAAGCACGCGACCGTGGAAAGAAATCGTTACAGTATCGTTCTTGTCCCACCATCCAGGAATACCTGCTCATCAGTACCGATACCATCCTTATCGAAGTATTCCGACGCGAGAAAAATGATTTCTGGACGCTTTACACCCTCGGACGGGATGACACTGTAGAACTCCGCAATCTCGGCATACACTTCCCCGTAGCGGAGGTGTATCAGAATACCTCTTTAGAAGAAGAGTGAGCGTAGGGACAGCCAGCGTTCCTGCCTTTCGTCATACACTTGTCGTATTTAAACGGTATTGCTCTTACGGCTTGCGTCGTTCAAAGTAACTGTGTAATGCCTCCCACTGTTCCTTCGACCTTCGGTGGCGGAGGAAATACCGACGTCAGTGCCAGGCTGTTCTTCAACCCGTGACTTGTCAGAATGCCAACAATGCCGGTCTGGCGAAGTTCCTCCTGACTGAGCAGGTCCAGAGTCATGGCACGTCGTATGCCAGCCAGTGCAGCCGCGCTCGCCATCTCGGCATAGATTCCTTCAGAAGCGGCAAGGTCTTTCAATGCTGCCAGCATGTCTACGTCAGCAACCGCTACAGCCCCTCCGCCCGATTCCAGCATTGCCTTGTAGGCATGATAGCCGCTGACGCGATGGCTGATCGGCGGTGCCAGATTCGGCTCAATGCGCTCCAATACAGCAGGAAGATCGCCGGTGAGCTTCCCAGGCGGCTACCAACGAAGCAGCCCCTACCGGCTGAACGGCAAACATGCGCGGGAGCCTGTCGATAAATCCCAGTTCCTTGAAGAGGACAAAGCCCTGCCACAGACCAAACAGATTGGTTCCTGTACCAGTCGGCACAAAGACCGCGGCGGGGGCTTGCCAGCCAAGCTGCTCGCATATCTCAAAGGCAGTGGTCTTATCACCATCGGTCTGGTACGCCTGCAAGTTATGCAGAAACGACCAACCCAACTCGGCCTCAATGCGGTCAGCCAGAGCGTAGAGTTGTCCCAGATTGCCAACAGGCGTGACGACTTCTGCCCCGTAGGCGCTGATCTGTACATACTTCTCCACGTTGACCGACGTTCCTTGCTCTGCCAGTCCAGCCGCACCGAGCAACAGGACAAGCGCGGGGACACCTGCCTTCGCAGCCACGGAAGCCATTGCCGAGCCAATATTGCCGGAGGTCAGGCAGGCCAGACCACGCGCTCCCTGTTCCAGTGCAACACAAGCCGCTATGCCTATCGGACGGTCCTTGAACGAACCGGTCGGATTAGATCCCTCCACCTTCATCAAGAGCCGGTTGCCAGCAACTGCCTCGGCAACGCGGGTGAGGCGTACCAGTCGCGTGCCACCGGCGCCCAGATCAATACGAAACGCTGGATCACTGATCGGCAACAATTCGCGATAACGCCACAAACCAGCCGGACGACGAGTCAGTTCCGCTCGATCAAGCAGGCGTTTAAGTGCTACCAGGTCATACTGTACACCAAGCGTTTCATGCAACGCGCTCTCCTCGCCCACCGTAGCACAGATGGTGCAAGAGCCGCGATGGGTCAAGGGATAATCTGTGCCGCAGAATACGCAGCGTAGTGTCGTGGCATACATAGTGCCTTGTCCTCCTGATGTTCTTTCTCACTACAGTGCGGTCTTTACGTGATACCATTGCCTAACTCAATGAGCAGCGTAGATGATCGTGTTTTTACCTCATTACCACATTTTCCAGTGCATCGGCGTAACCCTTTACATACTGAACCTGCTCCCGGCTTAGTCCTTTGACCGCCATTACTTGTTCCAGTATCAGATCATACTCATAGCAGATCTCTGCAATTGACATGCCGTTCTCTAGATGGCCGATGATACGGTCAACAAAGACCCGTGTCCCCTCGATGATCGGTCGCCCGCTGTTGATAGTTGGATCCTGCACAATTCCATCGGAGATTTTTCGTATTCCTTGTAGAGCCATGTATTCACTCCTTCCTTGAGTTAAGTGTACTACATTCACAAGTATAGAGCTACGGATGCTAAAAACAGAACTGGCACTTGTGCCTATTTGTTTCGCTGTATGCCTGGTGATAGTAGACACGCTTGGAATATGTTGAAGAATAATCTGGTTATGCTCAGGCCACCGACCTATGGTATAATGGAATTACTAAAGAAGTCCAAGTTTTGAGTAACATGCAATACAGGAAAGAAACACCTATGGCAGTATGGCAGAACGAACACAACGAGCGAAAAAGCCTAGAAGAATACTTTGCTCTGCTAGAGAACGATCCCGAGCATGGTTATGAATACCTGGATGGCTTTATCTACATGATGACAGGTGGCAGCCCTGATCACGCTATTATTGGGGGCAATGTTATAAGTATCCTCGTCAATCTATTGCGAGGGCGTCGTTGCATTGTTTATAGCTCCGACCTGTACGTCAAATTAGCGGAAAATTATCGTGTTTGTCCTGATGCAACCGTCAGTTGTGATCCACGAGATAGAGGCTCACGCGACGTCATCCGCTATCCTTCCCTCATTGTAGAAGTCCTTTCCCCCACAACGGAAGCACGTGACCGCGGAAAGAAATCGTTGCAGTATCGTTCTTGCCCCACCATTCAGGAATACCTGCTCATCAGTGCCGATACCTTCCTTATCGAAGTATTCCGACGCGAAAAAAATGATTTCTGGACGCTCTATACCCTCGGACGGGATGACACTGTAGAACTACGCAATCTCGACATACACTTCCCCGTAGCGGAGGTGTATCAAAATACCTCTTTCGCTGATGAGTGACCGTAGGGACAGCTTTAGCCCGTCCGCATGCTGCCCCAACAATGTATGCTCACAATGGAGAACAGGCATGCGGACGGGCTAAAGCTGTCCCTACGGTCGGGTTGGTACCCGCAAGGACGTTGACCCTCGGAAAACGCCCTTCTTTGACATTACTTCGGTTCGCGTGATAAGATTTTACATGACGCTGTGAGTTATATTCCCACGGCGTACTGTTTTATTGATCATCATCCCCGATCACCCCATAGGCGCGTGATCTGGTTAGTCTGCGGCAAGCGGCTATCACCTCTCCCCGGAGAGGGTGGCAGTCCACGTTGGATTCTATCAGCCTGCCTGAAGTTGAGTGTTATTGTAATGAATCGTGAGTATCATCGTTGGTATAGTTCTTCCCTGGGGCGAGATATGGAGTTGCTGGTCTTCGGCCACGCCGGCGCCAGGGTGCTAGTTTTCCCCACATCTCAGGGACGTTTCTTCCAGTGGGAAGATACAGGTATGGTTGCCGAACTGAGCGAACACCTGGAAAAGGGATGGCTGCAATTATTTTGTGTAGATAGCGTGGATGCTGAAAGCTGGTATGCTGACGAGAAGCATCCGGCGGAACGAGCAGCGCGGCATGTGCAGTATGACCGCTATCTCGTGGATGAAGTGCTGCCGTTCACGCAACAGCATAACTCCAACCCTTTCCTGATCACAGTCGGTACGAGTTTCGGCGCGTATCATGCCGTGAATTTCGCCTTCCGTTATCCCCAGCTGGTTGACCGGACCATTGGATTGAGCGGCCTCTACGATATTAAGCGTTTCACGGAAGGCTATTCGGACGATAATGTCTATTTCAATAGTCCCTGCGATTTTATCCAGAACGAACACGACCCGGAACGATTGCAGGCTCTGCGACACATTGATATCATTCTTGCCATTGGCAAGGATGATCCTTCGTGTCCCAACAACGAGGCATTTTCCGGCGTCCTGTGGGAGAAAGAACATTGGAAACGCGCTGCGTATCTGGGATGGCTGGGCGCACGATTGGCCGTGGTGGAAGCAGATGATCCGCATGTACATCGGTGGTCACGATTGAACAAGGGAGAAGAACCATGACGTTAAAGGTTGGTTTGCTTGTTGGGCGGGAGTGGTCATTCCCGCCCGCGTTCATTGATGAAGTCAACCGCCGCGACGAAGGTGTTGTCGCCGAGTTAGTCAAACTGGAAGGGACGCGCATGGATGAGCCTTGCCCCTATGCCGTCATTATTGATCGTATTTCGCACGAGATACCGTATTACCGCATTTTTCTCAAGTATGCCGTTCTGCAAGGCGTGACGGTGATCAACAATCCCTTCATGTGGACTGCCGACGATAAGTTCTTCGAGGCGGCGCTGGCGACGAAACTGGGTGTTGCCAGCCCTAAAACCGTGGCGCTCCCGAACAAAGACTACGTGCCTGGCATCGTCCACGATGAAAGCCTGCGCAACCTGGCCTATCCGCTGAACTGGCAAGGGATTGTTGACTACGTCGGTATGCCGTGCGTGTTGAAAGATGCGCTTGGTGGCGGCTGGAAGGAACGTGTATATTTGCCACTCCCTGGAAGAACTGATCCACCACTATGATCACTTTGGTTTGCTCACACCCTATCGTGCAGGAATTCATCGAGTGGACGCAGTTTGTACGTTGCATCGCCCTGGGACAGGAAGAAGTGATGCCGATCAAGTACGATCCACGCGAGCGCAAATATCATGTGGAACACGAGCACCTCAGCCCTGAACTTGGTCGGAGGATTGTAGAGGATACGCTTACGCTTGTGCGAGCATTGGGCTACGATATGGACTCGCTTGAGTGGGCCGTTCGCGATGGCGTGCCGTATGCCATTGATTTCATGAATCCCGCGCCGGATATGGATGTCTACTCGCTGACGCCTTTTTATTTTGAGTGGGTGGTAAAACACATGGCCGATCTGGCGATCCGACTGGCGAAACATCCGCGTCCGCAAAGCAACGATCTGCGCTGGGATACGTTTTTTACGGATAGTCGGGTGCAGGCGCTGGACGCAGGGCAAACTGACAGAATGAGGAAGCGAGGTAAGTCATGTCCATTACGTGAAGCCATGAGAGCTATCATGATTTGCTGACGGATGATCTGGCGAGTGTGTCTCAGGCGCAGCTTGAGGATCAGCAGCAAAGGCGCGGGCTATTATGGAACTCACGTCCGCTCTGTACTGTTTTGCGGCCACGTTTTTTGACACCTGAGCAGTATCGCTTTCTCCAGTCGCGTTTGCGGGTGCTGCTGCGAGCTTTTCAAAAGGCGCATCAGGCCGCCATGGTGAATGCTGACTTTCGCAAGCAGTTCGGGCTGCTCGATTGGGAAGAGGCACTTGTGCAGCACGAACCAGGATTCCGCGATGCCAGCCCCACATCGCGCGTGGATACGTTTTTTGTGCCGGAGCGCGGCGGCTTGCGCCTGACGGAGTACAACGCGGAGACACCGGCCAGCCCGGCGTATAATGACGCGCTCACGGATATCACCTATGGCTTGCCTGTTATGCGCGAGTTCATGCGCAAGTACGAGGTGCGGTCATTACCGGCACGCTACAACGTCATGCATGCCCTGCTTGATGCTTACCTGCAATGGGGTGGCAGCAGCGAGCCGCCGCGTATCGCCATACTCGATTGGCGTGAAGTAGCGAGCTACAGCGAGTTCGTCTTATTTGAAGAGTATTTCCGCTCACAGGGGCTGGAATGCATGATAACCGACCCACGCGAGGTGGAATATCGCGATGGACGCTTGATGGCCGGTGATTTCCATATTACGCTGATCTACAAGCGCGTGCTGGCGAGCGAACTGATTGAGCGTGGCGGCATGGATCATCCAGTTGTGCGGGCAGTGCTTGATGGAAACGTCTGTATGGTCAACCCGTTTCGCTGTAAAATCTTGCACAAAAAAGCCAGTCTGGCCGTATTGTGCGATGAGCGCAACGCGAGCATCTTCTCGCTTGACGAGTTGGAGGCCATCAATGCCCATATTCCCTGGACATGCCGCGTGGAAGAACGCCACGCCACCTATCATGATGCAAAGATCGATCTGATCCCGTTCATACTTGAGCGGCGCGAACACCTTGTCCTCAAACCCAACGACGAGTACGGCGGCAAGGGTATTGTGCTGGGTTGGGAGACCGACGCGGCCAGTTGGGTGCAGGCCATCCAGGTCGCGCTGACCGAGCCCTATATCGTGCAGGAGCGCGTAACCATCCCCAGCGAACCGTATCCCAGCCTTGTAAATGGCCATGTGGAACTGTCGGAGCGGATGTTGGATACTAACCCGCTGGTCTTTTACGGCGATTACGTGGATGGCTGTTTATCGCGTCTCTCTGCCGAGGCGTTGTTGAACGTGACAGCAGGCACAGGTTCAGTTGTAGCAACATTTGTAGTGGATAAGCGTTAAGACGGACAGGAGAGACTTGAAATCCATCGGTGAGCGTAGCGCGCTAGCTACGCTCGCACCGATGATAGGAGGGAGAACCGCCATGAAAGCCCCATCGCTCACCATAGGCATCGAGGAAGAGTACCAGATTATAGACCCTGAGACACGCGAATTGCGTTCCTACATCAGCGAAATTTTAGAGGAAGGTCGCCTCATCTTGCGGGAGCAGGTCAAGCCCGAATTGCACCAGGCAATGGTCGAGATTGGCTCATCGGTCTGCTCGAACGCCCGCCGAATTGAAAACCGAACTGATACGGTTGCGGCGCACGATCATCGAACTGGCGGGGAAAAATGGCTTGAAGATCGCCGCCGCCGGCACACATCCTTTTTCCTCGTGGATGGCACAGGAGATCACGCCGCAAGAACGTTATCATGGCGTGAAAGAGGACATGCAGGAGTTGGCCCAGCGTTTGTTGATCTTCGGTACGCATGTGCATGTCGCTATTGAAGACCGCCAATTCTTGATCGACGCGATGAACGTTGTGCGCTACCTGCTGCCGCACGTACTCTGTCTGTCCACCAGTTCGCCGTTCTGGATGGGCCGTACAACGGGCTTGAAGTCGTATCGCAGCATTATTTTCAGCAACTTTCCGCGCAGTGGCATTCCAAGAACGTATGATTCGTGGGAGGAATATTCCTCGATGATTGAGACGCTGGTGCGCACGAATACCATCCCCGATGGCTCCAAAATCTGGTGGGATGTGCGCCCTAACTGGTCGTACCCGACGTTGGAATTCCGCATCTGCGATGTCTGCACCCGTGTTGACGAGGCGATCTGTATCGCCGCTATCTTCCAGGCTATTATAGCGAAGCTGTGGAAACTGCGCCGCGACAACCTGTCTTTCCGTGTCTATCCATCAGAATTGATCCAGGAGAACAAGTGGCGGGCCGTGCGCTATGGCCTGGATGGTAAACTGATTGATTTTGGCAAACAGGAAGAACTCCCGGCACGCGACCTGATCCGCGAAATGATCGAATGGTTCATCGGCGATGTGGTGGATGAACTGGGCAGCCGCCAGGAAGTAGAATATGCCTATCGCATCCTGCAAGAGGGATCGAGTGCCGACCGCCAGCTAGCGACCTACCAGCGCACAGGCGATATGAAGGCAGTCGTCGATCAGCTCATCCAGGAAACGAGTGAAGGCGTCATATAAAGGATGTCCGCGATTATAAACTTCACTATGTAATGTGTATATAACAAAACCCGTAGGGGCCGATTTATCGCGCCCACCGCCGATTTATCGGCAATCCGGGCAAAGGCCGATAAATCGGCGATGGGCGCGATTATTACCTCTCCCCCGGAGAGGGTGCGGCCCCTACAGGAGAACACCAGGCATGTCACGTTCCATTTCGATAGAAGATTTGTATGAATTTAAGTTTCTCAGCAGACCACGCCTCTCAGCGGATGGTCAGCGCGTGGCTTTTGTTGTCACCAGTATTGACAGGCGAAGCTATGCATACTGCTCCGCGATATGGGTGATGCCCACTGCTGGTGGCGAGGCCATACGCTTCACCGGCGGTAATGCCAAAGCGCATAGTCCCGCCTGGTCGCCGGATGGGCAATGGCTGGCATTTGTTTCCGACCGCGAGGGAGAATTGCAGGGGAATACGCACGAAGGACTACCAAACCAGCCCTGCAACGACGCTGGCGCATCTAGCTCCGCTCAGCAGGGCTGTAAAGAGGAGCAGCGAGAGCGCGGCAAAGGAAAAGCGCAAATATGGCTCATCCCCACCGGCGGTGGCGAAGCACACCAGCTTACGTTTATGCCGCATGGTGCGACACAACCCGTCTGGTCTCCGGATAGCCAGCAAATACTATTCAGCGCAGTTGTTGGGCCGCTTGACGAGGAGACGGAGGACGGAAAACCATTGCCAAAGGTGCGTGTTATTGATCGGCTCCTCTACCGGCTCAACGGCGTCGGTTTTATCTACGATCGCCGCCAGCATCTGTTCCTTATAAATGCAGAAGGCGGCACACCGGTGCAACTGACAGATGGAGATTGGGACGATAAAGACGCCGCCTGGTCGCCAGATGGGACGAAGATCGCGTTTACATCGGGTCGGACTGAAGACCGCTGGAAGACGCGCTGCGCTGATGTCTACACATTATCTATCGAGCATGGAGAGCCATGGGGAGTTATTGCGCTTAACCGATGGTACGCACTATACCAACTCGCCCTTCGTGGTCGCCGGACGGTCAATCTCTCGCCTTTCTTTCGTCTACCCGCTATCGTGCGGCGGGCCACGTCGATCTTTTCACTATCTCTCCGCCAACAAAGGATGGTCTGTTACGCAACCTGACTAGCGAGTTTGAGGGAAGCTGCTCGGACTGGACGAATAGCGACGTGACAGATGAGCATTTGATGCCAGCGCCGCCCTGGTCGCCCGACGGCAAGACGCTCTACGTGCTGGCAGGAGAACGAGGGTCTTCACGAGTTTTCGCCATTCCGAGCGATGGTGCGGGAAAGCAGCCCCAGGCAATCAGCCCTAACAATGTTCACGCGCTGGATTTCAGCATGGATGCCAACAGGCAAACGATGGTCACGCTGATCGAGTCACCCGCGCACCTTGCCGAAGTTTTTGTCTGTACCAATATAGCAGATAGAGCAGGAACTGGAGCAGGAATAGCGACACGTCGGCTCACAAATTGCAATGACGGGTTATTCGATCAACTCGCACTGGCAACTCCCGAATATATGCCCTATACCGGTGAGGATGGCTGGCCCATTGATGGCTGGATGCTCAAGCCACCGGATTTTGACCCCACGAAGAAATACCCCCTGATCGTCGAGGTACACGGCGGCCCACACACCCAGTACGGCTATGGCTTCATCCATGAAATGCAGATGCTGGCGGCGGCGGGTTACGTTGTCCTCTTACACCAACCCACGCGGCAGCCTTGGCTACGGGCACGACTTCGCGCTGGCACTGCGCGGGGCCTGGGCAGAGAAAGACTCGCTGACGATATCCTGGCCGGTGTGGATACCGCGCATACAAAAAGGCTATATTGATGAGCAACGTCTGGGCGTGATAGGTGGCAGCTATGGTGGTTTTATGTCAAGTTGGCTGGTGGGTCACACAGACCGCTTCAAAGCGGCAGTGGCTGATCGCAGCGTCATCAACCGTATTTCGTTCTTCGGCAGCAGCGACATCGGCCCCGAATTCACCGACGACGATCTGGAAAGTTCCGCCATGGGATGACCCCGAACGCTACATGCGTTCTTCCCCCATCACCTACGTCAAGAATATCCACACGCCGCTCCTGATCATCCACAGCGAAAACGATCTGCGTTGCGGTATCGAGCAATCCGAACAGCTCTTCGCCGCGCTGAAATACCTTGGTCGCGAAGTGCTATTCGTGCGCTTCGAGGGCCAGAGCCACGGTCTCTCACGCGGCGGCCACCCCCACTCGCGTGTCGAACGGTTAAAGCACATACAAAAGTGGTTCGCGGATCACCTGGGGTAGGTTTATTATTATTCGTATCAGGAGGAAGTCAAGATGTCCAAACGCAGTACGTCGGAGCAGGTGCCAAAGGAGATGCAGGCGCGTTTCGACGCGATCACTCAATTAACCGATGCCTTTAGTCAGGCTCACTTGAACGAAGAGTATGCATCTCTTTGCCGCCAGTTGACGGCAACGCTCTGTCGGAAACGCCCTTCGCCACTGAGTACGGGCAAAGTTGCCAGCTGGGCTTGCGGCATCGTTCACGCACTGGGCATGGTGAACTTTCTCTACGATAAATCTCAGAACCCTCACGTCCCATCGAGCCAAATAGCCAGCTACTTTGGTCTCAGCCCGAATACTATGCAGGGCAAATCCAAACAGATTCGTGATCTCCTACACGTAGGTTTGATGGACCCTGATTGGACGCTCCCATCAAGGATGGACAACAATCTAATGGCCTGGATGATTCAAGTGAATGGACTGATCATTGATGCCCGTTATGCCCCACGCTGGGTTCAGGAAGAGGCATTTAGCAAGGGGTTGATTCCGTATATCCCGGAGAAGTGAGCTAAGTCATAGTTCAAAAGCGTGCGCCTCTTTTATATTTGTCTCATACAGACGTTATTATAAAATGCTGGCTCTACATAAATCAGCCTTAAAGATGAAATGCGATATTGTCATGTAATAGAAACTTTATTCTACATTTAAATTGTGGTTTTGTTCATCAAATAGGGCTTGCATAAACGATGCATATAATGTAATATAAAAGAACACCCTGTAAATAACGATATGTAAAAAGGATGGTCATTTCCAATGTCTGACTCACTGCAAGAGATAAACGTCGAAGAAATAGCCAGAAAGCTAACGACACGCAGAGATCAAGGCCAGCGTACAACCCTTTTCCTCGGAAGCCGAACCGGTGGTTTGTTCGGCAACGAGTACTTCTACGACACACTGAAGCAATTCAGTCTCCTAAATTTCGATACATTATCCAACATTGAGAAGTTTAGAGAATGCTATTATGTTCTGCGCAAACATTTTACAGCAATGGAGAGACGGGATATTCTAGTGGGAGCACTAGCTACGCTCAGATACAGGGAGGAAGACAAACTTCTAGCAGAATTGATAAGAGCGGGCTTTTTTGAAACCATCATCACTACCAATATTGATAGCCTGTTAGAAGAGGCTTGTAGTTTATCAGGTACTCATATTCAAACTTTCATACCACAGATAGACGACATAACAACAATTGAGCAGAATAATTATAGGCACGATGCTATTATCAAGTTATTTGGTGATTTGGAGTCATTGCGGTACTCTATAGCAGACGAAACATTCAATCTCGAAGATAAATTTCAGAGCTTTTTGCAGTTAAAATTGAGCAGTGATGTCCTCATAGTTGGCTATGATTTCTGTATGGGATCACACAATAGAGCAGATATTTCCACTAACCGGTGGAACGGTATGGTATGTGTGCGAAACAGAGCCGCCGCAACATACCTATCTTGAATCTCTCCTCAAACAGCGCAACGGTAAACCTTTGCTGAAAAGCAGAGGAACCTATAATAACTACATGAGAGCATTATACAACGATTTAGAAGAAGAGATACACCAAAATCGAGCAACTACAGTCCCACTTCCTCTCTTGTCTCAAGAGCCTGTTAAAGACAAGAAAAAAGTGTTTATCAGCTGCAGTCAAAAGGATGAAAAATATCTGGAACGTTTGAAAACTCACCTCAAGGGATACTTATACCTGCTAAGAGACACTTATCAATTGAAGGACGTTGTTGACATCTGGGATGAAACGAAATTTCCTGTAGGAGCTAATTGGCAAGATAGAGATCGAAAAAGCTCTTGCGCAAGCAGAGGTAGCGGTATTACTTATAAGCGCAAATTATCTCGCTTCAAAGTATGTCAATACAAAAGAGCTTCCGCTTCTTTTAGAAGCGGCTCGTAGCGGGAGAGTTAAATTACTCCCGATTATTCTCGATCAGTCTCCTTTTTTGTCTAAAGAAACAGAACATGAACCATTAGATCATTATCAAGTGGTGAATAGTAGTTCTAGACCCTTAAAGAAAATGGATTCATATGAACAGGAGGTTGTGTGGGATAAACTGGCTGAACAGGTATATAGCATATTACAAGCACAAAAGTAACAACTTATAGTCGCGTAGAGGCAACGAATAATTTATGGCAATTTTAGTTTCGAGTATTAAAGAATTAGCAGATTTCCTGAAATCTAGAAAAAATCAAGAACAACGTGTAGCCCTGCAGGGCAATCGCATCTAAATTTGGAGGAGGTGATAGAATACGAGCTAAAAACGGGAGACGATGGGATGGAAAAAAGAGAACTGCGAGACCTGGAAACGATTTTTGCTCAAGTGGAAGATCCGCGGATGGAGCGAACGAAGTTGCATCGCTTACGGGATATCATCATTCTGGCAATTTGTGGCGTGATCTGCGGAGCAGAGGGATGGGTAGAGATTGAAGAATTTGCAAAGGCGAAGGAAGCTTGGTTTACCGAGGTGTTGAAGCTGCCCAATGGGATTCCCTCCCATGATACCTTTGGACGGGTCTTTGCCCTCATTGATCCCAAACAGTTTGAAGCGAGCTTTCTGCAGTGGGTACAAAGCGTCAGTGAGGAGATCAAGGGAGTCATCGCCGTGGATGGGAAAACGCTGCGTCGCTCTCATGACCGGGCAGAGGGCAAGAAAGCCTTGCATATGGTGAGCGCATGGGCTTCGGAGAATCGCATGGTGTTAGCACAACTGGCGACGGAAGAGAAATCGAACGAAATTACGGCGATCCCAGTGCTGTTGCGCCAATTAGCACTGGCGGGTTGTATTGTCACGATTGATGCGATGGGAACGCAAACCGAGATTGCGTCCCAAATTATTGACCAAGAGGGCGACTATGCCTTGGCTCTCAAAGAGAATCAAGGGACAATGTATGAAGGCGTGTCAGAAACCTTTGCCCTGGCTCTCAAGGACCAGTTTGCCCAGACTCAACACGAGTCGTATCGCACAGTGGAGAAGGGGCATGGCCGCATAGAGATCCGCGAGTATTGGACCATTACGGACCCGGAGATCCTGACATTTTTGGATGCAGAGCACCGCTGGAAACAGTTGCAAGGGATTGGGATGGTGCGTGCAGAGCGACGCCTGGGGCAAGAGGTCACGCGCGAGACCCGCTATTACTTGCTCAGTTTTCCTGGGGTGAAAACCTTCGCCCATGCTGTACGTAGCCATTGGGGGATCGAAAATTGCGTGCATTGGGTGCTGGATATGGCTTTTCGTGAAGATGAATCACGGATCCGTGAAGGTCATGCTCAAGAGAATTTGGCTGTGCTTCGCCATTTGACCCTCAATTTGTTGCGACGCGAGAAGACGGCTCACGTTGGCATCAAAGTCAAGCGGCTCAAAGCTGCCTGGGATACCAACTATCTTCAGCGCATCTTAGAGACGGCCATTTAGATGCGATTGCCC